>NZ_JYLI01000005.1 GCF_001439785.1 Pseudomonas poae | reverse complement strand
TGGAAGAACGCAATGAATCAATTTGCGATTCTGTACGGAGATCGATTTATCAGGCCGACCTGGTAAAGATAGGGCCTGCCTGACGGCAGGCCGTAACCGGCCCGAACACAAAAAATCTGACACTCTCCCCCAGAACGCAGACAAGCCAGTTCTTATCAAAAACAAAATAACCTGTTGATTTTAAAGCACTAAATTTCAGGCAGCCACATCCCTGTGGCGAGCGGGCTTGCCCCGCGTTGGGGTGCGAAGCGCCCCCAATCCAGCAAAACGCGGTGTACCTGATACGGCTCAGCGCCTGGTTTTGGGGCTGCTGCGCACCCCAACGCAGGGCAAGCCTGCTCGCCACAGGGTTCCAGTCTGCCGCGCAGACAAGCCAGCTTTTATCAAACACAAAATAACGTGTTGATTTTAAAGCACTAAATTTCAGGAAGCCACATTCCTGTGGCGAGCGGGCTTGCCCCGCGTTGGGGTGCGAAGCGCCCCCCATCAAGGGAAATGCGGTGTACCTGATACGGCTCAGCGCCTGGTTTAGGGGCTGCTGCGCAGCCCAACGCAGGGCAAGCCTGCTCGCCACAGGGTTCCAGTCTGCCGCGCAGACAAGCCAGCTCTTATCAAAAATAAAATAACCTGTTGATTTTAAATAACAAAATTTAATGCAGCCGCATCCCTGTGGCGAGCGGGCTTGCCCCGCGTTGGGGTGCGAAGCGCCCCCAATCCAGCAAAACGCGGTGTACCTGATACGGCTCAGCGCCTGGTTTTGGGGCTGCTGCGCAGCCCAACGCAGGGCAAGCCTGCTCGCCACAGGGTTCCAGTCTGCCGCGCAGACAAGCCAGCTCTTATCAAAAACAAAATAACATCTTGATTTTAAATAACTAAATTTCAGGAAGACACATCCCTGTGGCGAGCGGGCTTGCCCCGCGTTGGGGTGCGAAGCGCCCCCAATCCAGCAAAACGCGGTGTACCTGATACGGCTCAGCGCCTGGTTTAGGGGCTGCTGCGCAGCCCAACGCAGGGCAAGCCTGCTCGCCACAGGGTTCCAGTTTGCCGCGCAGACAAGCCAGTTCTTATCAAACACAAAATAACCTGTTGATTTTAAAGCACTAAATTTCAGTCAGCCACATCCCTGTGGCGAGCGGGCTTGCCCCGCGTTGGGGTGCGAAGCGCCCCCAATCCAATCCAGCAAAACGCGGTGTACCTGATACGGCTCAGCGCCTGGTTTTGGGGCTGCTGCGCAGCCCAACGCGGGGCAAGCCTGCTCGCCACAGGGTTCCAGTTTGCCGCGCGACAGCGCTAAGTCGATGACTTGGCGGAGCCGATGGGACTGTCATCACCCAAAAAATGAATATTCACCCAACCAAACGCCAAAAAACCGACTCATCCCTTAGCAATCTGCTAAAACCAATCACTCTACCCAAAATAGATATTTTCCTGACACCCCACCATCAGGCCGCAAGGAATGCACACACCCACAGCCACCAGCGGTCAAGAACGGCGGGCCTCCCCCGAGAGCTCCGCCATGACCTGGCGCCACACCTTCCAGACCCGCATTGCCACGGTCCTGGCGCTGTTGTTGCTGATTGTCGTCGCCGCCACCTATTTCGCGGTCAAGGCCGCCACCACCCGCGCCGTGGAAAACCAGGCGCATGTGCAGATGAAAACTGGCGGCGAGGTGTTCGAGCGTCTGCTCGACCTGCGCAGTCGCCGTCTGCACTACGGTCTCGACTGGCTGACCGCCGATGCCGCGTTCAAACAGGCCGTGGCCGAGGGCAACAGCGAGGCGATCCTCTCGGCGCTGCGTCGGCACGGCACGGGTATTCGTTCCAGCCAAGTGTTCGTGCTGGGGCTCGACGGCAAGGTAGTGCTCAGCACCTTGCCGGTGTTCACGCGTGGGCAGCCGTTTCCCCCTGGCGACGCCCTGCGCCATGCGCGGCGCAAAGGCTTGCAGATGCTGATCGTCGCCATGGACGGGCGGCCCTACCTGCTGGTGCAGAAAGACGTCTACGACCCGCTGCCCATCGCCCGTGTGGTCATGGGCTTTCCCATGGACACGCAGTTCGCCAGCGAACTGCGCTCCATGAGCAACCTGGACGTGTCGTTTCTCAGTGTGCAGGCCGATCAGGCCGGCCCGCTGTTCAGCAGCCAGCCCGAGGCCTGGCAGGCCGGCGTCGTCAATCTGCTACGTGAGGCGCCGCTCAACGCCGAGCCGCAGATCACCCGGTTTTACGGCGAACGCGTGCTCAGCCAGGTGCTGGCGCTGGCCAACACGGGCGACGGCGGCGAGGTGCGCGTGCTGCTGCAAACCCCGCTGGACCAGGCGCTGGAATCCTTTGAACCGCTCGACCGACAGTTCATAGGTATCGCCCTGGCGGTGCTGCTGGTTTCGCTGGCCGGGGCGTTGTTCCTCGCGCGACGGGTGTCGCGCCCGCTCAGTGCCTTGGTGGATGCCGCCGCGCGTATCGGGGCCGGTGATTACGGCACGCCGGTGCGAGTGCGCAGCCAGGATGAGTTCGGCCTGCTGGCCCGCGCGTTCAACGCCATGCAAAGCGGCATTGCCATGCGTGAGCGGCAATTGGCCCACAACGCGCTGCATGATCCGCTCACCGGCTTGCCCAATCGCGCGCTGGCGATGGAGCGCCTGGGCAGTGCGATCAGCGCGCGGCGGCCGGTGGTGTTGCTGTACCTGGGGATCGAAAACTACCGGGTGATCAATGAGGGCTTCGGGCCGGAGGGCGTCGAGGACATGCTGCGTGAAGCCAGCCGCTGCCTGTCCATGAGCCTGCTGACCAGCGACACGGCGGCGCGCATCGCCGGCAGCGAGTTTCTGTTGCTGCTGGAAAACACCCAGGTCGACCGCGCCGTGGCCCGCGCCGACCGCCTGCATGCGTTGCTCACCGAGCCCCGGCGCATCGGCGAAGACGAGGTGCGCCATGAAGTGAGCATCGGCATCGCGGCCTACCCCGCCGATGGTCAGCAGGTGGAAGAGTTGATCAGCCGCGCCGCCATCGCCCGGCATGATGCGGCGAGCCTGCCCGGCCACCTGCAGATCTACCAGCAGGACCGCGACCTGGCCCACCAGCGGCAGATCACGCTGATCCGCGACTTGCGCCGCGCCGCTGCCGAAGGCCAATTGCTGCTCTGCTACCAGCCCAAGCTGGACCTCAGGCTCGGCCATGTGTGCCAGGCCGAAGCCTTGTTGCGCTGGCAGCATCCGACCCTGGGTCTGGTATCGCCGGCCGAATTCATTCCCCTGGCCGAGCGCACCGGCAGCATGGGCTTGCTCACTGCGTGGGTCATCGAAGAGGCCATCCGCCAGATCGCCGACTGGGCCCAGCGTGGCCTGCTGATCCAACTGTCGGTGAACATTTCCGTGGATGACCTGGCCGACGATGACCTGGCCCTGCGTGTCACCGGCCTGCTGGCGCACTACGGCGTGCCGGCCCGGCAATTGATCTTCGAAATCACCGAAAGCGCGATCATGCATAACCCGCAGCAGGCCCTCCGCGTGCTGGAGCAACTGCGCGATTGCGGCATCAGCCTGTCGGTGGATGACTTCGGCACCGGTTATTCGTCGCTCGCACAACTGCAGCGCTTGCCAGTACAGGAGTTGAAGATCGACCAGTCCTTCGTGCGCAACCTCGACAGCGCCACCGGCGACGGCGTGATCGTGCGCTCGACCATCGAAATGAGCCATAACCTGGGGCTGCGGGTAGTGGCCGAAGGGGTGGAGTTCGAACCCAGCCTCAGGTTGCTCAAACTGTGGCGCTGCGACACCGCCCAGGGCTACCTGATCAGCCGGCCGTTGGAGGCGAAGGCGTTCGAGCAATGGATGGGCCAGCAACGCGTTCCGGTATAACGCCTATAGTTTCTGCGCGGGCAGGCGATAACCTCAATGAGCTTGACCGATTGCATCGTTTTTTTACCGACCAGCGGTCAAGCGTGTGACGTTGTTCAGTGGTGGCACTTTGCCTTATTTACGGCATCATAGCTGCCATTGCTTTCAATTTCTGCCAAGGCTGGCCGCTTTTTTCTCCTTATTCGCGGATCTCCCATGGGTCGAGTTGTTCAGCTGTTTTCTTGCGCGGTGCTGCTACTGGCGGCGGGTCCCCTCTCGGCGGCCACGCTCGAGGTGCTCATGCATCAGGCTGATGGCAGCCCGGTGGCGGACGCGGTCGTCACCCTGCAAGGCCCGGCCCACGCGCCGACGGGACCGCTCAAGGCTGATATGGACCAGCGCGGCCAGCGTTTCGCGCCCCATGTGCTGGTCGTGCACACGGGCACCCAGGTGCGCTTTCCCAACAGCGACAACATCCGCCATCAGGTGTATTCCTTCTCCGCCGCCAAGCGCTTCGAGCTGCGCCTGTATGAAGGCACGCCGAGCGAACCGCTGCTGTTCGACAAGGCCGGTGTGGTAGTGCTGGGCTGCAATATCCATGACTGGATGCTCGGTTACATTTATGTCACCGACGATCCGGTGTTCGGCGCCAGCGACGCCCAGGGCCGCGTGCGTCTGGAGCAACTCCCTCCCGGCGACTACCACGCCACCCTGTGGCATCCGCAACTCAAAGCCATGCAGCCGCTGGACGGCGGCATCCTGCACGTTCCCGCCACGGGCCTGAGCCACAGCGTGGTGCTGGCCCTGGAGCCGGTGTCCGCCGATCTGCCGCCCACGCCATCGGCGTTCGGCGATGCCTTCAATCGAGCCGCCCATGAAACTGCGCAGTAGCTTTCAGGCGCGGGTCGCCTCGGTATTGATCCTGTTGTCGCTGGTGGTGATCGGTGCGCTGTATTTCAGTGTGAAAGTCGCCACTAGCTCAGCCGTGCGCGGCCAGGCCCTGACCCAGCTGGAGGTGGGCTCGCGGGTGTTCGAACGCCTGCTTGATGCACGCAGCCGACGCCTGGCCGACGCTGTGCAACTGCTGTCCACCGATTTCGGTTTTCGCGATGCGGTGGCCAGTGGCGATTCGGCAACGATGCGCTCGGTGCTGCTCAACCACGGCAAGCGCATCAATGCCAACGACATGATCTTGCTGGGCATGGACGGCAAAGTGCTGTCCAGCACCCTGAGCGAAGTGCCTGAAGGCTCGATCTTCCGCTACGACCAGGCGCTGCGCGAAGCCAGAAGCAAGCATCAGGCCACGCTGATCGTGCCGCTGCAGGGCAGGCCGCACCTGCTGGTGGAAGCGTCGGTGCTGGCACCGTTGCCGATTGCGCGGGTGGTGATGGGCTTCAGCATGGACGGTACGTTTGCCGACGAGTTGCACTCGTTGAGCAACCTGCAGGTGTCGTTCCTGGCGATCGATAAAGGCGTGCCCGGCGAGTTGGTGAGCACCCAGCCGCAGGCGCTGCGCGACAGCATTCTGGACCTGATGGAAGGCGATTCCAGCCGCCGGGGCGTGTCGACCACCGATCATCTGGAACACAGCTTTCTCAACCAGTCGCTGGTGCTGGCCAGCGACGACGACGGCAAAGTGCTGGCGCTGTTGCAAAGTCCGCTGGATGCAGCGATGCAGGCATTCGTGCCGCTCGATGAAAAGATCCTCGGCATTGCGCTGGTGGCGCTGTTGGCCTCGTTGATCGGCGCATTGCTGCTGGCGCGCACGGTGTCACGGCCCGTGCAGGCGCTGGCGTCGGCGGCCGAGCGCATCGGGCAGGGCCACTACCTTACGCCGGTGACCCTCACCCGCAGCGACGAATTGGGTTTGCTGGCCGGCGCGCTCAATGCCATGCAAAAAGGCATTGCCGAGCGCGAGCAGCAGTTGGCGCACAACGCGCTGCATGACCGCCTCACCGGCCTGCCGAACCGCGCGCTGGCGATGGAGCGTCTGGGCAGCGCGATTGCCCTGCAGCGGCCGATTGCGCTGATTCACCTGGGCATCGATAACCTGCGTGCCGCCAGCGAAGCTGCCGGGCCGGGCGCCGTGGACCAACTGTTGCCTACCGTCGGTCGTCGCCTGCAAGCGGTAATGCGCCCCGGCGACACGCTGGCGCACCTGATCGCCGACGAGTTCTTGCTGTTGCTCGAAGGCGCCGGCAGCGACGAGGCGGTGGGCATGGCCGACAAACTCCAACAATTGCTGCTGCGCCCCCACAGCATCAACGGCCATGACCTGGCGCTGGACTGCCGCCTGGGCATCGCGACCTACCCGGCCGATGGCGAAACCGCGCACACCTTGCTTGAACGCGCCGCGATTGCCATGACGGACGCGGCGAAAATCCCCGGGCGCCTGCAGGTTTACGAGCAGGGCAGTGACCTTGCCCATCGCCGCCAGATCACCCTCATTCGCGACCTGCGCCACGCGCCCGGCCAGGGTCAATTGCTGTTGCACTATCAGCCCAAACTGGACATTCGCCAGGGCCACGTGCGCCAGGCCGAAGCCTTGCTGCGCTGGCAACACCCGCAGTTCGGCATGATCTCGCCGGCGGAATTCATCCCGCTGGCCGAGCGCTCCGGCAGCATTCGCTTGCTGACCCAGTGGGTGATCGAGGAGGGCATCCGCCAGCTCTGCGAATGGAACCGGCGCGGCCTTTACCTGCAACTGTCGCTGAACATTTCGGCGGAAGACCTGCAGGGCGACGAGCTGGCCCATCGCGTATCGGCGCTGCTGCGACGCTATGCCTTGCCGGCCGAACAGTTGGTGTTCGAGATCACCGAAAGCGCGGTGATGCGCGAGCCGGAAAAAGCCCTGAAAGTTTTGCACCTGCTGCGCGACTGCGGCATCAGCCTGTCGGTGGATGACTTCGGCACCGGCTATTCATCGTTGGCCCACCTCAAGCGTCTGCCGGTGCAGGAGTTGAAGATCGATCAGTCGTTCGTGCGCAACCTCGACGAAACCAGCGAGGACGCGGTGATCGTGCGTTCCACCATCGAGATGAGCCACAACCTGGGCCTCAAGGTGGTCGCCGAGGGCGTCGAGTACGCCCACAGCCTGCGCCTGCTGGAGCGCTGGCAGTGCGACACGGCCCAGGGTTACCTGATCAGCCGGCCCTTGAGCGCCGATGCATTCGAAGCCTGGGTGGCGCTGCCGCTCAGTGCACAAACTTCCCTGGTTCATTGAGTAGCCTGACGTGCGTTTTTTCCTGATCGGCTGCCTGGTCGCCCTGACTGTGCAAACCGCGCTGGCCGATAATGGTCGTCTGATCGCCACCGGCGGTGCCAGCAGCCTCGAAGGCGCGGCCGGCGGTGGCATCACGCCGTGGGCGGTACTCGCCGGTTACGGCGAACAGCACGAATGGGGCGCCACGGCGTTCGCCACCACGGTCAACCTGCCGGATTATCGGCTGGACGTAGCCGGGCTGGCGCTGGCCTATGACAACCGCGTCGAGCTGTCTTTTGCCCGGCAACGCTTCGACCTCGGCACCCTGGTGCACCGGCTCAACCTGCCGGATGACCACCTTGGCCAGGATGTGCTGGGGATGAAGGTGCGTTTGTTCGGCGACGTGATTTACGACCGTCTGCCCCAGGTGTCCCTGGGCCTGGAATACAAACACCAGAGCAACTTCGATATCCCCCGCCTGGTCGGCGCCAGGCGCGACAGCGATGTGGAAGGCTACCTCGCCGCCAGCCGTTTGTTCATGGGCGCGGCGTTTGGTTACAACGTGCTGGTCAACGGCAACCTGCGCTACAGCCGCGCCAATGAAACCGGCCTGCTCGGTTTTGGTGGCGACCGCCGTGACCGTCGCAGCCTGCTCAAGGAGGGCTCGGTGGCCGTGTTGTTCAACCCGCGCTGGGCGGTCGGCGTGGAATACCGGGAAAAACCTGACAACCTGTCGTTTGCCGGCGAAAGCGATTGGGCGGATGTATTCGTGGGCTACTTTCCCAACAAGCATGTGTCGGTGGTGCTGGCCTACGCGCGCCTCGGCGAAATCGCCACGCTGGCTGACCAGAACGGCACCTACCTGTCGGTGCAAGGGAGTTTCTGATGCGATTTCTATTGGTTGTACTGGCCCTGCTGCTCAGCGCCTGTGCCCAGCAACCGCCCAGGGATGACAGCCTGTACCGCGACCTGGGCGCCATGCCCGGCATTACCCGCATTGTGGAAGGCATGCTGCTCAACGTGGCCCGTGATCCGCGCATCGTCGAACACTTTCGGCACGTGGATATCCAGCGCCTGCGCAACAAGCTGATCGAGAAATTCTGCGTGGAAGCGGGCGGACCGTGCACCTACACCGGGGACAGCATGGCCGAGACTCACAAGGGCCAGAACGTGACCCGCAGTGACTTCAACGCGCTGGTGGAGGATCTGATTGCTTCGATGGATAAGGAAGGCATCGCCGTACCGGTGCAGAACCGCCTGATTGCGCGGTTGGCGGCGTTGCGTGGTGACGTGATCGAGCGCTAGCCTGCGCTGTCGCACCGCTAACTGGAGACACTGTGGCGAGCGGGCTTGTTGTGGCGAGCGGGCTTGCCCCGCGTTGGGGTGCGAAGCACCCCCAATCCAGCAAAACGCGGTGTACCTGATACGGCTCAGCGCCTGGTTTTGGGGCTGCTGCGCAGCCCAACGCAGGACAAGCCTGCTCGCCACAGGGAATCTGCGCTTAACTGAACGGCATGTGTTTATGCCCATGAAAAAGGCGGCTACCTGTTGAGGGTAGCCGCCTTTTTGTTACCGCCCGTACCGCTTAATCAGGCAGTTTGAACGCCATTACGTAGTCACCCTGCTTGGTGCCCAGGGAGCCGTGACCGCCGGCCATGACGAGCACGTATTGCTTGCCGTCCTTGCCGGTGTAGGTCATCGGTGTGGTCTGCGCGCCGGCTGGCAGGCGGCCTTCCCACAGTTGCTTGCCGTTTTTCACGTCATAGGCACGCAGGTACTGGTCGAGGGTGCCGCTGAGGAACGCGACGCCGCCGGCGGTGGTGAAGGTCCCGCCCAGGCTCGGTACGCCCATGGTCAGCGGGATCGGAACCGGCGAGCTGTCACGCACGGTGCCGTTCTTGTGCATCCACAGGGTCTGGTGGTTGGTCAGGTCGACCGCCGCCACATAACCCCACGCCGGTGCCTGGCACGGCAGGCCCAGAGGCGATAGCAGCGCTTCGAGGATCACGCCGTACGGCGCGCCTTTGTTGGGCTGCACGCCTTCGGTTTCGCTGACTCGCGGGCCTTGCTTGGCGATCTCGGTGGCCGGGATCAGCTTGGATTTGAACGCCATGTAGCTCGGGTTCACAAACGCAATCTGACGCACCGGGTCGACCGAAATGCCGCCCCAGTCGAACACGCCGAAGTTACCCGGGTACACGATCGAGCCCTGCAGCGAAGGCGGGGTGAACGGACCGTCGTAGCGCATGGATTTGAAATCGATGCGGCACAGCATCTGGTCGAACGGGGTTACGCCCCACATGTCGCGCTCTTTAAGCGGCGGCGGCATGAAGTTCAGCTCGGATTTAGGCTGGGTAGGGGAGGTGCGATCACCCGCCACTGCGCCTTGCGGTACGGCCACTTCGTGGATCGGCACTACCGGCTGGCCGGTTGCGCGATCCAGCACGTAGATGCTGCCTTGCTTGGTCGACGCCATCACGGCCTGCTTGACGCCGGCTTCGGTCTTGATGTCGATCAGCGACGGCTGGCCGCCCACGTCCATGTCCCACAGGTCATGGTGAGTGAACTGGAAGCTCCACTTCACATGGCCACTGTCAATGTCCAGGGCGGTGAGGCCGGCGGCGTATTTCTCGGATTCGTCGGTACGGTCGCCGCCGTACTGGTCGGGCATCTGGTTGCCCATCGGCAGGTAGAGCATGCCGAGTTTTTCATCCACGGCGAACATGGACCACATGTTCGGCGAGTTGCGCGTGTAGGTCTGGCCCTCGGCCAACGGGGTGGTGTCGTCCGGGTTGCCGCTGTCCCAGTTCCACACCAGCTTGCCGGTGTGCACGTCGAACGCGCGGATCACGCCGCTTGGCTCGTCGGTCGACACGTTGTCGGTGACGTGGCCGCCGATCACCACCAGGTTTTTGGTCACCGCCGGTGGCGACGTGGAGTAGTAACCGCCCGGAGCGAAGCTGCCGATATTGGCGCGCAGGTCGATCTGGCCTTTGTCGCCGAAGTCTTCACACATCTTGCCGGTGTCGGCATTCAGGGCGATCAGACGGGTGTCGGCGGTCGGTACGAAAATGCGCTTGGGGCAGGCAGTCGGCGCGGCGGCCGGGCTGGCGCTGCCGGTGGGGCTTTGCTCGGAGGCGTAGGCGGCGTCATCGTGATACGACACACCACGGCAGGTCATGTGCGCCCAACCCTTGAAGTTCTCGGCGCCCTGGCTGCTGATCTTCGGATCGAAACGCCAGATTTCCTTGCCGGTGTCCGGGTCCAGCGCAATCACCTGGCTGTGCGGGGTGCACACGTAGAGCATGCCGTTGACCTTGAGCGGGGTGTTTTCCGCGGTGGTCTCGCCCGGGTCGCCGGCGCCCGGGATGTCGCCGGTGCGGAAGGTCCACGCCGGAACCAGCTTGTGCGCGTTGGCCGGGGTGATCTGCGCTAATGGCGAGTAGCGATCACCGAACGCCGAACGGCCGTAGGAGTTCCAGTCACCATCGGCCTGGGCGGGCGCGGCGTTGGCCATGCCTGGCACCGCGTCGCGGTCGAGCTGACCCTTCTTGACCATTTCACCTGGGGTGGTGAACTGGCTGGCCAGTGCGGCGGCACCCGCCAGCACCACGGCCACGCTCAGTGCGCCGGTGCCCAGCGGCGCCGGTTGACCGCGCAGCAACGGACGGCGAAACCACGGCAGCAGCATGACCAGGCCCAGGGCGAACAGCAGCGCCAGGCGCGGCACCAACTGCCACCAGTCCAGGCCGACTTCCCACAGGGCCCACACGGTGCTGGCGAACAGCACCAGTGCGTAAAGGCCCAGCGCCGCGCGGCGGGTGGCCATCAGCAGGACGCCGGTCAGGGTGAGGCCGATACCGGCCAGCAGGTAGTACAGCGATCCGCCGAGCATGCTCAGCTTGACGCCGCCGGCCAGCAAGGCCAGGCCCATGATCAGCAGCAAGACGCCAAGCAGCCTGGGCAGCAGGCGGCTTGGGCTCGAAGCCCCATCAGTGCTCATAGTGTGTTTCTCCGTCACGTTGGAATAGTTGTGTAACCCCGCGCTTCACTGTAGATGACGATTCGACGCGGGCTTGGTTCAGGGTTTTTTTGCTATTTCTGGGGAACGCGAGGCTTATCCACAGGCGGGCGATAGGTTCCCCGGACGCAGGCTGGTTTAAGACAGCGCTGTCTTTATAGTGGGGAACTGTCGGCGAATGTGGACGAACGGGAGGTGAAGCGTTTCAGATTGTTGCGAAGGATAATGCGGTGGGCCGTTTTGAGAAAGCGTAAATCGCAAGATGCATCATTTCAGATTCGGTAACAGTGACTGAATGTCGCGGCGAAAGTTGAAGGGATAAACAGGCTCATGTGGGAGCACGCCGACGATCAATGTGGGAGTCCCCACCAAACTCCTGTGGCGAGCAGGCTTGCCCTGCGTTGGGCTGCGCAGCAGTCCCAGAACCAGGCTCTGAGTAGTTTCTGGTGTACCGCGTTTTATTTGATTGGGGGTGCTTCGCACCCCAACGCGGGGCAAGCCCGCTCGCCACAACAAGCCAGCTCGCCACAACAAGCCAGCTCGCCACAACAAGCCCGCTCGCCATAGAGCCCCCTTTCACAGGGGGCATTGCGGTGCGGGGGTTAGAAGGTGGTGCGCACGCCAACCTGCACGCTACGCCCCGGCGCCGGGGCGATGTCGCGCAGGATCGAGCTGGCGTAGCGCACCGTCTGGTTGGTCAGGTTTTCACCGTTCACGAATGCCAGCCATTGGCTGCCCCCCATGTTGAAGTGATAACCGGCGCTGGCGCCCAGGGTGGTGTAGCCGTCGGTGCCGCTTTCGTTGTCCGGCACGCGGCCCTGGCCAGCGGCATGTTCCACGTCGATGCGTGCCTGCCAGCGGTCCAGCTCCCACAGCAGGCCGCTGCTCATGCGCAATGGCGCAATGCGCGGCAGGGCTTCGCCGGTGTCGAGGTTGGTGGCTCGGGTGTAATCGCCCGACAGTTCCAGAGCGAACTTGCCGTAGGCACTTTCGCCGAGTTTCCAGTGATCCTGGGCTTCGAAGCCGGCGAAACGGGCCCGCACGCCGGAATAGGTGTACTCGGGGATGCCACTCGGGTCGGCGTCGCCTTCGTCATTCAAGGTGCGACCGGTGCCCAGCAGGCCGATGTAATTGGAGAAGTGGCTGTAGAACACACCGAAGCTGCCTTTGTGGGTGCCATTGTCGAAACGCAGCGCCAGGTCGCTGGACACCGCTTTTTCTTTCTTCAGGTTGGCGTCGCCCTGTTCATAGGTGCCGGTGGCGACGTGGGCGCCGTTGGCATACAGCTCGTAGAAGGTCGGCGCGCGCTCGGTGTAGCCCAGGGTGGCGGCCACGGACCAGATCGGTGTCAGCGTGTACACCGCGCCCGACGACAGGCTGCCGGCGGTGAAATCGTTGCTGTTGTCGGCGGTGGCAAAGCGGGCGTTGCCCTTGGCATCCGGGTCGACGCGGGTGTGTTCCAGGCGCCCGCCGAGGCTGAGTTTCAGGCGCTCGGTGGCTTGCATTTCTTCAAGAATAAACAGCGCGGCGGCATTGGTGTCGGTCTGTGGCACGAAGGCTTCTTCACCCAGGGCGGAGAACTCGTTGCGCGTTACCTGGGCGCCGACTACACCGTCGAACGGGCCGATGGGCTGGTGGCGCGCTTCAACGCGGGCTTCGTAGCCCTTGTTCTTGAAAATTGTGCCGGTCTCGCCGCCCTCGATTTCGCGGTGTTCATAGTCGGTGTAACCCGCGTCGAGTTTTACCGAGGTAAACGGGCCTTGCAGGTTGCGGATCTCGGAGGCGAAGGCGTAGTGGTCCTGCTTCATGCGGATACGCACCGCCTGTTCGGCCGGCGAGCCGTAGTTGGCGTCGTAGGTGCTGTAGGACAGCCCGGCATAACCGTCGTCCCAGGTGTAGGAACCGCCCACGGCACCGCCGTCCTGGCGTCCGTCGCTGTTGCCCAGTCGCCCGTCTTTGCCAGGGCCGTCCTCGCTGACCGGCGCATGGCGGCTGCGTGCGAAACCGGGGATTTTCAGGTCGTCGAATTCCCGCGCGTTGGCGTCCAGGTGCAGGGCGAAGGCGCCATTGCCGGCTTCCAGTTTGCCTGCGCTGCTGCGGGTGGTGTCGGCGCCGCCGTAGCGCAACTCGCCGGCTCCGTGGATGCCTTCGATGGCTTCGGTGGGGATGCGATTGTCAAAGGTGTTGACCACGCCGCCGATGGCGCTGCCGCCATACAACAGCGCTGCCGGGCCACGCACGATCTCGACGCGCTCAACGTTGACCGGGTCCAGCGGCACCGCGTGGTCGTAGGACAGCGATGAGGCATCCAGCGCCCCCACGCCGTTGCGCAGGATGCGAATGCGGTCGCCGTCCTGGCCGCGAATGATCGGTCGACTGGCGCCCGGGCCGAAGTACGAAGACGACACGCCCGGCTGCTTGTTCAGGGTTTCGCCAAGGCTGCCTTTTTGTTGCAGGGTCAGGTCGTCGCCTTCGAGCACGGTGGTGGGCGAGGCGAGCTGCTGGCTGCCCAACGGGTTGCCGGTGATGACCTGGGGTTGCAGCTCAAGGGCGTGGGCTTCGGAGCAGATCAGCAGGACGGCAGCGAGTGGAGTCAGGCGCCACAAAGAGCAAAGAGACATCGTACATTCCTTGGTAAAACGTTTGATATTTGTAGTTACAATATAACATCTCTTTTTTCGTCGAGAAGGGGAACTTTTTACCTGGATCGGCGCGGTGGTAAGGTGTGCACCCTTCGTGATCATTTCCTTGATAGGCCCTGCATGACCGCAACACACAACGACCCTCTCCACGGCGTAACCCTGCAACACGTCCTCACCACCCTGGTGGAACACTACGAATGGTCGGGGCTTGCCGAACGCATCGATGTGCGCTGTTTCAAGAGCGACCCGAGCATCAAGTCGAGCCTGACGTTCCTGCGTAAAACGCCATGGGCGCGGGAGAAAGTCGAAGGGTTGTACGTCAAGTTGATGCGCACCAAACGTCCGCTGGACTGAGCCGATGAAGCGTTTCATTGCGGCGGCGGCGCTGGCCGGCTGGGTGGGATTGGCGATTCAGCAGTACCTGATTTTCCAGTCACGCTGGGAGACGGGCGCCAGCCTGCTGGGTGGGCTGGTGAATTTTTTCAGTTTCTTCACGGTGCTGACCAACACCCTGGCGGCGGTGGTGCTCAGCTATGCGCTGGTGCCACGAGACGGCGCCGCCAAACGGTTTTTCCTGGCGCCCGGGGTCAGCAGTGCAATCGCCGTGAGCATCGTTTTCGTCAGCCTGACCTACAACCTGCTGCTGCGGCATTTATGGAGCCCGCAAGGCTTTCAGTTCATTGCCGATGAACTGCTGCACGATGTGATGCCGCTGCTGTTCTTCATTTACTGGTGGCGCTGCGTACCCAAGGGCGTTTTGGGTTTCAGGCACATTGCGGGGTGGGTGATCTACCCGCTGGTGTACTTCGGCTATGCGCTACTGCGCGGGGATTTGCTGGGGCAGTATCAGTACCCGTTCATCGATGTGGGCACGTTGGGTTATCAACAGGTGTTTGTGAATGCCGGGGGCATTCTGCTGGGGTTTGTGCTGATCGCGTTGGCGCTGGTGGGGTTGGACAAATATTCAAAGGCTCGTGCGAACTGATGCGGGCCTGTTGCGGCGAGCGGGCTTGCCCCGCGTTGGGGTGCGAAGCGGCCCCAGTCCAGCAAAACGCGGTGTACCTGATACGGCTCAGCGCCTGTTTTTGGGGCTGCTGCGCAGCCCAACGCAGGACAAGCCTGCTCGCCACGGAGTTACAGCGTCGAGTCTTTCACAGGGTCTGGCTCTCGTCGCTGCCTTGCGCGCGCCAGTAGCCGGCGGCCTTGAGGAATTCTTCGTTGACCAAGTGGGTGTCCAGCAGCACGCGGCGCAGCTGGCGCGATAGTCTGGATTCTGTAGCGACGAAGCAGTACAGCGAGCCATCCGGCATAGTCAGCTTCTGCACCGTATCCAACAAGTCATCCCGGCCACGTATGACCCAGATCACTCGCACGTCCGCCGCACTCTGCAGGGCCTGCTGCTCCGCTTCATTCTCGATTTCAATCACCGCCAGCACCTGGCGCCCGGCCGGCAATTCTTCAAGACGTCGGCCAATGGCCGGCAGCGCGGTTTCGTCACCGATCAGCAGGTAGCTGTCGAAGATATCCGGCACGATCATCGAACCCCGTGGCCCGCCGATGTGCAGGTGCTGGCCGACCTTGACCTGCTCGGCCCAGGTGGACGCGGGGCCGTCTCCGTGCAGCACGAAGTCGATATCCAATTCACCCGCGTCCAGGTCAAAGCGCCGTGGCGTGTAGTCGCGCATGGCCGGTTGTGGGCCATCGCCTTTGATATTGAACGTGGGGCTTTCGAGGGCTGCTTGCTCGGCGGCGTTCTGCGGGAACAGCAACTTGATGTGGTCGTCGCTGCCCAGGCTCACGAAACCGGCCAGCTCCGGCCCGCCCAAAGTGACGCGGCGCATGCGCGGGGTGATGTCGACCACGCGCAGCACCTCGAGGCGACGACGTTTGATTTCATGGGTCACGCGATGAATGGCTTGGTTATTCATTGGTCCTTCCCGTCAGCAATGGCTTGCGCGGTGCGGTTGAGCAGCGCCGCGACACGTTCGATTTCTTCCGGGCTCCAGCGCCCGTGGTGCGAATGCAGGGCATGGCGCACGTTGTGCACCGCCTCATGGATCTGCGGCGGGCGGTCCTGGCCCCGCAGCGAGCGCTTGCTCACATCGATGCGCATGCGCACGCCGTCCAGGGCGACCGCTTGTTCGCCAAGGAAGAGACGACCGGCATCGGTGATTGTGTAGCGTTTTTTGCCGCCGTCGGCGTCGCCGCTGATCAATTCGCTTTCTTCGAGAAAGGTCAGGGTCGGGTAGATCACGCCAGGGCTGGGGCTGTAGGCGCCGTCGAAAAGGCCCTCGATGCGGCGGATCAGGTCATAGCCATGGCACGGCTGCTCGGCGATCAGCGCCGGCAGCAGCAATTTCAGGTCACCCGGTGCAAACACCCGTGGGCCTCGGCCCCCGCGTTCGCGGCCTGGGCGTCTCTCAAAGCCGTCGGGGCTGTCGTGATGAGGATGATGATGCGCTTTCATGTCTCTGCTCTCCGTCATGGTTAGATACAACTTAAGATATATCTTAAGGCAAGGGCAAGCGGTGCTGACGGACGGTCACGTTGCCCCGCAGGCCATGTTCATATCTGGATACGCGGTGTTTAGTTCATGTTAGTGCAACTTGTAATACTGTTCTTACAGTCGTTATTGAGCGCTAATAGTTCTCGATAACTTAAAGTAGTCCATTTCTTACAGCCAAATTATAAGTTTTGGCAAAATGCCATTTTTTTTCCATAAGTTGTATTGACGTTCGACTACTCGAGTAAGCGAAACACCCTGCTTACTTCCCACAGGTAACTCGGGATACTTCTCCGGCGCTGATTGAGCGCCCTGTTGTCAATGCAACTTGTTGGAAAAACACGGAAGCGTTTCCGTGTCACTGGCCCTTAACACCCGCTGATGTTTCAGGGGCGATGAGGGCCGGGCTCTCTTACTGGCATTTTTATTAGATGGATATGGGCAATATGAAAACCAAAATGAAAACCGCGCTGTTGGCTATCGCTGTGTTGGCAGGTTCGGCGTCTGTTCAGGCGGCGGATGGAACAGTGACGTTCACCGGTTCAGTGCATTCGGGCGCTTGCTCCATCAAGCCTGAGTCCGTCGATCAAACCGTTCCACTGGGCGCCATTGCCAAGCATCAGTTGCAGTCCGGAGGCCAATCCAACCCTCGGCCGGTGCTGATCAAACTCGAAGGCTGCGATTTGTCCGGCCTCACCGACAACACCGTGACCACCACCTTCACCGCAGCGCCGTCGACTGTCGTGCCGGGTGCGATCGGCACCGTCGGCAGCGCCGGTGGCGTGGGCATCATGATGAGTCACGGCGGCAGCCTGGTTGAACTGGGCAAGCCGACCGCGCCGCAGATCATCAGCACCGGCGACAACACCCTGGAATTCGGTGCCTACGTGAAGGGCGCCGCCACCGACCCGATCATTCCAGGTGATTTCAGCGCGGTCACCAACTTCACCCTGGCTTACCAGTAAGTCCTTTCCCCCGTCGCACCGGGTGCGGCGGGGGGAATCTGGCGGGAGATAACGGTGAAAACATTCATAAGTCTCGCTGTCGCCTGTTCCCTGATGAGCTTCACCAGCCTTGGCCTCGCGGCATCCCAGGGCGAAGGGCTCGTCACGTTGGGAGGGCAGGTGATGGACTCGGCCTGCGGGCTGGAACTGGCCAGTCGTGACCAAACCATCGAAATGCCGCCCGAGCCTGTCGGCCGCCTGTTGCGCAATGCGCAGGGGGAGCCTCACCCCTTCGAGCTGCGCCTGGTCAATTGCTCGTTGAGCCGTCCCGATCCATTCCGCCCTGGCGGGAGCCTGCCGGATTGGGAGCACCTGCGCGTGATGTTCGACGGTGCCAGCGACATGGGTGGGCGCGCCTTTGCGCTGTTTGGCGAATCCCAGGGCGTTGCGCTGGATATCACCGATGCGGACGGTCACGGCAGCGTTCCAGGTGAACCGCTGCCGCGCAAACCGTTGGTTGAGGGTGACATGACCCTGCACTTCACGCTTCGCCTGGTGGGTAACGGACGCCCGATGGTTGTCGGGCCTCATCGTGCCGCTGTGCGGTTCAAGTTGGAATATTTTTGAAGATTGATGGGTTGCTTGAATGTGGAATACGTCGAAGGTCAGAAATACGCTTCGCCCCAGTCTCTTTGGCGGGTTGATGACACTGGCAGGAACAGCGCTTGGGGCAGGAGACATCGAGTTCAATACCGATGTTCTTGATCTGAGTGATCGCACCAATATCGATTTGTCTCGGTTCGCGCGCAGCGGGTTTATCCTGCCGGGCACCTACTCGATGGTCGTGCAGTTGAATGGCCAGGCTATTGCTGAGCAATCGGTGGCGTTTTACGCCCCTGACGATGATCCGAAGGGGAGCCAGGCCTGTTTATCCGCAAGCCTTGTCGAGCAGTTGGGCCTCAAAGCGGCCGCAGCGGCCAAGTTCACCTGGTGGAAAGACGGCAAGTGCCTGGACACGCAAAGCCTGCCGGGCATGGAAGTCACTGGCGACCTGGCCACCTCCACGCTGACGATCAGTTTGCCCCACGCCTACCTTGAGTACAGCGCCATCAACTGGGACCCGCCCGCGCGTTGGGACGAAGGCGTGCCAGGGCTGCTGGTCGACTACAACCTGACGGCGCAGTCCAACTACCGAAGAAACGACGGCACCCGCAACAACCTCACTGGCAACGGCACGGTGGGCGCCAATGCCGGCGCCTGGCGCGTGCGCGCCGATTGGCAGGGGCGGGTCGAGCGCGCCAGCGAAGGCGCCTACGGCAATCAGAAGCTCGAATGGAGCCGCTACTACGCGTACCGCGCCATTCCTGCACTAAAGGCGCGCCTGGTGGTGGGCGAGGACTACCTGTATTCGGACCTGTTCGACAGCTTCCGCTTTACCGGTGCCTCGCTCAATTCCGATCAGAGTCAGTTGCCGCCCAACCTGCGCGGTTACGCCCCCGAAGTGGTGGGCGTGGCCAAGACCAACGCCAAGGTCATCATCAGCCAGAAGGGCCGCGTGCTCTATGAAACCCTGGTGGCCGCCGGCCCGTTTCGTATCCAGGATCTGCACGACGCGGTGACGGGCTCGCTGGATGTGCGGGTCGAAGAACAGGACGGTTCGGTGCACAGCTTCAAGGTGGATACCGCTGGCGTGCCTTACCTGACGCGACCCGGGCAGGTGCGTTACAAGCTGGCGGCCGGGCGACCGTCCAACCTGCAGTACGGCGGCGACGGCAACATGTTCGGCACCGGGGAATTCTCCTGGGGTGTCAGCAACGGTTGGTCGTTGTTTGGCGGCGGCATGACGGACAACAACTATCGCGCGCTGTCCGTCGGGGCCGGTCGCGATCTGCTGGCCTTCGGCGCCGTGTCGGTCGACGTCACCCAGTCCCACGCCCAACTCTGGGGCGATACCCTCACGGGCAAATCCTACCGCCTGCAATACTCCAAGAACTTCGAGGAGTACGACAGCCAGGTGACGTTCGCCGGTTACCGCTTCTCCGAGAAGAACTTCCTGAGCATGAGCGAGTATCTGGACGCCCGCCATTACGGGTTGAACGGCGAGCGGGCGGGCGGGCGCGGCATGCTCAACGAGCACGGCGAGTACGTCGAAAGCTGGAAGCCGATCGGCGGCAGCAAGGCGCTGTACACGGTCACGGTCAACAAACAGTTTCGTGACCTTGGCGCCACGGTCTATGCCAGCTACAACAAGCAGACCTACTGGAACCGGCCGGACACCCAGCGCTGGAACCTGTCGCTGTCGCGCTACTTCAACGTGGGCAGCGTCAAGAACATGAGCCTCTCGCTGAACCTGTACCGCAGCCAGGAATACCAGCACCTGGACAACGGTATGGCACTCACGGTGAGCCTGCCGCTTGGGCGCACCGGCACCCTGGCGCTGGATGCCAACCGGGCCGGCGGCAACAACACCTTTTCATCGCGCTACAGCGACCGCATCGACGAGCGCAACAGCTACCAGCTGAGTGCCAGCAACCGTTCGGCCAGTGCGTACTTGAGCCACATGGGCGATCAGGCCGACATCGACCTCAGCGCCAGCACACAGGAAGGCGATTACCGCACCCTCAGCGTATCGGCTCGCGGCGGTGGCACGCTCACGGCCCAGGGCGGGGCGCTGCACCGTACCGGCAGCACCGGCGGCACGCGGTTGATGGTCGATACCGGTGGCGTGCCCGATGTACCGGTGCGCGGGTACGGCTCGCCGACACGCAGCAATGCGTTCGGCAAAGCGGTGATTTCCGACATCAGCAGCTACCAGCGCACGGCGGCGAGCGTCGACCTCGAACGCTTGCCGAGCAACGTTGAAGCCACGCAGTCGGTCACTCAATTGACGCTCACCGAAGGGGCTATCGGCTACCGATCCCTGGACGTGATCGCCGGCGCCAAGGCCATGGCCGTGCTGCGCCTGGCAGACGGCAGCGCACCGCCGTTCGGCGCCACGGTGAAAAACGTCAAGCAACAGGACACCGGCATCGTCAATGACGACGGCAACGTTTACCTCAGTGGCATCCAGGCCGGCGACGTGATGATCGTCAGTTGGGGCGGACGCGAGCGCTGCCTCCTCACGCTGCCTGCCGTGCTGCCCGCCGATGGTTTGACCGATGCCCTGCAACTCGGCTGCCGCCCGGTAGCTGCTGAACAATCCTCGCCCGAGCCAGCCGCGCTGCCCGGGAAGCCCCTCGACATGGAGAACACCGCCACATGATGCTCATTACGCGTTTCACCCTGCTGGTCCTGGCATTACTGGTCCTGAGCGACAGCGCCTACGCCGCCGTTGGCCTGGACCGCACCCGCGTGATTTTCGACGGCGGCAAGGAGGCCACCAGCGTCAATATCACCAACAACAATACCCAGTTGCCGTACCTGGCCCAGGGCTGGATCGAAGATGAAAGTGGCAAAAAGATCACCTCGCCGCTGATCGTGCTGCCACCGGTGCAGCGCCTGGAACCGGGCAAACAGAGCCAGGTGAAAGTGCAGGCGTTGCCGGCGGCCAAGTCGCTGCCGCAGGACCGCGAGACGGTCTACTACTTCAACCTGCGCGAGATTCCGCCACGCAGCGAAAAGGCCAACACCCTGCAGATCGCCTTGCAGACCCGGATCAAGCTGTTCTATCGCCCGCAGGCGATCACGCCCAGCCAGCAGGACTTTTCCAACCCCTGGCAGCAGAAGCTGACCCTGACCCGCGAAGGCGAGCACTACAAGGTCAACAATCCGACCCCGTACTACGTGACTCTGGTGGACGCGCGCAGCACCAAAGAGGGCAAAACCGTGGCCGGCTTCGAGCCGCTGATGGTGCCGCCCAAAGGTGCACTGACCCTGGGCCCGACCATCCAGGCGCTGGGCAAGGCGCCGTACCTGGCTTACGTGAATGACTACGGCGGCCGCCCCGTGCTGGCCTTCACCTGCAGCGGTGACACGTGCACGGTCGACGTGCAAGCGTCAACGCCCACTCAGTAATGCCTGCTGCTGGAGAACGTCATGAAGTCGCAACGTATGAACGTGCTGGCAGGGCTGTTACTGGCCTTTGCGGGGGGCGCGCAGGCCGAGGATGTCGAAGGCATGAACGGGGTGTTGAACATTCTCGGGTCCATGCACGAGGCGCCATGCAGCCTTGAAATGAACTCGATCCACCAGACGGTCGACCTGGGTGCGGTGTCGACCAGCCAATTGCAGCGGCCCGGCGATCAAGCCAAAGCCAAGGCATTTCAACTGCGCTTTCAGGATTGCCAGCGCACGGCGGGCAGCATTCGCAGTGAGCGCACCGGCAACCTGACCTGGAGTGCGTATCAACCGGTGGTGTCAGTGGCGTTTGTCGCGCCCGCCGATGCCGATGATCCGCGCCTGGTCAAGGTGCGGGGCATCAGTGGCATGGGGCTGCAGCTCACCGACGCCCTGGGCCGCGATGTGCACTTGGGGCAACGGGGCGAGCCGCTGCTGTTGCCCATGGGGTCAAGCGCCATGACCTGGCACGTACGACCCACGCGCACCGCCGCGCCGTTGAGCAGCGGGGCCTTCAAGGCCGTGGTGGATTTCAGGCTCAATTATGAGTAAGGGCAGAACAATGGCTAAGTTAATCGGCGCTGGCGCCACGCTGGCGGGAGGCTGCCTGTTGTGGGCGCTCGGCCAGGGCGTGCAAGCCGACACCAACCTGATCATCCGCGCGACGATCATTGCGCCGCCGCCGTGCGTGATCAACGGCGGGGGCACGCTGGATGTGCCGTTTGGCAACGACCTGCAAACCTCCCGGGTGGACGGCGTCAATTACCGTCGCAACGTGCCGTACACCGTCACCTGCGACTCGCCGTTCAGCAACGCGCTGACGCTGGAACTCAAGGGCACCGGGGCGGCATTTGACAGCCGTGTGTTGTCGACGCGCAAGCCTGACCTGGGCGTCAAGCTGTTCGTCAATGGCGCGGACTGGCCGTTGAATACAAGGGTGAACTTCACCCATCCCAACTTCCCTGTGGTGCAGGCAGTGCCGGTCAAGCGCGCGGGCAGCCGCCTCACCGGCGGCGCATTCGACGCCGCCGGAACACTGGTGGTGGATTACCAATGAGTACGCAAAAAGAGAAACGATCAATGACAGGTTGGCCGCCGCGAGCCTTGCTCGCCCTGTGCACCCTCGGCCTGTGCAATGGCGCCTGGGCCAACTTGACGTTCAGCGGAACGCTCAACGAACCGCCGCCCTGCACCATCGACGCGGGCAACACCATCGAAGTCGATTTCGGCGATGTCGGCATCAAGCGCATCGACGGCGTGAAATATCGCCGAGGGCTCGGCTACACCATCAGTTGTGGCACCGACACGCTGCCCTGGGAGCTGCGCTTGAGCATCAAGGGCACCCCCACCGGGTTCGATGGTGCGGCGGTGCAGACCAGTGTGCCGGCCCTGGGCATTCGGGTGTTCCAGAACAACCAGCCGTTCGCGCTGAATGCGCCGATGGACATCAGCCTGTCGTCACCGCCGACCCTGGAAGTGGTGCCCGTGCAGCAGCCCGGCGCGATTCTGGCGCCCGCCAGGTTCACGGCGGTGGCCACGCTGCTGGCCGAATACGAGTAGGAGTGGGTCTATGCGACATCCAATTGTTGAAAAAGCCGCAGGGGCAGTGCTGCTCATCATCGGCTTGATGCCTGTGGGCCATGCGGCGGACAACCTCAGCTTCAAGGGCAACCTGGTGGAAGAGGCCTGCACGATCCGCCCCGGCGACGAGGCGATCACCCTGGAACTCTGGGACCTGACCAGCAAGTACCTCTACCTCAACACGCGTTCGGTGGGGAAGGGCTTCCAACTGCACCTAGAGGACTGCGACACCAGCGTCGGCAACACCGTCACCATCACCTTTGGCGGCCGCGAAAACCGCGAGCTGCCCGGCTTGCTCGCACTGGACAGCGGCAGCGGCGCGTCGGGTATCGGGGTGGGCCTGGAGACGCCGAGCAGCAAGCCATTGCCGCTCAACGCCACCAGCGACGAGCAGGTGCTGACCAACGGCGCCAATGTGATCGAGCTCAAGGCCTACGTGCAGGGCGAACCCAAGGCCATCAGCGACCAGACCATCGGGCATGGCGCGTACACGGTGACCTCAACGTTCACCCTCAATTATCCCTAGTGCGGGTCCACCTCGGATACCTTCCAGGCGCGCCCCGCATGGCGTTCACTGACTGTTCGCCAGCGGCGTCTGGTTGAGGAGCAATGTGAGATGAAAATGAACCGACTGCCTGGAGCCTTGGTGCTTCTTGTGCTGATGAGCGGCGCGGCGACCGTTGAAGCCGCTCAATGCCGTGTGAACGGTGGGCCATGGCGACAGGTGGACACGGGCGGGACCCTGACCTTTCAGGTGCCCGTGACCGTCCGCGTGGGGGCGGATACCACGCGTATTCTGCTTGAGGGCGCGCGACTGGATTGCCGATTCACTCCCTATCCTTTCCCAGCCTGGTACACGGATCATTGGTCTACGTCGGCTCTAGCAGGCGCGCCCTGGACGCCCGGCCCAAAATTCATCAATCAGGGCACCGGTCTTCGGATAAACGGGGGGTACTACAACACGCCGGTGCCCTTTGGCATCCGTATCGCAAACATGCCCAACAACGCCGTGGGTGTGCCCGTGGATGCAACCCCCTATATTTTGATACGCAACAACCCCACCAACCCGATTGACGTGCGAATAGGCGATGTCCTTGGCGTGCTGCGTCTCAGCCAGACAAACAACTACGACTCCTCGCGCACAGGCCTCAGTCTCACGTACACCGCCGCCAATAACTTCGCGATTTCCCCGTCGTCCTGCACGATCAACAATAACAACCCTATCGAGATCAACTTCGGCAACGTCCCGCAGCGCGCCATCGGCACCGATCCGCTGACCAGCTCTATCGTGAGCAACCGCAGGCTGACTTATTCCTGCCCGGACGCAGGGATCACCACGCCCATCACGATCACCTACAAAGGCACCTCTTCGTCATTCGATTCACGTCTGTTGATGATGACCAACCCCAACGTCGGCACGGCGATGGTCCGCGCGGGCGCTGCGGTCCCGGTGAACGGCTCGTTCCTGACGCGCATCACCAACAGCGTCGGCGGTGACGACGTAACGTTCTCGCTGGCGCGCCGCAACAACGCGATACCCACCGCCGGCGCCATCAGCGGCAGTGGTGTACTGGTGATGGGCGTGCCCTGAAACACGTTAACTCATGAATTCCCACCTCGTCCGACAGGGGCAGCGCGCGCATGGACTGTTCGTGCTGGCCCTGGCGGATTAAGCAAGCAACGAGAGATGAAAATGAAACAATTTAAAGGAGCTTTCGGGCTTCTGCTTCTGGTCGGCGTCAGCACGACCGCACAGGCCGTCGATTGTCGGATCAATGGCGGCGCCTGGTTTACGGGTAACCCGAACATGCAGGTGCCGGTGACGGTCACGCTGAGCGCCGACCGCACCCGCATCATGCTCGAAGGGGCACGACTGGAGTGCCGCTATTCACCAGGACAGGGCCCCGCCTGGGGCCAGGACTACTGGAGGACCGGCAACTTTTCGGGCGCACCCTGGACCCCAGGCCCCAAGTTCACCGGCCACGGCACGGGGCTGCGCATCAACGGCGGGTTCTATAACTCCCCGGTCCCGTCGGGCATCCTCATCGCGACCCTGCCCAATGACAAGCAGACTTACCCGATCAACGTCACCCCCTATATTCTGGTGCGGGCCTTTCCGGCCAACCCGATCAATGTGCGCGTCGGCGACAACCTCGGCATGTTGCGTCTCACCAGTTCGAACAACTGGGATGGCAGTCAGCCGCAACTGAGCGTCACTTACACCGCCGCCAACAACTTCGATATTTCGCCGTCCACCTGCACGATCAACAACAACGCGCCGATCGAGATCAACTTCGGCAATGTCCCGCAGCGTGCCATCGGCACCGATCCCCTGAGCACCACGATCGTCAGCAATCGCAGGCTCACCTATGCCTGCCCGGATGGCGGGGTGAACTCGCCCATCACCATCACTTACAAGGGCACGTCGTCTTCGTTCGATTCGCGTCTGTTGATGATGAGTAACCCGAACGTGGGCACCGCCATGGTCCGCGCAGGTGTTGCCGTCCCGGTGAACGGCTCGTTCCTGACCCGCATCACCAACAGCGTGGGTGGCGACGATGTGACCTTTGCCCTGGTGCGGCGCAACGGTTCGGTACCGACTGCCGGTGCCACCAGCGGCAGCGGTGTGCTGGTGATGGGCGTGCCCTGAGCCACCCTGCACCGCCAATTCCCGCAGGAGCGAGCTTGCTCGCGAAAATCGTCAACGCTGACGCGCTCATCCTGGATGTACGCGGCGTTCTCGGATTTTTCGCGAGCCGGCTCGCTTCTGCGTTTTTGAAGGGCGCGCGCGACGCGTGTTCATAATTGGTAATGGGTTGTTTAGTTAATATTAGAGTCTTTTGTAATACTGTTCTTACGGCTGGCAGACTGATTAAACGGTTTTCGGTTAGTTGCAGGTAGTCCTTGTCTTACAGGCGTTATTAAAGTTTTGGCAAAAGGCCATTTTTTTCTGATGAGTTATGGGTTGTTCGGCTACTTGGTTAAAGGAAATCGCCTGCTTACTTGCCGTTGATAGGCTCGGATACTTGTTCGGCATTGAACGAGTGCTTGGCGGTCAATGCAACTTATTGGAATTGCCGCGTCGGCAGTTCCGTGACGCTAAAAGCTTCTGATCAAAGACAGGTACTCCGTCATGTTCAAAAAACTCGCCCTCGCAGCACCTTTAGTTGCAGTGTCCCTGGGCTCTTCCATGGCGTTTGCCGCCGACGATGCACGTTCCTCCATTCAGATCACTGCCGATATCCCCACCAAGCAATTTCACGTGCTGCCACGGGACCCCAACTTCGGTAAAGACGAACGAATGAACTACAACCCCGTCAGCGGTGAACTGAGTTCCCTGCGCGGCACGTATGACGTGAAGAACACCGAAGGTTCGGTTCACGCCTACATCGAAGGCGGCACCACCGCGGCAGCGCTGTACAACGGCTCGGACAGCATTGCGCTGACCAACACCTTCAACGGCGTCGTGCTCACCGCCACTCCGCAGGAAGTGGTGGATGATCCGCAATCCACGCCTGGCACCCAGGCCGACCTGGTCATCACCCCAGCCAAGCCGGCCGACACGCAAAACGGTCTCTACACCGCCAACTACACGGTGATCTTCGACGCCGTGCCGCGCGCGACGCCATAAGCGTTAACGCGTGACGTGTCACGCCCTGGGCTCGCGATGCGCCCGGGGTTTTTAGAAGGGTCGGCGTCTGCTCCTCTGCGCCGGCCCGGTTTTTTATGGTCCCGATAGTTCGTACTGACGAGAGCCCCGTTCATGTATTCGATGACGCCTGTTGCCGGTGCGTTGCTTCTATTGGCATGCGCCAGTGCCATCGCTGCGCCTGTGTCGCCCGGTGCTGCGCCGGGCAGCCTGTTACTGCAATCGCGAGAACTTCCCAAGGAGTTTGAGCAACACTTTTTTGATGTGCCATTGGCGGTGCGCGTCGAGCTGGATCAGCAATTTTTGGGCGAAGCGATGATCGTACTGGGACGTGATGATCGCATTACCCTGCTGGAATTCACCGACACCGCCGACAGCAAGATCAGCCCGACCGAGCGCGACAACTGGCAACAGATCCTGCAAAACGGCATGGCGCTGGGCGGTTGCGAGCGCAGTTGCCCATCCAGATTGCTGGCGCTGCACTACAGCCTGGACAGCTCGCTGGTGTCGATCCTTACCGAAAACGTTGAGCGCGGCACCGACCTGCAACGCTATTACGAGCACCCGGAAGCGGGCAGCCATGGCTTGATTGTCGATAACCAACTGAACCTCACCGGCGGCCAGGACGAAAACCTCGGCGGCCGCTACGGCTTGCAGGCCAGCGCCAGTCTGGGCAACTGGACCCAGGCGCTGAACCTGCAAGTGTCACGCTTGGGCGGCACCGACACTTCGCTGCGCCATGCTGTGCACGAGCTGTACAGCCAACGTGAAATGCAGGGTGATTTCCTGCGCCTGGGCTTTTTTACCCCCGGCTCCGATGGCCTGAACCGCCAGATCCGCTCGTTCGGTGCCAACCCGGATACCGCCGTGGGCGTGATGTTCGGCAGCTCGGACAGCCTGCTGGTCAACAACCCCAAGCCCAGCGTCTACCCGATCTATGTCACCGCCAGCCGCCAGGCGTCGGTGGAGATTTATCGCAATGGGCTGTTGATCAACAGCCAGCCGGTCGCGGCGGGCCTGCAAACCCTGGATACCCGGCCCTTGCCCGGCGGCATCTATGAAGTGGAAGTGCGTCTGATCGAAGACGGCCAGACCAGCGCCAGCAGCACCGAGCTGGTCTACAAACCCAACAACTGGCGCAACGCCGATGAGCGGTGGCGCTACAGCACCTTCATCGGGCGTGAAAGCAAATTGTTCAGCAACTGGGAGCAACAGGCGACCGGTAATCCCACCTACGGCGCGGGTCTCAATTACCTGGCCCACCCCCGCGTGATCCTGGGCCTGTCCAGCCGTAAAGTGCGTGACATGCTGCAGACCGGCACCTCCATCGACTGGAGCCTGGCCAATAGCACCAGCCTTTATGCCAATGTCTACCAGACTCAGCAGCATGGCACCGGCATGGACGTGCAAGGCTTGTACAGCTACGGCCAGGGCAGCGTGGTGCTCAGCCACAACCGCAGTTGGCTGGACAACCGCGACACCTACGAAATACTCGCCGACGGCACCCGCCTGCGCCAACGCACGCCCTTTGTCGGGCAGACCAGCAGCTCGTCGCTGTCACTCAACCATCGCCTGAGCAACACACGTTCCGTCAGCGCCAGGCTGGCGCACAGCCAGGGCAATCTCAACGGCGTGGGGCTCGACCTCGGTTGGGCCCAGCGCGGCAAGTTGATGGGCAGCGACGCCAACTGGCGGCTGTCGGTATTCGATCGTCCCGGCACCGCCAGCACCGGCGACAAACGCAACCGCGGCGTCGACTTGAGCCTCAGCCTGGCCCTCGGCGCGCCGGGCGAACAATGGTCCGCCAGCCTTGGCACGCGCACCGCCCGCGATGGCAGCCGCGACAACAACGGCTCGCTGAGCTACCACCGCGACTTGCAGGGCCACGTGCTGCAAAGCGTCGCCGCGACGGTATTGGCCGACACCTACGGCGTCGGCCTTTCCGGCCGGGGCAGCTTCCAGACCGACGCCGTATTTGGCGATGCTTTCGTGCAGCGCTCGTCCTTCAATAACAACCTCAGCGGCGGGCTCAACCTGGGCAGCACCCTGGCGGTGGGCGCGCAGAAGATGGTCCTGAGCAGCCAGCACCATGGGCGTGGCGCCGGGATGATCGTCGACGTGGAAACCGACCTGGAAGACATCCGCCTGCGCGCCGATGACCTCACCGGCGGCAGCGTCATCCTGCGGGCAGGGCGCAACTTTGTGCCGATTACGGCCTACAAGAACAGCACGTTGGGGTTCGATTTCGAGGGCAACCATCCGCCGGCGGCGAGTATCCAGCCGACCCGCACCCGCTATCACCTGAACAAGGGCGGGGTCGAGTACCGCAAGATCAGCGTGATGAAAACCGTCACCGTGCTGGGGCGCCTGCTGGACGCGCAAGGGCATCCGCTCAAGGGCCATCACCTGATCAATCACGCCAGCCGTGGCGTCAGTGAAGTCGACGGGTTCTTCTCCATGGAAATGAACACCAGCGTGCCGACCCTGGAAGTGCGCTACGCCAACCAGTTGCTCTGTCGCTTCCGTTTGGAACCCGATACGGCGCGCCAGGAAAGCGATGTGCTGATGATCGGCGACCTGCGCTGCACCCCCGAAACCCTGGCCGACGCCGTGCAGGCCGCGCAACGCGCGGGTTGAAAGCTTTTTAACGTTATGAGGTTTTTAAATGAAATGTTTTCTGACGCTATGCGCCGCGCTGTTGTTGGCACAGGTGGCCCATGCCGGTCCGCAGATCAATGTGGGGGTGGTGTACGACTACCTGGAGGCCGGCAAAAGCACCTACATGAAACGGGTGTTCAATGGCGGCACGTCCACCGCCTTCGTCAAGGTCAACATCCTTGAAATGGTCTACGACGCCGATGGCAGCTACCGCGAAGTGCCGGTTAAAACCAGCGCCGACATCAGCGCGCGTGATGGCCTGATGGCCAGCCCGGCACGGCTGATCGTGCCGGCCAACGGCACTCAGGGCACCCGCTTGCTGTTCATGGGCAATCGCGACAGGGAGCGTTACTTTCGCGTGCGCTTCGTGCCGGTGGTGCCGCAGACCGAGGATGAGTTCGCCATCAGCGAGGAGGAGCGCCAGGACTACAAGGACAGCCTGGCGGCGGGCGTGCGGGTGTTGGCGGGCTACGGCACGGTGTTTTTCGTGCGGCCCACCGATACCCGCTTCGACACCCGTGTGGCGGATGACACCACGCGTTATGCCTTGCACAACGAGGGCAACAGCGTGGTGGTGGTCGATGAGTTCAAGGATTGCGCCGTCGGCAACCCCCAGGACTGCCGGCCTACGATCAAGCACCACATCATGGCCGGACGCTCCTTCACATTCGATAAACAGCCGGGTCGCGTGTATCGCTTCAACCTGATCGAAGGCAGCGCGAAAAAAACCATTGAGATCAAAGGCTGAATCGCCGCACAGGAAAACCACCATGTTCAAGACACTGGCCTGTACCGCTTTATCCACGGTTTGCCTGCTGTTCGTGCCCCTGGCCTGGGCAGCGGTCGAACGCGAGACATTCGAGGTGTTCGTGACGATTCCCACCGCGGATTTTTATGTGTTGCCGGTGGACCCCCAACTGGTGCAGCGCGAACAGCGCCTGGGCTACAACCCGGTGTCCTCGGAGCTGAGCCCGCTGCGCGCGCAGTTCGAGGTGAAGAATGTCGGCGGCGCCATCGGTGCGCGGCTGGAGGCGCAACCCTACCTCTTCAACGGCAAGGACCGGATCGACCTGCGGGTGACCTTTAATCAACAGGAGTTGAGCCTTGAGCGCAGTGAAGTGGTGTCTACCGTCGACGCCCGGCCGGGCAGGCGGGTACCGCTGGAAATCGTCGCGATCAAGCCGCCTGAGGATTATCAGCCCGGCCATTACTACGGCACGGTGAGCATGGTATTCGATGCCATTGCACCCCATTTCTAAGGTTGTTGTTTATGAAAATCGCTCATTACTTGCGCGGGTTGTGCTCGTTCGGCCTGCTGCTGCCGACGCTGGCCTTGGCTGCCGTACAAGACATCACGGCGAGCTTTCGGCCTGATCCGTCCAGTCCCATGGTCAACAAGTTCGTCAACACCACGCCCGAAAGCGGGATTTGCCCGTGGCATATTCCAGAGCGTTGCAAAGCCTTGGGAATTTTCAGTATTCGGACCAGCGACATCACGTTTGCCTCCAATGGGCCGATTCAGGGCGGTCACACGGACCCGCGTAAGGGCGCTATGTTCAAAGTGCCCAGTGCATGGCGGGATCTGACGGTCAGCCACGTTGAAACGGGCAAGGCCGAGACGGTGCAGATGCGTATCGCGGGCATTGGTGGCAGGTTTGACTTGCAGGGAGGCGTGGACCACTCCGTGTGGACGCGGGGTTCATTGGGGTGGTTGTACCCCAACCCGCCGTGTACGCACACCGGTTATACCACTGGCACCCGCTGGCTCCTTTTATGGTCCTGGATCGTCCCATCCAACGCGGGTGCTTGTTCGATGTTTGCCCGCGAGGACATTCCCGGGCTCATCTACCCGGTTTTCGAATATTCCTATGAACTTAAAACCCCGAACCCTTTGACCATGGACAGCGGCTTGTACACAGGCTCTCTGAGTTACACGATGGGCCCAGGCGGTGATTTCGACTTCGGCGACATCATGATTCCCAACGACAACGTCATGAGCTTCAACTTCACCCTGGAGGTGGATCACCACCTCAAGGTCGAAGTCCCCCCCGGCGGCAACCGCGTGCAACTCGAACCCCAGGGCGGCTGGCAGGGCTGGTTGCAGAACGGGCGCAAACCCACGCGCCTGTTCCGCGACCAGACCGTCAACCTGTGGGCCAGCTCGCAATTCAAGATGACCCTGGAATGCGGCGCGCCGATGGGCAACACCTGCAGCGTGCGCAATGCGGCCGGTCATCAAGTGCCGCTGGAGCTGGCGGTGACCTTGCCGCCGGGCTTGAGCGATGCTGGCGGGCGCCCGGTCAATCGCTTGCCGTTGCGCCTGGACGGCAGTGGCACCGAGTTGTTCCAGCCCAGCCGCTACATCGACCGCAAGCCCAGCACGCTGCACTTCGAGGTCCAGGCCGACAGCGTGGCGCAAATGCTCGAACAACCCGGCAGCACCTACAACGGTGACGTAACGGTGATCTGGGACTCTGCGATCTGATCGCTCATCGCGTGCGATTGGTCCGGTTGGCAGCCGCCGTCAGCGCTGTGCGCGTGAGGCGGCGCATCCATTCCTGTTGGTTGTAGCCCAGGTCGTTGAGCAAGCGGTTGTACACGTCATCGCTCATGGGCGCGTCGGCGAACACCACGCTTTCGGGCACTTGGGCGGCATCGGCCAGGGTCTTGAGGCGCTCGCGCAGGCGATTGCGTTCGGCGGCTTCCAGGGTGTCGGCGCTGGCCCATTGCGCCTGCTCGGTCTGCAAGTCATCCAGGGCCAGAAAGCGCTCGCCAAATTCGTGCTCGTTGTCGCTGCATTGGCTGTCGTAGGCAGTGCGCAAGTGTTGTTCCCACCAAGGTTCGAGCAACATCTGGTTGACCAGGCCGTCGCCTTCGCCGAGCGCCGTTACGGCAGTAAAGGCTTTTTCGATGCGTTTGGAGGAGACATTGGCGGTTGTTCGATACAGCATGTGATCGCTCAACCAGGGCAGGTCGAGCCGCGCGGCCAGCGACGTCTGATAGGCGAGGTGCACATCCACTTCATCGATCTCGCCGGGCTCGCCGTTGAGCACGTCCGAGCTGAACCGCTGGCCCTGGCCGCCTTGCGCCTTGGGTTTCAGGCGCAAGGCGATGTCCTGGCCGACGACTTTGGCCAGTTGCTTGAGCCGCGCGCTGCCCCTGGCCAGGGTGACCAGGCGCGCTTCAAGTTCGGCGCCGTTGGGCGCGTCGCGGTAGGCTTCGCTGACCAGCACTTCGATGCCCATTTCATTGAAAATCTGCGCCCCGGCATCCGGGCACAGGCCGGGGAAACTGGCCATCTTGAACAGCCGCTCGCGTAATGCGCTGTCTTCATAGGCTGCCAGCAGCATGCGCCAGACCTGCTGGTTGAGCAGCGGGCGGTTGGCGGTGTAGCGGCCTTGGTCCGCTTCATTGGCGAACGGTCGCTTGATCTGCAACGCATCGATCACTTCGAAAAAACCTTGGGAACCCTGCTCGCGCTCCAGGGCTTTCCATAGGGCATCCGACTCGCTGCGTTTGGCGGCCTCCAGGCCTTCGAGCCAGAAGGCGTTGGCACCGCGCGGCTCATAGGTGCGGTTGGGGTCCAGGCCGGCGTCGGTACGATAGGTTTCGTAGCGTTGGCGCGCCTCATCGGTCAGGGTGGCGCGGTCAAGGCGTGTGCGTGCCACGAGCCTGGCGTGGGCTGAACCCTGTGCGACGTCGGGCAGGTGGTTGATGCGCGTGCCACGCAGGTCGAGAAGAAACTCATCGGTGCGCGGCTGCGCAAACAGCCCGGCGGGCCAGCTGTCCACCTGTGTACCCGCGAGGCGCAGCGTGCGCAGCCCGGGCATCCAACTGACGTCCGGCGCCTGTTGCAACGGATTGTTGCTCAGGTCCAGGCTCTTGAGGTGCTTGAGGGTTTTCAACTGCGCGAGCTCGTCGCTGTTGAGCACAAGGCGATTGCCCGAGAGTTTCAGGTCGCGCATGAAACGCATGCCCTGCAACGCCTTGGGCAACTGTGTGAGACGGTTGTTGGCCAGGTTGAGCCCGCGCAAGGAGGGCAGGTGCTTGAGAAAGTCACTGTGGGCATCGCCGAACTCGCAACCGGTGGCCTCCAGCACCGTGACGTGCTCGAAGCTGGCACTCAGGGTGGGCAGCCTGGGCGGCAGGCTCAGCAGGTCGCGGGTCAACAGGTCGAAGCGCAGCATGGCGCCGTGCTGCACATGGCCCCAGCCGTCGGCGTACTCGGCGAATCGATCCGCCCAGCAGCGTTCCAGCAATTGGGCGATGAGCTTCTTGGCGTATCGGTTGTCCTGATAAGGGTTCTCGCTCTCGCCGCCAATGGTCACTGTGTTCTTCCAGCTTTGCAGCTCGACATGCAGCAGTTGCTTCTCCGCCTCCAGGGCCTGGAGCGTGTCGACCAGGTCAAACTCGGGGATCTCCTCCAGGAACAGGGTCAAGCGCTCTTCGGTCATGCTCGGAAACAGCAACTGCAAGGTTTGCCGTGCATATTCAAGCCGGGTCAGCGCGGTGGTGCCCGGGCAGCGGCTGAGCACCGGGCCGCCCAACAGCTGGCTGGTTTCGCGCGTCTGGATCACCGGCACCGGTGGTTCGGCAAGTACCACGCGACGCTCGGCCAGGGACTCCACGCGTTGCTTGATCCACTGTTTGAGCGCACCGCCTTCGCCCAACTGAAAGCCCAGGGCGTTGCGCTGCTCGGCCGGCAGTGCTTGCAGGATCGCCTGGTAAAGCGTGGTACGGCTGGCGGCGTGCGGGTTGGCGGGATCGACGAACAGATAACCGCGGGCGTTGCGAATCAGCACGCGCGTGGTGTCGGCCGACAGTGGCCCGACCGCACACGACACCTCACCGCTGGCGGAGTGTTCGCGAATCTCCAGGCGCAGCTTGCCAAAGGTGTCGCTGTAGACCTTGAGGGCATTGAGGGCCAGTCGCTCGGACGCCGACGGCAACGGCGAGGGCCGATCAAACCCTTGGTAGGCCAGCGCCGATTCGTTGGCAAAGGCCAATTCCCGCGCCTGATTGCGCAAGCGCAGTGGCAGTTGCCGCTGGGCAAGGGCCTCGCGCTCGGCCTGGGTGGCGCTGGCGAGCAGGGTGCGTGCAGCATTTGAATCCAGGTAGTCAAAAGGTTCGCGCAAGGTCGCAAGGCTGGGGTCGTCGGTGAGTTCCCGGGTCTGGTACACCTTGTCGCTGATCTCGGGAGCGTTGCGCATGACCTGGTCAGCCAACTGGTCACGCAGGGTCTGCACCTGGTGTTCCGGTGCCACATCATCCCCCAGCAAGGTGCGGGTCGCGCTGTCGTCGAGGAACGCGAGCGCGTGCTCCGGCAGCTTGCCGGACAGCGCCTCGCTCTGGCTGAGCGTCAGCGTATCGGCCTCGGCGGCGTTCGCATGGCCGAACGTGAGCGCCGCTCCGTCGGGGTCGCTGTCCAGGTACACGCTGAGCGCCTTGTCCCGGGGCCAACCCGGCAGCTCGGTGAGGAGCTGTGGGAACCAGTCCGTCGAGGGCCCGTTTGGCAGTGGTTCACCGGCACGCACCTTGCGGCTGACAGCGTCAGGAAACACCTGGGCTTGCAGGCGATCAAGACTCGCGGCCAGCAGGGGCGGCAGGGGCTCGTTGTAGCGGTACAGGCTGCGCAGCGCGCCTTCGTCGGTGCCGCTGGCGATGCGCAGCGCTTGCAGCTGCGGGTCGCTCAAGCCCTGCACACGCGGGCCCAGGCGCCGCATCAGGGTCTGGCTGTCCCAGCGCTGCGGCTGCTCGCCTTCGTGCACGAAGGCACCGTCGGTGGCGAGCACGACGCGTGGCTGATAGGCGTCCGGGCGCGCTGGGTGCACCAGGCGATGCTCGTCGGTTGCGGGGTCGTGGCGGATTTTGTAGTGGCGGTCCTGCAACGGGCGCAGGTCCTCGGCTTGCCGGTCAGCCGGGTGGGCATAGGGTTGCAGGTCCGGGTTCCATAACTTGCGCGCGCCGTCTTGCGCCTCGATTGGGTGCATGCCCTCGACAAACGCGGAGAGCTTGGGGCGCAGCACTGCGCCAACCTTGCCGGCGCCAGCGAACACCGCGAACTGCGCCAGGTTTTCCGCCACCCCCAGCAGGTGCTCGGCGGCTTGCGTGCCACGGCCCTGGGCCCAATCGAGCAACCCCTCGAACACCTCGTCACACAGTTGATACACGCTGTACACCATCATCATCTGGCCCAGCACCGGCACGAACGGCGTGACCACCAACAGCGCCGCGTTGAGCACATCCGAGAGGATCTTTTCCAGGTTATCCCACCAGGCCCGACGCGCCAGGCGGTCGACATAGGCAGTGGACACCGCCAGTTCGCGGGCGTCATTGACGATTTTGTTCAACTTGACCCGGTACAGGTAGTGCCAGGGAGTGTCCTTCTTCGGGTCGTCCGCGCGGTGGGCGGTGTCCTGGGTGATGTCCAGCAGGCTGAATTTCAGGTTGCTACCCGCTTTCACCTGCGCAAAGAAGGCACCGCGCTCGGCATGTGCCACGAATTGGCTGAAAAATACCGGGTAGTCAGGCCCACCGCGTAACTGGCGCGTCAGCGTTTCGACAAAGGCCTTGGGCGAGGCGTATTGCTTGAGCGGGTGTTCGGGGTCCTGGGGCACCCAGGCGATGACGCGCCCGTGGGCTTGGCGCTGCTCCGGGTCGGTGGTGAACAGCATGACCCCGGCCAATGGGCTGCCGGCCACGCTCAGCGAGTAGCAGCCCAAACGCTGGCCATCGAGTGTGAGGTTGACCGGGTTGTCGATAAAGCCCAGAAGCGCTTGATGCGCATCGGCCGGCAAATGCTCGCTGTGCAGGCCCAGGTGCGCGCTGCTGCGCAGGTCCGCCTTGAGCTGGCTGACCACTTCAGTGCGCACCACGCCGGCCACTGCCGGTTGATCGAAGCCCAGAACAGTCCTCAGTTCGGCCTGGTAACGCCCGCCGATATCCAGGGTGCGGCAGATCGCCTTGAAGTGATCGACCGTGAGTTTTTGCCCGGTGCTCTGATGCCGGATCGAGAGGATCTGGCGCTGGCCCCGGGCATCTTCCGGCCCCATGAAGGCGTGGTCGACGAAGCGGTCGCCGGCGGCGAAGTTATGCAGGGCCATGTCCAGCAATGACAGGGTCTTGCTGTGTACGCCGCCCTTGAGGTTGATCGCCCACCAGGCGACCGGCGCGTTCATATAGACACGCAGCGAGGTGTTGCGCACGTCCACGTCGCCGTAGTGGGGCAGCAACGCGCCCTTGAGCAGTGATTCAGCGAAGGCGCGCAGGTCGTTCAGCGGGCCGAGACGTTTATCCAGCGCCGTCTGGGCCTGCCAATGCTCGGCAACGGCGGTCTTGAGTGCCTGATGCTGCGCGGGCGTGGCCCTGGGGTAGGGCACCGGCGTTCCCAGGCCATTGCGCTGAAGGGCTTGAATGCGGGCCGGCGTGGTGCCCTTGATCCAATCGGGCAAAGCGTTTTGGATCAGCTCGAGATGGCGGCCCTGGAAGGGCGTGGCCGGTAAATCAGTAGGCATGATGTGAACCTGAATAGACCAGTGGAGTACCTGAGTCTATGCAGTCGAGGCGTCTGAAATAAGCTTGAAAATTAGTCGGTTACGCGTGCCTAACGGTCAATAATTCAGCGCTGAACACTACCCGGATGCCACCCTTTTTCAGCGCGCCACACACAGCGTGTTCGCGCCGGGTTGCAAGTACGGCGTGAGGATCGGTGCCATGCCTTTTAGCACCTGCACCGGCAAGGCCGAGGTGAAGGTGAAGCGCTCGGCCGAGGCGCCCGGCACGAAGGCGGTGAGCGTGCCGAAGTGGTGTTCGCCGATGTAGAACACGAACGTCGCCGTACGGTTGATGGCTTTGGAGCTGATCAGGCGCCCGCCCGAGCCCGTGGCCTGGATGCGGTTATCGCCGGTGCCAGTCTTGCCGCCCATCGACAGCGGCGTGCCGTCCGCCAATGTAAAACTGCCCGCCACGCGTTTGGCGGTGCCGGCGTCCACCACTTGCGACAGCGCGCCGCGCAAGGCGGTGGCGACTTCACTGGGCAGTACCCGCCGGGCGCGGTTCGGGTCGCTGACCAGGCGTGTTTCGTACGGGGTGTCGGCGGCAAAGGTCAGGCTGTCGATACGCACCACCGGCAGGCGCACGCCGTCGTTGAGGATGATGCCCATCAGGTCGGCGAGGGCGGCGGGGCGGTCGCCGGAACTACCAATGGCGGTGGCCAGCGACGGCACCAGATGATCGAACGGGTAGCCCACGTCTTGCCAGCGCTGGTGAATCTCCAGGAAGGCTTCGATCTCGAGCATGGTGCGGATACGGCTGTCGCGGGCGCTCTGGTGACGGCTTTTGAACAGCCAGCTGTAAACTTCCTGGCGCTCGAATTCGCTGGCCTTGACCGCGTCGTTGAAGGTTGCGTCCGGGTGGTTGAGCAGGTAACCGAGCAGCCACAGGTCCAATGGGTGCACCTTGGCGATGTAGCCCTGGTCGGGCAGGTCGTAAGCGCCGGGGCCGTAGCTCTGGTAAAGCTTGGCCAGGCGTTGGTCGCTGAGCGTGTCGCCGGTTTTGAGGTGCGCGCGCACAAAACTGTTGAAGCTGCTCTGACTGGCCCGGGGCAGCAGGTAGCGGTGCACGGCGGCCAGGCGGATGGCGGTGGGGTGCAGGCTGTCCATGAAGGTGTCGAGGCGCGCCTGGGTATCCTTGTTGCGGTATTTTTTCCAGAACTTGAGCAGGAACGCGCTGCCTTCGCGGTCGGCAAAGCGGGCCAGGTATTCCTGGCGGCGCGGGTCGCTGTCGTCCTTGAGCAGGCGCGCACTGTTGTCGGCGCCGGCGTAGGTGGTGTAGCGCACCAGGTCGCGCATCAGGCGAATGAACGGCAGGTTGATCGACTCGCGCAGGGCGTCGCGCAGGGTCGGGTTGCGGCCGTTGTCTTCGCTGCGAAAATTGTGAAAGCGGTGCAGGCCGCCGCCGGTGAAGAACGCTTCGCCGGGGTTGGCCGAATAGGTGCGGTCGAGCGCGGCGTCGAGCATCTTCGACAGTGTGCGGTCGGGGTTGCGTATCAGGTAATCCAGGGCCCAGCGCGACAACACATCCTGTTCGGTGGCCGCGACTTTTTTCAGCGTCGCGGCTGGTTGTGCGGCATAGCGCTCGTGCAATTCGCTGATGATCTGCAGGTAGGTGGTCAGCACCCGCAGCTTGGCGGTGGAGCCCAGCTCCAGCTTGCTGCTCTGGTTGATGTCGAAGGGCTGGTCGGTGTTGTCGGTCTGCACGCGCACGCGCGCGCCACCTGGGGTCAGTTCGAACAGGGTAAAGCTGTAGCGCACCTGGGGCGTGCTTTGGGCCGTGAGCAGGCGCGGGCCGAGCAGGCCGATTTGCCCGGCGAAGACCGGGTCTGCCAGCCGCTTGAGGTAGTCGGTGGTCCGGGTTTGCAGGTCATATTGCAGGGTGCTGGTGGCGGCCAGGTCGAGGCGGTCCAGGTCATACAGCGGGCGGTCGAGCAGACTGGCCAGGCGGCTGCGCGCGACGGTGATGGCCTTGTTGGTTTCCACTGGCTGCAGCGTCGGTTGCTGTTGCCAGTCGCGGTAGGTGACAGCGCCTGCGAGTGCGGCGTCGGCCAGCGCCGGGTCGATCACCTGGCTCTGTGCCAACAGGCGCAGGTGGCTGTCGGTCAAGTGCGCCAGTTCGTCACGGCCCTTGTTCAGGTAGTACGACGGGCGCCGTTGGGCAATCATCAGCGACAGCACCTGGCGCAGGGCCACGCCTTTTGGCGCGAGGTTCTGGGGCGCATCGTCGGCCAGCAGCGCATTGACCTGGTTGAAATCGGCGCCGAACCACACGCGCAAACCTTCGGCCATGCCGTGCACCTCACCGTGCCCCGGCACGGCCGAGAGCGGCACGGTGTTGAGGTAGTCGCGCACGATGTTCTGGCGGCTGCCCAGGGTATCGGCCCCCGGTTGGTAGGCCCTGACGCTGGCGGACAGCATCTGGCGCAGTTTCTCGCTGCCCGATGCGGTGAGGCCGTCGGGCGAGTGGCGATACTTTTCCAGCTGGGTGGCGAGGGTGCTGCCGCCGGCCGTTTGCCCGGGCAGGTGCAGCAGCCTGGCGACCTGTGACCAGGCCGCCCTGGCAAAGCGCGGCCAGTCCACCGCCGGGTTGGCGGTGGGGTGTGCGGGGTCGAGCAGGTCGCGGTCTTCGATAAACAGCAGGCTGTGCACCATCAACGGCGGGATCGTGCCAAAGCGTTCATACAACTGTTGCGGGTAGCTGAAGCTGTACAGCGGCGCCGCGCGGCAGTCGGTGAGGCTCAGGCCGGCCTGTGCTTTCTCGGCGTAGGGCACATAAAAGCCACGTTGGGCATACGTCATCAACGCCGGCGAGAAACGCGCCTGGGCCTCGATCAGGTAGTTGCGCTTGAGCAGGCGCGGCAGGAATTCGTCGAGGGCGCTGTAACCCAGGCGCTGATCAAACGGACCGGCGCCGGGGTACACCATCGCGTCGCTGGCACCGGGCTCCACGCCATAGCTCAGTGAGGTGGCGAACGGGCTCAAGTGTGCCGCTTGCAGACGCGAGCTGTGCATCTCCCTGACGGCGGCCCAAGACACTGCCAGCAGTGCGACCAACAACACCAGCCACCACCATCGCTTGCGCGAACGATGGCCTTTCGGCAATGGCGGCTGATCCGTGCTGTCGTCGAGTACCGCAGCTTTTTTCGAATCGGTTTGCCATAACGCGCCCATGGTCGATTGATCCATTCCCTCAGATTGATCGGACTTGGATGAAGCGTAGTCGCTGGTAGCGCGGTGTGAAAAATTACTCTTTGGCAGGCCCTGCTTCTGTGGCGAGCGGGCTTGCCCCAATGCCGTTCAGTCAAGCGCAGATTCCCTGTGGCGAGCAGGCTTGTCCTGCGTTGGGCTGCGCAGCAGCCCCAAAACCAGGCGCTGAGCCTTATCAGGTACACCGCGTTTTGCTGGAGTGAGGGCGCTTCGCACCCCAACGCGGGGCAAGCCCGCTCGCCACATTAAGCCCACACATTTTCCTTGACTGAACGGCATCAGGGCTTGCCATCGTGCCGGGTCGAAAAGGCATGAGCACAGGGTTCAGGCTTTGAAACAGGTAACTCTGTCTCGTAGAATGCTTTTTTATCCGGATTTATCGCTGAATTCTGTCGCTTATAGAGTGAAAATTCCTTCGTTCGGGTTTTTATACTGCATGCCCCATCGGTGTTGCGGTGTAACGCCCGTTGGCTCAATCCAATAACAAAATGAGGTTGTACCCTTATGCCTGTCGGCAACCCCCTGCCCCCTGGCGAGACCGTCCCGGACGGCCCGCTCAAACGTGAACTGGGCGAACGGCACATTCGCCTGATGGCCCTCGGTGCCTGCATCGGTGTCGGCCTGTTCCTCGGCTCGGCCAAGGCCATCGAAATGGCCGGCCCGGCGATCATGCTGGCCTACATCATCGGCGGCCTGGCGATTCTGGTGATCATGCGCGCCCTCGGCGAAATGGCGGTGCACAACCCCGTCGCCGGTTCGTTCAGCCGGTATGCCCAGGACTACCTCGGCCCGCTGGCGGGTTTTCTCACCGGCTGGAACTACTGGTTTTTGTGGCTGGTGACCTGCGTGGCGGAGATCACGGCGGTGGCGGTGTACATGGGCGTGTGGTTTCCCGACGTGCCGCGCTGGATCTGGGCGCTGGCGGCGCTGGTGAGCATGGGCACCATCAACCTGATCGCGGTCAAGGCGTTCGGCGAGTTCGAGTTCTGGTTTGCGCTGATCAAGATCGTCACCATCATTGCCATGGTGATCGGCGGCGTCGGCATCATCGCCTTCGGCTTTGGCAATGACGGTGTGGCGCTGGGGATCTCCAACCTGTGGGCCCACGGCGGCTTCCTGCCCAACGGCGTGCAGGGCGTGTTGATGTCGTTGCAGATGGTGATGTTCGCCTACCTGGGCGTAGAGATGATCGGCCTTACCGCCGGTGAAGCGAAGAACCCGCAAAAGACCATCCCCAATGCCATCGGCTCGGTGTTCTGGCGCATTCTGCTGTTTTACGTCGGCGCGCTGTTCGTGATCCTGTCGATTTACCCGTGGAATGAAATCGGCACCCAGGGCAGCCCGTTCGTGATGACGTTCGAGCGTCTTGGCATCAAGACCGCCGCCGGGATCATCAACTTCGTGGTGATCACCGCCGCGCTGTCGTCGTGCAACGGCGGCATTTTCAGTACCGGGCGCATGCTCTACAGCCTGGCGCAGAATGGCCAGGCCCCGGCGGCTTTTGCCAGCACGTCCAGCAACGGCGTGCCGCGCAAGGCGCTGCTGTTGTCGATTGGCGCGCTGCTGCTGGGCGTGCTGCTCAACTACCTGGTACCGGAAAAAGTGTTTGTGTGGGTGACGTCCATCGCCACGTTCGGCGCGATCTGGACCTGGGTGATGATTCTGCTGGCGCAGCTCAGGTTTCGCCGGGGCCTGAGCCCTGCCGAGCGCGACGGCCTCCAGTACCGCATGTGGCTGTTTCCGCTCAGCTCGTACCTGGCGCTGGCGTTTCTGGTGCTGGTGGTGGGCCTGATGGCGTACTTCCCGGACACGCGCATCGCACTGTACGTGGGCCCGGCATTTCTCGTGGTGCTGACTGTGTTGTTCTATGTGTTCAAGCTGCAACCGACCAGCAGGGCGATGCGCTCGGCCATCTGACGACCCTTGCACAACAAAAAGCCCCGTGATCGGGGCTTTTTTGTTTCAGGCGGGAACCGACTGGGGCCTCTGGCTCAAACGCTTGTTGAATTCCAGCCAGGCGGCGAGCGCGCCCATCAAGACGACCCCCGCCAGGGCGCTGCCAATCTGCACGTGCACGGCATCGCCGGCCAGCGCATTGACCATATCGGCCAACGGCGCCAGCAGCACGCCGAGGCAGAACACCTCCAGCGAATACCGGCCCATGCGACAGGTCTGCTGTGCCAGCCAGTTATGCGTCCAGGCCTCCCCCGGCAACAGTTTGGCGGTGACATAGGCAAGTGCCAGGAAGTGCAGCAGGCGCGCCGGTGAAAGGTCGGTCTTGCTCAGCGGGTACAGCCGTTCGCTGAGGGCCGCCGGCATCAACGCATCATGGAGGTCAGGCCAACGCCAGGCGAGCGTGATCACCGCCGCGACCAGTGTGTAAAACGCCGCCAACACGAACAACGGTTGTCTGGCCAGCGTCCGGGTTTGCACTGGACGCGGCCGGCTGGCATGAATCGCTGCGGCACCGCCCAATACAAACAGCAACTGCCAGGTGACCGGGTTGAAGTACCACACGCCGTCGGCGATCGCGCGCAGGTTCCAGCCCAGGTGGGGCGCCAACAGGTACACCGTCAATGACACCGCGACCACCGCTCCGGTGTAGCGCAGCAACAACGGCAGCACCAGCGACAGGCCTGCCAGCAGCACGATATACAGCGGCAACGGGTCCATCAGGTTGGGCTTGAAGCGCAGCAGCAATTCATCGGTGAGCGCCTGTTGCGGGTGGGTGACGAAATGCGTCAGGCCCATCTCCGCCACCAGATCGCGGGTTTCCACATGGCTGTTGGCAAAAAACACGATGCCCATCAGCATCGCCAGCAAAAAGATATGCACCACGTAGAGCACCCAGGTGCGCCGCAGGATTTTCAACGCGGCCATCCAGTAACCTTCGCGCTGCAGCACCTTGCCGTATGCCAGCACCGAGGCATAGCCGGCAAGGAACACGAACACTTCGGCGGCGTCGCTGAAGCCGAGGTTGCGCAAGGTGATTTGACCGAGGAGATTGTGGGGGACGTGATCCCAGAAAATGAAGATCAACGCCAGGCCCCGAAAAAAATCGATGCGCGGGTCGCGTCCGTTCAGCATGGCAGCGGGCTCTATGAACAAATGGTTTGTAGGGGCAGGCGCGCGGCAGGGTGGTGCACGCCGTGCGTCGGGCGGGCGCAGGTTGGCGGTATTTGTAAGCAATTGCAAAGTCTGGATATTACTGAATGTCTCAGGCGCTTCGCCTCGCTGGATTCGCTTCAGGAAAACCCAACTAAACTCTTGATATCCGCCAGGAGGCAGTTGCCCAGACCGTAAGGAGCGCACACCGACGATCCGAGGTATTCCATGGGAGAGTCCGTTACGTTCACCGATGCCGAGCGCCCGGTGGTGCTGTTGATCGATGCCCATCCCGACGTGCTGCAGCGCCTCACGCAGTTGCTGCGCCTTGAGCCGTTTTTGCTGCACAGCGCGACCTGTGCCGTCGAGGCGCTGGCCATTCTCGCTCGCCATCCCGTCGACCTGGTCATGAGCGCCGCGCGCCTGCCGGACATGGACGGCGCCTCATTGCTGGCGCATATCCACCAGGCGTACCCGCACACCGTGCGTATCCTGTTGACCGGCGAAACCGACCTGACCCTGATCGTCAAAGCCATCAACGAAGGCGAGATCTACCGCTACCTGAGTAAACCCTGGAAGGATGAAGAGCTGCTGCTGGCCCTGCGCCAATCCCTGGCCCACCAGCATTCCGAGCGTGAACGCGCGCGCCTGGAGCAGTTGATCCAGCAGCAGAACGACGAACTCAAACAGCTCAACGCCTCCCTGGAAAAACGCGTGGCGGCGCGCACCAGTGAGTTGCAGCAAACCGCCGACATGCTCGACCTGGCCTACGAAGAACTCAAGCACAGCTACGCCACCGGCACCGAGGTGTTTTCGCTGCTGGCCAACCTGCGCCTGCCGCGCGCCAAGCAGACCAACCGGCAGATCATCGAACTGGTGCGCACCTGGTGCGTGTCCCACGGCGTTGACAGCGCCAGCAACCGCGACCTGACCATGGCCGCCGCGCTCTACAACATCGGCAAGCTGAGTTGGAGCGACAGCATGACCGCCGCGCCCTCGGACCTGCTGCACGGCAGCGACCGCGAACGCTATCGAGCCTATCCCGGCCAGAGCGAATCGCTGCTGATGACCCTGGAGCCGATGAAAGATGCGGCGCGGTTGATCCGCCATCATCAGGAACGCTGGGACGGCAGCGGCTTTCCCGACCACCTCAAGGGGGATGCGATCCCCGCGGGTTCGCGCCTGCTCAAGCTGGCGGTGGACTTTATCGAACTGCAAAAGGGCCTGATCCTGGAACGCCAGATGAACAGTGACGAAGCGTTGCTGTACATCCGCAAATACGCCGGGCGGCTCTACGATCCGAACCTGGTGGAAGACTTCGTGCGGGTCTGCGCCACCTACCTCAATGACGTGACCCTGGGCGATCCCGGCGTCAGGGTGCTGGGCACCCGCGAGCTGGAAGAGGGCATGGTGCTGGCACGCAACCTCAATGCGGACAACGGCATGTTGCTGCTCAATGCGGGCAAGTCGCTCAATTTGCCGTTGGTGGACAAGTTGATTGCGTTCGAGACAATGGAGGGTGCGCGGTACAGCGTATTCATCAAGGCTGAGCCCGATTGAGGAAGGCGGCCGGTATGGCGGAGTGTGAGCGCGGTCAACTGTGGGACCTGCGGTGCGACGATTCTACTTGCCTGCGAAGGCGTCGGCCCGGCAAACATTGATGCTGACTGACCCACCGCTTTCGCTGGCAAGTTGTACCGCAGATCCCTGTGGCAAGCCACAATGCCGTTCAGTTAAGCGAACGCGATGCTCAAAGTAACGAAGATCAAATGTGGGAGCTGGCTTGCCTGCGAAGCGATTTTTCGGTGTACACATCCGGTGCTGCGGTAAAGGCGACTTAGGGTTCCGCCCTTACGGCGGCTCACTTTTGAAAAGCGCAAAAGTAAGCAAAACGCTCTTGCCCCAACACTCGGCACCTCGCCCAGGCTCGGTGTGCCCGAACGCAGGCTTTGGAGCGTGGGCCGCCGCGACGGGCCATCCTTGGCCCAGCGCGGCTAACCCGGCGTCCTGCCGGGTTACCCACGCTCCAAAGCCTGCGTTCGGCCAGCGTGTTTGACGGGGCGCCTAAGATCAAGAGCGCGGCGGCCTGAGAGCCGACCGAGATTGTCTGCCGAACCCTGTACACACTGTGGGAGGGGGCTTGCTCCCGATGACGTCGGCCCAGCAAACATTGATGTTGACTGACTCACCGCTCCCACAGTGGATCTGCGCTTAACTGACTGGCATTGGGGCAATCCCTAATGCCGTTCAGTTAAGGAAAATGTGTGGGCTTATTGTGGCGAGCGGGCTTGCCCCGCGTTGGGGTGCGAAGCGCCCCCCATCCAGCAAAATGCGGTGTACCTGATACGGCTCAGCGCCTGGTTTTGGGGCTGCTGCGCAGCCCAACGCAGGGCAAGCCTGCTCGCCACGGGGAATCTGCGCTTAACTGAACGGCATTGGGGCAAGCCCGCTCAGGCAGAAAGCCCCCCTGAATTTGCGATAAAGCCTTGGACCATGTGATCCTTGCGCCTTTGCATTCAAGGCAGCCTGTCCATGACCTCAACCATTCGCATTGCCGCCGCCCTGCTGATCGGCAGTGACGGCCAGACCCTGCTGGTGCGCAAGCGTGGCACCCAGGCCTTCATGCAGCCGGGCGGCAAGATCGACGCGGGCGAACAACCCGCACAGGCCCTGGCGCGGGAGCTGTTTGAAGAATTGAACCTGCGCATCGATCCCGACGCCGCCGTCTACCTTGGTCACTTCTCGGCACCCGCCGCCAACGAGCCGGGCTTCACCGTTGAGGCCGAGCTGTTCCAGGTAAACATCGATGTGGCCGTAACGCCCGCTGCGGAAATCGAGGAAATCCGCTGGATCGATCCGGCTGGCGATGGTGGCCTGCAGTTGGCGCCATTGACCCGAGACCTGATTCTGCCGTTTTATCGCGCCGCGCGTCCCGCATGATCCTGCGCCCGCTGCAGGCCCATGACGCCGAGACCTATCGCACGTTGATGCTGCAGGCGTATGACGCCTATCCCCAGGCGTTTACCTCCAGTGTCGCCGAGCGTGCGGCGATGCCCCTGAGCTGGTGGCAAAAACGCCTCGACAACCCGCTGGATCGGCTGCTCGGCGCGTTTGCCGGGGACATGCTCGCGGGCATCGTCGGCCTGGCGTTCGAGCCCCGGGAGAAGGCGCGGCACAAGGCGACCCTGTTTGGCATGTACGTCACCGAGGCGTATCAGCAGCAGGGCCTGGGCCGTCAGTTGGTGGAGGCGGCGCTGGCCGAAGCGCGCCGGCACCCGCGTCTCAAGGTGATCCAGCTGACCGTCACCGCCGGCAATGACGCAGCGTTTGCGTTATACCAGCGCTGCGGCTTTATCCAGTACGGCCTGGAACCGCTGGCGGTGCGGGTGGGTGTGGAGTATTTCGACAAGATCCACATGTGGCGCGAACTCGAGTCCGACTGAGGCAGTGGCCGATGTGATGGTTCAGCGCACGGCGCTCACGCCATCCAATGTTGAAAACGACGTGTCCTTGGCCGTCAGCAGAAAATCGCGCATATACGGCGCGTCCAGCATGTCGGTGCGCACCCCCGCATACAGCGTGGCAAACAGGCCTTTCTCGCCCAGGCGCTTGGCCTTCACGTAGCCGCGCGAGCTGTACTCATGCAGTGCCCAATGGGGCATGCCGCATACGCCACGGCCGCTGGCGACCAGTTGCATCATCATCACCGTCAGCTCCGAGGTGCGCACTTGCGCAGGCTCTACATCGGCGGGTTCCAGAAAGCGCGTGAAGATGTCCAGCCGGTCGCGCTCCACCGGGTAGGTGATCAGGGTTTCGCTGAGCAGGTCGTCGGGCACGATGTACGACTTGCCAGCCAATGCGTGCTGGTTGGCCACTGCCAGCATGGCTTCGTAGGTGAACAGCGGCACATAGGTGATGCCCGGCAGCTCCAGCGGGTCGGAGGTCACCACCAGGTCCAGGTCACCGCGGGCCAGCGCCGGCAGCGGTGCGAAGGCAAAGCCCGAGGCCAGGTCCAGCTCGACTTCCGGCCATGCATCGCGGAATTGGTCGATGGTCGGCATCAGCCACTGAAAACAGCTGTGGCACTCGATGGCCATGTGCAAGCGCCCGGCGGTGCCACCGGCCAACCGTGCAATATCGCGTTCGGCGCCACGCAACAGCGGCAGTGTGGCGTCGGCCAATTGCAGCAGGCGCAGGCCGGCGCTGGTGAAGCGCAGCGGCTTGGTCTTGCGCACAAAAAGCTGCATGCCCAGGCGCTCTTCCAACTCCTTGAACTGGTGCGACAGCGCCGATTGCGTCAGGTGCAGGCGTTCGGCGGCTTCCACCAGGCTGTCGGCTTCACGCAGGGCGTGCAGGGTCTTGAGATGACGGATTTCGAGCACGGACTCTCCATGAAAACAATTTGAGACACAATCAGATCGCGTGAGTTTGTCTCATGTTCTCATGGGTGTCGACCGCGCCATGCTTACAGGTTTTTGAAATGTTCGAGAAACAGTGCGCGGCTGATGTCGCCGCGCCAGATCGGCGTGTGGCCGGGCTGTTGTTTTTGCCATTCCAGCCCCAGGCGTCGTTGTTCCGGCAGTTTCAAATGCGCTTTGACCACGCTGTCGAACGGCGCTTTGGCTGAGTCGTAATGCGCATGGACATACCACAGCACCGGTTCACCGGGCTGGGTCAGGTCGTGTACGGCGTACTCCTGGAAAAAATCGCTGCGACCGTCCTGGCGCTTCCCGTTGACGGCACGCTCTCCCAGTTTGCTCAGGCGGATCGCTGGTCGATCATCCTTGTGGGGCGAAAGCAGGTAGTCGAGGAAACCACCGGTCGGCTGTTTGCTGCTCATCGACTGTTGGACGCGCAGTTGTCGGCCGGCCACGGTCAACTCATCGGCCTTGCTGCGCAGTTGGCCGATGATGGCTTCATCAGGGGCCACACGCTCGATGCGATTGGCGCGCACGTTCAACTCGGCGGCTTCGCTGACCAGCATGTGTTCCAGGTTCACGGGGCTCATGTTCTGCTGCGCATAGCTCTGCACCTTGCTCTGGTAGTTGTCCACGGCACCGAGCCGGGTCTGGGCTTCACTGACCAGCGTCGAGCGCGCAAGGCTGACTTCGGGGGGCGGCGTCGGTTGCTCGGGGGCGGCAAGGCGGGCGCGATTGGAGTGTGCATCGAGTTGCCAGGTTTCAACCGGGCCTGCGGGTGCCTCGACGATATATTGGCGGGCACTGGTCTGCGGGTTGATCGTTTCGGTGCCCACCAGCAATCGGTTTTCTTCGGTGGTAAAGACTTTGAGTTTGGGGTCTCGGGCAGCGCTGGGTTTGATACCCATATCGTTGCGCGCCAGCTCGAGCATTTTTTCCACGTCATCGAGCAGTGTGGCCAGACGAGGCTGATCGAAATGCTGCGGGTAACCCAGGTTCCAGGTTGTCAGATCGCGACTGAAGCTCTGGTAGTCCTGAATGCAGGCCTCCAGTATGGCCAGGCGTTGAGCGCGAGTGGCGGGAGAACGGTTCAGCAGGAAGTGAAGGGTGAGCGCGCGGGAAATATTGACATGGCTCTTGAGGGTCTGCTGGAACAGATAGAACCACGACACCTCACTGATGCCGTCGTAGCGATTGAAGCTCTCCAGACTGAAACTGAGTGTGAGGTGACGACGATAATCGGTGCCGAACTGGGTATTGAGCTCAGTGAGGTCGGTGTCCAGGGCCTTGTAGGCACTCAGGACGCCGGGATCGGTCTCGGTGAACGTGAAGTCCCGTTCGTGGAGGATTTTTTGATGCCAGGTGTTGGCCGTCTGTGCGCACTGTTCCACTTCATCGAGCGTTTCGCGAATCTTGAGGCTCAGGGCTTTACGTCGCACGGCGTGATTGATCAGGTCGCTTGCCTGGATTCGTTCAATGCTCAGCGCGGCGAACTGTTCGATCTGAGGCTGCATCTGCCGTCTCGCATAGTTGGCAAGCTCGATGTTGTTTCTGACGATGCTGGCAGCATTCGCGCGGCGCACGCCTTGACGAAAGGTGATGGCCTCACGGCTGACCGGGCGAGGCAGTTGCGCCAGTGTGCGGTCGTGCTGCAGGGCAAGCTCGATGGATTCTCGCAGGGCCTGGCGCAAGTCCGTCAGCGCAGCTGATTTGGCCGGAGCCTGGGCGTTCAGGTAGAGCAGTTCCAGGCGTTTTGTTCGCGTGAGCTGGTGACTGACGCGCTGACCGAGGGCCATGGCTTCATCGTGCAGGCGCAGTTGCTGGCGCCATGCGTGATCGGTCCACCAGCGGGGCAAGCGTTCACGGATCGCCAGAGGCCAGACGGGATCGAGGCGGTCTGCCAGATGCCCGAGCACACCGCCGCCGCCGGCGAGTCCACCGTTGACGAGGGTGCCGTATACCGCGCCGTGGGTAGTCCAGTCGCCGGCCTCGTCAAGCACGATGGGCTGTTTGTAGGTTTTGGTGCGCGTCCCTTTCAAGCGCAACGTGTGCAGGTTGTGGTCCAGCTCGACCTCGAACACACGGCCCTGGCTGAGCATGAAGTCCCCTTGTGCGTGTCGGTAGACGTTGCGGTAGATCCCTTCGCTGTGAGGTTGCAGGCCGTGCAGGGAAATCGGTTGTTCGTACTCGTACCCGGCAAAGCGTTCGACGATGGCTGACGACTTGCGCAACGACGGCGGCGACAGAGCAGCCGCGCTGCGGCCGAGCCGCTCCAGCTGCTGCAGGCGAACCCTGGGGCGGGTCGCGTTGGCAGAGATGCCAATCCCGGTGGCCAGGTCGACGCCGGCGTTGATCAGCGCGTGCAGACTGGACGCCAGGGCGTCGACTCCGCTCTGCACATCGCCGCGCAGGAACGCGGCAACGGCCATGTTCGCTTGCACCCACGCGTCATACAGGCCGACAGCCGTGCCGATAAACGGCACGAATCCCATCGCCAGTTTGATGAAGTACATGGCCTGCGCACCTTTGCTCGCCGATTCGCGCAGGCGCTGTGCGCTGTTGGAGCGTGACGTGTTGCGATGAGCGTCCAGCACCTGGCCCATATGGGCATTGAGCAGGTTTTTCGCGAGAGAGGTCGAGGCTGGCCAGGGGACGCCCACACCGATAATGGCGTCGTAGTGCTTGAGCAAGGCCTGCTTGATGCGGTAGGCGTGTCGCTCGGTTGTACCACCCAGTGCGCGGCCGGCCAGGTACTGGTGCATCTCTTCGCGAAAGCACCAATTGAACAGGGCTTTTCGAGCCGCTTCCAGGGTGTCGAAACGGTAGAAAAACTGACCGTCGAGGCGGTCGGGCAAGTACAGCAGAGTCACCCCGCTGTTCAATTCCTGAATAAAGGTTATGCCCAGCAGCGTTGAACTGAACTCTTGCGTGTCGCTGCCTCCGGCCGTCAGGTGTGCCGGCTTGAGGACGATTCGGCGGTTGCCCTGGCGCCAGGCCTGTTCAGTGCTGGCGTCGATGGCGATGTCGAGTATCTGCAGCGCGTCGTCCTTGAGGTGCCCGCGTACCTTGGCAATGCTGCGTTGCAGTTGCAGCAGCAAGCGCCAGTTTTCCAGCAGGGTTTCCTGCTGGTAGGCGTCGCTGAAGGTGGTCGCCGCAGGCTTGCCCAGGAACGTGAGGGTGATCAGGTCTTCATATTTTTGCGCGACGTCCAGTTCCCTGATGATCCTTTTGACGTAGGGCGCGGTAATGCCGGTGAGCAGTCGCTGGCGCTCGGCTTCGTCGTCGCCGATCACCTGGACTTTCATGAACTCCAGACGGTCCTTGAGGGTGTCTTCAACGGTGAACAGGGCCAGTTCGTGCAACGTGAGCATGCTGCGTGCGGCGCTGGCCTTGTTCACGGTGCGCGGTGAAAACGAGCCGGCAGCGCCTGAACCCAGCAGCGTTTGCTTTTCGACCGTTACCGGGAGGTCAAGCGTGAGGGTGAAGGGCTTGCGCAGCGAGAAGTCCTGGCGCAGACGCTGCTCGATCTGACCCTGGCTGAAGCGGCGGGCAGACGGGAGGTCGCGTTGTACCAGTACCTGCGATCGACGCAATGCGTCCACGCTGGCTGTGATCATCGGCTTGAGTTCGGCGGTCTGCGCGTCGGACAGTTCACTGACCCATTGCGGCTGCTGTTCGGCGCGCGTGACGCTGCGCTGTTGCTCAGCCAGTTGCGCGCAGGCGAGGTCCCGTGCGGCATGGCGGTGCACCTGCCATTCGAGCCGGCATTTTTCCGGCAGTGCGCGCAGCTCGGCCGCGCGTTCGTTCAGCACGACCGGGTCAGCGTGGCTTTCCATCAACAACGCGGCCTTTTGTGAGCACTGTTGTATCTGCGACTGCAGACCGTAATCGAGCGCTTCCTGCGGCACCTCGGCCAGTTGCAGGCTCAGCTCGGCATCATCCACCTGGATGTTGAGCAGCCCGGTGTGCAGTGCCTCTCGCGAGGCGAAGCGTTGCAGCCCGCCCGAGCGGCCTGGCCACCACAGCAGCACGCCGTCATCGCTTGGCGGGTCTTGCAGGTCAGCCGCATTGATGATCGCCAGCGGGCCTTGCAGCTCCTGGCTTTGCACCACGGTCTGGCCATGTTCACCGTTGGTGCTGCGCCTGCTCACGAGCAAGCGGCAAGCGGCCACTGGCAACGCGCGATCCTGGCGATTGGGATGGTTCAGGACCGCCTGCAACCGCAGGTATTCGTCGTTGCTGATCTGCTTGAGCAACCGTTGGATTTCGGCTTCTGCGCGCAAGCCTTTGACGCGGGCGGCGTAGAGGTCGCTTTTGGCGCGTGAGGCGGTTTTTTGCAGGGCCTGCAACTGCAAGCCTGTCTTGTTTTCCAACAGTGTGGTCAGTGCGCTGTCGGCCGATTGTTGGGCGGCGGTCAAGTCATCGAGGTGGGGTTTGAGTGTGTGCAGTGGGTCGGCCTGTCCAGGCTCCATCAGCGCCTCCAGGGCCTCACGCTGCTGCTTGAGCGTGGCCAGGCGGGTCGCCAGCGGCAGGTCGGCGCTGAGTAAACCGAAGGGTGTGGGCGCGATGTCGGGGTCGTTGGTCGGGAGCGGCGCGTCAGGCGGCGCCGGAAATAGTCCATTGCCGCTCAGCTGTTGGTAAAGCAAATCAGCAGCCTGCAACGCATACACGCCTCGTGTGGCGAAGTCCGCGCCGCTGGTTTGTTTCAGCGCAGCCACCAGGCGGGACTCGGCATCGGCGAGCCAGGCGTCCATTGCATCGGTAAAGGGGTTGTCGATCAGTTCATAGTCGATTTCCGACGCCAGGCTTTGGCGGTTCGATGCAATCAGTTGGCCCTGTTCGCCCAGCAGCCAGCTTTCCAGCGCGTTACGTTCCTTGAATATCTGGAACACGGGTTGCCGGAAGGGCGTGTAAAGCAACTGAGCGGTGAGGGGGACGGTGTCGATGGTCAGCACCAGTGCGGCGTGCCAGGGGACGGTGTGCTCGTCTGTCCACTTGAAACTCATTCGTTCTGCATAAACGGCCCTGTCGGAATTCTCCGGCAAGGCCAGTTTCGCCAGCGCTGGTTTGAGTTGCTCGGTGCTCAGTTGGGCGAGGGCGAATGCCACTTGGGCGGCGGCTTCGAAGTGGCCTTTATACAACTGGTTGGCGCGCGTGCGGCGCGACACGGGCGTGTGCGGCGCGCGGTCATCCCAGTAGCGTTTCCAGGCCTGGCTGATAAAGCCCTTCAGGTCCAGCGAGTCCAGGCGCTCAAGCATTTCGCCCGCCGTCAGCTCGAACAAGGGATGCTGGCTGCGCAGGCCCACCACAATGAAGTCCTGGTCAATCGAGTCCGGCACTTCGGGGCGCTGTTGCATCAGGGCAAGCGCTTTGTTCACGTTGATGAAGGGTTTATCCGTGCTGCGCAGGCCGACCGTGTTGCCGTCGAGGTCCAGTTTTTCAAGGATCAGTTGCGCCACAAGACTCTGGGGGGAGGGGATGTCGCGCATGAGATCGAGCATCGCCTGACGGCAGTCTGTCCATCGTTGCAGGGCTGAAAGCAGCAGGCTTTCGTCAACCCACAGGCGTCCCAGTCGGGTGGTGAAGTTGAAATCGTCCAGGCGTATTGCCGGGGTGGTTGGGGGATGTTCGTGGGGCATGATCAATGGCCTCGTCGGCAGGAGCGGGGTGCGCCTGCGCCAAGGTCGTCATTACAGGGGAGTGCGCGATGCGCCAGGCGGTATCCCTGTCTAGCATCCGGCGTAAATGACCGTTGGGCGCTCTTCATCAAACTGTCATGCAAGTGTGGCAGCGCGCTTGAACAAACTTCATCAGACTCGCGCTCTACTGGGGTTCTGCGTTTCGGTGTTTTCCATGCGTGTGTTGCTTTTACTGGCCGCTCTTTTAGTCGGCCTGCCGTGTTTTGCGGCGTCTCGATGCGATGTCAATGTCCCGACCCAAACCGTCGACCTGGCGCAGGTGAGCATCGCCTACCAGAGCATCGGCCGTGCGTCCGACCCTGCCTTGCTGTTGGTGATGGGCCTGGGCGGGCAATTGATCCACTGGCCTGACGAAGTGGTGGTCGCCCTGTGCGAGCAAGGCTTTCGGGTGATCCGCTATGACAACCGTGACGTCGGCTTGTCCACCTGGCGCCAGGCGCCGGCCAGCGCCAACCTGACGTTCGAGGTGCTGCGCTACAAGCTCGGGCTGCCGGTGTCGGCGCCCTATACGCTGACGGACATGGCCGATGACGCGCTGGGCTTGATGGACGCCTTGCACGTCCAGCAATTTCACGTACTCGGCGCGAGCATGGGCGGCATGATCGCCCAGCACCTGGCCGCCATGGCGCCGCAACGGGTGGAAAGCCTGACGCTGATCATGACCAGCTCCGGCGCCGAAGGCCTGCCGGCTCCGAACGCGGCGCTGGTGCAATTGCTGGCGCGGCGCAGCGCGCCCAACCGCGAAGTGGCGCTGGAGCAGCAGGCAGATCTGCTCGCGGCCCTGGGCAGCCCGAACGTGAAGGATGATCGCCAGATGTTGTTGCATCAGGCGGCGCTGTCCTACGACCGTGCCTTCAACCCCGAAGGCGTGAAGCGCCAGATCATGGCCATCCTCGCCGAACCGAGCCGCGTGCCGTTGCTCAACCAGCTGCGCGTGCCGACGCTGGTGGTGCACGGCACCGCCGACCCGCTGTTGCCGGTGATGCATGGCATCCACCTGGCCGCGCATATTCAGGGCAGCCAGTTGAAGCTGATTCCGGGCCTGGCCCATCGTTTCCAGGAAGCGTTCAAGGCGCCCCTGCTGGCGGCGGTGCTGCCGTACCTGCAAGCCCATCGCGAAGATACGGCGCACTGGGCGCAGATCGATGCGGTGGCGCCTTCGAAGGTGCTGTGACATTGGTGTATCGTGCAACCTTTGCGACACATTTGCCTGCGAGGTTGCCTGCCATGAGTACTCCCCTGAAAATCGATTTCGTCAGTGACGTGTCCTGCCCCTGGTGCATCATCGGCCTGCGCGGCCTGACCGAAGCACTGGACCAGCTCGGCGCCGAGGTGCAGGCCGAGATCCATTTCCAGCCGTTCGAACTCAACCCGAACATGCCGGCCATCGGGCAGAACATCGTCGAGCACATCACTGAAAAATACGGCTCCAGCGCCGAAGAGTCCCAGGCCAATCGCGCGCGTATTCGCGACATGGGCGCCGCGCTGGGCTTTGCCTTCCGCACCGATGGGCAGAGCCGTATCTACAACACCTTCGACGCTCACCGCCTGCTGCATTGGGCCGGTCTTGAAGGTTTGCAGTACAACCTCAAGGAAGCACTGTTCAAGGCCTACTTCAGCGATGGCCAGGACCCGTCCGACCACGCCACCCTGGCGATCATCGCCGAAAGCGTCGGCCTGGACGTGCAGCGCGCCGCCGAGATTCTCGCCAGCGATGAATATGCCGCCCAAGTGCGTGAGCAGGAGCAGCTGTGGATCTCCCGTGGCGTGACCTCGGTGCCGACCATCGTGTTTAACGACCAGTACGCCGTCAGCGGCGGCCAGCCGGCCGAAGCCTTCGTCGGCGCGATTCGCCAGATCATCCAGGAAGCCAAAGGCTGAGCCTTTGGGCGGGTCAGTCGAATTTGTAGCTGATCGCCGTCTGCAACTGGCCCTGGTTCACATGCCCGGCTTGCTTGACGAGGCTGCTGTTGGCCGCCGAACCGACGAGGTGCACCCAACTGGCGCTGGTCAGCAGCGACCAGTGTGCGGCCAGGGGGAATTCGAAGCTTTGGGTCAGCGTGAGGTTCTGGAACCCCGCGCTGGCGTTATAGGCGCGGATCCCAGAAGCGGCCGACTCCCGGGTATCCACGCCAAAAAAGGTCTGGGTCTGGCGCGCGTCGGCAAAGTGCGCCATCAGGCCGGTGCTGCCGATGACGCCGCCCAGTGGGTAGCCCAGCTCGCCGCCAAGCTTGCCCAGCACGCCACCTTGCTCGCGCCCGCCGCCGACGGCCTGGCCCACCTGCGCATACACGCGCCAGAAATCGGCCGGGGCGTACTGGACGAACCCGCCGACCTCGGCCATGTCCGGCACATCACGCAGGCCGCGCAACGGGCCGTTGCTTTCCCGGCCCTGCAGGTAATTGACATAGGGGCCGGCGCTGATGCCCCGGCTGTCGAGTGCGCGCCAGGTCAGGCCGTCATCGGTGTCCAGGCTGAGCGTGCCCCAGTCCAGGTCGAAGTAGGGGATGGGACGCGCTTCGTAGTGGTTGCCGCTGGGGTCGTGGGGCTGATAGGCGAGACCCGCGCCGACTTCACCGCTGATGCCGGCGGCCAGCACCGCGCTGGAAAACACCCACGATAATCCTGCAAGTACCGCCGTCGAAAACTGGCGCATGGTGCGCACTCCTTGATCGGAACATGCGCGCATTCACGCGCGAAGGGCCGCCCCGGCGCAAGCACTCATCTTGTTTGTAGCAAGCTACAAAAATTGTAGCTTTCACGCTGCCAATTCCTCGGTAATGTGTGCCAAAAGCCCGGCCCTGCTGGGCTTTGTCCACTTGGCACACTCCCTGCTCTACCCCTGGTGCAAGCGCACAGAGCGCGCTCTCACAAGGTACGACGCAGATGATCCACTGGCATATCGTGTGTGACTTCGACGGGACCATCACCCCCACCGATGTCATCGACAACGTCCTCCAACGCTTCGCCGGGCCCGAGTGGGAAACCATCGAACAGCAATGGCTGGACGGGCACATCGGTTCACGCGAATGCCTGAGCCGCCAACTGGCGCTGATCAAGGCCACGCCTGCCGAACTGCTGGCGTACTTCGACAGCGTCGAGATCGACCCGGACTTCCCGGATTTCGTCGATCACGTCATGGGCCTGGGCGCGACCATCGAAGTGGTCAGCGACGGCATCGAGCAAGGCATCGCGCGCATCCTCTCGCGCAATTACGTGACCCTGCTGCCGATCCTTGCCAACCGCCTGCGCCAGGTCGACCAGAACAGCTGGCGCATCGACTTTCCCTACTCAAGCGATGCCTGCCGCGCCGCCGCAGGCAACTGCAAATGCAAGTCCACGCCGGGCAACAAGCGCGTGCTGGTGATCGGTGACGGCAAGTCGGACATGTGCGTGGCCGCCACCGCCGACTTCGTGTTTGCCAAGGGCAGCCTCGCCGACTACTGCGTCGCCCACCAGATTCCTCATGCGCGCTTCGACACCTTTGCCCAAGTGACTGCATTGCTCGCGCAATTGCCCCAGGGCATTGCGGCCAACGCCACCTCCTTTACTGCTGCCGACAACCAGGAACTCTTCCACCATGTCTGATATCCGTATCGCCACCGCCGAAGACCAGATCCTTCTGGATAAAGAAGCCAAGTACTGCTCCTACGGCGACACTGTTCATTACATCGAGCCGCCGCGCATTTTCAGCCGTTGCGAAGGCTCCTACGTGTGGGACACCGAAGACCAGGCCTACCTCGACCTGCAGATGTGGTACTCGGCGGTGAACTTCGGCTACGCCAACCCGCGCCTGAACAACGCGCTCAAGCAACAGATCGACACCCTGCCGCAAATCGCCAGCCAGTACCTGCACAAGGGCAAGATCGAGCTGTCGGAAATGATCGCGGTCGATGCCAAGAAGAAGTTCGGCCTCGACGGTCGCGTGCACTTCAACGTCGGCGGTTCGCAGTCCATCGAAGACTCGTTGAAAGTGGTGCGTAACGCCTCCAACGGCAAGAGCCTGATGTTCGCCTTCGAAGGCGGTTACCACGGGCGTACCCTCGGCGCCTCGTCGATCACCTCCAGCTTCCGCTACCGTCGCCGCTACGGCCATTTTGGCGAGCGCGCCAACTTCATCCCGTTCCCGTACCACTTCCGTGGCCCCAAAGGCATGACCAAGGAAGAGTACGGCAGCCACTGCGTGCAGCAATTCGCCCGTTTGTTCGAGACCGAATACAACGGCGTCTGGGACCCGAAAACCAACCAGTGCGAATACGCAGCGTTCTACGTCGAGCCGATCCAGGGCACCGGCGGCTACGTGATCCCGCCGATGAACTTCTACCGCGAGCTCAAGCATGTGCTGGATCAGCACGGCATCCTGATGGTGTCCGACGAAATCCAGATGGGCTTCTACCGCACCGGCAAACTGTGGTCCATCGAGCACTTTGACGTGCAGCCGGACGTGATCGTGTTCGGCAAGGCGCTGACCAACGGCCTCAACCCGCTGGGCGGCATCTGGGCCCGCGAAGAGTTGATCAACCCGAAGATCTTTCCGCCGGGCTCCACTCACTCCACCTTCGCTTCCAACCCGCTGGGCACGGCGGTGGGCCTGGAAATGTTCAAGATGACCAATGAAGTCGACTACGGCGCCATGGTCATGAACAAGGGCAAGTACTTCCTCGAAGGCCTGCAGGATTTGCAGAAGCGCTTCCCGATCATCGGCGACGTGGACGGCCTGGGCCTGGCGCTGCGCTGCGAAATCTGCGGCCCGGACGGCTTCACCCCGGACAAGGCAACCCTGGACTACATGGTCGAGGAAGGCATGAAGGGCGACATGGTGGTGGACGGGCGCAAACTCGGGTTGATTCTCGACGTGGGCGGCTACTACAAGAACGTGATCACCCTGGCACCGTCACTGGAAATCAGCTACCCGGAAATCGACCTGGGCCTCAAGCTGCTCGAGCAACTGCTGGTGCGGGCAACCCGGCGGTGAACGGCGCAGAGATCGACCTCGGCGAAGGTACTGCCGGCTTCGTTCTCGGTGAAGGTCCGGTCGGGATCCTGTTGATCCACGGCCTGACCGGCACCCCGACGGAATTGCGCCAGGTCGCCAAGGGGCTGGTCAAGGCAGGCAACTGCACGGTGTACGTGCCGACCCTGGCCGGGCACTGCGGTGACAACAGCGACCTGCAGGCCACCGGCTGGCGTGACTGGTACGAAGGCGTGCGCAAGGCCTTCGTACAGATCAAACAGCGCCATGCACAGGTGTTTGTCGGCGGCCTGTCCATGGGCGCGGTGATGTCGATGTACGTCGCCGCCGAGCACCCTGGGCAGGTGGCCGGGTTGTTGATGTATTCCACGACCCTGAAGTACGACGGCTGGAGCATCAGCAAGCTGGCGTTTCTGTCGCCGTTGCTGATGAAGATTCCGTTCGGCGTGCATGTCTGCCGCTTCGAAGAAAAGCCGCCCTACGGCATCAAGAACAAGCGCCTGCGGGCTGTCGTTGAACGCCAGATGAAAGAAGGGGAGAGCAGCGAGGCCGGCCTGTTGACCATGGAGGGCATCACGGTGCGCGAGTTGCACCGCATGAACGCCGTGGTCAAAAAACGCATGCGCGAAGTCAAGGTGCCGGCGCTGGTGCTGCATTCCATCGAGGACGACATCACCAGCCGCTGGAACGCCGACTACGTGGAGCGTCACCTCGGCGGCCCGGTGACCAAGATCCTGCTGGACAACTGCTACCACATGATCACCGTCGACCTGCAATACCGGCGGGTGATCGAGTTGAGTGCCCGGTTCGTTGAGCAACACATGTCGACAAACACCACCTTGGTCAATGTGGGAGCTGGCTTGCCTGCGATTGCCTCACTGCGGTCCGCCTGACCCACCGAGGTGCCTGTAGCGCAGACAAGCCAGTTCCCACACGGGATCGGTGCTCGCCACACAAATAAGGGAAAACCGTGATCACCACGCAAGCCTTCTCGACCATCCGGGCCATCCAGCGCAGTGCCTGGAACGACTGTTTTCCGGGGGCGCTGGAGGATTGGGATTATTACGTCGTGGTGGAAAACGCCGCCATCGCCGATTTCACATGGCGCTACCTGGCGGTCTATGAGGACGGCACGCTGGTGGCGGTGGCGGCTGCATTCATCACCCGTTATCGCCTCGACACCACGGTATCGGGCGCCGGCAAGCGGTTTACCGAACGCCTGGAGCGCCTGTGGCCGGGTGTTTTGCAATTGCCGCTGTACGCCATCGGTTCGCCGATGGCCGAGCACTGTGACGCAGGCATTGCCAGCAGCGTGCCCCTGGCGCGGCGTCCGCTGTTGCTCAAGCAGTTGATCAAGGCCGCGCGCCAGGATGCCAGTGAGTTCGGCATCAACCTGGTGGCGGTCAAGGACGTCGCCTCACAGGATTCGCAGTGGGCCGCCAGTTGCCGCGGCGCGGGTTTCAAAAGCATGCCAGGCTTGCCCGGCGGCGTGTTGAGGGTGCCCTACGGATCGGTGGACGCCTACCTCGGCTCGCTGTGCAAGTCGACCCGCAAGGACCTGCGCCGCAAACTGCGGGCGCCGGGGCCGCGCCTTGAGTGGCGGCGCAACATCGATGATGTGCTGCCCGAGGTCATGCGCCTGTACGAGGCCACGCTCAGCCGCGCCGACCTGCAATTCGAGCGCCTGCCGGCCAGCTACTTCACCGGGTTGCTCGAACGGATGCAGGGGCGGGCGGTGTGCGTTTTGTATTGGGTGGGCGAACAGCTGGTGGCGTTCAACCTGATCCTGGTGGACGAACATCGACTGATCGACAAGTTTTTCGGGCATGACAGCGCGTTCGGGCGCGAGTACAACCTGTACTTTCGCAGTTGGCTGACCAATGTCGACTATTGTATTGCGCACCGGATCCCGCTCTATGAGTGCGGTCAGGAAGGCTATGCCAGTAAACTGCGCCTGGGTTGCGAGTTCCAGGGCAGATATTTGTTCTTTCGCCATCGCAACCGGGTGGTCAACGTGCTGCTCAACCTGGTGAAAGCGTTTCTGCGACCGGACCGTTCCGACCCTGCCATGGCTGCTGTGATAAGCGAAACCTGATGATCAACAAGACCCGCCAGAAAGCCCGTCCATTTGCCATTTCGCGCTGGAGTGTCCAGCGTAAGCTGGTGCTGGCGTTCTGGCTGGTCAGTGTTATTCCAACCATGATCGCCGCCGAACTGGCTGCGACCACGCTGTCGCAGATTTTCGACAGCAACGTGCGCATCTGGCTGCAGGAGTCGACCAAGATCGTCAAGGACGAGATTGGCGATATCCTTCACGACAATGCGCGCATGGCCAAACTGTTCCTGCGCTATACCAGCCCGCCGTCGAGCCCCCAGGCGGCGCGGCACGACCGGCTGACCGCCGACATCGCCGACGCCACCGATATCGATGTGGTCGCGCTGATCCGCAGCAGCGACCAGAAGGTGGTGTTCAGCACGGCGTCCGAAGACGTGGTCAGGCAGATCAACCTCACCAGCAAAGCGGTCCTGCAAACCGTCAAGGTCGCGGGGGTGATGACGGGCCTGGTGGTCTCGACCTTCGAAACCAACCGCGATGGCGTCGATTACCAACTGCTGGTGGCCACCTATCTGGACAGCAGTTTCCTGACCAGCGTGGCCGATGTGCATTCCCTTGATCTGCGCCTGTATCTGGCCAATCCGGAGGGCTTTTCGGAGATATTCTCGACCCAGCGCTTCGATGATCATCCGTTGCGCATCCCGGCCAATATCGAAACGGCCATGCGTGCCAGCCGCCAGCCGAGCGAGCAGTTCACCAGCAATTACAGCGGCCTGTACTGGCCGATCTTCAATGATGCCGGCGAACTGCAGGGCGTGATCTTCAGCGGCCTGCTGCGCCATACCAGCCTGGTGGGGCTGGTCAACCAGAGCAATTTGTTCTTGCTGATTTTCCTGCTCAGTTCGGCGCTGTCGCTGGCCGCCGGTGTGCTGGTCTCGCGGCGCCTGACCCGGCCGCTGCGCGACCTCTCCGAGGGAGTCGATGCGGTGATCGCAGGGGATTACCAGCACCGGGTGCGGACCAGCGGCGGCGATGAACTGGCGCAGTTGAGCAGCACCTTCAACCACATGACCGAGCGCCTGGGCGAGTTGCATCACCTTGAAGCCCAGTTGCGTCGGCGCGACCGGCTGCACGCCCTGGGCGAGGTTGCCATGGGCCTGGCCCACGAAATCCGCAACCCGCTGGGCATCATCAAGACCGCCACCCAGCTGCTGCACCGTCGCGTCGACCTGCCGGACAGCGACAAGCGCCACCTGGAATACGTGATCAACGAAGTCAGCCGTATCAATGAGCTGATCACTGAATTTCTCGATTTCGCCAAGCCCAACCCGCCGCTGCGGGTGCAGCAGGCGGCACGCCCGCTGGTGGAGGAAATCCTCGGCTTTTGCAGCCCGGAACTGACCACCCACAACATCGATGCGCATATCGACGATCAGGCGCCCGGTGCGACCTTGTATGCCGATGCCAAGCAGCTCAAGCAGGCCTGCCTCAACCTGATCCTCAACGCCATCGACGCGATGCCCGAAGGCGGCCGCCTGACCCTGGGCATCCGCAGCCAGGGCGGCAATACGGTGATCAGCATCACTGACACTGGCCAGGGCATTGCGGCGGATATGATCGAGCGTATCTTCACCCCCTTTGTCACCACCAAGGCGTCGGGCACGGGCCTGGGCCTGGCCAAAGTCTATTCGATCATGGAAAGTCACGACGGCAGCATCGAGTGCTCCAGCGAGAAAGATGCCGGCGCCACCTTCAGCCTGTACATTCCGGCTGACGGTGAAGACGACGGCGACGATGAGGAAGGTCATGACGCATAACGTATTGGTGGTCGACGACGAGCCCAAGCTCTGCGACCTGCTGTCGTCCGCCCTGAGCCAGAGCGGTATCCAGGTGTTTACCGCAGGCAACGGCCTGCACGCGCTCAAGGTATTGGAGCAGGAAGACATTGACCTGGTGATCAGTGACTGGCGCATGCCGGGCATGGACGGGCCGGCACTGCTGGCCGAAATCCGCGTGCGCTACACGCAGGTGCCGGTCATCGTGATGACTGCCTACAGCACCGTCAAAAACGCCGTGCAGTCGATGCGCAACGGCGCCTACGACTACATCGCCAAGCCGTTCGATATCGACGAGCTGGACATCACCGTGGCCAAGGCGCTGCAGTTTCGTGACATCACTCGCGACAATGCGCGCTTGCGCGCCGAGCTGGACGAACACGCCCAATTCGACAGCCTGGTGGGCGACAGCCCGGCGTTTCGCCAGGTGCTGCACGCGGTGGATTCGGTGCGCGACAGCACCGCGACCATCTTGCTGACCGGCGAAAGCGGCACCGGCAAGGAAATGGTCGCCCGTGCCATCCACAAGCACGGCAGCCGCGCGGACAAACCGTTCGTGGCAGTCAACTGCGCGGCCATTCCCGAAGGTTTGCTGGAAAGCGAAATGTTCGGCCATCGCAAGGGCGCTTTCACCGGCGCCGTGGCGGACCGGGTCGGGCGCTTCATGCAGGCTGACAAGGGCACGCTGTTTCTCGACGAAGTGGGGGATATGCCTTTGGCCTTGCAGGCCAAGATCCTGCGTGCCTTGCAGGAGCGGGTGATCGAGCCGGTGGGTGATCCGCGCGAGCGCAAGGTGGACGTGCGGGTGATCGCCGCCACCAATAAAAACCTGCTGGAGGCCGTGGCCAGAAAGGAGTTTCGCGAAGACCTGTATTACCGCCTCAATGTGTTTCCGATTCCGCTGCCGGCGCTGCGTGAGCGCGCGGAAGATATCGTGCCCCTGGCCCGTCACTTCGCCCACACCATCAGCGCGACGGCCGGCAAACGCATCACCGGCTTCAGCCCCGAGGCGTTGCAGGCGATGGCGGCGTATCACTGGCCGGGCAATATTCGAGAGCTGCAGAACTGCGTCGAGCGGGCGACGATTGTAGCGGCATCGCCGGTGATCGAAGATATCGACCTGCCGGGTTACCTGTATGCCTCCAGGCCCACCGAGACGGTGCTGCGCAGCGACGGTCCGGACGTGCCCCAGGATTTGGATGCGGCGCTGGCGGAGGTGGAGAAGGGCTACATTCTGGCGGCGCTGCAGGAGAGCAATGGCGTGCAGGCGGCAGCGGCGGCGAAGATCGGGATTTCCGAGAGAAGCTTCTGGTATCGGCTGAAGAAGCTGGGGATTCAGGTGGACAAAATAGTGCGCTGAGAGGGATTTCCCACATGGTTGACGGCAGTGTGTCAGGTGTGAACCCTGACCCATACGCTCACCAGCAGCGTCGCGGCGATCAGCCAGGCGACGGTGGCGACGGCCAGTGAGGCTTCCAGCCGCATCCGGTCGACCATCACATACAGTGTCGCCAGATACACAAAATACGGAATGATCGACCACATCCCGAACAGGATGGTGGTCTTCAAATCCTCCACCGAACGGCCCTTGCCGACGATGTAGTGGGCGATCAGCGCAAAGGTCGGGAACAGCGGTACCAGGCCGGCGATGTAATAGTTTCGGGTCTTGGCCAGTGCGGCAAGTATCACCACCACCGCCGCGCCGAGGGCGGCCTTCAACAATAGATCCATCAGTGGCTCAACCCGTATTTTTTGACCTTGTCGAACAGCGTGGTCTTGGCCATTCCCAGTTCCTGGCTGGCCTGGGTCAGGTTGCCGCCGCTGCGTTGCAGGGCGTCGTTGAGCAGGTTGCGTTCGAAGGCTTCCACCGCTTCGGTGAAGGCCAGGCCATGGTTGCTGCCTCCCGCGCCGGGCTTTTTGAAGGCCGGCAAGCCCAGGGCGAAGCGTTCGGCGACGTTGCGCAGTTCGCGCACGTTGCCCGGCCAATCGTGGCTCATCAGGCTCGACAACGTCTGGTTGTCCAGGTCCGGCACGCTGCGATCGAAGCGCAGGGATGATTGCTGCAAAAAGTGTTCGAACAGTTGCAGGATGTCTTCGCGACGCTCGCGCAGCGGCGGCAGTTCCAGGGTGACCACGTTGAGCCGGTAGTAGAGGTCGCTGCGGAACTGGCCGGCGCGGCTCAGTTCATCGAGGTCGGATTTGGTGGCGGCGATCACTCGGCAATCCACCGCCACGCTCTGGTTCGAGCCCAGGCGTTCCAAGGTGCGTTCCTGCAACACCCGCAGCAGCTTGATCTGCAGGTTGATCGGCATGCTTTCCACTTCATCGAGGAACAGCGTGCCTTGATGGGCGTGTTCGATCTTGCCGATGCGGCGCTTGCCCGCGCCGGTGAAGGCATTGGCTTCGTGGCCGAAAATCTCGCTTTCGAACAGGTTCTCCGGCAGGCCGCCGCAGTTGAGCGCGACGAACGGGTGGGAATGGCGGCGACTGAAATCATGCAGGCAACGCGCGACCAACTCCTTGCCGGTGCCGGTCTCGCCTTCGATCAGCACGTTGGCCGAGGTGTCGGCGACGTTGGCGATCAGGTCGCGCAGGTTCTGCATCGCCTGCGAACGCCCGATGATGCGGCCTTCCAGCGAGTCGCGCTCGGCCAGTTGGCGACGCAGCGCCCAGACCTCGCGCGCCAGAGCGCGCTGCTCCAGGGCACGACGGGCGACGTCGACCAGGCGTTCGGGAGAAAAGGGTTTCTCCATGAAGTCGTAGGCACCGTTGCGCATGGCGCCGACCGCCATGGCGATGTCGCCATGGCCGGTGATCAGCACGACCGGCAGGCTTTTATCCAGTGCCTTGAGGCGGGTCAGCAGTTCCAGCCCATCAATACCCGGCAGGCGAATGTCGCTGATGACGATGCCGGCAAAGTGCTCGTCGACGCGCTTGAGCGCCTCTTCGGCGCTGCCCACGCCGACGCTGGCAATGTCTTCCAGCGCCAGGGCCTGCTGGCAGCCGAGCAGTACATGGGGGTCGTCTTCGACGATCAGCACGGTGAGGTCTTGGGGCGTGATATTCATGTCGACTCAGTGGGTTGAATGCCCGCCAGCGGCAGGCTCAGGACGAAGGCCGTGCCACCACTGGCCGGGTGTTCCACGGCAAGGTTGCCGCCGGTGGCTGCCGCCAGGCTGGCCGACAGGGTCAGGCCAAGTCCCAGGCCTTGCTCGCCGGGCTTGGTGGTGAAGAACGGTTCGAACAAATGTTTGCGCGCCTCGGCGTCAACGCCGTGGCCGTTGTCGCGCACCCGCAGGCGATATTTGCCTTCGCTGCTGCTGCCTTCCAGCCACAGTTCCGGCGACGGTTGGTCTTGCATGGCATCCAGGGCGTTGCCGATCAGGTTGACCAGTATCTGCTCCAGGCGTGTCTGGTCAATCTGCAGCTGCACGGTGGCGAAATCGCGATGCACGCTCAGCGGCTGGCTGTCCACGCGTGCACCGAGCACCTGAAACGCGGCGTCTACCGCTTTGGTGAGGCTGGCCTGGCTCTGGTCATCGCCGCGCCGTGCAAACGAGCGCAGGCTGGCGGTGATGCGGCCCATGCGGTCGATCAGTTCGTTGATGGTCTTGAGGTTGGCGCTGGCGGTGTCCAGCGCGCCGCGTTCGAGGAAGCGCACGGTGTTGCCGGACAAGGTACGCAGCGCGGCCAGCGGCTGGTTCAGTTCGTGGGCAATGCTGGTGGACATCTGGCCGATGGCCGCCAGCTTGCCGGCCTGCACCAGTTCATCCTGAGCGCGGCGCAGGGTTTCTTCGGCCTGGCGGCGCTCGCGAATCTGGCCCTTGAGCCGTTCGTTGCTGGCGCGCAGGTCGCTGGTGCGCTCGGCGATCCGCCGTTCCAGCTGGCTGTTGGCTTCCTGCAAGGCTTCCCGTGCGGCGAGGCGGGTGGCGATCACTTTGCGCCGCTCGTTCCAGGCGATCAGCAGGAACGCCACCAGCCCAAAGGCGACGGCCACCAGGATGCCCTGGTTGATTGCAGCGCGGCGCAGATCGTTGAGCGGGGTGAGCAGGGTGAAATGCCACGGCGTATCGAGCAGCGGGCGGGTTTGCGCCAGGTAGCTCACCTCGTGGGCATCGTTGACCACTTCGCTGTTGGCCGGGAACGTCAGTGTTTCGCTGACCTCATTGAGGCGTTCGCGGGCCAGGGGTTCGAGTTCGTTCAGCGTCGCCCAGTAATATTGCAGGCTGTGGGCCAGGCGGTCGCGGGTGTCGTCGCTCAGTGGGCGCACGGCCTTGAGGCGCCGGGCCGGGTCGCTGGAGAGGATGATGATGCCATTCTCGTCACTGACGAACGCTTCGAGGCGCGCGCGTTGCCAGCGTTCTTCCAGGGCTTCGAGGCGCACCTTGACCACGGCCACGCCGATGATCTTGCCGTGCTCTTCCAGGCCATGGGCCAGGTAGTAGCCGGGTTCGCCGTTGGTGCTGCCGATGCCGTAGAAGCGCCCCGGCTGACCGCGCACGGCATTCTGGAAGTAGGCACGAAAGGACAGGTCTTCGCCCTGGTAACTGTCGGCATCGCGCCAGTTACTGGTGGCCAGCACGCGGCCGGTGGTGTCCATCACGTAGATGGCCCGACTGCGACTGCGTCGGTTCAGGCCTTCGAGGTAATCGTTGACGGTTTTGCGGGTTTCCTGATTCGGCTCGGCCAGCAGTTTGGACACGCTGGATTCCAGCTCCAGCAGGCTGGGCAGGTAGGTGTATTTGCCCAGTTCGCTTTCGACCGTGCGCGCATGCAGTTCAAGCTGGCGTTCACCGGTGTCGCTGAGGGTGCGGATGCCGTAGTACTCACTGATCCAGAAGCCGATGAAACCCAGGCCGATCATCAGGGCGACGACCAGTGGCGGCAGGAACAGTTGGCGTATCAGGCGAGTTTTCACGGCAAGTGATGGCGGTGGGGCGCGAAATTGGTTGGGGTCGCATTTCATCACAGATGCCTTGGGTCAACCAGTTGTGCTTACGGTGCTTGCCCGCTGGCGAGCGGGCTTGTTGTGGCGAGCGGGCAAGCCCTAATGCCGTCCAGTTAAGCGCAGATTCCCTGTGGCGAGCAGGCTTGTCCTGCGCTGGGCTGCGCAGCAGCCCCAAAACCAGGCGCTGAGCCGTATCAGGTACACCGCGTGTTGCTGGATTGGGGGCGCTTCGCGCCCCAACGCGGGGCAAGCCCGCTCGCCACAACAGGTGTGCTCACAACAAATAGCCACACCCACAAAGTGATGCAAGACTCAGTGCTGCAGGATTTTCTCGAGGAAGTGCTGTGCGCGTTCGGAGCGGGCGCTGATGTCGCCGAAGAATTCCTCTTTCGGGCAGTCTTCGATGATCTTGCCGGCGTCCATGAAGATCACGCGGTCGGCCACTTTGCGCGCAAAACCCATTTCGTGGGTCACGCACATCATGGTCATGCCTTCCTGCGCCAGTTGCACCATCACGTCGAGCACCTCGTTGACCATTTCCGGGTCGAGGGCCGAAGTCGGTTCGTCGAACAGCATGACGATCGGGTCCATGGCCAATGCGCGGGCAATGGCAACACGTTGCTGCTGTCCGCCGGACAGTTGGCCGGGGTGCTTGTGAGCGTGGGCCGACAGGCCAACCCGCTCAAGCAGTTGCAGGCCCTTTTGGGTGGCCTCTTCCTTGCTGCGGCCCAGTACCTTGATCTGCGCGATGGTCAGGTTTTCGGTGATGGTGAGGTGCGGGAACAGCTCGAAGTGCTGGAACACCATGCCCACCCGCGAGCGCAGTTTGGGCAGGTTGGTCTTCGGGTCGGCGATGGAGGTGCCGTCGACGACTACGTCACCCTTCTGGAACGGTTCCAGCGCGTTCACGCATTTGATCAGGGTGGATTTGCCCGAGCCGGACGGCCCGCACACCACGATCACTTCGCCTTTTTTAACCTCGGTGCTGCAATCGGTCAGCACCTGGAAGTCGCCATACCACTTGTTGATGTTCTTGATAGAGATCATACGGCAAACCTTTTTTGCAGACGCTTGACCAGCAGCGAGGCGGAAAAGCTGATGATGAAGTAGACGACACCGGCGAAGATCAGGAACTCATTGGAACGACCGATGATGTCGCCGTTGGAGCGGGCGGAGTTGAGGAAGTCCACCAGGCCCACGGTGTAGACCAGCGAGGTGTCCTGGAACAGGATGATCGACTGTTGCAGCAGCAACGGGGTCATCTTGCGGAACGCCTGGGGCAGGATGATCAGGCGCATGGTCTGTCCGTAGGTCATGCCCATCGCTTGTGCGGCGGCCATCTGGCCCTTGGGGATCGACTGCACGCCTGCCCGCACGATTTCGCAGAAGTAGGCGGCTTCGAACATCATGAAGGCCACGACGCAGGAGGTGAACGCACCAATGGGTGTGTCTTCGCCGGTGATCCAGCGCAACACGAACGGCACCGCCAGGTAGAACCAGGTGATCACCAGCAGCAGCGGGATCGAGCGGAAGTAGTTCACATAGGCGCCGGCCACACGCGAGAGCAGTTTGCTCGACGACAGGCGCATCAGCGCCAGTACCGTGCCCAGTGCGATGCCGCCGATGACGCCCATGACCATCAACTGCAAGGTCATGACCATGCCGTTCCACAGGCCCGGGATGGCGGGGATGATACCGCTGAAATCAAGTTCCATTATTTGCCCCCCACAGAGATCAGGCCGGGCACGGCGACTTTCTTCTCGACCACGCGCATCAGCAGCATCAGGCTCATGTTCAGGGTGAAGTAGATCAGCGTGGCCAAGGTGAAGGCTTCAAACAGGTTGGCCGAAAATTCGGCGGTCTGTTTGGTTTGCGCCAGCAGTTCCATCAGGCCGATCAGGGACGCCACGGAGGAGTTCTTGAAGACGTTGAGGAATTCGGAGGTGAGCGGCGGAATGATGATGCGGTAGGCCTGGGGCAACAGCACGTTCCAGTAGATCTGCGGCAGCTTGAAGCCCATGGCGCGTGCTGCGGATTCCTGGCCGCGTGGCAGCGCCTGGATACCGGTGCGCACTTGCTCGCAAACACGAGCGGCGGTGAACAGGCCCAGGCACACGACGACGCTGAGGTAGGCCGAGGTGGTCGGGTTGAGGTCCTGTTTGTACCAGTCCTGCAGGCCTTGCGGCAGCAGGTCGGGTATCAGGAAATACCAGATGAACAGCTGAACCAGCAGCGGCACGTTGCGAAACAGTTCGACGTAGCAGGTCGCAATGCCCGCCACGAGGCGATTTGGCACGGTGCGCATGACGCCCAGAATGGACCCCAGCAGCAAGGCGATAATCCATGCCACGACGGCGATGGCAATGGTCCAGCCCAGGCCCGCGATGTACCAGTCGAGATAGGTCTCGCTGCCAACGCCGGTGGACTTGAAGAACACGCCCCAGTCCCAGTTGTAATTCATTAGGGTCTCCCCTCGAAATCGATCGATGTACAAGCACCCGCTTGGGGAAAGTCCATTCCCGCCCGACATTGAATGCCAGGCACACGCGATCGGCTCGGAAACCGCCAGGTCGAGTGTTCCAAAAATACAGCCAGCAGGTAGTAACAGATGCCTGAGGGAGGGTGGGCTCCCTCAGGCGATAAGGTTAGTTCGGTGTCAGATTTTTACGTCGGGCGCCGGCTTGTCGCTTGGGTTGGCGATCAGCTCTTTAACCTTGTCACTCATCGGGAAGTTCAGGTTCAGGCCTTTGGGTGGAATCGGGCTTTCGAACCACTTGCTGTAGATCTTGTTGATCTCGCCGGATTTGAACAGGCCGACGATAGCGTCATCCACGGCTTTCTTGAAGGCCGGGTCTTCCTTGCGAACCATGCAGGCATAGGCCTCGAAGGATTGTGGCGTACCGGTGATGACCCAGTCGTCCGGCTTCTTGGCCTTGGCTTCTTCACCGGCCAGCAGGGCGTCGTCCATCATGAATGCTACGGCGCGGCCGCTTTCGAGCATCTGGAAGGATTCGCCATGGTCTTTGGCGGAGATGACGTTCATGCCCATCTGCTTGTCGGCGTTCATCGCTTTGATGATGCGCTCGGACGTGGTGCCGGCGGTGGTCACGACGTTCTTGCCTTTGAGGTCGGCGAAATCACCGTAGGACGGCTTGCCATCCTTGTCTTTCTTGACCAGCAAGCGGGTGCCGATTTCGAAGATGTTGGTGGTGAAGTCGACCTGTTGGGCGCGTTCGGCATTGTTGGTGGTGGAGCCGCATTCCAGGTCCGCGGTGCCATTCTGGATCAGCGGGATGCGGGTTTGCGAGGTGACCAGGTTGTACTTGGTCTTCAGGTCGGGCTTGTTCAGGTCTTTTTTCAGGGCTTCAACGATAGCCAGCTGAATGTCGTGGGAGTAGCCCACAGGTTTGCCCGAACCATCCGCGATGTAGGAAAACGGAATGGAGCTGTCGCGGTGCGCGAGAGTGATGGTGCCGGAGTCGTTGATTTTCTTCAGCGTGCCGGTGAGTTCGGCGGCGAACACTGGAGTGCTGATCAGAGCAGCAGCGATAGCTGCGCCCAGGATATGGGGAACGATGCGCATCAATACTTCCTCGACATTTGTTTTTTTTATGAAGCCGGATAGGCGGCTCTCTTGTACGGCGAATGCCCATAACGGCTGCTGGGAGGCCCTGGGCAATCGTTGGGAAGTGTAGAGCATGAGTCGTGCCAGACCGGCGGTAGAAGATTAATGCGCTGATTTATATAGGAATTAACTTTGTGTGACAGCGGATTTGCTGCGGGCAAGTACGGCAAACCGAATGGGGAGGGGGCGGGCGTTCGGAAAACCGAATGGTGCGGGAGCGAGTGCGCTCGCTCCCGCACAGGTCAGGCGGCTTCGATCTTGCGGTTTTGCTCGACCTTGGACAGATAACGCTGCAGGTTTTCCTGTTCTTCCGGGGTGGTGGAGAGGCCAAGTTTGGTCCGGCGCCACAGCACATCCTGGGGCTGGGTCACCCATTCTTCGGCGCACAGGTAATCGACCTCGCGGGTATACAGGCCGCCACCCAGGTGCTCGCCCAGGTCTGCCAGCGATTGCACGCCTTCCAGCAAACGCCAGGTGCGGCTGCCGTAGGTCACTGACCAACGGCGCGCGAGTTCACTTGGCACCCAGTCGAATTTTTTGCCAATGGCGTCGGCCAGCGCTTGCGGCGTGGTCATGTCTTCACCGCCCGGCAGGCTGGCGGTGGCAGTCCAGCTTGGGCGCATCTGCGCGAAGTAGGGGGCCAGTTGAGCCATGGCCGACTCGGCCAGCTTGCGATAGGTGGTCAGCTTGCCGCCGAACACCGACAGGATAGGCGCCTCGCCCGTGCCGCCGGACAGCGACAGGGTGTAATCGCGGGTGATGGCCGATGGGTTGTCCGACTCGTCGTTGCACAGCGGGCGCACGCCCGAGTAGGTGTGGACGATGTCGTCGCGGCTCAGCTGTTTTTTGAAGTGCGCGTTGACCACGTTGAGCATGTAGTCGGTTTCGCCTTCGGTGACTGCCACCTTGGCCGGGTCGCCGTCGTATTCACGGTCGGTGGTGCCAATGATGGTCAGATCGTTCAGGTACGGAATCGTGAAGACGATGCGCTGGTCTTCGTTTTGCAGGATGTGTGCGTGAGCGCCTTCGTAGAGTTTCGGCACGATCAGGTGGCTGCCCTGGATCAGGCGGATGCCATAAGGCGAATCCAGCTTGAGGTCGTCGCGAATGAACTTGGCAACCCATGGGCCGGCGGCATTCACCAGCGCCTTGGCACGAATCGAAAACAGGCTGCCGTCGGCGCGCTCCATGTTCATTTCCCACACGCCCTGGCTGCGGTGCGCGCTGACGCAGCGGGTCTGGGTGTGAATGTGCGCACCTTTCTCACGTGCGGCCATGGCGTTGAGCACCACCAGGCGGGCATCGTCGACCCAGCAGTCGGAATATTCGAAGCCTTTGGTGATTTCGCTTTTCAGCGGGCTGTCGGCGCCGAAGGTGAGGCTCTTGGAGCCAGCGAGTTTCTCGCGCTTGCCCAGGTTGTCGTAAAGGAACAGACCGGCGCGAATCATCCACGCAGGGCGCAGGTGAGGACGGTGCGGTAGCACGAAGCGCATCTGCTTGACGATGTGCGGTGCCTTGGCCAGCAGCACTTCACGTTCGGCCAGCGCTTCGCGCACCAGGCGGAACTCGTAGTGTTCCAGGTAGCGCAGGCCACCGTGGATCAACTTGCTGCTGGCTGAAGAGGTGTGGCTGGCCAGGTCGTCCTTTTCGCAAAGGAATACCGACAAACCGCGCCCGGCTGCGTCTGCTGCGATCCCGACGCCATTGATCCCGCCACCGATTACGGCAACGTCATAGACTTCGGCAAGGGGTGGAGCAGGCAAGGTAGAAGGGTTCATCGGCTGGCCTCGCAATCATTTTGTATTGGAATTCGAACATTAATGTTCATTTGCGAAAATGGTAGCTGATAAACGCGGGCACAGCCAGTCGACTTCGATTGAAAAAATTCATCGAAGGGCAGGCGAGGGGAAATTTGTGAACGTGGGCTTGAGGAAGGTTTTTGCATAGACCGCCTTCGCGGGCAAGCCCGCTCCCACCTTAACCCGCGTTCTCATGAGGGAACTCGGTCAAATGTGGGAGCGGGCATGCCCGCGAAGGCGGCGGTACAGGCGCTACACCACTTCCAGCCTGACCTTGTGCTCATTTAACAACTGCACCAATGCCGGCACCGGTTGTTGATCGGTTACCAGGCAATCCACCAGACTGATCGGCCCCAGGCGAATCATGGCATTGCGCCCGAATTTGCTGGAGTCCGCCGCCAGAATCACCTGGCGGGCGTTCGCAATGATCGCCTGTGACACGCGCACTTCCTGGTAGTCGAAATCCAGCAGGCTGCCGTCCTCGTCAATCCCGCTGATACCCACCAGCGCGAAGTCGACCTTGAACTGGTTGATGAAATCCACGCTGGCCTGGCCCACCACGCCGCCGTCACGGCGCACGTTGCCGCCGGTCAACAGCACGTCGAAGTCGTCCTTGGCACTCAGCATGGTGGCGACGTTGAGGTTATTGGTGATGATTTTCAGGTGGTTGTGATTGAGCAGCGCACGGGCGATGGATTCGGTGGTGGTGCCGATGTTGATGAACAGCGAGGCGTGATCGGGGATTTGCGCGGCGATGGCTTCGCCGATGCGCTGTTTCTCGTCGCGCATCTGGTCGGCTCGCATGGCGTAGGCGGTGTTTTCGACGCTGGAATCATAGGCTGCGCCGCCGTGGTAGCGGCGCAACAGATTGGCATCCGCCAATTGATTGATATCGCGGCGGATGGTTTGTGGGGTGACAACGAACAACTGCGCCATTTCCTCGATACTGACATAGCCGCGTTCGCGGACCAGTTCGAGGATGTGTTGCTGGCGGGGAGGCAGATTCATGGGGCGTCCTTTGGGCTGCCGTACAAAAGTGGCCCATGATGCCGCAGGAATCTGCTCCCGACCAGTTGGAACCCCGGCAGGGTCCCGCCTATGGCTTATTCAGCGCCTTCGTGCGGTTCCCAGTCGCGGGTGCGGCTCACCGCTTTTTGCCAGCCGGCGTAGAGCTTCTCCTTGGCCGCTTCGTCCAGCTGCGGTTCGAATTCGCGCTCTATCACCGCCTTGCCACGCAGTTCGTCCAGGCTGCTCCAGAAACCGCAGGCAAGGCCCGCCAGGTAAGCGGCGCCCAACGCTGTGGTTTCGCGCATTTGCGGGCGCTCTACCTGGGTGCCGAGGATGTCGGCCTGGAACTGCATCAGGAAATTGTTGGCCACCGCGCCACCGTCCACGCGCAGGGCCTTCAGGCGTTCGCCCGAGTCCTGCTGCATGGCGTCGAGCACGTCGCGGGTCTGGTAGGCAATCGACTCGAGGGCTGCACGAATGATGTGGTCCACGCGTACGCCACGGGTCAGGCCGAACAGCGCGCCACGGGCATACGGGTCCCAGTACGGCGCGCCCAGACCGGTGAAGGCCGGCACCAGGTATACGCCGTTGCTGTCCTTGACCTTGCCGGCGAAGTATTCGGTGTCGGTGGCGTCGGCGATGATTTTGAGTTCGTCGCGCAGCCATTGCACCGTCGAGCCGCCGTTGAACACGGCGCCTTCGAGGGCGTAAGCCACTTCGCCACTGGGGCCGCACGCGATGGTGGTGAGCATGCCGTGCTTGGATTTGACCGCCTTGTCACCGGTGTTCATCAGCAGGAAGCAGCCGGTGCCGTAGGTGTTCTTGGCCTGGCCGGGCTCTACGCACATCTGACCGAACAGCGCCGCTTGCTGGTCACCGGCGATGCCGCCGATGGCAATGCCGCTTTTGGTGCGGCCGTAGATTTCCGATGAGGATTTGACTTCGGGCAGCATTTCGCGCGGCACGTCGAGAATCTCCAGCATCTTCGCGTCCCACTCCAGCGTGTGGATGTTGAAGAGCATGGTGCGCGAGGCGTTGGTGTAGTCGGTGACGTGAGTCTTGCCGCCGGTAAATTTCCAGATCAACCAGCTGTCGATGGTGCCGAACAGCAGTTCGCCGTTGCGCGCACGCTCGCGGCTGCCTTCGACGTTATCGAGGATCCACTTGAGCTTGGTGCCGGAGAAGTATGGGTCGGTGACCAGGCCGGTGGCGTCGTTGATGTATTGCTCATGACCATCGCGCTTGAGCTGCTGGCAGATCTCGGTGCTGCGGCGGCACTGCCAGACGATCGCGTTGTAGATTGGGCGACCGGTGTTCTTGTCCCATACCACGGTGGTTTCACGCTGGTTGGTGATACCGATGGCGGCGACCTGGTCATGGTGCAGGCCGGCCTGTGCCAGCGCTTCGACCATCACTGCGCTCTGGGTGGCGAAGATTTCCATCGGGTCATGCTCGACCCAGCCGGCTTGCGGGTAATGCTGGGTGAACTCGCGTTGGGCGGTGCACACCACGTTGGCGTCACGATCGAAGATGATCGCTCGCGAACTGGTGGTGCCCTGGTCGAGGGCAATGATGTAGTTCTTATTCTGAATGTCGGTCATGTCAATTGCCTTGTACGAAAGAGGGAAGTCGGAAGTCAGCCTGGGCCGCAATGGGCAGGGGACCAGGCCGGCGCTTTCAGGAAATACGCGTGTTGCCGTTGACAGCCGTGTCAGGTGTTTCAGCTACAGCAGGGGCGGCGCTTGGCAAATGACGGGCGATCAGCCCACGGTAGGCCGCAGCACCCAGGCAAGCGCCGACAATCGGCGCGAAAATCGGCACCAGGAAATAGGGGATGTCGCGACCGCCAGTGAAGGCTATTTCACCCCAGCCAGCGAAAAAGGTCATCAGCTTGGGCCCGAAATCCCGCGCCGGGTTCATCGCAAAGCCGGTCAGCGGGCCCATGGCACTGCCGATGACCGCAATCAGCAGACCGATCAGCAGTGGCGCCAGCGGGCCGCGTGGCAGGCCGTTGTTGTCGTCGGTCAGGGCCATGATCACGCCCATCAGGATGGCGGTGATGACCATTTCCACCAGGAATGCCTGGGCCGTGCTCAACAGCGCGTGGGGGTAGGTGGAGAATACCGAGGCCAATTCCAGGCTGGCTTGGGTGCCGCGTACCAGGTGGTGTGTTTGTTCGTAATCGAAAAACAGGTTGCTGTACAGCGTGTACACCAGCGCCGCAGCGCAGAAGGCGCCGGCGACTTGAGCGAGGATGTAGAAAGGCAGTTTGCGCTTTTCGAAATCGGCAAACAGGCACAGGGCGATACTGACCGCCGGGTTGAGGTGCGCCCCGGAAATACCGGCGCTCAGATAGATCGCCATGCTGACGCCGATCCCCCAGATGATGCTGATTTCCCATAAGCCGAAGCTGGCACCCGCGACCTTGAGCGCAGCAACGCAACCGGTACCGAAGAAGATGAGCAGCGCGGTGCCGAGGAATTCGGCCATGCATTGGCTCGAAAGTGAAGGCTGTTGAAGAGCAGTTGTCATGGAAAACCTCATTTGTTGTTCTTGTCTGGCGTACGGCCTCGTTGGGCCTTGCGCGATTTTCACCAATGACGAGGATCCCCATCCACGCCACGGCTTACTGCTGCGATACTGCGGAAACCATTCCTACAGTATTCGGAAACGAAAAAATATAGACAAGAATGACGGCTGTCAAAGGTCGAAAGTGAACTGTCAGTCATTTTCCAACTATTGGTCTGATGAATGATCACGCTTGCAGCAGAAATTATCCGCGCACGCGGGGGCCGCACTAGAGCGTTTTACAGGGGCTTGGCTTAAAATCGACCCTCTGTTTGCCCCGACTGGAGACATCATGACCCCCGCATTGGATCTGTTGAAAAAAGTTCGCGCCGAACATCGCATCCACAGTTACGAGCACGATCCCAAGTCGGCTTCATATGGTCTGGAGGCCGCAGAGAAATTGGGCCTTGATCCGGCGCGGGTGTTCAAAACCCTGCTGGCCAGCAGTGAAAAGGGCGAGTTGCTGGTGGCGGTGGTGCCGGTCGTCGGAAGTCTGGACCTCAAGGCCCTGGCGCAGGCGGCGGGAGTGAAAAAAGTCGAAATGGCCGACCCGGCGGCGGCGCAGCGCTCCACCGGTTATTTGCTGGGGGGAATCAGTCCTTTGGGGCAGAAAAAGCGTTTGCGCACATTTATCGATGTGACGGCGCAGCCACTTGCGACGATTTTTGTGAGTGCGGGAAGGCGAGGGCTGGAAGTGGAATTGACAGCTTTGGCGCTGGCCGAAAACACCCAGGCCACCTTCGCGCCGATTGGCAGGATGTGATTTCGAGCCAATGAAAATCCACTATGGGAAGGCGCAAGCCCCCTCCCATATTCAGCGTGCTGCCTGAAACAGCACCAGATGTTCTGCCGCAACCCGGATGCCCACATCCACACCCACCTGATGGTCCGCATGGCTTGGGAAAATCGACTCCAGCTGCGCGCCGGTCGGCAACTGCAGGCGGTAGAGCGTCGAGGCGCCGAGGAAGGTCTTGCCGACGATTCGCGCTTTGAGGGCGCTGTCCGGCGCATGGACGATGTCGTCCGGGCGCAGCAGCACGTCCACCGCGCCTCCGGCAGGCCAGGTGTAAGCGCGGTTGCCGCGCAGCTCACCCAGTTCGGTGCGCACGGATTCCGGCGAGCTCAATTGGCCACGGATAAAGTAGCCCTGGCCAATAAAACTGGCGACGTAGGGCGTTTGCGGTTCGTGATAAAGGTTGTAGGGCGTATCCCACTGTTCCAGGCGGCCTTCCCTGAACACGCCCACCTGATCGCTTACGGCAAAGGCTTCTTCCTGATCATGGGTGACCAGGATCGCACTGGTGCCGCGCGCCTTGAGAATCTCGCGCACTTCATGGCTGAGCTTGCGCCGCAGTTCGCCATCGAGGTTGGAGAAGGGCTCATCCAGCAACAGCAGTTGCGGCTCCGGCGCCAGGGCGCGGGCAAGAGCGACGCGTTGTTGCTGACCACCGGACAATTCGTGGGGGAAGCGCTTGCCCAGGTTCTTGAGGTTGACCAGTTCCAGCAGTTCGGTAACCACGCGGTCTTTGTGCGGGTGCTTGCGAATGCCGAATGCGATGTTGTCGGCCACGCTGAGGTGGGGAAACAGGGCGTAGTCCTGAAACACCATGCCGATACGACGTTTCTCCGGTGCCAGGGTGAAACCGGCGCTGGAGATGACTTCGCCGGCCAGGCTGATTTCACCTTCGTGCACCGGTTCGAACCCGGCAATCGCCCGCAGCGTGGTGGTCTTGCCGCAGCCGGAAGAGCCGAGCAGGCAACCGATATCACCTGCATTGAGGTGCAGATTGAGGTTCTGTACCACCCGTTGATCGTGATAACCGCATGCCAGATTACGCAGGTTCAGCAGTAGGGGCTGGCTCATGCGTGGTGGTACGACGGCGGCACAAGAAATTCGAGCAGGGCCTTTTGCGCGTGCAGGCGGTTTTCGGCCTGGTCCCACGCCACCGAGCGCTGGTCGTCGAGCAGGTCGAGACTGATTTCTTCACCCCGGTGCGCCGGCAGGCAATGCATGAACAGCACGTCGGGCGCGGCCAGGTCGAGCAGGGCGCGGGTCACCTGGTACGGCGCGAAACGGGCCAGGCGCTTGGCGGTTTCTTCTTCCTGGCCCATTGAGGTCCACACGTCGGTGCTCACCAGGTGCGCGCCGGCGACGGCTTCACGCGGGTCGCGCACGAGGGTGACGCGGCTGCCGGCTTGTTCGAGGAAGCGCGCATCAGGCTCGTAGCCTTCAGGGCAGGCAACACGCAGCTGGAAGTCGAACTGGATCGCCGCTTCTATATAGCTGTTGCACATGTTGTTGCCATCGCCGATCCAGGCCACGGTCTTGCCCTGGATAGAGCCGCGATGTTCAAGGAAGGTTTGCATGTCGGCCAGCAGCTGGCAGGGGTGCAGGTCATCGGACAGGCCGTTGATCACCGGCACCCGCGAGTTGGCGGAAAATTCGGTCACGGTGCTGTGGGCAAAGGTCCGGATCATCACGGCGTCAAGCATGCTCGACATGACGATGGCGCTGTCGGCGACGGTCTCGCCCCGGCCCAGTTGCGTATCGCGCGAAGACAGAAAGATGGCTTGGCCACCCAGTTGAATCATGCCGGCTTCGAACGACACGCGGGTGCGGGTCGATGACTTTTCGAAAATCATCCCGAGCACGCGGTTTTTCAAAGGCTCGAACAGTACGCCGCGGTTACGCAGGTCTTTAAGCTCAATGCCTCGACGGATCACGCCGACCAGCTCTTCGGGCGTGCAATCCATCAGGGAGAGAAAGTGCCTAGCGCTCATCATTAACTACCTTTTGCAACAGACCGCAGATACTCAAAGCCTTGTTTATTGTGACAACGGGCGAGACCTGCGGCGAAAGCCGCACGGGGCGACGAAATAGGGGAAGGCGCGATCTTATAATTAAATGTCGCGTCTTACCAATAGGGCTACGGTTTTTAAGGGTGTTCAGCGGGGCGGCAAAGCGCGTTTGAAAACAACTTCCTGACAGCAGCGGGCCATTTGTACACTGGCGCCGCAACCTTTTGCAATGCGCGGCGGCGGGGCCAGGCCTAATGCCGTTCAGTCAAGCGCAGATTCCCTGTGGCGAGCAGGCTTGTCCTGCGTTGGGCTGCGCAGCAGCCCCACAACCAGGCGCTGAGCCGTATCAGGTACCCCGCGTTTTGCTGGAGTGGGGGCGCTTCGCACCCCAACGCGGGGCAAGCCCGCTCGCCACAATAAGCCCACACATTGTCCTTAACTGGACGGCATTATGGGCAGGCCAGGCTGTGTCGGTTTCCCGCGACGATGCGCGCACCTTTGAAACATTTGCTCATGCTCTTGGCCATGGCCTGGCCTGATGCCAGTCGATTCATGCCGCGAAGGTTGCTGGTGCACCAGGCCACGGCGGCCCATAGTTGGCCCAATGCCCCTATAAAGAGACTGGCCATGACCAAGACTCTCCACCACCGTGCTTGCCATCTGTGTGAAGCCATTTGCGGCCTGACCCTGGAAACCACCCAGGCCCACGACGGCAGCCTGGCGATCACGTCCATCAAGGGCGACGCCCAGGACAGCTTCAGCCGTGGGCACATCTGCCCCAAGGCCGTGGCGTTGCAGGATATCCAGAATGACCCGGACCGCCTGCATCAGCCCATGCTGCGCGTCGGCAGCCAATGGCAACCCATCCCTTGGGAAGATGCCTTCGCGCTGGTGGCTGAACGTCTGTCGGGCATTCAGGCGCGTCATGGGCAGAATGCGGTGGCGGTCTACCAGGGCAACCCCAGCGTGCACAATTATGGGCTGATGACCCACAGCAACTATTTTCTGGGGTTGTTGAAGACGCGCAATCGGTTTTCCGCAACCTCAGTGGATCAACTGCCCCATCACCTCACCAGCCACCTGATGTACGGCCATGGTCTGTTGCTGCCGATCCCGGACATCGACCACACCGATTTCATGCTGATACTCGGCGGCAATCCGCTGGCCTCCAATGGCAGCATCATGACCGTGCCGGATGTGGAAAAACGCTTGAAGGCCGTTCAGACGCGGGGTGGCAAAGTGGTGGTGGTCGACCCTCGGCGCAGCGAGACGGCGGCGATAGCCGACCAGCATCTGTTCGTGCGGCCTGGGGGGGATGCGGCGTTGCTGTTCGGTCTGCTCAACACCCTGTTTACGGAGAATCTGACCCGTACCAGCCATTTGCCGGTTGAAGGCCTTGAGGCGGTGCGCCGCGCCATCGCCGGGTTCACCGCCGAGGCCATGAGCAGCCAATGTGCCGTGCCCTCTGAGCAGATCCGCCAGTTGGCGCGTGATTTTGCCGCTGCGGACAAAGCGGTGTGCTACGGGCGCATGGGGGTGTCGACCCAGGCGTTCGGCACGCTGTGTCATTGGCTGGTGCAGTTGATCAACCTGGTGACCGGCAATCTCGACCGGGTGGGTGGCGCGCTGTGCACTACGCCGGCCGTGGACCTGGTGGCGTCCACCGGTGGCGGGCATTTCAATCGTTGGCAGAGTCGGGTTTCCGGGCGTCCGGAATACGGGGGGGAATTGCCGGTATCGGCCCTGGCTGAAGAAATGCTCACCGCCGGCGACGGGCAAATCCGCGCGCTGGTGACGGTGGCCGGCAACCCGGTGCTGTCCACGCCCAATGGTCGCCAGTTGGAGCAGGCGCTGGAGGGGCTTGAGTTCATGGTCAGTGTCGACCTGTACATCAACGAGACCACGCGCTATGCCGACTTGATCCTGCCGTCCACCTCGGCGCTGGAGAATGATCATTACGACACCACGTTCAATATGTTCGCGGTGCGCAACGTTACCCGTTTCAATCGCGCGATCCTGCCAAAGCCTGCGGGTGCGTTGCACGACTGGGAGATTTTCGTCGGTTTGGCCAAGGCCTTTGCCGCGCAGACGGGCGTTGCGCTGAAGCCGACGATGGCGCCGGCGCAGATGATCGATGCCGGCCTGCGCGCCGGGACTTATGGTGATGCCTCCGCTCACAAGCTGTCGGTGGCAATGCTGGCGGAACATCCCCATGGCCTGGACCTGGGGCCGCTGTCGGCCAATCTTGCTGCGCGTTTGAAAACCGCAGATGGCAAGGTGCAGGCCGCACCGGCGGTGATTCTTGCGGACTTGGTGCGTTTTGCGGCACAGCCGGCGCCTGTGGTTGACGAGCTGCTACTGATCGGCCGTCGCCATGTGCGCAGCAACAATTCGTGGATGCATAACTATCACCGGCTGGTGAAAGGCAAGCCACGGCACCAGTTGCATATGCACCCCGATGACCTGGCGAGCCGGCAGTTGGGCGATGGGCAGCGCGTGCGCGTCAGCTCGCGTATCGGCATGATCGAAGTTGAGGTAGTCGCCAGTCTGGAGATGATGCCCGGCGTGGTCAGCCTGCCCCACGGTTGGGGTCATGGCCGCCCTGGCGTGCGGATGACAATCGCCAGCAGCCAGCCCGGAGCGAGCGCCAACGACTTGACTGACGAGCGGCAGTTGGACGAATTGTCTGGCAACGCCGCGTTGAACGGGGTGCCGGTGCAGGTTTCGGCCGCATAAGGAGCCAGAGCATTGTGCCGGGATTTTGCGTTACAATGCGCCACCGTGCCGACCTGTGAGTCGCAAAGTTCCAGCCGAGGTGTTCCATGGATATCATCGAAACGATCAAAGAGCAGATTGCCAACAACACCATTCTGCTTTACATGAAGGGCGCACCGAACGCGCCTCAGTGCGGTTTCTCCGCAAAGGCATCCCAGGCCATCATGGCGTGCGGTGAAAAATTCGCCTACGTGGATATTCTGCAGAATCCTGAAATCCGCGCCAATTTGCCAAAGTACGCCAACTGGCCGACCTTCCCGCAATTGTGGGTAGCCGGCGAACTGGTCGGCGGCAGTGACATCATCACTGAAATGGCAGCGGATGGTTCGTTGCAGGCGCTGGTCAAAGATGCAGCAGCCAGTGCAGCGGCCAAGACCGACGCTTGATTGGCCTGCATTAAAAAGCCCCGCTTCTCGAAAGAGAGCGGGGCTTTTTTATACCGGCGTGCTGTGGGTTATTCGCCCATCTGCGACTGCAGGTAATTCTCCAGGCTGACTTTGACGATCAGGCCCAGTTGGGTTTCGAGCCAGTCGATGTGTTCTTCCTGATCTTCCAGAATATCTTCCAGAAGCTCGCGGCTACCGAAGTCACCGTGGGTTTCGCAGTGGGCAATGGCGGCCTTGAGGTCGCTGTGACTCTTGCGTTCAAAGCCCAGGTCGCTGTTGAGCATTTCCTGAGTGTGTTCGCCGATGTTCAGCTTGCCCAGGTCCTGCACGTTCGGCAGGCCTTCCAGGAACAGGATGCGCTTGATCAGCGCATCGGCGTCTTTCATGGCCTTGATCGACTCTTTGTATTCGCGCTTGCCGAGCTTTTCCAGGCCCCAATCGTCGTACATGCGTGCATGCAGAAAGTACTGATTGATCGCGACCAGTTCATTGGCAAGGATTTTGTTGAGCTGCTGGATGACTGAGATGTCGCCTTTCATGACTGGGGTCCTGCCCTGTAATAGCTGTGTATAGGGCGGAGTTTGAGCGGCGGAAACCTTAGTGTCAAACCTAAGTTATTGAATAATAAATGAAAATTAATCGGAATAAGAATGTTTGTGTTCCGCGTCTCGGCGCTAACTGATTGAATTACAGACATAAAAAAACCGGACTCCAGGTCCGGTTCTTTAAAACACGCTTATTTAAGCGTGTGTAAATTCTGCTGAGTAGGGGAGCGCGCTCTGCGCTGTTTGCAGTTGCGTCAGGGTTTCCCGTACCACTTGCTTGGCGAGGCAGGCACATTTACCACACTGGCTGGCAACGCCCGTGGTTTCGCGCACTTCCTTGTAGCTGCAGCAACCTTCATAGATTGCTTCGCGGATTTGTCCGTCGGTGACGCCAGTACAAAGGCACACATACATAGGGAGAACCATCGCGGTGTGAGGCTTGAATGCATTGGATCTTAATGTTAACGAGAATGATTGTCAAAGTACATTCGCTGGGTATTTCACCAGCACGGGCCTCGCGCTGACGAACGGTTTTTTCAGTGTATGATGGCCGGTCTTCACGAAGCGTGACTGCGTCACAGGCCTGTCGCTTAAATACGGCAGACTCAACACCGGTCCTGTTACTTCAATCTTCACCCTTACATCAGGAGATACCCAATGAGCGTACTCGTCGGCAAACAAGCCCCGGATTTCGACGTACCTGCAGTGCTCGGCAATGGCGAAATCGTAGACAGCTTCAAGCTGTCTGAAGCCATCAAAGGCAAATACGGCCTGGTGTTCTTCTACCCGCTGGACTTCACTTTCGTCTGCCCGTCCGAGCTGATCGCTCTGGACCACCGCATGGACGACTTCAAGGCGCGCAACGTTGAAGTGGTTGCCGTGTCCATCGACTCCCATTTCACCCACAACGCGTGGCGCAACACGGCCATCAACGATGGCGGCATCGGCAAAGTCAAATACACCATGGCTGCCGACATGAAGCACGAGATCGCCAAGGCCTACGACGTTGAGTCCGAAGGCGGTGTAGCGTTCCGTGGCGCGTTCCTGATCGACGACAAGGGCGTTGTGCGCTCGCAGATCATCAACGACCTGCCGCTGGGCCGTAACATGGAAGAGCTGATCCGTCTGGTCGACGCGCTGCAGTTCCACGAAGAGCACGGTGAAGTCTGCCCTGCCAACTGGAAAAAAGGCGACAAGGGCATGACCGCTTCCACCGAAGGTGTTGCGGCTTACCTGACCGAGAACGCTGGCAAGCTGTAAGCCTGATTCCAGGTACAAAAAAACCGGCCTGTGAGGGCCGGTTTTTTTGTGGGAGGAACGCCCGGAAGAGTCTCAGTCGCCGAAATCTTCCCAGCCGCCCATCTGCTTCCACCGGTTGACGATGCCGCAGAACAGCTCTGCGGTTTTCTCGGTGTCGTAACGCGCCGAGTGGGCTTCGCGGCCGTCAAAGTCGATACCGGCGGCCTGGCAGGCCTTGGCCAATACCGTTTGACCGTAAGCCAGGCCGGCGAGGGTAGCGGTATCGAAGCTGGAGAAGGGATGAAACGGGTTGCGCTTCATGTCCAGGCGCGCCACGGCGGCGTTCAGGAAGCCCAGGTCGAAGCTGCTGTTGTGGCCAACCAGGATCGCGCGTTTGCAGCCATTGGCTTTCAATGCCTTGCGTACGCCACGGAAGATATCGGTCAGCGCCGCCTCTTCACTTACCGCCATGCGCAGGGGGTGATCGAGCTTGATGCCGGTGAATTCCAGGGCGGCGGCTTCGATATTCGCGCCTTCGAACGGCTCTACGCGGAAGAAATGCGTGTGTTCGGCAAACACGAATCCCTGCTCGTCCATACCGATGGTGGTGGCGGCGATTTCCAGCAAAGCGTCGGTGGCGCAGTTGAAACCACCGGTTTCTACGTCGATGACAACCGGCAGATAGCCACGAAACCGCTCGGCCATTGGATGACGGGAGCCGCCACCGCTGTGCTCGTGTTCGTCGTCGTAATGGTCTTCACTCACTTGCTTTCCTCCAGCAGGCGCCAGCGCAGTGTTTCACCGGCGCGCAGCGGGATGACGGTCAGCTCGCCGAACGGCAGGCTGGCGGGGGCGGTCCAGTCTTCGCGGACCAGGGTGATGCGGTCGGTATTAGCCGGCAGGCCGTAGAAGCGCGGCCCGTTGAGGCTGGCAAAAGCTTCAAGCTTATCCAGCGCATTGCGTTGTTCAAACGCTTCGGCGTACAGCTCGATGGCAGCAAACGCGGTGTAGCAACCGGCGCAGCCGCAGGCGGCTTCCTTGGCGTGCTGGGCGTGGGGTGCCGAGTCGGTGCCGAGGAAGAACTTCGGGCTGCCGCTGGTGGCTGCGTCCAGCAAAGCCACCTGGTGGGTGTTGCGCTTGAGGATCGGCAGGCAGTAAAAATGCGGCCGAATCCCGCCCACCAGCATGTGGTTGCGGTTGTACAGCAGGTGATGAGCGGTGATGGTCGCGCCGACGTTTTCCGAGGCCTCGGTGACGAACTGCACGGCATCAGCGGTGGTGATGTGCTCGAACACCACCTTGAGCGTCGGGAACAGCTCGACCACGCGACGCATGTGCTCGTCGATGAAGATCTTCTCGCGGTCGAACACATCCACGTCGCCACGGGTGACTTCACCGTGGATCAACAACGGCATGCCGACATCCGCCATGGCTTCGATGGCCGGCAGGATCTTGTCGATGCTGGTCACGCCGGAGTCGGAGTTGGTGGTGGCGCCCGCCGGGTACAGCTTGGCGGCGTACACAAAGCCGCTGGCATGGGCTTCGCGAATTTCTTCAGGCAGGGTGCGGTCGGTGAGGTAGAGCACCATCAACGGTTCGAAGCGGCTGCCAGCCGGTCGCACGGCGAGGATGCGCTGGCGATAGGCATCGGCTTGCGCGGCATTGCGCACCGGAGGTACCAGGTTGGGCATGATGATGGCACGGCCAAACGTGCGCGCTACATCGGCCACGGTGTGGGGTAACGCAGCACCATCGCGAAGATGAATATGCCAGTCGTCGGGACGCAGCAGGGTCAGGCGGTCGGACATTGGGGATTCCAGGCGGGTCAATCTGGTGGGAATGCTACCGGAAAAGACTGTTGCAGGCACTCGCTATCAAGTTTTGCAGGATACGACCGATAGCAGGGGGTATGCCTTAACGATGTATGACGCCTTGATGTGTTGTAGAAACCAGTGGAGCCGCCCGTGCGCCAGCATTATCTAGCCCTGCTCAGTGTGTTCGCCAGCCTGCCTGCAATGGCCCTCACGTTCCAGACCCGTCTGGAGAACATTGAGTGGAAGGTGGAAGGCGATCAGTTCGAGTGCCGTCTGACCCAGCCGATCACCGATTTCGGCTCGGGTGAGTTCGTGCGCCGGGCCGGCGAGCAGGCGACGTTTCGCCTCAAGGCCTATAACGGTGCACTTGGCGCAGGCTCGGCGACGCTGCTGGCGGCCGCTGCACCGTGGCAGCCGGGGCGCGGCGATATCAATCTGGGCGCGGTGCGGGTTGGCAGCGGCGATGTGCTGTTCAACAGCTCCCAGGCACAGGCCGGGCGTCTGTTCACGGGTCTTCTGGAAGGGCGCAGCCCCACGGTGCGCCATTACGGGCGCGAGGGCGGTTACTCGGAAGTTCGCCTGTTGCCGGTGAAATTCAACAAGGCTTTCAACGACTATCAGCTGTGCACCGCCAAGCTGTTGCCGATGAATTACGATCAGGTCAAACAGACCGAAGTCGGCTTCCCCGGCGGTGGCGTTGAGCTGGATGCCGCCGCCAAGCAGAAGCTGTCAGTGATTCTGGCGTACCTTAAGGCCGATCCCACGGTTAACCATATGGAGTTGAACGGTCACTCCGACAACAGCGGCAACCGCCTGACCAATCGCGATGTTTCGCGCCGCCGCGCCCTGGCGGTGATGGACTACTTCAAGGCCAATGGCATTGCGGAGTCGCAGATCACCCTGCGATTCCATGGTGAAAGCTATCCCTTGGCGCCCAACACCAATGCGGCCAACCGCGCGCGCAACCGTCGCGTGAACATTCAGCTTGAGCGCGTGGCTGCCCCCGAGAAACCGGCACCGCAGGCCGCCGCTCCGGGCAATCCGGCACACACCTCATAAGGTGCGACCCCCGGTCGCGCCGTCGACATAATCTGTCGCTTTATCTTCATTTGCTGTCGCGCCCCTGTAAATTCACGGTTTTGAACGGTAGAATCGTCGCCTTTCCGTACAACCCCGTGGAGTGATGGCATGGCCGACGTAAACAAGGTCGTTCTCGCGTATTCCGGCGGCCTGGACACTTCGGTGATCCTCAAGTGGCTGCAGGATACTTATAACTGTGAAGTGGTGACCTTCACCGCTGACCTGGGTCAGGGCGAAGAAGTCGAACCTGCACGCGCCAAGGCGCAAGCCATGGGCGTGAAAGAGATCTACATTGACGACCTGCGCGAAGAGTTCGTCCGCGATTTCGTCTTCCCGATGTTTCGCGCCAACACCGTCTACGAAGGCGAGTACCTGCTGGGTACCTCCATCGCCCGTCCGCTGATCGCCAAGCGCTTGATCGAAATCGCCAACGAAACCGGCGCCGATGCCATTTCCCATGGCGCGACCGGCAAGGGCAACGACCAGGTGCGCTTTGAACTGGGCGCCTACGCCCTCAAGCCAGGCGTGAAAGTGATTGCACCGTGGCGTGAATGGGACCTGCTGTCCCGTGAAAAACTGATGGATTACGCTGAAAAGCACGCCATCCCGATCGAACGCCACGGCAAGAAGAAGTCTCCGTACTCGATGGACGCCAACCTGCTGCACATCTCCTATGAAGGCGGCGTGCTGGAAGACACCTGGACCGAGCACGAAGAAGATATGTGGAAATGGACCGTCTCCCCGGAGAACGCTCCAGACAAGCCGCAGTATCTGGAACTGACCTACCGCAACGGCGATATCGTCGCGCTGGACGGCGTCGAGATGACCCCGGCCACCGTGCTGGCGACCCTCAACCGTATTGGCGGCGAGCACGGTATCGGCCGTCTCGACATCGTCGAGAACCGTTACGTGGGCATGAAGTCCCGTGGCTGCTACGAGACCCCGGGCGGCACCATCATGCTGCGTGCGCACCGCGCCATCGAGTCCATCACTCTGGACCGCGAAGTGGCTCACCTCAAAGACGAGCTGATGCCCAAGTACGCCAGCCTGATCTACACCGGTTACTGGTGGAGCCCTGAGCGTGTGATGCTGCAACAAATGATCGACGCCTCCCAGGCCCATGTGAACGGCGTTGTGCGCCTGAAGCTGTACAAGGGCAACGTGATCGTCACCGGGCGCAAGTCCGATGAGTCGCTGTTCGACGCCAACATCGCCACCTTCGAAGAAGACGGCGGCGCCTATAACCAGGCAGACGCGGCGGGCTTCATCAAGTTGAACGCACTGCGCATGCGCATTGCGGCCAATAAAGGTCGCAAGCTGTTCTGAATGTTCCAGGTGATCTGAAAAAAAGGCCCCTTATTCAAGGGGTCTTTTTTTTGAACGCAATGAATATATAGCGAGTAATGTGTTTAACGCTTGTTTGTTACTCATCATAAGATTCTTGATGTGTTTTTTTGTGCTGAAGTGTCACGAACGCAATGAAATGTTTACACCCTGGCAGGAACTATCTCCTACAGAAAAATCACTCAAAGAAGCACGGCGTGGATGTAGTGCGCTGAAATTTCTGTAGGAATTTTACGGTGTAAACACTTATGTTAAATGGAACTGAATCAAAGGGAATGTTTTCACCTGCCCATTCTTTTAAACGGCGCAAACAAGGGGCATTTCCTGAAAGTCCTGTACGCCACGTTTACGGACCGCCCTTTGGCCGGTGCTTATTTCACTCAAGATATGTACCGGTACGGAAAGGTCTGAAAGCCTGCATAAAATCGAATGCATCCTCATTGTTGTTTTTTTGTAGGCTGATTCCGATATCTTTGTGGCTTGGGTCTCTGCTTGCTGTTGCTCGGGGGGGAACACTATGCCAACTAGGAAACGACTAGGCTATTGTGTTTGCTCTGAATAATTCGAACAGCGAAATTGGACTTTCTTATGAATAAAGTGCTGATCGTGGATGATCATCCCGTGATTCGTCTTGCTGTGCGCATGCTGATGGAACGTCATGGTTATGAGGTCGTTGCAGAGACCGATAACGGTGTCGATGCGTTGCAACTTGCGCGCGAGCATATGCCGGACATTGTGATACTGGATATTGGAATTCCCCAGCTCGACGGGCTGGAAGTTATTTGCCGACTGTCCTCCAGCAAACAGCCATCGCCGTTCAAGGTGCTGGTGATCACCTCGCAGGCGCCTGGCCATTTCTCCATGCGCTGCATGCAGGCTGGGGCGGCGGGCTACGTGTGCAAGCAGCAGGACCTTACCGAACTGCTGAGTGCCATCAAAGCGGTGCTTTCCGGCTACAGCTACTTCCCGAACCAGGCATTGAACTCGGTGCGCTCCACCATCGGCAACGCCAGTGAGGCGGACATGGTCGAACGCCTGTCCGGGCGCGAAATGATGGTGTTGCAACAATTGGCCCGGGGCAAGACCAACAAGGAAATCGCAGACGGCATGTTCCTCAGCAACAAGACCGTCAGTACCTACAAAACGCGGCTGCTGCTAAAGCTCAACGCGCGCTCACTGGTGGACCTGATCGAACTGGCCCAGCGCAACGGGCTGGTCTGAGGCACGCATTGCCCCCCGCTATACCGGCAGAAAAAAGCCTCCGTAAGGGAGGCTTCTGGCCGTTTCCGGTTGTATCAGAGGTCGAAGTCGTAGTCGGCCAACTGTTTTTGCAAGCGTCGCTCTTCCAGGAGGTTGTCGATGGTGCGGCGTTTGCTCAAATTGGTCTTGGCCACCTCAACCACAGGCGTCTCTGCCACGTCGTCATCCGACTCAACAAGGTCGTCGTCCACTTCCAGTTGTTCTTTGCCAGTGCTCATAAAGTTAACTCCGGGCTAAGACTGCCGTTGGCGCTCCTTATAACGATAATCCACGGGCGGGTAAAAAAGATTTTTTCAATCGTCGAATCGATAAAAGCAATGATTGCTCAATCGTCGGAGGTTTTTTCTTTGTACTCACACAGGTCTTCGATGCGACAGCTGCCGCAACGGGGCTTGCGTGCCTGGCAGACATAGCGACCGTGCAGGATCAGCCAGTGATGAGAATCGAGCAGATACTGCCTGGGCACAAACTTCATCAGCTGCTTTTCCACTTCCACCACGTTTTTCCCGCGGGCAATGCCAGTGCGGTTGCTGACCCGAAAAATATGCGTATCCACCGCCATGGTCAGTTGCCGGAACGCGGTGTTCAGTACCACGTTGGCAGTCTTGCGTCCCACGCCGGGCAGGGCCTCCAGGGCCTCGCGGGTTTGTGGCACTTCACCGCCATGCAGCTCCATCAGCATCCGACAGGTCTCAATGACGTTTTTTGCCTTGCTGTTGTACAAGCCAATGGTCTTGATGTATTCGGACAAACCTTCAACACCCAGCGCATGAATCGCTGCCGGCGTGTTCGCGACGGGATACAGCCTGGCCGTGGCCTTGTTGACGCCGACGTCCGTGGACTGCGCCGAGAGAATCACCGCAATCAGCAACTCGAATGGCGATGAGTAGGCCAGTTCGGTCTTGGGTTCCGGGTTGTCTTCGTGAAGCCTGCGGAAAATTTCCAGGCGTTTGGCGGCGTTCATCGGGCGGGTGTTCCTTGCTCGGATCAGCGTGAGGTTGAGGTGGGTGCAAGCAGTGCGGCCAGTACGCGTTCCGCCGCCTCGAATTGCTGCTGCAGGATGATCAGTTGTGACTGCTGTTCAAACGTCGGCGGGTGACCGAAGGCCTTCAGGGATTTATGCAACTGCGCGCGACTCATGGCGACGCCCACTTTGGCTTTCTTGACGGCCGCTTCAGCGGCATCGATCGGTTTGGGGGCGGCCGGGAGTGGCCGCTGGACCCGCGCCAGGCGCTCGGCAATCCTGTGTGTGTCTTCGCGCTTCAGGCGTGCGTTGCGTTGTTCAAAGCGACGCCGCGCTCGGTCGCGCTTGATGCTACGCAGATGGCGTTGATGATCGTTGGCGGCGAGGTCGCCGACAATCGGCAGCGCGGTGGTCAAGGGACGCATTTCAATGCAATCGACCGGGCAGGGCGCAACGCACAGGTCGCAGCCTGTGCACTCATCGATGATCACGCTGTGCATCAGCTTTGCGGCGCCGACAATGGCATCCACCGGGCACGCCTGAATGCACTTGGTACATCCGATGCACTCGGCTTCGCGGATGTAGGCAACCTGTGCAGGTGCCTCGCCACGTGTCGTGTCCAGATCCAGCACTGGCACATTCAGCAGGTGCGCCAGCCCGACGACGGTCTCCTGCCCGCCGGGCGGGCACTTGTTGATCGCCTCGCCCAAGGCGATGCCCTCGGCGTAAGGCTTGCAGCCCGGGTGTCCGCACTTGCCGCATTGGGTCTGCGGTAACAGCGCGTCGATACGTTGAATCAGGCTCATGCGTTGAAACCCGGTTGGTTACGGCTGCTCTACAGTTGCCACTACTTGATGCGCTGACCCGGCTTGGCGCCGCTGTCAGGGCTCAGCAGGTAGATTTCCTCACCGCCAGGACCGGCAGCCATCACCATGCCCTCCGAGATGCCGAACTTCATTTTTCGCGGCTTGAGGTTGGCGATCATCATGGTCAGGCGTCCATCCAGCTTGGACGGGTCCGGGTACGCGCTCTTGATGCCGGAGAACACGTTGCGCTGTTCGCCACCCAGGTCCAGTGTCAGGCGCAGCAGTTTGTCGGCGCCTTCCACGGCTTCGGCCTTGATAATCAGTGCCACACGCAGGTCCACGGCGGCAAAGGTGTCGAAGTCGATTTCCGGCGACAGCGGGTCTTTGGTCAGCTCGCCGTTGCCGGCAGGCGCTGCGGCTCCGGTATCGGTCTGGCTGGCGATGAGGTCTTCCTTCGAGGCGTCGGTCATGGCCTGGACTTTCACTGGATCGATGCGAGTCATCAGCGGCTTGAACGCGTTCAACTGATGATTAACAAGCAGTGTGGCGTGATCGTTCCAGGTCAACGGAGCGACGTTGAGGAACGCCTCGGCGTCGGCCGCCAGCAATGGCAGCACCGGCTTGAGGAAGATCACCAATTGGCGGAACAGGTTGACGCCGGTGGCGCAGATCGCCTGCACCTCGGCTTCCTTGCCTTCCTGCTTGTTCAGCGACCACGGTGCCTTGTCGGCGATCCACGCATTGGCGCGGTCGGCCAGGCCCATGATTTCGCGCATGGCGCGGGCGAAGTCGCGGGCTTCATAAGCGTCGGCGATGCCTGGTGCAGCGGCCAGGAAAGCCTCGGTCAGCTCCGGCGCGGCATTGTCTGCCACCATGACACCGGCGTTGCCCTTGTGGATGAACCCGGCGCAGCGGCTGGCGATGTTGACGACTTTGCCTACCAGGTCGGAGTTGACCTTCTGTACGAAGTCTTCCAGGTTCAAGTCGAGGTCGTCGACGCCACGGCCCAGTTTGGAGGCGTAGTAATAGCGCAGGTATTCCGGCGACAGGTGGTCCAGGTAGGTACGCGCCTTGATAAAGGTGCCACGGGATTTGGACATTTTCTGGCCATTGACGGTCAGGTAGCCGTGCACGGCAATGCCGGTCGGCTTGCGGTAGCCCGAGCCTTCGAGCATCGCCGGCCAGAAGAGGGCGTGGAAGTTGACGATGTCCTTGCCGATGAAGTGGTACAACTCGGCGGTGGAATCCTTGGCCCAGAAGGCATCGAAGTCCAGCCCGGGCGTACGGTCGCACAGGTTCTTGAAGCTGGCCATGTAGCCAATTGGCGCGTCCAGCCACACGTAGAAATACTTGCCCGGCTCGCCCGGAATCTCGAACCCGAAATACGGCGCATCGCGGGAAATGTCCCACTGTTGCAGGCCTGCATCCAGCCATTCGGCAATCTTGTTGGCGACGGCATCCTGCAGGGTGCCGCTGCGCGTCCAGGTCTGCAGCATCTGCTGGAAATCCGGGAGCTTGAAGAAGAAGTGTTGCGAGTCCTTGAGCACCGGCGTGGCGCCGGAGATGGCCGACTTCGGATTCTTCAGGTCGGTCGGTGCATAGGTGGCGCCGCACTTCTCGCAGTTGTCACCGTACTGGTCGTCGGTGCCGCATTTGGGGCAGGTGCCCTTGATGAAGCGGTCGGCCAGGAACATTTTCTTTTCCGGGTCGAAATACTGGGTGATCGAGCGCGTATCAATGTGCCCGGCATCACGCAGCCGCGTGTAGATCTGGCTCGACAGCTCACGGTTTTCTTCGGAGTGGGTCGAGTGGAAGTTGTCGAAATCGACCAGGAACTCGGCAAAGTCGGCGCTGTGTTCAGCCTGTACGTTGGCGATCAGTTGTTCCGGGGTGATCCCTTCCTTTTCGGCGCGCAACATGATGGCCGAACCGTGGGCGTCGTCCGCGCAGACATAAATGCATTGATTGCCGCGATGCTTCTGGAAGCGCACCCACATATCGGTCTGGATGTACTCAAGCATATGGCCAAGATGGATGGAACCATTGGCATAGGGCAGGGCGCTGGTGACGAGGATCTTGCGTGGCTCGGACATGGGGCTCGGCTACTTGATGAAACGGAGGTCGGCCACTATAAAGCGCCGGGCAATTTATTTCACCCCGTGGCGCCGTTTCAGTGTTTTGTGCGCAGCCGAAAGCATGCCCTGAGCGGCCGGAACGGTTAGGATAGCCGCCTGTTTCAGTCAGTTTTTTTTCGGGAGTTGCCCATGAGCGCCGTCAATCGCGCAGCGGTGGAAGCCGTTCTTCGCCAGTACACCGACCCCTACTTGAACCAGGACCCGGTGAGTGCCGGATGCGTACGCGCCATCGAGGTCCAGGGTGACCAGGTCACCGTCCAGTTGGAATTGGGCTATGCCGCAGGCCTGTTCAAGCGCGGCTGGGCGCAGATGCTGCAAATGGCCATCGAAGGCCTGGACGGCGTGCGCTCGGCAACGGTCGATATTCAGTGCGTGATTGCAGCGCACAAGGCCCAGGCGCAGATCCCCGGCCTGGCAAACGTCAAGAATGTGATCGCGGTGGCGTCCGGCAAGGGCGGTGTGGGCAAGTCCACCACGGCCGCCAACCTGGCGCTGGCACTGGCGCGCGAGGGGGCTCGAGTGGGCATTCTTGATGCCGATATCTATGGCCCCAGCCAGGGCGTGATGTTCGGCATCGCCGAAGGCACGCGGCCGAAGGTCAAGGACCAGAAATGGTTCGTGCCGATCGAGTCCCTGGGTGTGGAAGTCATGTCCATGGCGTTTCTCACCGACGACAACACGCCGATGGTGTGGCGCGGGCCGATGGTGTCCGGCGCGCTGTTGCAACTGGTCACCCAGACCGCCTGGGGCGACCTGGACTACCTCGTGATCGACATGCCGCCCGGCACCGGCGATATCCAGTTGACCCTGGCGCAGAAAGTCCCGGTGGCCGGCTCGGTCATCGTCACCACGCCCCAGGACCTGGCGCTGCTTGACGCCAGGAAGGGCGTGGAGATGTTCCGCAAGGTCAATATCCCGGTACTGGGTGTGGTGGAAAACATGGCCGTGCACATCTGTTCCAACTGCGGGCATGCCGAGCATCTGTTTGGCGAGGGCGGCGGTGAGAAACTGGCGAGCCAATACGGCGTCGAATTGCTGGCCTCGTTGCCGCTGTCGATGAGCATTCGCGAGCAGGCCGACGGCGGCAAACCCACCGTGGCGGCTGAACCCGATGGCCAGATTGCCATGGTTTATCAGGAGCTGGCGCGCCACGTCGGTGCGCGCATCGTATTGCAGGAAGCGGCAGCGCCGGCGATGCCGACCATTACGGTCAGCGACGACTGAGTGCATGCTTGCGCCTGCAACATTGCGCTTCAAGCCGACCGTTACGCTTTTACGCAATGGCTGGTGTAAGCATTGGCTTACTTTTCCGTAAGTGTTTGGTTTTTTAGCTCGACGCGTACGGCTCGAATCGCTGCAGGATCTTTCTATCCTTTTGAAATATAACAATTATTTATGGCGGCGAACGTTCAGGGGGCTGCCAGTGTCTTCGTAGCATCCAGTTGAACATCCCTTGGAACTCTTTAACATCAGCCCTGTGTCCACGGAATGACACGGCCATCAAGGAACGGTGGTTTGAAGGAACGTCGCAGGATGCGATTCATCAGGACGATGAAAAAGGAATACAGGGACAGGGAAGAAATGTGGGCGGGTCATACCGCCCCTTTTTTTCGCCTGCAGAAAAGTGAAATACCTTTCCCTGGAATGCAAAAAAGGCCCGCGAAGGGCCTTTTCTATTGGGGCAGCGGCGCGTTTCAGCGCTCCAGGTGCTCGATCTTGCCTGGCTTGCCATCCCACTCGGCCGCGTCCGGCAACGAGTCTTTCTTTTCGGTGATGTTTGGCCAGACTTCCGCCAGCTCGACGTTCAACTGAATGAAGTTTTCCATACCTGCCGGAATTTCATCCTCGGAGAAAATCGCCACGGCCGGGCATTCAGGCTCGCACAGGGCGCAGTCGATGCACTCGTCCGGGTGGATGACCAGGAAGTTCGGGCCTTCGTAGAAGCAGTCCACCGGACATACTTCTACGCAGTCGGTGTACTTGCACTTGATGCAGTTGTCGGTGACGACGAAGGTCATTTCTAATTCTCTCCTCAGGCGGCGGCAGCGAAACCCCTTGTGGCGGGGCTCGCGAGGTTCGGGAGCGATAGTCTGCAGGCCAGGCTAAGAGCCTGCAGCATCCCAAACCGCGCGAGAGTCTACCAGCTTGCAAGCGTCTGCGTTATATCCGAGTCTTCAGTGCATATAACATTTCGAGCGCTTTGCGCGGCGTCAGATCATCCAGGTCCATCTTGGCCAGTTCGTCCAGCACCGGATGGGGCAGACTGGCGAACATGTCGCTCTGATGCGGCGCAGAGGGCTTTTTGCTGGCTTTGGCGGGGCTGACCACCACGTTTTCATGGGGCAGCGCCGTGGTTTCCAGGCGACTGAGGTGCTCGCGGGCCCGGGTGATCACGTCGCCCGGCACGCCGGCCAGTTGCGCCACGGCCAGGCCATAACTCTGGCTGGCGGGGCCTGGCAGCACATGGTGCAGGAACACGATGCGCTCATTGTGCTCGGTGGCATTCAGATGCACGTTGGCCACCAACGGCTCGCTTTCCGGCAATACCGTCAGCTCGAAATAGTGGGTGGCAAACAGCGTATACGCCCGCAGGTGCGCCAGGCGCTCGGCCGCCGCCCAGGCCAGGGACAGGCCGTCGAAGGTGCTCGTGCCGCGACCCACTTCGTCCATCAGCACCAGGCTGCGCTCGGTGGCGTTATGCAGAATGTTCGCCGTTTCGCTCATTTCCACCATAAAGGTCGAACGGCCACCGGCCAGGTCGTCGCTGGAACCGATTCGCGTGAAAATACGGTCCACCAGGGACAGCTCGCAACTGGCCGCCGGCACAAAGCTGCCGATATGCGCCAGCAATACAATCAACGCGGTCTGACGCATGTAGGTGGATTTACCACCCATGTTGGGACCGGTGATCACCAGCATACGGGTATCGTCGTCCAGCGCCAGATCGTTGGCCACGAACGGCGTGGTCAACACCTGCTCCACCACCGGATGGCGACCCTGCACGATGCGCATGCACGGCTCGCTGACAAAACGCGGGCAGTTCAAATCCAGGTTCAGCGCACGCTCGGCCAGGTTGCTCAGCACATCCAGCTCCGCCAGGGCGGCGGCAGTGTCTTGCAGGGGCGCCAGGCGGCTGATCAGGTCTTCGAGCAGGGCTTCATAAAGCATCTTTTCCCGTGCCAAGGCGCGGCTCTTGGCCGACAGTGCCTTGTCTTCGAATTCCTTGAGCTCAGGCGTGATAAAGCGCTCGGCCCCTTTAAGGGTCTGGCGACGCTGATAGTCGATGGGGGCCAACTCGGCCTGCTTGCTTGGCAACTCGATAAAGTAGCCGTGCACACGGTTGTAGCCGACTTTCAGGTTGGCCAGGCCCGTGCGCGCTTTTTCGCGGGCCTCCAGATCGATCAGGAACTGACCGGCGTTTTCGCTCAAGGATTGCAGCTCGTCCAGCTCGCTGTCGTAGCCGGTCTTGAGTACGCCACCGTCACGGATGATGGCGGGCGGGTTGTCGATGATGGCCTTTTCCAGCAACGCGGCCAGATCCGGGTACGTACCTGCCGTCACCGCCAACTGTTGCAGGTGCGGCGTGTCCAGTTCAGTCATCGCCGCCTGCAACTGCGGCAGCGCGCCCAAGGCGTCACGCAGTCGAGCCAGGTCACGGGGCCGCGCATTACGCAGGCCGATCCGCGCCAGAATGCGCTCGATATCTCCGATTTCCTTGAGTTGCGGCTGCAGCTTTTCGAAGCGATAACCGTCCAGCAGGCAGGTGATGGACGTCTGCCGCGCTTGCAGCACGCTCAAATCCCGCAGCGGACGGTTCAACCAGCGGGTCAGCAAGCGGCTGCCCATGGCGGTCTGGCAACGGTCGACCACCGATTGCAGGGTGTTGTCACGCCCGCCGCTGAGGTTGGTGTCCAGTTCAAGGTTGCGACGGCTGGCGCCATCGAGCACCACGGTATCGTCCAGCCGCTCATGACGCAGGCTGCGCAAGTGCGGCAGGGCAGTGCGCTGGGTTTCTTTGGCGTAGCTGAGCAGACAGCCGGCCGCACCAATGGCGAGTGTCAGGGTTTCACAGCCGAAGCCTTTAAGGTCCTGCACCGAGAATTGCTGGCACAGGCTTTTCAGCGCCGAGTCACGCTCAAAATCCCACGGCGCGCGACGCTTGGTCCCACGGCGCTTTTCCGCTGGCAAGTCTTTGGGCCAATCATCCGGGATCAGCAACTCCACCGGATTGATACGCTCAAGCTCCGCCAGCAGGTTCTCCCAGCCCTTGATCTCCAGCACGCTGAAATTGCCGCTGGTGATATCCAGTACCGAAAGCCCGAACAGACGCTCGTCACCCAGCACCGCAGCGATCAGGTTATCGCGCCGCTCATCCAGCAGCGCCTCATCACTCACCGTGCCCGGCGTAATAATGCGCACTACCTGGCGTTCCACCGGGCCTTTACTGGTGGCCGGATCGCCGATCTGCTCGCAAATGACCACCGACTCGCCCAGCTTGACCAACTTGACCAGATAACCTTCCAACGAATGGTAAGGAATCCCGCACATCGGAATCGACTGCCCCGCCGATTGCCCGCGCGCGGTCAGCGTAATGTCCAGCAGCTTGGCGGCCTTCTTCGCGTCTTCGTAGAAAATCTCGTAGAAGTCGCCCATGCGATAGAACATCAACTGATCAGGGTGCTGGTTTTTCAGGCGCCAGTACTGCTGCATCATTGGGGTGTGGGAAGACAGATCGGAGCTGTTTTTACTCATTGGATAGTAGGCAAATTCGTTGAAAGTGGTGGGGCAAAGGGGCGCTTGGCCCAGCATTTATTGCGATGGGCGCAAGGTTAACACGCGAGGTCGGGGGTTCGCAGGTTGCAAACGGCCAGGTAAAACACAAAAGGAAGACGGCGCACTTGTTCAACTGCGCCGCTCCCTTTTCTGGCGCTTAGTCCGGTTTCTGCCTCGACCGAAACGCCGCCACTTTCATGCGATTGCCGCAGGTCGCCATGCTGCACCAGCGGCGACGGTGGGATTTGCTCAAGTCGTGGAAGAGCAGAATGCAGTCATGCGCCTCGCATTGACGCACGAATTCGAACTTGTCGCCCGTCACCACATTTACCAACGCATCGGCTATCGGCCAGAGCAAGCTTGCCGGGGTGCTGTCCGTTCGGTGAACGGTCAGCCGATATCCCTGCGCCTGGCTCTCCCATTCCAGTCTGTTGACCGGGCGACCCGCCTCAAGCACCTGGTTGATCACGCCAGGATCCACCGCAACGCCATTCATTGCAGCGTTCACCAGCGCCCTTGCCGCGTCACGCAGTTGGCGTGCTTCGGCGAGCAAGCCCTCGAATGCTTGCAGTTCAGCGTTCTGCGGCAACAGCCCAGCCGTTTTGAGCCAATTCATCACGCTTTGATCATCGCTGAGACAGTCATGCAGTTGCTCACCCACGCCGTACTGGCTGTTGATGAAGTCGAGGGCGAGGTTGTCAGCGAGGAAGAGGGCGCCGGAAGCGGTATTGGTCGATGTCATGATGTTCTGTAACTCATAAAATATGTTTGACAGGTTACCAAAATTATACGTAACCTTCAAATCTCAAATATAACGGTTACAAGGAAATCGCCATGACTGCTTCCAAACCCATCGCCGCCGCCGGGCTTGCGGCTTCTTTGCTGGTAGGCGGCGCGCAAGCTGCAGATGCAGAGCGCCAGGTTCACTACCGCTACGAACAAGTGGGTGATGTGAAAGTGTTCTACCGGGAGGCTGGCAACCCCACGGCACCGACGGTGCTGCTGCTTCATGGTTTTGCCGGCTCATCGTTCATGTTCCGCGACCTGATTCCCGAACTCGCCGATCGCTATCACGTGATTGCTCCGGACCTGCCGGCGTTCGGCTTCACCGAAGCGCCTGCGCGGGGCGACTACCCCTACACGTTCAGCCAACTGGCGAAGACCGTCGGCCAGTTCACTGAACAGCTCAAGCTCCAGAAATACACGCTGATGGTTCACGACTACGGCGCGCCGGTGGGATGGCGTCTGGCGGTCGCCCATCCGGAGCGGGTCACGGCGATCATTTCGCAAAACGGCAACGCGTATGACGAAGGCCTGGGCGACAGTTGGGCGCCTATCCAGAAATACTGGCGTGCACCGACGCAACAGAACCGCGAGGCGCTGCACGACTTCCCGACACCGGCTTCGATCAAGTGGCAATACCTTGAAGGGGTTGCCGACAAGAGCACGGTTTCGCCAGACGCCTACACGCTGGAAGGGCTGCAGATCGTGAAGCCGGGCAATGCGCAGATCCAGCTTGACCTGCTGCTGGATTACGCCTCGAACGTCGCCATGTACCCCGCGTTCCAGGCGTACTTTCGCCAGTACCAGCCGCCACTGCTAGCAGTGTGGGGAAAAAACGATCCGTTCTTCCTGCCGGCCGGGGCGCAGGCGTGGAAGCGCGATCTGCCCAAGGCGGATATTCGCTTTTACGACACCGGGCATTTCGCGCTGGAAACCCACAGCCGGGAAATCATTCCGGTGATTCGTGAGTTTCTGGACGTCAACGTTCGTTAATAGATGTTCATGCCTGGCCAAGGGCAGGAGTGGCGCTCGGTTTGGAAGCAGTATTCACTTCCAGACCAAGCGCAATGAGCGCGCTAAACCGGCGAGGCTGGGAATGGACCTTCTCGGTCTCTGGCCTCGGGTCAAATTAAAGTGGCGATAACCGCTTTCGCACCCGCAGCATTAGCGGACTACAGATCAGGATGCGGCCGTAACGCATAAAATATGCAAATTAGCATTTGCCAACCCCCAGATCTCCCGGCACTATCTCCCGTTATGCAAAAACGCAACGTTTCAATCGTCCTCAAAGAGCTGCTGGACCGCGACCGGATCTCCCCCACGGAGCTTCACCGGCGCACCGGCGTGCCTCAATCCACCCTGTCCCGGATCCTCAACGGCAAGATCGTGGACCCGTCGGACAAGCACATCTCCCGCATTGCCGAGTACTTTCGCGTCAGCACCGATCAGTTGCGCGGGCGCGCGGCCATAGGCGCTCTGCGAGATGAAGAACGCGACCCGATGCATTCGGAACTCAAGGACATAAGCCTGTGGGACGACGACACCCCCGTGAATGACGACGAGGTGTCGATCCCCTTTCTGCGCGAGGTTGAATTGGCTGCTGGATCAGGAAGATTCGTCATTGAGGAAAGCGAAAAGGCCAGCCTGCGGTTCGGCAAGCGCAGCCTGCGGCATAACGGTGTGCAGTTCGACCAGGCCAAGTGTGTGACGGTGCGCGGCAACAGCATGTTGCCGGTGTTGCGTGATGGCGCAACGGTCGGGGTGAATGCGGGCAAGAGCGGCATTGGCGATATCGTTGATGGCGACCTGTATGCCATCAATCACAACGGGCAATTGCGGGTTAAACAGCTCTATCGCCTGCCTTCCGGGATTCGCCTGCGCAGCTTCAACCGCGATGAGCACCCGGACGAGGACTACAGCTTCCAGGATATTCAGGACGAGCAGATCAGCATCCTCGGCCATGTTTTCTGGTGGGGCATGTACGCTCGCTAACCTTGCTCTGTAAGAAAAAACCTGCCAGCGAGCAGGTTTTTTTTCGCCTGCAAAACGCCTCAATCCCCACGCCTACCTGCGTGAAAATGCATTCGTGCATTTAACCACGAAAATAAATGCATTTACGCATTGACTGTATATGCATAAATGCATATTCTTCATCTCAAGCCAGCCAACAAGGTCTGGTGGAGGCAGCAAGGATGCTGCCAGGGAAGACAAGGAAGGCACGCAACATCGGCAAGGATGCCATCGACGCGATGGCAGGGATGCCAGGCAACACCGGCAAGGATGCCGACGCTCTTTAGTGGTACCGCTTCAAAAACAGGCAGCGATGAACCGGCCTTAACGGTTCAGAGGGTTGGCAACTGACCCGGGTGTGCAGCGTAAAGCACCAGAAGCAGTTATCCGGCAGACAGGGATCGTGGTCGGAAAAACATTGAGGAAAGGACCGTACCGCGCCAGTAGCGCCGAAAGTCCGCGGACAGCATTACTGAAAAGCCCGGGCGACCGGGCTTTTTGGAATGCCTACCTATCGAATTATTTGCAAATGAAAAACGGACTATTCAGTGCTCAGCCAGGAGGCGTGACATGACAAACGAACAACAGGCGTTAGCGGAAATGCCTATCTGGCTGGTCATCATATTGGCGGTGATCGGCGGCGTGTCCGGCGAAATGTGGCGTGCCGACAAGGAAGGCGCCCGCGGCTGGTCGCTGATTCGGCGCCTGGCGCTGCGCTCCGGGGCCTGCATGGTCTGCGGCGTTTCAGCCTTGATGCTGTGTTACGCCGCCGGCATGTCGATCTGGACGGCCGGCGCCATCGGATGCCTCACCGCCATGGCCGGCGCCGACGCAGCCATCGGGCTCTACGAGCGCTGGGCGGCCAAACGTATCGGGATCAACGAAGGCCCGCGCCAGGATCCGCGTTAATTGCTGCAAGGAAGTCACTGACATGATGCTCATCGAAAAACCCTCCCAATTGCCGCAAGCCATCGGCCAGGCGCTGCACGCTGCCTTCCCCGACCTGAAGATCGGCAGCCATCAGGACTTTCAGGGCGGCGGCGTAAACACCGGCGTGCTGGTCACGGTCGAGGGCAACGGCCCCGGCATTCGCTCGCCAGAAGGGCGCAAGGCACACGCGCTGACCATTTCGCTCAAGGCCATGGTTGCACCGGGTGCCTTGCCGTTCGACGCCTGCGACCTGGCCAGTCAACTGATGGACCTGGTGCTGGACAACCGCTGGAACCTGCCCCAGGCACAGTGCGATTTGCCGACGAATATCATTGCCGCTCCTGCTTCGCGGGCTGCGGCAGAAACGGACTACGACACCTGGGCTGTTTCCTTCACCCAAACCCTCTACATCGGGCCGGTGTTGCTCAACGACCCTACAGGCCAACCTCTGTTTGCCAGCACTTGGGAAGTCATGAACATCAATGACCCTGACCAATACAAACCACTGGCGGAGTAATTTATGTTCGACGCGCTCTTACGCATGCAACTGGGGCCGATTGTCGAGCGCCTGGCAGAAATGGAAAGCCAGCTCGAAGACCTGTATCGACGCGCCGAGAGCTTTTGCCGAATCGGTGTTTGCCAGCAGGTCGACGCCGCCGCCAATACCTGCAAGGTCAGCCATGGCGATCTGCTCACGCCAGCGATCCGTTTTTTCAATCCCAGCGCTGGTGCGCAAACCGAAACGCGCATTCCATCGGTGGGTGAGCAGTGCCTGTTGCTCAACTATGCCGGTGGCGAAGGCGGCGCGCAGTCGGTGGCCTTGTTCGGGCTCAACAGCAGCGTGTTTCCGCCGGTCTCCAGCGTTGCGTCGTTAACCCGGCGCCGTCATCAGGACGGTACGCAGAGCGACTACGACGACGCCAGCCACACATTCAACTGGGTCAACGGCCCGACCACGTTTAGCGGCTCGCGCGAGCAGATCGAGGCCAGGGTCGGCGCCAGCGGCCTGATCCTCAACGCCCAGGGCATCACCCTGCAAATCGGCGGCACCGCGTTGTTGCTCGACGCCGGCGGCGCCCATTTCAGCGGCCCGGTGGTTGACCACCAAGGGCGCCTCATCAGCCCCCGATAAGGACATCCCATGATCGGTATCGACCGAAACAGCGGGGCAGCCGTCGATGACTGGCTGCAATTCGTGCAGCGCGCCACCCGAGCGCTCACCACTCCTCTGGGCACTCGCCAGAAGCGTCCGTTGTACGGCTCGCGGGTCCCGCAACTGCTGGGCCAGAACCTTGGCGATGATCTGCTCATTCTTGCGCAGAGCCACGCCGCCCAGGCGTTCTACAACGCGCAGAACGGCATTGGCGACTTTCAACCCCAGGTCATCGTCGCCACTCGCCAGGGGGCCGGCTTGTTGCTGCGGTTCTCCGGCACTTGGAAAAACCGCCAACAAACCTTCGAGGTCGTGACATGAGCATGTTGATCCCCGGCCAGAACCAACTGGCGGAACCGGCCATCATTGCGGTGGACGAGTTCGAACCCTTGCTGGCCGAATTCAAGGCGTTCGTGGTGGACTACGTTGCCACCCGCGCGCCGCAAAGCGCGGCCAAACTCAAGGTCAGCCTCGACAACGAAAGCGAACTGCTGACCCTGGCCCTTGAAGCCTTTTGCGTGCGTCTGCAAACCCATGAGCGCCAATACAACGCCCGCATCAAGCAGATGCTGGCGTGGTGGGCCACCGGCAGCAATCTGGATGCGCGCCTGGCCGATATGGGCCTGGAGCGCCAGGTGCTGGACCCCGGCGACTCCGCCGCATTCCCGCCGGTGCCGCCGACCCTGGAAAGCGACGAGGATGCCCGGTTACGCTACTACCTCGCCCCTCACGCCCCGGCTGCCGGCTCGCGCATGCAGTACCGCCGCGAAGTGTTCACCCTTGGCGAACGCCCGGCGGTGAATGTGCAGAGCGCGACGCCGGGCGTGGTCACGGTCACGTATACCTTCGACCCGGACGGTTATGCGGTGCGGGTCAAGGATGGCAATGGGCGGCGAACCGCACCTGGCGAGGTCATGGTCACCGTCCTGGCGCGGGAAGGCGATGGCACGCCGTCTGCCGACTTGCTGGACGGCGTTCGACGACATTTCGCACGGCCGGATGTCCGTCCGGAAACCGACCTGGTCAGTGTGCAAGGCGCACACATCCTGCCGTACAAAATCCGCGTGGTCGCCAAGATCAATGCCGGACCGGATTCCGGACTCACCCAGGTCGCCGCGCAAAAGCTGCTGCAGGCATACGCCGATTCCTGCCATCGCCTGGAAGGGCGGGTGGACCCGAGCTGGATCGACTACGCCATCCACAGTGCTGGCGCGGCACAACTGCAGATCCTTGAACCGCTGGAGCCGATTGTCAGCTCGGCGTTCGAGGCTCCGTACTGCACGGGTGTCGAGGTGGAGGTGCGCACGCTATGAGTGACCTCAACGCGAGTTTGTTGCCGGCCAACAGTTCACCGCTGGAAAAGGCGCTGGATGTGGGGTTCGGAGTATTGCTCGACCGGGTTGTGCCGCCGTTTCCCGGGTTGATGGACCCAACCCATACGCCTGTCGCGTTCCTGCCCTATTTGGCCGCCGACCGAGGTGTCAAGGAGTGGAGCACTGGTGCACCTGTGATCGAGAAACGCCTGACCGTAAAACTGGCCTGGCCCACTGCTCGCCAGGCGGGCACCCGGCAAGCGCTGGAAAATGCAGCCAGGGGCCTTCAACTGAGGCCGCAAGTACAGGCCTGGTACGAACAACGCCCACCGGGACTGCCCTACAGCTTCTCCGTTCGAGCCTATACCGAGCTGCCTTACAGCGAAGCGATTGACATACGTTTGGACCGCCGCCTCGGTGATGCAAAAAGTGAGCGCGATGTGCTGTCTGTCTCTGTTGGGTTGAGTGTTTCCGGTCGCCACTGCATCGGTGCCGCGACACTTTGCGGCGAACTAACGACGATTTGCCCTACGTTGGTACCGGGTGTTCAGGCATCGGGTACTTCCTACCGAGCAGTTGGGCTCTATACCGTCGAAACCACCACTCTTTATCCACAGGAATAGAAAATGGCTGACTATTACACACTGCTTACAGACGCAGGCATTGCTTACGAAACAGCCTGCAAGGCGGCCGGCATACCTATCAAGCTGGCGCAGATATCCGTCGGTGATGGGAATGGTGCTATCTACAACCCCGATGCAACAGCCAAAGCACTCAAGCGCGAAGTCTGGCGGGGGCCCTTGAATGCGCTTTTTCAGGATCAGAAAAATGCCAATTGGCTGATGGCGGAAGTCACTATTCCGTCAGACGTTGGCGGCTGGTATGTGCGCGAAGCAGGCCTTTGGACCGATACGGGTATCTTATATGCGATTGTCAAGTACCCTGAGTCTTACAAACCTCTGCTGGAGACGTCTGGAACGGGCAAAGAGTTTTATATTCGCTCGATTTTTGAAACCACCAATGCTTCGCTGGTCACGCTGCTTATTGATGACACGGTAGTGAAAGCTACGCGTGCTTGGGTGATGGATTACGTTGCGAAGGCGACTTACACCAAGGCTGAAGTCGACGCGATGACCGCGCAGGCGACTGAAGTAAACCGAGGTACGGCGAGAATTTCGACTCCGGCTCATATCAATCAAGGCTTGGATGACTCCACGATTGTTACGCCAAAAAAGTTGCGTTTGGGTTTTTCAATTTCCTTGGGTGCCCAGAGCTATATGGTTTTTCCGAGTTGGCTGGGGGGATTAATCTTGCAAATGGGCAATAGCGCGATAGTGACAGGAAGTACCGATGTCTCTTTCCCTATCGCTTTCCCAAACCGCTGTATCTGGGTTTCGGAGCACGACAACACAGGCCCAGGCGGAGCCATGAAAGCCGTCTGGCAATTTCGGGCGATCACAAAGACCGGACTGAACGCGCTCAACATGGGAACGCTCACTCAAGGGAGCACCACATTTAACGGGCCTACCGCATCTGGCTGTGTTTACTTTGCAATTGGTTATTGAGGTTTCATTATGAAGCGGTACTACAGTCAACAAACCGGATGTACTTACCTGGAGGGCTTGCATGAAGTCATCCCTGCAGATGCGGTTCCCATGTCCGAAGCTTCTTATAACGAGATTATTCGAGATGCAGGCACCGATAAGGCTCGTCACCATGATGATCACGGTGTGCCATTTCTGGTTGATATCGTTCCCGTAGCGCTCGACCCGGCTTTTGAGGAGCGCACTTGGCGCGATGCCCAATTGATGCAGATTACTTGGTTACGTGATCGGCATCGTGATCAGTTGGAACTCAAGGCGCCTGTGACCCTAGAGGCAGAACAGTTCCTTGCGTTGCTGACATACATGCAGGCACTGCGTGATTGGCCGCAATCTCCTGATTTTCCTCACTTGGAGCACCGGCCGACAGCGCCACTTTGGTTGGCCGAACAGACGGCATAACTACCTTTAATGGCTCGGATTTCCCGCTCGCCACACACGTTTCACTCAATACCGCGCAAGCGGTTTTTTTTCGCCTGGAGATTTTTCCCATGCCCACCCGCCAAACCTACACCGTCCTCATCCCATTCCCCATCGGAGGGGGCCACTGGTCTACCGCCGGCGAGGAGCTGGAACTGCTCGACGTCGAAGCATCCGCCCTGCGCACCGCCGGCCGCCTGGAACTGACCAGCGTCCTCAACTCCACCCCCAAGAAGGCTGACTAATCATGGCTGAGGTTTTGAACTTCGAGCACAACGGCATCACCGTCAATGCCACCGAATCTCCCGAGGCCATGGGTGGCCTGGGCGATAACGTGATCGGCCTGGTCGGCACCGCGCCGAACGCCCACGGGTCGATCCCGAAAAACGCGCCGTTTCGCATCAACAGCTTCACCACCCAGGCGCTGCTGGACCCCACTGGCACTGAATCGGGCACGCTGTTTCAAGCGGTGTACCAGATCCTCAAAGTGGTGAAGGTGCCGGTCTACGTGGTGATCGTGGAGGAGGGCGCCACCCCGGCCGATACGATCAACAATGTGATCGGCGGCAACGACCCGGTCACCGGTCGCAAGCTGGGCCTGGCTGCCCTGAGCAGCGTCCCTGAAGACCTGACCATCATCGGCGCTCCAGGTTTTACTGGCACCAAAGCCGTAGCCGGTGAGTTTGCCTCCTTCGGCAAGCGCATCAAGGCACGTGTGGTACTGGATGGCAAGGACGCTTCGGTGGCCGACCAAGTGACCTACAGCGGCGAGTTGGGCGGTGCAGACTTGGGCTTCGACCGCTGCCTGCTGGTGCACAACATGCCGTCTGTGTACTCCAAGGCGGCGAAGAAAAACGTGTTCCTGTCGCCGTCCTCCCTGGCCATCGCCGCACTGGCCAAGGTCAAGCAGTGGGAAAGCCCGGGCAATCAGGTGACCTTCGCCGAAGACGTTTCCCGCGTGGTCGAGTACAACATCCTCGACACCTCCACCGAAGGCGACCTGCTCAACCGATATGGCGTGAGCTACTACGCCCGCACCATCCTCGGCGGGTTCTCGCTGCTGGGTAACCGTTCCCTCACCGGCAAGTTCATCAGCTACGTCGGCCTGGAAGACGCCATCAGCCGCAAGCTGGTCAAAGCCGGGCAGAAGGCCATGGCCAAGAACCTCACCAAGTCCTTCATGGACCAGGAGGTCAAGCGCATCAACGACTGGCTGCAAACCCTGGTCGCCGACGAAACCATTCCCGGCGGCAGCGTGTACCTGCACCCGGAATTGAACAGCGTCGAGAAGTACAAGAACGGCACCTGGTTCATCGTCATCGACTACGGCCGCTACGCGCCGAACGAACACATGGTTTATCAACTCAACGCCCGCGATGAAATCATCGAGCAGTTCCTGGAGGACGTTCTCTAATGTTTACCAACCGAGTCAGACAGGCCATTGCGGCCACCCTTCAAGGCCTGCCGTTGTCCGCGACCGTTGAGGAATTCACCCCGCCGAAGATCGAATTCGAGATGGAAGCCATGTCCGGTGGCCGCTTCATTGCCGAGGAAATGGCCAAGAGCGGCAAGGTGCTGGGCGCCACACTGGTGCTGCAAGGTGCCGGCCCCGAAATCATGCTGGCCCTGGGCGTACGCACGGGTGACGACATCCTGCTGAACGTGCGTGAAGCCGGCCAGGATCAGGACGGCAAGACCTATTTCACCTACCACACCGTCGGCGGCAAGTTGAAATCCCTGGGCGAAGCCAAGCTGAAAATGGGCGACAAGGCCACGACCACGCTGGAGCTGTCCTGCCGCACCTACAACCGTCTGGATAACGGCATTTCGGTGATCGATATCGACGTGCGCACCCAGAAGTTCGTGCTCAATGGCGTCGATATTCTGGGCGATGCGCGCCGCGCGGTGCTGATGCCTTAAGCACGCCGGCAACCTGAAACGCGCACGGTCCATGTGGGAGCTGGCTTGCCTGCGATGGCATCACCTCGGTTCAACAGATACCTCGAGTCGCCTGCATCGCGGGCAAGTCCGGCTCCCACATTGACCGCGCCCGGCTTCACGGTTGCGGTGCTTTTATCCCACCTTCATCAAGGAATAACCCATGGCCTGGATGCCGCCGCTGCACCACCTGCTGTCTCCGATCACTGCCGACACCGGCGCTGTGATCGAGCAGGTGCAACTCAAACCGCTGTTCTACGCCGCGCAGAAAGACGCGCTGGCCCGGGCCGGTGATGACGAGGACGACCAGTTTTTCGAACTGGCGAAACTTGCCACCGGCCTGTCGGAAAAAGAGCTCGACCAACTCAAGCGCCCGGACTACGTGAGCATTGCGCAATACGTGCATGAAATGTCGACGCGCCCGGCGTCGTTCTTCCTGCAAGCGCAAGAAGAAAACCGCCATGACCAGCCGGTCCAGTTGCTGCTGCCCCTCAATGCCGCTGGCCGCACGCTGACCGAACTCCCACTGGAAATGCCCGCCCTGCGTGCCACCAAGGTGATGAAAAAACTCGCCACCAACAAAGAGCGCGCCGAGTTCATCACCGCTCACTGCACCGGCCTGATGATCCCTGACCTGGGCGACTTGACCGTGCCCGACTGGACGCAATTGCAGGAGCGCATCGACGATTTTTTAAATCAACCGGCGGACTTCTTTCGCAGCGCGACATCGAAGTGATCCTTGATGTGGTACCGCTGGTTTACTCGGTCAATGAAGCGGACATCCTCGATTGGGATGCTGCAAAAGCGTTGCGCCGCTACGACATCGCGATCACTCGCCTTGGCGTCAAACAGGAGTAAGCGGGATGCAGAATACCTATTCGCTCGCCTATGCCGTGGCCAGGGATGGCCAGGGCGCTTTCGGTCGCGCAGAGGGCGCCAATGATGCCGATATTGCCAGTCCAGGCGCGCTGTCAGCTGACCGTTCAGGCCAACTGGCGGGCTTGCCTGCGCTGTCCGAAACACTGGCTGCGCTGACCAACGCGAATCTGAAGCTTGATGAATTGGCGCAGTCGCTGGGCACCTTGCGCGAGGGTGTGGACTCGCTCGACACCGTCTTGTCATCGTTGAGAACCCTTGATCGGCAGCCTGTGCGCAGGGATGAGCGGACAGAATCAACAACGCTGTCTGAGTCCACTTCGAGCACGTCTGTGGATCAGCGGCAAACTCGCGAGGCCCTGATGCTGGGCAGCGCGCAGATCATCGATCTGGCCAGTGCGCTGCAGCAGTCGGGCAGCCACCTGACGCTCGAGAAAACCGCCCGCTCGGAACAGTCGATCAGCGTGCTGCGTGAAGCGTCCAGTGCAAGCGAAAAACGCTTTTCCACCACCTTGGATGCCGCACCGGTGTGGGGCGAAGCGCTGTGGTTGAAGGCCAGGACCGGGCTGACAGAGAGCGCCAATGGCGCCGTTGAAGGTTCGCCGGCTTTGGCCAGTGCGGTCAAAACGGCTCAGGCCGTGGTGTCGACCACGGTGACGCCGATGATTTCCGAAGTCCTTTCAGGCTTGGGAGAAACGATTAAAAGCCGGGTTGCAGGCAATGTGGTCGATGCCACCCTCGGCAGGCTCCCCGGCATTGGCAAGCTGTTCAAGGACGGCGGTTTTGATGGCGAAAAGGGCAAGGACGCGCACTGTTGCTGCGCCAGTCCACTGTCCCTCGGCGCGCCGGATGCGTTGGGCGGATCTGCGGCGCAGATGCCCGAGAGTGTTGGCGATACGGTGCGTAGGAAAGACAAGGACAAACCGGCCGTTAACAAGAAACGGCGCGTCAGGCTTCCCAGGCCGGGCCAACCGGTTGCGCGCCAGCCCCTTGCAGCCGGCCCACGGCAATCGGTGCAACGCCAACCCCGGACATCCGGCTCCCAGCAATCCGCGCAGCTCCAACCATTGCGTCCAGCGCCGGTGATCAGGCCTGGCCCTGCACTCAGTGCAATGAGCCAACCCCCAGTGCCGTTCGACGCGGCCCGTGTGACCCCACCGTCGACCCAGGTTCCCGGCAACGCGTTTGCCGCCCCTGTTGCGCCAGCAGCCATCCGGCCGTTGGCTCGCAGCAGCGAAAAAGGCCTGGCGGCAGGTCTGTCCGGCACGTTGGCCAAGCTGGAGTCCGGCGTTGCCCGGCGCCTGGGCCCGTTGAAGTATGTCGACACGGCCATCGATGTGGTGCAGGGCGTGCGCAATGGTGACGTCAATGCCGTCGGCGCCGGCTTGAGCACTGCCGGTGGCGCCTGGGCCGGTGCGTCCGCTGGCGCCGCACTCGGCACGCTGGTCTTCCCGGGTGTCGGTACCGCCATCGGCGGGGCCATTGGCGGCTTGCTCGGCAGTGAAGCGGGCGCCTGGCTCGGGGACAAAGTGTTTGGCTCAAGCGACCGTCTGCCCGCGCCCGCTGCACTGAGCAAGGAACTCACCCGCGCCAGCTCGGATAACGTCCAGGTCACGATTTCACCGAACATCCAGATCACCGGCGTGAACCCGGCGGATGCCCAGCAGGTGGTCAATCAGGTGATCCAGGCCTTGCAGTTCCAGTGCCTGCCGATGGTGACCGACACCTTGGGCATCCGACGTAACGCGGCACTGGCCGATCCATCAGGAGGTGATTGATGCGACAACAAATGGTGCTCGGCGACTTTATTTTCGGCCTGTCCCGAGGGTTCGCCTATTCCACGCTGTCCCGCGCCAGCGACGGCGGCTGGCAGGACCTGGCGATTATCGCCAGCAAGCCGCAGTCGCGACAGAACGGCCAAAAGCTGGAAAAGCTGACCTTCGGCGGTACCGCAATGTACGCCGTGGGCATGCAGCGCCTCGACGAACTGCGCGCCTTGCAGAACGCCCGTGCGCCGCTGCCGCTGGTCGACGGTATCGGCCGTAATTGGGGCCTGTGGCGGATCAATTCGGTGACGGAAGCCCAAAGCAACGTGATCGATGACGGCACCGCCATGGTCATGACCTGGACCCTTGAACTGGAGGAATTCGTCAATGCGTAGAGTGCGAAGCATCGCCGGCGATTCGGTCAACCTGCTGCTCTACCGAGAGCTGGGCCGTTGCGACGATAGCGCGGAGGAAACGCTTTGGCGTCTGAACCCCGAGCTTGCCGAGTACGGCCCGGTGCTGCCGGCAGGCGTGTGGGTCATTGTGCCCGAGCTGACGTCGCGGCCTGCTGCCGTGCGTCCCGTTTTGGCCTGGGATTAAGGAGGCGGCATGGCACAGGGATTTACCCCCATCGTCGAGTTTTACGGCGTGAATGCGGCGCTGCTCAATCAACGCTTGATGCATTGGAGTCATACTGATGCGGCGGGGATTGAGTCCGATCGGTTGGAATTGACGCTCAATATCGAGGGCTTGGAAGGCCTGCCCAGCCTGAGTGGCAAGATCGGCCTGCGCGCTGGCTATCAGGAATCCGGGCTGGTAGAAAAAGGCGAGTTCGTCATTACCCAGCGCACCCCCGTGTTGTTTCCCATGCGCTTGATGATTGTGGCGACGGCAGCGCCCTTCAGCGTGGCGGATGCCAGTGGCTATCGTCAGCGCAGGTCGGAAAGTCATGGGCCGACAACATTGGGTGCGCTATTTCGCCAATTGGTCAGCCGGCACGGCTTTTCACCGCGTGTGGCGCCGGCACTGGACGGCATTGCGATCGCTCATATCGACCAGTCCAACGAAAGCGACATGGCCTTTATCACTCGTCTAGCCCAACGCTACAACGCGGTAACTAAACCGATTAATGAGCTCTATGTTCTGGCTGAAGCGGGACAGGTCAAGACGCTGTCCGGTCAGCTGCTGCCCGAAGTGAAATTGTCCGTGACACAAGATAATCGCCCCGGTGATCAAGCCTTTATCACCGCCAGGCTTGATGAAAAATCGCGCGCCAAATACATGGGCAGCCGGGTCGCCTGGTGGGATGCCCCCGCTGGCAAGCTGCGCATGGTTCAAATCGGCGTCGCACCCTTCAAAAACCTGCGCCAACGCTACCAGAACGAGTCAGAGGCACGCGCCGTGGCCGAAGGTGAACTGCGTCGAGTGGGTCGCGAAGGTTTGACATTGCAGATCGATTGCCCGGGCAATCCACTGCTGGCTGCTGAAGGTGTACTGATGCTGGATGAGACTTGGCCTTCTTACATGCAGGGGCGCTGGTCGATGACCAAGGTGACCCATGTGGGTGACCCGGCGACGGGATATCGCAGCTCAATTGTCGCCAGCGGCTTGGCGTCCTGATTGCCAACGCTGCGCGCGGGCGATCGTTGAAATTTCCCCCAGTGTAAATCCCTACCGCAATCGATAGAGGAACCGATGCCTATGAATGACGAAGAACTGGCCGCGATCAACCGTTTGATCGCTGCCCTGCAAACCCAGACCGATGGCCAGGTCGCGCTCAACGCGGCCATTCGGTTGTTGGCCCAGAGCAACCAGGCAATGGTCGACGTGATCAAGAACCGTGAACCGGACCCGAATGCACCGCCTTATCTGGATGGTAAACCGGCCACCTGATTCACCCGACCTGCCTCGCTTGCAGCGACACAGTCGTTACACCCCCACAACCCGCCTTTGCGGGTTTTTTATTGTTCATGGAGAACACTCGATGTCGATTCTTACCCAAGGTACCCAGATTTTTGCCCTCGTTCCGCCGGTCTCCGGCACCGGGCCCTACACTGTGCTGGAAGTCGAGCACGCCACCTCGTTCGAACCGGGCGGCGCACCGGCCGAACAGATTGAAGACACCAGCCTCAATGCCGAAGAGCGCAGCTACAAAAAAGGCCTACGCACCCCAGGCACGGCGAGCCTTGGCCTGAACGCCGACCCGACCAATGCAAGCCATATTCGCCTGCACCAGTTGTCGGAGGCCAAGGGCGATACCGGCGTCAAATGGGCAGTGGGCTGGTCCGACGGCAAAGACGTGCTGCCAGCGGTGAATGCCAAAGGTGATGGCTTTGAACTGCCGGCGACCCGCACCTGGTTCACCTTCGACGGCTACGTCTCGGACTTTCCGTTCAACTTCGCATTGAACGCGGTCGTGACCACCACCGTCACCATCCAACGCACCGGCGGCAGCGCCTGGATCAAGAAAACCTGAGAGACGCCATGAACTTCAAACAACTGAAAGCCAAGGGTGGCATCGTCGATAGCCAGCCGGTGAAAAAAGACATTAGCTGGACGCATCTGGACAGCCAAACCGGCAAAGAAGTGACCGACACATTCACGTTGCACATCCGACGCCAGTCATTCGGCGTGATCGAGCGTCTCTTCAGCCAAGGTGAGTCTGCACAGAGCCGCAATGCCAGCTACCTCGCGGCGTCGGTGTCGCTGGGCGCCGAGGGTGATGAAGCCCTGTGTTACGACGATGCCTTTGGTCTTGAGCCCTCATTGGGGTTTGTGATCCTCAATGCAGTCAATGAGGTCAATGGCACTCAGGGTGGCGGTGCAAAGAGCTGACGGTCGCCGATGAGTTCTGGCACGAACTGGTGCTGAACGGAGTGGGCGGCCGCACGATCGCCGAAGCCAAGGAACGCATGACCTATCACGAAGCCCTGGCTTGGGGGCGCTATATCGACCGATATGGCTCCCTGCATGCCGGTAGGCGGCTGGAGGCGGGCAGCGCATTGATAGCGTTGCAGACCCACCGGCTGGGCGGTGGCACGGCTGAGCTGATTGATTTCATGCCCCATGAGCTGCGCCGGGGCATGTCACTCGAGCGTGCAATGAACGCGTGGCGTTAAGGACGACGCCACGTTCCTTGAAACCCGTTTCGACGGGTTTTATCCATGACCCGGAGAAACCTATGGCAACTGCTTCCCAGGGTAATTTGACGCTCAACCTCGGCAGCCTTGAGCAGGCCCTGGCGAAGGCGTCACGGATTACCGAAAACAGCATGCGCGAGATGCAGCAGAAGATCGAGGTCGCCAGTAAAAAGGTCAGCGCTTCTGCCGCAGCGGCGCTACAGGTCACGTCCGGCCAGTTCAAGGGCTTTCAAAGGGCCTATGACCCGGCCACGGATGCGGCAGAAAAATTTATCCAGAAAAACGCGCAACTGTTACAAGTGCTCAAGCAGAGCCAGGGTGCGCAGAATGATTTTGTTGGCGCGTTGGATTCGCAGTCCAGTTATACCGAGCGGGCCGGGCTGAAGTTTCCAGCAGGTGGGCCGTATAGGGATGTACCTGTGCCGGGCGCGGGTGATGACTCGTCCGGGTTTGCCTTCCTGGATGATGATAAGACACAGCAGGTTCAAGGTCATTTCACCTTACTGACCAAGCTGGTCGATGATTGGAGCGCAGGTGCTCAAAGCGCATTCAAAGACTACCTGAGCAGCTCGGGAACCGCCGCAGAACAATCGAAAGCCATGTTCACCGGCGCTTTCAAACAGATGGATGATGCCGTTGCGACGTTTGTCACCACCGGCAAGTTCAACTTCTCCGAGTTCGCCAAGTCGGTCCTCAAGGACATGGCGACGATGGCGGCGAAAACTGCCGGGTCGAGTGCGTTGAGCTCATTGTTCGGCATCGCCAGTTCAGCACTGCAGAGTTTGTTTACACCGAGTGCTGGAGCGCCAGGCGCCAGCACCGCAGTTGGACCAGGCGGCTATACCAACGCGCTCAAACCACCAGCAGACTTCAATTATTCACCTCCCTCAACATTCAAGTTTGCCAACGGTGGTGCGTTCACCAATTCCGTCGCCACTGGCCCAACCTTGGCCCCCATGGCCCTTTTCGGCGAAGCCGGCCCCGAAGCCATCATGCCTCTGAGCCGTGGTTCCGACGGCTCCCTGGGCGTGCGCGCACTGGGCGGCAGCCAAGCAGGCAACACCAGCAGCAACCAAGTGGTGATCCAGCAAACCATCAACGTTGCCGACGGCCAAGGCTCAGGCACCGACGCCAACACCCAGAACGTCGCCCGCGCCTATGCCGGTTCAGCCCGCCAGGGTGCCGCCGAGCAGATCGCCCGCGACCTCAAACCGGGCGGGCAAATCTGGTCGGCCATCAACGGCCGCTGACCCTCAACGGCTTAGGCCTGGAGAAAACATGAGCACAGAAATTTTCACATGGGTGCCTAAGGTGGAGCCCGTCGGCAGCGTCGAGTTTCGTCTTAAGACGGCCAAGTTTGGCGATGGCTACCAGCAGACAGCAGCGGACGGGATCAACAACAAGACCCAGTCCTGGCCACTGACGTTCGTGGGTGACGAAGCGCGCATCAAAGCGATCGTCGCTTTCCTTGATCGCCATGCCGGCGCCAAGGCGTTCAACTGGACCGCACCACTTGCAGCGCCTGCGTTGTATCGCTGCAAGGGCTACCAGCCAACGCCCATGGGCGCCGGGCTCTACTCTCTGACAGCTACGTTCGAGCAAGCCTTCCACCCCTAGCGCCGCCTCCACCCCGCCGTAGTGCGGGGTTTCTTTGCCCGGAGAATCATATGTCCATCACTGCAGATATCCAGACCCTGGAGCCCGGGGCCTGGGTGGAGCTTTTCGAACTCGATGCCACCCCCCTGGGCGCCGAGTTGTACCGGTTTCACGGTTACCCCCAGGAGTCATCGATCTTCTGGCAGGGCCATGAATATTCACCCTGGCCGATCCAGGCCGAGGGCTTCGAAATGTCGGGGCAGGGCGCCCAACCGACGCCAACGCTGGCCGTAGGTAACGTCGGTGGTTTCATCACGGCGCTGGTGCTGTATTTCGAAGATTTGGTAGGCGCGCGACTGATCCGCCATCGGACTTTGGCCAAATACCTCGACGGCCAACCCGAAGCCGACCCTGAAGAGGAACTGCCGCCGGACATCTGGTACGTCGAGCGCAAAGTCGCGGAAAGCAGCGAGACGGTGAAGTTCGAACTGGCCAGTGCGCTGGACTTCAACGGCGTGCAGCTGCCACGTCGCCAGATCGTTGCCAACGTGTGTTGGTGGCTCAGTTGCGGTGGTTACCGCGGTCCTTATTGCGGCTATAACGGCGGCCCGGTGGCGGATGCCAATGACGTGATCGTCACCGACGCTGCCAAGGATAAATGCGGTGGGCGGCTGACCAGCTGCAAGCTGCGTTTCGGCGAGAACAACCCATTGCCCTACGGCTCATTCCCGGCAGCCGGACTGTTGCGGAGCTGATCATGAACAAGACCAACCTGGCGGCGATTACCCGGCACGCCGTGGCCGCGTATCCCCATGAGTGTTGCGGCTTGCTGATTCGTGAAGGGCGCAAGCGTGTGTATGTGCCTTGTCGAAATACGGCGAGCACACCCAGCGAACACTTTCGGCTGGCGCCCGAGGACTATGCCGGCGCGGAAGAACGCGGCGAAATCCTCGCTGTGGTGCACAGCCATCCGGATTGCCCGGTGACACCCAGTGAAGCAGACCGCGTGGCGTGCGAAGCCTCCGGGTTGCCTTGGCACATCGTTGAAGTACGCACCGACGAGGACGGGCAGGTGCGCACCGGTGAATGGGCCAGTTGCACGCCAAACGGCTACCAGGCGCCCCTGATCGGTCGCGCCTTCGCCCACGGCGTGCATGACTGCCTGAGCATTATCCTTGACTACTACCGCCGCGAGCTGGGCATCGAGCTGGGTGACTATCAGCGTGAAGACGGTTGGTGGGACAAGGGCGGCAACCTCTACCTGGACAACCTGCCGGCCGCTGGCTTCGTGCCGGTCAGCCAACTCCAACAGGGCGATATCGTACTGATGCAGATCCGCTCGCCAGTGCCCAACCATGCCGCGATCTACCTGGCCGATGGCGTGCTGCAAAGTGAACCCGAACATTACCCCGCTCCCGGTTCGATCCTGCACCACCTGTATGGCCGCGACAGCAAGCGCGATACCTACGGCGGCTACTGGGGTGAGGTGACGGTGAGCTACTGGCGACACGGCCTGCGGGCCAAACATTAACCACATCGGCGGATCATTCGCCGGGAGGATGCCATGCATCATGAAAAAGTCAGGACGGTGCGCCTCTACGGCAGCCTTGGCGCGAGCTTCGGGCGCGTGCATCGACTGGCGGTGAGCAACGCCTCGGAAGCGATCCATGCGCTGTGCATTCTGGTGCCGGGGTTCGAGCGCTTCCTGATGGAATCCAAGGACCGGGGCGTGACGTATTCGATTTTCCTGGGCCGTGACAACATTGCCCAGGATCGCCTCAAGGCACCTCCAGGCGCTGCGGATATCCGTATCGCACCGGTACTGCTGGGCAGTAAGCGCGCAGGGTCGATGCAAACCATTATTGGCGTGGCGCTGATTGTGGCTGCGTCGTACTTCTCTGGCGGTCTGGCCTCGGGCAGTTCCTCCACCCTGATCGGTGCTTCATCCACCACTGGCTGGACCTTTGCCGCGAGCATGGGGATTTCCATGGCCATGGGGGGCGTCGCGCAGTTGATGTCGCCCATGCCCAAGGGCCTGGGCACCATGGACCGCCCGGGTAATCGCTCCAGCTACAGCTTCAATGGCCCGGTGAACACTAGCATCCAGGGTGGCCCGGTAGGCCTGTTGTATGGCGAACTGACGGTGGGCAGTGCGGTGGTCAGCGCGGGTATCTATGCGCAGGACCAACTCTAGCCAACGTTGCGAAGATGACCAGGAGAGTGCTCATGGGATTGGCAGTAGAACAAAATACGATGCGAACCGTCCTGCTATCAGGCTCGCTCGCCAGGCTTTTCGGTCGAGAGCATCGTGTGACCACCACGGGTGGTTTCAAGGACGTGATGGGCTACTTCAAACAGTTTCCCGGCTTTGAACGTTACATGCTGCAGAGCGCTGATAAAGGTTTGCGTTTTGCGGTATTCAACGGCAAACGCAACATTGCCGAAGACGATATTCAAAAGCCTCTTGGCAAGGACGTGATTCGTATCGCGCCAGTGTTGACCGGCTCCAAGCGGGCCGGCGGGCTACAGACCATTATCGGCGCGGTATTAATCGCGGTGGCCTATTACAACCCGTTTGGCTTTCTCACGGGGCCGGCGGCCAGCATGATGATGATGGCCGGTGCGTCCATGGCGATGGGGGGCGTCATGCAGATGTTGTCACCTCCCCCCAAAGGGCTTGGCGCCCAGGATAGCCCCAACAATCGCCCGAGCTACAGCTTCAATGGCCCGGTCAATACCAACGCCCAGGGCAATCCGGTAGGGCTGCTCTACGGCGAGTTAGTCGTCGGTAGTGCTGTGATCAGTGCCGGCATCTACGCCCAGGACCAACTCTAACCGTCCTCCTTTTCACCCAGCCCGCCGAGTGCGGGCTTTATTTCGCCTGAAGGAAAGCCATGACTGACCTCACTCTCGCTGGCAGCAAAGGCGGCGCGTCCAAGCCCCGTCCCTCCGTGGAGGCGCCAGACAGCCTGCAAAGTACGGCCTATGCCCGTATCCTCGATCTCGTCAGCGAAGGCGAGATTGTCGGTTTGAAAAACGATAAGCGCTCGGTGTTTCTTGACGAGACCCCGCTGGCCAACGCCGATGGCAGCCTCAACTTCAGTGGCGTGACCCTCGACACCCGCAATGGCAGCCAGGACCAGTCACACATACCTGGCTTCCCGGCGGTGGAAAACGAAAGCCCGGTGTCCGTCGAGCTGCGCAGTGATCAGCCCTGGACCAAGTCCTATTCCAACCTGCAACTGTCGGCGGTACGGGTTCGCCTGGCCGTGACGCGGCTGTCGCAGACCAACACCAGCAACGGCGACACCAACGGTTATACCGTGCAGTACGCCATCGACCTGTCCACCGACGGCGGCGCATTTACAGAGGTGCTGGCCGCCGCGTTCAGTGGCAAAACCACCACCAAGTACGAACGTTCCCACCGTGTCGACTTGCCACCTGCGAAAGTCGGCTGGACTTTGCGCGTGCGCCGTATCACGCCGAACTCCACCAGTGGCACGATTGCCGATACCACCACCGTAGAATCGTCCACCGAGGTGATTGACGCCAAGCTGCGCTACCCGGGCTCGGCGCTGATCGGCCTGCAATTCGATGCCGCTCAATTTCAGTCGATCCCCTCGCGCTCCTTCGAACTGCGCGGGCGCATCATCAAGGTGCCAAATAACTACGACCCGCAAACCCGCACCTACAGCGGTGTATGGGACGGTACGTTCAAATCGGCCTGGACCGACAACCCGGCGTGGATCTACTACGACCTGCTATTGCACCAACGCTATGGGCTGGGCCACCTGCTCAACGCCGGCCAAGTGGATAAGTGGGAGCTTTACCGCATCGGCCAGTACTGCGACCAGCCGGTGTCCGACGGCAAGGGCGGTACCGAACCGCGCTTCACCTGCAACCTGTACCTGTCGGTGCGTGCCGATGCACTGAAGGTGCTGCAAGACCTGGCGACTACCTTCCGGGGCATGGCCTATTGGGGTGCCGGTTCCGTGATGGCCGTGGCGGATATGCCGGAAGACCCGGTGTACACCTACTCCAACGCCAACGTGATCGGTGGCCAGTTCATCTACGGCGGCTCGGCGAAAAAGACCCGCTATACCGTTGCACTGGTCAGCTGGAATGACCCGGCGGATTTCTATCGCCAGAAGGTGCAGTACGTCGACGACGCCGAAGGCATCGCGCGCTACGGCATTCAGCAAACCGAAATCAGCGCCACCGGTTGCACGTCCCAGGCGCAAGCCCAGCGTATCGGCAAATGGGCATTGCTGACCAACCGTTTGGAAACCGAAAGCGTGACCTTCTCGGTCGGGCTCGACGGCACCCTGGCGCGGCCCGGCCAGGTCATTCGCGTGGCCGACAACGACCGCGCCGGCCGCCGCATTGGCGGGCGCCTGCGTGCTGCCACACTCGACAGCCTGACCCTGGACGCCGAAGTCACCGCCACGGCAGGCGACACCATCACCCTGGTGATGCCCAACGGCAAGGCTGTGTCCCGAAAGGTCAAATCCGTCAGCGCCGCAGGTACGGATGGGCAGTTGGTAGTGCTGCAAACCAAGCTCGACGAACTCCCGCCGGCCCAATCGATCTGGGCCATCGACTCCGCGACCCTGGCTTTGCAACAGTTCCGCGTGCTGTCGATTTCCGAAGACTTTTCGGATGACGAAATCAAATACAGCCTCAGCGCGGTCAAGCACGTACCGAGCAAATTTGCCGCCATCGACGACGGCGCCAAAATCGACAGCCCGCCGATCACTGTAATCCCGCCGAGCGTGCAAGCAGCACCGACCGGCGTGACCGTCAGCAACGACCATTTCGTCGAGCAAGGCAGCGCTGTCAATGTCATGACCATCGAGTGGCAGCGGGCGGCCAATGCCATTGCCTATGAGGCTTACTGGCGCAAGAACGACGGTGAATGGGTCTACGCAGGCCGCACGGGCGGCAGTTCTATCGAGGTGTCCGGCATTTATGCCGGACGTTATGTGGCCAAGGTGCGGGCGATCAATGCGCTGGATATCGGCTCCCTGTACAGCGAGTCCGTGGAGACCGTACTTAACGGCAAGACCACACTGCCGCCGACCGTGGCAGCGCTGACGACAGAATCGTTGGTATTTGCGATCAAGGTGAAATGGCAGATTCCGCAGGGTGTTAGCACAGCGGATTTGCAGCGCACGGAGATCTGGTACGGGAAAACCGCTGATTTGGCGATGGCAACCAAGCTGGGGGATTACGCCTATCCGCAGACCGATTTGACCATGATGGGGCTGGCGGCGGGGACGTCGTTATTTTTCTGGGCACGGTTGGTGGACCGGACGGGCAATATTGGGCCGTGGTTTCCAAGCGGGTCGGGCGTCAACGGGCAAGCGAGTTCGGATGCGTCGCCGATCCTGGATCTGATTGCAGGGCAAATCAGCGAGACGCAACTGGGCAAGCACTTGCTCGACCGTATCGAGTTGATTGATGGATCTGGCTCGGGTTCGGTCAACGACCGATTGGACAATACCCGTAAAGAACTGCAAGCACTGGTTGATCAAGTCACGGATGCGTTGCTGTACGACGCGGCCCGGACATATGCCAGTGGCGAGTTTGTACGCCAGGAAAATCATCTTTACCAGGCTATCCAGGCAGTACCGGCTAACAGCCCACCGGCTAACGCGGCTTATTGGCTGGACATTGGCTCCCTGGTGCAAACCAGCAATGCACTGGCGTTGCAGATCCAGCAGAACAAAACGGCGATTGAGACGGTGGACGGCAAGGTCACCAGTACTGCCCAGAAAACCGACGGGGTGTATGCCCAGGTCAACCCGAAGATGGCAGGTGATGAGCAAACCTCATTCGCGGGTGATGACGTTTCCATGGCTGGCACTTGGTCGGTGATGTCGGCGATTGCCGAGGGTGATATTGCCCAGGCAATGAAGACGGATGCGTTGGAGGTGAGGGTCAATCAGAACCGAGCCAGTATTACCAACGTAGACAGCGCTTCTGCTTCCCGGGATGAAGCCCTTGCCCAGCGAGTTACGCGACTGGATGCAAGGGTCAGTCAGAACAAGGCCAGTATCACCAACGTAGACAGCGCTTCAGCTTCCCGGGATGAAGCCATTGCCCAGCGGGTTACGCAGCTGGATGCAAAGGTCAATAACAACTCGGCATCGATTGATACGCGACTAACGACCTTGGCCACTGCGGATAAAACGCTGGCCCAAAGCATTGAAACGGTACAGACCAAAGTTAACCAACAGTCAGTGAGTATCCAGACCAATGCCTCGGCGATTGCGGATACCAATGGGAAGTTGGCGGCGAATTGGTCAGTGCGGATGCAAGTTGCTGCGGGGGGGGGTTATAAGTTTGCCGGTATTGGGTTGGGCATCGAGAATGGTCCAGGTGGGGTGCAAAGTCAGTTTCTGATTTCGGCGGATCAGTTTGCGATTTATAACGAAAATACGCCGGGTAAGCCTTCGACACCGTTCGCGGTTAGAGGGGCTGAAACATTTATCAATAGTGCGTTTATTCAAAATGGCACGATCACCAACGCCAAAATTGGCAGCACTATTCAATCTGATGCGCTGGGCGTCAATGGGAAACCAGTGTGGATTTTGGATAAGTCAGGTTTATTTGAACTTAATAGTTCCGGGCCAGGGGGGCGTCGTGAAGTTCGACCAAATGTTGACAAGATTTATGATGCTGAAGGAAACCTAAGGATAAAAATTGGAGATCTCAACTCATGACGCATGGTATCCAGTTTTACGATAATCGAGGAGGCAAAACCTTAGGGCTTGACTCAAAAACCATGAGAGCAGTTTCCCTTGTTCATGGGAAGGGCTTGCCAACGAATGGCGCAGTGGTAGCGCTTCCGAATTTTGATCCTCAAAAGGGGGTAGTTATGGTGGAGGCCTATGGCATAGAACAAACAATAATGCCGGGCTACTCCATTATGGGCGCATATCCAAATGCAAGTTTGAAATTCGATGTGCTGGATGCGCAGTGGGCAGCTGCTTTCGCCGCGCAGTATGCGAATCAGCAATATTCGATTATGGCGGTGCACTATAAATGAGCTATGGAATATTATGTGTTGGTAACGATGGTCAAACGATTATCGACGATGAAAACTCTCTGTTTCATGTTATGTCATCAGGAAGCTATGCCGCTGCGGCACCCAATGTTGAAGGGTGTTGGATCTATGTGACGTACACAGCGCCGATAAACTCGCCCAGACCACCGCTGGTATTTATTTCGCCGGATGGCGCGGGTGTTTATTTTCCGGTTGTACATACGGGCACTGCTGGAGCATGGACGGGATTTTCGGTTTACTTTGCCGGCAATTACCCAACGGTAGGTCTCGCTTACACTGGAAAGTATTGCGCCTGTGTCGCTCATCCACCCGCAACAGATGGTTATGGAATGCAGGTGTTTGATAAAAGCGGTCAGGTGGTGTTTGACAGTAATTACAAGATAATGAGTTTTGTAGGTGGGGTCCAGGATTGGGTCCCCCATGACTATCTGGATATGAGCTTTTTCTTTCGAGTGTGGATGTATAACCTGCCTTGGACCTACGGTAAGAATTCATATTTTTTAATGAATATTTTTCGACAGGACTTTTTGTCCGGGATGAATTTGTCATCAGTGACTGTAGGGTTCCCCAATGCATCGAGAGAAACTATTGAATTATCCATTGTGACCGGTAAAACGGCTGCGCCGAGGGTAAATTGGCCGCTGCTCGTCGGTATACCTTAATTTCATGAAATCTGATTTTTTAGCGCGAGTCCTCTGTAGATATTTTATGTGTGCGACCAGTGCTGAAGGTTTTTTGATCTACTAGCGGAAGGAAAAAATGGCACGACAAGAAATTGACCTAGGTACAAAACCCGCGGGCATCGGCGGGGATACTCCCCGCAGTGCTAATTTAAAAATCAACTCGATGACCCAAGAGTTATACAGCCGAATCGATGCGCTGGGCACAGCAGCCACTGGCATATTGACTACAAGTGCCGACGACCATACTCCAGGCCGAGTCGTTCGCGTGGGCGACTTTGGCATGGGTGCCTACAACCCCCTCCCGGAGGCGGACCTTGATGGTGTACGCAAAGCGGGCACCTATTATTCAATATCCGGCTTGCATACCCCCACAGGCCAAAACGGTTGGTTGACCGTCAATGAGGCGGGTGCCGGCTACACAATGCAAGAGTACTTCGTCGTCAACGACGCTTCGAAGTGGGTTCGTGTGGAGGTTGTGGGTGTTTGGCAACCCTGGCAAAAAGTTCTCACTGACGGCCCGGGCCTGGCTTCCACCCAGCAACGGCTGGGTCTCAAGTCGCGTGCCTTTCAGGCCGATGGTGAGCGCCTGCTTGGACAAAACACCACGGAGGCGGGGAGGGCCAGTGGTTCGCTGGTTTCCTCGCTGACCATTCACACCGCCATCCCCTATACCGAGAGTGAATCGCCGTTGATTCGTTGTGTGGGCTGCATAAACGGCTACACGTCGCCGTTTACGCTCGACCTATCCTGGTACTACTACCAGGGCGGTTTCAGTTCCGGCGTTGCGCTGTTGAATGCAGCATCCCCGGCCATCGGCAACTTGCAAGGCGGACCTGCTTTGAAAGTCCGCGTGTACCGCCGTCCAGAGACCGGCCTGATGTCCATTTACATCGGATTTCCCGGAGTTGTCTACCTGCCTCGGTTTGCGATGTACTCAATTCAGACTGGCACCCTTGAAGTACCTGCAGCCTTTGCATCGAACTGGCTCACGGAGTCGGACATCGCACCGCCTACCACCAGCATGAACATGGGCGCGCTGAATGTCATCACCACTTTGAACACCGCCAACTGTGCAAAGCAGGCCGATGGCTCGATAAAGGCGATTTGAAAATGAGAGCAGTCATTGAACTACGCGGGGCCGAGGGCGCTTGCACGGTTGTTCCCTTCAGCAATCAGAAAGTCACCTCGAAGCGAAAGGCTCAAGGTGTCTATGAGGTGCGCGGTACGTTGGGCCTTATCCCGCTGGCGCCTGAAGGGAGTGGGTGGGGCTACAGCATGGGAGTGGGTGAGAAAGAAGTGTCGGCAGTTGTCACCTACTCCAGAAAAGTCATGACCGTCAAACTGCAAAAAGACGGGCAACCCTATGAGTTGGCTGGGGCCGTTTCTCTGCATTGTGAAATCGCAGATTCGGCTCCGGTGATCGTGCCAGTTTTTGAATAGTTGACTGGCATTTTCCCGTGCCCGCCTTCGCGCGGGCTTTTTATTGAATTGACTATGGAGAGTCCACATGGCACGACAGGAAATCAATATTGGTGCAGCACCCACTGGCGTCGGCGGCGACACACCACGCAGCGCCAGCGTCAAGATCAACGCAATGACCCAGGAACTGTTCGCCCAGCAGGCCCAACTCGGTACTGCCGCCACCCAAAGCATCGTCACCGCCAGCGATGATTTCACTCCAGGTCGCATACCCATTACGGGCCACGCTGGCTGGGGCGCTCAGCCGATTCCGAAACAACCCACTGACGATGCCAATGAGTTACCGCGCGTCAGCGGCTTGTTTCAGTTCGGTAACGGCGGCGTCAATCTGCCTAATCCTTACGTACAGATCCTGCAGATTGCCAACTCGGGCGGCTATATTTGGCAAACCGCGAAAGCCATGCTTGATGAGTCGACTTTTACACGAGGGAGACGAGGTGATGGCCAATGGACCCCGTGGCGTACCGAAATCAATACCTCGCTCTTCGCCATCGGGACCGCGCAAGGCGCAGCGCCGGGAGAGTTGATGGGGTTGTCGGCGCCGCAAAGTGCTTCGCCCAATAAAGCAAATACCGGCCTCTATAGCTATTACCAGCACCCCGATGGTGTGCCGGGGTTTGGCGCAATCAGTGTTCTGTCACAGGCGTGGGGCCATGATCCGCAATGGCGCGCGCAGTTGTCGATGGCAGTGTCTGGGGATGGTATTCACTTCCGCCAGTTCAGCGTCAATCCAGGCGCGGCTGCGCCCAATTGGCGCAGTATTCTTCATAACGGCAATGCGATTTCCGGTGTGCTCAACGCTGGCACTTCGGGTGCTTTGCCGATTAATTCCGGGCTCATTGAGCGCGGCGGGGCACTCGACAACTGGTATTTCCGCTTTGCCGGCGGCCTGCAAATCTGTCAGCAGCGATTTACCGGCTACACCGCCGGCGTCACGCGCAACGTCTCATGGTTGGCAGCTTTCGCGGACACGCCTGTGGCGGTGTTCCACAACATCTACCCGTCGATTGACTGGGATCTGACGGCCAGATGCTACGGCAATGGTGGTTCCTACTTCTTTATGTCCGACCGGACGCTCAACAATATCGTGACAGTAACGGCAATCGGGAGATGGCACGCATGATTATTCACCACGTTCCTTTTCGGCCTCTTGGCCCCGCCATCCCCACGAAAGCTTTCATCGAGGGGGAAACACTGATCCTGAATGATGAAAGGATTGATCTTTCACTGATCCCTGACGGGATGACCCTGCCTATGTCCGCGATAGGAAATGAGTTGTTCGCAGGGCCTGTCAGCCGTCGTAACGGTGAGATCGAGCTGACCTTGAAGCTGGCTCTCAACGCAGGTGCGCCCGCCTATATGTGGCAGAACGGGAGGCTCCAGGTATCGGCCGGCCCCGTTCCTTTTCCGGTCGAGCCAATTGATGTTTCCATCCGTCCAGCCAAACCTGATGAGGGCCTGAGCGATGTTTGATCTTTCGAAGCTGGAAAAAACCCAGAGCCCTCAGGACCTCCAGGCACAGCAAGACTCGCGTGAGGCCCTTGCTTATCTGGCTTTAACCGACTGGTACAGCTTGCGGTTCCTTGAAGAGAATACGCCCGTGCCCGCAGCCATTCTGGCGGCCAGGGCGGCGGCCCGAGGCAAGGTCATCTCATGACGCTCGCACAACTCCAGCAAGTCTTCCCACGCGCCCGCTCTTTAGCGGGCGTTTTCATCTGCGCACTTAACTCGGCAATGCTGAATCGGCAAATCAACACTCCCCAACGTGCTGCTGCCTTCCTCGCTCAAATCGGTCATGAATCCGGTGAACTGCATTACGTGCGCGAATTGGGCAGCGATCAATACTTGAGCAAATATGACACCGGCGCCTTGGCAGTGCGTCTAGGCAACACCCCCGAGGCGGATGGCGACGGCCAGAAGTACCGTGGACGAGGGTTGATTCAGATCACGGGACGTCGCAACTACCGATCATGCAGCCAGGCATTGTTTGGCGATGATCGCCTGCTGCTGCAACCGCAGTTGCTGGAGCAACCTCAGTGGGCCTGTGAGTCGGCCGCCTGGTTCTGGCAAAGCAATGGCCTCAACCAGTTGGCTGATAAAGACCAGTTCAACACTATCACACGTCGCATTAATGGGGGCTTGAACGGCCTTCAGGATCGCTTGCAGATTTGGGAACGGGCCAAGGTGGTGCTATGCGTTTTCTAGGGGATGGCCGTGTGATTGGGGCGTGCGTGCTCATGGCACTGGTATGGCAAGTTCAGGCCTGGCGTTACGGCGCGCAGCTTGAACACCAGGCAACAGGTCATGCGCAGGCGCTCAGTCAGCAAAGCCAGGCGGCCTTGCGGCGGCAACAGGCAGAACAGGATAAACGCCTGGCCCTTGAGCAACAGCTCAGCACCAGCGACAAACTACATGCACAGGAGTTGAGCGATGCCCAACGTAACCAGACTGCTCTGCGCGACCGCCTGGCCACTGCTGATGTGCGGTTGTCAGTCCTTCTCGACGCCACCGACGCCAGCGGTTGCGCTGCAGTGCCTGCCTCCACCGCCACCGGCAGCGTGGTTCATGCAGCCCCGCGAGCCCGACTTGACCCGGCGCATGCTCAGCGAATTATCGGCATCACCGACGACGGTGATAACGCCCTGATCGCCTTGCGTGCTTGCCAGGCCTATGTGCGAGCGATTGTGCGTTAGCGTCTTGATGCACTCTGCAACTTGCATGGTTGAACGGCTCCTGTAGGGTAGGCAAACGCCCGCCCACTCCCGGAGACGACCGTGAACGAAATCACCCAGCTTGCCGCTGAACTTGGCCGCCGTCTGCAGGTGCTCAATGCCCATGTCACTACGGCCGAGTCGTGTACGGGCGGTGGCATTGCCGAGGCCATCACGCGCATCCCCGGCAGCTCGGCCTGGTTCGAGGCGGGTTATGTCACCTATTCCAATCGGCAGAAGACTCGGCAATTGAATGTGCCGGAGCAACTGTTCGACAGCGTCGGGGCCGTCAGCCAGCACGTGGTGGAAGCGATGGTGCGTGGCGCGCAGGAGAAAAGCCTGTCGCGCTTTGCCGTGGCGGTCAGTGGCGTGGCGGGGCCGGATGGCGGCTCACCAGACAAACCGGTGGGCACCGTCTGGCTGGCGTGGGGGGTAGGCGATGAGGTGTCGGCGCAGCTTGCGCACTTTCCCGGCAACCGTGATGAGGTCCGCCGACAAACGGTAAAGGCCGCGCTGGAGGGCTTGTTGCGACGAGCTGCAGCAGAAATGGAAAATCAGGGGTAGGCGATCTCTGATCTTTGTGGAACAATACTGTCTACTTATACAGGTGTTGGCCGTCAGGCCTTATTGATTACGTGAGGACTTTAATGGACGACAACAAGAAGAAAGCCTTGGCTGCGGCCCTGGGTCAGATCGAACGTCAATTCGGCAAGGGTGCCGTAATGCGTATGGGCGATCACGACCGTCAGGCGATCCCGGCTATTTCCACTGGCTCTCTGGGTCTGGACATCGCGCTCGGCATTGGCGGCCTGCCAAAAGGCCGTATCGTCGAAATTTACGGTCCTGAATCTTCCGGTAAAACCACCTTGACCCTGTCGGTGATTGCCCAGGCACAAAAGATGGGCGCCACCTGCGCGTTCGTCGACGCCGAGCACGCCCTCGACCCTGAGTACGCCGGCAAGCTGGGCGTCAACGTTGACGACCTGCTGGTTTCCCAGCCGGATACCGGCGAGCAGGCCCTGGAAATCACCGACATGCTGGTGCGCTCCAACGCCATCGATGTGATCGTGGTTGACTCCGTGGCAGCCCTGGTACCCAAGGCTGAAATCGAAGGCGAAATGGGTGACATGCACGTGGGCCTGCAAGCCCGTCTGATGTCCCAGGCGCTGCGTAAAATCACCGGTAACATCAAGAACGCCAACTGCCTGGTGATCTTCATCAACCAGATCCGCATGAAGATCGGCGTGATGTTCGGCAGCCCGGAAACCACCACCGGTGGTAACGCGCTGAAGTTCTACGCTTCGGTCCGTCTGGATATCCGCCGTACTGGCGCGGTGAAAGAAGGTGACGAAGTGGTAGGTAGCGAAACCCGCGTTAAAGTCGTGAAGAACAAGGTTGCTCCGCCGTTCCGTCAGGCCGAGTTCCAGATTCTCTACGGCAAGGGTATCTACCTGAACGGCGAGATGATCGACCTGGGCGTGCTGCACGGTTTCGTCGAGAAGTCCGGTGCCTGGTATGCCTACAACGGCAGCAAGATCGGCCAAGGCAAGGCCAACTCGGCCAAGTTCCTGGCGGAGAACCCGGATATCGCGGCCACACTTGAGAAGCAGATTCGCGACAAGCTGCTCACCGCCGCGCCGGATGTGAAGGCTGCAGCCAACCGTGAGCCGGTTGAAGAAGTTGAAGAAGCTGACACTGATATCTGAAGCAAACGATGACCGTTGTACTGGATACACTCGTCGCCGTTCGGCGCACTGCAATGGACCTGCTCGCTCGCCGCGAGCATGGTCGGGTCGAGCTGACGCGTAAATTGCGTCAGCGCGGCGCAGAGCCCGAAATGATCGAAACAGCCCTGGACCGTTTGACGGAAGAGGGGCTGCTGTCTGAATCCCGTTATCTCGAAAGTTTCGTGTCTTATCGAGCGCGCTCCGGTTACGGTCCTGCGCGAATTCGTGAAGAACTGAGCCAGCGTGGTCTGCAACGTGCCGATATCGACCTTGCCTTGCGCGAGTGCGGTATCAGTTGGCAGACGCAGCTGGAAGACACCTGGCGTCGCAAGTTCTCTGGTCATTTGCCGATTGATGCCAGAGAGCGTGCGAAGCAAGGGCGTTTTTTGAGTTATCGCGGTTTTTCGATGGACATGATCAGTCGCTTGTTAAGCGGTCGGGATATGGACGATTAGATAGCACACAAGCATATTGAGGGCGGTAAATCCGTTCTCACTTTGAACACACTTGGCGCCATTTAGAGTGCCAGTCAGAAAAGGCCCACTATGAAAATAGTGGGCCTTTTTTGTTTCAGAAAATCGTTGAGTCAAAAAATCAGAGCATCGCTTTGATCCGCCATAAAGGAGTCCCCATGAAACAGAAAGGAATCAGTATGAAGAAGATCATCATCGCGCTTATGTGCCTATTGTCTGCCGCAGCCCATGCCGAAAAATACTCTACCTATGCAGAGTCCCCTGGAACTGCTGTGGGATTCGTCACTTCAGTCGTTGATTACAGCCCTGGAAGTGGGGCATCTGGTGACGGCGCTATTCAAAGTAACGCAGTGGGCACGCCGGATGGTAAGTACCTCTCGCTTGGGAAGAGTGGCAGCGCAGTATTTAAAGTGGGTCCCAATGCGCTTAAGGCTGATGGCACTTCAGATGTGGACATCTACGTATATGAGGCTGGCTGGTGGGATTCATTTGATGTGTACGTCTCGGCCAATGGCGTGTCTTACACTAGGCTGACACCCACGATTGTCTCCCTGGCATCCGGTGGTTCAGGTTCTTGGGTAGGTTTCAATATCGACGGACAAGTCGATAAGGTGCTTGCTTATCCTTATGTGAAGGTGGTTGACACCAGCAACAGCACCAGTGTAATCCCGGGCACCGATGGAGCCGATGTCGACGCCATCATAATTACAACTGCTGCCGAGCCGGTAGGCAACAATGTGCTTTATGATACCGACACGCTCAACGGTGACACCTACAACCTCTATGCGGATGCGGATTCTGGTGTTGTAGGGGTAAAAGTTATTAAATCGAACGGTGTGGTTACCTATATTCCATTTTCAGCTGGTAACACGCTGACACCTATCGCTGTTTCCGTCCAGTCTGATGTGAACGGTGATTCGGTAAATGACATTAATGTACTTGCAACTCGTAAATCCGATAATGCGCAGCTCAATATCTACCGTGATTTGAATGGCGCGCTCATCAAGACGGTTGATAATTCCGCCATCAAATAATGCGTGTAAAAATGTGGGAGGAGGCTTGCTCCCACATGAATGCATTTGGCAAAATTTAAGGCACTGTGCAGAAAAGGCCCACTATGAGAATAGTGGGCCTTTTTTTTTGCTCAAAAATCACGCAGGCTCCGGCGCCGCTCTCTGCTGCGTCGTGCCCTGGGCCTCTGCCCAGTTCTCCGGCAAGTTGATGTAATCCACCAGCTCACGCAAACGGCCTTGATCACGGCCGTTGAAGTTGAACACCAGTCGCGTCAGATGGCTGAACTTCGGCTCATCATGATCTTCCCCGGTGTAGGCATGTTGCTGGAATTCGCCGCTCAAGCGCAGACTGGCGAACTCATCCTGCAGGTGAGTCATTGCGCGTTCGCTGAGAGCGTGATGCATGCGCAACACAAATTCCCGCTTCAGCCAGCGTGTGGAATGGAAGTTGGCATAGAACTGATTGATTTCTTCCACGGCTTCTTCTGCGCTGTACACCAACCGCAACAGCTTGAGGTCTGTGGGCAGGATATAGCGGTTGGCTTCCAGCTGGCTGCGGATAAAGTCCAGGGCGCCTTGCCAGAAACCGCCCCCCGGCGCATCCAGCAGCACCACGGGTACCAGCGGGCTTTTGCCGGTCTGGATCAAGGTCAACACCTCCAGCGCTTCATCCAGCGTGCCGAACCCGCCTGGGCACAGTACCAGCGCATCGGCCTCCTTGACGAAGAACAGTTTGCGGGTAAAAAAGAAATGGAAGGACAGCAGGTTATCGGTGCCATCGATGGTCGGATTGGCGTGCTGTTCAAACGGCAGGGTAATGTTGAACCCTAGGCTGTGCTCCAGGCCTGCGCCTTCATGTGCTGCGGCCATGATGCCGCCACCGCCGCCGGTGATGACCATCAGGTCCGAGCTCGCCAGCGCGGCGCCGACTTCCCGAGCAAGTGCGTACAACGGACTTTCCATCGGCGTACGGGCTGAGCCGAACACTGTCACCTTGCGCCGGCCTTTGAACTGTTCCAGCACGCGAAAGGCGTGATCCAGCTCCCTGATAGCGCGCAGGGTGATTTTGGCGTTCCAGCGGTCCCGGTCGTCTTGTGCCATGCGCAGCACAGTAAGAATCATGTCGCGATATAGCGCAATATTCTGGCTGTTGGGGGCGATCAGTTGGAGCTGCGCGTCGACCTGTTGCGTGAGATCGGTCCCGTTTTCTTCAAAGTGCCGTAATAGAAGCTCATTCGATTCATAAGGCATTCAACTTCTCCTTTTTTGCCCTGAAAATATGACAGAACAGCAGTGAGACTGCTGCGAGCGAAAGGATGGGATGGCTTGATCATGGGCCGAAAAACCCTTGGCTGGCAACCGCTTATTGGCGGTCAGGCAAGCGTCTGGCTGGGCGGGAGAAACTGACGCGGGGAGTCACGCGCCCAGGGACCTGGGCACGAGGAGAGCAAGCAGGGCTTACTTTTTCTTTTTAGCGGCAGTCGGTGCCGGGCAATCGGCTTCCACGAACTTGACCGACGCCACAGGGCGGTTGGTCTTGTTCTCGGTAATCTCGTAGCGCATGACGGCGCCCTTGGCCATCAGTTCGCGGTAACCCGGATTGAGGCACACGCTCTGGCCCAGCTGGAAATACACAGCCTTGGGGTTGGCGCGCATCTGTTCGGCGCGGTCAGGCAGTACGCTGAGGTGATCGATCAGCTGCATGCCTTCAACGGTGTAGGCCACTTCCAGGGTTTTTTCGTCAATTTCCCGGGGCAGGTCCTTGTTGCTTTCAGCCGCGACGCTTTGCAGCTTCCTGTTCATTTGGGCCTCCAGCAGCGAGGCCGCCTGGGCGCCAACAGGCAGCACCAGCGCGAGGGCGATGGACGGGGCAGCAAGGCGCAGCATGGAACGCAGCATGAAACTCTCCTGATTCGGTTACTGGTGCATAGACCCGCCACAGGGCCGTGCGTTCAGTGGCGCGCGATTATAGGTGAGCCCTGGCCACTACAGCCAGGCGTATCGCTGGTAAACTGCGGCCACTTTTGCCTTCCACGAGTTTTTCCCGTGTCGATTGACCCGATTTTGTGGCGCACCCGATGAGCCACGCCGTTTTCCGCCTGCGCACCGAGCGCCTGGCGCGAGCCGTGCGACCCTTCCTCAACCGTGGTTCGCGCGCTGAACGTTGCCCCAACTGCCGTGTGATTCCCGAGTATTGTCTGTGCGCCTGGCGACCAGAGGTCCAGGCCCGGTCGGCCATGTGCCTGTTGATGCACGATGTTGAACCGATGAAACCCAGCAACACTGGCTGGCTGATTGCGGATGTCATTCGCGACACCACAGCATTCGCCTGGTCGCGCACTGAGGTCGATCAGGGTTTGCTCACCTTGTTGGCCGACCCGCAGTGGCAACCCTACATCGTGTTTCCCGGTGAGTTCGTGACGCCTGAGCGTGTGGTCAGCGAAGTTCGCGTGGAGGAGGGCAAGCGCCCGTTGTTCATCCTGCTGGACGGCACCTGGAGCGAAGCGCGCAAGATGTTTCGCAAGAGCCCGTATCTGGAGCGTCTGCCGGTGCTGAGCCTGGCGCCGGAACAGCTGTCGCGCTACAAGCTGCGGCGTTCCAAGCGTGATGATCATTTCTGCACGGCCGAAGTCGCAGCCCTGTGCCTGGAGCTGGCCGACGACCTGGCCGCCAGCGAAGTGCTCGACGCCTACCTCGACGTGTTCAGCACCCATTACCTGGCCGCCAAATTCCAGTTGCCACTGGACCCGACCGACGACGCCCACACGCGCCTTGCGCCCTTTGTACCGATGGCAAAGCCATGATGGCAAGGTAACGCTACAACCCGCTAAAATGCCCGCGGCGTAGTGCTTGACCCTCCAGGCAGCGCTGGGCAAGCCGGGCGCCGATCAGGGGCCCCATAAAAACAGGATCATTTAATCAATGGCCACATACGAAATCCTGATAGCCGATGACCATCCGCTGTTTCGCAGTGCGCTGCATCAGGCCGTCACTCTGGGCCTGGGTCCTGATGTTCGCCTGGTCGAAGTGGCCAGCATTGCCGAACTGGAGGCGCGCCTCACCGAAAAAGCCGACTGGGACCTGGTGCTGCTCGACCTGAACATGCCGGGCGCCTATGGCTTTTCGGGGCTGGTGCTGCTGCGTGGCCAGTATCCGCAGATCCCCGTGGTGATGGTCTCGGCTCAGGAGGACGCCGATGTGGTGGTGCGCTCCAAGGAGTTCGGTGCCAGCGGCTTCATACCCAAGTCCAGCGCGATGGAAGACATTCAGCAGGCTGTGCGCACGGTATTGGACGGTGATGTGTCGTGGCCGCCGCAAGCGTTTGAAGAAATCAACGTGTCCGACGAAGCCAAGGCTGCCCGCGATGGTCTGGCGAGCCTGACGCCCCAGCAGTTCCGCGTATTGACCATGGTCTGCGAAGGTCTGCTGAACAAGCAGATTGCCTACGAGCTGAGCGTGTCGGAAGCGACGATCAAGGCCCACGTCACGGCGATCTTTCGCAAACTTGGGGTGCGTACGCGAACCCAGGCGGCGTTGCTCTTGCAACAACTTGAGTCAATTTCTCAGCATTAAGCTGTTACCGCTTCACGCTTTTTTGACTTTGCGTGATCTAGCTTCCCCACTTCTTTGGTTCAGTTGCCTATATCTATGTCGCCTTTCAAGGGTCAAACCGGTATCAAACGTATCTTCAACGCTGGGGGTTATTCCCTGGATGGCCTGCGCGCAGCCTTCACCGGTGAGGCAGCCTTTCGTCAGTTGGTGCTACTCAACGTCGTTCTGGTGCCACTGAGCTTTTTCCTGAATGTCAGCCGGGTCGAGCGGGCGCTGATGATTGCCGTGTGCTTGCTGGCTTTGATCGTCGAGTTGCTCAATTCGGCGGTTGAAGCGGCCATCGACCGTATTTCCCTGGACCTCCATCCCCTGTCGAAAAACGCCAAGGACATGGGCAGCGCCGCGCAATTTGTGGCGCTGACGATGATTGCGCTGGTGTGGGGCGTGATCCTCGTCTGACCCTCAGGCGATGCTCGGCAGCACGATCTCGTCGCTGCGCTGAACGCCTGCGGTGAACGCGCGGCACAGCTCCAGAAACTCGCGCATCGCCGAGGTCTGGTATTTCTGTTTATGCCAGATGAAGTAGAACTGCCGGGCCAGGTCCAGATCCGGTGTTTCCACCGGCACCAGGCTGCCGCGGCGAAACGCGTCGCGCAGCGCCAGGCGCGAGATACAGCCAATCCCCAAACCCGACTCCACCGCGCGTTTGATCGCTTCGGTGTGTTCCAGCTCCAGGCGAATATTCAACGTGCTGCGGTGATGGCGCATGGCTTGGTCGAAGGTCAGGCGCGTGCCAGAGCCTTGTTCGCGCAGAATCCACGCCTCGCGGGTCAGCTCATCCAGGCTTGCCGTGCCCCGTTTGGCCAGGTGATGTTGCGGCGCGCAAAACACCACCAGTTCATCCTCCACCCAGGTTTGCACTTCGATATCAGGGTGGCTGCAGTCGCCTTCGATCAGACCCAGGTCAATTTCGTAGTGCGCCACCTGATGCACGATGTTGGCCGTGTTCTGCACATGCAGCTTCACCTGACTCTCGGGGTGCTGCTGCATGAAGCTGCCGATCAGCAGGGTAGCCAGGTAGTTACCGATGGTCAGGGTCGCGCCGACCGCCAGGGAGCCGAAGCCGGACTTGCCGTTGAGCAGGTCCTCAATCTCCTTGGCCTGGTCCAGCAGCGCCACTGCCTGGGGCAACAGTTGATGGCCGAGCGCATTGAGACTCAGGCGTTTGCCGGCGCGGTCGAACAATTGGCAGCTGGATTGACGCTCCAGCTCAGTGATCGAAGTGCTGGCGGCGGATTGCGATAAGGCCAGAAGGCCAGCAGCGCGCGAAACGCTTTCCTGCTGGGCGACGGCGACGAAAACTTGCAGTTGACGGAGAGTAAATCGCATATCGATATAACCGATAACCCTTATCTTAATAATCCAGTTAACAGATATTGTCGCCGCCATTAGAATGCTGTGCAATTGCGCATCCACACCTTTGGCGCAGACCCATCTCCAGGAGTCCCCCGTACATGAGCAACATGAACCACGAGCGTGTCCTCAGTGTTCATCACTGGAACGACACTCTGTTCAGCTTCAAGTGCACCCGCGATCCGGGCCTGCGCTTCGAGAACGGTCAGTTCGTGATGATCGGCCTGCAACAGCCCAACGGCCGCCCGCTCATGCGCGCTTACTCCATTGCCAGCCCAAACTGGGAAGAGCATCTGGAGTTCTTCAGCATCAAGGTGCCCGATGGCCCGCTGACCTCCCAATTGCAGCACTTGAAGGAAGGCGACGAGATCATCATCAGCAAGAAACCGACGGGCACCCTGGTGCTTGACGATCTGAAGCCTGGCAAACACCTGTACCTGCTCAGCACCGGTACTGGCCTGGCGCCCTTCATGAGCGTGATCCAGGACCCGGAAACCTACGAGCGTTTCGAAAAAGTGATCCTGTGCCACGGCGTGCGTTACGTCAACGAAGTCGCCTACCGCGAATTCATCACCGAGCATCTGCCGCAGAACGAATTCTTCGGCGAGGCCCTGCGTGACAAGTTGATCTACTACCCGACTGTGACCCGCGAGCCGTTCGAAAACGAAGGTCGCCTGACTGACCTGATGCGCAGCGGCAAGCTGTTCACCGACATCGGCCTGCCGCCGATCAACCCCGAGGACGACCGCGCCATGCTGTGCGGCAGTCCGAGCATGTTGGACGAAACCAGCGAAGTGCTGAACAGCTTCGGTCTGAAGGTTTCGCCACGCATGCGTGAGCCGGGTGATTACCTGATCGAACGCGCGTTCGTCGAAAAGTAATTCCGCGCCACTGACAAACGCACAACCAAAAATGTGGGAGGGGGCTTGCTCCCGATTACGGTAGGTCAGTCAACCGAGACAGTGACTGACACGCCGCGATCGGGAGCAAGCCCCCTCCCACATCTGGTTTGCGTGCTATTGAGCCGGCAGCACTTCCAGCACGCAAATCATCCCAGGCTCCGGATAGTGCCAACGCACATCCACATCCCAGAACTGCGCCCCATATTCGCGCTCTGACGTTGGCACCTGATACGCCGGCCTCGGGTCCTGCGCCAGACACTGCTCAACCAGTTCCACCAACGGTTCGTCCAGGCGCTGGGCATGGCCTTGCGCCTGTTGCAACGCAGTCTTGAGCCACTGCACGCCAATCAGCTGCGGCGCAGCGCTGGCGACGTTGTTGGTGGCGGTGTCGATGATGTCGGCATACGGCACATACGGCTTGATATCCAGCACTGGCGTGCCGTCGAGCAGATCGATCCCGGAAATCCACAGCCGGCCCGCTTCCACCTTGTCCAGCTTCACCACCGACTGGCCGATGCCATTGGGCCGATGGGTGGCGCGGGTGGCGAACACGCCCATGGACGCGTTGCCGCCCAGGCGCGGCGGCCGCACTTTGAGGCGCGGCTTGTCTTCCAGTGCTTGATGGAACACAAACAGCAACCACACATGGCTGACTTGCTCCAGGCCCTGCACCGCCTCACCCTTGTCGAACGGCGCCACCAGTTCCAACACGCCCCGTGCCGCAGGCGCCAATTGCGGTTGGCGCGGAATGGCGAACTTCTCCTTGAAGCAGGAGCGCACGAAGCCGACAGGCGAGACGTTGTAAGTCATGGCTTACGCACGAACCCGCAGCGTCAGGCCCTTGAGGAAATTGCGCAGCAGCTGGTCGCCGCACGGGCGATAGTTGGTGTGCCCGAACTTGCGAAACAGTGCGCTCAGCTCCGGCTTGGACACTGGAAACTCGGCGGCCTTGAGGATGGCGTGCATGTCGTCTTCCTTGAGTTCGAAGGCCACGCGCAGTTTCTTGAGGATGATGTTATTGGTGACCGGCGTTTCGATCGGTTGCGGTGGACGGCTTTCGTCCTTGCCACGCTTGAAGATCACCAAACCATCGAGGAAGTGCGCCATGACGTCGTCCGGGCAGAACACAAAGCCTTCTTCCTCGTCTTTCTTGAGGTAGGTCAGCAGGTCTTCCTTGGTCACGTCCATGCCGCCGATCTTGATAATCTCGACCATCTTGTTGTCGCTGATGTCGAGCATGTAGCGCACGCTGCGCAGTACGTCGTTGTGAATCATGGTGAGCAATCCTGGTATTCAACTGAGGACACCGCCCATCAGGCGGTGTCGAGAAAAGGGGAACGGCGTTTTAGAACTTCTCTTTGCCGGACAGATAGCGCCACTGGCCTACCGGCACCTTGCCAATGGACACGCCGCCGATGCGGATGCGGCGAATGGCGACCACCTTCAGACCAACGGCTTCGCAGAACAGCGCGATCACGCCCGGTTGCGGATTTTTCATCGCAAAGCGCAGGCGGTTTTCGTTCTGCCAACTGGCCTTGACCGGCGGCAATTCCTTGCCCTTGTACGTCAGGCCGTGGTTCAGACGGTTGAGGCCGTGGGCAACCATGTCGCCTTCGACCTCCACCACATACTCCTGCTCGATCTTGGCGGCATCGGCGGTCAGCTTGCGCAGGATCTTCCAGTCCTGGGTGAACACCAGCAGGCCACTGGCTTTGGCTTGCAGGTCAGCGCTTGCGGTCAGGCGCAAGAAGTGGCCCTTGAGCGGACGCTTGCTGAAACGGTGTTCTTCGGACAGCGTCTCGGCGCTGATCGAGGCCATCGCCGTTTCGGCATCCACGCCGGCTGGCGCGTGCAGCAGAATGGTCACCGGCTCCGGCACGGTGGCCTTGGCGTCCGGGTCCAGTTCGACTTTTTGCGTGGTGACCTTGAACTGCGGCTCGTCGATCACTTCACCGTCCACCGAGACCCAACCGCCTTCGATAAACAGCTCAGCCTCCCGACGGGAGCAGCCGACCAGTTCGATAAGGCGTTTGGAGAGGCGTATGGGGTCGGTCATGACAAGGGCCGTAACAAAATGGGGCGCCTATTGTACCTGCCTGGCGCCGGTTAATCCCGGTCCCATTTCAGCTCGCTTGAAAATGTGGCGGCTGGCTTGCCATGGGTCGCTCACGCAAACGCAGATGCAGCAACGGGTAGGGCTGGCCCAGGCCGTCATGGGCCGTGCGGCCGACCACCTCAAAACCCTGCTTGAGGTAAAACCCGAGTGCCTCGGGGTTTTGCTCATTCACATCAAGCGCTTGGGCATTCAAATGCTCGATTGCGTAACGCAGCAATTGACGGCCCAGACCCTGGCCTCGGTGTTGCGGGTCGATAAACAGCATTTCGACCTTGCCCGCCGCCACGCCGGCAAACCCGGTGATGCGCTGGCGGGTGTCTCGGGTGCACACCAGCATCACCGCATCGAGGTAGCGGGTGAGCACCAGGTTTTTCAGCAGCACAATGTAACTGTCCGGCAGAAAATCGTGGGTGGCCCGCACGGAGTCTTCCCAGATGCGCGTCAACTCCACGTAGTCAGTGGTGTTGGGTGTATGGATGACCGAATGCTCACGCATGTCCGCTGCTCCTTGCCTCTCTCTGCCCTTTATGGGCAAAACAATAGACCCAAAAAAGCCCCGCCTCTTGTTCAGAGGCGGGGCTTTTGTATTTCTTTACAGAATTAGTCGCGCTTTTCGGCCCACAGGTCGTACTCGTCGGCATCGGTCACGGTGCACCAGACCTTGTCGCCCGGCTTAAGGCCGCTGGCGTCGTCGATAAACACGTTACCGTCGATTTCCGGCGCATCGAAGAAGCAGCGGCCAACTGCGCCTTGCTCGTCGACTTCGTCGATCAGCACTTCGATTTCCTTGCCGATGCGCAGTTGCAGGCGCGCCGAGCTGATCGCCTGCTGATGCGCCATGAAACGCTCCCAACGGTCTTGCTTGACGTCGTCCGGCACCACGGCCAGGTCCAGCAGATTGGCCGGAGCACCTTCCACCGGCGAATACTGGAAGCAGCCGACGCGGTCCAGCTGCGCTTCAGTCAGCCAGTCCAGCAGGTACTGGAAGTCTTCCTCGGTTTCGCCGGGGAAGCCAACGATGAAGGTCGACCGGATGATCAGTTCCGGGCAGATCTCGCGCCAGTTCTTGATACGCGCCAGGGTCTTGTCTTCGAACGCCGGGCGTTTCATCGCCTTGAGCACCCTGGGGCTGGCGTGCTGGAACGGAATGTCCAGGTACGGCAGGATCTTGCCGGCGGCCATCAACGGAATCAGCTCGTCCACATGCGGGTAAGGGTAGACGTAGTGCAGGCGAACCCACACACCCAGGCTGCTGAGGGCTTCGCACAGTTCGGTCATGCGGGTTTTCACCGGCGCGCCGTTCCAGAAACCGGTGCGGTATTTCACATCGACGCCGTAGGCGCTGGTGTCCTGGGAGATCACCAACAGCTCTTTGACGCCGGATTTGACCAGGCGCTGGGCCTCGTCGAGAACATCGCCCACCGGACGGCTGACCAGCTTGCCGCGCATCGACGGGATGATGCAGAAGCTGCAGCTGTGGTTGCAGCCTTCGGAAATCTTCAGGTACGCATAGTGACGCGGCGTCAGCTTGATGCCTTGAGGCGGCACCAGGTCGATCAGCGGATTATGGTCCTGACGCGGCGGCACCACCTCGTGCACGGCGTTGACCACCTGCTCATACTGCTGCGGACCGGTCACCGCCAGCACGCTGGGGTGCACGTTGCGGATATTGCCTTCTTCCACGCCCATGCAGCCGGTCACGATGACCTTGCCGTTTTCCTTGATGGCCTCGCCAATCACTTCCAGCGACTCCGCCTTGGCCGAATCGATAAAGCCACAAGTGTTGACCACCACCACGTCAGCGTCCTGATAGGTGGACACCACGTCATAGCCTTCCATGCGCAGTTGCGTGAGGATGCGTTCGGAGTCGACCAGAGCCTTCGGGCAACCCAGGGAAACAAAGCCAACCTTGGGGTTGGCCTTTGCGATGGTGGTGGACATGTCTAACCTCGGTATTGAATGACACCGCCAGTCGGGCACGACAAGGCGGTTGCCGGGCACTTGGTGTGCCTCTGATCAAAAAGTGCGCAATTCTAGCGATGGGCGGCGCAGTTGACCAGCTTTATGCGGGGAAATGCGACGAGTGCTGCGCTATGCTTCGCGCCTCTACTCACGGGCCGGTCCCGTGAGTCAATAAAACGTCTGTTACGAGAAGTTAAACGGCGCATGCTAGGGTCCGCTCAGGTGCGTTGTTTATAAATGGCCGCAGGTCTAAGGGCAGGAGTGGTTGATGGGTCAGGCAAGTAGTCAGGCGGCGGGTGCCGAGCATTCAAACACCAAGCCGATAGGCATGCTGGTGGCGGCGGTCGGGGTGGTTTATGGCGATATCGGGACCAGTCCACTTTATACCCTCAAGGAAGTATTCACTGGCGGTTATGGGGTGCAGGTCAACCATGACGGTGTGTTGGGGATCCTGGCGCTGATTTTCTGGTCGCTGATCTGGGTCGTGTCGATCAAGTACATGCTGTTCGTGCTGCGCGCCGACAACCAGGGCGAGGGCGGCATCATGGCCCTGACCGCGCTGGCGCGACGTGCGGCGGGGGAGCGCAAGAAGTTGCGCAGTTTCCTCGTGGTCTGTGGCCTGTGCGGTGCGGCGTTGTTCTATGGCGACAGCATGATCACTCCGGCGATCTCGGTGCTGTCGGCCGTGGAAGGCCTGGAGCTGGCGTTCGACGGCGTGGATAAGTGGGTGGTGCCCATCGCGCTGGTGGTGCTGGTGGCGCTGTTCCTGATCCAGAAACACGGCACCGACCGCATCGGCAAGCTGTTCGGGCCGGTGATGGTGACCTGGTTTCTGGTGCTCGGCGGCCTTGGTGTGTATGGCATCACCCTGCACCCGGAAGTGCTCAGTGCGTTGAACCCGATGTGGGCCGTACGTTTCTTCGAGGCGCACCCCGGCATCGGCGTGGCGATTCTGGGCGCAGTGGTGCTGGCGTTGACCGGTGCCGAAGCGCTGTACGCCGACATGGGCCACTTTGGGCGCAAGCCCATCGCCCGCGCCTGGTTCATTTTGGTGCTGCCGGCGCTGGTGCTCAATTATTTCGGCCAGGGCGCCATGCTGCTGGGCGACCCTGAAGCCGCGCGCAACCCCTTCTACCTGCTGGCGCCGAGCTGGGCGCTGATCCCGCTGGTGGTGCTGTCCACCCTGGCCACGGTGATTGCCTCCCAGGCGGTAATTTCCGGCGCGTTCTCGTTGACGCGCCAGGCGATCCAGCTGGGTTACATCCCGCGCATGCACATCCAGCACACCTCCAGCGCCGAGCAGGGCCAGATCTATATCGGTGCGGTGAACTGGTCGCTGATGGTCGGTGTGATCCTGCTGGTGCTGGGCTTCGAATCCTCCAACGCGTTGGCCTCGGCCTACGGAGTGGCCGTGACCGGCACCATGCTGATGACCACCATCCTCGTGTCGGCGGTGATGCTGCTGCTGTGGAAATGGCCACCGATACTGGCCGTGCCGGTATTGCTCTGCTGCCTGTTGGTGGACGGGCTGTATTTTGCCGCCAACGTGCCGAAGATCATCCAGGGCGGCGCCTTCCCGGTGCTCGCGGGGATCGTGCTGTTCGTGTTGATGACGACGTGGAAGCGCGGCAAGCAGTTGCTGGTGGAGCGCCTCGACGAGGGTGGCCTGCCGCTGCCGATCTTTATCAACAGCATTCGCGTGCAACCGCCTCACCGCGTACAGGGCACGGCGGTGTTTCTTACCGCGCGGCCGGACGCAACGCCCCATGCGCTGCTGCACAACCTGCTGCACAACCAGGTGCTGCATGAGCAGGTGGTGTTGCTGACGGTGGTCTACGAGGACATTCCGCGCGTACCTGCCGCCCGGCGCTTCGAGGTGGATGCCTACGGTGAAGGTTTCTTCCGGGTGATCCTGCACTTTGGTTTTACCGACGAGCCGGATGTGCCCCAGGCGCTGAAGCTTTGTCATCTGGAAGAGCTGGATTTCAGCCCGATGCGCACCACGTATTTTCTCAGCCGCGAAACCGTGATCGCCTCGCGCATCAAGGGCATGGCGCGTTGGCGCGAAGCGCTGTTCGCCTTCATGTTGAAGAACGCCAACGGCAACCTGCGCTTCTTCAAACTCCCGGTCAATCGCGTGATCGAGCTGGGCACCCAGGTCGAAATGTAGACGGCCGTACCGCGGGAGCCGGCAATCGGCTCCCGTCTTTACTTCTGAACCCTGTGTGACGGGCGGTTGTCGACTAGGCTCCAGGCACCGTTGATGTGCCTACAGATCCCGCAAGAGGTGCGCCATGAGTCAATTGCTCGAACCCTATGCCCTGCGCCAACTGACCCTGCTCAATCGCATCGTGGTCTCGCCGATGTGCCAGTACTCCAGCGCCGATGGCCTGGCCAACGACTGGCATCTGGTCCACCTCGGCAGTCGCGCGGTGGGCGGCGCCGGGCTGATCTTTACCGAATCCACCGCCGTGACCGCCGATGGCCGTATCACCGCCCAGGATTTGGGACTGTGGAACGACGCACAGATCGAGCCGCTGCAGCGCATCACCCGGTTCATTGCGGCCCAGGGCGCGGTGGCCGGTATCCAGCTGGGCCATGCCGGACGCAAGGCCAGCACTCACCGCCCGTGGATCGGCAAGCATGGCAGCGTCAAGCCGGAAGACGGCGGCTGGGTGCCGGTGGGGCCCTCGCCGATCGCGTTCGACCCTCAGCACACCCAGCCCACGCCGCTGGACGAAGGGCAGATCCAGCAAGTGATCGCCGATTTCGTGGCAGCCGCCAGGCGCGCGTTGACGGCGGGTTTCGAGGTGGTGGAAATCCACGCCGCCCACGGCTACTTGCTGCACCAGTTTCTCTCGCCCATCAGTAACCAGCGGCGCGACCAGTACGGCGGCTCCTTCGAAAACCGTATCCGCCTGGTGCTCGAAGTGACCCGCGCGGTACGCGAAGTCTGGCCTCAAGAACTACCGCTGTTTGTGCGCGTGTCGGCCACCGACTGGGTGGAGGACGGCTGGAACCCTGATGAAACCGTGGAGCTGGCGCGGCGCCTGAAGGACCTGGGCGTCGACCTGATCGACGTCTCCTCCGGCGGCACCGCCGCCAACGCTGAAATCCCTACGGGCCCCGGCTACCAGACGCGTTTTGCCGAGCGTGTGCGCAAGGAGTCCGGGATTGCCACCGGCACCGTTGGCATGATCACCGAGCCGGCCCAGGCCGAGCATATCCTGCGCACCTGCCAGGCCGACCTGATCTTCCTCGCCCGTGAACTGCTGCGCGACCCGTACTGGCCGCTGCATGCCGATGACGACCTGGGCGGACGCAAGGCGACCTGGCCGGCGCAGTATCAACGCGCGACCCATCGCGACCAGCCGATCCATGAATCTGATCTGCGCGATTGATTCCACGCAGACGGCACCGAAACCCACCCTGACCCGGTGGGTTTTTTTGTGTCTGGAATGTGGGATTCGGCTGTAGGTATTTGTTACCGAAGCATTTTTTTAAGTGAATACTCTAAAAAAATCCCACACGTGACGAGATTGTTTCTACGCTTAGGGTAAGTCTGGTTTCTGGCCCGAGAAGTCAGTCGGTTTGCCCGCGAAGGGATTGCACTTCATGGCAGACAAAAAATGGGCACAAGGAGTATTTGATCGTTATCAGGAGAATCAGGTCATGGCCAAGTCCTATGGTGTAGCGGGTGCGGTGGCGTCTTATCTGACCCGCAGAATGTCCCAGCGTGGTCACAGGTTGAGTTCGGACGAGGCTGAATTGCTGGCGCAGTATCGCGCCCTGACCGAAAACGATCAGGTGGCGATGCGGTATCTGGTTGGGGCAATGAAGAGTGTGTCGCGCTTTTAAAACCAGCGAAAATCAAATGTAGGAGCGGCGGTGCGACGATTCGACTTGCCCGCGATGACGGTAGACCAGTTGCGACATGAACGACTGACTCATCGCTATCGCGGGCAAACCCGTTCCCCTGTTTATAATCGGCGCCTCACGTGTACTTGCGTTTGTCCGGCGCAGGCGGGAAGTACTGGTACAGCCAGGTTTCACTCAAGGTGCGGTCCTGGGTGCGGATAAACAGGCGCAGCTCCACCGGCTCCACGCTGTCGCTGGTGGGGTACCAGTCGAACAGGATGCGGTAACCCTTGATGTTGTCGAGCACCAGCACGCTGAAATCCTTCACCTCACCATGGGAGCAGGTCACCACTGGCTCGATGCCGGTGCCGGCCGGCAGGCGGTCCAGGCCGCCGCCCTTGAAGTCCACTGCAAAGCGCCGCGCCCACACTTCGGGGTAATGCTCGCCGGGTGCCCAGCCTTCGGTAAAGCCGCCCATGCCGGAACGGGTGGCGTCGACCTGCGCCAACGGCGTGCTGACCGGGGGCAGGGCGCTCCAGTACAGTTTGTAGCCATAATTGAGGGAGTCACCGGCAGCGACGGGCTTTTTCGGGGTCCAGAAGGCCACGATATTGTCCAGGGTCTCTCCGGTGGTGGGGATTTCCAGCAGGTCGATCGAGCCTTCGCCCCAGGCGGTGGTCGGTTCCACCCACAGGCTTGGACGCTTGCTGTACCAGTCCACGGTGTCCTGATAGCTGGCGAACTCGTGGTCGGTCTGCACCAGGCCAAACCCTTTTGGGTCGGTGTCGGCGAATGCGTTGAATTGCAGCTTGGCCGGGTTGTTCAGCGGGCGGCACACCCACTCGCCGTTACCGCGCCACATCGCCAGGCGGTCCGAGTCGTGGATTTGCGGGTGAATGGTGTCGCACATGCGCCGTTCATGGGTGCCACAGCTGAACATGCTGGTCATCGCCGCGATGCCCAGTTGTTCGATGGCGGTACGCGCGTTGATATGCGCGTCGATCGCCATCACCACCTGGTTGGCCTGACAGTCGATATCGAAGCGATAGGCACCCGTGGCGCTCGGCGAGTCGAGCAGGGCGTAGACCACGAAGCGCGTGGCGTTCTTCTCCGGGGTCTCGAACCAGAACTGGGTGAAGTCGGGGAATTCCTCGCGCTTTTTCGCGTAGGTATCAATTGCCAGGCCGCGTGCCGAAAGGCCGTACTGGCCGGTGGAGTCCACCGCGCGGAAATAGCTGGCGCCCAAAAACGACAACACGTCATGACGGTCCAGCTCCGGCGCCTTGAACAGCTTGAAGCCGGAAAACCCCAGGTCACCGGTCAGTTGTTTGGTGTCCACCGTGGTCTTTTCATAGTTGAACAGTGAGGGGCGGAAATGCACCTCACGGGCTTCGCGGGTCTTGGGGTCGACGCTGTGCATGCGCACCGGCGTCTTGAAGCCCATGCCGACGTGGAAGAACTGCACATCCAACTGGCCGTTCAGTTCTTTCCATAGCGAATGATTGCCGTCGTAGCCAATCGCGTTGAAATTTTGCGGGGTCATGGTCGCCAGCGTGGGCGGCAGCACCTGCCGGGTGTCTTTGTAGGCAGAGCCTGCGAGCTGTTTAGCCTGGGCCTTGAGCGTTTCAAAATCGAATGCCACGGCCTTGCCATCGGCGGCACGGTTACCGGCCCAGGCCTGAGCGGCCAGCAGGCCACTGGCCGACAAACCGGTGTAAGCCGCAATGGCCATGGACGCTTTGAGCAAATTCCTGCGATGCATAGAGACAACCTGTCGTGAGCAAATCCCGCGCCGTTCCTGGCACGTAATGGATCAGAAATAACGGTTCGGACATGCCTTCGGCCAAACGCAACGGACATTAAACAGACGCCGGATAGCCTAAGCGGTTCGATGAACAAGGAAAATTGATTGATAGCACTGTGCCTGCTTCGCATGTGCGACAAGACATTTCCAAGTTAGCAGGCGGGCGACTGTAAAGCTTCAAAGTACAAGTGGGGTGTTACATCTGGAAGCACTCTAGCGGGCAATAAATTTGGCACTTGGTTTTACGCTGGGGTCTGTTTGTCCTGTGTACCCCCTAGTGCCTGGAGGCTATTTATGAATACCCGTGGATTGCTCGATCAGTTGCTTAAGTCTGGTCAGGACATGTTGCAGAAAAAGGCGGGCGGTCAGCGCAAGTCGGATGAAAAGGGCGCCCTGGATGGCCTGCTCGGCAGTGGCGGCCTTGGCAGCTTGCTCGGCGGGGCCGGCGGTGGCGCGTTGGCGGCGGGTGCCATGGGCCTGCTGATGGGTAACAAGAAGGCGCGCAAATTTGGCGGCAAGGCGCTGACCTACGGCGGGCTGGCTGCCCTGGGCGTCATCGCCTACAAGGCGTACGGCAACTGGCAGGCGCAGCAGGCCAGCGCGCCGCAGAGCGAACCGCAGACCATCGACCGCCTGCCGCCGGCCCAGGTCGAGCAGCATAGCCAGGGCATCCTCAAGGCACTGGTCGCCGCCGCCAAGGCCGACGGGCATGTGGATGATCGCGAGCGCGCGCTGATCGAAGGCGAGTTCACCAAGCTGGACAACGACTTCGAGCTGCAAAGCTGGCTGCACGCCGAACTCAACAAACCCCTGGACCCCGCCGATGTAGCCCGCGCCGCAGGTACTCCAGAAATGGCCGCCGAGATGTACATCGCCAGCGTGATGCTGGTGGACGAGGAAAACTTCATGGAAAAGTCATACCTCGACGAACTGGCCCGCCAGCTCCGGCTGGAGCCCGGCCTGAAGGCCGAACTGGAGAAGCAGGTGCGTCTGGCCCAGTAAATACAGGCGGTACGCAAATCAAGATATGGGAGGCCCCGTTTCTTGTGGCGAGCGGGCTTGCCCCGCGTTGGGGTGCGAAGCGCCCCCAATCAAGAAACCCTCGGTATACCTGATACTACGCGGAGGCTGGTTTTGGGGCTGCTGCGCAGCCCAACGCAGGACAAGCCTGCTCGCCACAGGGAGTCTGCGCTTGACTGAACGGCGTTAGGTCAAGCCCGTTCGCCACAGCAATGAGGTTGCCTGAGCCAGTCAGTCAGTACCTTTGATACAAACACACCGGCATCGCAAGCAACCCCCCTCGCACATTCCGCTCAGCTATACTCCCCTCCATTTGAACGGCCCTTCGAGGAATTACTGTGAAGAACTGGACCTTGCGCCAACGGATTTTGGCGAGCTTTGCGGTCATTATCGCCATCATGTTGTTGATGGTCGTGGTGTCCTACTCACGGTTGCTGAAGATCGAAGCCAGCCAGGAAGCCGTCAGGGATGATGCGGTGCCCGGGGTCTACTTAAGCTCGATGATCCGCAGCGCGTGGGTCGACAGCTATTTGCTGACGATTGACATCATCGGCCTGCGCGAGGAAAAGACCCTCACCAATACCGACAAGAACGACTACAAGTCCTTCGAAGCGCGTATCGAGCAGCAGATGGCCAACTATGAAAAAACCGTGCATGAACAGGCTGACCGCATGGAGTTCGACAACTTCAAGGCCGCGCACATCAATTACAACAAAGTGCTGGACCAGGTGCTGGAACGCGTTGAAGCCAACGACCTGCCCGCTGCCAGCGTGTTGCTCGAAGAGCAATTGACGCCCATCTGGACCGAAGGGCGCATGAAGCTCAACGACATCATCACTGAAAACAAGAACGTGGCCGACCGCGCCACGGCCGCCATTGATGAGTCCGTGATGTCAGCCAAGATCAGCATGGTGGTGTCGCTGATCATCGCCGTCCTGGCGGCTGGGTTGTGTGGCCTGCTGCTGATGCGCGCAATCATGGCGCCGATGAAGCGCATCGTCGAGATCCTCGAAACCATGCGCACCGGTGACCTGAGCATGCGCTTGAACCTGGAACGCAAGGACGAATTCAACGCGGTGGAAACCGGCTTCAACGACATGATGACCGAGCTGACCGCCCTGGTGTCCCAGGCCCAGCGCTCCTCGGTGCAGGTGACCACCTCGGTGACCGAGATTGCCGCCACCTCCAAGCAGCAGCAGGCCACCGCAACCGAAACCGCTGCCACCACCACCGAAATTGGCGCCACGTCGCGGGAAATCGCCGCCACGTCCAAGGACCTGGTACGCACCATGACCGAAGTCTCCACCGCCGCCGATCAGGCCTCGGTGGCTGCCGGCTCCGGCCAGCAGGGCCTGGCGCGCATGGAAGAAACCATGCACTCGGTGATGGGCGCCGCTGACCTGGTGAACGCCAAGCTGGCGATCCTCAATGAGAAGGCTGGCAACATCAACCAGGTGGTGGTGACCATCGTCAAGGTCGCCGACCAGACCAACCTGCTGTCGCTCAATGCAGCCATCGAGGCCGAGAAGGCGGGCGAATACGGGCGCGGCTTTGCCGTCGTAGCCACCGAAGTACGACGCCTGGCCGACCAGACCGCCGTGGCCACCTATGACATCGAGCAGATGGTGCGCGAGATCCAGTCGGCGGTGTCGGCGGGGGTGATGGGCATGGACAAGTTCTCCGAGGAAGTGCGCCGCGGCATGTTCGAAGTGCAGCAGGTAGGCGAGCAACTTTCCCAGATTATCCATCAGGTACAGGCGCTGGCGCCGCGGGTGTTGATGGTCAACGAGGGCATGCAGGCCCAGGCCACCGGCGCCGAGCAGATCAACCACGCGCTGGTGCAGCTCGGCGACGCCAGCAGCCAGACCGTGGAGTCCTTGCGTCAGGCCAGCTTTGCCATTGATGAATTGAGCCAGGTTGCGGTGGGTCTGCGCAGCGGCGTGTCGCGTTTCAAAGTCTGATGAGCGACCTCGCGGCTAAACGCGGCGCCGTTACGGCAGCGAAAAAGGCGTTGTTCCTGCTGTTCCACATCGGCAGTGAACGCTTTGCCCTCAAGGCCACCGAAGTGGCCGAGGTATTGCCGCGCCTGCCACTCAAGCCCATCGCCCACGCGCCGGTCTGGGTGCCCGGCATTTTCGCCCATCGCGGCGCGCTGGTGCCGGTCATCGACCTGAGTGCGCTGACCTTCGGCACCGCCGCCCAGGCCCGCACCAGCACGCGGCTGGTGCTGGTCAATTACCAGCCGCAACCATGGGCCGAACCGCGCCGGCTGGGGTTGATTCTCGAACAGGCCACCGACACGCTGCGCTGCGACCCCGCCGAATTTCAGCCCTATGGCCTGGACAACCGCCAGGCGCCCTACCTGGGGCCGGTACGCGAAGATGCGGCGGGCTTGACGCAATGGATTGGCGTGAATGACCTGCTGACCGAAGACGTGCGTGCCTTGCTGTTCTCTGCCGAGTTGAGCCCATGAGCAACGACCCGCGCTTTTTTGCCTATTTGAAAGAACGCATCGGCCTGGACGTTGCCTCGGTGGGCGAAGCCATTATCGAGCGTGCCGTGCGCCAGCGCAGCCAGGCGGTGCAGGCGCAGACGGCGGATGATTACTGGCAGCACCTGCAACGTTCCCACGACGAACAGCAGGCGTTGATCGAAGCGGTGATCGTCCCCGAGACCTGGTTCTTTCGCTATCCCGAATCCTTCGCTACCCTTGCGCGGTTGGCCAAGGCGCGTCTGGACGAGCTCAATCAGTTGCGCGCCTTGCGCATTCTGAGCCTGCCATGCTCCACCGGCGAGGAGCCCTATTCGATCGCCATGGCTTTACTCGATGCAGGCCTTGCGCCGCATCAGTTCAAGGTGCAGGGCATGGATGTCAGCCCGCTGTCGGTGGAACGCGCCCGGCGCGGCGTGTACGGCAAGAATTCGTTTCGCGGCGGTGACATCGACTTTCGCGACCGCCACTTCAGCGAACAGGCCGATGGTTACCACATAGCAGACCGCGTGCGCGAACAGGTGCGCCTGCAAGTCGGCAACCTGCTCGACCCGGCCCTGCTCGCCAATGAGTCAGCCTATGATTTCGTGTTCTGCCGCAACCTGCTGATCTACTTCGACCAGCCGACGCAACAGCAAGTGTTCGATGTGCTCAAGGGCTTGACCCACCTGGACGGGGTGCTGTTCATCGGCCCGGCCGAGGGCAGCCTGTTGGGGCGCCACGGCATGCGTTCGATTGGCGTGCCGCAGTCGTTTGCCTTCAGCCGCCACGCGGAACCGGTCAAGCCGGCGCCGGTGTTTGCACCCATGCCCAATCCCGTGCTTGCGCGCAGCGCGGCACCGATGCCGCTGCCGCTGCCGGTCAAGCCGCGACCGTTCAGCACGGCCAGCGCTCAGGTGGTGCCAATCAAGGCGCCGCCCTCCGACACGGTCGACTTGCTCAGCCAGATCGCCACCCTGGCCAACGCCGGCAAGAGCGCCGAAGCCCGCGCCGCCTGCGAACGCTATTTGAGCAACCACCCGCCGGCCGCCCAGGTGTTCTACTGGCTGGGGCTGCTCAGCGATGTGGCCGGCAGCGCCCTGGAAGCCCAGGGTTATTACCGCAAAGCCTTGTACCTGGAACCCCAGCACCCGCTGGCCCTGATGCACCTGGCCGCGTTGCTCGAGTCTCAGGGCGACAGTGCGGGCGCGCGTCGCCTGCAGGCACGTGCCGCGCGCAGCGAGCGAGCTGACAGTGAGTCCAAACGATGAGTAGCACCAAGGCGCTCGACACCGCCGGCCTGGACCTGACCCTGGCCGATACCCAGGCCATCGACGATTGCTGGAACCGCATCGGCGTCCATGGCGACAAGTCCTGCCCGCTGCTGGCGGAGCACATTCACTGCCGCAATTGCTCGGTGTATTCGGCCGCCGCCACGCGGTTGCTGGACCGTTACGCCCTGCAACAGGAGGACCGCCGGCCGGTGGCTGCGGCCGAGGTCGATGAAGATGTCGTCACCCGTTCCCTGCTGATGTTCCGTCTCGGCGAGGAATGGCTGGGCATTGCCACCCGCTGTCTGGTGGAGGTCGCACCGCTGCAGCCGATCCATTCCCTGCCGCACCAGCGCTCCCGTGCGTTGCTCGGCGTGGCCAATGTGCGTGGCGCGCTGGTGGCGTGCCTGTCGTTGGTCGAACTGCTCGGCCTGGATGCCACCAGCGCCGGGGCGACAGGCGGGCGGATCATGCCGCGCATGCTGATCATCGCCGCGCAGGATGGCCCGGTGGTGGTGCCGGTGGATGAGGTCGACGGTATTCATGCGGTCGATGAGCGCACGTTGAAAGCGGCATCGGCTTCCGGCACCCAGGCCAGCGGACGCTTCACCCAGGGTGTTCTGCAGTGGAAGGGCCGCAGCCTGCGCTGGCTGGACGAGGCACAATTGTTGTCCGCCGTGACCCGGAGCCTCACATGACCCCCGACCAGATGCGCGACGCCTCGCTGCTGGAACTGTTCAGCCTGGAAGCCGATGCGCAGACCCAGGTGCTCAGCGCAGGCCTGCTGGCCCTGGAACGCAACCCCACCCAGGCCGACCAGCTCGAAGCCTGCATGCGCGCCGCGCACTCGCTCAAGGGCGCCGCGCGCATCGTCGGGGTGGACGCCGGGGTCAGCGTGGCCCACGTGATGGAAGACTGCCTGGTCAGTGCCCAGGAAGCGCGCCTGTACCTGCAACCCGAACATATTGACGCGCTGCTGCAGGGCACCGACCTGCTGATGCGCATCGCCACGCCGGGCAACGACGTTTCGCCTGCCGATATCGCAGCCTATGTGGCGTTGATGGAGCGGTTGCTGGATCCGTCGCAACCCACTGCGAAAATCGCAGCGCCATCCGAGCCAGCTCCGCCTCCGACGCCCGTGGTGGAAACCTTGCCGCCCGAGCCTGAGCCTGCACCGCCCGCTGTCAGCGAGCCCGCGCGCCAGGGCAAGCGGATGACCGAAGGCGGCGAACGCGTGCTGCGGGTCACCGCCGAGCGCTTGAACAGCCTGCTGGACCTGTCCAGCAAATCCCTGGTGGAAACCCAGCGGCTCAAGCCGTACCTGGCCAGCCTGCAGCGTCTGAAGCGCATCCAAAGCCAGGGCGTGCGGGCGCTCGACTCCCTGGACGGCCAGCTCAAGACCCTGAGTCTGAACCTCGAAGCCCAGGAAGCCCTGGCCGATACCCGTCGCCTGCTGAGCGAAGCTCAGGCCCTGCTGGCGGAAAAAACCGCCGAGCTGGACGAGTTCGGCTGGCAGGCCGGGCAGCGCGCCCAGGTGCTTTATGACACCGCGCTGGCCTGCCGCATGCGCCCCTTTGCCGATGTGTTGACGGGGCAGGCGCGCATGGTCCGCGATCTTGGCCGAACCCTGGGCAAGCGGGTGCGTCTGGAGATCGAGGGCGAAAAGACCCAGGTCGACCGCGACGTGCTGGAAAAGCTCGAAGCGCCGCTCACCCATTTACTGCGCAATGCCGTCGACCATGGCATTGAAATGCCCGAGCAGCGCGTGCTCGCCGGCAAGCCCGCCGAGGGCCTGATCCGCCTGCGCGCGTCTCATCAGGCCGGTTTGCTGGTGCTGGAGCTGAGCGACGATGGCAATGGCGTCGACCTGGAGCGCCTGCGTGGCAGCATCGTCGATCGCCACCTGTCGCCGCTGGAAACCGCGTTGCGCCTGAGTGAGGAAGAGCTGCTGACGTTCCTGTTCCTGCCGGGCTTCAGCCTGCGCGACAAGGTCACCGAAGTGTCCGGGCGCGGGGTCGGCCTGGATGCGGTGCAGCATATGGTGCGGCAACTGCGCGGCGCGGTGGTGCTGGAGCAGACCGCGGGGCAGGGCAGTCGCTTCCACCTGGAAGTGCCGTTGACCCTGTCAGTGGTACGTAGCCTGGTGGTTGAAGTCGGCGAAGAGGCCTACGCGTTTCCGCTGGCCCACATCGAACGCATGCGCGACCTGGCCCCCGACGATATTGTGCAACTGGAAGGTCGCCAGCACTTCTGGCACGAGGGCCGGCATGTCGGCCTGGTCGCCGCCAGCCAGTTGCTGCAGCGCCCGCCGGGGCAGAATAACGACGAAACGCTTAAAGTCGTGGTGATCCGCGAGCGCGACGCGGTGTACGGGATTGCCGTGGAGCGCTTTATTGGTGAACGCACGCTGGTGGTACTGCCGCTGGATGATCGCCTCGGCAAGGTCCAGGATATTTCCGCCGGCGCCTTGCTCGACGATGGCTCGGTGGTGCTGATTGTCGATGTGGAAGACATGCTGCGCTCGGTGGACAAACTGCTCAACACCGGTCGCCTGGAACGCATCGCCCGGCGCAGCCAACAGGCCACCGAGGCGCCGCGCAAGCGCGTGCTGGTGGTCGATGACTCGCTTACCGTGCGTGAGCTGCAACGCAAACTGCTGCTGAATCGTGGCTATGAAGTGGCCGTGGCGGTCGACGGCATGGACGGATGGAACGCCTTGCGCTCCGAAGACTTCGACCTGCTGATCACAGACATTGATATGCCTCGTATGGACGGTATCGAATTGGTCACACTCCTGCGCCGAGACACGCGCCTGCAATCGTTGCCGGTGATGGTGGTGTCCTACAAAGACCGCGAAGAAGACCGACGTCGAGGACTCGACGCCGGCGCCGACTATTACTTGGCCAAGGCCAGTTTCCATGATGACGCCCTGCTTGACGCCGTGGTCGAACTGATCGGGGGCGCCCGGGCATGAAGATTGCCATCGTCAACGACATGCCGCTCGCCGTCGAAGCCCTGCGCCGCGCCCTGAGTTTCGAGCCGGCGCACCAGGTGGTGTGGGTGGCCGGCAATGGGCTGCAGGCGGTGCAACGCTGCGCCGAACTGACCCCGGACCTGATCCTGATGGACCTGATCATGCCGGTGATGGACGGTGTGGAAGCCACCCGGCTGATCATGGCCGACAACCCCTGCGCGATTCTGCTGGTGACCGTCGACCGCCAGGCCAACATGAGCCGCGTGTTCGAAGCGATGGGCCATGGCGCCCTGGACGTGGTGGACACCCCTGCGCTGGGCGTGGGCAACCCCAGGGATGCAGCCGCGCCGTTGCTGCGCAAGATCCTCAATATCGGCTGGCTGATCGGTCAGCGGGGCAGCCGCGTGCGCGCCGAAACCGTGCCCCAGCGCACCATCGGCAAACCCCACAGCCTGGTGGCCATCGGCTCCTCGGCCGGCGGCCCGGCTGCCCTGGAAAGCCTGCTCAAGGGATTGCCGCAGGACTTTCCCGCCGCCATCGTGCTGGTGCAGCATGTGGATCAGGTATTCGCCGCCGGCATGGCCGAATGGCTAAGCAGCTCCTCCGGCCTGCCGGTGCGCCTGGCCCGGGAGGGCGAGCCGCCACAAAGCGGCGTGGTGCTGCTGGCTGGCACCAACCACCACATTCGTCTGTTGAAGAACGGCACACTGGCCTATACGGCAGAGCCGGTGAACGAGATTTACCGGCCATCCATCGATGTATTTTTTGAAAGCGTGGCCAGCCACTGGAGTGGCGATGCCGTCGGCGTATTGCTGACCGGCATGGGGCGCGACGGCGCACAGGGACTTAAATCAATGCGTGAACAAGGCTATTTGACCATCGCCCAGGACCAGCAGAGTTCGGCGGTGTACGGCATGCCCAAAGCGGCGGCGGCGATTGAAGCCGCTGTTGAAATTCGCCCACTGGACAGGATTGCGCCCCGGTTGCTGGAGGTCTTCGCAAAATGATCAATGCCCCAGTCAACACCGGCCTGCAGGTGGTAATTCAGGTAACTGCATATGAATGAATTACAGATCGACGACATCAAGACCGATGAAAACGCCGCCATGGTGTTGCTGGTCGACGACCAGGCCATGATTGGCGAAGCCGTGCGCCGCGGTCTGGCCCATGAAGAGAACATCGACTTCCATTTCTGCGCCGACCCGCACGAGGCGATTGCCCAGGCGATCCGCATCAAGCCGACGGTGATTTTGCAGGACCTGGTGATGCCGGGCCTGGACGGTTTGACCCTGGTGCGCGAATACCGCAACCACCCGGCCACGGCGAACATCCCGATCATCGTGCTTTCCACCAAGGAAGACCCGTTGATCAAGAGCGCCGCGTTTGCCGCAGGGGCCAACGATTACCTGGTCAAGCTGCCGGATAACATTGAGCTGGTCGCGCGTATTCGCTATCACTCACGTTCCTACATGACCCTGTTGCAGCGCGATGCTGCCTATCGCGCGTTGCGCGTCAGTCAGCAACAGCTGCTGGACACCAACCTGGTGCTGCAACGCCTGATGAACTCCGACGGCCTCACCGGGTTGTCCAATCGCCGGCATTTCGACGAATACCTGGAGCTGGAGTGGCGCCGCGCCATGCGCGATCAGACCCAACTGTCGTTACTGATGATCGACGTGGACTTCTTCAAGACCTACAACGACAGCTTCGGCCATGTCGAGGGTGACGAGGCCCTGCGCAAGGTCGCCGCCACCATCCGCGATGCCAGCAGCCGTCCTTCGGACCTGCCGGCGCGCTACGGCGGTGAAGAGTTCGCCCTGGTGCTGCCGAACACTTCGCCGGGCGGCGCACGGCTGGTGGCTGAAAAGCTGCGCATGGCTGTCGCCGCATTGAAAATTCCGCACATCGCGCCCACTGAAGGCTCGAGCCTGACCATCAGCATCGGCCTGTCCACCCTCACACCGGTGCAAGGCACCGATTGCCGGCAGTTGATCATGGCGGCGGACAAGGGGTTGTACATGGCCAAGCATAATGGGCGTAATCAGGTGGGGATCGAATGATCTGAGTGCGCCGCAAATCAAAGTGTGGGAGGGAACTTGCTCTAATGCCAGTCAGTTAAGCGCAGATCCCTTGTGGGAGCGGGCTTGCCCGCGAAGGCGGTGGGTCAGTCAATATCAATGCTTGCTGAACTACCGTCTTCGCAGGCAAGCCAGCTCCCACATTTGATCTTCGTCGCTTTGAGCATTGCGTCCGCTTAATGGAACCCTGCCTTTTCGCCAAGCGGGCTGCCGTTCACCCCCGTTTGCCGTTATACTCGCCGGCTTTCAAAAGTTCGCCAACGAGTGCTGCCCGCCATGGAAATCAACCCGATCCTTAACACCATCAAGGACCTGTCCGAGCGCTCCGAAACTATTCGGGGGTATCTTTGACTACGATCAAAAGCATGAGCGTCTGACCGAGGTCAATCGCGAGCTTGAAGATCCGAGTGTCTGGAACAAACCTGAATACGCCCAGGAGCTGGGCCGCGAGCGCTCGGCGCTGGCGCAGATCGTCGACACTCTCGACGAGCTGAACACCGGCCTGGGCGATTGCCGTGACCTGCTGGACATGGCCGTCGAGGAAGACGACGAAGGCGCAGTGGGCGATGTCGTCGCCGAGCTGGCCCGTCTTGAGGAAAACCTCGCCAAGCTTGAATTTCGGCGCATGTTCAGCCATGAAATGGACCCGAACAACGCCTACCTGGACATCCAGGCCGGCTCCGGTGGCACCGAGGCCCAGGACTGGGCCAACATCCTGCTGCGCATGTACCTGCGTTGGGCCGACAAGCGCGGTTTCGACGCGACCATCATGGAGCTGTCCGCCGGTGAAGTTGCCGGTATCAAGGGCGCCACCGTGCACATCAAGGGTGAATACGCCTTTGGCTGGTTGCGCACCGAGATCGGCGTGCACCGTCTGGTGCGCAAGAGCCCGTTCGACTCTGGCAACCGCCGTCATACCTCGTTCTCGGCGGTGTTCGTCTCGCCGGAGATCGATGACAAGGTGGAAATCGAGATCAACCCGGCCGACCTGCGCATCGATACCTATCGTTCCTCCGGTGCCGGTGGTCAGCACGTAAACACCACCGACTCGGCCGTACGGATCACCCACGTACCGACCAACACCGTGGTCAGCTGCCAGAACGAGCGTTCCCAGCACGCCAACAAGGACACCGCCATGAAAATGCTGCGGGCCAGGTTGTACGAGCAGGAAATGCAGAAGCGCAACGCCGCTTCCCAAGCGCTGGAAGACACCAAGTCGGATATCGGCTGGGGTCATCAGATCCGCTCCTATGTGCTCGACGCGTCGCGGATCAAGGATCTGCGCACCAATATCGAACGCAGCGACTGCGACAAGGTGCTCGACGGTGATATCGACGAATACCTGGAAGCCAGCCTGAAATCCGGCCTGTAACACCCTGTGTGGGAGCGGGGAGGACGCCTGGTCCTTGCCCCGCGATCCCCAGGCCGCAGGCCTCGGGGCAACGAACCTGTGATGGAAATTTTAAAGACATGAGCGACCAAGAACTCGACCCGCAAGCCCTGCAACAGGAAGAAAACTCCCTGATCGCCCTGCGCAAGGAAAAGCTTGCTGCCGAGCGCGCCAAGGGTAATGCCTTCCCCAACGACTTCCGCCGCGACGACTACTGCGATGCCCTGCAGAAGCAGTACGTGGACAAGACCAAGGAAGAGCTGGCAGAGGCTGCGATTCCGGTCAAGGTGGCAGGTCGCATCATGCTCAACCGTGGCTCGTTCATGGTGATCCAGGACATGACCGGGCGTATCCAGGTCTACGTCAACCGCAAGACCCTGCCTGAAGAAACCCTGGCTTCGGTAAAAACCTGGGACATGGGCGACATCATTGCCGCCGAAGGCACCCTGGCCCGTTCCGGCAAGGGCGACCTGTACGTCGAAATGACCAGCGTGCGTCTGCTGACCAAATCCCTGCGCCCGCTGCCGGACAAGCACCACGGCCTCACCGACACCGAGCAGCGTTATCGCCAGCGCTACGTTGACCTGATCGTCAACGAAGATGTGCGCCAGACCTTCCGCGTGCGCTCGCAGGTGATCGCCCACATCCGCAGTTTCCTTGCCAAGCGTGACTTCCTCGAAGTCGAAACCCCGATGCTGCAGACCATTCCCGGGGGCGCCGCAGCCAAGCCGTTCGAGACGCACCACAACGCGCTGGACCTGCCGATGTTCCTGCGCATCGCGCCTGAGCTGTACCTCAAGCGTCTGGTGGTCGGTGGCTTTGAGAAAGTGTTCGAGATCAACCGCAACTTCCGTAACGAAGGCGTCTCGACCCGTCACAACCCTGAATTCACCATGTTGGAGTTCTACCAGGCCTACGCCGACTACGAAGACAACATGGACCTCACCGAAGAACTGTTCCGCGAACTGGCGCAGCTGGTGCTGGGCAGCACCGACGTGCCGTACGGCGACAAGCTGTTCCACTTCGGCGAGCCGTTCGTGCGCCTGTCGGTGTTCGACTCGATCCTCAAGTACAACCCCGAGCTGACCGCCGCCGACCTCAACGACATCGACAAGGCTCGCGCCATCGCCAAAAAAGCCGGCGCCAAGGTGCTGGGTTTCGAAGGCCTGGGCAAGCTGCAGGTGATGATTTTCGAAGAGCTGGTGGAGCACAAGCTGGAGCAGCCGCACTTCATTACGCAGTACCCGTTCGAAGTGTCGCCGCTGGCCCGTCGCAATGATGACAACCCGAACGTGACCGACCGTTTCGAGCTGTTCATCGGCGGCCGCGAAATCGCCAACGCCTACTCCGAGCTTAACGACGCGGAAGACCAGGCCGAGCGCTTCATGGCCCAGGTGGCCGACAAGGACGCTGGTGACGACGAGGCCATGCACTACGACGCCGACTTCGTGCGTGCCCTGGAATACGGCATGCCGCCCACCGCCGGTGAAGGTATCGGCATCGACCGTCTGGTGATGCTGTTGACCAACTCGCCGTCGATCCGCGATGTGATCCTGTTCCCTCACATGCGGCCGCAAGCCTGACCGAAGTGAAATCCTGAGCCGCCTTTTATAAGGCGGCTTTTTTATGTGGCGTTTATAAGCGTCAAGCAAACAGCGCCAGGTTTTAATCAAATCCAAGGATGTGTGTGGTGAACCGTGTAATGGCTCAAGAAGGCGCCGCCGGCATTGCTGCTGCCGTGGCTGAAAGTGTCCAGTACCAGGGTCGCAAGGCCAGTCGTCGAGGCAGCGAACAGCGCCGGCAGGAGATTCTCGATGCGGCCATGCGCATCGTCGTGCGTGAAGGCGTGCGGGCCGTGCGCCATCGCGCCGTGGCAGCGGAGGCGGGCGTGCCGCTGTCAGCCACCACCTACTATTTCAAGGACATCGATGACCTGCTCACCGACACCTTCGCCCAATACGTCGAACGCAGCGCCGCGTTCATGGGCAAGCTGTGGGTGCGCAACGAAGGACTGCTGCGCGAGATGGTCGCCTATGGTGACGGCAGCCCGGCATCGCGCTCGCAACTGGCCGATGACATTGCGCGGCTGACGGCGGACTATGTGCAGCGCCAACTGAGCAACCGGCGCGACTATTTGATGGCCGAGCAGGCGTTTCGCCAGGAAGCGCTGTTAAACCCGCGGCTGGCCGAGCTGGTGCGTTCCCACCAGCAGATCCTGTTGCAAGGCACCGGGCAGTTTTTCCAGGTATTAGGCTCCCGCGAGCCGCAGCAGGATGCCAAGGTGTTGACGGCGATTATCAGTCGGATGGAATATCAGGGCCTGTTGGGCGGCGCAGAGCCGCTGACCGGTGACGAGATGCTTGAGATTCTCAAGCGATACATGCATTTGGTGCTGGCCTCGGTGTAGCCATGCCCATGTGCGATCCGCTTTATGTGGGCGCTGGCTTGCCTGCGATGCAGAGTCCCGGGTCATTCAGGCACACTGCGGTGATGCTGTCGCAGGCAAGCCAACTCCCACCCTTGATGGAGTACGCAATGAAAGCCTGGCGTGTCTCGGTAATTGCCTTGTCGTTCCTGCTGCTCAGCGGTTGCCTGGTGACCTTCAAAAGCCCGCTGCCCACGCGCGAGGCGGCGCCCAACGAGCTGCTGGGCAAATGGGTGAGCAAGAATGCCTGGGGTGAGCCGCTGAACCTGCAGATTACCCGCGCGGGTGAACAGCGTTACAAAGCCGTGAGCTATCCTTCGGCCAAGCCGGAGCAGCGTGATGAATACCTGTTCAGCGTGTCGCGCCATGGCAGTCGCTGGTACCTGTCGGCGCCGCTGCCGGCCAAGCTGGGCGGGCATTTCATCCTGGCCGGCTTCGAGTTCGACGAAAAGCACGAATTGGTGGTCTACAACCTCGACCTTGAGCAGATCCATCAGGCGATGGAACAAAAGACGCTGCAAGGCACTGCCGTGCAAACCGTCGAGGGTGACGGCGTGCTGATCGACAGCCCCATTGACCAGGTGTTTGCCTACCTGGATGACCCGGCCAACGCCGATGTATTCGTGCAAGCCGTGCGCTACCGGCGCGCGGGCAAATAACGTTTAAAGAGGAAGCACCGGGTGGACGATTACCAGCAGACGATACGCACGTTGTCCGATCGCATTGTGCTGGCGCAAACACCGATTCGCGTGCTCGATGCCGTGAAGTGGGACGAGAACATTCGCCAGGGATTTCTCAAGGCCAAGGGCAAGGAGATGCCCGCTGTTAACCGCGACTATTACCTGAACCGGCCATTGGCGTTCGATTCCAGCGCGGTCAAGCTGGAGTTCCAGAACATCGAACGCGACATCACCCGCCGCCTCGGCCAGTTCAGCCCGGTGGGGCAGATCATGCGTCGCATGTGCCGCGAATACCGCATGGTGGTGCGCATGCTGGAAGCGCGCGGCACCGAGGACTTCGGCTTGATCTCCCAGGAGCTCTACGGTGCCGCCTCCGATGCCTTCCACGCCGGCGACCCCACCCTGGCCGACCTGGGCCTGATGCTCTCCGACTACCTGAACAATATCGACGGGCGCGGCGACCTCAAGGACGAAGCCAAGACTCTCACCGCCAAGGACGCCGTGGCCCTGCTGCAAACCCGCTTGAACAAAGTGTTTGGCGAGGCCGAAGAGACCATTCGCGTGTTCGAGTCCGATGGCATCGTCGCCGACGCCGCAGCGGGCGCCGACTACATCAAGATCCGCGCCGACGCGATGTTCAACGAGCGTGATGTACGCGCCCTGGAAGTACACGAAGGCCTGGTGCACGTGGGCACGACCCTCAATGGCCAGAACCAGCCGATCTGCACCTTCCTGTCCAAGGGGCCGCCGTCGTCCACCGTGACCCAGGAAGGCCTGGCGATCCTGATGGAGATCATCACGTTCGCCTCCTACCCCAGTCGCTTGCGCAAACTGACCAACCGCACCCGTGCCATCCACATGGTGGAGGAGGGCGCAGACTTTTTGCAGGTGTTCGAGTTCTTCCGCGAGCAAGGCTTCGAGATCGCCGACAGCTATGGCAACGCCAGCCGGGTGTTCCGTGGCTCGGTGCCGAACGGCCTGCCGTTCACCAAGGACCTGTCCTACCTCAAGGGCTTCATCATGGTCTATAACTACATCCAGCTCGCCGTGCGCAAGGGCAAGCTGGAGCAGGTGCCGCTGCTGTTCTGCGGCAAGACCACCCTGGAAGACATGCGCACCCTGCGCCAACTGGTGGACGAAGGCCTGGTGGTGCCACCCAAGTACCTGCCCGAGCAATTTCGTGACATGAACGCGCTGGCGGCGTGGATGTGCTTTTCCAACTTTCTTAACCACCTGAGCCTGGACCGGATCGAAGCAGATTACTCCAATATCCTGTGACCGAACCCTGGAGAAATCGATAAATTTCAGCCAAATCAAGAGGTTTCAACGGATGAGAATCCTCGGTATCCTGTGCCTGCTGCTCACCTTGAGCGGCTGCAGTTCCCTGCTGTTCTACCCCGAACCCGGCCTGCCGTTCACGCCGGAAAAAGCCCATCTGCAGTACCGCGATGTCACCCTTACCACCGCCGACGGCGTGAAGCTGCACGCCTGGTGGCTGCCGGCCAAGGCGGGTGTGCCGCTCAAGGGCACGGTGCTGCATCTGCATGGCAACGGCGGCAACCTGGCCTGGCACCTGGGGGGCAGTTGGTGGCTGCCCGATCAGGGTTATCAGGTGCTGCTGCTGGACTACCGTGGATACGGGCTGTCGCAGGGCAAGCCCTCGTTACCGGCGGTCTATCAGGATGTGGATGCCGCCTTCAACTGGCTCGACCAGGCTCCCGAGGTTCAGGGACGGCCACTGATCGTCCTCGGTCAGAGCCTCGGCGGTGCGCTGGCGGTGCACTACCTGGCCGCGCATCCGCAGCGCCAGTCTCAACTCAAGGCCCTCGTGTTGGACGGCGTGCCCGCCAGTTACCGTGACGTAGGGCAATTCGCCCTGAGCACGTCCTGGTTAACTTGGCCGCTTCAGGTGCCGTTGTCCTGGCTGGTGCCGGATGCTGACAGTGCGATCACGGCCATGCCTGGGCTTACCGGCGTGCCCAAACTGTTGTTTCACAGCCTGGACGACCCGATTGTGCCGGTAGCCAATGGTATCCGCCTGTATCAGGCGGCTCCGGCGCCCAGGGTGTTGCAATTGACCCGTGGGGGGCACGTGCAGACCTTTGCCGACAAGACCTGGCAAACCGTGATGCTGCGTTATCTGGACGACCCGCAGCACTTCAATGGCCTGCGCCGGCTGGGTGAAATTCCGAGCTACCCTGTCCCTCAAGTCGATTCGTCAGAGACGCCGCAATGAGCGAGGAACGCAACCTGATCCCGCTGATGCTCACCGGCATCGGCACCATCATCGGTACGGTCGGCTGCCTGTGGTATTACGGCTACCTGCACTTCGCCAAGCCCGAGGACGCGTTACTGCTCAGTGACTTCACGCTGCTCAAGACCGTACCCGGCGAGGACTATAAGGTGTCACTGACGCCGGCTGCCCAGGTGGCGCAGTGCGTCGAGGGTGTGCTGGTGATGTTTGATACTGAGCACAAAGGCTTGAGTGGCGTATTGGTGAACAACAAAAAGCAGGCTGTTCGTTGCATGGGCCAGGAAACACCGACAATGCGCGAGTAAGTGCTCTTCACCTAAATCGCCCGATTCCAGAAATATCTGGAACGGTATTGCGTAAGACGCCACTGAGTGACGTGTCAGTGTTGCTGGCAGACAACTTACGTATATCGATTCTGGGAGCGTGAACATGATTGGTGGAATGGACGGAATTGGCGCGATCGCCAAGATGATGGAACTGGCCCAGGGCGCAGAAAAGCTGGGTCAGGGTGGTGCGCAAGGTGGCCAGGCGAAACAGGACCCGATGAAAATGCTCATGGAGATACTGTCCAAGGCAATGGGTGGTGCGCAGGGCGGTGGTTCTGGAGGCGCTGAAGGCGGCCAGATGGACCAGGAGATGCTCGATAAAATGATGGCCGGTCGCCAAGGCATGGAGGCGATGATGCCGGAGAGCGACAACGGTCGTAAGATCGAAGTCTGATCAATAAAAAAACCCACCGAAAGGTGGGTTTTTTTGCAGCGTCAGTCGATCAGTTAGCCATGGAAGAACGTGGCTTGACCGGCTGGTTGTCGTTGGAGATGGTCACTTCAACACGACGGTTCATGGCGCGTCCCGATGCGCTGCCGTTATCGGCAACCGGGTATTCCTTGCCGTAACCCTGGGTCACGATGCGCGAGATGTCCACGCCTTGCTGAGCCAGTGCACGCTGTACGGAAGCCGCGCGGCGCTCGGACAGGCTCTGGTTGTACGAGTCCGAACCGGTGCTGTCGGTGTAGCCTTCGACGATGACTTTACGGTCCGGGTTGTCGCGCAGGAACTGCGCCAGCTTGGTGATGTTGACCAGGCCGGTGGATTTCAGGTCGGACTTGTTGGTGGCGAACAGCACGTCACCGAAGGTCACCAGGGTGCCACGGTCGGTTTGCTTGGCGTTCAGGCTGTCCTGCAACTGCTTGATCTGTGCATCACGCGCATCCAGCAGAGCACGGGCGCGGTCGTCGCCAGCGTTTTTCAGCTTGGCTTCGGATTCACGCAGGGAAATGGTGTCTTTGGCCACTTCAACACGCTGGTTGGTCAGGTAGGCCAGCTGGTCGACTTTCTTCTCGTCTTCCTTGTCGCGGTACGCCTTGTCAGCCTTGTCCAGCCATTCGCTGGCGTCTTTGGTTTCAAGCGCGGCCAGCTTGGTCGCTTGCGGATTGGTTTGCAGGGCCGTGAAGTTGGTCCGTGCGTTTTCCAGGTTCGCGTTCGGCGGGGTGGAGCAGGCCGCCAGAGCAACGCTCATCGCCAGCAGGGCAGGGATCATCATTTGTTTACGCATAATCGTGTCGTCCTTTCAATTCGATAACAGGTGCGATGCAGTAAGTAGCAATGGCTTACTTCTGCTGGATAACAGCCGGGCGCATGCCTTCTCGGCGCAGATCGTCAACCGCCTTCTGGGAATCCTTCACAGCCTGTTCAGCTTTGGCAGCCTGAGCCTTGCGCTCGGCGACGCGGGCATCCCATTCGGCTTGCTCAGCCAACTGACGCGCCTTGTCGTAGTTCTTGTCGTGCATGGCGATTTCAGCTTCTTTGAGCTTGTCCTGGGCCGCCTTCATTTCCACGGCCGCAAACTCGGTGCCGCCGGCGCTGACAGCGCTGTTCACCGCAGATTGGGTCACCGCGTACTGCTCGGTCGGAGGGTTGCCGGCACAGCCCGCCAGAACAAAGCTGGTGCCGATTGCCAGCGCGGCCAACTTCAGCCCGCGCAGAGGGTTAAACGAGGATTTGGCAGTGCTGGTCTTCATGGTCTTCAACTCCATTGGATAACTCCTGAAAAATATCAAAATCCGGTTCACTGGTTCAGCGGTAGGGGCCGGCGGTGAAAAATCGACATGCCCTTTAAAACGACCGTTCCAAGTGATGGCTTACTGGTTGTGACCGGAGGCTTTTTTCAAAAGTTCAGCGGAGATGGCGATTTGCCTAAAAAAATATCTGACTGAATGGTCAACCCTGAAAACTTGGAACTTTGACGGCGCGCAGTGGTACTCAGGGCCTGCTTGAGGCCCGGAATACCGGGGTTTTCTTCCAATTCAGGAGGGCTTCGATTGATCGCCGTCGGCGGATAGATCATGCAGAAAACGACGCGACAGCTCGAGAAAGCGTGGCGTGGGGCCGACGTCTTCGTACAACGGGTCGCCTTCCTCGTCAGTGGCAACCACGTGCTGGCCCTTGACGTAGGGAAAGCTCGCTTCCAGTTCTTCAAGGGCTGCGCCGATCAATTCGCCGAGCAATTCCTCGGTTTGGCGCTTGGGGTACATTTCAGCGATGGCCGAGAGTCTTGCCGCAGCCTCCACGTCCAGGTGAATCGCGTACTCGGTCTTGGTCAATCGGCCTGTGGCGGTTTCTTCCCAATGCTGGGCCAGATCTCGAATTTTCATGGCTACCTCAATAAAGCCTGTGTTTGCAGGCGGTGATGGGCGTCCAGCCGACGGCGTGAGTAAACCCGGCGACTCATGGCTTGAGACTCGCGGCGAGCGCCAAGGTTTAAAGTGTCTTGTCAGAAACCGGCGCGAGCGGCACTCTGCAAAACCTGCGCGTCCCGCAAATTCTGGCTGGAGAGTGGCTGATGAGTGATATCGATGCACGCTTGCGTGAGGATGTTCACCTGCTGGGTGAATTGTTGGGTAATACCATTCGAGAGCAGTACGGCGATGCCTTTCTCGACAAGATCGAGCAGATCCGCAAAGGCGCCAAGGCTGACCGGCGTGGCGCCGGCGATGAGCTGAGTAGCCGGCTGAATCAGTTGCAGGAAGACGAGCTGCTACCCGTGGCACGGGCCTTCAACCAGTTCCTCAACCTGGCCAATATCGCCGAGCAGTACCAGCTGATTCACCGGCGCGACGAGTCGCAACCCGCGCCGTTCGAGTCTCGCGTGTTGCCTGAGCTGCTGGCGCGTCTGCAGGCCGAAGGCCATAGCGATGAATCCCTGGCCCGCCAACTCGGGCGCCTGGAGATTGAGCTGGTCCTCACCGCTCACCCCACCGAAGTGGCCCGGCGTACCCTGATCCAGAAATACGATGCGATTGCCGCGCAACTGGCGCTGCAGGATCACCGCGACCTCACCACTGCCGAGCGCGAGCAGATCCGCGAGCGCCTGCAACGCCTGATTGCCGAGGCCTGGCACACCGAAGAAATCCGCCGCACCCGGCCCACGCCGGTGGACGAAGCCAAATGGGGCTTTGCGGTGATTGAGCATTCGCTGTGGCACGCCATTCCCAATTACCTGCGCAAGGCCGACCAGGCCCTGCATGCCGCCACCGGTTTACGCCTGCCCCTGGAGGCGGCGCCGATTCGTTTCGCCTCGTGGATGGGCGGTGACCGCGATGGCAACCCGAACGTAACGGCACCGGTCACCCGCGAAGTCCTGTTGCTGGCGCGCTGGATGGCTGCCGATCTGTACCTGCGTGATGTCGATCAACTGGCGGCCGAGCTGTCAATGCAAAAGGCCAGCGCCGCATTGCAGGCCAGGGTCGGCGACAGCGTTGAGCCTTATCGTGCCGTGCTCAAGCAGTTGCGTGAGCGCCTGCGCGCCACACGCCAGTGGGCGCATTCCGCGCTCAGCAGCAGCACCCCGGCGTCTGCTGAAGTGTTACAGGACAACCGTGATCTGCTGGAGCCGCTGCAGCTGTGCTACCAGTCGCTGCATGAGTGCGGCATGGGAGTGATCGCTGACGGTCCGCTGCTCGACTGCCTGCGCCGCGCGGTGACCTTCGGCCTCTTCCTGGTGCGGCTGGATGTGCGCCAGGACTCCACCCGTCACTGCGCGGCCATGAGCGAGATCACCGATTACCTCGGCCTGGGTCGCTATGAAGAATGGGACGAAGACGCGCGCATCCGTTTTCTGATGCAGGAACTGGTCAATCGTCGACCGCTGCTGCCGGCCTATTTCAAACCCTCGGCCGATACCGCCGAAGTGCTCAATACCTGTAAGGAAATTGCCGCCGCGCCTGAGGCTTCGCTCGGCTCGTATGTCATCTCCATGGCCGGCGCGGCGTCGGATGTGCTGGCGGTGCAATTGCTGCTTAAAGAGTCGGGCGTGCAGCGGCCGATGCGCGTGGTGCCGCTGTTCGAAACCCTGGCCGACCTGGATAACGCAGGTCCTGTGATCGAGCAACTGTTGCTCTTGCCGGGCTATCGCGCGCGTCTGCACGGCCCGCAGGAAGTGATGATCGGCTATTCGGATTCGGCCAAGGACGCCGGCACCACCGCCGCCGCCTGGGCGCAATACCGGGCGCAAGAACGTCTGGTGGATATCTGCCGCGAGCAACAGGTGGAACTGCTGTTGTTCCACGGTCGCGGTGGCACCGTGGGGCGTGGCGGCGGCCCCGCTCACGCGGCGATCCTGTCGCAGCCACCCGGTTCGGTGGCGGGGCGTTTCCGCACCACCGAGCAGGGCGAGATGATCCGCTTCAAGTTCGGCCTGCCGGATATCGCCGAGCAGAACCTCAACCTGTATCTGGCCGCCGTGCTGGAAGCGACGCTGTTGCCGCCGCCGCCGCCCGAACCGGCCTGGCGCCATTTGATGGATGAATTGGCGGCCGACGGCGTCAGCGCCTACCGCGCGGTGGTGCGGGAAAATCCGCAGTTCGTCGAGTACTTCCGCCAGTCCACCCCGGAGCAGGAACTCGGTCGCTTGCCCCTGGGCAGCCGCCCGGCCAAGCGCCGTGCCGGCGGCATCGAGAGTCTGCGCGCGATTCCGTGGATTTTCGGCTGGACCCAGACGCGCCTGATGCTGCCTGCCTGGCTGGGCTGGGAAGACGCGTTGAGCAAGGCGTTGGCGCGTGGTGAAGGTGATCTGCTGGGGCAGATGCGCGAGCAGTGGCCGTTCTTCCGCACCCGCATCGATATGCTGGAGATGGTGCTGGCCAAGGCCGATGCCGATATCGCCCGCTTGTACGACGAGCGCCTGGTGCAGCCGGACCTGTTGCCCCTGGGCGAGCATTTGCGCGACCTATTGTCGCAGGCCTGCGCGGTGGTGCTGGGCCTGACAGGGCAGTCGCAACTGCTGGCCCATAGCCCGGACACCCTGGAGTTCATTCGCCTGCGCAATACCTACCTGGACCCCTTGCATCTGTTGCAGGCCGAACTGCTCGCTCGTTCGCGGGCGCAGGAAGCGGCCCAGGACAGCCCTCTGGAACAGGCGCTGCTGGTGTCAGTGGCCGGTATTGCCGCCGGTTTGCGCAACACCGGCTAGGGTTTTTTGCGTGTTCTCAAAGGCTTGCAGTTAAACAGCGGCGACCGCCCAAAACAGGGCGGTCGTTGTTCAGGCGCTCGGGGCGCACTCAGGCACCCCCGGCCTGCAGCGCATGCGCAGCGCAATTGACTGCGACTTTCGGCGGCTTGTGTGGTTAGGGCCTGCTGTGTATCTTGATCAGCCTTTGGCCGTTTGGTCGGCCTCCAACCCTATTTTTACGAGATTGGCCCCACGTGGCGAATCCGAGCGTCATCTCTATAAAAAATTGAGGAGCACATCGATGCGCGTCATTCTGCTGGGAGCTCCCGGGGCCGGTAAAGGTACTCAGGCAAAGTTCATCACTGAAAAATTCGGCATTCCACAAATCTCCACCGGCGACATGCTGCGCGCTGCCGTCAAGGCTGGCACCGAACTGGGCCTGATCGCCAAGAGCGTAATGGACAGCGGCGGCCTGGTCTCCGATGACCTGATCATCAACCTGGTCAAGGAACGCATCAGCCAGGACGATTGCAAGAACGGTTTCCTGTTCGACGGTTTCCCTCGCACCATTCCCCAGGCTGAAGCCTTGGTGAAGGCCGGCGTCGAGCTGGATGCCGTGGTCGAAATCGCCGTTGAAGATGAAGAAATCGTCCAGCGCATTGCCGGTCGTCGCGTTCACGAAGGCTCGGGCCGCGTGTACCACATCGTCTACAACCCGCCAAAAGTGGCAGGCAAGGACGACATCACCGGTGAAGACCTGGTGCAGCGCAAGGACGACACGGAAGAAACCGTGCGTCATCGCCTGTCGGTCTACCATTCCCAGACCAAGCCGCTGGTGGACTTCTATCAGAAGCTGTCCGCCGCACACGGCAAGCCGAAATACAGCCACATCCCTGGCGTGGGCTCTGTGGAAGCGATCACAGCCAAGGTGCTGCAGGCACTGAGCTGATTGCGCCTCGATTGTTTACAACGGCCCGCTTGCGGGCCGTTGTTGTTTATACTGGCGCACTTTTTTCCGACCTGGACACCCACACCGATGAGCACCCTGCTGGCCCTGGACACCGCGACCGAAGCTTGCTCCGTTGCCTTGCTGCACGATGGCAAGGTAACCAGCCACTACGAGGTGATCCCGCGCCTGCATGCGCAAAAGCTGCTGCCGATGATCAAGCAACTGCTTGAAGACGCCGGCATCGCCTTGTCTGTCGTCGATGCCATCGCCTTCGGTCGCGGCCCCGGCGCCTTTACCGGCGTGCGTATCGCCATCGGTGTGGTGCAGGGCCTGGCGTTTGCGCTGGAGCGCCCGGTGTTGCCGGTGTCCAACCTCGCCGTGCTGGCCCAGCGGGCGCTGCGAGAGCACGGTGCAACGCAGGTAGCGGCAGCGATTGATGCGCGCATGGACGAAGTGTATTGGGGCTGCTACCGCGAGGCAGCGGGTGAAATGCGCCTGGTGGGTGTGGAAGCCGTACAGCCGCCCGAGTCTTCGGGGTTGCCTGATGATGCCAGCGGTGACTGGTTCGGCGCTGGCACCGGTTGGGGATATGGCGAGCGCATCGATGTGCCGCTTGCTGGCCAGGACGCCACGATGTTGCCCCATGCCGAAGACCTGCTGACCCTGGCGCGCTTCGCGTTCGAGCGTGGCGAGGCGATCCCTGCCGATCAGGCCGCCCCGGTTTACCTGCGCGATAAGGTCGCTCAGACCAAGGCCGAGCGCGGCCTCTGATTCATTCAAACGCAAACGATCAGGCTCCTGTGGCAACCGCGCTTGCCCTAATGCCGTTCAGTTAAGCGCAGATTCCCTGTGGCGAGCAGGCTTGTCCTGCGTTGGGCTGCGCAGCAGCCCCACAACCAGGCGCTGAGCCGTATCAGGTACACCGCGTGTTGCTGGATTGGGGGCGCTTCGCACCCCAACGCGGGGCAAGCCCGCTCGCCACAGGACTCAGTTGAAGATGGCCTGGACTCTAAATTCTGCGCCAATCGTCAGAATCTGACCCTGCTTTGAAACATTTTTCAAAATATGTGTTCTAGTTATCACCAGAGCATTTGCGCGCCACGGAAAGCGCCAGTAAAGTGCCATCATTGATAGCGAGCTCGCATCCATGCGTATAGACGGCTTTTCCTCACAGTCCTACCCCATCAAGCGCAAGCCGCGTAAGGCGAACGTTCGGGTGGACGATGCCGTCGAGGATTCGCCCGACTTCATTGAAGTCCACGCCGAATCCCACGCCAATGCGCAAAGCGGCGCAGGTGCGCGCATCAGCGGCCTGCCGGCCCGTCAGCAAGACATGGTCTTCCCTCGCTCCATGAGCAAAAGCGTCGCCACCGCCCTGGCCAGTTACCTGACCACCGCCGGTTTTGTCGAATGGGACATGGAAGTGCTGGGCCTCGACGTTCACATTTGATGCGGCTGCCTTACTACATCGGTTGTCCGTCCTGGAGTGAAAACGCCTGGCGCGAGTACCTGTATCCGGTGGATGCGCGTTCCAGCGATTACCTGGCGCTGTATTCACAGGTCTTCAATGCTGTTGAAGGCAACACTACCTTTTATGCTCGACCCTCGGCCGCCACGGTGCAGCGCTGGGCCGAGATCATGCCTGATGATTTTCGCTTCACCGCCAAGTTTCCCGGTGACATCAGCCACGGCGGCGACCTGCGCGAACAATTGCCTGCGGCGCAAAGTTTTGTCGGTTTGATGAGCCCGCTGGGCGAACGTGTGTCGCCGCTGTGGCTGCAATTGCCCGCAGCCTTTTCGCCGCAACGCCTGGGCGAGCTGGCCGGGTTTATCGATGGATTGGAACGCCCGTTGGCGGTTGAGGTGCGTCATCAGGCGTTTTTCGCCAAGGGCGAGGCCGAGCGCAGTCTCAACCGCCTGTTGCGCGACCGTGGCGTGGAGCGCATCTGCCTCGATCCGCGCGCGCTGTTCAGTTGCACCTCAACAACGCCTGCGGTGCTGCACGCCCAATCGAAAAAGCCCAAGGTGCCGCCGCGCCCGGCAGCGCTGACGCAATGGCCCCAGGTGCGTTTTATTGGCCATCCGGAGCTGGAGGCCAACGATCCTTTCCTGACACCCTGGGTGGAAAAAGTCGCCGGCTGGATTGAAGAGGGCCGCACCCCTTACGTATTCCTGCACACCTCCGACAACCGTCTCGCGGCGCAACTGGCTTTGCGGTTTCACGCCAAACTGATGGCGCGTCTGCCCGGCCTGCTGGCGCTACCGACCTTGCACCGCGAGCCCGCCGCGGAGCAACTGGGGTTACTCTAGGGCTCCCTTTCCCGCCAGGAGTCAGTCATGGATGCCCAAACCCTTCGCGCCGAAACCTTCCAGGCCCTGCACACCCGTGATCGCGCATTCGTGATGCCCAATCCGTGGGACGCGGGTTCCGCCATCATGCTTGCCCATCTGGGCTTTGAAGCACTGGCCACCACCAGCGCCGGTTATGCCTTCAGCCTGGGGCGTCCGGATGCCGAAGGGGCGTTGTCCCTGGAGGACACTCTGGTCAACGCCGGCATGATTGCAAAGGCCACGGCCTTGCCAGTGGCGGCCGACCTGGAAAACGGCTTCAGCGACACCCCTGAAGGCTGCGCCCGGACCATTCTGCGTGCCGCCGCAGTGGGCATGGTCGGGGGCTCCATCGAAGATGCCACGGGGATTGCTGCTGACCCGATCTACGCCTTCGACCTGTCGGTCGAGCGTGTGGAAGCCGCCGTGGCTGCAGCGCGCAGCCTGCCGTTCCCGTTCATGCTGACGGCTCGCGCGGAAAATCTCCTGCACGGTCGCCTGGATTTGCCTGACACCCTGCGGCGGTTGCAGGCCTACGCCGAGGTCGGTGCCGACGTGCTCTACGCGCCGGGCCTGCGCAATGCCGAAGAGGTCATGGCGGTGGTCAAGGCCGTCGCACCCAAACCTGTGAACGTGTTGATGTCCGGTGCCCTCAAACTCAGTGTGGCGCAGTTGAGCGACATGGGCGTCAAGCGCATCAGCGTGGGCTCGGCCATGGCGCTGGCGGCGTATGGCGAGTTTTATCGGGCGGCGCAGGAGGTGTACGGGTTGGGTACTTTTACCTTTACCGAACGTTCGATGCCCTACAGCCAGGCCAGCCAATTCTTCAAGGCATAAGCGGTGCGCGGCCTTAACGTCACCGGCTCGCTGCTGTTGCTCGCGGGCGCGCTCGCACTGGGCGTCTGGCGCGGCTGGCTGCTCGTGCCGAATCAATGGAACCCCTGGGCGCCGCTGGAGGTGCGTGCCACGCCTAACCTGTTGACGCGTTTCAAACTGGGACGCTTACAGGATGACCCGGCCCTGTGCGACCAGGTGCTGCAGACGTCGGGCTTGCGCGTCAGCCATCAGGCCGATTCGTCGGCCGATGCCGCTTGCCCGTTGCGCGATGTGCTGCGCGTGCAAGGCGCGCAGGTGAGCTTGAGCAGCAGCTTTCTCGCCAGTTGCCCGCTGGCGGTGGCGTTTGCCCTGTTCGAGCGCCACAGCCTGCAACCGGCGGCCCAGGCGGTGTTTGGCCAGGCGGTGGCGCGTGTCGATCACCTGGGCAGCTTTGCCTGCCGCAATGTCTATAACCGCGCCGACGGGCGGCTCAGCCAGCATGCGTCGGCCAATGCATTGGATATCGCAGGCTTTCGCCTGGCGGACGGGCGCCGCATCAGTGTGCTCAAGGATTGGCCGGGGGAGGGCGACAGTGCGCGATTTCTGCGCCAGGTGCGCGACAGCGCCTGTGATGATTTCAACGTGGTGTTGAGCCCGGACTACAACGCGGCGCACCGCAATCATTTCCATCTGGACATGGGGCGTGGGTGGGTGTGTCGTTAAGCAGCCAGGCGCAGGTTTTGCGCCACCAGCGGGCGCGCCCAGTAAGCGTCGAAGTCCAGGGCCTTTTGCTGCGCCACCAGCGCTTCGCTTGGATACGGCTCGGCAGGCGCCGGCAGCAGGTCCAGTTCGAACTCGGCAATCGGCAGGTGCAGCGGGCGTGGTTGCGGCGCCGGGCCTGGCGCGGGCGGCTGCTGGCCGGCGGTCAGCACCAGAGGGCGCACCCAGCCGCTTTCGAAGTTCTGCTGGCGCTGTTGAGCGACCCGTTCTTCCTCGGGGAACGGCGTCGCAGCCGGTGGCAGCAGGTCGGTCTCGAATTCGGCAATCGGCAAGAACAGGGGTTCAGGCGGGGCGATCGGGGTGTCAGTGACGTTGCATTCGCGCTGGGTGAGGATCTGCGACAGCAGGTCGGCGCCGGCGCTGGGCTCGATCGCCGGGTCCGCCACGGCTGGAGCCTGAGCCGCATGCGCATCCGCTGTCTCGCCCAACTGCTCGGCCAGCGCGCGGGCGAAGAAGTCCTGCCACACATGACTCACCCCGGCCAGCGCTTGAGTATTGCGCAGGCCGTAGTGGTTATGGGTCGGCAGTACACCGATGGTTAGGGGGAGAATGTCTGACATTTTTCTCGGTCGACGCTCAGCTCTGGCAAAATACCTGACTGTTGGTTTTATCGGCCGTTATTGGCCGATCCTTAATATTTTTGAGCGTAGCGATTGATGAGCGAACAACCAGCGGCCAGCCGCATTCGGGTCGAAGCCTTGGCCGACGGATTCAAGGATCGCGCCGAGCATTGGGCGGCGCTGCTCGGCTTGCCGGTGCAACTCGAAGCGGCGGATTTTTCCCTGCAAGTGGGCGAGCATGGCCTGCAACTGCAACAGCTTGGGCCTGACGCGCCGGGGCCGGTGCGCGTTGACTTTGTTGAAGGCGGCGCCGCGCATCGACGGCTATACGGCGGCGGCAGTGGGCAGATGATCGCCAAGGCAGTGGGGGTTGCTCAAGGCGTACGGCCACGGGTACTCGATGCCACCGCAGGCCTGGGCAAGGACGCTTTCGTGCTGGCAAGCCTGGGTTGCGAGATGCGCCTGATCGAGCGCCAGCCGCTGATCGGCGCCTTGCTCGAAGACGGCCTTGCGCGTGGGGCGGATGATTTTGAGGTGGCGCCGATTGTCGCGCGCATGCACCTGCTCAAGGGCAACGCCATCGACCTGATGCTCAACTGGCAAGGCGAGCCGCCCCAGGTCATCTACCTCGACCCGATGTTCCCGCACCGTGAGAAAACAGCGCTGGTGAAGAAAGAAATGCGCCTGTTCCGGCCCCTGGTGGGCGATGACCCGGACGCCCCCGCCCTGCTCGCGGCCGCCCTGGCACTGGCCAGCCACCGCGTGGTGGTCAAACGCCCACGCAAGGCACCTTGCATTGACGGGCCCAAGCCCAGCCATGCGCTGGATGGCAAGTCCAGCCGGTATGACATTTATCCTAAAAAAGCGCTCAAGCCTTAGGAGCACGGACCTCTGTGCGATAGGCCCGCATAAACAACCCCACCACATCCTGCACATGGGCCTCGGCGGCCTGCTCACTCAACTGCCCGCCGCAGCCATACAGCAGGCGAAAGTTCGCCGTGCCCTTGAGCAGGCAGAAGAAGTGTTCGGCCGCCGTAAACGGTTTGTCGATGCTCAATGCGCCGCTCTGGTCGATCTTGCCCAGCAGGCGCTCCATGCCTTGCAGCATGCGCATGGGGCCCGCCTCGAAGAAGATTTGCGAGAGTTTCACGTCCTGATTGCCCGTGGTCATCATCAGGCGATGCAGGTTCACTGACTCTTCACTGTTGATCAACCGATGAAAGCGCCGCGCGATGTTCAGCAGCACTGTTTCCACGGGGACGCCTGTTGGCAGCTCGAAGTACATCACCGGCAACTGTTCCTCGCAGGTGGCGGCAACAGCGGCAGTGAACAGGGTCTCCTTGTCGGTGAAGTGACTGTACACGGTGAGTTTCGACACACCGGCCTCAAGGGCCACCGCATCCATGCTGGTGCTGGCGTAACCATTACTCAAAAACAGCACCTTCGCTGCTTCGAGGATTGCCTGGCGTTTTGCCATGTCCTTGGGACGCCCAGGGCTGCTGGTGTTTCCACGATTGTAGGACATTTTACCTTTAATACTGGACTGGTGAGTTTGGTATTAATAACATACCGGCCAGTATAATTATTCCTAGCTCCATTTGCGAAAGGTCCTTCAGCATGCGCAGCACTTTCCTGCCCCTTGCGTTGCCTGTCAGTCTGGTCTTCCTGTTGGCCGCCTGTGGCCACGAAGAAGCGGTCCAAACCAGCGTGCGCCCGGCCATGGTGGTGCAACCGCAGCCTTCGGCGCAGGCGACGGACAGCTACACCGGTGAGGTACGTGCCCGCTACGAGCCGGACCTGGCCTTTCGCATCGGCGGCAAAGTCAGCAAGCGCCTGGTGGAGGAGGGGGAGCGGGTCCGGGCCAATCAGCCACTGGCCGAGCTTGATCCGCAGGATGTGCGCCTGCAGCTGGACGCCTCGCGCGCCCAGGTGGCCGCCGCCGAGGCCAACCTGAACCTGGTGCGCGCCGAGCGGGATCGCTACAAGACGCTGATGGACCGGCAGATGGTCAGCCGCTCGCAGTACGACAATGCCGAAAACCTCTACCGGGCGGGTGAAGCACGGCTCAGACAGATCAAGGCGGAATTCACCGTGGCCGGCAACCAGGCCGGCTACGCCGTGCTGCGCGCGCCGCAGGACGGCGTGGTGGCCCGGCGTGCGGTGGAAGTCGGCCAGGTGGTGTCCGCCGGGCAGACCGTGTTCACCCTGGCCACCGATGGCGAGCGGGAAGTGGCGATCAGCCTGCCGGAGCAGGGCTTTGCCCGTTTCAAAATCGGTCAGCCGGTGTCGGTGGAGCTGTGGAACCAGCCGGATCAGCGCTTTACCGGGCATATTCGCGAGCTGTCGCCGGCGGCCGATCCCAAATCACGCACCTTTGCCGCGCGCGTTGCGTTCACGGGCGGCAAGGTCCCTGCGGTACTGGGGCAGAGCGCACGCGTATTCATACAGGCCGATGGGGTGATTCCGCTGTCTGTACCGCTGTCTGCCCTCAGTGCGGAGAATGGCGCGTCCTACGTGTGGCGCGTGCGACCGGACAGCACCCTGGAACGTGTCCCGGTGCGTATCGGTGCCTTCGGTGAGCACAGCGTGCCGGTGCTGGAAGGCCTTGACCCCACGGATTGGGTGATTGCCGCCGGCGTGCATGTGCTCCACGACGGCCAGCAGGTGCGCCCGGTGGATCGCGCCAATCGCGTGGTGAATCTGGCGGCCAAGGAGTAGTCCCCATGGGTTTCAATCTTTCCGAATGGGCGTTGCGTAATCGCCAGATCGTGTTATTCCTGATGATCCTGCTGGCGGTAGTCGGTACGTTGTCCTACACCAAGCTGGGGCAAAGCGAAGACCCGCCGTTTACGTTCAAGGCCATGGTGATCAAAACCAACTGGCCAGGCGCCACGGCCGAGGAAGTCTCGCGCCAGGTCACCGAGCGCATCGAGAAAAAACTCATGGAGACCGGCGATTACGAGCGCATCGTGTCGTTCTCCCGGCCAGGTGAATCCCAGGTCACTTTCATTGCCCGCGACGCCATGCACTCGGCGCAGATCCCCGAGTTGTGGTACCAGGTGCGCAAGAAAATCAGCGACATTCGCCAAACCTTGCCGCCGGATATCCAGGGTCCGTTTTTCAATGATGAATTCGGCACCACCTTCGGCAATATCTACGCCTTGACCGGTGACGGCTTCGACTACGCCGTGCTCAAGGATTACGCCGACCGTATTCAGATCCAGCTGCAGCGGGTAGCGGATGTGGGCAAGGTCGAGTTGCTCGGCCTGCAGGACGAGAAAATCTGGATTCAACTGTCCAACCTCAAGCTTGCCACCCTCGGCCTGCCCCTCGCGGCGGTGCAGCAGGCGTTGCAGGAGCAGAATGCGGTCTCTACCGCCGGCTTCTTCGAAACCCCGACCGAGCGCGTGCAATTGCGCGTGTCGGGTAATTTCAAAAGCGTGGAGCAGATTCGCAACTTCCCGATTCGCGTGGGCGAGCGAACCCTGCGTATCAGCGATGTGGCCGAGATTCAGCGTGGCTTCAGCGATCCGCCGTCACCGCGCATGCGCTTCATGGGCGCCGATGCCATCGGGCTGGCCGTGGCGATGCGCGAGGGTGGCGACATTCTGGTGCTGGGCAAGGCCCTCGAAGGCGAATTCGCACGGCTGCAAAAGAATCTTCCGGCCGGCATGGAACTGCGCAAGGTATCGGATCAGCCGGCGGCGGTGAAAACCAGTGTCGGCGAATTCGTTCAGGTGCTCGCTGAAGCACTGGCCATTGTGTTGCTGGTGAGTTTCTTCTCCCTGGGGGTACGCACCGGCATGGTGGTGGCCCTGGCGATTCCGCTGGTGCTGGCCATGACCTTCGCCAGCATGTATTACCTCGGTATCGGCCTGCACAAGATCTCCCTCGGCGCCCTGGTGCTGGCCCTGGGCTTGCTGGTGGACGACGCCATCATCGCCGTGGAAATGATGGCGATCAAAATGGAGCAGGGCTACGACCGCCTCAAGGCCGCCAGTTTTGCCTGGACCAGCACCGCCTTTCCGATGCTCACCGGCACGCTGATCACCGCGGCAGGCTTCCTGCCGATTGCCACGGCGCAATCGAGCACCGGTGAATACACCCGCTCGATCTTTCAGGTGGTCACCATTGCGCTGCTGGCGTCATGGGTGGCGGCCGTGGTGTTTGTGCCATTCCTGGGGGAAAAACTCCTGCCGGATCTGGCGAAGATTCACGCGGCCAAACACGGCTCCAGTGGGCCTGATCCCTACGGCACTGCGTTCTATCAACGTGTCAGGCGTGTGGTTGAATGGTGCGTACGCCGACGCAAAACCGTGATTGTGCTGACCCTGTTGCTGTTTGTCGGGTCGGTGGTGTTGTTTCGCTTTGTGCCGCAACAGTTCTTCCCGGCCTCGGGTCGTCTGGAGTTGATGGTCGATCTGAAACTGGCCGAAGGCGCGTCCCTGAGCAACACCGCCGACCAGGTCAAGCGCCTTGAAGGCTTGCTCAAGGAGCATGTGGGGATCGATAACTATGTGGCCTACGTGGGCACCGGTTCGCCGCGTTTTTACCTGCCGCTGGACCAGCAACTGCCCGCCACCAGCTTTGCGCAGGTGGTGGTGCTGGCGAGCTCCATCGAGGCGCGCGAAAACCTGCGCACCTGGCTGATCGAAACCCTCAACGAACAATTCCCCGACTTGCGCTCCCGCGTCACGCGCCTGGAGAACGGCCCGCCCGTGGGCTACCCGGTGCAGTTTCGGGTGACCGGCGAGCACATCGACGAAGTGCGCGCCCTGGCGCGCAAAGTGGCGGCCAGGGTTCGCGAAAACGCCCATGTGGTCAACGTGCACCTGGACTGGGAAGAACCGAGCAAGATCGTCTACCTCAATATCGATCAGGACCGCGCCCGCGCCCTCGGCGTAAGCACCGCCAACCTGTCGCGATTCCTCCAGCGTTCGTTGACCGGCGCCAGCGTCAGCCAATACCGGGAGGACAACGAGTTGATCGAAATCCTGCTGCGCGGCACCGTTCAGGAACGTACGCAGTTGTCGCTGCTGCCAAGCCTGGCGGTGCCCACCGACAACGGCAAGAGCGTGGCGTTGTCGCAGATCGCTACCCTTGAATACGGCTTCGAGGAAGGCATCATCTGGCACCGCAATCGCCTGCCGACGGTGACGGTGCGCGCCGATATCTACGGCAAGGAGCAACCGGCGACGCTCGTGCAGCAGATCCTGCCGACCCTGGCGGATGTGCGCGCCGAGTTGCCGGATGGCTACCTGCTCGAGGTGGGCGGCACCGTCGAAGATGCCGCCCGTGGACAGAACTCGGTGAAGGCCGGCGTGCCGTTGTTTATCGTGGTGGTGCTGACGTTGCTGATGCTGCAACTGCGCAGCTTCTCGCGCACGGCCATGGTTTTTCTGACCGCACCGTTGGGCCTGATCGGCGTGACGTTGTTCCTGCTGGTATTCCGCCAGCCGTTCGGCTTTGTGGCCATGCTCGGCACCATCGCCCTGTCGGGAATGATCATGCGCAACTCGGTGATTCTGGTGGACCAGATCGAACAGGACATCAAGGCCGGCCTTGCGCCCTGGCAGGCAATCATCGAAGCCACGGTGCGACGCTTTCGTCCGATTGTGCTGACGGCGCTGGCGGCAGTGCTGGCGATGATTCCCCTGTCGCGCAGTGTGTTTTTCGGGCCGATGGCGGTCGCCATCATGGGCGGGCTGATTGTGGCGACGGCGTTGACGCTGTTGTTCCTGCCGGCGCTGTATGCGGCGTGGTTCCGGGTAAGGAAGAACACGTAGTCCCCGGAACCATTCTTTTGTGGATACCACATAGGGATTACCCGACCGGTAGGTGCCGTCGTACGAACAATGCGGCGGTTTGGGTTCCGATGTGAATTCAATGAGAAGGAATGTTTATGATCTTGCCAATACCAGTGCCAATGCTGATGCCACTGTTGAATGCGATGTTAGGGGGGAACGGCCGTAACCAGGACCAGGAACATCGCCATGACAAGGATAAAGGCCAAGGCAACAACAAGCTGGATATCAATATCAACATCAATAACAGCAACGAAAATTCGACGATGTCGTTCTCGCAGAACACCAGCAGTTCGTCGGTAGGCCGCATCAGTTACTAAGTGGTCTGGTGAGGATGCCAGGCACTTGGTTGAGCATGAAAAAGCCCTGACACTGTCAGGGCTTTTTTCATGCGTCATTACGGCTTCGGCGCACGGCTCAGAGTGCACCAAACACTTTTTTGGCCAGGCTCGTCGCTGCAGCTGCCGGATTCTTGCGAATAGTTTCTTCCTGCTGCGCAATCATCTTGAACAGACCGTCCAGCGCTTGTTCGGTCACGTAGCTTTCGACATTCGCGCTCTTGGCATCCACCGCGCCGAAAGCGGCCGCCTTGCCGGCCAGGGCGTTGTACTGCTGGGCCACGCCAACCTTGTCGGTCGCCGCCTTGACGATCGGCAGGAATTTGGCGCGGATCTGCTCACGGCTGCTCTTGTTCAGGTACTGCGTGGCCGAGTCCTGACCACCGCTGAGTATGCCCTTGGCGTCGGTGACGCTCATGTTTTTCACGGCGTTGACCAGAATCGGCTGAGCCTGGGTCACCGCCGTTTCGGCCGCTTTGTTCATGCTGGTTTCCAGCTGGGTGACCTGTTCACCCATGCCGAACATTTTGAGCTTGTCGGCGACTTTACCGAGCTTGCCCGGCAGGCCGATTTTTACCTCGGGGTTGTTGCTGAAACCGCCGGGCGTACCGAGTTGTTTCACGGCAATCTGTGCGCCTTGGGTCAGCGCATCCTTGAGGCCGCCACTGGCGTCACCCTGGGACAGGCTGCCAAGGTCCAGGGCCATGGCGTTGGCACCGAGCAGCAGGCCGGCACACAGGGCAGTCAGGCGAAGCGTGTTACGGAGCATGAGGGCTTCCTTATATTCAGAGGTTGATCATTCAATCTAGCGGCTTTGTGCAGGTTCCACCGGCGCTTCGGCCGCGCCATCGACACGGTGCAGCGCCACCTGGCGGATCGACAGGCGAATGTCGGCGGGCAATACGCGTTTGGCGGCGCCTTCGGCCAGCTCGCCGAGCAAATCGTGATAGCTCAATTTGCCGGCGTCGTCGCGGCGCAGCACATCTTGCTCCAGCAGCGTCTGGATGAAATGTCGGAAAAGACTCTTGTCGAAGAATTCCGGGGCATTGAGGCCATGCAGGATCGACAGGCGCTGGGCCATGATCGTGCACAGGTCTTCCAGCTCTTCGGCGCTGATGCTGCTCTGGCCGCTGTTGAGCAGCAGCGAGATCGCCATATAGAAGCGTTGCAGGGTCTGGGCGATGCTCTTGGACAACAAGGTCAGCAGCACGAAATGCCGCGAACTCGGTGCCGGGCGCAGGTACACCTCGTTTTCGAAGCGCAACAGGCCCTGCTCGACAAACGCTTGCAGCCACTGGTCGACCACGGCGTCGAGGTCGTCCAGGGACCAGCGGATAAACAGCTCTGATTGCAGGTACGGGTAAAGCGCGTGGGTGTAGCGCAGCATCTGCTCGCGGCTCATGCGCGAGCTGCTCTGGAAGAAGCTCGCCAGCAGGGCCGGCAGGGCGAAGATGTGCAGCACGTTATTGCGGTAGTAGGTCATCAGGACGGCGTTCTGCTCGTCCAGGTAAAGGATCTTGCCCAGGGCATCGCTTTGTTCCGACAGCAGGTCCATGTCCTTGACGTGCTTGATCAGCGCCAGGCCATCACCCTCGGGCACGGTGGTGTGCGGCGAGTAGGGCACACGGCGTAGCAGCGTCAGGTACAGGTCGAGCTGGCGGGCCATGGCCTGTTCGTCCAGGGCCAGGCGCGTGGTCGAGAGCAAGGCGAGGGCCACCAGGTTCACCGGGTTGACCGCCGCCGCTTCGTTCAAGTGGCGCGCCACCTGTTCGCCAAGACGATGGGTGGTTTCATGCAGCCACTGCGGCTTGTAGTTCGGAGCCAGTTCCTGGGAGCGCCAGTCCGGTTGCTCGCTGTCGAGGAACTCGGCCAGTTTGATCGGCTCGCCGAAGTTGACCGCGACCTGACCAAAGCGCTGCTTGAGCGCGCCGACCACTTTGAAAATATCGAAGATCGACTCTTTCTTCTTGCTCGCGCCGCGCAGTTCGCCAAGGTAGGTGCGACCTTCGAGCACGCGTTCATAGCCGATGTACACCGGCACGAACACGATGGGCATGCGCGAAGAGCGCAGGAAACTGCGCAGTGTGATCGCCAGCATGCCGGTCTTGGGCTGCAGCATGCGCCCGGTGCGTGAGCGCCCGCCTTCGACGAAGTACTCCACCGGGAACCCCTTGGTGAACAGGGTGTGCAGGTATTCGTTGAACACCGAGGTGTACAGCGGATTGCCCTTGAAGGTGCGGCGCATGAAAAACGCACCGCCACGGCGCAGCAGGCTGCCGATCACCGGCATGTTCAGGTTGATGCCAGCAGCGATGTGCGGCGGGGTCAGGCCGTTCTTGAACAGCAGGTAGGACAACAGCAGGTAGTCGATATGGCTGCGGTGGCAAGGCACGTAGATCACCTCGTAGCCCTGGGCGACCTGTTGCACACCTTCGATATTGTTGACCTTGATGCCGTCGTAGATCTTGTTCCAGAACCAGCTCAGCACCACTTCGAGGAAACGGATCGCGGTGTAGGTGTAGTCCGAGGCAATTTCGTTGCCATAGCGCAGGGCCAGGGCCTTGGCTTTTTCCGGGGTGATCTTTTCCCGTTCGGCCTCATCCAGGATGGCCTGGCGCACCAGGGGCATATTCACCAGGCCCTTGACCAGGTTGCGGCGGTGGGACAGGTCGGGGCCGATCACCGCCGTCTTCAGGTTACGAAAGTGCACGCGCAGGATGCGTTGGGCCATGCGCACGGTGCGTTCGTGGCCTTTATTGTGCTCGATCAATTCGCGCAGGTTGATCGGCGCGGAGAATTGCACCCGGGTCTTGCGGCCCAGGATCAGGATGCTCAACAGGCGGCGCAGGCGTCCGGTGACGGCCCAGCTGTCGGCAAACAGCAGCTTCCACGGGCTGGACTCGCTCTCGGGGGACTGGCCCCAGAACACGCTGACCGGAATGATTTGTGCATTTTCTTCAGCGTGTTCGCTGAGGGTGTTGACCAGGCGCGTCAGGGCCGGCGGTGCACCGCGCTTGTCCTGGCGACCCAGCCAGTCCGGGTCCGGCGTGAGGTAGAAGAACGCGGCCGCCTCCATCAGCGGGCCCACCGCTACCGGCAGCACCGGGCGCGGCAGGCCGGCCTTGGTGCACTCGGCATCGACCACCGCCAGTTCGGTGAGGGAGGGCGATTGCAGGACGTAGAACACCGGCCGGCTGCGGTCGAGGTTGAGGGTCAGGGACGACTGGTTGATCGTCTCCGAGCGAACCCAGAGGTACAACAGTCGGCGCAAGGTGCCGAACACCAGACGGCGGAACGGGGAGCGGGTCATAGGCGAGCTGCTTGAAGGGGAGATGGGGCAGCTTCAAGCTTCTAGCTGCAAGCTGCAAGTTTTGGAGTGGGTGTATGCGGCGTGTAGCTTGCCGCCCTAAGCCGTTCTCCATGTGATCTGTTCTTCACCGTCGGCGCTGATGCGAATCCAGGTGTCGGCGCTTTCCTCTCCTTCTTCCTCGACCCACGTACCCGGCGCGCAGCGCACTTCCACATTCAGTGCGGCAAAGGAGGCGCGGGCGCAGGCGATGTCGTCTTCCCAGGGGGTCTGGTCGCTTTCCAGGTACAGGCTGTTCCATTTGCCGACGGCCTTGGGCAGCCAGGTGACGGGAACGTTGCCGGCCGTGCACTTGTAGGTCTGGCCTTTCTGGACCCAGTCCGAGCAGGCGCCCAGGGCAGCGCCCAGCCAGGCGGCGATGGCCTTGTGGTCGACGTCGGCGTCTTTCAGGTAAATCTCGATATCGGGTTGGCGCATGGATATTCCTCGTTGCGGGATTTTAAAAATCCATTCGCGGTGCTGAAAAGGTTGGTTATTGAAGCACGAAATAATCGTAGCGCATCGACACGGTGACCTGCAGCGGCTCGGCCGCTTCGATCACCCGGGCACGGCGCTCGGCGCTGGCGCGCCAGCCGTGGGGCGTCATCGCCAGCAGGTTGGCGCGATCTCCGGGCTCGGCCAGGCTCAGGCTGAATTCAAGCATCTCGCTGTGCGCCAGGCTCATGCCGTCCGGCACCAGGGCCAGGTGCTTGTCATCGGTGTACTCGCGCACTTCGTCGTACAGGCGCTCGCGCAACTCCATCAGGTGGCCGCTGGTGGGGCCGACCTTCATCAAACCGCCGCCCGGGCTGAGCAGGCGCTTGGCCTCTTCCCAGTCCAGCGGGCTGAACACGCTGGCCAGGAACTGGCAGCTGGCGTCGGCCAATGGCACACGGGCCATGCTGGCGATCAACCAGGTCAGCGCCGGGTTGCGTTTGCAGGCACGCTTGACCGCCTCCCTGGAAATATCCAGCGCATAGCCATCGGCGTGGGGCAGGGCGGCGGCGATCTGCGCGGTGTAGTAACCCTCGCCGCAACCGATGTCTACCCAGCGCTGCGGCGCGCGCTCGGCGGCCAGTTCTGCCAGGCGCCTGGCCACCGGCGCATAGTGTCCGGCGTTGAGAAAGTCACGACGCGCCTCGACCATCGCCAGGTTGTCGCCCGGGTCGCGGCTGTTTTTGTGCTGCACCGGCAGCAGGTTCAGGTAACCCTGGCGTGCGCGGTCGAAACGGTGCCCGGCCGGGCACGCCACGCCGTTGTCCACTGGGTTGAGCGGGGCGCTGCAAAGGGGGCAGGCGAGCATCAGGCGAGCAACTTGATCAGGGTCTGGTAGTAGATCTCGGTGAGCACGTCGAGGTCGCTGGCCAGGATGCGTTCGTTGACCTGGTGGATCGTCGCATTCACCGGGCCCAGCTCGACCACCTGAGTGCCAAGGGTCGCGATGAAGCGCCCGTCCGACGTACCGCCGCTGGTCGAAGCCTGGGTTTCGCGCCCAGTGATCGCCTTGATGCTGGCCGATACCGCATCGAGCAGCGCGCCCGGCTCGGTCAAAAACGGCAGGCCGGACAGTGCCCAGTCCACGTGCCAGTCCAGACCGTGTTTGTCGAGAATCTGCGCAACGCGCTGTTGCAGGCCTTCCACGGTGGATTCGGTGGAGAAGCGGAAGTTGAACACCGCCGTCAGGTCACCGGGGATCACGTTGGTGGCGCCGGTGCCGGAATTGAGGTTGGAGATCTGGAAGCTGGTCGGCGGGAAGAACGTGTTGCCATCGTCCCAGTGCTCGGCGGCCAGTTCCGCCAGGGCTGGCGCGGCCAGGTGAATCGGGTTCCTTGCCAGGTGCGGGTAGGCCACATGGCCCTGTACGCCGCGCACGGTGAGGGTGGCGCCGAGGGAACCGCGACGGCCGTTCTTGACCACGTCGCCCACCAGCGTGGTGCTCGACGGTTCGCCGACGATGCACCAGTCCAGGCGTTCCTTGCGCGCAGCCAGGCGTTCGATCACGGCCTTGGTGCCGTGGTGCGCCGGGCCTTCTTCATCGCTGGTGATCAGGAAGGCGACCGAGCCACGGTGGTCCGGGTAGTCCTGCACAAAGCGCTCCGCCGCCACCAGCATGGCCGCCAGGCTGCCTTTCATGTCGGCCGCGCCGCGCCCGCAGAGCATGCCGTGCTCGTCGATCAGCGCGTCGAACGGGTCGTTCTGCCAGGCCTGCAGCGGGCCGGTCGGCACCACGTCGGTGTGGCCGGCAAAGCACAGCACCGGGCCTTCATGCTGGCCGTGGGTGGCCCAGAAGTTGTCCACGTCCTCGATGCGCATCGGCTCCAGGGCAAAGCCGGCGTCGCCCAGGCGCTGCATCATCAGCTTCTGGCAATCGGCGTCAATCGGCGTCACCGAGGGGCGACGGATCAGGTCGATGGCAAGTTGAAGGGTCGGCGAAAGGTCGGCATGGGCCGTCATGGGAAAACTCCGGAATGCGTGTGGGGGGCGCAGGACGAATGTGGAATACAGAACTTGAAACGGCGCAGGACAAATGTGGGAGCTGGCTTGCCTGCGATCGCATCACCGCGGTGTAACTGTCAGACCGCGGCGTCTGCATTGCAGGCAAGCCAGCTCCCACAGAAAGCAGGGCCAGCCCAAGACTCACAAAACGGCCGTTATCTTATAGCAAAACGGCGACCAGAGGCCGCCGTTTAGTGCATTGCGCAAGTTTTTACGCAGCAGGCGCGGGCTCGGGCGCCGCTGCCGGTTTGGGCAGTGACGACAGGAACGCCATGATCAGCGCTGCCACATACGGCAGCGACTGCACCAGCAGCATCACCACCCAGAAGCGCATGTCATTGCTCGGCAGGCCCTGCACCAGGTAGATCCCCAGCGCGGCGCCCCACAACAGCAGCATGATGAACATCTCTTCGCGGGCTTCGGAAATCGCCACCCAGAAGCCGTGGTTATCGGCGTTTTTCGGCGTACGAAAGAACGGAATGCTGGTGGTGAAAAAGCCATACAGCACCGCCTTGGCGATGGTGTGCGACAACGCCAGTCCGGCCAGGGCCGCGCAGAATGCGTCCTTGAGGTTCACGCCGACGGCGCGGCGGTACAGGAAGATGATCTTGCCCACCTTGAACACGAACAGCGCCAGTGGCGGGATCGCGAAAATCAGCAGCGGCGGGTCGACCCGCGCTGGCACGATGATCATCGCCGCCGACCACAACAGCGCGCCGACGGTAAAGAAGATGTTCATGCCGTCCGCCACCCACGGCAGCCAGCCCGCAAGGAAGTGGTAGCGCTGGCCACGGGTCAGCTCGGTGTCCTTGCCGCGCAACAGACTTGCGGTGTGGCGCTTGATGATCTGGATCGCGCCATAGGCCCAGCGGAAACGCTGCTTCTTGAAGTCGATGAAGGTGTCGGGCATCAGCCCTTTGCCGTAGCTGTCGTGGTAATACGCAGCCGACAGGCCTTTCTCGAATACCCGCAGGCCCAGTTCGGCGTCTTCGCAGATGCACCAGTCAGCCCAGCCGAGTTCTTCGAGCACCGAGCGACGTGTCATGGTCATGGTGCCGTGCTGGATGATCGCGTCGCGGTCGTTGCGGGTGACCATGCCGATGTGGAAGAAGCCCTTGTATTCGGCGTAGCAGAGCTTTTTGAAGGTGCTTTCGTTCTGGTCGCGATAATCCTGGGGCGATTGCACCACGGCGATTTTCGGGTCGGCGAAGTGCGGCACCATGTGCTTGAGCCAGTTGGGCGACACGCAGTAGTCCGAGTCGATCACCGCGATCACTTCGGCGTCCGCTGCGGTGTGCGGGATCAGGTAGTTCAGCGCGCCACCCTTGAAACCGGCCAGGGGCGAGACGTGGAAAAACTTGAAGCGTGGACCGAGGGTTTCGCAGTAGTCGCGCACCGGTTCCCACACCGCCGGGTCTTTGGTGTTGTTGTCGATGATCAGGACTTCATAGTCCGGGTAATCGAGGGCGGCCAGGGCATCGAGGGTCTGTTTGACCATCTCCGGCGGCTCGTTGTAACACGGCACATGGATCGACACTTTCGGGCGGTAGTCCGAATCACCTTCCACCGGCAGGAATTCACGGCGGCGCTTGTGCGTCCACACCGCTTCGGCCAGCTCGTGGGCTTCGGTCAGCAACACGATGAACACGCCCATCGCACCCAGTGCCAGCAGGAATCCGACGGTCAGGCTGAACCAGGTGCTGTACTGCTGGCTGTAGTCGTAGCCGATCCACACCAGCACCGACCCGCACAGAAACGCGATAAAGGTCAGGAAGGTGCGACCGCGCTGACGCAGCGCCGAGCCATCGATCATCAGCAGGGTCAGCGAGAGCAGGGCCAACACCACCGAACCGATCGCCAGCACCCGCCATTGCGGGATCGCGACCACCGGCCCTTCAAAGTTGAATTTCTGCTGGCGTGCCGCGTTGAACACGCCCCAATAGGCGCCCGCCGAGCCTTCGTCGCTGACCTTCCACGGCTGGTCGAATGCCTCGATCACGAAATAGTTGAAGCCCTGGCGATTGAGCTTGTTGACCAGCGTGCGCAGGTAGATCGCCTGGTCGGCCGGGGATGATTCATTGCCGCCGCGCATGCGCCCGTTGCTCGGCCAGCCGACTTCAGACAGCAACAGCGGTTTTTTCGGGAATAGTTTCTTCAGGTCCCGGGCACGGTCGAGTACGTACTGGCCGGCCTTGTCCATCGGGATAAATTCCCAGAACGGCAGGATGTGCGCGGCGATCAGGTCGACGTGTTTGGCCAGTTGCGGGTTCTTTTCCCATATGTGCCATTGCTCGGAGGTGGTCACCGGCACTTTCACGGCGGCGCGCACCCGGTCCAGCAGCACGATCAGCGCTTCGGGGGTGATTTCTTCACGGAACAGCGCTTCGTTGCCCACCACCACGCGCACCACGCTGCGCGAGCTGTTGGCGATTTCGATGGCGCGCTGGACTTCACGCTCGTTGCGTTCCAGGTCCGGGCTGATCCAGATACCCAGGGTCACGCGCAGGCCGAACTCTTCGGCCAGCTTGGGGATATCACCCAGGGTGCCGTCGACCGAGTAGGTACGGATGTTGTCCGTCAGCTTGCTCATGATTTCGAGGTCGCGACGCATCTGGTCGTCGCTCGGGTATTGGTTTTTCTGCGGGTACTGGCCCTGCTGGAACGGCGAGTAGGAGAACCCCGAGATCTGTTCCGGCCAGTTGGGAGTGGTGACCGGGCGGTTGATCAGCGCCCAGAAACCGGTGAACAGCGCGGCAATTGCCAGCACCACCACCAGGTTGAGTCCAAATTTACGCGATGACATGGCGATTTCGGGTTCCAAAGGGTGTGGAACGAAAAGAGGCGTCGGCCTACGCCGAACGGCGCGCATCCTACACCGGCCTTTCCCTGAGCGTACAGCAAGCCAGGAAAAACCTGACTTTGGGCAGCGAAACGCTCGCTAAGTTCTTCACCTGTCAGTTGTCGCTTAAAACTTGCCGCTGCGTAGCCCATAATGCGCGCCGGTTTTTGGGGTAATGGTTATGAGCACAGAAGATCCACGGTTTGCAGGCGTCGCTCGCTTGTATGGCATTGAAGGCCTTGAGCGCTTGAAAGCGGCCCATGTGGCGATCGTCGGCGTCGGCGGCGTCGGCTCCTGGGCGGCGGAGGCCATGGCCCGTTGCGGGGTGGGCGAGATTTCGCTGTTTGACCTGGACGATGTCTGCGTCAGCAACAGCAATCGCCAGTTGCATGCGCTGGACAGCACCGTGGGCAAACCCAAGGTCGAGGTCATGGCTGAGCGTCTGCGCGGCATCAACCCAGCGTGCACGGTGCATGCGGTGGCGGATTTCGTGACCCGCGACACCATGGCTGAATACATCACGCCGAACATCGACTGCGTGATCGACTGCATTGACGCGGTCAACGCCAAGGCCGCGCTGATTGCCTGGTGCAAGCGCCGCAAGATCCAGATCATCACCACCGGCGGCGCGGGCGGGCAAATTGATCCGACGCTGATTCAGGTGTGCGACCTGAACCGCACGTTCAACGACCCACTGGCCTCGAAAGTGCGCTCGACCCTGCGTCGCGACTATGGTTTTTCGCGTACGGTGACGCGCCATTACAGCGTGCCTTGTGTGTTTTCCAGTGAGCAACTGCGCTATCCGAAGCCGGATGGCAGCATCTGTTTGCAGAAGAGTTTTGTCGGGGATGGCGTGAAGCTTGACTGCGCGGGTGGGTTTGGTGCGGTGATGATGGTGACTGCGACGTTTGGGATGGTGGCGGCGACCAAGGCGGTGGATAAGATTGTGGCTGGGGTGCGCAGGCCTTCGGAGCGGGTTAAGGCGAATTAGGTGGGGGGGTACATATCCGTTGCTGCGGTAACGGCTGATAGGGGTTCCGCCCTTACGGCGGGTCACTTTTTGAAGAGCGCGAAAAGTAACCAAAAACGCATCGCCCCACCACTTGGCACCTCGCTTAGGCTCGGTGTGCCCGCACGCAGGCTTGAATCCGTGGGCCGCCGCAATGGGCCATCCCTGGCCCAGTGCGGCTAACCCGGCGTCCTGCCGGGTTACCCACGGATTCAAACCTGCGTTCGGCCAGCGTGGTTGACGGGGCGCCTAAGATCAAGATCAAAAGCCAAAACAAAGCAGATCAAAAGCAGTGTGATATCCAGCAGGCAAATGGAGATCCTAATGTGGGAGGGGGCTTGTCCAGTGTCTGGCAGAGGATCCCGGTCGGCTCTCAGGCCGCCGCGCTTTTGCTTTTGATCTGAGGCGCCCCGAGTCTAGGCGAGGCACCAAGTGTTGGGGCAAGAGCAGCCGTTAGCGCAGCAACGGACAGGCACCCAGCCCCATCAATTTTGCATGCGCGCCAAGCCCCGCATGCGCTGCAAAACCGCATTCAACCCATTACTACGCGAAGGCGACACCTGCCGGGACAACCCCAGTTGATTGAACCAATCAGACAAATCCACCGCCTGCAGCTCAGCCACCGACAGCCCATTAACCCGCGCCAACAACAGGGCCACCAACCCGCGAATCATCCGCGCCTCGCTGCTGGCCGCAAACTGCCAGTGCCCGTCCTGCAGGCGGCCCACCAACCACACCTGGCTTTCGCAGCCCTGCACCAGGTTGGCCTCGACCTTGTCTTCCTCCGCCAGTACCGGCAGCCGCTCGCCCCATTGCATCAGCATGCGCGCGCGCTGCTCCCAGCTGCCTACGGCCTGGAACGCCTGCAATGCGGCCACTGCATCCACTGGCAGTTGGCTCATCGCAACATATCCAGGGCCTGATCCAGCGCCGCGAAGAATCGCTCCAGGTCATCCGAGTCGTTGTACAGCGCCAGCGATACGCGGATTGCCCCGGGCAACTGCATGGCCTTGAGCAGCGGCATCGCGCAATGGTGACCGGCACGGATGGCAATGCCCTGTTCGGTCAGCAGGTGAGCCAGGTCGGCATTGTGCACGCCCTCGACCACGAAGCTGACCAGCGCGGCCTGTGGTGTGCCCAAAACGCGCACGCCGTTGCGCGCGTTCAGGCCGCGCAGCAGGTAGTCATGCAGGGCCGCTTCATGGGCCATGACGGCTTGCGGGTCCAGTGAACTCAGGTAATCCAGGCTGGCGCCCAGGCCGATCACGCCGGCAATTGGCGGTGTGCCGGCCTCGAAACCCAGTGGCGCGGGGCGAAAGCTCGCCGCATGGTAGTCGGCCTGTTGCACCATCTCGCCGCCGAATTGCCAGTGACGCAGGTGATGCAGGGCTTCGTTGCGGCCAAACAGCACGCCGACACCGTCCGGACCGTAGAGTTTGTGGCTGGAAAACACATAGAAGTCGCAGTCCAGGGTTTGCACGTCGTGTCGACCGTGCACGATGCCTTGGGCGCCGTCGACCACGCTCAGGGCTCCCCGCGCGCGGGCCAACGCCAGCAAGGGATGCAGGGGTTGCCAGGTGCCGAGCACATTGGACAATTGGCTCACCGCCAGCAGACGCGTACGCGGGCCGATCAGTTCGGCGGCGGCGTCGAGGTCGATCAGACCGGCCGCATTGAGCGGCAATACCACCAGTTTCAGCGCGCGGCGTTTGGCCAGTTGCTGCCAGGGCAGCAGGTTGGCGTGGTGCTCCAGGGCGCTGATGACCAGCTCATCGCCCGCATTGAACAAGTGCTCAAGGCCATAGGCCAGAAGGTTCAGCGTCGAGGTGGCGCCGTGAGTGAACACGATTTGCCCGCTGTCGCCTGCGTTGAGCCACTGCGCGACCTTTACACGGCTGTCTTCGAACGCCTGGGTGGCATGGGCCCCCGGCAGATGCTGGGCACGGTGCACATTGGCGGCGCCATTGGCGTAGTAATGGCTGATCGCATCCAGCAAGGCCTGGGGTTTTTGGGTGGTGGCGGCGTTGTCCAGGTAGGTCTGGTCCTGCCGTTGCAGGGTGGCAATGGCCGGGAAATCGGCGCGCCAGGGGGAGGGCACAAGCATGGTGGTCAAGACTCGTATAAGCGAACCGCACCCCGAGGGCGCGGCCCGCCAGTGGCATCGAGTGGCTGCTTAGTTGTGAGCGTGCAGCGCTTCGTTCAGTTCGATGGCCGATTTGTGAGTTTTGCACTCCACGGCACCGGTCTCGGAATTACGACGGAACAGCAGGTCAGGCTGGCCAGCCAGTTCGCGCGCCTTGACCACCTTGACCAGTTGGTTCTGCTCGTCCAGCAGCGCCACCTTGGTGCCGGCGGTCACGTACAGGCCCGATTCCACGGTATTGCGGTCGCCCAAGGGGATACCGATACCGGCGTTGGCGCCGACCAGGCAGCCTTCACCGACCTTGATCACGATATTGCCGCCGCCCGACAGGGTGCCCATGGTGGAGCAGCCGCCACCCAGGTCCGAGCCCTTGCCGACGAACACGCCCGCCGACACACGGCCTTCGATCATGCCCGGGCCTTCGGTGCCGGCATTGAAGTTGACGAAACCTTCGTGCATCACCGTGGTGCCTTCGCCCACATACGCACCCAGGCGGATACGCGCGGCGTCAGCGATACGCACGCCGGCGGGGACCACGTAATCGGTCATTTTCGGGAACTTGTCCACCGAGAACACTTCCAGCAGATCGCCACGCAGGCGCGCTTCCAGTTGGCGCTCGGCCAGTTCATTGATGTCGATCGCGCCCTGGCTGGTCCACGCCACGTTCGGCAACTGCGGGAACACACCGGCCAGGCTCAGGCCGTGGGGCTTGACCAGGCGGTGGGACAGCAGGTGCAGCTTGAGGTAGGCCTCAGGCGTGGACGTGAGTGCAGCGTCTTCGGCCAGCAGGGTGGCGACCAGCGGCGTGTGGCTCTCGGCCAGGCGGCTGAGCAGCGCGGCCTGGGCCGTGTCGACGCCTTTAAGCGCGTCGGCCAGTTGCAGGGCCTGGGACACGGTGAAGGTGATGGCCTGGTTGCCGTCGGTGTAACCGAGGATCGGCGCGATGGCCGCGACGATTTCAGCCGATGGGTTGAGCAGGGGTTGTGCGTAAAACACTTCCAGCCAGGCACCCTGGCGGTTCTGAGTGCCAACGCCGAAGCCCAGGCTGAACAGGGAATGGGACATGCTGTTACCTCTACAAAGATGGAAGGCTGGCCTACTTGAGGGCCGCCGAATAACTTTCTGGCTTGAAGCCAATCAGGGTTCTGTCGCCGAGATCGAGCACCGGGCGCTTGATCATCGAGGGTTGTGCGAGCATCAATTCAATGGCTTTCGACTGATCGAGATCGGCTTTGCGTTCGTCTTCGAGTTTGCGAAAGGTGGTGCCCGCACGGTTCAACACCACTTGCCAACCGTGCTCATCGCACCATTGGGTCAAATGTTCGCGGTCGATACCGGCCGTTTTGTAATCGTGGAACTGATAGGCGACGCCGTGCTCGTCGAGCCAGGTGCGCGCCTTTTTCATGGTGTCGCAGGCTTTGATGCCGAAAAGGTGCAACGTTTTGCTTGAATCGGTCAAGGAACTGCCCCCTTTTGGACTAATGAAACCGAAGGATCGCGGATTATGCCATGCCCAGCGGATTTGGGTGCTGTAGGACTTTTGTGCACGAGCCTGGGCAGCATAGGCGGCTAATATGGCACTTCAACGGCCAATTGTTGCCTGATGTGTGTCATTGCAAGTCGATTGTCCGGGAACCCCGCTTTATGCAAACCGCTTACACCGTGCTTATCCTGCTGATGCTGGTCAGCGTTTCGCGTCTGGTCGGACGTGTCGTCCCCCTGCCGTTGCCCCTGGTGCAGATTGCCGCCGGCGCCTTGCTGGCCTGGCCGACGCTGGGGCTGCATGTGGCGCTGGACCCGGAGCTGTTTCTGTTTCTGTTTCTGCCGCCGCTGTTGTTCTCCGATGGCTGGCGGATGCCCAAGCGCGAGTTGTGGCGCTTGCGTGGGCCTATCCTGACGTTGGCCGTAGGGCTGGTGCTGTTCACCGTGGTGGGTGCCGGTTATTTCATTCACTGGCTGCTGCCTGCGATCCCGCTGCCGGCGGCCTTCGCGCTGGCGGCGGTGTTATCACCGACGGACGCGGTAGCCGTGTCGGCCATTTCCCAGAATCGTTTGCCCAAGCCGCTTATGCACATGCTGCAGGGCGAGGCGTTGATGAATGACGCGTCAGGTTTGGTGACCTTCAAGTTCGCCCTGGCGGCGGCGCTGACGGGGGTGTTTTCCCTCGCGGACGCCAGCCTGACGTTTGTGTTGGTGGCGGTGGGCGGCCTGGCAGTGGGAGTGGCATTGAGCTGGCTGGTCGGCCGCCTGCGTGCCTGGATGATCGCGCGCGGCTGGGACGATCCGGCCACTCACGTGGTGTTCATGCTGCTGCTGCCGTTTGCCGCGTATGTAGTGGCCGAGCGCTTGGGCGCGTCAGGCATCCTCTCGGCGGTGGCGGCGGGCATGATGCAAAGCTGGCTCGATCTGCTGCCGCGTCAGACCAGCACGCGTCTGCTCAATCGCAGCGTCTGGTCGCTGCTGGAGTTCGCGTTCAACGGCCTGATTTTTCTACTGCTGGGCCTGCAACTGCCGGACATCATCAAGGCCGTGGTCAGCCATGAGCCGACGGTATGGCCCACCCTGTTTTATCGCTGCCTGGACGTGGTTGTGATTTTCCTGGTGCTGGTGGTGTTGCGCTTTATCTGGGTGCAGAGCACCTGGCGCCTGTCAGTCTTGCTTCGACGTCTACGTGGGAAAGGTGAGCTGACCCAGGTACCGACCGCGCGTTCGTGCTGGCTGTTGACCTTTGGCGGAGTGCGTGGCGCCGTGACCCTGGCTGGCGTCATGTCGGTGCCTTTGCTGCTGGCGCCGGGGCAGAATTTTCCCGAGCGCGACCTGCTGATCTTCATCGCGGCCGGGGTGATTCTGTTGTCGCTGGTGGCGGCCTGTATCGCCTTGCCCCTGCTGTTGCGCGGCCTTGAAAAAAGCCCGGATGAAAAGCGCCAGAACGAAGTGCGCGAGGCCTGGAGGAAAACTGCGGAAGCCGCGATCCATGCCCTGGAAGCCGAGGAGCCCGCCGAAGCGGACCCTGCGGATGCGGCCAAGGCGGCCCTGGCGACCGAGCTGAGAGCGCGGTTGATGTCGGAGTACCGCCATCAGTTGGAGGTGTTCAATGACTCCGCCGAAGCCCAGGCTCTGGCGCAGCAGATGGACCAGCTTGAGCGCAAGCTGCGGCTCAAGGCCCTGCGTGCGCAACGCCTTGAACTCTACAGCCTGAGCCGTCATCACCAGATTGGAGATGACGTGTTGAGGGAGGTCTTGGCGGAGCTGGACATGAGTGAGGCGAATCTGGGGACGATGAGGCCCGGATAGCTGAACTGTTTACGGGTTGGCGCTTGAATCGGCGTCGCCGCCCTTAAACCGCCTGGGCGTATAAAGTGTGCGAATAATGGTCTGGTCCCCTTTGGATAAAGAGTAGTTTTGCGGCACTTCCTGTCCATCGATGGTTTCGTCGGCATACGTAGCGTAGTGCATGATAGAGCGGGTGTCGTAGGGGGTTTGAAGTACATTGGGGCCGGTATAAGTACTAAATATATGAAGATCAATCATGTCTTTATCCCAGCCTTGACTTTCATTTATGGACCTATAGACGTAGTCCTTGTCCCAGTTGATCGTGTTGGCCGGGTGCTGGTGTTCATGTTCCATTCCCAGGGCATGTCCGATTTCATGCAGGGCCGTCGTGCGGAACACTGCCGAGTCGTCATTCCTGTCCAGGTGCATCGTCGGCTCGTCCAACGGCATGTCTTTCGCATCGATTCCTACAACCGACCAACTGCCCTGGAAGCCCTCGTCATCGGTGATTCTAATATCGCCGTCCTTGCCATCGACAACGTTGAAGCGCAGCGCGGGGGTGTGATGAGCCCATTCTCTGAGTGCGTCGATTACCAGCGCTTTACTTCTGTTATCTCTCAGGTCCAATGCGATATTAACAATGCCGTCCGGCCACCTTTTACTGGTGTCCGCAATCCCTCTTTTGGTTCGAGAGACAGGGTTGGAAGCCGAAGTTTCTCCCGGTATGTCAGATGGGCGAGGAATAAAGGTCGATACGTGAATGGGGGAACTCATGCTTTCTACTCTCGGAATAAGGTACCGAGTAGTGGAGAGCAGGATTTAATTGGTTCCCTGAGCAAATTGAAACCGCACTGCGTTGCACAGTGCGGGATTTGAACGAATTAGCGGGCGCGCTGAACGAAGTCGCGAATCCGCTCCGCCGCTTCCACGCACTCGGCCAGCGGCGCAACCAGCGCCAGGCGTACGCGGCCGGCGCCAGGGTTTACGCCGTCCACTTCCCGCGACAGGTATGAGCCCGGCACCACGGTCACATGCTCTTGCACAAATAAGTCGCGGCAGAACGCGGCATCGTCACCCTGCACATTCGGCCACAGGTAGAAGCCGCCGTCCGGGTGTTGCACGTCCAGTACCGGCTTGAGGATGGCCAGCACGGCGTCGAACTTCTCGCGATACAGGTCACGGTTGGCCTGCACATGGGCTTCATCCTGCCAGGCCGCAATGCTGGCCAGTTGGGTCTGCACCGGCATCGCGCAGCCGTGGTAGGTGCGGTACAGCAGAAAGGCCTTGAGGATATCGGCGTCGCCCGCCACGAACCCGGAACGCAGGCCCGGCAGGTTGGAGCGCTTGGACAGGCTGTGGAACACCACGCAACGCTTGAAATCCTGACGGCCCAGCTCGACGCAGGCGCTGAGCAGACCCGGCGGCGGGGTGTGTTCGTCGAAGTAGAGTTCGCTGTAGCACTCGTCGGCGGCGATGACGAAGTCGTACTCGTCGGCCAGGGCGATGAGTTTTTTCAGGGTGTCGACCGGGATGAGTGCGCCGGTTGGGTTGCCGGGGGAGCACAGGAAGAGGATCTGGCAGCGTTTCCAGATGTCCGGTGACACCGCATCGAAATCCGGGTTGAAGCCGTTTTCATCCAGGCACGGCAGGTAATGCGGCTTGGCTCCGGCGAGGAACGCAGCGCCTTCGTAGATCTGGTAGAACGGGTTCGGGCTGACCACCAGGGCATCGTCGCTGCGATTGACCACGGTCTGGGTAAAGGCGAACAGCGCCTCGCGGGTGCCGTTGACCGGCAGAATATTACGCGCCGGATCCAGCCAGCCCTTGGGCACAGTGAAGCGACGTTCGCACCAGGCACCGATGGCTTCGCGCAGCGCCGGGATGCCCAGGGTGGTTGGGTACACCGCCATCTGGTCGAGGTTGTTGCTCAGTGCCTCGGCGACGAAGGCGGGCGAAGTGTGCTTGGGTTCGCCGATGGACAGGGCAATCGGACGCTTGTCCGGGTTTGGCGTGACGCTGCCGAGCAGCGCGCGCAGTTTCTCGAACGGGTAGGGCTGCAGCTGGTTCAGGGCGTTGTTCATTACAAGTCTCGTCAAATTCAGTTGTCGGCACGCGGTCTGGTTGCCGGGGAACATCCAATGTGGGAGGGGCCCGGCATGGCTCAAATAGTCAGGCGGGTCACGGGCTCCTGGGTCACGCTCAATTGCTGCACGATCGCCGCCTGCAGGCGCCGGCACAGCTCGGGGTCGGACAGCGGCTGGTTGTCGGCGTCGGTAATAAAGAACACGTCCTCCACGCGCTCGCCGAGCGTTGCGATTTTGGCATTTTGCAATGACAGATCGAATTCCAGGAAAATCCCGCCGATGCGTGCCAGCAGGCCGGGGCGGTCGGGCGCGCTGAGTTCCAGTACGGTGACCGGGCGCTGGGCATCGTTGGAGATGGTGACCTGGGGCGCAAAGGCAAAATGCTTGAGCTGGCGCGGCACCCGGCGCTGGATGATGGTCGGATAATCGTCCGGGTTGCGCAGCGCGTCGGTCAGGCCGTCGCGGATTTTCTTCACCCGCGCCGGGTTGTCGCCGATGGATTCGCCTTCGGTGTCGAGCACGATATAGGTGTCGAGGGTGAACTGGCTGCTGGAGGTGATCACCCGGGCGTCATGAATGTTCAGGTTGAGCTGGTCCATGGCCGCCACGGTCACCGCGAAGAAGTCGTGCTGGTCGGGCGCATAGATGAAAATCTGTGTGCCGCCCTCGAATTCGCGCTGGGTGGTTTCCTTGATCAGCACCAGCGGACCGCCATCGGCCGGCTGCTGCAGGATCGCATCGGTGTGCCAGGCCACATCGCCGGCAGTGTGACGCAGGAAGTAATCGTCGCCCAGTTGCGACCACAGTTGCTCGACGTCATCCGGGTCGTTGCCGCCGCGCACCAGAATATCCAGGGCCGCGCTCTGCGTGCGACGGATCTGCTCTTCACGGTCCACCGGGTTTTCCAGGCCGCGGCGCAGGGCACGCTTGGTCTCGGTGTACAACTGGCGCAGCAGGCTGGCGCGCCAGGAGTTCCACAGCGTCGGGTTGGTGGCGTTGATGTCGGAAACGGTCAGCACATACAGGTAGTCGAGGTGGGTTTCATCGCCGACGATCTGCGCGAAGTCGTGGATCACCTGCGGGTCGGACAGGTCCTTGCGCTGGGCGGTGGTCGACATCACCAGATGGTTCTGCACCAGCCACACGATGAGGCGGCTGTCCCACAGCGGCAGCTGGTGGCGCTGGCAGAACGCTTCGGCGTCGACCGCGCCGATCTCCGAGTGATCGCCATGGCGGCCCTTGCCGATGTCGTGGTACAGGCCGGCGAGGTAGATCAGTTCCGGCTTGGGCAGCTTGGCCATGAGTTTGCTGGCCAGCGGAAATTTTTCTGACACCTGGGTGTATTGCAACTTGCGCAGGTGCTTGATCAGGTTGAGGGTGTGGGCGTCGACGGTGTAGATGTGGAACAGGTCGTGCTGCATCTGCCCGACGATAAAGCCGAACTCCGGCAGGTAGCGCCCGAGGATGCCGTAGCGGTTCATCCGCCGCAGGTTGCGGTGGATGCCGATCCTGCACTTGAACAGTTCGATGAACAGGCTGGTGTTGCGAATGTCGTTGCGAAACTCGTCATCGATCAGGTGACGGTTTTCCCGCAGCAGGCGAATCGTGTCGGCGCGCACGCCTTTGATCTCCGGCTGCTGGGCCATCAACACGAAGATTTCGAGCATGGCGAACGGGGTGCGGCTAAACACGTTGTCGTTGCGTGCCTCGATGTAGCCATCGTGCAATTGGAAGCGCGAGTTGATGGGCTGCGGCGGCGCTTCGTCCTCGGGGGCCAGAATCACTTCTTCGAAATGCTGGATGATCAGGTCGCTGAGCTGGGCGATGCTCATCACCACCCGATAGTACTGCTGCATGAAGCTTTCGATGCTGGTCTTCGCGTCTTCGCCCTCGAAACCGAGCAGTGTGGCGATGGAGCGCTGATGGTCGAACAGCAGGCGGTCTTCCGAACGACCAGCGAGCATGTGCAGCGCGTAGCGCACCTTCCACAAAAACTCCTGGGACGACGCCAGCAAGGCGTTTTCGCTCTCTACCAGGAAGCCTTCGCCCGCCAGCGCGCGCAGGTTCAGGGTGCCGTACTGGCGCCGCGCTACCCACAAAATCGTCTGGATATCCCGCAACCCGCCCGGCGAGCCTTTGACGTTGGGCTCAAGGTTGTATTCGGTGTCGTTGTACTTGTGGTGCCGGGCTTTCTGCTCGGCGCGCTTTGCCAGGAAGAACTCCTTGCTCGGCCACATATGCGCGGTGCTGGTGACGTCCAGCATGCGTTGGCGCAGGCGCTCGGGGCCGGCGATGGTGCGGCTTTCCATCAGGTTGGTGATAACCGTCAGGTCGGCGCGGGCCTCTTCGGCGCATTCGGCGACCGAACGCACGCTCTGACCGACTTCCAGGCCAATGTCCCACAGCAATGTGAGAAAGCGCTCAATGGAATCGCGAAAGATCTCATGATCGTCGCTGTCCAGCAGAATCAGCAGGTCGATGTCGGAGTAGGGGTGCAGTTCGCCGCGCCCGTAGCCGCCAACTGCCACCAGCGCAATATCCGCCTCGCGGCTCCAGCTGAACTGCTCCCAGGCCTTTTGCAGGATGTTGTCGACGAACCAGGCGCGGTCCTCGATCAGCCGACGAATGTCCCGGCCGCTGCGAAAGCGTGCATCGAGCACTTCGCGGGCCTGGCGGATGGCCTTCTTGAACGCGGCGATGGGACTCGCCTTCAGGGCCAGTTCGGCCTGGAACTGGCCACGGTCGAAGAGTTCGGGATCCACCTGGGGCATCGATCGGCTTTCCTTTCTATCTATTGAGTTGCACGCAACGTGGGAAAACCAGCGCAAGCCTTATGGCGAGACGCGTGCAATCGTGTCGTCGGCGCGCAGGGTGAAGATTTCGTAGCCGGTCTCCGTGACGAGCAGGGTGTGTTCCCACTGGGCTGAAAGCTTGCGGTCCTTGGTGATGGCGGTCCAGCCGTCGCCCAGCACCTTGGTGTCGGCCTTGCCCTGGTTGATCATCGGCTCGATGGTGAAGGTCATGCCTGCCTTGAGCTCCATGCCGGTGCCGGCACGGCCGTAGTGCAGGATCTGCGGCTCTTCGTGGAACACCGTGCCGATGCCGTGGCCGCAGAATTCACGGACCACCGAGAAACCGTTCTTTTCGGCGTGCTTCTGGATCACTTCGCCGATGTCGCCCAGGCGGCAGCCAGGCTTGACGATTTCAATGGCCTTGTACATGCATTCCTGGGTCACCTCGGACAGGCGCTCGGCCCAGACCGGCACGTTGCCGACATGGAACATGCGGCTGGTGTCGCCGAAGTAGCGGTCCTTGATCACCGTGACGTCGATGTTCAGGGTGTCGCCGTCCTTCAACGGTTTGTCGCCGGGGATGCCATGGCACACCACATGGTTGACCGAGGTGCAGATCGACTTGGGGAAGCCCTTGTAGTTGAGCGGCGCGGGGATGGCGCCCTGCACATTGACGATGTAGTCGTGGCAGATCTGGTTCAGAGTTTCGGTGGTGACGCCGGGCTTGACGTGCTCGGCGATCATTTCCAGCACGTCCGCTGCCAGCTTGCCGGCGATACGCATACCGGCGATGTCTTCGGCGGTTTTCAAACTAACGGTCATACAGGCTCTCTTTAGCGCAATGCGCTGAAATCAATACGGTTCGAGGGCGTGCGATAAAAGGTTACAGAATTCGCACAGGCCGCAAAAAACGCGATTCTATCAGACGCGGGCGGCAAATCATGAGCCCCTGATGATCGCTTCTGTCTATAAGGTGGGGCTAAATGGGCTCTATTCAAAGGGTTACATTCGGGTTGCGCAGGCCGGATGTGATTTCGAGTTCCGTTTTCGTCTTCGCCGTGGTATAAAATGCGCCGCTTTCCGGGGATACCCCGCAAAGCTTAAATCCACACACGTGTCGACACGATGACCTGGGTGCCGGAGGCCTTGATGCCGCTGGTTGGTCATTGGGATACGTGGAGGCCAAACCCGACTTATCAAGGAACTATCATGTCCCAAGTCAACATGCGCGATATGCTGAAGGCCGGTGTGCACTTCGGTCACCAGACCCGTTACTGGAACCCGAAAATGGGCAAGTACATTTTCGGCGCACGTAACAAGATTCACATCATCAACCTTGAAAAAACCCTGCCGATGTTCAACGAAGCACTGACCTTCGTAGAGCGCCTGGCCCAGGGCAAAAACAAGATTCTGTTCGTCGGCACCAAGCGTTCCGCTGGCAAGATCGTTGCTGAAGAAGCAGCACGTTGCGGTTCGCCGTACGTCGATCACCGCTGGTTGGGCGGCATGCTGACCAACTTCAAAACCATCCGTGCTTCCATCAAGCGTCTGCGTGACCTTGAAGTGCAAGCCGAAGACGGTACTTTCGCCAAGCTGACCAAGAAAGAAGCGCTGATGCGCTCCCGTGACCTGGAAAAGCTCGATCGTTCCCTGGGTGGTATCAAGGACATGGGCGGCCTGCCTGACGCACTGTTCGTGATCGACGTTGATCACGAGCGCATCGCGATCACCGAAGCCAACAAGCTGGGCATCCCGGTTATCGGCGTTGTCGATACCAACAGCAGCCCGGAAGGCGTTGACTACATCATCCCAGGCAACGATGACGCAATCCGCGCTATCCAGCTGTACATGGGTTCGATGGCTGACGCTGTCATCCGTGGTCGCAACCACGTTGCTGGTGGCACCGAGCAGTTCGTTGAAGAAGCTCCGGTAGCCGCAGCTGAGTAATTGACGCCCTGGCGTTGACTCAGTAAGCAAAAAGGGGGCTTGGCCCCCTTTTTGCCCCCTCGGAAACCGTTTGTCGGCAGCGCAGCTACTTTTTTGTAACGTGCAGCGGCCCGCAACGGTGATTCGGGAAGAATTGATCCCCCGTTCGATCGGGTGGAATGGTTGAAAACCTATCCAAGAGGAATTTGAAAATGGCAGCAATTACTGCAGCGTTGGTTAAAGAACTGCGTGAGCGTACTGGCGAAGGCATGATGGATTGCAAGAAAGCCCTGGAAAAGGCTGACGGCGACATCGAAAAAGCCATTGATGACATGCGTGCTTCCGGCGCGATCAAGGCTGCCAAGAAAGCAGGCAACGTCGCTGCTGAAGGCGCGATCGCTCTGAAGGAAGACGGCAAATCTGCCGTTTTGCTGGAAGTGAACTCGCAGACCGACTTCCTGGCCCTGCAGGACGACTTCAAAGCCTTTGTTGCTGCCAGCGTTGAAAAAGCGTTCGCCGACAAGCTGACTGACGTCGCTCCGCTGATCGAAGCTCAGGAAGCGGATCGCCTGGTACTGGTCGGCAAGGTTGGCGAAAACGTCAACATCCGTCGCCTGGTTCGCGTTGAAGGTGATGTTGTTGGTGGTTACCTGCACGGCAACAAGATCGGTGTTGCCGTTGTACTCAAAGGCGGCAACGTTGAACTGGCCAAGGACATCGCTATGCACGTAGCGGCCAGCAACCCTGAGTTCCTGCTGCCTTCGGAAGTTTCTGCCGAAGCCATCGAGCGTGAAAAAGCTGTGTTCCTGCAGCTGAACGAAGAAAAAATCAAAGGCAAGCCAGAAAACATTGTTGAGAACATGGTCAAAGGCCGTATCAGCAAGTTCCTGGCAGAAGCAAGCCTGGTTGAGCAGGCGTTCGTCAAGAACCCTGAAATCAAGGTTGGCGAGCTGGCCAAGAAAGCCGGTGCCGAAATCGTTTCCTTCACTTACTTCAAAGTAGGCGAAGGCATCGAGAAGCCGGTCGACAACTTCGCTGAAGAAGTTGCTGCCCAGCTGGCTGCCGCCAAGCAATAAGACAGTTTTCAACTGTCGCCCGAAAGAGGCTGCCCGCTCACGCGCGCAGCCTCTTTTCAAATGGGCAGGCCGATTTAATTTGGCTTCCCCTCGGAACTGGCTTACAAAGCCGTGTTCCGATGGCGCTGTGACAGCGTCCAGCTAGAGTGAACGCAAGCCGTAAACGGCTCGCCAAGAATTTTTAAAAAATACGCCGCAGGAGAGATTCGCAATGGCTCAGCAGGGCAGTGGTTATCAGGCTCGCTATAAACGCATTCTACTCAAGCTCAGCGGCGAGGCCCTGATGGGCTCGGAAGAGTTCGGGATCGATCCCAAAGTGCTCGACCGCATGGCGCTGGAAGTCGGCCAACTGGTTGGCATCGGTGTGCAGGTCGGCCTGGTGATCGGCGGCGGCAACCTGTTCCGCGGTGCGGCGCTGAGCGCGGCCGGCATGGATCGCGTGACCGGCGACCACATGGGCATGCTGGCCACTGTGATGAACGCCCTGGCCATGCGTGACGCGCTGGAGCGTGCCAATATCTCGGCCATCGTGATGTCGGCTATTTCCATGGTGGGCGTGACCGATCACTATGATCGCCGCAAAGCCATGCGCCATCTCAATTCCAAAGAGGTGGTGATTTTTGCCGCCGGCACCGGTAACCCGTTCTTCACCACCGATTCGGCGGCGTGCCTGCGTGCCATCGAGATCGATGCCGACGTGGTGCTCAAGGCCACCAAGGTGGATGGTGTGTACACCGCAGACCCATTCAAAGACCCGCATGCCGAGAAGTTCGATCATCTGACCTACGATGAAGTGCTGGATCGCAAGCTGGGCGTGATGGACCTGACGGCTATTTGTCTGTGCCGCGACCACAAAATGCCGCTGCGCGTATTTAACATGAACAAGCCCGGTGCCCTGCTGAACATCGTACACGGCGGCGCGGAAGGGACTCTGATCGAGGAAGGCCAACAATGATCAACGAAATCAAGAAAGACGCTCAAGAGCGTATGCAGAAATCCCTGGATTCCCTGAACCATGCATTTGGTCAGATTCGTACGGGAAAGGCTCACCCAAGCATTCTGGGCAGCGTGATGGTGCCGTACTACGGCGCAGACACCTCCATCACTCAGGTGGCCAACATCACCGTAAAGGACTCGCGCACCCTGCAGGTCGTGGCATTTGAGCGCAACATGCTCGGCGCCGTCGACAAGGCCATCCAGAGCGCCGGTCTGAACCTCAACCCGACCAACCTGGGCGAGTTGCTGCTGATTTCCATGCCGGCGCTGACCGAAGAGACCCGCAAGGGCTTCACCAAGCAGGCGCGTAGCGCGGCTGAAGATGCGCGTGTTGCCGTGCGTAACATCCGTCGCGATGCCTTGGGTGACCTGAAGAAGCTGGTCAAGGACAAGGAAATCAGCGAAGACGAAGAGCGTCGCGCCGTCGCCGACATCGACAAGCTGACCAAGGATGCCGAGGCGCAGATCACCAAGGCAACCGACGAGAAAGAAAAGGACCTGATGGCCGTATAAGGGGTCAGGACGCCTTCATGGAAAAGACCAAGCAGACTGTGCCCTCCGTGGTGCCGCGCCATGTCGCGATCATCATGGATGGGAATAATCGCTGGGCGAAGAAGCGCTTTATGCCGGGCGTGGCCGGGCATAAAGCGGGTGTCGACGCGGTACGGGCTGTGATTGAAGTGTGCGCCGAGGCCAAGGTCGAGGTGCTCACGCTGTTTGCCTTCTCCAGTGAGAACTGGCAGCGCCCGGCCGACGAAGTCAGTGCCTTGATGGACCTGTTCTTCAAGGCCCTGCGTCGTGAAGCCAAGCGCCTCAATGACAACAACATCAGCCTGCGCATCATTGGTGATCGCTCGCGCTTCCATCCGGAACTGCAGGCCGCCATGCGCGAGGCCGAGGCGATCACCGCCGGGGCCGACCGTTTTGTGCTGCAGATCGCCGCCAACTATGGCGGTCAGTGGGATATCGCCCAGGCAGCTCAGCGATTGGCCAGAGAAGTGCAGGCCGGTCACTTGCAGCCGGAAGACATCACGCCCGAGTTGTTGCAAACCTGCCTGGTGACCGGCGACCTGCCGTTGCCGGACTTGTGCATTCGCACCGGTGGCGAACACCGCATCAGCAATTTCCTGCTGTGGCAGCTGGCTTATACCGAGCTGTATTTCTCCGACCTGTTCTGGCCGGACTTCAAACACGATGCCATGCGCAAAGCGCTGGCTGATTTCGCTTCCCGTCAGCGTCGCTTCGGTAAAACGAGCGAGCAGATCGAAGCTGGAGCCCGGGTTTAAATGCTTAAACAACGAATCATCACGGCACTGATCCTGCTGCCCATCGCGCTTTGCGGGTTTTTCCTGCTCGACGGTTCCGGTTTTGCACTGTTTATCGGCCTGGTCGTGACGCTGGGTGCCTGGGAATGGGCGCGTCTGGCGGGTTTCACCAACCAGCTGCCACGTGTGGTCTACGCCGCTGTGGTGGCAGTGCTGCTGTTCCTGATGTACATCCTGCCGGACGTCGCACCCTGGGTGCTGGGCGCGGCGGTGCTGTGGTGGGCGATGGCGACATTCCTCGTGCTGACCTACCCGCGCACCAGTGGCCACTGGTCCAGCGTCGCCTGCAAATTGGTGATCGGCCTGCTGATTCTGCTGCCGGCCTGGCAAGGGCTGGTGGAGATCAAGCGCTTCCCGATTGGTAATCAATTGATCCTGGCAGTGATGGTGCTGGTTTGGGGTGCCGATATCGGCGCGTACTTTTCCGGCCGTGCCTTCGGCAAGCGCAAGCTCGCTCCGGCTGTCAGTCCGGGTAAAAGCTGGGAAGGCGTCTACGGCGGCCTTGCCTTGACGCTGGTGATCACGCTGATAGTCGGGATAGTGCGCGACTGGTCGCTGAAGGAAATTCTCCTGGGCCTGGTGGGCACGGCGATCGTCGTGTTTATTTCGGTGGTGGGTGACCTTACCGAAAGCATGTTCAAGCGCCAGGCCGGGATCAAGGACAGCAGTAATCTGCTGCCGGGTCATGGCGGCGTGCTGGACCGTATCGACAGTCTCACCGCCGCCATCCCGATCTTTGCCGTGCTGTTGTGGATGATCGCTTCGTGAGTCGTGCGCAACAGGTGACAGTGCTGGGTGCTACGGGCTCGATAGGGCTGAGCACCCTCGATGTGATTGCACGGCATCCTGAGCGTTATCAGGTATTCGCCCTCACGGGCTTTTCGCGCGTGAAGGAATTGCTGGCGCTGTGCGTGCGCCATGTGCCGCGCTTTGCTGTGGTGCCTGAGGCGGCGGCTGCGCGAGGCTTGCAGGATGATCTGCACGCTGCCGGGCTGGCCACTCGGGTGCTGGTGGGCGAGGAGGGGTTGTGTCAGGTGTCGGCGGATGCCGAGGTCGACACGGTGGTGGCTGCCATCGTCGGTGCTGCCGGTCTGCGTCCGACGTTGGCCGCAGTCGATGCCGGCAAGAAAATTCTGCTGGCCAATAAAGAGGCGCTGGTGATGTCCGGCGCGCTGTTTATGCAGGCGGTGCGCAAGAGCGGCGCCGTGCTGCTGCCTCTGGACAGCGAACATAACGCTATTTTTCAGTGCATGCCCGGTGATTTCGCGCGTGGCCTGAGCCAGGTGGGTGTGCGCCGGATTCTTTTGACTGCCTCCGGTGGGCCCTTCCGGCAAACGCCGCTGGCGCAGCTGGAGCATGTATCGCCGGAGCAGGCCTGCGCCCATCCGAACTGGTCCATGGGCCGCAAGATTTCCGTCGACTCGGCCAGCATGATGAACAAGGGCCTGGAGCTGATAGAAGCCTGCTGGCTGTTCGATGCGCGGCCGGAGCAGGTCGAGGTGGTGATTCACCCGCAAAGCGTGATTCATTCCCTGGTCGACTATGTGGACGGTTCGGTGCTGGCGCAGTTGGGCAATCCCGACATGCGAACGCCCATCGCCAATGCCCTGGCCTGGCCGGAGCGCATTGATTCCGGGGTCGCGCCTCTGGACTTGTTCGCCATCGCCCGTCTGGACTTCGAAGCGCCGGATGAGCAGCGTTTTCCTTGTCTGCGTCTGGCGCGTCAGGCGGCCGAGGCGGGCAACAGCGCACCGGCGATGCTCAATGCGGCCAATGAAGTGGCCGTGGCGGCGTTTCTCGAACGGCGCATCCGCTTTCCGCAGATCGCGAGTATCATCGACGACGTCCTGAGTCTTGAGCCGGTAGTGGTCGTGAATGAGTTGGCGGCGGTGTTCGAGGCTGATACAAAGGCCCGGGTCCTGGCCGAACAATGGCTGAACCGCAACGCGCGTTAGTCGGCGGGCATGTGTGGCCTGCGGGCACTGGATTGGAATGCGGAGAAATTAGATGAGTGCGCTCTACATGATTGTCGGCACCCTGGTTGCTCTGGGGGTGCTGGTTACCTTCCACGAATTCGGCCACTTCTGGGTGGCACGCCGCTGTGGCGTGAAGGTGCTGCGCTTTTCCGTCGGCTTCGGTATGCCGCTGGTGCGTTGGCATGATCGCCAGGGCACCGAATTCGTGATCGCAGCCATCCCGCTGGGGGGCTACGTCAAGATGCTCGATGAGCGCGAAGGCGAAGTGCCGGTTGACCAGTTGGACCAGTCCTTCAATCGCAAGACCGTTGGTCAGCGTATCGCCATTGTCGCCGCCGGACCGATCGCCAACTTCCTGCTGGCCATGGTGTTCTTCTGGGTGTTGGCCATGCTGGGCAGCCAGCAGGTGCGTCCGGTCATCGGCGCGGTCGAGGCGGACAGTATTGCGGCCAAGGCCGGTCTGATCGCGGGGCAGGAAATAGTTTCCATTGATGGCGAGCCGACCACGGGTTGGGGCGCGGTCAATTTGCAGCTGGTGCGCCGTCTGGGTGAGAGCGGCACCGTCAAGGTGGTGGTGCGCGAGCAGGATTCCAGCGCCGAAACTCCGCGTTCATTGGCACTGGATCATTGGCTCAAGGGTGCCGACGAGCCTGATCCGATCAAATCCCTGGGTATCCGGCCATGGCGCCCATCGTTGCCGCCAGTGCTCGCCGAGCTGGATCCGAAAGGTCCGGCGCAGGCCGCAGGTCTGAAAACCGGCGACCGTCTGCTGGCCCTCGATGGCCAGCCGCTGAATGACTGGCAACAGGTGGTCGACCTGGTGCGTGTACGGCCTGACAGAAAAATTGTGCTGAAAGTCGAGCGCGATGCCGCGCAAATCGACGTCCCCGTAACCTTGTCGGCTCGTGGCGAAGCCAAGGCGGCCGGGGGTTACCTGGGTGCCGGAGTGAAAAGCCCGGAGTGGCCGCCGTCGATGGTGCGTGAGGTCAGCTTCGGGCCGTTGGACGCGATCGGCGAGGGTGCTAAACGCACCTGGACCATGAGTGTGCTGACCCTGGAGTCCCTCAAGAAAATGTTGTTCGGCGAGCTCTCGGTAAAAAACTTGAGTGGACCGATAACCATTGCTAAAGTGGCGGGCGCTTCTGCCCAGTCGGGTGTCGCGGATTTCCTGAATTTCCTGGCTTATCTCAGTATCAGCCTTGGAGTTCTGAATTTGCTGCCCATTCCTGTATTGGATGGGGGGCATCTGTTGTTTTATCTGGTCGAGTGGGTGCGTGGTCGCCCCTTGTCGGATCGGGTGCAGGGTTGGGGGATACAGATCGGTATCAGTTTGGTGGTCGGGGTGATGTTGTTAGCCCTGGTTAACGATCTGGGTCGTCTGTAACGCTTCGCTGAATTGCGAATCTGCCGCATTTTGCGGCAGTTTGTTTATTGCCAGTTGGAATAAGAAAGGACTTCATGAAACGTCTGCTGCTAACTGCGGTTCTCACCGTATTGATGATCGCCGAAGTTCACGCCGAGTCCTTCACTATCTCCGATATTCGCGTCAACGGCCTCCAGCGGGTTTCCGCGGGTAGCGTCTTTGGTGCCTTGCCGTTGAACGTCGGGGAACAGGCGGATGATCGTCGCCTGGTGGAATCCACTCGTGCGCTGTTCAAAACCGGTTTCTTTCAAGACATCCAACTGGGTCGCGAAGGTAACGTCCTGGTCATCACCGTCGTCGAGCGACCTTCCGTCGCCAGTATCGAGATCGAAGGCAACAAGGCGATCTCCACTGAAGACCTGATGAAGGGCCTCAAGCAATCGGGCCTGGCCGAGGGCGAGATCTTCCAGCGTGCCACGCTTGAAGGTGTGCGTAACGAGCTGCAACGTCAGTACGTTGCCCAGGGTCGCTACTCGGCCAGCGTCGAGACCGAAGTGGTGCCGCAGCCGCGCAACCGGGTCGGCCTCAAGGTCAACATCAACGAAGGCACCGTGGCCGCCATTCAGCACATCAACGTGGTGGGCAACACCAAGTTCGATGATGACGAACTGGTCGGCCTGTTCGAACTCAAGACCACCAACTGGTTGTCGTTCTTCAAGAACGATGACAAGTACGCCCGTGAAAAACTCTCCGGTGATCTGGAGCGTCTGCGTTCGTTCTACCTGGACCGTGGCTATATCAACATGGATATCGCTTCGACCCAGGTGTCCATCACCCCTGACAAGAAGCATGTGTACATCACCGTCAACGTCAATGAGGGTGAGAAGTACAAGGTGCGTGACGTCAAGCTGAGCGGCGACCTGAAAGTCCCTGAAGACCAGGTCAAGTCCCTGTTGCTGGTGCAGAAAGACCAGGTGTTCTCGCGCAAGCTGATGACCACCACGTCCGAGCTGATCACCCGTCGCCTGGGCAACGAAGGCTATACCTTCGCCAACGTCAACGGCGTGCCGACCCCCCATGACGAAGATCACACCGTGGACATCACCTTCGTGGTCGATCCCGGCAAGCGTGCCTACGTCAACCGCATCAACTTCCGTGGCAACACCAAGTCTGCCGACGAAGTGCTGCGCCGTGAAATGCGCCAGATGGAAGGTGGCTGGGCGTCGACTTACCTCATCGACCAGTCCAAGACCCGTCTTGAGCGCCTGGGCTTCTTCAAGGAAGTCAACGTCGAAACCCCGGCCGTACCGGGTGTGGACGACCAGGTTGACGTGAACTACGCCGTTGAGGAACAAGCCTCGGGCTCGATCACCGCCAGCGTCGGTTTTGCACAGAGTGCCGGCCTCATCCTCGGTGGTTCGATCACCCAGAACAACTTCCTCGGTACCGGTAACCGTGTGTCTATCGGCCTGACCCGAAGCGAATACCAGAGCCGCTATAACTTCGGTTATACCGACCCCTACTGGACTGCTGACGGTGTGAGCCTGGGCTACAACGCCTTCTACCGCACCACCGACTACAAAGACCTCGACGTCGACGTGGCAAGCTACGCGATCGACAGCCTGGGTGCCGGCGTCAACATCGGTTATCCGATCAGTGAGACTTCGCGTCTGACCTTTGGCCTCACCGCGCAGCAGGACGAGATCAAGACCGGTGTGTTCACCGTGGACGAAATCTTTGATTTCACCCGTCGTGAAGGCGACAAATTCCTGAACTTCAAGGCGTCTGCCGGCTGGTCCGAATCGACCCTGAACAAAGGTGTGCTGGCGACCCGTGGCCACTCCCAGAGCCTGACTGCGGAAGTCACCACGCCGGGCAGCGACCTGTCGTTCTTCAAGCTTGATTACCGCGGCCAGTTGTTCCAGCCGTTGACCGACAATTACACCCTGCGCCTGCACACTGAGCTGGGCTATGGCGACGGTTACGGTTCGACCAATGGCCTGCCGTTCTATGAGAACTACTACGCCGGTGGTTTCAACTCGGTACGTGGTTTCAAGGACAGCACGCTGGGTCCTCGTGGTACGCCAAGCCGTGGTCAGGCGTTTACCGGTAACCAGGGCACGCAGGTGGACTCGGACAACGATCCACTGCCGTTCGGTGGCAACGTGTTGATCCAGGGTGGCGCGGAAGTCCTGTTCCCACTGCCGTTCGTGAAAGACCAGCGGTCCCTGCGCACGTCGGTCTTCTGGGACGTGGGTAACGTGTTCGATTCCAAATGTGACCAGATCACCAACCCGAGTGGCGTGAAGTCCAATACCCAGTGCAACGACGTGAGCCTCAGCAATCTGGCTAGCTCCGTGGGTGTGGGTGTGACCTGGGTGACCGCGCTTGGTCCGTTGAGCTTCGCTCTGGCCATGCCGATCAAGAAACCGGATAACGCTGAAACCCAGATTTTCCAATTCTCCCTCGGCCAGACGTTCTAAGCGTCTGACCCAAGATAACGACAACGGATTCTGTAGGAGTACATCGTGCGTAAGTTGACTCAATTGGTCCTGCTGGCCACCGTGCTGGTAACCACCCCGGCCTTCGCCGAAATGAAAATCGCCGTGCTGAACTATCAGATGGCTTTGCTTGAATCCGACGCGGCCAAGCGTTACGCCGTGGATGCCGAGAAAAAATTCGGTCCGCAACTGACCAAGCTCAAGACTCTGGAAAGCAGCGCCAAGGGCATCCAGGACCGTCTGGTTGCTGGTGGCGACAAGATGCAGCAGGGCGAGCGCGAGCGCCTGGAGCTTGAATTCAAGCAAAAGGCCCGTGACTATCAGTTCCAGTCCAAGGAACTGAACGAAGCCAAGGCTGTTGCCGACCGTGAAATGCTCAAGCAGCTCAAGCCCAAACTCGACAGCGCTGTGGAAGAAGTCATCAAGAAAGGTGCCTTTGACCTGGTGTTCGAGCGCGGCGCCGTGATTGACGTCAAACCTCAATACGACATCACCCGTCAGGTGATCGAGCGCATGAACCAGCTGAAGTAAGCCATGACCGCGACTATCAGGCTCGGCGAGTTGGCCGAGTTCCTGGGCGCCACCTTGTGTGGCTCCCCGGAGAAGGAAATCACTGGGCTAGCCACCTTGCAGGAGGCTGGCCCAGCTCAGTTGAGCTTCCTCGCAAATCCCCAATACCGTAAATACCTGGTTGACTGTCAGGCCGCAGCCGTGTTGTTGAAGGCCGCGGACGCCGAGGGTTACGTTGGGGATGCGCTGGTGGTGGCCGACCCGTACCTGTCGTACGCCAAAGCCTCGCACCTGTTCGATCCAAAGCCCAGGGCTGCCGGTGGGATTCATCCGTCGGCGGTGATCGCCGAGGATGCCCAGGTTGATCCTGCGGCCAGTATCGGCGCCTTTGCGGTGATCGAGAGCGGTGCGCGTATTGGCGCTGGCGTCACCGTCGGCGCGCATTGCTTTATCGGTGCACGCTGTGAAATCGGTGCCGATGGCTGGCTGGCTCCCCGGGTGACCCTGTATCACGATGTGCGTATCGGCCAGCGTGTGGTGATCCAGTCGGGCGCGGTGATCGGTGGTGAAGGCTTCGGTTTTGCCAATGCCAAAGGTATCTGGCACAAGATTGCCCAGGTCGGCGGCGTATTGATCGGCGACGACGTTGAAATCGGCGTCAACACCGCTGTCGATCGCGGCGCCTTGGCCGATACCGTGATCGGTAATGGCGTGAAGCTCGACAACCAGATTCAGATTGCCCACAACGTGCAGATTGGCGATCACACCGCCATGGCCGCCTGCGTGGGCATTTCCGGCAGTACTAAAATCGGCAAGCATTGCATGCTCGCCGGTGGTGTTGGGCTGGTGGGGCATATCGATATCTGTGACAACGTGTTCATTACCGGCATGACCATGGTGACCCACTCGATTACCGAGCCGGGTGCCTATTCTTCCGGCACCGCCATGCAGCCCGCAGCTGAATGGCGCAAGAGTGCAGCACGCTTGAGACAGCTCGACGACATGGCCCGACGTCTCAAGCAGCTGGAAAAGCGCGTCGGGGACGTGACCCCTGACGGTAATGCTTCATCACAAGGCTGATACCATTTCCATATCAAGTGTGCACAGCCGCAAGACTGCCTCCTTGATTTGCTAGCGGGGCGTGCTTTTAGTCCGCCCGCCCCCAATTTATTACAGGCTTCCCCCCGAAATGATGGACATCAACGAGATTCGCGAATACCTGCCTCACCGTTACCCGTTCCTGCTGGTAGACCGCGTAGTGGACCTGAACATTGAGGAAAAGCGCATTCGTGCCTACAAGAATGTCAGCATCAACGAGCCATTCTTCAACGGTCACTTTCCTGCGCATCCCATCATGCCAGGCGTGTTGATCATCGAAGCGATGGCCCAGGCTGCCGGTATCCTTGGTTTCAAAATGCTCGACCTCAAGCCTGCCGACGGCACGCTTTACTATTTCGTGGGTTCCGACAAGCTGCGTTTTCGCAACCCGGTCACTCCGGGTGACCAGTTGATCCTGGAAGCCAGGTTCATCAGCTGCAAGCGCCAGATCTGGAAGTTCGAATGCCAGGCTTCGGTCGATGGCAAGCCGGTGTGCTCCGCCGAGATCATCTGTGCGGAACGCAAACTATGAGTTTGATTGACCCTCGCGCAATCATCGATCCGTCGGCCGTACTGGCCGCAGGCGTAGAGGTCGGCCCCTGGTCGATCGTCGGCGCAGGTGTGGAAATCGGCGAGGGTACTGTCATCGGGCCGCACGTGATCCTCAAGGGTCCGACCCGTATTGGCAAACACAATCGCATCTACCAGTTTTCATCGGTAGGCGAAGACACCCCGGACATGAAGTACAAGGGTGAGGAAACACGCCTGGTAATCGGTGATCACAACATCATTCGTGAAGGCGTGACCATTCACCGTGGCACCGTTCAAGATCGTGCCGAGACCACACTGGGTGATCACAACCTGGTGATGGCCTACGCGCACATCGGGCACGACAGCGTCATCGGCAACCATTGCATCCTGGTCAATAACACCGCGTTGGCTGGCCATGTGCACGTTGACGATTGGGCGATTCTGTCCGGCTTCACGCTGGTTCATCAGTACTGCCATATAGGCGCTCACAGCTTTTCCGGCATGGGCACCGCCATCGGCAAGGATGTTCCGGCATTTGTCACGGTCTTCGGCAACCCGGCCGAAGCCCGCAGCATGAATTTTGAAGGCATGCGTCGCCGTGGTTTCAGCGAAGACGCCATCCATGCCTTGCGCCGCGCCTACAAGACGGTCTACCGCCAGGGCCTGACGGTAGAGCAGGCGCTGACTGAACTGACCGAGCCGGCAACGCTGTTCCCGGAAGTCGCGGTATTCCGTGACTCGATTCAGGCGTCGACTCGCGGCATCACCCGCTGATCATGGCCACTGTGCGTATTGCGCTGGTGGCCGGAGAAGCGTCCGGCGATATTCTGGGCGCAGGCCTGATGCAGGCCCTCAAAGCCCGCCACCCAGCAGTCGAATTCATCGGCGTTGGCGGTCCTCTCATGCAGGCCGAAGGACTCACGTCCTACTTCCCCATGGAACGCCTGTCGGTCATGGGCCTGGTGGAAGTACTGGGCCGGCTGCGTGAATTGCTTGCACGGCGCAAGCTGCTGATTCAGACCCTGATCGAAGAAAAGCCCGACGTTTTTATCGGCATCGACGCGCCGGACTTCACCCTTAATATCGAACTCAAGCTGCGTCAGGCCGGGATCAAGACCGTGCATTACGTCAGCCCCTCCGTGTGGGCGTGGCGGCAGAAGCGCGTGTTGAAAATCCGCGAAGGCTGCGACCTGATGCTGACGCTGCTGCCCTTCGAGGCCCGGTTCTACGAGGAGCAGGGCGTGCCGGTACGGTTTGTCGGCCATACGCTGGCCGACGCAATTCCCTTGCAGGCTGACCGCGCTGCGGCGCGTGCCGAGCTGGGATTGCCTGATGGCCCGTTGGTTGCGCTGATGCCGGGCAGCCGCGGTGGCGAAGTCGGGCGCCTGGGCGCACTGTTTTTTGATGCCGCCGAGCGCCTGCTTGCCCTCAGGCCGGGTATTCGCTTCGTGCTGCCCTGTGCCAGTCCGCAACGCCGTGCGCAGATCGAGACGCTGCTCGAAGGACGCAACCTGCCGCTGACCTTGCTCGACGGCCAGTCACACCTGGCCCTGGCTGCCTGCGACGCAGTTCTCATCGCCTCGGGCACCGCGACCCTGGAGGCTCTGCTGTACAAACGCCCGATGGTCGTGGCCTATCGCCTCGCGCCGCTGACGTTCTGGATTCTCAAGCGCATGGTCAAGAGCCCTTATATTTCCCTGCCTAACCTGCTGGCCCAGCGCCTGCTGGTGCCGGAGTTGTTGCAGGACGACGCAACGCCCGCCGCCCTTGCGCAAACCCTACTACCCTTGATCGATGGCGGCGAAGAGCAGACCCGTGGTTTTGACGACATCCACCGCACCCTGCGTCGGGATGCCTCGAACCAGGCGGCCGATGCGGTGCTGAATCTGATCGGTCATACACAGGAGGCCTTATGAGCAAGCAAATGGGTCTGGATTTCAGCCTGGTTGCGCACGCCCACGAGCTGGTGGCCGGTGTTGATGAAGTAGGGCGCGGCCCGCTGTGTGGCGCAGTCGTGACGGCTGCCGTGATTCTCGACCCGAGTCGGCCGATCCTGGGCCTGAATGACTCGAAAAAACTTACCGAAGCACGCCGTGAAAAACTCTACGACGAGATCTGTGAAAAGGCGTTGAGCTGGCATATCGCCCGGGCCGAAGTCGAAGAAATCGACACGCTGAACATCCTGCATGCCACCATGCTCGCCATGCAGCGTGCGGTAGAAGGCCTGCACATCACGCCAAAAATGGCGATGATCGATGGCAACCGCTGCCCCCGATTGACGATGCCGGCCGAAGCAGTGGTCAAGGGCGACAGCAAGGTGCCGGCGATTGCGGCGGCCTCGATCCTGGCCAAGGTCAGCCGGGATCGCGAGATGGCAGCGTTCGAGTTGATCTATCCCGGTTACGGCATGGGTGGCCATAAAGGCTACCCGACGCCCGTTCATCTGGAAGCGCTGGCGCGGCTGGGCCCCACCCCCATTCATAGACGCTCGTTCGCCCCGGTGCGCCAGGCCTACGAGCTGCGCGAGAGCCTGATCGAGGTTTAGTCCCAAGGCTGATGTTTTTGCCAAGGCCCGGTACAATCCCGGGCCTTGTTGTTTCCATGTTTGGACAGGATCACTATGCCGGCTTCATTCGTTCACCTGCGCCTGCACACTGAATACTCTCTGGTCGACGGCCTGGTACGCATCAAGCCGCTGGTCAAGACGCTGGTGGGCATGAACATGCCCGCGGTAGCGGTTACCGATCAGAACAACATGTGTTCCCTGGTCAAGTTCTACAAGAACGCCATGGGTGCCGGGATCAAGCCGATCTGTGGCGTCGACCTGTGGCTGTCCAACAAGGACCCGGATAACCCGCTGAGCCGCATCAGCCTGTTGGCGATGAACGGCGTGGGTTATCGCAACCTCACCGAACTGATTTCCCGTGGTTTTATCGACGGCCAGCGTAACGGCTCGATCATCATCGAGCGCGAGTGGGTGGCCCAGGCCAGCGAGGGCGTGATCATGCTCTCGGCGGCCAAAGAGGGTGAGATCGGTATCGCGTTGCTGGGTGGCAATCCGCAGGAAGCCGAAGTGCTGGCGCGCGAATGGATGCAGGTTTTTCCTGATCGCTTCTATATTGAAGTGCAGCGTACCAATCGCCCCAATGACGAAGAGCATCTGCACGCTGCCGTGGCCCTGGCCGACAAGCTGGGCGCGCCGCTGGTGGCGACCAACGATGTTCGTTTTATCAAAAAGGAAGATTTCGAAGCCCACGAAACCCGCGTGTGCATCGGCGAAGGCCGCGCCCTTGACGACCCGCGCCGCTCGAAAAACTACAGTGAGGAGCAATACCTCAAAAGCGCCGACGAGATGGCCGAGCTGTTCAGCGATCTCCCCGAGGCCCTGGAAAACTCCGTCGAAATCGCGAAACGCTGCAATATCGAAGTGAAGCTGGGCAAGCACTTCCTGCCCAACTTCCCGATTCCCGATGGCATGACCATCGATGAGTATTTCCGCAAGGTGTCCTTCGATGGCCTGGAAGAGCGCCTCAGCGTGCTGCTGCCCAGGGACACCACCGAGGACTACGAGGCCAAGCGTCAGGTCTACGTGGATCGGCTGAATTTCGAGCTGGATATCATCATCCAGATGGGCTTCCCCGGTTACTTCCTGATCGTAATGGACTTTATCCAGTGGGCTAAAAGCAACGGCGTGCCGGTAGGGCCGGGCCGGGGTTCGGGTGCCGGGTCGCTGGTGGCCTATGTGCAGAAGATCACCGACCTCGACCCGCTGGAATATGACCTGCTGTTCGAACGTTTCCTGAACCCGGAACGGGTCTCCATGCCGGACTTCGACGTCGACTTCTGCATGGACGGTCGCGACCGCGTGATCGAATACGTGGCCGAGAAGTACGGCCGCAACGCGGTCAGCCAGATCATCACCTTTGGTTCCATGGCGGCCAAAGCGGTGATCCGCGATGTGGCGCGAGTGCAGGGCAAGTCCTACGGCTTGGCCGATCGTCTGTCGAAGATGATCCCGTTCGAAGTCGGCATGACCCTGGAAAAAGCCTACGAGCAGGAAGAAATTCTGCGCGACTTCATCAAGGTCGATGAAGAAGCCGCCGAAATCTGGGACATGGCACGCAAGCTCGAAGGCGTGGTGCGTAACGTCGGTAAGCACGCCGGTGGTGTGGTGATCGCGCCTACAAAACTCACTGACTTTTCGCCTATTTATTGCGACGAAGAAGGCGATGGCCTGGTAACCCAGTTCGACAAGGATGACGTGGAAGCGGCCGGCCTGGTGAAGTTCGACTTCCTCGGCCTGCGCACCCTGACGATCATCGACTGGGCGCTCAAGACCATCAACCGCGAGCGCGCCAAGGTCGACGAAGCGCCGCTGGATATCGCGTTTATTCCGCTGGACGACAAGCCGACTTACCAGTTGCTGCAAAAGGCCGAAACCACCGCCGTGTTCCAGCTCGAGTCGCGCGGCATGAAAGAGCTGATCAAAAAGCTCAAGCCCGACTGCCTGGAAGACCTGATCGCACTGGTGGCCCTGTTCCGTCCGGGCCCGCTGCAATCGGGCATGGTTGACGACTTTATCAACCGCAAGCACGGCCGCGCCGAACTGGCCTACCCGCACTCCGACTACCAGTACGAAGGTCTCAAGCCGGTATTGGCACCGACCTACGGCATCATCCTGTATCAGGAACAGGTGATGCAGATTGCCCAGGTCATGGCCGGCTACACCCTTGGCGGCGCGGACATGCTGCGTCGCGCCATGGGTAAAAAGAAACCCGAGGAAATGGCCAAGCAGCGCGGCGGTTTCATTGAAGGTTGCGCGACCAACAATATCGATGCCGACCTGGCCGGTAACATCTTTGACCTGGTGGAAAAATTCGCCGGTTACGGTTTCAACAAGTCCCACTCCGCCGCCTACGGGCTGGTGTCGTACCAGACTGCCTGGCTCAAGGCCCACTACCCGGCGCCGTTCATGGCTGCGGTACTCTCGGCGGACATGCACAACACCGACAAGGTCGTGACCTTGATCGAGGAAGTGCGCACCATGAAGCTGCGCCTCGACGCGCCGGACGTGAACGCCTCGGAATTCAAGTTCACGGTGAACGACGAAGGCCGCATCATCTATGGCCTGGGCGCGATCAAGGGCGTGGGTGAAGGCCCGGTCGAGGCGATCACCGAAGCGCGCCAGGACGGGCCGTTCAAGGACCTGTTCGATTTCTGCGCGCGTGTCGACCTCAAACGCATCAACAAGCGCACCCTGGACGGCCTGATCCGCAGCGGCGCCCTCGACCGCCTGGGCCCGCACTTCCATGATGAGCCCAAGGCCTATCAGGCCAATATCGACCGCAACCGTGCCGTGTTGCTCACTGCCATGGAAGAAGCGATCAAGGCCGCCGAGCAGACCGCGCGCACCCATGACAGCGGCCACGCCGATCTGTTTGGCGGTCTGTTCGTCGAAGAAGACGCGGATGTCTACGCCAACCACCGCAAGGCCAAGGACCTGACCCTCAAGGAGCGCCTCAAGGGTGAAAAAGACACCCTGGGCCTGTACCTCACCGGTCACCCTATCGACGAGTATGAAGGCGAGATTCGTCGTTTCGCCCGTCAGCGCATCATCGACCTGAAGCCGGCGCGCGATACCCAGACCGTTGCCGGCATGATCATCGCCCTGCGGGTGATGAAAAACAAAAAGGGCGACAAGATGGGCTTCATCACCCTCGACGACCGCTCGGGCCGGATCGAAGCATCGCTGTTTGCCGACGCGTTTCACTCCGCCCAGTCGCTTTTGCAGACCGATGCCATGGTGGTGGTGGAAGGGGAGGTCAGCAACGACGACTTTTCCGGCGGCCTGCGCCTGCGCATCAAGCGGGTGATGAGCATGGAGGACGCGCGCACCAACCTGGCCGAAAGCCTGCGTTTGAAGGTGAAAACCGAAGCCCTCAAGGGCGATCAACTACGCTGGCTGGGTGACCTGCTCAAACGCCACCGTGGCGCCTGCCCGGTGACCATGGAGTACACCGGCAATGACGCCAAGGCCATGCTGCAGTTCGGCGAGACCTGGCGAATTGATCCGGCTGACGGCTTGATTCAAGCATTGCGTGACCAGTTCGGCCGTGACAACGTCTTCCTCCAATACCGTTGACGGCCAGGCAGTTTTCTTTTTCATCAAAAGAATCTCCTGAACTCGACGAAACATTTAATCTCGACCTGGACGCGCCTCTCCCTTAAGGTAGGGCGCGAACAGACAACCGGCTGGCCAGGCACGCCCTGGCCGTCGACCCAAGACGGACGCTTATGAACCCGAATTTTCTTGATTTCGAACAGCCGATCGCTGACCTGCAAGCCAAGATCGAAGAACTGCGCCTGGTCGGCAATGACAATTCGCTGAACATCGGCGATGAAATCGCTCGCCTGCAAGACAAGAGCAGCACGCTCACCGAAGATATCTTCGGCAAGCTGACCAGCTGGCAGATCGCGCGCCTGGCCCGCCACCCGCGCCGTCCGTACACCCTGGATTACATCCAGCACATCTTCACCGAGTTCGACGAACTGCATGGCGACCGTCACTTCTCCGATGACGCCGCTATCGTGGGCGGCATTGCGCGCCTGGACGACCAGCCGGTGATGGTGATCGGTCACCAGAAAGGGCGTGAAGTGCGCGAGAAAGTGCGCCGCAACTTCGGCATGCCGCGTCCCGAAGGCTACCGCAAGGCCTGCCGCCTGATGGAAATGGCCGAGCGTTTCAAGATGCCGATCCTGACCTTCATCGACACGCCGGGCGCTTACCCTGGCATCGACGCCGAAGAGCGCAACCAGAGCGAAGCCATTGCCTGGAACCTGCGCGTCATGTCCCGTCTGAAAACCCCGATTATCGCCACCGTGATTGGTGAAGGCGGTTCTGGCGGCGCATTGGCCATTGGCGTGTGCGACCAGTTGAACATGCTGCAGTATTCGACCTATGCGGTGATCTCGCCGGAAGGTTGCGCCTCGATTCTGTGGAAAACCGCCGAAAAGGCACCGGACGCCGCTGAAGCCATGGGCATCACTGCCGATCGCCTCAAGGGCTTGGGTATCGTCGACAAAGTGATCGCCGAGCCATTGGGCGGCGCGCACCGCGACCCGGCTGCAGCCGCTGCGACCATTCGCGCTGAATTGGGTTCGCAACTGGCGATGCTCAAGAAGCTGGATAATGAAGCGCTGCTGGCTCGTCGCTATGAGCGGCTGATGAGCTACGGTCTCTAAGTCGCAGCAATACCAAATGTGGGAGGGGGCTTGCTCCCGATAGCAGTGGTTCAGTCACCCTATGCGGTGACTGACACTCAGCCATCGGGAGCAAGTCCTCTCCCACATTTGCTTTGTGTATGCTGGGATCTCGCATTCCAGAGGGGAGCCCACCTTGATCGCCAAACTCCTGCAAACCCTGGCCCCCTGGCGCAACGCCCCGGCCTGGCACATCGCTTTCTCCGGCGGGCTTGATTCTAGCGTTCTGCTGCACCTGCTGGCCTCCCTCGCAAAACACCAAACCTTGCCCTCCCTGCACGCCGTTCATGTTCACCATGGTCTGCAAGTTGTTGCTGATGCCTGGCCGAGTCATTGTCAGTCGGTCTGCGACAGCCTGGGCGTGCCCTTGCGAGTGATCCGCGTGCAGGTTCAACCCGGCGCAAGCCTTGAGCGCGCGGCGCGGGATGCACGCTATCAGGCGTTCGGCGAGGTACTCGGGGCCGGGGAGGTATTGCTGACCGGCCAGCACCGTGACGATCAGGCCGAAACCCTGTTGTTCCGGTTGCTGCGCGGCGCCGGTGTGCGAGGGCTTGCCGCCATGCCTGCTTATCGTCCATTGGCGCGAGGCTGCCTGGTGCGGCCGCTGCTGGATGTCTCACGCGCCGAGCTGGAAGCCTACGCAGCCGAGCATCAATTGAGGTGGATCGAAGACCCTTCCAATGCCGATCCACGCTTTTCGCGCAATTACCTGCGCCACCAAGTCTTCCCGGCGCTGACGCAGCGTTGGCCACGAGCGGTTTCAAGCCTGGCCCGCAGCGGCGAGCAATTGGGCGAAGCCCAGGGCTTGCTGGATGAATTGGCGCAGATCGACCTGCAAGCCGCCGGTGGCACTTCACCCTTTACCTGGCTGCCACTGCCATCGCTGGTGCTTGGCCCCTTGCAGGCGCTTTCCGATGCGCGCCAGCGCAACGCCCTGCGTCACTGGCTCGCTCCGCTCACTCGCTTGCCCGACAGCGACCATTGGGCGGGGTGGAATTCCCTGCGCGACGCCAAAGGCGACGCACAGCCGCTGTGGCGGCTGGCCGACGGTGAGTTGCACCGCTGTGGCGAGCGCATATGGTGGCTGCCTTCCACTTATTCGGAATTTTCCGACGCGCCGTTTAGCTGGTCACTCCCGCAGAACCCACTAGAGTTACCCGGTAATGGCCGTGTGTGGTGTGAGGGCATCCCGCCAGAGGGACCGCTGGAAATCCGCTATCGCCAGGGCGGTGAAGTCATGGAAGTGCCAGGTCGAGGCAGGCGTGACCTCAAGCGCTTGCTCAATGAAAGTGGGTTGCCGGGGTTCATGCGTGGCAGATTGCCGCTGCTGTATCAGGGAGGGCGATTGCTGGCTGTCCCCGCCCTGACCGGGCTATGGGCAAGTTCGCCGGATAACTGGCAACTGCATTGGGTGCCACAGAGCTGCGATCAAGGTTTGAGCTGATAGAGCCTTTCCGGTAGACTACGCTCCCTTCTTGATACAACTTCTGTGGATTCGCCTGAATCGCAGCGGTTGCCGATTACCAAGCAGTCTTTGCTGGGCGATTCCAAAAAATGTGTAGCGATCAACGTACCGGTGTTCCATTGCTGGTCTGTCACCACGCGGCGGTTTTTTTGAAAGGTGCACTGTGATTAATGCAGGTGATCGGGGGCTTCGGCCTCTCTTCGCTTTCCCCGGCGGCTCGGACCGCTTTAACGCAGACTTCTAGGGTTTTTCATGACGCGCTACATATTCGTCACGGGCGGTGTTGTTTCTTCATTGGGGAAAGGCATTGCCTCCGCTTCATTGGCGGCCATCCTGGAGGCGCGGGGGCTTAAAGTCACCATGCTCAAGCTGGACCCGTACATCAACGTCGACCCGGGCACCATGAGCCCGTTCCAGCACGGTGAAGTGTTCGTCACTCACGACGGCGCCGAAACCGATCTGGACCTGGGCCACTACGAGCGGTTCATCCGCACGACCATGACCCAGAACAACAACTTCACCACCGGCCGCGTCTACGAGCACGTGCTGCGCAAGGAGCGCCGTGGTGACTATCTGGGTGCAACCATCCAGGTCATCCCGCACATCACCGACGAAATCAAGCGCCGCATCATCAAGGGCGCAGGCGATGCCGACGTGGCGATGGTCGAGATCGGCGGCACCGTGGGTGACATCGAATCCCAACCGTTCCTCGAAGCCATCCGCCAGTTGCGTTTCGAAGTCGGCGCCAAGCGCGCGATGCTGATGCACCTCACATTGGTGCCGTACATCGCCACTGCCGGCGAAACCAAAACCAAGCCTACCCAGCACTCGGTCAAGGAACTGCGTTCCATCGGCCTGCAGCCGGACGTGCTGGTCTGCCGCTCCGATCACCCGATCGACATTTCCTCGCGTCGCAAGATCGCGCAATTCACCAACGTTGAAGAACGTGCGGTCATTGCCCTGGAAGACGCCGACACCATCTACAAGATCCCGGGCATCCTGCACTCGCAGGGCCTAGACGATTTTGTGGTCGAGCGTTTCGGCCTGCAGTGCAATGGCGCGGACCTCTCCGAGTGGGACGCGGTGGTCGACGCCAAGCTCAACCCTGAGCACGAAGTCACCATCGCCATGGTCGGCAAGTACATGGAGCTGCTGGACGCGTACAAGTCGCTGATCGAAGCGATGAGCCACGCCGGTATCAGCAACCGTACCAAGGTCAACCTGCGCTACATTGACTCCGAAGACATCGAGAACCAGGGCACTGCGCTGCTCGAAGGGGTCGACGCGATCCTCGTCCCTGGCGGCTTCGGTCTGCGTGGCGTGGAAGGCAAGATCACCGCCGTGCAATACGCGCGCGAAAACAAGGTGCCATACCTGGGCATCTGCCTGGGCATGCAGGTGGCCGTTATCGAGTTCGCCCGTAACGTGCTGGGCTGGAAAGACGCCAACTCCACCGAGTTCGATCACACCAGCGGCCATCCGGTCGTGGGCCTGATCACCGAGTGGGAAGATGCCACCGGCGCTGTCGAAACCCGTACCGAAACTTCCGACCTGGGCGGCACCATGCGCCTCGGTGCGCAGGACTGCCTGCTGGAAGCGGGTTCGCTGGTTCACGATTGCTACGGCAAGGATGTGATCGTCGAGCGTCACCGTCACCGCTACGAAGTGAACAACAACCTGCTGCCGCAAATCAAAGAGGCCGGCCTGAAAATCTCCGGTCGCTCCGGTGACGGCAAGCTGGTTGAAGTGGTCGAGGCGCCGGATCATCCGTGGTTCGTGGCGTGCCAGTTCCACCCCGAGTTCACCTCGACACCCCGCGATGGTCACCCATTGTTCAGCGGTTTCGTCAAAGCCGCACTGACGCAACATCAGAAGAAGGCGTAACCCTGATGGCCCAGAAGATCATCCGCGTAGGCGATATCGAAATTGCCAACGACAAGCCCATGGTGCTGTTCGGCGGCATGAACGTGCTCGAAAGCCGTGACATGGCGATGCAGGTCTGTGAAGAGTACGTAAAGGTTACCCAGAAACTCGGCATCCCTTACGTGTTCAAGGCCAGCTTCGACAAGGCCAACCGTTCGTCGGTGACCTCCTATCGCGGCCCGGGCCTTGAAGAAGGCATGCGGATCTTCCAGGACATCAAGCAAGCCTTCGGCGTGCCGATCATCACCGACGTCCACGAGCCTGAACAGGCTGCCGTGGTCGCCGAGGTGTGCGACATCATCCAGTTGCCGGCTTTCCTGTCGCGCCAGACCGACCTGGTGGTCGCCATGGCCAAGACCGGCGCCGTGATCAATATCAAGAAAGCCCAATTCCTCGCTCCCCAGGAAATGAAACACATCCTGAACAAATGCGTCGAAGCGGGTAACGACCAGTTGATCCTCTGCGAGCGCGGTTCGAGCTTTGGCTACAACAACCTCGTGGTGGACATGCTCGGTTTCGGCATCATGAAACAGTTCGAATACCCAGTGTTTTTCGACGTGACCCACGCGCTGCAAATGCCCGGTGGTCGCGCCGATTCCGCTGGCGGACGACGTGCCCAGGTGCTGGACCTGGCCAAGGCAGGCATCAGCCAGTCCCTGGCCGGCCTGTTCCTGGAAGCTCATCCGGATCCTGACAACGCCAAGTGCGATGGCCCCTGTGCCCTGCGCCTGGACAAGCTGGAGCCGTTCCTGGCTCAGCTCAAGCAACTGGACGAACTGGTCAAGGGATTTGCGACGGTAGAAACCGCGTAAGCGGCATTTCTCCGGTAGACTTTCCCACGCTTTATGCTCAGGCATGCGTGCCTGAGCCTTGTCGTCTGCAAGCCTGCCCTGTTGTTCCACCCTTGCGGTCGGTCAAAAGATTTCCTTCAGCTGCGTCGTTTTCGTCAACTTTGGAGTGTTCACAACAATGGCAAAAATCGTCGACATCAAAGGTCGTGAAGTTCTCGACTCCCGTGGCAACCCCACCGTCGAAGCCGACGTGCTTCTCGATAACGGCATCATCGGCAGCGCCTGCGCGCCGTCCGGTGCTTCTACCGGTTCGCGCGAAGCGCTGGAACTGCGCGATGGCGACAAGAGCCGTTACCTGGGCAAGGGTGTACTCAAGGCGGTAGCCAACATCAATGGCCCGATCCGTGATCTGCTGCTGGGCAAGGATCCGCTGGACCAGAAAGCCCTGGACCACGCGATGATCCAGCTCGACGGCACCGAAAACAAAGGCAGCCTGGGTGCCAACGCCATCCTCGCTGTATCCCTGGCCGCCGCCAAGGCCGCTGCCCAGGACCAGGACCTGCCGTTGTACGCCCACATCGCCAACCTGAACGGCACCCCGGGTGTGTACTCCATGCCGGTGCCGATGATGAACATCATCAACGGCGGCGAGCACGCGGATAACAACGTCGACATCCAGGAATTCATGGTGCAGCCGGTTGGCGCCAAGACCTTCTCCGAAGGCCTGCGCATGGGCACCGAAATTTTCCACCACCTCAAGGCTGTACTGAAGGCCCGTGGCCTGAGCACCGCAGTGGGTGACGAAGGTGGTTTCGCGCCCAACCTGGCGTCCAACGAAGATGCACTGAAAGTGATCTCCGAAGCCGTGGCCAACGCCGGTTACACCTTGGGCACCGACGTGACCCTGGCTCTGGACTGCGCCGCCAGCGAATTCTATGAAGACGGCAAGTACAACCTGTCGGGCGAAGGCCAGGTCTTCAACTCCGAAGGTTTTGCTGACTACCTCAAGGGCCTGACCCAGCGCTACCCGATCATCTCCATCGAAGACGGCCTGGACGAGTCCGACTGGGACGGCTGGAAGATCTTCACCGACAAGATCGGCGAGAAAGTCCAGTTGGTGGGCGACGATTTGTTCGTGACCAACACCAAGATCCTGAAAGAGGGCATCGACAAGAAGATTGCCAACTCGATCCTGATCAAGTTCAACCAGATCGGCACCCTGACCGAAACCCTGGAAGCCATCCAGATGGCCAAGGCTGCGGGCTACACCGCCGTGATCTCTCACCGCTCCGGCGAAACCGAAGACTCGACCATTGCCGACCTGGCCGTGGGCACCTCGGCTGGCCAGATCAAGACCGGCTCCCTGTGCCGTTCCGACCGTGTTTCCAAGTACAACCAATTGCTGCGTATCGAAGAGCAACTGGCAGGTAAAGCCAAGTACAACGGTCGCGGCGAGTTTCGCGGCTGACCGTTAACGGGTTAAAAATAGTAAAAAGTCGACGGATTGCGTCGGAAAACTCACGACAAAGTGAATTTCGACGTTAATCTGTTGGCCATCTAGCACAAGCCTGGTTTTTCCAGGCTTCGTGCTATCAGTTGCTGCAAAAGTTTTGCATGGCGGTCTTTTTTCACTGGATACCCGATATTCGATGCGCAGTCCCAATTGGTTGTTCCTCGTCTTGCTCTTGTTGCTGGCTGGCCTGCAGTACCGCCTATGGGTGGGTAATGGCAGCTTTGCGCAGGTAAAAGACCTGACTGAGCAAATTGCTGCACAGCACGCCGAAAACGAAATCCTGCTGGAGCGCAATCGCGTCCTCGATGCCGAAGTGCTCGAGCTGAAAAAAGGCACGGAGACCGTTGAAGAACGGGCTCGTCATGAATTGGGTATGGTCAAGGAGGGCGAGACCCTCTACCAGCTGGCCCAATGACTCAGCGTTTGCCGGCCTTCTGGGCCGTGATCCCCGCTGCGGGCGTTGGTGCCCGTATGGCTGCGGACCGTCCCAAGCAATACTTGCAACTGGGCGGACGCACTATTCTCGAACACAGCCTCGGCTGTTTTCTCGATCACCCGATGCTCAAAGGCCTGGTGGTCAGTCTTGCTCCTGATGATCCTTATTGGCCTGGCCTTACCTGCGCTGCCGACCCGCGTATCCAACGTGCGGACGGTGGTTCGGAGCGCTCCGGTTCGGTGCTCAATGCGTTGCTGCAACTCAATGCCCTGGGGGCCGGCGATGAGGATTGGGTGCTGGTGCACGATGCGGCAAGGCCCAATCTCAGCCGCGACGACCTCGACACGTTACTGGCCGAGCTGGCGGATGACCCGGTGGGCGGCCTGCTGGCGGTGCCCGCGCGCGATACCCTCAAGCGCGCAGACAAGCAGGGGCGGGTGGTGGAGACCGTCGATCGCAGCCTGATCTGGCAGGCGTACACGCCGCAGATGTTCCGCCTGGGCGCTTTGCATCGTGCCCTGGCTGACAGTCTGGTGGCGGAGGCGGTGATTACCGATGAAGCGTCGGCGATGGAATGGTCGGGTCAGGCACCGCGATTGATCGAGGGGCGCTCGGACAATATCAAGGTGACTCGGCCAGAGGATCTGGAGTGGCTCAGGTTGCGATGGGCCAATCGTAGATAGCAGTTAAACCGAGTCGCCTTTATCGCAGGCAAGCCAGCTCCCACATTTGACCGAGGTGCCTGCAATGACTGCGATCAAGCGTGGGAGCTGGCTTGCCTGCGATGAGGACGGTGCTGTCAACGCAGACTCACTGGCTGTACTCCCGCCTCCCCGCCAACCCCTCCTTCAAGAAATCCACCAGCTTGCGCACCTTGGGCGACAAATGCCGCTGCTGCGGATACAGCCCCCACACCGCCGTATTGGGCGGCTGATGTGCCTCAAGCAGCGACACCAGCGCGCCGCTGTGCAAGTGCTCAAGCACGTAATAATCCGGCAACTGACACAACCCCACCCCCTGCAACGCTGCGTCCAGCACCGCCTGCCCACTGTTGCAGCGCCAGTTTCCCTGAACCCGTTGGGAAAATTCGCGCCCGTCCTGGGCCAGTTGCCAGATGTCCGAACTGCCGATCAGGCAGTTATGCCGACTCAATTCCGACAAGCTGTGTGGCCGACCATACCGCGCGAGATAGGACGGTGAAGCGCATACATACATGCGCCGCGGTGCCAGGCGGCTGGCGACCATGCGCGAGTCCTGCAGGCGGCCGAGACGGATCGCCAGGTCCAGGCCTTCATGCACCAGGTCCAGCTGTCGGTTGCTCAGTTCGATATCCACGCGCAACTGCGGATACAGGCCCATGAAGCGCGTCACCAGCGGCACGATAAACCGCTCGCCATAGGCCACCGCGCAGGTCATGCGCAGCATGCCCTTGGGCTCGCTGGCCAGATCGCCGACCGCGCGCAGAGCTTCCTCGCGACCGTCCTGCAGGCGCTGGCAATGCTGCAGGAAGGTCTGGCCAGCTTCGGTCAGGGTCACCTTGCGCGTACTGCGGTACAGCAACCGCGTTTGCAGGCGCTCTTCCAGGCGCGCCACTTGCCGGCTTATATGGGATGAGGACACGCCCAGCCGCTCGGCCGCCGCCGTGAACTGGCTGCACTCGGCCACCGCCACGAACTCGTCGATACCTTCCCAGCGGTTCTCCAGCATTTGATTATCCCTGTGCAGCAATAAAGTTTTGCTTTGGTCCCGATTATTAATCAAAGAACCATGATTTACACTCACAGCCTTAGTTTTAAATCCCTTGGAGAAACCCGGATGATCAAATCCCGCGCCGCCGTAGCCTTCGAAGCCAACAAACCCCTGGAGATCGTTGAAGTGGATGTCGCCATGCCCAAGGCTGGCGAAGTGCTGTTGCGGGTGGTCGCCTCCGGCGTGTGCCACACCGACGCTTACACCCTGTCGGGCGCGGACCCGGAAGGCATCTTCCCGTCGATCCTCGGCCATGAAGGCGGTGCGGTGGTTGAAGCCATTGGCGAAGGCGTGACCTCGGTGGCCGTGGGCGATCACGTGATCCCGCTGTACACCCCGGAATGCGGCCAGTGCAAATTTTGCAAGTCGGGCAAGACCAATCTGTGCCAGGCCATTCGTTCCACCCAGGGCAAGGGCCTAATGCCCGATGGCACCACGCGTTTTTCCTACAAGGGTCAGCAGATTTTCCACTACATGGGCACCTCGACGTTCTCCGAGTACACCGTGCTGCCGGAAATCTCTGTCGCGAAAATTCCTAAAGAAGCACCGCTGGAAAAAGTCTGCCTGCTGGGCTGTGGCGTGACCACCGGTATTGGCGCCGTACTCAACACCGCCAGGGTCAAGCCGGGCGACACCGTGGCCATCTTTGGCCTGGGCGGCATTGGCTTGTCGGCGGTCATCGGCGCGGCCAAGGCCAAGGCCGGACGCATCATCGCCATCGACATCAACCCGGCCAAGTTTGAAATCGCCAAGCAACTGGGCGCCACCGAGTGCATCAACCCGAAAGACTACGACCGCCCGATCCAGGACGTGATTGTCGACTTGACCGACGGCGGCGTCGACTTCTCCTTCGAGTGCATCGGCAATGTGCAACTGATGCGCGCCGCTCTCGAATGCTGCCACAAAGGCTGGGGTGAGTCGGTGATCATCGGTGTGGCCGGTGCGGGCCAGGAAATCGCCACGCGCCCGTTTCAACTGGTGACCGGTCGCGTCTGGCGCGGTTCGGCGTTCGGCGGCGTGCGTGGGCGCAGCGAGTTGCCAAGCTATGTGGAAATGGCCCAGACCGGCGAGATCCCGCTGGATACGTTCATCACCCACACCATGGGCCTGGAAGACATCAACAAAGCGTTTGATCTGATGCATGAAGGCAAGAGCATTCGTACCGTCATCCACTTCTGAGGTCGGCCATGAGTCTGGAAAACCTGTCCTGCCAGAAGAGCTTCGGCGGCTGGCATAAACGCTACAAGCATCATTCGGCTGTGCTCGATTGCGACATGACCTTCGCCGTCTACCTGCCACCGCAGGCGGAGCAGGGCGGCAAGCTGCCGGTGCTGTACTGGCTGTCCGGCCTGACCTGCACCGACGAGAACTTCATGCAAAAGGCCGGCGCCCAGCGCATGGCGGCCGAGCTGGGCTTGATCATCGTCGCGCCCGACACCAGCCCGCGTGGGCCGGGCGTGCCGGACGATCCGGAGAATGCCTGGGATTTCGGCCTGGGCGCCGGTTTCTACCTGAATGCCACCCAGCAGCCCTGGGCCCGGCATTATCGGATGCATGACTACGTGGTGCAGGAATTGCCGGCATTGGTCGAGGCGCATTTCCCGGCTTCGGACAAGCGCAGCATCAGCGGTCACTCCATGGGCGGACACGGTGCGCTGGTGTGCGCACTGCGCAACCCCGGTCGTTACCAATCGGTGTCGGCGTTTTCGCCGATCAACAACCCGATGGATTGCCCTTGGGGGCAGAAAGCCTTCTCCCGTTACCTGGGCGAAGAGCGCGCCAAGTGGCGCGAGTGGGATGCCTGCGTGCTGATCAGCGAAGCGTCGGAAAAGCTGCCGCTATTGGTAGACCAGGGCGACCGCGACGACTTCCTCGCCGATCAGCTCAAGCCCGAAGCCTTGCAGCAGGCGGCCAGGGCGGCCAACCATCCACTGGAACTGCGTCTGCAACCGGGCTACGATCACAGCTACTTCTTTATCGCCAGTTTCATCGAAGATCACTTGCGCCATCACGGACGCGCTTTGCTCGGTTAATCTGCGGCAAAAGTAGGTAGAATCACGCCCTGAATTAAATCGGGGCGTTTTTTTATGCGTATTGGCCACGGCTACGATGTGCACCGTTTCGCTGAAGGCGAGTTCATCACCCTGGGCGGCGTGCAAATTGCACATCACCACGGGTTGCTGGCCCATTCCGACGGCGATGTGCTGTTGCATGCCCTGAGCGATGCTTTGCTCGGCGCGGCGGCACTGGGCGATATCGGCAAGCACTTTCCGGACACCGACCCGACCTTCAAGGGCGCGGACAGTCGTGTGTTGCTGCGCCATGTGGTGGGACTTATCCACGCCAGAGGCTGGAAGGTCGGCAATGTCGACAACACCATCGTGGCCCAGGCACCGAAAATGGCGCCCCACATCGAATCGATGCGCGCGCTGATCGCCGCCGACCTGCACATAGAACTGGATCAAGTGAACGTGAAAGCCACCACCACCGAAAAGCTCGGGTTTACCGGTCGTGAAGAGGGCATTGCGGTGCACTCTGTCGCCTTGTTGCTGCGCGCATGAATGAACTGCAATTGTTGGGCCCGCGTGCTTATGGTGAGGCGCTGGGCAGCGCGGTTCTGAAGGCCACTGCCGAAGACTTCCAGGTCGATGAGGTGCTGGATATTCCGCTGAGCGGCGACGGCGAACACCTGTGGTTGTGGGTGGAAAAACGCGGCCTGAACACCGAAGAGGCGGCGCGGCGCATCGCCAAGGCGGCGGGCGTGCCGCTGCGCACTGTCAGCTACGCCGGGCTCAAGGATCGCCAGGCGCTTACCCGACAATGGTTCAGCGTGCAGCTGCCCGGCAAGGCCGACCCGGACATGAGCGGTGCGCAAAATGAAACCCTCAAGATCCTGGAAATGAAACGCCACAAGCGCAAATTGCAGCGCGGTGCCCATTCGGCCAACGGTTTTACCCTGCGCCTGACGCAACTGGCCGGTGACACCGCCGCCATCGACGCGCGGCTGCAACTGATTGCCCGGCACGGTATTCCCAATTATTTCGGCACCCAGCGCTTTGGCCACAACGGCGGCAACGTCGTGGATGCTCGTGAATGGGCTGCGCGCAAGGCCCTTCCTGAGCAACGCGCTGTGCGCTCGCGGTTGCTCTCCACTGCCCGCAGTTTTCTCTTCAACAAAGTGCTGGCCGCCCGCGTGGCGGACGGTTCCTGGCAGCGTGCGCAGGTTGGCGACTTGCTCGCGTTTACCGACAGTCGCAGTTTTTTTCCGGCGGGGGAGGCTGAATGCAGCGACCCGCGCCTGGCCATCCTGGACCTGCACCCCACCGGCCCGCAGTGGGGCGAGGGTGACTCTCCGGCGAAAGGTCTTACTTATGAGCTGGAACAATCTGTCGCCGCCGGCGAAGCTGACCTGCGTGATTGGCTGGTGAATGCCGGAATGAGCCAGGAACGTCGCATTCTGCGGCTGCCCATTGGCGGGTTGACGTGGCATTATCCCCGGCCTGACATTCTGCAATTGGAATTCGTCCTGCCGGCCGGATGCTTCGCCACTGTCTTGGTGCGCGAGCTTGTTGATCTGGTGCCGGTGGGGCAGACGGACAGCCCATGCGTATTCTGATATCAAACGATGACGGTGCCACCGCACCCGGCCTCGCCGCGCTTCATGCTGCGCTGGCGGATTACGCCGAGTGCGTGGTGGTTGCCCCCGACCAGGACAAAAGTGGTGCCAGCTGTTCGCTGACACTTGACCGTCCGCTGCACCCGCACGTCCTCGCCAATGGCTTTATCAGCGTGAACGGTACGCCCACCGATTGCGTGCACCTGGCGATCAACAGCCTGCTGCAGCAGCAGCCGGACCTGATCGTGTCGGGCATCAACCTGGGCGCCAACCTGGGTGACGATGTGCTGTATTCCGGCACCGTCGGCGCGGCGCTCGAGGGGCGTTTCCTCGGGCGAACCTCATTTGCGTTCTCCCTGGCGTCGCGCCAACTGGACAACCTGCCCACGGCCGCCCATTTCGCGCGCAAACTGGTCGAGGCGCACTCTTGCCTCGACCTGCCGCCGCGCACGGTGCTCAATGTCAATATTCCCAACTTGCCCCTCGACCATATCCGCGGTATCCGGCTCACGCGACTGGGCCATCGAGCCCGCGCAGCGGCGCCGCTGAAGGTGGTCGATCCGCGTGGCAAGGAAGGTTACTGGATTGCCGCAGCCGGCGATGCCGAAGACGGTGGCGAAGGCACGGACTTTCATGCGGTGATGCAAGGTTATGTTTCGATTACCCCGTTGCAATTTGATCGCACCTTCAGTGATGCCTTCAGTCGTCTCGATGGCTGGCTGGAGGGGTTGCGCTGATGGCTCGTGAACAGGACGACCTGCTGCGTCGCGGCATCGGGATGACCTCCCAGCGCACCCGCGAGCGTTTGATCCAGCGCCTGTATGAAGAAGGCCTGTCCAACGCCCAGGTGCTGGAAGTGATTCGACGCACACCTCGTCATTTGTTTGTCGATGAGGCCCTGGCACACCGCGCGTACGAAGACACCGCGTTGCCGATCGGCCATAACCAGACCATTTCCCAGCCTTACATGGTTGCGCGCATGAGCGAGCTGTTGCTGGCGGCGGGCCCGCTGGACAAGGTGCTGGAGATCGGCACTGGTTCGGGCTACCAGACTGCCGTGCTGTCGCAGCTGGTGGAGCGAGTGTTCTCGGTGGAACGCATCAAGGTGTTGCAGGACCGTGCCAAGGAGCGTCTGGTTGAGTTGAATCTGCGCAACGTGGTGTTTCGCTGGGGCGACGGCTGGGAAGGCTGGCCTGCGTTGGCGCCTTACAACGGCATTATCGTTACGGCCGTAGCCACGGATATTCCGCAGGCATTGCTTGATCAACTGGCCCCCGGTGGCCGTCTGGTGATCCCGGTGGGGTCCGGTGAAGTACAGCAATTGATGCTGATTATCCGTGAGGACGACGGCTTTTCCCGACACGTGCTTGGGGCGGTGCGCTTTGTGCCGCTGCTCAATGGCCCGCTGGCCTGATCATTTATTGACGGTCAGTGAATTCCATTGCATGGGATGTGTCTTACGGCGGGGTCCATAGAATCACGATGATCAGGCGTTGGCGGTAAAACACCAATGCCCAGTTATACTTGCGGCATCTTTCAAGCCTGATACAGGCATTCATGTTCAGCCACCATCAAAGGGAGCGGCGGGTGAGTCTCACAGGTCTTGCGCAGCGTATGAGTAAAACTAGCTTTCAGCGACTGGTGCTTGGCCTTGTCTTGAGTTCGTTACTGGCAGCCTGCTCCAGCACGCCAAGCGGCGGCGCACGTGTCGTTGATCGTACCAAGGCGGTGCCGCAGAAACCTACGGTTACCACCGGGCAATATGTGGTGCGAAAGGGCGATACGATGTTCTCGATCGCCTTCCGTTATGGCTGGGATTACAAGGCACTCGCAGCTCGTAACAATATTCCCGTGCCCTATACCATTCATCCGGGACAGACGATTCGCTTCGATGGTCGCAGCGGTTCCGCGCCCGTGTCCGTGGTGACAAGCAGTGGTTCTTCGGCGTCCTCCTCCAGCAGGACCACCGTTACCACCCGACCTGCCGGCACTGCGGCACCGACTGTCGCAAACAGGCCTGCACCCGCGCCACTGCCCCCGGCGGGCCCCGCTCCGAAGGGCTGGGGATGGCCCTCAAACGGGGTGTTAATTGGAAAATTCTCTTCAAACGGTAGTTTGAATAAAGGCATTGATATCGCCGGGGATTTGGGACAGCCTGTTTTAGCTGCGTCTGATGGGACAGTGGTTTACGCCGGGAGTGGTTTGCGGGGCTACGGCGAGCTGGTCATCATCAAGCACAGTGACACCTACGTCAGTGCTTACGGTCACAACCGCAGGCTGTTGGTTCGGGAGGGGCAGCAGGTCAAGGTGGGACAGACGATTGCTGAAATGGGGTCAACGGGGACAGACCGGGTGAAACTGCATTTTGAGATTCGCCGTCAAGGGAAGCCCGTCGATCCGCTGCAATTCCTACCCCGTCGTTGATGTGTTACCAGCCTGTTCCCTCGCGTAGAAGGAACAGGCTCCAGCGTTGCCAGGGATAAAGGCGCCGCTTGAGCTTGAGGTCGAACTCACCAAAGGACTATAACAATGGCTCTCAGTAAAGAAGCGCCGGAGTTTGACATCGACGATGAGGTTCTCCTGATGGAGACCGATATCGCTATGGAATCGATGTCGAATGAGGGACCTGCAACACCTTCAGTTCGTACCAAATCCAAGAACTCCTCCGCATTAAAGCAACACAAGTACATTGACTACACGCGGGCGCTCGATGCGACGCAGCTGTACCTCAATGAAATCGGCTTTTCCCCTCTGTTGACCCCCGAAGAAGAAGTTCACTTTGCGCGCTTGTCGCAAAAGGGTGATCCGGCCGGGCGCAAACGCATGATTGAAAGCAACCTGCGACTGGTGGTGAAAATCGCCCGACGTTATGTCAATCGTGGGCTGTCGTTGTTGGATCTGATCGAGGAGGGCAACCTCGGCCTGATTCGCGCGGTGGAGAAGTTCGACCCCGAGCGGGGCTTTCGTTTTTCCACCTATGCCACCTGGTGGATTCGGCAGACCATCGAACGGGCGATCATGAATCAGACCCGTACAATCCGTTTGCCGATCCATGTGGTCAAGGAACTCAACGTCTACCTGCGGGCGGCGCGTGAGCTGACGCAAAAACTCGATCATGAACCTTCGCCTGAAGAAATCGCCAATCTGCTCGAGAAGCCGGTGGCGGAGGTCAAGCGCATGCTGGGCCTCAATGAGCGGGTGTCTTCGGTCGATGTCTCGCTGGGTCCGGATTCGGATAAAACCCTGCTGGATACCCTGACCGATGACCGTCCGACAGATCCCTGCGAGCTGTTGCAGGACGATGATCTTTCGCAAAGCATCGATCAGTGGCTGTCCGAGCTTACGGACAAGCAGCGTGAGGTGGTGATTCGCCGCTTTGGTCTGCGTGGCCATGAGAGCAGCACCCTGGAAGACGTGGGCCTGGAGATTGGCCTGACGCGCGAGCGGGTGCGGCAGATCCAGGTGGAGGGCCTCAAGCGCTTGCGTGAGATCCTGGAGAAGAACGGCTTGTCGAGTGAGTCGTTGTTCCAGTAGTAACGCAATACAAGATGTGGGAGGGGGCTTGCTCCCGATTGCAGTGAGTCAGTCACCGGATGTACCGACTGTGCCACCGCTATCGGGAGTGAGCTTCCTCCCACATTTTTTTGTGTGCGGTATTCATGAGGTAAAGGTCAAATTGCGGGCATAAAAAAACCCCGCTTTTAAGGGCGGGGTTTTTTCGACTGAGTCAGTACAAGTTAGATAACTTGAACTTCTTCAGCTTGCATGCCTTTCTGACCGCGGGTAGCGATGAAAGAAACCTGTTGGCCTTCTTTCAGGCTTTTGAAGCCGTCGGATTGGATAGCTTTGAAGTGAACGAACAGGTCGTCACCGGATTGTGGAGTGATGAAGCCGAAGCCTTTTTCATCGTTGAACCACTTAACGGTACCAGTTTGGCGATTAGACATGGTGTAACTCCTTGAACAAAGTTAACTGCGACTCAGGAAAAGCCCTGGCCGAGACTGAGTGCAAAGAGCAGGAAAAATTCTTGGAGATGGTTGGATCGAAATTCAACATATCGTGTAGAGATTCTCAGTGACACAAGCAACACAGTGACGCCACCTTAACCGTTTTTCCGGAACGTGCCAATGGTATTTCCACAGGTTTCTATAAATTCGTGACTGGCGGCGCTATTTTCAGCGCCCTCGCACGGTGGCCCGGCCCCAGCCCCACTGGCTGTGGCCTGCAGCGACGCGCACATCCGCGAAGAAATGCCCCGCGCCCTTTGAACCCCGTCGTCGGCCCCGGTAAGATGCCCCACAGCATTTTTTCTACCTCGCTATTCAGGACACCCGCCATGAGCATCAAATCGGACAAGTGGATTCGCCGCATGGCGCAAGAACACGGCATGATCGAACCCTTCGTCGAGCGCCAGATCCGTGGCGAAGGCAATGATCGCGTGATCTCGTACGGTGTTTCCAGCTACGGCTACGACGTGCGTTGCGCCGATGAATTCAAGGTGTTCACCAACATCAATTCAGCCACTGTCGATCCAAAGAACTTCGACGAAAAGAGCTTCGTCGATATCAAGAGCGACGTGTGCATCATTCCGCCCAACTCTTTCGCCCTGGCACGCACCGTGGAGTTCTTCCGTATCCCCCGCGACGTGTTGACCATCTGCCTGGGCAAAAGCACCTACGCGCGTTGCGGCATTATCGTCAACGTGACGCCGCTGGAGCCGGAATGGGAAGGGCACGTGACCCTGGAGTTCTCCAACACCACCACGCTGCCGGCGAAAATCTACGCGAATGAGGGTGTCGCGCAGATGCTGTTCCTGCAGTCCGATGAGGCCTGTGAAGTGTCCTACAAGGACCGTGGCGGCAAGTATCAGGGCCAGCGTGGTGTCACTCTCCCACGCGCTTGATCGAAAGGTCTTACACGTTAAGGGAATTAGTCTGTAAGAAACGACTCTATTGGGTGTACTGCCTCGGTGCGTGTAAAGCGCGCCGAGCCACGCTTGAGGAGTACCTTATGAAGATTGACCCGCGAATCAGCGCTGAACTTGCCCGGCTCGAACCCAACCAGATTGGCGTTTTAGCCTGGTCCCTGATGGCCAACCCTGCTCACGCGGGTGGTATTCCCGGCCAACCTGAACCTGATTATCCTCAGCCGACCGAGCCAGGCGAGCCCGTCCTCCCGGATGAGCCACCGCCCGCACCTGTCGCCTGATAGATGCGCGGCCAGCCAGTGCTTTACTGAACGGGCCATACCTCATGATCGCCGATCACAAACAATCGGCGATCAACGTCATGATCGACCGGATAACCGCCAGTAAAAGCGCCGAACGCTGGTAGAAGGCTGACCTGTGTGCCCAGCAAAAAGCACGGCAGGCGCAGGCTCTGCCGGCCCTTGCCGCGCAATCGATACACCGGGTGCACATGCCCTGCCAGTACGTGGTGGCTGGGATGGACGTCCGGCTCGTGTTGCAGAGCGAAGGGGCCCATCAGCAGCGGTTCAGTGACCACCTCAATGCGTAGATCGACAGGTGGATCGCCCGCACGTTTATCGTGATTGCCGCGAATCAGCGTTATGGCCAGATCCGGTTTGCCATCACGCCAGGCCCTTAACGCGCCCAGTGTTCCACTGGCGTGGGAGCCTGGACCATGCAAAAAGTCACCCAGAAAAACCACCTGTTCGCAGGCAAACCCATCCAGCACGCGGTCCAGCCTCTGCAAATTGGCCGTGGTGGTCCCTTGGGGCACCGGCTGCCCCAGGCTGCGATAGGCCGACGCCTTGCCAAAATGCGCATCCGCAATCAGCAACGTACGGCGGGCCGGCCAGTACACCGCCTTGTCCGCCAGCAACCATAATTCCTCACCCTCAAGCGTCACTGAGCAATACATCAACCTTTCCCGTTATCCGCGACTTTTTCCAGGTCCTTGACCATCCGCGCAATGCGCTCCGACAGTTTTTCCGAACTCATGCTCTCGCGCATCCGTTCCACCAGCAGCGGAAAGGCCAGCGGAGTAGGCCGCTCGATCACATGCAGGTCGCGTTTGAGTGACGACAGATGCAGCAACGTCTCTTCCAGCCGCCGAATGTCCAACTCATCACGCAGGACTTCTTCCCCGGCCTGGGTCAGCAGCAAGTTATGCGGATCGTATTGCTTGAACACCTCAAAAAACAAACCACTGGACGCCTGCACCTGACGGGTGCTTTTCGGCGCCCCCGGATACCCGGCAAACACCAGACCGGCGATACGCGCTATCTCGCGAAAGCGGCGTAGCGCCAGTTCTCCGGCGTTCAAGCTTGCAGCAACGTCCGCCAGCAGATTCTCCGGGCTGAGCAGCGCCTCGTTCAATAGGCGTGGCCAGTGCACTTGGGTGGCACTGAGCAGCTCCAGCCCATAATCGTTTACGGCAATTGAAAACGTCACCGGCTGTTGCTGGCTGACCCGCCACGCCAACAGGCTCGCCAAACCCAGGTGCACCTGACGGCCGGCGAAGGGGTAAAGAAACAGATGCCAGCCCTCGCGCGACTTAAGGGCTTCGGCCAGCAGGTGATCGTGAGTGGGCAGGCCCGACCAACGCAATTGGGTCTGCAGCAACGGTTGCACCGCCTGCATCTCGGGGCCGTCAAAGCGCCCGTGTGCCGCGGCGTCAAAGCGTTCGACCACCGCCTGCGCCAGCTCGTTGGAAAGCGGCATGCGGCCGCCATTCCAGCGCGGCACGGCGGCCTTTTTTGCGCTGCTGCGGCGCACGTAGGCGGTCATGTTCTCCACGCGCACCAGTTCCAGCAAACGCCCGGCAAACAGAAACCCGTCGCCCGGCTTGAGTCGCGCTATAAAACCTTCCTCGACACTGCCCAGGTTCTTACCGCCGCCGCCCTTGCTCCAGTATTTGAGATGGATACTCGCATCGCTGACGATAGTGCCCACGCTCATGCGATGACGCCGCGCCAGGCGCGCATCGGGCACGCGCCAGATGCCCTGTTCGTCCGGCTCCACGCGGCGGTAATCCGGGTAGGCGGTCAGTGACAGGCCGCCGTGGCGCACAAAGCCCAGCGCCCAGGCCCAGTCCTCCTGCGTGAGCTCGCGATACGCCCAGGCGCCACGGACTTCCGCGAGCAGGGCATCGGGCAGGAAGCCGCCGCCCAGGGCCATGCTCACCAAGTGTTGTACGAGCACATCCAGTGGCTTGTGGGGCGATTCCCGCGCTTCGATGCGCCGCGCGGCGATTGCATCCTGCGCCGCTGCGGCCTCGACCAGTTCCAGGCTATGGGTCGGCACCAGCGTCACCCGTGACGGCCGCCCCGGCGCATGGCCGGAGCGCCCGGCACGCTGCATGAGGCGCGCCACGCCTTTGGCCGAACCGATTTGCAGCACGCGCTCCACCGGTAAAAAATCCACGCCCAGGTCCAGGCTCGACGTACACACCACGGCCTTGAGATGTCCGTCTTTCAAGGCGCGCTCCACCCAGTCACGCGTCTCTCGCGACAGTGAACCGTGGTGCAGGGCGATCAGGCCGGCCCAGTCCGGCCGGGCGTCCAGCAAGGCCTGGTACCAGATCTCCGATTGCGCGCGGGTATTGGTGAACACCAGACAACTGCTGCTCGAGTCCACTTCGGCCACCACTTGCGGCAGCATCTTCAAGCCAATATGCCCGGCCCATGGGAAGCGTTCGGTGACGGGCGGCAACAGGGTGTCGATGATCAACTGTTTGGCGGTCTGCCCCTGCACATTGATCCCATCGCCCTGTGGGACTAGTACCTCCAGCGCGTGGGCCTGGTTGCCCAAAGTCGCGGAAATGCCCCATACGATCAAGTCAGGATGCCAGCGCCGCAGGCGGGCCAGCGCCAGTTGCAACTGCACGCCGCGTTTGTTGCCGATCAGTTCATGCCACTCATCCACGATCACCATGCGCAGGTGCCCCAGGCTCGTCTCGCTGTCGGCGCGGGCGAGCATCAGGGTCAGGCTTTCCGGGGTGGTGACCAGTGCGGTGGGCTGGCGGCGGGTCTGGCGGGCGCGTTCGCTGTTGCTGGTGTCGCCGGTGCGCAGGCCGACGCTCCAGGGAATCTGCAAGGCGGCCAGCGGTGCTTCGAGGGCGCGGGCGGTGTCAGCGGCGAGCGCACGCATGGGGGTGATCCACAGCACGCTCAGGGGCTCCGCCGGCGGCTTGCGTTTACCGGTGGCCGGCGGGCGGGTGATGGCCAGGCGGTTGAGCGCGGCAAACCACAACGCGTAGGTCTTGCCGGCACCGGTGCTGGCGTGCAACAGGCCGGACCGGCCCTGCTTGACCGCCGCCCATACGTCTTTCTGAAACGCGAAGGGCTTCCAACCCTTGGCGGCGAACCATTGCCTGGCGAAGTCGTGGGGTTTTGCCATGCGGCAGCTGACGTCCTGAAGGGTCTATTGCACAGACCCTTCGCGCGGCATAAAGGTTTACTTCAAGTTGCCACTCAAAAATTGCTGCAGGCGCTCGCTCTGTGGATTGCCCAGCACTGCGTCAGGCGCGCCTTCCTCTTCCACCCGGCCTTGATGCAGGAACAGCACCTGGCTCGACACCTTGCGCGCAAAACTCATCTCGTGGGTCACCATGATCATGGTGCGGCCTTCCTCGGCCAGGCCCTGGATCACCTTCAGCACTTCGCCCACCAGCTCGGGGTCGAGGGCCGAAGTGGGTTCGTCGAACAGCATCACTTCCGGCTCCATGGCCAGGGCGCGGGCAATGGCCACCCGCTGTTGCTGGCCGCCGGAGAGAAAGGCCGGGTATTGATCGGCCACCCGCGCCGGCAGGCCGACCTTGTCCAGGTAACGGCGGGCGCGCTCTTCGGCGTCCTTTTTGCTGCAACCCAGCACCCGGCGCGGGGCCATGGTGATGTTTTCCAGCACGCTCATGTGGCTCCACAGGTTGAAGTGCTGGAACACCATCGCCAGCCGCGTGCGCAGGCGCTGCAACTCGGCATCGTCGGCCACGCGCATGCCGTGACGGTCACTGACCATGCGGATCGCCTTGCCGTCCAGGGTCATGGCGCCGTCGTCGGGGGTTTCCAGAAAGTTGATGCAGCGCAAAAACGTGCTCTTGCCCGAGCCGCTGGCGCCGATCAGGCTGATCACGTCACCGGTATTGGCCTTGAGCGTGACGCCTTTGAGCACTTGATTGTCGCCATAGCTTTTATGCAGGCCTTCAACGGTCAGTTTGTACATGGGGCGTGCATCCTCAAGGCGAAAGTAGATAGCCGCTGCGGTAGGCCTCGGAGCCTGCGACATGGCCGATGACCATCCCGGCGGTGGCCATGCGGCGCAGCGAACGGGCGTAAAGCAGGCCAGCGTGCCGGCAGTGCACGGGCGTTACGCGGTCGGTAATGGGGTCGATGATCTCGGCGATCAGTTGCCCGGCGTGCAGGTATTCCCCCGGCAGGGCGCTGTACACCAGCAAGCCGCCCACGGGCGTGGCCACCGGTTCCACGCCCGCCAGCGGAGTCGCCGGGTAAGGCAGCTCGGGCAGCGGTGGCGCCTGGCCGGCAATCGCGCCGAAGTGCATCAGGTAGTCGATGATCGCCTGGCAGTCGAGGCTGGCCAGGCCATGGTTGACATCACCCTGGCCGCGCAGCTCGACGGTGACCGCAAAGCTGCCCATGGGCAGCGGGAAGCGCTCGCCGAAGCGTTGCTGCAATTGCCACCACACCAGGGTGAAACACTCGTCGAAGGACTGCCCGCCCGAGTCGGTGGCCAGCAGGTTGGCTTCGCTGCCTATATAGCGTGCCAGCGGCTCCACCTGCGGCCAGGCCTCGGGCGTGGTGTACAGGTGTGCCACGGCTTCGAAATCGCAATGCAGGTCCAGCACCATGTCGGCATCGCAGGCCAAACGTTGCAACACCAGGCGTTGTGACTGCAACTGAGTGTCAGCGGTTTGCTCGGCCAGGGCATTTAACAGCGCAGTGCGCACTCGCTCCACATTGCGCCGGGGATCGTCGTCCAGCAGCGCCTCGATCTGATCACCAACTTGCGCACTGAGGTCGACAAAATGGCGATTGAAGTTCTGTCCGCTTTCCAGTTCGTAGCGTCCCAGCGGGGTGTCCATCACCACCTGTTCCAGGCCGACCGGATTGGCGATGGGCACCAGCACGATTTCGCTGCGCAGGCGCCCGGCCGCCGCCAGCTCGGCCAGACGCCGTTTCAGATGCCAGGCCACCAGCATGCCCGGCAGCTCGTCGGCGTGCAGCGAGGACTGGATATAGATTTTGCCGGCGGCCTGTTCCGGGCCGAAGTGAAAACTGTGAATCTGCCGCGCCGTGCCGGGCATCGGCGCGATCAGATCGTGTACCTGATGACGCATGAACACTCCTTAGCGGCTCGGCCCGAGGAAGGCCAGCCAGCGACGCTCGGCCAATCGAAACAGACCGACCAGGGCGAAGGTCACCGTCAGATAGATCAGCGCAGCGATGCCGAACGATTGAAAGGTCATGTAGGTGGCCGAGTTGGCGTCCCGTGCGACTTTGAGAATGTCCGGCACCGTTGCGGTAAACGCCACGGTGGTCGAGTGCAGCATCAAAATCACTTCGTTGCTGTAGTAAGGCAGCGAACGGCGCAGGGCCGACGGCATGATCACATAGGCATACAACTTCCAGCCGCTGAGGCCGTAGGCCTTGGCGGCCTCGACTTCACCGTGGGCCATGCTGCGAATGGCCCCGGCGAAAATCTCGGTGGTGTATGCGCAGGTATTGAGCGCGAAGGCGAGGATGGTGCAGTTCATCGCATCGCGAAAGAATGCCCCCAGCAATGGCTGCTCGCGTACTGCCGCGATGCTGTAGATGCCGGTGTAGCAAATCAGTAACTGGATATACAGCGGCGTGCCACGAAACAGGTAGGTGTAGAACTGTACCGGCCAGCGCACGCGGCGTCTGGGTGATACCCGCGCGATGGACAGCGGGATCGACACGATAAACCCGATGACCAGCGCCGCGCTCAACAGCCACAGGGTCATGGCCAGCCCAGTGATGTGCTGGCCGTCGCTATAAAGGAAAGGGCGCCAGTATTCCTGCAGGAGCTCGATCATCGCACTGCCTCCCGTGAGCCTGCCGAGTAGCGCCGTTCAAGACGACGCAGGACGAAGTTGGACGCGCTGGTGATCAGCAGGTAGATCAACGCGGCGATGACCAGGAAATAGAACAGTTGATACGTGCTCTTGCCCGCATCCTGAGCGGCCTTGACCAGGTCGGCCAGGCCGATGATCGACACCAGCGCGGTGGCCTTGAGCATCACCATCCAGTTATTGCCGATGCCTGGCAGGGCAAAGCGCATCATCTGCGGGAAGGTCACGTAGCGAAAGCGTTGCCCGCGCTTGAGCCCGTAGGCGGTCGCGGCTTCCAGTTGGCCACGGGGCACGGCAAGGATTGCGCCGCGAAACGTCTCGGTGAAGTACGCACCGTAGATAAAGCCCAGGGTGATGACCCCGGCGCTGAATGGGTCGATCTCGATGTAGTCCCATTCCATGAAATCGGTAAGGCCGGTCAGCCAGATTTGCAGGCTGTAGAAAATCAGCAGCATCAGCACCAGGTCGGGCACGCCGCGAATCAGAGTGGTGTAGAGCTGGGCGGGAATGCGCAGCAGGCGCAGGCTGGACAATTTGGCGCTGGCACCGAGCAGGCCCAGCAGGACGCTGACGGCCAGGGACGCGACTGACAATTTGATGGTCATCCACGTACCTTGCAGCAACAGCGGGCCGAACCCTTTCAGGCTGAAGGCACTCAGCCCCAGGGTGTTCAGAAGATCTTCAAACATGAATTCAGGACCTATGGCGATAAAAAAGCGCCCACCGCAAAGCGATGGGCGCCAGCGTGTTATTTACCGCTGTACAGGTTCAGGTCGCCGAAGTGTTTCTTCTGGATGGTGGCGTAGGTGCCATCATCGTGTAACGCTTTGATACCTTTATCGAGCAGGGCCTTGAGGTCTTTGTTACCTTTTTTGATACCGATCGCGGTTTTCGACGGCAGCAACGGGTCGTCGATGGCGGCGCTGACTTCGTAACCGGCGCCGGCCGGCGACTTCAGAAAGCCCAGTTCGGCTTGCAGCATGTCCTGCACCGATGCGTCCAGACGACCGGAGGTCAGGTCGGCGTACACCTGGTCCTGGTTGGCGTAGGCCTTGGTGGTCACACCAGCCTTATCGAGTACGGCCTTGGCGTAGGCTTCCTGGATAGTGCCTTGCTCGTAGCCCACGGATTTGCCCTTGAGGGATTCCGGCGTAGAGAACCCTGCGCCCTTCTTGAACACCAGAGAAGTCGGGCCCGAGAACAGCTCATTGGAGAAGTCGATCGCCTTTTCACGGGCTGCAGTCACGGTCATCGACGAAATCACGCCATCGAACTTGTTGGCGTTGAGGCCCGGGATCATGCCGTCGAAATCGCTTTCGACCCATTTGCACTTGACCTTCAGCTCCGCGCAGATCGCGTTGCCCAGGTCGATATCGAAGCCCACCAGGCTGCCGTCGGCCGCTTTGGATTCAAACGGCGCGTAGGAGGGATCCACACCAAAACGCAATTCCTTGTATTCCTTGGCCGTGGCTACACCGGCGGCCATGCACAGGGCCAGTGCAGAAAGGGTCAGCAATGCTTTTTTCATTAGGTAATCCCTGGAAACCAAGATAAGCGCTTGTGGCGCGTTTAGGACTGTTACTGAACGGTGTCAGACGGCTCTCAAGTAGCAATTTCTGCACCATAGTTCCGAATGAGCGTTTTAAAAGGCAGCGCGAGGACGTTGGACGTGTAGGCGATGCCCAAAAATGGGCATTGGAAATGGCGCGCACTGTTTCGGACCATTAGCGATGACCAAGTTGTGGAAGGGGCTTGCTCCCACAAGGATTTGTGTCAGGCCAGCAGGTCCTGCAGGGTAGCCAGGTTGTCGGCTTCATCCACCGCCTTGTCCTGGCGCCAGCGCAGCATGCGTGGAAATCTCACGGCAATCCCGCTCTTGTGCCGCTTGGATAGCGCGATCCCTTCAAACCCCAGCTCAAACACCATGCTCGGCGTCACGCTGCTGACCGGGCCGAATTTTTCCACGGTGGTCTTGCGCACGATGGCGTCGACCTTGCGCATTTCTTCGTCGGTCAATCCCGAATAAGCCTTGGCAAACGGCACTAGCGTGCGCTCGGTGCCGGGCGGGCCGTCCCACACGGCGAAGGTGTAGTCGCTGTACAGACTGGCACGGCGGCCATGGCCGCGTTGGGCGTAGATCAAAACCGCATCGACGCTGAACGGGTCGACCTTCCACTTCCACCACAGGCCCATATCCTTGGTGCGGCCAACGCCGTAAAGGCCGTTGCGATCCTTGAGCATCATGCCTTCCACGCCAAGGCTGCGCGAGGCTTCGCGCTGCTCGGCCAGCGCTTCCCAGGTGTCGGCCTGCAACAACGGCGAGGGCAGCAGCACGGGCTGGTCGCACGCGCTGATGACCTGTTCGAGCTGCGCGCGGCGTTCTGCCTGGACATGGTTGCGCCAGTCTTCGCCCTTATATTCCAGCAGGTCGTAGGCAAGTACCGCGACCGGGGCGTCCTCCAGGACTTTTTTGCTCAACGTTTTGCGGCCAATACGCTGTTGCAGCAGGGCAAAGGGTTGCACCGCGCCGTTCCACACCACAATCTCGCCGTCGATCACCGTGCCGTCCGGCAGGCCGCTCACCAGGCTGTGCAGCTCGGGGAAGCGCTCGGTCACCAGCTCTTCACCTCGCGACCAGATCCACAAACGGCCCTCGCGCTTGACCAGTTGTGCGCGGATACCGTCCCACTTCCATTCCACTTGCCAGTCAGTCGGCGCGCCGAGCAGGGTGTCGAACTGCTCGACCGGCTGCGACAGGCCATGGGCCAGAAAAAACGGATAGGGCTGCCCGCCACGTTGCGCGTGTTCGTCGGTTGATTCAGGTGCAATCAGCTTGAGGTAGCCTTCGGCCGTAGGGCGATTGGACAAATCGGTGTAGCCCACCAGCCGCTGTGCCACGCGCTTGCTGTCCAGATCGGCCATGGCGGCGAGGGCACGGGTGACCAGTAGCTTGGACACGCCGACGCGAAAGCTGCCGGTGATCAGCTTGATGCACACCATCAGGCTGGGTTGATCCAGCTGCGCCCACAGCGCGGGCAGGCGTTCGGCCAGATCCAGGGGCGACAGGCCACGCAGGGGCAACAGTTTTTCTTCCAGCCAAACGGCCAGGCCATCCTCTGAGGTGTAGGTGGATTCGGGCAAGAGCAGGGAAATGGTCTCGGCGAGGTCACCGACCGACTGGTAGCTCTCTTCGAACAGCCAGGCTTCGATGCCTGACGCTTGCGTGGCCATGTCCCTTAAAAGGCGCGTCGGCACCAGTTGTCGTGGCCGGCCGCCGGACAGAAAGTACACCGCCCAGGCGGCATCCTCTGGCGGCGCCTGCAGGAAGTAGGCTTGCAATGCGGCCAGCTTGGCGTTGCTGGAAGTGGTGGCGTCGAGGTTGGCGTACAGCTCGGCGAAGGCCTTCATGCAGTGGCCTCTTCTTCGTCATCACCGTATTCGGTGGTGAAGCCCTGGGCATCCAGGCCTTTTTCCCGCAGGTGGCGCACCAATACACCGACAGACCCATGGGTGACCATCACCCGTTCGGCGCCGGTTTGCTCGATGGCCCACAGCAAGCCCGGCCAATCGGCGTGGTCGGACAGCACAAATCCCCGGTCCACTCCGCGCCGCCGCCGTGTGCCGCGCAGGCGCATCCAGCCGCTGGCGAAGGCGTCGCTGTAGTCGCCAAAGCGTTTGATCCAACTGCTGCCGCCAGCCGATGGCGGAGCGATGATCAATGCCTTGCGCAACAGCGGGTCGGTTTTTTTGAAGTCCCCCGCGTAGAGGGTTTCTGGAATGTAAATGCCGGCCTCGCGGTACACCCGGTTCAAGGGCTCGACGGCGCCATGGCTGAGGATCGGGCCGATGCTCGCGTCAATGCCGTGCAAGATGCGCTGGGCCTTGCCGAAGGAATAACAGAACAGCACGCTGGCCTTGCCGGCGGCGACGTTGGCCTGCCACCACTCATTGATGCCGGCAAAAATTTGCGCCTGGGGCTGCCAGCGGTAAATCGGCAGACCGAAGGTGGATTCGGTGATGAACGTGTGACAGCGCACCGGCTCGAACGGCGCGCAGGTGCCATCGGGCTCGACCTTGTAATCGCCGGATGCGACCCAGACTTCGCCCTGGTATTCGAGGCGCACCTGGGCCGAGCCGAGGACGTGCCCGGCCGGATGAAAACTCAAGGTGACGCCGTGGTGCCCCAGCCGCTCGCCGTAGGCCAGGGTTTGCAGATTGATGTCCTGGCCCAGGCGCGAACGCAGAATGCCTTCGCCGGGCGCCGCCGCCAGATAATGCTGGTTGCCGGTGCGGGCGTGGTCGCCATGGGCGTGGGTGATGACGGAGCGTTCCACTGGGCGCCAGGGATCGATGTAGAAATCTCCGGCGGGGCAATAGAGGCCTTCGGGGCGGGCGATGACAAGGTCCATGGGGTGACCGGGGAGGTGGGCTTGTCTATTTTGAGGCGGGGGCGAGTGTGTAAGTTCTATCTGAATGCATGGGGCCCGAATGTGGGAGGGGGCTTGCTCCCGATGGCGGTGAATCAGTCATAAATGCAGTGACTGACACTTTGCTATCGGGAGCAAGCCCCCTCCCACATATTGATCCGGGTTCTTCAATAAGAACCCGATTTACTTGCCAGGCGTGAGGGTCAGCCGGTTTTTGCCATACGCCTTTTCGAAGTTCTGCGGCTGCATCGGGAAGCTCAGGTATTGCGCCTTGAGCGCCGGGTCGATGCCATTGGCATAGTCGGGACTGGCCGGGTTACCGGACTGGCCGCTGCCGCCCTGGCCCATCATCGGTTCCACCTGACCGAAGTCGACAATCATCCGCAGTGCCGGCACCTGCGTGGTGTCGAAACTCTGCCCCCAACTGTACGGCGCCGGGTTCAGGGTGTTGTGGTCGCCACCGCTGGCAAGTGGGCCAAGGATGACCTGCCCGCTGGCGCTCTTCCAGGTGGTGCTGTGCAGTTTGCCCCACTGCCAGGCCTTGTGATCGGCGCCCAACTGGCTGTCACCGGCGCTGATCGCGGCGGCGAGGCTGCGGGCAAGAATGGTGGGTTTGTCTTCTTTTTGCGCAGTACGCACATCGTCCCAGAACGGGCTGTCTTCGCGGCCCAGCAGGTGGTCGGCGTTGGCCGAGTAGGAGAGGTTGGCATTGCTGACAAAGGCTTTCCAACTGGCGCTGGTTTCCGGACCCAGTTCGTCGAGGAAGATCTGCCGCGTGCTTTCCTGCAGGAACAGCTCGTAGATCGCCGCGTCGGCGGAGGATGGCGCGAGGCGGCCATCGAACGCCATCAGGCGCCCCAGGGCTTCACGCGCCTTGGCCTGTTCGGCCGCAGGCAGCGCAGCAATCGCCTGTTTCAAGGGCTGGGCCATGCCTGGCGCCTGGAACATGGTTTTCAGCTTGGCGGCGAATGTGGTGGTCTGGTCGTACTGCATGGCGATCATGCTGCGGCTGTCATGCTTGCCGGCGCTGGCCAGTTGCGCCAGGCGCTCGCTGCGCTCCGGCGCGTCCCAGGCGTTGGACAGTTGCATGCCATAACCGCGTGGCGCGGTGCGCTGGTTGGCGGTGCCGATCCAGCCTTGGGCCGGGTCCTGATCATAAGGGTGCAGCATCGCGTCGGCATAGCCGTCCCAGTCAAAGCGCGTGTCCCAGCCCGGCGAGGGCAGCAGACCTTCGCCTTCGCGGCGGTTGGGGAAGCGGCCGGTGACCTGCCAGCCAATGCTGCCGGTGTCGGCGAACACCATGTTCAGCGCAATTGCACGGATTTCGCGGGTGGCGTCCGAGGCCTTGCCGGCGCTTTGCGCACGGGACAGGTCGAAGAACGCATCCAGGCTCTTGTCGTCCTTGAGGTCGGCGGTTTGCAGGGCCAGGCCAAAACCACTGGTGAGGGCCTGGCTGCTGTTGAGCAGGGCACCGTGGCGGGTTTCGTACACCACTTCGCGAATCGAGCCACGCCCCTTGACGAAGAACGTTTCGTTACGCACGCCGGCCGGTAGCCACTTGCCGTTATTCTCGTAGTACAACGCGTTGCCCTGGCGCTTGACCTTTTCCAGGAACAGGTCCTGGGTGTCGCCCTTGACCGTGCTCATGCTCCACGCCACCTTGCCGTTGAAACCGGACAACAAGGTCGGCAGGCCGGCTATCGAGGCACCCGCGGCCTGGTATTTCGGCGCGCGGATCTGCACGTAGCTCCACGGCGACGGCGCTTGCGGCCGGGCGGCAAGGTCGTTGGCCAGCAGGCTCTTGCCGCTGCGGCTGCGTTGCGGGCCAATCGCCCAGTTGCTCGAGGTGGTCACCGCCAACGCATTGAGCGTGCTCAACTGCTGGCTGACCGTATCCAGCCCGGCGAGACCGGTGATCTGGCCAAGGTTCACGCCTTTGAGCTTCTCTGCCTCGGCCAGCGGGATGGGTTCGTCCGGCGCGCTGGGAGTGAGCCAGGCAAGTTTGTCGACGCCGACTTTTTGCGCCAGTACCAGCGAAGACAGCTCTTGCTGCAGGTTGGCCGACTCACTGAAGTTGAGCAGGCAGAACAACAGCGCCGAATCTTCCGGCTTCCAGTATTCGGGCTTGTAGCCGGTCTGGGCGAGGTCCGGCGGCAGTTTGTCGCGGTAGCGGAACAGGTAGGCATTGACCCCGCGTGCGTACACTTCGAAGAAGCGCTTGAGGCGCGGGCTCGATGCGTTATACAGCTCGCCGGCGCTTTTTTTCAGGTTGACGGCGCGCATCAAGCGGTCGACATCCAGCACGTCAGGGCCGGACATTTCCGCCAGACGGCCCTGGGCCAGCAGGCGCAGCGTGACCATCTGGGTGATGCGGTCGCTGGCGTGCACGTAGCCCAGGCTGAACAGGGCGTCGTGGAAGGTATTGCTCTCGATCAGCGGCATGCCCTGGGCATTGCGGCGTATCGACACATTCTGGGCCAGGCCTTTGAGGGGCTGCACGCCGGCAACGGGCGGCAGGGTGTCCTGAGTGTTCTGGAGCTGGCAACCGGCCAGGCTTAACGCACTGGCCACTGCCGCGGCAACGCCGAACCGGGGAAGAAAACGTGAGAGGGCTGGCGAGGCCATGGCAAAGCTCCTGCGGGGGTAGTTTTAGGTAAAACATCGCACATCAATGTGGGAGGGGGCTTGCTCCCGAGGGCTGAGTGCCAGTCGCTGCATCTGTTGACTGGTCCACCGCCCTCGGGAGCAAGCCCCCTCCCAGCTTTACATCGTCAGGGTGGCTTAGACCCCGTGGCACTTCTTGAATTTTTTCTCGCTGCCGCAAGGGCAGGGATCGTTGCGGCCAACGTCCTTCAATGCATTGCGTACCGGCTCCTGATGAGCGTGGCCGCAGTTGGGGCCGTGGACATGACCGCGGTCGTGATCATGGTGCTCGTGATCGTGGTTGCAGTCAGGACCATGGACATGGGGTTGCTGAGTCATCGATGTCGCTCCGGAATAAAATCGCCGGGGATTATCTCGCCATTGTGGGCCACCTGCACGTCATTACCGATGAACAAGCCGGTTTTCAGCTCGCCCTCCAGGCGATAGGGCACGGGCCGGTCGGGGTTCTTCAGCATATGCACCACCTCGCGGATCTGCGGCCAGAGATTGGTGCGCACCGACACCCGGAACACCGCATGGCCGCGCGGCGCCACGGTGAGCCATTCATTGGACTCGCCTTCGGTCAACACGAAGTCGCCCAGGCTGACCTTGTAGATCAGGCCGCGCACGGTCAGGTCGGCGTCGTCGCGATTGTCGACGCGGAAATACAGCCTGAATTTCTGTTCGAGCAACTTGGCGCGTACCACTTCGACCTTGACCAGCGACACATGGGGCGGCGGCGAATCGTCCTCGAACCAGAAGGCGCATCCGGTAAGACCCAGGGTCAACGCCAGCATCAAGCTGAATATCCGAAGCATGGCGTAATCCCTTTGCAGGTGGTGTCAGCGGAAGCCCGCGCAACATTTCTTGAATTTTTGCCCGCTGCCGCACAGGCACGGATCATTGCGCCCGACCTTCACCTCAACGGTAGGGTCGATGAAGTACCAACGCCCCTCATTCTGTACGAAAGAGGACTGTTCGCGGTGACTATGTTCACCCGTGTTGTCATGCCAGCGAGCGGTGAAGGTCACAAAGGCATGTTCCGGCTGGCCACCGAACACTTCCGAACTCTCCACCTCAAGCCCGAGCCAGGTGCTCTGTGCGCTCCAGGCAGCGATGGCGGCGCGGTCGAGGCTGGGTTGCTGGGCCGGCAACGTGGTCGCCACCAAGTAATCCACCAGGCCCAGCACATAGGCGCTGTAACGCGAGCGCATCAGCGCGCTGGCGCAGGGAGCCGGGTGGCCGTTGTGATAATGGCCGCAGCAGGCATCCAGCAGGTTGCCACTGCCGCAGGGGCAAATGGGTGTGCTCATGGGTTACCACCAATACTTTCCGAAGTTTTCCGGATTGGCCCAGAAACGGGCGTTGAGCCAGTCCGGCACCTGTTTATAGTCAAGCAGATCGTAGGTGAACAGCGTCAGCACCTGCTCGTCGCGCTGGAAACGCTCGCCGGCCTGCAGGGCCAGGGAGAAGAAGTCGGTGTCTTTCCAGCCGCAGGCGTCGAGGTCTGCCAGCACCGCGATGCGACTGGCGTTGAGGTTGCGAATACCGCCAAGCAGCGTCAGGCCCTGTGGCTTTGAAAGGTGTTCCAGGCAATCGACCGCCAGCGCCAGGTCAAACCGCTGCGCCGCCAGGTGCGCAGGCAACGGACCGGGTTCGGCGGCGGCGATAAACGTGTCGGGGTGTGCCTGTTTGAATGCCTCCAGCGCCGGAAAGCGGCTGGCGCCCAACAGCAGCAGGCGTTTGGGCCGATGCAGGTCGAGCAGGGCAGCCAAGGCTTGCTGGGGGGTAGGGGCAGAAATACCGGCGGTCATCGCAAATCCTCACATCAGAGCCGTAGAGACTAGCGCGGCTGCGCCTGCGGGCCTAGAGCAAGCGCGACAGAAAAAGCCCTGAACCTGCGCTGCTGAAGTTTTTTGATACGTCACTGGCAAATCGCCTGCAGAAGTCGTTAATGTGACCCGGATAACAATTTGAAAAGAGTCAGGAGCCCCATGATGCGCAAGGTTTTTCTGTTGGCCCTGTTGGTCAGCCCCATTGCCCTGGCCCATAGCGTCAGTGTCGAAACCCACTCATTGATGCGCCTGCCCAGCAGCACCAGCGTGTTGCAACTCGAGCGCCTGGATGTGGCGGATTACGGCACCTTGCTGATTCCGGCAACCATCAGCCAAGTGACGGTGGATGAACTGCACCTGGGCCGCGAAGCACGTATCGCCATCGTGCCGGGCAACACCGCGCTGCAATTGCAGGTGCGCCAGGCTCAACTGGAACACGGCAGCCAGATCACCTCGCGCGGCGCCCCGGGCACCCATGAAAAACCGGCCAGGGCAGGGCGCGATCTCACGTTGCGGATCCATTCGCTGACGGCTGAAGCATTGTCGCTGGACGCCCGTGGCGGCGCCGGTGCCCAGGGGTATGCCGGGCTCGATGGCGCCAACGGTGAAGACCCGGGGTGTACCTGGGGCTCGGCCGGTCGCGGTTTCAACGGCGATAACGGCGGCGACGGTTTGCCGGGGGCTGCAGGAGCGACGGTGCGGGTTGAACTGCCACAGGACTTTCCCGCTGAAAACATCAAGGTCTGGGTCGATGGCGGGCCTGGAGGTTTGGCCGGTACTGCAGGCAAACCTGGCAAGGGCGGGCAATCGAAGGGGTGCGTGGTGTACCGCGCCGATGGCGGCGATAAGGGCCGTCCAGGTCTGGAAGGGCAGCCAGGGGCGGCCGGGCCTGCGGGGTCTGTGACCATCCAGCGGCTTTGAGTTGCCTGGCTTGACGCTATAGGGGGCTTGCTCCCTATAGCGGATTAAAGGCCGCTTCAGAACATCGGCCGAGCCGAAGCAACTGCAACCACCCCCAACCCCACAATCAAATTGATCCCCACCAACCGGCGAATCTGCCCCAGCGCAGCAGCGCCCGCCGGCCAGTCTTCGGCCGCTACCGCCGTGCGCAATTGCGGGAACTTCAACGCCTGGATGCGGATAAACAACGCCGTCATCACCAGATACAAGCCCATCATGACCTGCACATAACGCGGCGCCGTTTCAAAACCGCTGAAGCGCAGCTGCAGCAGCCCCACACCGCTGATCGGTAAAATCAGCACCGCCACCCATACCCACACGAAAAAACGTTGAAACACATTTGCCCACAACCTGAGCCGGGCAGGGCCCTCAAGTGCCGCCACAGCAGCGGGGCGCAGGATCATCCAGGCGAAAAACATGCCGCCGACCCATACCAGGGCGGCCAGTATATGCAGGGTGTAAGCGAGGCTGAAGACGGTCATTGTGGTACTCCGTTCTGCGCGGGATTAATTAGCGGGGTATGATAGCGGCCGATCCGAACCACTGAAAATTTATCCAGCGTTTTTTGCGCCCGACTATCCATGATCAGCACTGAACTCAAAACCACGATCCAGGGCGCCTACTCGCGTTTTCTCGAAGCCAAGCGCTTGAAACCGCGCTATGGCCAGCGCCTGATGATCGCCGAAGTGGCGAAAGTCCTTGGGGATATCGACACCGACGACGAAGGGCGCCGCGAGGGCGACCCTGCGGTCGTGGCCGTTGAAGCCGGCACCGGTACCGGCAAGACCGTAGCCTACAGCCTGGCTGCGATTCCCACGGCCAAGGCCGCCGGCAAGCGCCTGGTGATCGCCACCGCCACCGTCGCCCTGCAGGAGCAGATCGTCTACAAGGATCTGCCGGACCTGATGCGCAACAGCGGCCTGAATTTCACCTTCGCCCTGGCCAAGGGGCGAGGCCGCTACATGTGCCTGTCCAAGCTCGACGTGCTGCTGCAGGAAGGCCATGCGCAAACCGCCACCGCCTCGTTGTTCGAAGAAGAAGGCTTCAAGATCGAAGTTGATGAAGTCAGTCAGAAACTGTTCACCAGCATGATCGAGAAACTGGCCGGCAATAAATGGGACGGCGACCGCGACAGCTGGCCCACTGCTCTGGAAGATGCCGACTGGGCACGCCTGACCACCGACCACAGCCAGTGCACCAACCGTCATTGTCCCAACTTCGGTCAGTGCGCCTTCTACAAGGCGCGCGAAGGCATGGGCAAGGTCGACGTGATCGTCACCAACCACGACATGGTGCTGGCCGACCTGGCCCTGGGGGGCGGCGCCGTGCTGCCGGACCCGCGCGACACCCTCTACGTATTCGACGAAGGCCACCACCTGCCGGACAAGGCCATCGGCCACTTCGCCCATTACACACGCCTGCGGTCCACCGCCGACTGGCTGGAAACCACCGCCAAGAACCTCACCAAGTTGCTCGCCCAGCACCCGCTGCCGGGCGACCTGGGCAAGCTGATCGAACAGGTGCCGGAGCTGGCGCGCGAGATCAAGACCCAGCAGCAGTTCATGTTCAGCGCCTGTGAGCAGGTGGCCGATTTCAAGCCTGGCGAAGACGTGGAAGGCCGTGAGCGTCCGCGCCACCGTTTTGTGGGTGGGCTGATTCCCGAGCACATGCGCGAAATGGGGATTGAACTGAAGAAAGGCTTTTCGCGCCTGACCGACCTGTTCACGCGCCTGACCGATCTGCTCAAGGAAGGCATGGACGGCGAGGTCAATATCGGCATCGCGAGTAATCAGGCCGAGGAATGGTATCCGCTGTTCGGCAGTCTGTTGTCCCGCTCCCAGGGCAATTGGGAGCTGTGGACCGCCTTTACCGTTGAAGACCCGGAAGACAACCCGCCCATGGCCCGTTGGCTGACCCTGTCGGAAAGCGGCGCGCTGTTTGATATCGAGGTCAATGCCAGTCCGATCCTCGCCGCCGAAATGCTGCGCCGCAACCTGTGGAACGTGGCGTACGGCTGCCTGGTTACCTCGGCCACGCTGACGGCCCTGGGCACTTTCGACCGTTTTCGCATGCGTGCGGGCCTGCCGAAAAAGGCGGTCACCGCCGTGGTGCCAAGCCCCTTCCATCATGCCGACGCCGGTGTGCTGCGCGTGCCGGACCTCAAGGCCGATCCACGCGATGCGCCGGCCCATACCGCCGCGATCATCCGTGACCTGCCAGGCCTGGTTGAAGGGTCGCGCGGTACCCTGGTGTTGTTCTCCTCGCGCAAACAGATGCAGGACGTGTTCGACGGTCTGGACCGTGACTGGCGCAAGCAAGTGTTCATTCAGGGCAACCTGTCCAAGCAGGAAACCCTGAACAAGCACAAGGCGCGGGTCGATGGCGGTGATTCCAGCGTACTGTTCGGCCTGGCCAGTTTTGCCGAGGGTGTGGACTTGCCGGGCGCCTACTGCGAACACGTGGTGATCGCCAAGATCCCGTTTTCGGTGCCGGACGACCCGGTCGAGGCGGCGCTGGCCGAGTGGATCGAAGCGCGCGGCGGCAATCCGTTCATGGAAATCTCGGTGCCGGATGCTTCGCTCAAGCTCGTGCAGGCCTGCGGTCGCCTGCTGCGTACCGAGGAAGACCGGGGCACTATCACGCTGCTTGATCGGCGCCTGGTCACCCAGCGCTATGGCAAGGCAATCCTTAATGCCCTGCCGCCGTTCAGGCGTGAAATTTCCTAAGACACAGTGGGCGAATTCGCCCACTTCGTGGTCACTGTTATCGACGTATTTCATCAGGCCTTTCACCGGCCGTCTGGAGAACCTTGCTCGTATGATTCGCACGCTGCCCGCTCTTTTTGCCCTGCTGTTTGCCGCGCCCTTGTTTGCCGCGCCGGCCGGGCAACAAACGCTGTTCAACTTCGTGCGCCCCGCCGATGTGGTCAACGTGGCGACCCATGACGCCAGCCTGCCGCAATACAACGCCGAGCAAACGGCCGAAGGCGAGGTGCTGCGCCGTATCACCTTCAGCCCTGCGAACGAGCCGAGCCTGGTGCTCAGCCCTCAGAGCGGCACCTGGGACTGGTCGCAGTCCGGCGCCATGAGCCTGCGCATCCAGAGCGCCATGGACTGGGCCTTGACCCTCTACGTCAAGGTGCAGAGCAGCGACGGCAAGACCCTGGTCAGCCGCATCGACCTGCCGGCCGGCCCGGCGCAGACCTTGCTGGTTCCGCTGCAGGCCAACTCGCCCTTGAGCCAGGGCATGAAGGCCGGCCCGCCGATGCCGATCAGTCTCGACGGTCAGCGCGTATTGCTCGCTGCCAGCAGCGGAGAAATCGACCGCAGCCAGGTGGTGTCGGTGACCTTGTCGATGCTCAAGCCCAATGCCGCCCAAAGTATTCTGCTGGAGCGCTTTGGCGTGCAGGATGTCGAACCGGCTATCAGGGCAGCGTACGGCGAACTGGTCGATGCCTATGGGCAGTCCACCCGTGCGCGCTGGCCGGAAAAGGTCAGCAGTGACGAGCAACTCAAGGCTGCCGCCGCCCGGGAGCAACAACAGCTCAAGGGCTGGCTGGCTGAGCGCGACAACTCCTCACTGGACACCTTCGGTGGCTGGAACAAGGGGCCGGCCTTCGAGGCCAGCGGTTTTTTCCGCACCGAGAAGCGCGACGGGCGCTGGTACCTGGTGACGCCGCTGGGTCATCCCTTCTACTCGCTGGGCGTCAACACCGTCGCCCCGGACAACAACCAGACCTACGTGGGCGGCCGCGAATGGATGTTCGCCGCGTTGCCCAAAGCCGGTGAACCCTTCGACAAATACTATGGCAGCAGTGACCATCGCACCGGCAACGGCTCAGGCGAAGGCCGCCACTTTGCCTCGGGCCGCTGGTACGATTTCTACGGTGCCAACCTGCAACGTACCTACGGCACCGAACACTTTGACCACCAGCGCTGGGTCAATCACACCCTCGACCGCCTGCAAGCCTGGGGTTTCAACACCGTCGGTAATTGGAGCGACGAGGGTCTGGCTGACGCCGAGCGCGTGCCTTACACCTTGCCGCTGTCGATCGTCGGCGATTACGCCAGCATCAGCACCGGCACCGACTGGTGGGGTGGCATGCCCGATCCGTTCGACCCGCGCTTCGCCATGGCCACCGAGCGCGCCGTGGCCATTGCGGCCCGCGACCATCGCGACGACCCCTGGCTGATCGGCTATTTTGCCGACAACGAACTGGCCTGGGCCGGTCCCGGTGATGACCCCAAATCCCGCTACGCCCTGGCCTACGGCACCTTGCGCATGACCACCGACGTCCCGGCCAAGCGCGCGTTCCTCAAGCAGCTGCGCGACAAGTACCGCAACGAAGAAGGCCTTTCCAAGGCGTGGGGTGTTCAACTGGCGGGTTGGGAATTGATGGAAGATCCGGGCTTTGAACCGCCGATGCCCAATCCTGAGCACCCGGAAATCGAGGCCGACTTCAAGTACTTCCAGAAGACCTTCGCCGATGCCTACTTCAAGACCATTTCCGATTCGCTGAAATGGCATGCGCCCAACCAGTTACTGCTGGGCGGGCGCTATGCGGTGAGCACGCCGGAGGCCGTGGCCTCGTGCGCGCAGTATTGCGATGTGCTGAGTTTCAACATGTATACGCTCAAGCCTCAGGACGGCTATGACTTCGCCGCGTTGCACGCGCTGGACAAGCCGGTGCTGATCACTGAATTCAACTTCGGCTCCGCCGACCGTGGCCCTTTCTGGGGCGGTGTGACGCAATTGGAGCGGGAAGAGGACCGTAGTTCGGCGTACGCCACCTTCCTCAAGCAGGCCATGGCGGAACCGTCGATTGTTGGCGTGCACTGGTTTCAATACCTGGACCAGCCGGTGACCGGTCGCTTGCTGGATGGCGAAAACGGACACTTTGGGCTGGTGGGTATAACCGATGTGCCGTTCCAGGGCTTTGTCGACAACGTGCGCAAGAGCAACCTGGCGGCGGTCAAGCAACTGGGCAAGGCGGCCGAACAAGCCAGTGCGGCCGGCGCGGTGCGTGAGCATGAAGGCGGCAAGGCCGGTCCGGCTGGCGAGGGTGCAGGGAAGGGCGCCGGGCACGCCGGTGGGCATTCCGGGAATGGCCATTGATTCCGCGCTGATGGGTTCACAAATCCTACAAGGGCTGGAACAATGTCCGCCACTTTTTACGGTGTTTTCCGAGGGGACTTCGGTGCAGGTTCAGGGTCATTACACGCTCCAGTTTGAAGCCGTGCGCGAAGCGTTTGCCGCGTTGTTCGATGACCCGCAGGAGCGTGGTGCCGGGCTCTGTATCCAGATCGGTGGCGAAACGGTGGTCGACCTGTGGGCCGGCACCGCCGACAAGGACGGGGCCGAGGCCTGGCACAGCGACACCCTCGTCAACCTGTTCTCCTGCACCAAGACCTTTACAGCGGTCACGGCCCTGCAACTGGTGGCTGAGGGCAAGCTGCAACTGGATGCGCCAGTGGCCAACTACTGGCCTGAATTTGCCGCCGCTGGAAAGCAAGCCGTCACCCTGCGCCAGTTGCTCTGCCATCAGGCCGGGTTGCCGGCGATCCGCGAGATGCTGCCTGCCGAGGCGCTCTATGACTGGCAACTGATGGTCGACACGCTGGCGGCCGAGGCTCCGTGGTGGATTCCGGGCCAGGGTCATGGCTATGAGGCGATTACCTATGGCTGGCTGGTCGGTGAGCTGCTGAGTCGCGCCGATGGGCGTGGGCCGGGGGAGTCCATCGTGGCGAGGGTTGCACGGCCATTGGGCCTGGACTTTCATGTGGGCCTGGCGGATGAAGAGTTTTATCGTGTTGCCCATATAGCGCGCAGTAAAGGCACTATGGGCGACGAAGCCGCACAACGTTTATTGCATGTAATGATGCGTGAACCGGCGGCCATGACAACGCGCGCATTTGCCAATCCGCCGTCCATTCTGACCAGCACTAATAAACCCGAGTGGCGACGCATGCAGCAGCCGGCGGCTAATGGTCACGGTAATGCGCGCAGTCTGGCGGGTTTTTATAGTGGCTTGCTCGACGGTAGTTTGCTGGAAGCCGACATGCTCGAAGAATTGACCCGTGAACACAGTATCGGACCCGATAAAACATTATTGACTCAAACCCGCTTCGGCCTGGGCTGCATGCTGGATCAGCCACAACTGCCCAACGCGACGTTCGGCCTTGGCCCGCGTGCGTTCGGGCATCCTGGCGCGGGTGGTTCGGTGGGATTTGCCGACCCGGAGCATGATGTTGCATTTGGTTTTGTGACTAATACATTGGGTCCCTACGTACTTATGGACCCACGTGCACAGAAGTTGGTCGGAATATTGGCCGATTGTCTGTAAACCGCTTGCCGTTTCACAATTTTTTGTTACAAATGCGACTATAAGAAGACGCTGACGGAATAATGTAATTTCAATGTTCTGTATGCGTCGGTTTAACGGGTCAGCCTGACCCTCGGTTTTTCTCATTGTGTGGATATCTCATGTTATCGAACAAGTCCTTGGCACTGGCGCTGTGCCTCACTATTACAGGTTGCGCGCAAACGCCACAAAATGATGCCGAAGGAGGGCACTGGTGGTCATTTGGATCTGACAAGGCTGCTACCAAGGACGCAGTGACCCAAACCGACGCCAAGCCGGACGCCAAGCCAGCTGCGGGCGCCAAGCCAGCCGCTCCGGCTGCGGCCGCTGCTGCCGCACCGGCACCTGCCACCGCTGCCGCCCCTGCGCCAGCGGCTAAAGCCGACAGCGGCTTCAACTGGTGGCCATTCGGCTCAAAGCGCGCCGACGACAAGGCCGCTGCAGACAAGGCTGATCTGAAAGCCGACGTCAAAGCCGCCACCCCGGCTTCGGACGCTGCGCCTGCCGTCGCCAAGACCGACACCGAAACCCACTGGTGGTGGCCGTTCGAAAGCAAGCCAAAGCCATTGGCCAAGGTCGACGTCAGCAACGTGCAGATGCCTGACCCGAAAATTACCCAGGCCTGGCTGGACGACTATGAGCCACGCCTGCGTGAAGCGATCAAGGACAGCAACCTGCAGCTGGAACGTCGCGACAATGTACTGGTGGTGATTGCCCCGGTTGACGCCTCCTACAACCCCAAGCGTCCGGCCATGTTGCTGCCGGTGACTCTGGGCCCGTTCACTCGGGTGGCCAAGGCCGTTGAATCCGACCCAAAAACCGCCGTACTGGTGCTCGGTCACGTTGATGCCACCGGCACTGCCCCGGCGAGCCAGGCACTGACCAAGGAACGTGCACAGTCCATCGCGTCGATCTTCAGCCTCAGCGGCCTTAAGCAGGACCGCCTGATGCTGCGCGGCATGGGCGACCTGATGCCGCGTGCTGCCAACGACAGCAACCAGGGCCGTGCGCTGAACCGTCGCATGGAAATCATGTTCACGCAGCGTACAACCATGTTGGCACTGCTGAGCAAGTACAACTCGGGCAAGACCCCACCTGTGGAAATGGTTGCCGTGCAGAATGTGCCTGCACCGGCACCGGTACCGGCTGCAAAAGCTGCGGCCAAGGCTCCGGCGAAAAAGGCTGCAACCAAAAAAGCCGCCGCCAAGCCAGCCGCCAAAAAGGCTCCGGCCAAACCGGCTGCGAAGAAAGCCGCTCCGGCCAAGGCCAAGGTCGATGCACCCGCTGCGGCTGATCAGGCGAAAAACTGAGTCGTTGAACCAGAAGGATAAAGCCGCATGACCCAGGCACTGGCCGATATGCGCCGTGATTACACACGGGACGGTTTGAATGAGGCTCAGGCCCCGAGCGAACCGTTTGCCTTGTTCCGCCAGTGGTTTGCCGATGCGGTGAGCACCGAGCAGGCACCGGTCGAGGCCAATGCCATGACGCTGGCCACGGTCGACCAGGACGGTCGCCCGCATTGCCGCGTTCTGTTGCTCAAGGGCCTGGATGCACAGGGCTTTACCTTCTTCACCAACTATCAGAGTGCCAAGGGCGAGCAGCTTGCGGCGCGTCCGTTCGCCGCCATGACCTTTTTCTGGCCGACCCTGGAGCGCCAGGTGCGCATCGAGGGGCGGGTGGTCAAGGTCACTCCCGAAGAGTCGGATGCCTATTATCAGGTCCGCCCCCTTGGCAGCCGGCTGGGTGCCTGGGCGTCTGCGCAGAGCAAGGTCATTCGTGACCGTGAAGAACTGCAGGAACTGCTCAAGGCTACCGAACAGCGCTTCAGCGATACACAACCCCACTGCCCCGAGCACTGGGGAGGCTATCGCTTGCTGCCGGAGCGCATCGAGTTCTGGCAAGGCCGCTCCAGCCGCCTGCATGATCGGCTTAACTACCGCCTGCAGGGCACAGACTGGACACGCGAGCGCCTTGCGCCCTGAGTTTCACCTTTCGTCATGTCACTTGAATGATGCCTGCTGCGTTGGAGTCTTGACTCAACGGACTGCGGGCGTTTTCGGCTGTGCGACTACACTAGTGGAGAGCGCTGTTGCAGTGTGATCCGTTGGGAGCGGAAAACCGTTCGTCGAGTTTTCGGGTGATGGCAGTCTGTACTCTGGCTGAATGAAAGCAATTTTCTGCCGTTCGTGCCGTGACAGGCGGCAAGTGGCAGCGTCTAATGAATACCTGTCCTTTGGAGTTGATGCTATGCGTAAGTCCGTTTTACTGGTTGCCTGCTTTACCACCCTGTCCTTATTGCTGGGTGGCTGCGCCTCGAGTCTGACCGGCGACTCGTACTCCCGTGACGAAGCACGTCGTGTGCAGACCGTTCGCATGGGCACCATCGAATCCCTGCGTCCGGTGAAAATCGAAGGCACCAAAACCCCAATCGGCGGCGCTGCAGGCGCAGTCATTGGCGGCGTGGGCGGCAGCGCCATCGGCGGTGGCCGTGGCAGCATTGTCACCGCTGTCATTGGCGCTGTCGCCGGCGGCCTGCTGGGTTCGGCCACCGAAGAAGGCCTGACCCGCACCCAGGGCGTGGAAATTACCGTTCGCGAAGACGACGGCAGCACCCGCGCTTATGTACAGGCCGTGCAGGAAAATGAAATCTTCCGCATCGGTGACCGCGTGCGCATCATGACGGTTGATGGCACCAGCCGCGTTACGCGCTAAACGCAGGTCGTGGAAACATAAAACCCCAACCGGGTGACCGGTTGGGGTTTTTTCGTTTCTGATGCTTTTCGCGGCGTTTATTTTCGGGCGTCAGGTAAACATCTCTATGTCATCCATCGCATCATTCACGGATGCGGATAAGGCGGTGCCCCTTCTTCTTGCTTGTTCGAACGCCGGGATGATTTTCGTCATATCTATCTCTCCGAATCGACGTGCGATGTGACCTATAGCTACGATAGCTGCTGCTGCGATGTCATCGTCAGGGTGCCCGATAAACTGAAGGCACGTGTTTTGTGCCCACGCGCCGTCCATTTCATTCAGCCCAATTGAGATTAATGCCTCTGTTACCTTGCTTCTATCTGTCGTTGCTAAATAACGTACTGCTTCATCGTGATCCAATGATGGGTCGTGGTATCGCATAGTCATTTGGTATCTCCCAATATTTTTCCCTTGCGGTTGGTCTTTCCGGCTTTGATTAAGGCGTTTTTCATCTCTTGCCGTAAGCCACTCCAAGGCCTTACGTGCGCGTGATAGGAGCCTTCAGCTGTGCGATCTATCACCACAAACTCCTTGGTGTGGGGATCAATTGCTATACGTCTACGCGAGTTGGGTGGATTTACTTCTATCGACTCATTGAGTGAATCCAATCCGTTTTCAGGCCTTTTACTTTTAACTGAGTTTCCCTTCTTGCTGTGATAAGGCGCGTCCTCATACTTCCAGCTTACGACGATATACAGGGGCCTGACCCCGGAGTCGGCGGGGAAGACGAGAATGAAGTCCCTGTACTCAGGCGGGTAAATCGGGTCGACAATAATCGTCGCGGCTTTTTCGGTCGGCGGATATACCCATATGTGCGGTGCCGCCTAGTGCCAATGCCCCCAGCCCGGCAGGTATTGCCGCGCCGCTGACTTTTCGCAAGGGCAAACGGCCAGTGGCGTCAGCTTCCAGCGCTCCCAGCAGTGCGTACTCGCCGTAATCCTTGAGTTGATCCAGAGGCACATAACCGGTCGGATCGTGGTAATCGATGAGTGCGTCCGGCAAGTTGCATGACTTGGCAAATACGCAACCCACCTTGGGGGCCTGAGGCGGTGGTGGCTTCACCCGAAAATACGCTTCTTCAGCAATCTGCCGGTCGATCATTTCTCCATGAGCGCGTTGCTGGATGGCCGTCCGGGCCGCTAACTGAGCTTCACTCATGGGCTCAAGTCGTCGATACCCGCCGGTCCCGGTGCCGTAGGATCGCCAGACTTGAACTACGTCCTTGTTGCTTGCCATTGTGCCCTCCTGGCGCGGTGCTTAACGAGATCCGGCGTAGAGGCCGGGTGCTGACGTTAGAACAAGCCGAGGAGGGTGGATGCAGGAAGGAACTGCGAAAGAAGGGGGAATTGGATGAAGCAGGAGCCGGCTCACCGGCTCCTGCTACAAGGGTCAGGCCTTCTTGCGACTTGCCATCGCCGTCACGCCATAACCAATACACGCGGCGAGTATCGACCCGGTGAGGATCCCCATTCGATCCTCCCCGGCAAACTCGCTCGCGCCCGGTACAAATGCCAGAGAGCCGACAAAGAGGCTCATGGTGAAACCGATGCCGCACAGGATCGCCACGCCAAAGACCTGGCCCCAGTTGGCACCGGCGGGCAGGGCGGCGATGCCGGTCTTGATGGCCAGCCAGGTGAGGCCGAAAACGCCGACAGTCTTGCCGATCAGCAAGCCGGCCGCGATGCCCATGGGGACGTGGTGGGTGAAGCTTTCCAGGCTCACGCCGGTGAGTGATACGCCGGCGTTGGCGAACGCGAACAGCGGCAGTATGCCGTAGGCCACCCAGGGGTGCAGGGCGTGTTCGAGGGTGAGCAGCGGTGAGGGTTCGGCGTTCCGGGTACGCATCGGGATGCAGAACGCCAGGGTCACGCCCGCCAGGGTGGCGTGCACGCCGCTCTTGAGCACACAGATCCACAGGATCAAACCGATGATCAGGTAAGGCCCAAGCTTGACTACGCCCAGCCGATTCATCGCGATCAGGGCCACGAGGCAGGCGGCCGCACCGGCCAGCGCAGCGCTGGACAGCTCGGCCGAATAGAACAATGCGATGACGATAATTGCCCCCAGGTCATCGATGATGGCCAGGGTCATCAGGAACAGTTTCAGCGACACCGGCACGCGCTTGCCCAGCAGCGCCAGCACGCCCAGTGCGAAGGCAATGTCGGTGGCCATGGGGATCGCCCAGCCGGAAAGCGCGGCGGGGTAGTCCTTGTTGATCGCCCAGTAGATCAGCGCCGGCACCACCATGCCGCCAATGGCGGCTGCACCCGGCAGCACCACTTGGGACGGTTTGGACAGGTGGCCATCAAGCAGTTCGCGCTTGACCTCCAGCCCGATCAGCAAAAAGAACAGCGCCATCAGGCCGTCGTTGATCCACAACAGGGCCGGTTTGGCGATTTTCAGCGCACCGATCTGCGCCACCACCGGTACATCGAGAAACGCGGTGTACAGGTGCGACAACGGTGAGTTGTTGACAATCAACGCCAACGCGGCGGCCGCGATCAGCAACAGGCCGCTGGCGGCTTCCAACTGGAAGAAACGGGTAAACGAGCTACGCAGAGGCAAGGGGAGGCTCTCCAATCCAGAGTCAATAGGCGGCTACCCTAACCCGTACCGTTAGTTGTTAAAACAAAAGTTATATTCTTATTTGTTATAAGCGAGGGGCTAAGTCAGGCTCGCACTTGAGCCTAGCAATTGTGTGTCCAATTGAGTCGTCACTGTATCTGTGTGATACGTAGGAAACCCCCTAATATCAAGGCTGACATCCTGTGAGAGTCTCCTGATGAGCGACAACCGTACCTGGGCCCGCGAAGCTATTCGTATCATTGAAGCGGACTTCCAGCGCAGCGCCGACACGCACCTGATCCCTCTGCCATTACCTGGCCTGCCGGGTATCGAGTTGTACTTCAAGGATGAGTCCAGCCACCCCACGGGCAGCCTCAAACACCGGCTGGCGCGTTCACTGTTTCTGTATGCGCTGTGCAACGGCTGGCTCAAGCCTGGCGCCCCGGTGATCGAGGCGTCCAGCGGTTCGACCGCAGTGTCGGAGGCCTATTTCGCGCGCCTGCTCGGGCTGCCGTTTATTGCGGTGATGCCCAGCACAACGTCGCGGGAAAAGATTGCCCAGATTGCCTTTTATGGTGGCCAGAGCCATCTGGTAGACGATCCGATGCAGATCTATACCGAGTCCGAACGGCTGGCGCAGGAAAGCGGCGGGCACTTCATGGACCAGTTCACTTTCGCCGAGCGGGCTACCGACTGGCGTGCCAACAACAACATCGCCGAATCGATTTTCCAGCAGATGCGCTTTGAGCAACACCCGGAGCCGAGCTGGTTGATTTCCAACCCCGGCACCGGTGGCACCACCGCGACCCTGGGGCGTTACGTGCGTTATCGCCAGCATTGCACCCGGGTGTTGTGCGCCGATGCCGAGCGTTCAGTATTTTTCGACTATTACCTGAGCGGCGATGCGGGCTTGCGCCTGGACTGCGGTTCACGGATCGAAGGCATCGGCCGGCCAAGGGTCGAAGCGTCGTTTCTGCCCAACGTGATTGATGCGATGGTCAAGGTGCCCGACGCGCTGTCGCTGGCGGCCATGCACTACCTGGCGGGGCGGCTTGGGCGCCGGGTGGGCGGGTCCAGCGGGACTAACCTGGTTGGCGCACTGATGGCCGCGCAGCAGATGAAAGCGGCGGGAGAGTCGGGCTCGATCGTGGCTATTTTATGTGATGGTGGGGAGCGTTACGCCACAACCTATTACGACGAGACTTGGTTGGCGGCCCAGGGGTATGCGCTGGAAGATCTGATCGCGATGGTGGCGGCCAGTGTGGAACAGGGCGAGCCGTTACCGGACAGCATTCGGCGCGCCAATATCTGACACCACCCCACAATCTGCGCAGGCAACTACATCCCTGTGGCGAGCGCGCTTGTTGTGGCGAGCAGGCTTGCCCTGCGTTGGGGTGCGCAGCAGCCCCAGAACCGGCCTCCGCGTAGTATCAGGTATACCGAGGGTTTCTTGATTGGGGGCGCTTCGCACCCCAACGCGGGGCAAGCCCGCTCGCCACAGCAAGCCCGCCTGCCACAACAAGCCCGCTCACCACAACACAGTCAGGCCTCGATACCCAAGATATCCCGCGCCAGCGCCTCGGCAATCCGAATCCCGTCAACGCCCGCCGACAGGATGCCGCCGGCATAACCGGCACCTTCGCCGGCCGGGAACAGGCCTTTCACATTCAGGCTTTGCAGCGAATCGTCACGGGTAATGCGCAGTGGCGAAGAGGTGCGCGTTTCGATCCCGGTCAGCACGGCATCGTGCAGCGAATAGCCCTTGATCTGCTTTTCAAACGCCGGCAACGCTTCGCGAATGGCCTCGATGGCAAACTCAGGCAGGGCCAGGGCCAGATCGCCCAGCGATACGCCGGGTTTGTAGGACGGTTCCACGCTGCCGATGGCGGTAGACGGTCTGCCCGCGATGAAGTCGCCCACCAATTGCGCCGGTGCTTCGTAGTTGCTGCCGCCGAGCACATAGGCATGGGATTCCAGGCGCTCCTGCAACTCGATGCCCGCCAGCGGGCCACCCGGGTAATCCACGTCCGGCGTGATGCCGACCACAATGCCGGAGTTGGCGTTGCGCTCGTTACGCGAGTATTGGCTCATGCCGTTGGTGACCACGCGATTGGGCTCGGAAGTGGCCGCAACCACCGTGCCACCTGGGCACATGCAGAAGCTGTAGACCGAACGGCCGTTTTTGGCGTGGTACACCAGCTTGTAGTCGGCGGCACCGAGTTTCGGGTGCCCGGCGTACTTGCCCAGGCGCGCGGCATCGATCAGCGATTGCGGGTGTTCGATCCGAAAGCCCACCGAGAACGGCTTGGCTTCCATGTACACGCCACGGCCATGCAGCATGCGGAACGTGTCGCGGGCGCTGTGGCCCAGGGCGAGGATCACATGCTTTGAGAGGATCTGCTCGCCGCCGTCAATGACCACGCCGTGCAACTGACCGTCGTCGATCAGCACGTCGGTCACGCGCTGCTCGAAACGCACTTCACCGCCCAGCGCAATGATCTGCTGGCGCATGTTTTCCACCACGCCGGTCAGGCGAAAGGTGCCGATATGCGGTTTGCTGACGTACAGGATTTCTTCCGGAGCGCCGGCCTTGACGAATTCGTGCAGAACCTTGCGGCCGAGGAATTTCGGGTCCTTGATCTGGCTGTAGAGCTTGCCGTCGGAAAAGGTGCCAGCGCCGCCTTCGCCAAACTGCACGTTGGACTCGGGGTTGAGCACGTTTTTGCGCCACAGGCCCCAGGTGTCCTTGGTGCGCTGGCGCACTTCCTTGCCGCGCTCGAGGATGATCGGCTTGAAGCCCATCTGCGCCAGCAACAGACCGGCAAAAATGCCGCACGGGCCAAAGCCGACCACAACCGGCCGTTCGGTCAAACCCTGCGGCGCCTGGCCCACCACCTTGTAGCTGATGTCCGGTGCCGGGTTGACGTTGCGGTCATCGGCAAACTTGAGCAGCAGGGCGGCTTCGCCCACCACGTTCAGGTCGATGGTGTAGATGAAGCACAGCTCCGAGGTTTTCTTGCGGGCATCGTAGCTGCGCTTGAACAGGGTGAAATCGAGCAGGTCATCACTGGCAATCCCCAGGCGCTGCACGATGGCGGGCCGCAGGTCTTCTTCGGGATGGTCGATGGGCAGCTTGAGTTCGGTGATTCGTAACATGACAGGATCCGGTAGGCGGCGGGCAAACAGGCCGGCTGTTTTGCAAACCGGCGATTATAAGCCCCAACCACGGTTTCCCGTCATGCTAAAACAGCGCAGGGGCCAATCAGTCGTCCCGCGAACCACCGAAAGCGGCGCAGCCACGCTGGACTTGACCGTTGATCCGCAATTCGGCGGTCATGTGTTGCAGGCTGCCGCTGACCGGGTCGACGCAGCGTTGCGGGGCCACCCACAATTCGATGTGCTGGTTATTGGCCTCGGTCATCAGGTTGAAACGGCCATCACCCAGTTGCTCTTCAACATAGGGCACCGGCAGCGGCGGCTGGCCTTCGCGTTCCAGCACCATGCCCTTGGCGGTGACGTTGAGTGCCCAGGCCGGCTTGTGGCCATTGGCGCGCAGGATCATGCGCTTGAAATCAGGGTCATCGCAGGCCGAGGTTGAACGCTCGACGCGGTACAGCTGTTGCAGCTCAACCTCGCCCTGAGTGCCGGTGGCCACCCCGGAAAATTTGCCACGCAAGTCGGCAAACAGGGCGCCTTGCTGGCCGGCGAGCGACGCGGCCTCCTGCAGGATGCTGGTGCCGCCGGTGTCCTTGACCATGTAGTTACGCTGGTCGCGACATGGCTGGAACAACAGCTTGCCGCCCACCGCCGTGAGTTCGCCTTGCATACGGGTCATCCCGACGGTGGACGGTTTGGCAGGCTCTCTCTCGAACATCTGGCAGGCAGCGAACAGGGGAAGCAAGGCACACAGAGCAAGGGTACGGGCGGCACGCATTTTCGGGTCTCCTGACAAGTGCCGCCACGTTACGCAGACTGGCGGTGCATCACAAGTGCGGCACACCCTATGGGAAATGGCGCATGGAGGATTCGGACGCGTCCTATCGTCTAGAGTTAGAAAATCGTGGGAGCGTCGGCATCTTTTTTGAAGCGGATACGGCAATGAACATCAAATTGAGCCTCGGTATTGTTCTGCTTTGGGCAAGTGTCGCCGGGGCGGATGAGCCTGCGCGGCTTGTCTTTTCTTCAGTGACGGATTTCACGGACGTTTCGCTCCAGCTTAAAAAGGCCGGAGGCCCTGATCCGGCCAATGTGGAAGTGACTGTCACGTTGAGTCCCGACGCCAGTGCACGGGCAAGGTCCACCACATTGCTGGCTTACCAGAAATACGTGAGGCTTCAGGTGGACGGTTATCAGATCAGCACGTCCAGGGTTCACAGCGTGTTGGGCGCAGAACTCAGGTTTTTGGCTCCCCGCGCACTGGCAATTGAGTGGATGACTCGATTTTCAGGTAACACCCCTGAGTCTCAGCCCACGATGTAGGTCTGACCCGTCTGCAAGCCTTCCACGCTCTTGGCGTAGGCCAACGCCACATCGGCAGCGCTGACCGGCTTGTAACCGCGAAAATACGGCGCGTAGCTGTCCATGGCTTCCAGCAATACCGTCGGGCTGACCGAGTTGATGCGCAGACCCCGTGGCAACTCGATTGCCGCCGCTTTCACAAACGCATCAAGCGCACCATTGACCAGCGCAGCCGAGGCGCCGGTGCGGATCGGGTCGCGGTTGAGGATGCCGCTGGTGAAGGTGAACGAGGCGCCGTCGTTGGCGTATTCACGACCGATCAGCAGCAGATTGACCTGGCCCATCAATTTGTCGCGCAGGCCCAGGTCAAAATCGCTGTCGCGCATGTCGCCCAGCGCGACAAAATTCACGCTGCCGGCCGCGCAGATCAGTGCGTCGAACTTGCCGGTTTGTTCAAACAGCCGACGGATCGAGGCGCTGTCGCTGATATTAGCCTGGAAGTCGCCACTGTCGCGGCCGATGCTGATCACTTCGTGGCGTTGCGCTAACTCTGCCTTGACCGCCGAGCCGATTGTGCCGCTGGCGCCTATCAATAGGATTTTCATCGCGCTGTTCCTCTGAGTCGAAATAAACGTTGGGAAGCTCAGTCTAGGCTGGCTTTGGAGGCGGATAAACGCGCTAATAGGCAACCTTTGGTTTTCAATTGGAAACAATCCATGAGCGAGATGGATGATCTGGCGGCCTTTGCCGTGTTGATCGAAGCGGGCAGTTTTACCGTGGCGGCTGCACGTCTGGGCTGTAGCAAGGGGCAGTTGTCAAAGCGCATCAGCCAGTTGGAAGCACAGTTTGATGTGGTGCTGCTGCACCGTACCACGCGCAAACTGAGCCTCACCGCCGCAGGTGTAGCCTTGTTGCCCCAGGCGCAGGCGTTGGTGGTGCAGATGGAATGCGCGCGTCAGGCATTGGCGCGGCTCAAGGACGATGTGGCCGGGCCGGTGCGCATGACGGTTCCGGTTTCATTGGGTGAAACCTTCTTCGACGGCCTGTTGCTGGACTTTTCCAGGCAATACCCGCAGGTGCAGGTCGAGTTGGAGCTTAACAACAGCTACCGCGATCTGGCGCGGGACGGGTTTGACCTGGGGGTGCGCGCGGGCGACATCGAACATGAGCGGCTCGTGGCCAGGCCCTTGCTGGCCTGGCACGAGATGACCTGCGCCAGCCCCGCCTACCTCGAACAGCACGGTGAACCGCAGACCCCGGCGGATCTGGCCGCCCACACCTGTTTGCTGAACAGCCACTACCGCGGCCGCGAGGAGTGGCTGTACCACCAGCAGCACGAATTATTGCGGGTGCGCGTGAGCGGCACGTTTGCCTCCAACCATTACAACCTGCTGAAGAAGGCCGCGCTGGTCGGCGCCGGTATCGCCCGTCTGCCGTCCTACGCCTTGCCAACGGAACTGGCTGACGGACGACTGCGCTGGCTCCTGCGTGATTATCAGACGCGGAGCATGCCGATGTACCTGGTTCACCCTTACCAGGGCGGGTTGCCACGACGCACCCAGGTATTGGCCGATTATCTCGTGGACTGGTTCAGGCGCAGTGGCGAGGTGTTGAATCGCCTTTAACGGCAGCGACGGGCGATCAAGTGATCGATGGAGAGCCAACCCGGGCCCTTGGCAACCAGCAGCAACAACACTGCGATCCAGGTGCCGTGGGTGGGGTAGGCGTCGGGGTAGACGAACAATTGAATGGTCAGCGTCATCCCGATCAGCGCCAGGGCCGAAAAGCGCGTGGCCAGCCCCACCAGAATCAATGCGGGGAAGAAGTGCTCGGCAAAGGCCGCCATATAGGCGGCCACTTCCGGCGACAGCAGAGGCACCGCATATTCACTGCGAAACAGCGGTACGGTGGAAGCGGCCAGTTTGGGCATGCCCAGTTCGAAGGTGCCGCTGATCAGGTCGATGGCAAAGCCTTCGACCTTGGTTTGCCCGGACTTCCAGAACACTGCCGCGATCGAGAAACGCGCGAGGAACGCGAGCAGGCTGTAGGGGATTTTTTCGAACAGGGCAATGGCCCTGTTTACCTGGCAGGGTGCAGACGTGTTCATGGCGATACCTTCTGTTCCAGATGAGTGATGGCGTCGTGGCTGATCAGCAGCCCGAGGCATTGATGCAGGTCGAATTCGCTTGAGGCTTCGAGGGCATGTTCCACGGCCGTTTCAAGCGCCTCGCTTCGGCCAAGGCTGTTGATAAAGGCCACCGAACCGCTGTCGATACCGAAGATCTTGACCGCCAGCCCGTGGCGCAGCACGAGTGCGCCTTGCGCTTGCCAGGGGTTTACGCTGGCGATGGCGCCCTCGGTCTGGTGGGCGGCCCATATCGTCACGGTCGCGTAGGGCGAGTGCAGCGTGGCGACGCACGGGTGCAGGTGCAGGCGCGACTGGCCGTTCAGTTGCTCGAGAACGCGTGGTTGATCCAGCGCCGGGATGTCAGCTGCGTGATAGGCGCGCACGCGCAGGCGCTTCAGTCTCGCGACATCCGCCAGATAGGGCACGCTCTGGGCCGGCTCGAATGCCTGGATAAAGTCGGCCAGCGTGCTGCCGTACTCGCTGAGCAACGGGCTTTCGGGCGGGTATGCCTGCACGTAGAGGCCGGCCATGGCATGGAAGAATTCATCGCCGACCAACTGCCGCGTCACCGGGTAACTGGTCGCCAGCGCATTGATCAACGCGCTGTGCACATTATTGCGATACACCGCAAAACGGCTGGCCGGGTCGGCGCCGTTGCTGCTGAACACACCCTCGGGGCAGCTCGGTTCGTGAGCGAGCAGGGCCGCGCAGAACGCGTGCTGGGTACTCATGCCATCACCTGCAACAAGTGCCGTTCGGCCTGTTGCGCCTCGGCCTGCAGCACGCTGAAGGCTGGTACCTGGTTATCGCGCTCGATCAACGTTGCGACCGGGCCCGTGCGCGCCAGGACCTGCTCGTACAACTGCCACACCGCGTTGTCGATGGGCGCGCCGTGATCATCGATCAGCAGCCGGTCGCCGAGGCTGTCAGAGTCTTCGGCAAAACCGGCCAGATGAATCTCGCCCACTGCATGCAGGGGGAGCGCGTTGATATAAGCCAGCGGGTCGCGTTGGTGATTGATGCAAGACACGTAGACATTGTTGACGTCCAGCAGCAGGCCGCAACCGGTGCGGCGGATGATCTCGCTGATGAAGTCGGTCTCGTCCAGGGTGGAACGTTGGAACAACAGGTAGGTCGACGGGTTTTCCAGCAGCATTGGCCGCTTGAGCGTGCTTTGTACCTGATCGATGTGCGCGCACACCCGGTTCAGGGTAGTGACGTCGTAAGCCAGGGGCAGCAAGTCATTGAGGAATACCGGGCCATGGCTGGACCAGGCCAGGTGTTCGGAAAAGGCCTGGGGTTGATAGCGTTCGATCAGCGTGGCCAGGCGAGCCAGGTGCGCGCCATTGAGCGGGCCTTCGCCGCCGATGGACAGGCCTACGCCATGCAGCGACAGTGGATACTGCTCGCGAATCAAACCCAGGTAGTGATGAAAAGGCCCGCCGGCCACCATGAAGTTTTCGGCGTGCACTTCAAAAAAACCGAGGTCAGGACGGGTTTCGAGTACTTCAATGAAGTGCTCGCTTTTCAGTCCCAGCCCGGCCCGCAAGGGGAGGCCGGGCACCTGAGCCGGTGAGACCCTGTGGTGGGGTAAATGCGTCATCATCGGCACTCGGTTGGCGGGGATCAGGATTTGGCGGTAAAGGCCTTGTCCTGGCCGAAGCCGGTTGGCGATGTGGTGCTGGGGAGTTGGCCGCAGGTGCCGGCCGGGACCAGTTTCCAGGCGTTGGCCTGGTCCTTGGTTTTGGAGGTGCCGGCGCAGGTTGTACCGGCGCCCGCGCTGCAATCGTTCTTGCCGGCTTCAGCAACGCCGAAGCATTTCTGCATGTCGTCGGCGGCAAAGGCAGGGGCGGTGAGGGCGGACAGGCTCAGAGCCAGGATAAGAGAGGTGGCAGACAGTTTTGTGGTCATGGTGTGACTCCAGCAGTGGGTTGAAGTAGCAGGCTCGATTGCCTGCCTGCACCACTAGAGGCAGTAGGGGGATATTCGTTACAAGGGCATTCGAAAAAAACTGCCTGTCACACAAGGCAATGTGGGAGGGAGCAAGTCGAACCGCCCCTCCCACATTTCAGCGCCGGTTTTAGCCGCCCAGGTACGCTTCACGCACTTTTGGATCGGTGAGCAACTGCTCACCGGTGCCCTGCATCACCACCCGGCCGTTTTCCAACACGTAGGCGCGGTCGGCGATTTTCAGTGCCTGGTTGGCGTTCTGCTCCACCAGAAACACCGTCACCCCGTCCTTGCGCAGCTGTTCGATGATGTCGAAGATCTGCTGGATGATGATCGGCGCCAGTCCCAGGGAGGGTTCGTCCAGCAGCAACAGCTTGGGTTTGCTCATCAGCGCGCGGCCGATGGCGAGCATTTGCTGTTCGCCGCCGGACATGGTGCCGCCGCGCTGGCTGAAACGCTCCTTGAGCCGGGGGAACAGGTGCAGCACCTTGTCCATCTGTTCCTGGTAGTCGCCCTTGTCGGTGAAGAACCCGCCCATGGCCAGGTTCTCTTCGACGGTCAGGCGTGAGAACACGCGGCGGCCTTCGGGCACCACCGCGATGCTCTTGCGCATGATGTGCGACGACTCCTGACCCACCAGCTCTTCACCCAGGTAGCGGATGCTGCCGCTGTGGGCCTGGGGCGATCCGCACAGAGTCATCAGCAGTGTCGACTTGCCCGCGCCGTTGGCACCGATCAGCGTGACGATTTCACCCTGGCGCACTTCCACGTTGACGCTGTGCAGGGCCTGGATCTTGCCGTAGAAAGTGGAAACGTTTTCGAATTGCAGCATTTTACGCTTCCCCCAGATAGGCTTTGATCACTTCAGGATTGTCGCGGATCTGCTCCGGCGTGCCGTTGGCCAGCGGCGTGCCCTGATTGATCACGACGATGTGGTCGGAAATGCTCATGACCAGTTTCATGTCGTGTTCGATCAGCAGCACCGTGGCGTTGTGTTCCTCACGCAGCACGCTGATCAGCGCCTTGAGGTCCTCGGTTTCCTTTGGGTTCAGGCCGGCGGCGGGTTCGTCGAGCATCAGGATCCGCGGGCGGGTCATCATGCAGCGGGCGATTTCCAGGCGACGTTGCTGACCATAGGCCAGGGTGCCGGCAGGACGGTTGGCAAACTCGGTGAGGTTGACCTTGTCCAGCCAGTACTCGGCGTATTCCATGGCCTCGCGCTCGCTCTTGCGAAACGCCGGGGTCTTGAACAGGCCGGCAAAGAAGTTGGTGTTCAGGTGACGGTGCTGGGCAATCAGCAGGTTCTCGACCGCCGTCATGTCCTTGAACAACCGCACGTTCTGAAAGGTGCGCACCACGCCCTTGCGGGCGATTTCGTGACCGGCCAGGCCCTGGATCGGCTGGCCGTCCAGCAGGATGCTGCCGCCACTTGGCTTGTAGAAACCGGTGAGGCAGTTGAACACCGTGGTCTTGCCGGCGCCGTTGGGGCCGATCAACGCAACCACCTGTTTCTCTTTCACGGTCAGGGCCACGCCGTTGACCGCCAGCAAACCGCCAAAGCGCATGCTCAGATTTTCGACTTTCAGGATCTCGCGGCTCATTTGCGCAGCTCCATGTGTGGACGTTGCATGGGCAGCAGGCCTTGCGGGCGCCAGATCATCATCAGCACCATCATGGCGCCGAACATCAACATGCGGTACTCGCTGAACTCACGCATCATTTCCGGCAGCAGGATCATCACGATCGCGGCCAGGATCACGCCCAACTGCGAGCCCATGCCACCCAGTACCACGATGGCGAGGATGATCGCCGACTCGATGAAGGTGAAGGATTCCGGCGTCACCAGGCCCTGGCGAGCCGCGAAGAAGCTGCCGGCGAAACCGGCGAACGCAGCCCCCAGGGTGAACGCGGAGAGTTTGATGATGGTCGGGTTCAGACCCAGCGCACGGCAGGCGATCTCATCCTCGCGCAGCGCTTCCCACGCACGGCCGATTGGCATGCGCAGCAGGCGGTTGATCACGAACAGGGCGGCCAGTGCCAGCAACAGCGCCACCAGGTAGAGGAACACCACCTTGCTCACCGGGTTGTAGGCGATCCCGAAGTACTCGTGGAAGGTCTGCATGCCTTCGGCAGCGGTACGGTCGAACGACAGTCCGAAGAACGTTGGCTTGGGAATGCTGCTGATGCCGTTGGGGCCGCCAGTGATGTCCGTGAGGTTACGCAGGAACAGGCGGATGATTTCCCCGAAACCCAGGGTCACGATGGCCAGGTAGTCACCGCGCAGGCGCAACACCGGGAAGCCCAGCAAGAAGCCGAACGTGGCTGCCGCCATGCCGGCCAGCGGCAGGCAGATCCAGAAGCTCCAACCCAAATAGTGCGAGAGCAGCGCGTAGGTGTAGGCACCCACGGCGTAGAAGCCCACATAACCCAGATCGAGCAGGCCGGCGAGGCCCACCACGATGTTCAGGCCCAGGCCCAGCAACACGTAGATCAGGATCAGGGTTGCGATATCGACCGCGCCGCGCGAGCCGAAGAACGGCCAGATCAACGCCGCCACGATCAGGCCGATGATGATGTAGCGCTGGGTACGCGGCAGGGTCAGGAACTGGCTGACCTTGGGCGACACCAACGGGCCACGGTTGCCCTTGAACAAGGCGCCGACCTGCTGCGTGAACAGCACGCGCAGGAACATCAGCACCGAGCACAGGGCGATGATGGTCAGGGTCACGGGACCGGTGCCATGCACTTCCAGGTTGATGCCGACAATGCTCAGCTTGAGACCCAGCACCGGAAAGGCCACGGCCCACACCAGCAAGGCGCTGAAAAACGCCGATTTAAGATATCTGCTCATACTTTCTCAACCTCCGGACGGCCCAGAATGCCGGTCGGACGGAACAACAGCACCAGAACCAACAGGCCGAACGCCACGACGTCCTTGTACTGATCGCCGAAGATGTCGGCGCCAAACGCTTCGGCCACACCCAGCACCAGCCCGCCGAGCATCGCGCCCGGAATGCTGCCGATGCCGCCCAATACCGCTGCGGTAAAGGCCTTGAGGCCTACCAGGAAACCGGCGTTGGGGTTGATCACGCCGTACTGCATGCTCAGCAGTACCGCCGCGACAGCCGCCAGTGCGGCGCCGATCACGAAGGTGAGGGCGATGATGTTGTTGGTGTTGATGCCCAGCAGGTTGGCCATCTTGATGTCTTCGGCGCAGGCCCGGCAGGCGCGCCCCAGACGGGAACGGGAGATAAACAGCGTGAGACCCAGCATGGCCACCAGGGTGACGACGAAAACCAGAATCTGCATGTAGGAAATCAGCACTTCCTGTGCGCCACCTGGGCCGAAGGAAAAGCTCCCCGGGATCAGGTTGGGGATGGACTTGTCCTTGGAGTCCTGGGACAGCAATACGGTGTTCTGCAGGAAAATCGACATGCCGATGGCGGAAATCAGCGGGATCAGACGGTTGCTGCCACGCAAGGGACGGTAGGCAACGCGCTCGATACTGTAGCCATAGGCACTGGTCACGACGATCGATGCGAGGAATGCAGCGGTCATCAACAGCGGCAGTGAGTGGATACCCATCATGGCCAGCCCGGCAAGGGCGATGAAGGCCACGTAGGAACCAATCATGTACACCTCGCCATGGGCGAAGTTGATCATTCCAATGATGCCGTAAACCATGGTGTAACCAATGGCTATCAAGGCATAGGTGCTGCCAATGGTCAGGCCATTAACCAGCTGTTGGAAAAAATGATAGATCTCAGGCATTACAGCGCTCCTAAAAACCCGATACGCATTTCACTGGTGGAGTCATGTTCCGGCCTTGCGCTGTGTTCTGTGAGCACATTTGCACAAAGCGTTTGCCAGCGAACCGCTGGTGACGGTTTTAAGATTTTCAGGTGAGCCAGCGCCCGGATCGCGGGTGACAGGCCCATAAACCTCGTAAAACAAAGCCCACTGCTCTCACAGTGGGCTTGTTGGGCAGTAACGCCTGGCTTACTGAGGGGAAGCTTCGGTTTTTGGTTTGCCGAAGTGCCATTCGTAGACCACGAACTTGAAGTCCTTCAGGTCGCCCTTGGCGTCAAAGCTCAGATCGCCGGTAGGGGTCTTGAAGGTGCCCGCGTGGATGGCTTCGGCCACTTTGGCGGTGTCTTCGCTTTTTGCAGCGGCGATGCCGCCGGCAATCACTTCAACCGCCGAGTAGGCCGGGAACACGAACGGACCGGTCGGGTCCTGCTTGTTCTTGGTGAACTCTTCAACGATGGCCTTGTTGGCAGGGTCGGTGTCGAAGGATTTCGGCAGGGTTACCAGCAGGCCTTCGGAGGCGCCCTGGGCGATCTGCGAGATGGAGTCGTTGCCGACGCCTTCCGGCCCCATGAATTTCGCGTTCAGGCCTTTTTCTTTGGACTGACGCAGGATCAGGCCCAGCTCCGGGTGGTAGCCGCCGTAGTAGACGAAGTCGACGTTGGCTTGCTTGAGCTTCTGGATGACCGAGGAGAAGTCCTTGTCGCCAGCGTTCAGGCCTTCGAAGACCGCCACTTTCACGCCTTTCTTCTCGAGGGTCTGTTTAACGGCGGTGGCGATGCCTTCACCGTACTGCTGCTTGTCGTGCAATACGGCGACGATTTTCGGTTTTACGTGGTCGGCAATGTAGTTGCCGGCGGCCGGGCCCTGGGCGCTGTCCAGGCCGATGGTGCGGAAGATCAGCTTGTAGCCACGGGCGGTGATTTCCGGGCTGGTGGCGGCCGGGGTAATCATGATGACGCCTTCGTCTTCATAGATGTCCGATGCCGGCTGAGTGGAGCTGGAGCACAGGTGACCGACCACGAACTTGACGCCGTCGTTGACCACTTTGTTGGCGACCGCCACGGCCTGTTTAGGGTCGCAGGCGTCGTCGTATTCCTTGGCCTCAAGCATTTTGCCATCGACGCCGCCCTTGGCGTTGATGTCGGCGATTGCCTGCTTGGCACCCATGAATTGCATGTCACCGTACTGCGTCACAGGACCGGTCTTGGGACCGGCGATGCCGATCTTGATGGTGTCGGCTGCGAACGAATGGCCGGCAACCCCAGCCAGGACCATAGCGGCAAACAGTTTGGAAATCTGCTTAGTAGCCTTATTCATAGTGCTCCACTCATGCTGTTGTATTTTTTATAGTTCCAGCGGCCTTGTGGGCTGCAGAACCGGATCGGATATGCGGATATCCCCCCGGCGGTGCCCTGGCAACTGTACCGGTACAGTGTAGAGCGCCGGTTGATCGCTTGAAAAGCTGGGTGCTGGGGGCAAATCCAGGGGGTGTCGCTTAAATGAAAGTAAAAGACAGAATTGCGGCGGGGTCATGCCAGTGTTCCGGGCAATCCTTGGCTTTCCTGACACTTTCTTTCGGTTACACATTTGCAACTGGGTTTTTCTGACTGAAGCTCAACGTTATGATTGCGCCGATTTTTTCTTCAGGTGAATTCCCATGACGCAAGAACCTAGCACCCTCTATGCCAAGCTGCTCGGTGAAACCGCCGAAATATCCTGGAAGGAGCTTGAGCCGTTCTTCGCCAAGGGTGCCCTATTGTGGGTCGATGCCGACCTGGATTTGATCGAAGCTGCCGAGGGAATGGCCGAGGATAACCGCGATAAAGTCGCCGCCTGGCTGGCCGAAGGCCGCCTTGGCGAAGTGTCTGCAACGCGGGCGCTGGACTTGGTGGCGCGTGACCCTGGCCTGTGGGCGGTGGTGGTCTCGCCGTGGATTCTGATCCAGGAAAGGGCGGCTCAATAAATGAGCGCACTAAAAATGTGCGTTATTTTCCAGCGCTAATATGTGTAGCGGAGTAACCGCTGCTGCCGTGATGGCACCTTGCCGTGGTAAAAGGTCACAGGCAGGGTGACGTTAACGTCACGGGAACAGTTTTGAGCCGCGGGGCAGTCGGTAGAGATTGTTTCAGAATGTGGCAGAGCGATCATTATTTTTCGGCTGTCAGATTGTCTTCGCGAGCAAGCCCGCTCTCACAGTTGATCGCATTCCTGCCGAATGAACACGGTCAAATTGTGGGAGCGGGCTTGCTCGCGAAAAATATCAACGGCGCCGCAGTTCTCATTGAATACCCGCAGCGTCACCGAATAGGCCTGACCAGGGCGCCAGGTCCCGGCTGGCTCTGCGCCGGCTCCTTGACCGCTGAAGCCTCGGCCGCCAGCGGATTACGCAGGTGAATCCCCTGAATGACCCCAATCACCTCACTTGCAGGCACCGCAGGGCTCAGCAGGTAGCCCTGGATGAAGTCGCAACCGTGTTTATGCAGTAAGTCGAACTGCGCCTGGGTTTCCACGCCCTCGGTCACCACATTCAGATGCAGCGTGTGCGCCATCCCGATAATGGCCTGGACAATCTCGATGTCGGCGGCGGATTTGGGCAAGTCCTGGATAAACGAGCGGTCAATCTTCAACGTGTTGAGCGGCAGTCGCTTGAGGTAGGCCAGGGACGAATAACCGGTGCCGAAGTCATCGATGGCCAGCGATACCCCCAGTGCACGAATGTGCCGCAGCAACGCCAGCGTGCTGCTGATATTGCCCATCAGCGCATTTTCCGTGACTTCCAGTTCCAGGCGGGCAGCCGCGATCCCGCTGAAGCGCAGTGCCTCTTCGACTTCATCGGCCAACTCATCGCGTGCCAGGTTCAACGCCGAGCAGTTGACGGTCATGTTCAGGTCGCCGTAGCCCTTGTCGGACAAAACGCTCAAGTCGTGACACGCCTGGCGCAACACCCAGTTGTCCAGTTCGGCGATCAGCCCGTTGCTTTCGGCGATCCCGATAAAGCGGTCGGGCGCCAGCAGCCCGTGTTGCGGATGCTGCCAGCGCACCAGTGCCTCCAGGCGGGTGACCTTGCCCAGTTTCATGTCGAAGATCGGTTGATAGAACAGCACCAGCCCGGTGCGCTCGCGCAAGGCTGCGCGTAACTCTTCCTCCAGTTGCAGCTCGAGGAAGGCGCGGGTTTTCAGGTTGGCGTTGAAGAAATTCAAGCTGTTGCGCCCCGCATCCTTGGACTGGTAGAGCGCCAGGTCTGCGGTTTTCAGCAGTTCTTCGCAGGTTACGCCGTCATCGGGAAACAGGCTGATACCAATGCTGGTGGTCATCACCATGCGCCGCCCAGCCAGTTCGATGGGTTCTTTCATCTGCTGCATGATGCGTTGGGCCAGATGCCGCGCTTCGTCACGGTGGTGGATGCTGATCAGGATGCAGAATTCGTCGCCGCCAAAGCGCGCGACCACGTCGGCATGGCTGCGCACCGAGCTCTTGATGTGGCTGGCCAGCACGGTCAGCAACTGGTCGCCGGCGTCGTGTCCGAGGCTGTCGTTGATCCGCTTGAAGTGGTCAATATCGAGAAAGATCACCGCCATCATGCCCTTTGACGCGGTCTTTTCCGCGAGCTTCTCCACGAAGATCTGGTTGAAGCCGCGACGGTTGAGCAGGCTGGTCAGTGCGTCGTAGTGCGCCACCTGCTGCAGGGAGGCGCGCGCCTGGTCCAGTTCGCTGAGCAGCGCATTGACGCGGCGCAGGTCACGCTCCTTGTGCTGCAGCTTTTTGTCGGCCAGGGCGGCGCTGATGCTGCTGCCGATCACCAGCAGGGTGATCACGGCCACCGAGAGCCCCAGCTGGATCGGATTGGTGTTCGACGGTGAGGACAGGTCCGCGCCGGTAGGCACCACCATCTGCATGGCGGCCATGCCGGTGAAATGCATGCTGATGATGCCGGCGCCAAGCACCAGGCTGGCGGCGTATTTGAGCAACTGGTGAAACACCCCCGCGCCGTTGCGCAGGTAACTGGACAGCAACAGGGCCGCGAGGCTGGCGCCGATGGCAATGGCCACCGAGGCCATGAACAGCCCGGCGCCAAAGTACACCTGGGCCTGGGAGCGCATGGCCGCCATCCCCACGTAGTGCATCAGCGCAATGCCCACGCCCATCCACAGCGACGCCAGCAGGTACTGATCGAAGCGCAGGGTCGCGTGACTGAGGGTTTTCATGGCAAACAGCGACGCGATCAGGGCGATCAGCAACGAGACGAACGTCATGATCAATTCATAGTGAATGGCGATTGGCACCTGGAACGCCAGCATGCTGATGAAGTGGGTGGACCAGATGCCGCCCGCCAGGCATCCGGCGCCCAGCCAGCGCCAGTGGCGGCGCGCGGTGGGGTCTTCGACGTGGCCGACGCGTTCGGCCATGTCCAGCGTGCCGAAACCGGCCGCACAGGCGACCAGGTAGGCCAATAGCACGAGAAACGGGTTATGACTGCAATTGAGTAATAAGTGCCCGTTGTGCGGAAGGTCGGTGAAAAAGTGCAGACCCAGCCATTCCATAGCATGTCCCGTCATTGCGTAGTTACGTCACGGCCTACGGCGATGACCTATGGGGACGAGTATAGAAGGCTCACAGAATTCGCAAGGCGTAATGGCACATTGCTGTCTTTGATTTTGGCATGCCGGGCATAGCGTTTGATGCTAAGCGCTGATAGGCATCGCCAGTTCGAAGGCGGGCGCTTCCAGCGGCAGCAGGCCGAACGCTGCGCGGGCTGCATCGCAATCGACGTTTTGTTCGCCCTGGCTCCATGACGCGTCAAACTCGCGACACGGGCTCGAGCGCAGTTCATAAATCGAACAACTGGTGCCTTTGCCCACTTCGCCCTCCAGGCTGCAGCAACGCGCGGGTTTCTGGTCGGTGCCGATCATCGCCACGCGGGTCGGGTTGATCTGTACCACCAGATCGTCGGGCACCGTGCCGCCGGATGAGGCGCACTCGCCCCAGAAGAAAGACACACGAAAGTATGAACAGCAGGCACCGCAATTCAGACACGGACTGGCTTCGGACATGGGCGTCATCGATAAGAAAGGTAAGGGGGAGGTACAACGGGAAGGCTCGCCATTCTATCCGGGCCGTGGCCGTTGGGAAGAGGGGGGCGCACTTATATTTTTTGTAGGAAAAGTCCCGCAATGCCGGGTCAAATCATGCCCTATCAGCTTTACGAATCATTACAGACAAGCGCCGCTCGCCTGACTATGTTGCAGTGACCTGAGCAGGATGCATCGGGCATCGCAGCGCTCATAACAATAAAAAGAGACGGACCCATGCAGAACTCGACCCAAGCGGCGAATGCCTGGCGCATTCTGTTCCTGCTGTTCCTGGCCAACCTGTTCAACTTCTTCGATCGCACCATTCCGGCGATCATCATCGAGCCCATCCGCATGGAATGGCACCTCAGCGACTTCCAGCTTGGCATCATCGGCACCGCGTTCACGCTGGTGTATGCCATCGCCGGCCTGCCGCTCGGGCGCCTGGCCGACACCGGTTCGCGCAGCAAACTGATGGGCTGGGGCCTGTTTGCCTGGAGCGGGCTGACCGCCGTCAACGGCCTGGTCGGCAGTTTCTGGACCTTCCTGCTGGTGCGCATGGGCATCGGGATTGGCGAAGCCAGTTATGCTCCGGCCGCCAACTCGCTGATCGGTGACCTGTTTCCGGCGCACCGCCGTGCACGGGCCATGGGCATTTTCATGCTCGGCTTGCCGCTGGGCCTGTTGCTGGCCTTTTTTACCATCGGCTGGATGGTCAAGGCGTTCGACAGCTGGCGCGCACCGTTCTTTATCGCGGCAGTACCGGGAATGATCCTCGCGGTGTTCATGTTCTACATCAAGGAACCCAAACGCGGCGCGGCGGAAAACGTGCAGGTCGCCCAGGAACGCGTCGATCGCCCGATTCGCCGCGTGCTGGCGGTGCCGACCTTTCTATGGCTGGTGCTGGCCGGGCTGTGCTTTAACTTTGCCACTTATGCGTGCAACTCGTTTCTGGTGCCGATGCTGCAGCGCTATTTTCTGCTGCCGCTGCAGGAGGCGGCGGTGGCCACCGGTGTGATCGTCGGCCTGACGGGGCTGGTGGGCCTGACGCTGGGTGGGTGGGTGGCCGACAAGATTCACCAGCGGGTAGCCAATGGGCGGCTGTTGTTCGCTGCTTTCAGCCTGGTCATTTCCACCGTCACCACTGCCTGGGCGTTGCACGCCGGGCGTATCGAGATTGGCGTGTTCGTGGCGTTGTTCAGTGTGGGCTGGCTGTTTGCGTATAACTTCTACACCTGTGTGTACACGGCGATCCAGGACGTGGTGGAGCCCCGTTTGCGCGCCACCGCGATGGCGTTGTTTTTTGCCGGCCTGTACCTGCTGGGCGGCGGTATGGGGCCGATTGTGGTGGGTGGCCTGTCCGATCACTTTGCGCATTCGGCGATGTATGCGGCGGGGGCGCAGCAGATGACCGAGGCTTACAAGGCGGTCGGGTTGCACGACGCCATGTACCTGATTCCGGTGGCGCTGTTTCTGACCCTGCTGTTTCTGTTCCAGGCCTCGCGCAGTTTTGTACGCGATGCCAGGCGGATGAAGGAGGGGTTGGTGGCGGTGGAGGTGCCGGATGCTGCGGTGGCTTGAGACCGAGGTGAGGCTATCGCAGGCAAGCCAGCTCCCACACTTGAACGGGTTCACCAATCAAAGTGAACTGCACCCAACATGTGGGAGCGGGCTTGCCCGCGATGAGGCCCTCAAGGCCCATACAAAAGGTCCGTATTGTCAGTAGGGCAGGGTGGCAATCAACCCGCCACCAGCACCCGGATCGCTTCGAGTCGCAGTGCTGCCTTGTCCAGCATCGCCAGGCCTTGCTCACGCTGATTACGCAACGCCACCAGCTCGCTGTCACGCACCGTCGGGTTGACCGCCTGCAGCGCCGTCAGACGCCCCAGCTCTTCGTCGGTGTCTGCCGCCAGGCGACGTTTGGCTTCGGCCACACGCTCGGCATGACGCGGAGTGATCTTCTCTTCGCCGGCGTTGATACGCGGGGTGAGTTGATCGCGCTGAGCCTGGATGAACTTGTTGGCGCTGGCCCGTGGCACGCTTTCGAGCTGATCGTTGAGGGTTTCGAACGACACGCGCCCGGACAGGTCGTTGCCGTTGGTGTCCAGCAGGCAGCGCAGCGCCGCCGGCGGCAGGTAGCGACCCAGTTGCAGCGCACGCGGCGCGACCACTTCACTCACATAGAGCAGCTCCAGCAGCACGGTGCCCGGCTTGAGTGCCTTGTTCTTGATCAGCGCCACTGCGGTGTTGCCCATCGAGCCCGACAACACCAGGTCCATGCCGCCCTGCACCATCGGGTGCTCCCAGGTGATGAACTGCATGTCTTCGCGCGACAGCGCCTGGTTACGGTCGTAGGTGATGGTCACACCTTCGTCGTCGCCCAGGGGGAAGCTGGCGTCGAGCATTTTTTCGCTGGGCTTGAGGATCAGCGCGTTTTCCGAATGGTCTTCGCTGTCGATGCCGAACGCGTCGAACAGGGTTTCCATGTAAATCGGCAGGGCGAACTGGTCGTCTTGCTCAAGGATGTCCTCAACCAGCGCATCGCCTTCACCCGCGCCGCCGGAGTTGAGTTCCAGCAGGCGGTCGCGACCGGTGTGCAGTTCCTGTTCCAGGCGCTCGCGCTCGGCACGGGCCTCGTCGATCAGGGCTTGCCACTCGCTGTCGTCGGCGCTCTCCAGCAGCGGCAGCAGGCGCGGGCCGAACTGATGCTGCAAGGCGTTGCCGGTCGGGCAGGTATTGAGGAAGGCGTTCAACGCTTCGTGGTACCACTGGAACAGGCGCTCTTGCGGGCTGGTTTCCAGGTACGGCACGTGCAGTTCGATCACATGCTTCTGACCGATCCGGTCCAGACGGCCGATGCGCTGCTCCAGCAGGTCGGGATGGGACGGCAGGTCGAACAGCACCAGGTGGTGGGCGAACTGGAAGTTGCGGCCTTCACTGCCGATCTCCGAGCAGATCAGCACCTGGGCGCCGAATTCTTCATCGGCGAAGTAGGCGGCGGCGCGGTCGCGCTCAAGGATGTTCATGCCCTCGTGGAACACCGTGGCCGGAATGCCGGAGCGCACGCGCAGGGCGTCTTCCAGGTCCATGGCGGTTTCTGCGTGGGCGCAGATCACCAGGACCTTGGTGCGCTTGAGCATTTTGAGCTGGTCGATCAGCCATTCGACGCGCGGGTCGAAGCGCCACCAGCGGTGTTCCTCCTCGACATCCGGCTGCGACTGGAAGCTGACCTCCGGGTACAGCTCGGCGTGTTCGCCCAGCGGCAGCTCCATGTATTCGTCCGGGTTGGGCAGCGGGTAAGCGTGCAGCTTGCGTTCCGGGAAGCCCTGCACGGCGGCGCGAGTGTTGCGAAACAGCACGCGGCCGGTGCCGTGACGGTCGAGCAGTTCACGCACCAGGCGCGCGCTGGCTTCGCTGTCGCCATCGTTGACGGCGGTGAGCAGCGCTTCGCCTTCATTGCCGAGGAAACCCTGAATGGTCTGGTGCGCCTTGGGTGACAGGCGACCCTTGTCGAGCAACTCCTGCACGGCTTCGGCCACTGGGCGATAGTTCTCGCTCTCGGCGCGGAAGGCATGCAGGTCGTGGAAGCGGTTCGGGTCCAGCAGGCGCAGGCGCGCGAAGTGGCTGTCCTGGCCCAGTTGTTCCGGGGTGGCGGTGAGCAGCAGCACGCCCGGGATCACTTGCGCGAGTTGTTCGACCAGCGAATATTCCTGGCTGGCCTTTTCTTCGTGCCAGACCAGGTGGTGCGCTTCGTCGACCACCAGCAGGTCCCAGCCGGCGGCGAACAGCGCGTCCTGGGCCTTCTCGTCGTCCACCAGCCACTCCAGCGCCACCAGCGCGAGCTGGGTGTCTTCGAACGGGTTGGAGGCATCACTTTCGATAAAGCGTTCTTCGTCGAACAGCGCAACCTGCAGGTTGAAGCGGCGGCGCATTTCCACCAGCCACTGGTGCTGCAGGTTCTCCGGTACCAGGATCAGCACGCGGCTGGCGCGGCCCGACAACAACTGGCGATGGATGACGAGGCCCGCTTCGATGGTCTTGCCCAGGCCCACTTCGTCGGCCAGCAATACCCGTGGCGCGATGCGGTCAGCGACTTCACGGGCAATGTGCAATTGGTGCGCGATGGGTTGCGCGCGCACGCCGCCCAGGCCCCATAGCGAGGACTGCAATTGGCGGCTGGTGTGTTCCAGGGTGTGGTAGCGCAGCGAGAACCAGGCCAGCGGGTCGATCTGGCCGGCGAACAGGCGGTCGCTGGCGAGGCGGAACTGGATGAAGTTGGACAGTTGGGTTTCCGGCAGGGTGACCTGCTCGTTCTGTCCATTGAGACCGTGGTACACCAGCAGGCCGTCGACGTCGTCGACTTCCTGCACGGTCATTTTCCAGCCTTCGAAATGCGTGATGGAATCACCCGGCGAAAACCTCACGCGGGTGAGGGGCGCATTCCGTAGCGCATACTGGCGTGTGTCGCCAGTGGCCGGATAGAGCACGGTCAACAAGCGCCCGTCCTGTGCCAGAACGGTGCCTAGCCCCAGCTCTGCTTCGCTGTCACTAATCCAGCGTTGCCCCGGTTGATACTGCTGCGCCATGCTGCCTGACTCCCGCCGTGAAAAAGCCGACTATCTTAACGGAACAAGGTCCGACCCCCAAGGACTCTGACGAAAACTACTCCGTTTGAGTGAGCGTGCGCGCTGTGAATCGACGGGTGGCGGGCACTTGTGAGTGTCGACTGAGTCACAGGTTGGCGATGCTGCGCTCAAGTCGGTGCTCAGCGCGCCGACAGCCTGAAGATCAGGAGAGTAACTATTATGCTGCCACCCATGCTGCCCGTCAGCGTCGTACCGGTCACGTCGCAACTCGACCCGGTAAGGCCCAAGCCGGATATACCGCCCGTGGTGCCAGTGCAAGCGGGTTCCAATGAAAGCACCATCGACCTGAAGAAGGGCGATGCCGAACAGTCGACTTTTTTGCTGCGCGAGGAACAACGCCGTCAGCAGGAACAACAGAAACGCCGTCGAGAAGCGGACCAGGACCCGGAACAGCACCTCGCGATTCCAGGCGATGTGCTCAATGCCGATAACACTGTGCCCGTCATCCCGCTGATCGAAGATGAGCCACGCCAGGGGCTGTGGGTGGACGTCGAGGTGTGAAGGTGTATTTGCGGTCACGCGGGGCAGGCCGCATTATTGCGCCATCCCCCGCCACAACGTAAGCCAAGCCATGAGTGACGATGACAAGCTGATCGACCTGAATGCCGAACGTGCCAAGCGTGTGCATGACCTCAATGACAAGCGCTTGAATGAAGTGCGCCACGCGTTTGAACAGGCAATGCCGCTGGCAAAGCCGAAGAAAAAAACCAAGAGCAAGCCGAAAAAGCGCTGAGCAATGTGCATCCATTGACCCTGGTCAATTCCCCGCTTCACCTTCTTCGTTAATGTAGCCCTGGTTTATCCGCACAGGTCTTTGCGGATTACAGGGCACGCAAGGCATTTTGGGCGACTTCGGTCGCCTTTTTTTGTGCGCCGCTGGAGGGTGTGGGACCCAGTTCAGCCCATAAAAAAAGGTGCGACCCTCGCGGATCGCACCTTTTTTACTGCAGGCTTTTTATCAGCTGCCCAGCGCCTTGGACGCCAGCCAGAACAATCCGGCCGACAGTGCCACGGTAGCGGGAAGGGTCAGCACCCAGGCCATCAGGATGGTCTTGACCGTGCCACCTTGCAGGCCGCTTTTATTGGCGACCATGGTGCCCGCCACACCGGACGACAACACGTGGGTGGTCGACACCGGCAAGGCGAAGATGTTGGCGAAGCCGATCATGGTGGCGGTGGTGATCTGCGCCGACATGCCCTGGGCGTAGGTCATGCCCTGCTTGCCGATCTTCTCCCCGATGGTCAGCACCACCCGCTTCCAGCCCACCATGGTGCCCAGGCCCAGAGCCAGGGCGACCGCCAGAATCACCCAGAACGGCGCGTATTCGGTGGTGGCGGTCAGGTCTTTGCGCAGCTTGTCGAGGTCGGACTTCTCGCGCGCATCCAGGCCCGGCAGCTTGCCGACTTTCTTCGCGGTGTCGTCCAGGCAGAGCAGGTAGCGACGCACTTCGATGCGCTGGTCGGCACTCAGCGAATGGTAGTCGGACACGCCTTTCAAGGTGTCCACCAGCGCATTGATGGTCGGCTCGGTCTGTTGCGGGTTGCACTGGAACTTGCCCGGCAGGTCGTCCTTCACGCTTTTGCCCAAGGCCAGGAACTCGCCCAGGGTGGCGTTGTTGCGCTGGTAGAACTGGCTCAAATGCACGGTGGCGTCGCGGGTGCGTTCGATCTGATAGGTGGTGCTGCCCAGGTCGAGAACGAACTGCGCCGGCACGATACCGATCAGCACCAGCATGATCAGGCCGATACCTTTCTGCCCATCGTTGGAGCCGTGCACGAAGCTCACGGCCATGGCCGAGATCACCAGCACGAGGCGGTTCCAGAACGGCGGGTGTTTCTTGTCGTCGAGTTTGCGGCGCTGGTCCGGAGTCTTGTGCATCTTCGACAGCGGACGCCACCACTTCAGGCCGATCAGCACCAGGGCGGCGACGATGAAGCCGGCCATTGGCGAAAACACCAGCGAGGCGCCGATATCGACCGCCTTCTGCCAGTTCACACCGTCCGCCAGCGGAATATCGTTGATCAGGGCGTTGGCCAGGCCGACGCCGAGGATCGAACCGATCAGCGTGTGCGAGCTGGAGGCCGGAATACCGAAGTACCAGGTGCCCAGGTTCCAGGTGATCGCCGCCGCAAGTAATGAGAAGACCATCGCCAGACCGTGGCCGGTGTTCACATTGATCAGCAACTCCACCGGCAGCAGATGCACGATGGCGTAGGCGACACCCACACCGCCGAGCAGCACGCCGAGGAAGTTGAACACCCCGGAGAAGAACACGGCCAGGTGCGGCGGCATGGCTTTGGTATAGATGACTGTGGCCACCGCGTTAGCGGTGTCATGAAAGCCATTGATGAACTCGAAGGCGAGGACAAAGGCCAGGGCGAGCAACAGGCTCACTAGAACCCACGCATCCAGTCCGCTGAATAAATCGATCATGAAGGTTTTCTGACCCGGTCGTAAGGGGGCGCGATTATGCCAGAAAACCTCGGTAATCGATGCACTAGCTGCTCATCGGTAGCAATCTTCCCGGAAAAAATCTGTGGGAAGCGCACGCATCCCAGCGTTTCCGGGGCTTTGACAAGTCGTTGATTTATAACGCGCGGGGCTGCAACGGCGCGGTTTTGTCACAAAATCGTCACTTCTGAAACATTTGTATGAAAATTCCCAGCGCGCCGTAGGTCGCTAGCTCAAATGTAGGAAAAGACAGGTGTTCTCAGCCGACACTCGACCGACAAAGACTGCAACACCCTGACCACTCACGCCGAAGGCCTTATGACTCTTCGGCCTTGAGTTCCTGTTCGATCTTCTCGATTTCCTGGGCAAATGCCTGATCAAGCAAGCTGGCGCGCTTGCGCCAAGGCTTGCGCTCTGGCTCGGGCTGCGCGGCGTAGGTGGTGACTTCCCCGCCGTAAACGTCCTTGTAACGTTGTTCCTGGCGCTCAAGTTCCGCGCGCAGTTCGTCTTTCGTCACATTTATTACCTGATTGAGTTGAGTTTAATTAGCGTGCAGCACTAAGGCAGAAACTCGCGCAACGATGCCAAATTGAACAGTTGAACCGTTCACCTTGAACATTAATGCGCGATAAGACTTCGTTTAAAACCTTGCTATAACAGGCAATGCACGTCTTGGGCGCTGCCTGGCGAGCTCCAAAGCCGATACGGGTACCGGGTTGACCTCTGCACAGGCAGCATTATAGCGGTGCATTTGAATAACACTACCGGCATAAAGTTAAAAACCCGCAACTTCGTGTGAGACTTTTGTTACGCGCGAGTCGGTAGTGGCTAAAAAGCCGACTTCATAACTAATTGTTTTTACCGCCGTGGAAGATGGCTTGAATTAAGGTGCCATCGTCAGGCAAATTGCGATAATCGACTGCTCGTCCGATAATCGCCCAATGACGCCGACCTCGCCTTGTCTGCCGTGGCGGTGCGGTTTGTAATAGCCAGCAGCCCTCCCTGCGCTTGCAGAATAAGAGAAAGGATCCGAAATGAATGACCAATTGCGTAACGCCTTCGCATCGGTGGCGCCGCCCATCGTGGCTTCACCGGCCAAGCGCATCCAGGCGTTCACTGGCGATCCGGACTTCATGACCTCCCTGGCCCGGGGGCTTGCGGTGGTGCAGGCATTCCAGGAGCGCAAACGCCATCTGACCATCGCCCAGATCAGCCACCGCACCGAAATCCCCCGCGCCGCCGTGCGCCGGTGTCTGCACACGCTGATCAAGCTCGGCTACGCCACCACCGATGGGCGCACCTATTCGCTGTTGCCCAAAGTGCTGACCCTGGGCCACGCCTATTTGTCGTCGACCCCGCTGGCCGTGTCCGCCCAGCCGTACCTGGACCGCATGAGCGAGCAACTGCACGAAGCCTGCAACATGGCCACGCTCGAAGGCGACGACATCCTCTACATTGCCCGCTCCGCCACCACGCAACGCCTGATTTCGGTAGACCTGTCGGTGGGCGGGCGCTTGCCGGCCTACTGCACCTCCATGGGCCGCATCCTCCTGGCGGCGCTGGACGACGCCTCGCTGCAGGATTACCTCGACCATGCCGACCTGCCCACCAAGACCAGTCGCACCCTGACCACCCCCCAAGCGCTGTTCGAATGCCTGCAACAGGTACGCCAGCAAGGCTGGTGCATCGTCGATCAGGAACTCGAGCAAGGCCTGCGTTCCATCGCCGTGCCGGTGTACGACGCCTCCGGCCAGGTATTGGCCGCGCTTAATGTCAGCACCCATGCCGGGCGTGTCAGCCGCAGTGAGCTGGAGCAGCGTTTCCTGCCGAGCATGCTCACGGCCAGTCGCGAATTGAGTACGCAACTGTTTGCCTAAGCTGTTCGATGACCGCACAGATCCGCGCGGGATGAATTGACGGTGTTTGCCCGCGCTTATTAATGTGCGGCAGCGCTCTCGGGCGCATCCAACAATAATGACGACCTCAGGTCGTTGTCCCGCCATCGGTGTGGAAATAACAATAATGACGCAACCTTCTGTCGGCACCCCTCTGGACGTCCAGTCCTTCATCAATGCCCAGCCACTGTCACGCTACCAGTGGCGTGTGGTGATCCTGTGTTTCCTGATTGTCTTCCTCGATGGCCTCGACACGGCCGCCATGGGCTTTATCGCGCCGGCACTGTCCCAGGACTGGGGCATCGACCGCGCCAGCCTCGGCCCGGTGATGAGCGCCGCGTTGATCGGCATGGTGTTCGGCGCTCTGGGCTCCGGGCCGCTGGCGGATCGCTTCGGCCGCAAGGTGGTGCTGGTGAGTGCGGTGCTGGTGTTCGGCGCCTTCAGCCTGGCGTCGGCCTACAGCTCGAATGTCGACCAATTGCTGGTGCTGCGCTTTCTCACCGGGCTGGGCCTGGGCGCCGGCATGCCGAATGCCACCACGCTGTTGTCCGAATACACCCCTGAGCGCCACAAGTCACTGCTGGTGACCAGCATGTTCTGCGGCTTCAATCTGGGCATGGCCGGTGGCGGATTTATCTCGGCCAAGCTGATTCCGGCATTCGGCTGGCACGCCTTGTTGATGATCGGCGGCATCCTGCCGTTGATTCTGGTGGTGGTGCTGATGCTGTGGCTGCCCGAGTCGGCACGCTACCTGGTGGTGCGCAATCGCGGCACCCACAGGGTGCGCGAAGCGCTGTCCCCCATCGCGCCCGCCATAATCGCCCAGGCCAGCGCCTTCAGTGTGCCCGAGCAGAAAACCGTCAAGGCCCGCAACGTGTTCGCGGTGATCTTCTCCGGCACCTACCGCGCCGGCACCTTGCTGCTGTGGCTCACTTACTTCATGGGCCTGGTGATTGTGTACCTGCTCACCAGTTGGCTGCCGACCCTGATGCGCGACAGTGGCGCCAGCATGGAACAGGCCGCCTTTATCGGCGCGCTGTTCCAGTTTGGCGGCGTGTTGAGTGCGGTCGGTGTGGGCTGGGCGATGGACCGCTTCAATCCGCACAAAGTCATCGGCACGTTCTACCTGCTGGCGGGGGTGTTTGCCTACGCAGTGGGGCAGAGCCTGGGCAATATCACCTTGCTGGCGACGTTGGTGCTGATTGCGGGGATGTGCGTCAACGGCGCGCAATCGGCGATGCCGTCCCTGGCCGCGCGTTTCTACCCGACCCAGGGCCGCGCCACGGGTGTGTCGTGGATGCTTGGCATTGGTCGGTTCGGCGCGATCCTTGGCGCGTGGATGGGCGCCACGTTGCTGGGCTTGGGCTGGAACTTCGAGCAGGTGCTCACCGCGCTGGTGATCCCGGCGACACTGGCCACTGCGGCCGTGCTCATCAAAGGCATGGTCAGCCATGCGGATGCCACCTGAGGGCTGGTGGCGTTTAAACAGGTGGGAGAGGGCTCGCTCCCGATTGCGGCGGATCAATCAGCACATCCGGGGCTGACACACTGCTATCGGGAGCCGGTCCCCTTCCATATTGGACCGAGTCAACTTACCAACAAGTGTTCGATTATCGAACGTTTAGTCGATTATCGGATTGTTTGGCGCCATGCCCTCGGCTTAATCTTCAGGCACTTCGGCGCCACCTCAGCGCCTTTTTCGATCCGCACCGGGAGCTCCACCCCATGGCTGACATTCTCACCCTGCGTGATGCGGTCAAGCGCTTCGTGAACGACGGTGACACCGTCGCTCTCGAAGGCTTCACCCACCTGATCCCTACGGCCGCAGGCCATGAAATCATTCGTCAGGGCAAGAAAGACCTGACGCTGGTGCGCATGACGCCCGACCTGATCTACGACCAGTTGATCGGTGCCGGCTGCGTGCGCAAGCTGATTTTCTCGTGGGGCGGCAATCCGGGGGTGGGCTCCCTGCATCGACTGCGTGATGCGGTGGAAAAACACTGGCCGCAGCCGCTGGAGATTGAAGAACACAGCCATGCCGACCTGGCCAATGCCTACGTCGCCGGCGCCTCCGGGCTGCCGTTCGCGGTGCTGCGCGCCTACGCCGGTTCCGACTTGCCCAAGGTCAACCCGCTGATCAAAACCGTGACCTGTCCGTTTACCGGCGAAGTGCTGGCGGCGGTGCCGTCGGTACGTCCGGACATCACCGTGATCCACGCGCAGAAAGCCGACCGCAAGGGTAACGTGCTGCTCTGGGGCATTCTCGGCGTGCAGAAGGAAGCCGCCCTGGCGGCCAAGCGCTGCATCGTGACCGTCGAGGAAATCGTCGATGACCTGAACGCGCCGATGAACAGCTGCGTGCTGCCGACCTGGGCCCTGACCGCCGTGTGCCATGTACCAGGCGGCGCACATCCGTCCTACGCCCACGGCTACAACGAGCGCGACAACCGTTTCTATCAGGCGTGGGACCCGATTGCCCGCGACCGTGGGACCTTTACCGCATGGATCGACGAATACATCCACGGCACTGCCGATTTCAGTGAATTCCAGGCCAGGCTGGCCGCCGCGCAGGAGGCCAAGTAATGGCTTACTCGACCAACGAAATGATGACCGTCGCCGCCGCGCGCCGCCTCAAGAACGGCTCGGTGTGCTTCGTCGGCATCGGCCTGCCGTCCAAGGCCGCCAACCTGGCACGCCTGACCTCGTCGCCCGACGTGGTGCTGATCTACGAGTCCGGCCCGATTGGCGCCAAGCCTTCCGTGTTGCCGCTGTCCATCGGCGATGGCGAACTGGCGGAAACCGCCGACACCGTGGTGCCCACCGGCGAGATTTTTCGCTACTGGCTGCAAGGCGGGCGCATCGACGTCGGCTTTCTCGGCGCGGCCCAGGTCGACCGTTTCGGCAATATCAACACCACCGTGGTCGGTGACTATCACCAGCCCAAAGTGCGCCTGCCGGGTGCCGGTGGCGCGCCGGAAATCGCCGGTTCCGCCAAGAGTGTGCTGATCATCCTCAAGCAGTCGGCACGCTCGTTTGTCGACAAGCTGGACTTCATCACCTCCGTCGGCCACGGCGAGGGCGGCGATTCACGCAAGCGCCTGGGCCTGCCGGGCGCCGGGCCCGTTGGCATTATTACCGACCTGTGCATCATGGAGCCGGAAGAGGGCAGCCATGAGTTCGTGGTCACCGCGCTGCACCCTGGGGTAACTCGCGAGCAAGTGGTGGCCGCCACCGGTTGGGCGATTCGCTTTGCCGAGCAGGTCGACACCACTGCCGAACCGACTGAGGTGGAGCTGACCGCCCTGCGTGACCTTGAAGCCCGCACGGCCGCCGCCCATGGCCAAGCGCCTGGAGAAGCCTGATGCGTGACGTCTTTATCTGTGATGCCATCCGCACCCCCATCGGCCGCTTTGGCGGTGGCCTGTCCACTGTGCGCGCCGATGACCTGGCGGCGCTGCCGATCAAAGCGCTGATGGAGCGCAACCCGTCCGTGGACTGGAGCGCGGTGGACGAGGTGTTCCTCGGCTGCGCCAACCAGGCCGGCGAAGACAACCGCAACGTCGCGCGCATGGCGCTGTTGCTGGCGGGCCTGCCGCAGAGCATTCCCGGCGTGACCCTCAACCGTTTGTGCGCCTCGGGCATGGACGCCATCGGCACCGCGTTTCGCGCTATCGCCAGCGGCGAAATGGAGCTGGCGATTGCCGGTGGCGTCGAGTCGATGTCCCGTGCGCCGTTCGTGATGGGCAAGGCCGACGCCGCGTTTTCGCGCAACATGAAGCTTGAAGACACCACCATCGGCTGGCGTTTTATCAACCCGTTGATGAAGGCCCAGTACGGCGTGGACGCAATGCCGCAGACCGCCGACAACGTCGCCGATGATTACGGTGTGTCCCGCGCCGACCAGGATGCCTTTGCCCTGCGCAGCCAACAACGCACAGCGGCTGCCCAGGCTGCCGGGTTCTTTGCCGAAGAAATCGTGCCGGTGCGGGTTGCCCATAAAAAAGGCGAAACCCTGGTGGAACACGACGAGCATCCACGGGACACCACCCTCGAAGCCCTGGCCAAACTCAAGCCGGTCAATGGCCCTGACAAGACGGTCACTGCCGGCAACGCGTCCGGTGTGAACGACGGTGCGGCGGCGCTGATTCTGGCGTCCGCCGACGCGGTGAAGAAACACGGCCTCACGGCCCGGGCCCGCGTTTTAGGCATGGCCAGCGCCGGTGTCGCGCCGCGTGTGATGGGCATCGGCCCGGTGCCGGCGGTGCGCAAGCTGGTGGAGCGCCTTGGCCTGGCCGTCAGCGACTTCGATGTGATCGAACTCAATGAAGCTTTCGCCAGCCAGGGCCTGGCGGTGCTGCGTGAGCTGGGGATTGCCGATGACGCGCCTCAGGTCAATCCGAACGGCGGCGCCATCGCCCTTGGACACCCGTTGGGCATGAGCGGTGCGCGGTTGGTACTGACAGCCCTGCATCAGTTGGAAAAAACCGGTGGCCGTAAAGGCCTGGCCACCCTGTGCGTGGGCGTCGGCCAAGGGTTGGCCCTGGCGATTGAACGCGTCTAACAAGAGAGGATGGCTCCATGAGTGACAAGCCCGGTTATCGGCGCCCGCACGCGGGCACTCAACCTGATTACCTGCACCCGGCCTATCAATCGACGAACCTGCGTTCGCCGTCCCAGCCGTTGGTGTTCCTGCCCCATTCCTTGTCGGAAATCACCGGCCCCACCCTCGGTGCCGAGCGGATCAACGAGAAGGACCACGACCTCACCGCCCAGCATGACGGCGAGCCGCAAGGCGAGCGCATCATCATTCACGGGCGTGTGCTGGATGAAAACGGTCTGCCGGTGCCGGGCATCCTGGTGGAAATCTGGCAGGCCAACGCCGCCGGGCGCTACCACCACGAGCGTGACCTGCACGACGCGCCGCTGGACCCCAACTTCACCGGCACCGGGCGCACCGTTACCGACGCCGATGGCTGGTATCAGTTCCAGACCATCAAGCCCGGCGCCTACCCGTGGGGCAACCACCACAACGCATGGCGCCCGGCGCATATCCACTTCTCGCTGTTCGGGCCGAGCGTGCTGACCCGGTTGGTGACGCAGATGTATTTCCCCGGCGACCCGCTGCTGGAATACGACCCGATCTACAACTGCGTGCCGGACACCTCGGCCAAGCAGCGTCTGATCGCCAGCTTCGACCTGGAAAAAACCATTCCTTCCTATGCCCTCGGCTACCGCTGGGACATCGTCCTGCGCGGCCGCGACGCCACGCCGATGGAGAAATGAGATGAGCCTGTATGCAACCACGTCCCACACGGTGGGGCCTTACTACCACATCGGCCTGACCTGGCTGAACCGCGAAGACTTGACCGTCGCCGCCACCCTGGGCGACCGCGTGGCGATCAGCGGGCAAGTGGTGGACGGCAACGGTGATGTCGTCAATGACGCCATGCTTGAGGTCTGGCAGGCCAACGCCGTCGGCAAGTATGACCACCCGGAGGATGAGCAGGCCAAACCCGTCGACCCGAACTTCGAAGGCTTTGGCCGCGTGCCGGTGGATGCCGAGGGGCGGTTTCGCTTTACCACGATCAAGCCGGGCAGCGTGCCGGGGCTCAAGGGCTCCATCCAGGCACCGCACCTGGTGGTGCTGGTATTCGCGCGAGGCCTGGTGAAGCACTTGCTCACGCGGATTTATTTTGCCGGTGACGCGTTGAATGGGGATGACCCGTTGCTGGCTTGTGTGCCGGCCGAGCGGCGTGGGACATTGATTGCCGAGCAGGATGCTGAGGGGGTTTATCAGTGGAATGTGATTTTGCAGGGGACGGATAAGGAGACGGTGTTTTTTGATTATTGAGTAAGGCTTGAGGGCCCCATCGGGAGCAAGCCCTCTCCCACATTTGAAGGGTGAATACAGTCAAGTGCGGGAGGGGGGCTTGCGCCCGATGAGGCCAGTCCAGGCGCACCTACCCAAAAGTCTGCTTGCGGAACATGGTTGTTGCAAAGTATGTCTAGGCTATAACCCTTTCCACTGAGTCAAAAACCATGACAACAAAAACGAGTCACTACACGGGAGAAGAACGCAGCAAACGGATCTTCGCGATTGTCGGTGCATCTACCGGCAACCTGGTCGAATGGTTCGATTTTTACGTTTACGCCTTCTGCTCCATTTACTTCGCCCCGGCATTTTTCCCGTCCGACAACCCCACGGTGCAACTGGCCAACACCGCCGGTGTGTTCGCTGCAGGGTTCCTGATGCGGCCCATCGGCGGCTGGCTGTTTGGCCGAGTGGCCGACAAACACGGGCGCAAGAGCTCGATGATGATTTCGGTGCTCATGATGTGCGCCGGCTCGCTGGTGATCGCCTTTCTGCCCACCTACAAGGACATCGGCGCCTGGGCGCCGGCGCTGCTGCTGCTGGCGCGGCTGTTCCAGGGCTTGTCGGTGGGGGGGGAATACGGCGCCACCGCGACTTACATGAGTGAAGTCGCGCTCAAGGGCCAGCGCGGTTTCTTTGCTTCGTTCCAGTACGTGACCCTGATCGGCGGGCAACTGCTGGCGGTGTTGGTGCTGGTGGTCCTGCAACAGCTTCTCAGCGAAGAAGAGTTGCGCGCCTGGGGCTGGCGGATTCCCTTCGTGATCGGCGCCATTGCCGCAGTGATCTCCCTGCTGCTGCGCCGCACGCTCAAGGAAACCACCAGCAAACAAACGCGCCAGGACAAGGACGCCGGCAGCATCGCCGCGTTGTTCCGTCACCACAAAGCGGCGTTCATCACCGTGCTGGGCTACACCGCCGGCGGCTCGCTGATTTTCTACACCTTTACCACCTACATGCAGAAGTACCTGGTGAACACCGCTGGCATGCACGCCAAAACCGCCAGCTACATCATGACCGGCGCACTGTTCGTGTACATGTGCATGCAGCCGCTGTTCGGCATGCTTTCGGACCGGATCGGCCGGCGCAATTCGATGCTCTGGTTTGGCGCCCTCGGCACCCTGTGCACGGTGCCGATCCTGCTGACCCTGAAAACCGTGACAAGCCCGTTTCTGGCGTTTGTGTTGATCGCCCTGGCGCTTGCTATCGTCAGCTTCTATACCTCGATCAGCGGGTTGGTGAAAGCCGAGATGTTCCCTCCCCATGTGCGCGCCCTTGGCGTGGGCCTGGCCTACGCCGTGGCCAACGCGATCTTCGGCGGTTCGGCGGAGTACGTGGCGCTGGGCCTCAAGTCCATGGGCATGGAAAACACCTTCTATTGGTATGTCACCGGCATGATGGCGGTGGCGTTCCTGTTCAGCCTGCGCCTGCCGAAACAGGCAGAGTACCTGCACCACGATTTGTAAGGGATCCGTTATGACGCTGCGCACGAGCAACCAATTGTTCGACGCCTACTTCACCGCCGACGGCATGGCCGAGGTGTTTTGCGACCAGGGCCGCGTGCAGGGCATGCTGGATTTCGAGGCGGCGCTGGCCCGTGCGCAGGCCCTGGTCGGGTTGATCCCGCAGGCCGCCGTCGCGCCGATTGCCCAGGCCTGCCTGGCCTCGCTGTACGACGTCGACGCCCTGGGCGTGGCGATTGCCACGGCGGGCAACTCGGCGATTCCGCTGGTCAAGGCACTGGGCAAGTTGATTGCCAGTGAAGACGCCGGGGCCGAACGCTATGTGCATTTGGGCGCGACCAGCCAGGACGTGATGGACACTGGCCTGGTGCTGCAGGTGCGCCAGGCGCTGGCTTTGATCGACGCGGACCTGGCGCGCCTGGGTGACGTGCTTGCCGCCCAGGCCCAGCGCTACGCAACGGTGCCACTGGCCGGGCGCACCTGGCTGCAACACGCCACGCCGGTCACCCTGGGGATGAAAATCGCCGGTTGGCTGGGCGCAGTGACCCGCAATCGGCAGCGTCTGGCACAGTTGAAACCACGCTTGCTGGTGCTGCAGTTCGGCGGCGCGTCCGGCACCCTGGCGGCACTGGGTGAACACGCCATGCCGGTGGCCGAGGCGCTGGCGGCAGAGTTGCAATTGGGCCTGCCCGAACAACCCTGGCATACCCAGCGTGACCGTCTGGTGGAGTTCGCTGCGGTGCTTGGCCTGATCGCCGGCAGCCTCGGCAAGCTGGGTCGCGATATCAGCCTACTGATGCAGACCGAAGCCGCTGAAGTCTTCGAACCGTCGGCGCCGGGCAAGGGCGGTTCATCCACCATGCCGCACAAACGCAACCCGGTGGGCGCCGCCGTGCTGATCAGCGCCGCCACTCGGGTGCCGGGGCTGGTGGCGACCATGTTCAGCGCCATGCCCCAGGAGCACGAACGCAGCCTGGGTTTGTGGCACGCCGAATGGGAAACCCTGCCGGATATCTGCCGGCTGGTGTCGGGTGCGCTCAAGCAGGCGTTGCTGGTGAGTGAAGGCCTAGAGGTCGATGCTGAACGCATGGCGCGTAACCTGGACCTCACTCAGGGCCTGGTGTTGGCTGAAGCGGTCAGTATCGTGCTCGCCCAACGGCTGGGCCGCGAAACCGCGCACCATCTGCTGGAGCAATGCTGCAAGCGCGCGGTCGCCGAGGGGCGGCATTTGCGCGCGGTGTTGGCCGATGAAGCGCAGATCACTGCCGAGCTGTCAGCCACTGAACTGGACCGTCTGCTCGACCCGGCGCACTACCTGGGTCAGGCCCACACCTGGGTCACCCGCGCCGTTACCGAACATTTTGCCTTGACCGCCTGAGGAGGCTGCCGTGCCCTTTGTCCAACTCGCCGACGGCGAACTGCATTACCAACTCGACGGGCCTGCCGATGCACCAGTGCTGGTGCTGTCCAACTCCCTGGGCACCGACCTGCATATGTGGGATATCCAGATACCGGCCTTCACCCGGCATTTTCGCGTGCTGCGCTGCGACACCCGTGGCCATGGCAAGTCCCTGGTCACGCCGGGGCCCTACAGCATCGAGCAACTGGGCCGCGACGTGCTGGCGCTGCTGGATGCGCTGGGTATTCACCGTGCGCATTTCTGCGGGTTGTCCATGGGCGGGCTGATCGGCCAATGGCTGGGCATCAACGCCGGCGCGCGCCTGCAGCGCCTGGTGGTGTGCAACACCGCCGCGAAGATCGGCACCCCCGAGGTGTGGGACCCACGCATCGAGACCGTGCTGCGTGACGGCGCGGCGGCGATGGTCGCGCTGCGCGATGCGTCGATTGCCCGCTGGTTCACCGCTGACTTTGCGGCGGCCAATCCGCACCAGGCGCAACAGATCACCGACATGCTCGCCAACACATCGCCCGAGGGCTACGCCGCCAACTGCGCCGCCGTGCGCGACGCGGATTTTCGCGCGCAACTGGCCTCTATCAAGGTGCCGACCCTGGTGATCGCCGGCACGGAAGACGCCGTAACACCGCCGGCCGGCGGCCACTTTATCCAGAACCATGTGAAGGGCGCCGAGTACGCCGAGTTCTATGCGGCGCACCTGTCCAACGTGCAGGCGGGCGCCGCGTTCAGCGACCGCGTTATCGAATTTCTGCTGGCCCACTGACCCAGTGATGGCTGGTCTTGCAGTGGCGAGCGGGCTTGCCCTAATGCCGTTCAGTTAAGGAAAATGTGTGGGTTTATTGTGGCGAGCGGGCTTGCCCCGCGTTGGGGTGCGAAGCGCCCCCAATCCAGCAAACGCGGTGTACCTGATACGGCTCAGCGCCTGGTTTTAGGGCTGCTGCGCAGCCCAACGCAGGACAAGCCTGCTCGCCACATGAATCTGCGCTTAACTGAACGGCATTAGGGCTTGCCACAAAAAAACCGCTCGCTACATTTGCTGTTTAGAGGAGCTGTTTGTGGACGAGAAACAACGTTATGCCGAGGGCCTCAAGGTGCGCCGCGAAGTGCTGGGCGATGCCCATGTCGATCGCAGCCTCAACGCCCTGACCGAGTTCAACGGCGAGTTTCAGGAGATGATCACCCGTCACGCCTGGGGCGATATCTGGACCCGCCCGGGCCTGCCTCGGCATACCCGCAGCCTGATCACCATCGCCATGCTGATCGGCATGAACCGCAGCGAAGAGCTGAAGCTGCACCTGCGGGCCGCCGCGAGCAATGGCGTGACCCGTGCCGAGATCAAGGAAGTGCTGATGCAGAGCGCGATCTACTGCGGGATTCCGGCGGCGAATGCGACGTTCCACCTGGCCGAATCGGTGTGGGATGAGTTGGGGGTTGAGTCACGTCAGCAAGCCTGAGTCTGAAATACCGACAAAATCTGGGAGCTGGCTTGCCTGCGATGGCATCCACTCGGTGTGCCTGATGTAACAAGGTGTCTGCATCGCAGGCAAGCCAGCTCCCACAGGAGACCTCCTGTGTTTGCAAGGTCAGTGTGAGTCGGCATCCCACACCCAATTCCACACACCTGGCAGGTGCACCGGCGCATTCACATCCTTGATCGTGCGCCTCAGCGCCGCGCGTTGCAGGGCGGCGGTGTCGGTGTAGAACGGCTCGGCGGCGGTGTTCATGCCGTTGATGCGCGCGCTGTCGAGCAGGATCTGCAGATATTCCTGCATGTGCCGCGCGGTGTAGCGGTTGATGTCATGGAAGGTCACCACCACTGGAATCACCCCATCCACCGTCGGCAGCTCGCCCAGGGCAATGTGTTCGCGCACCACCGACAGTTGCCGATAGAGGTTGGCGCGACGCCGGGGGCTGGCGTTGAAGCCCCAGATCTTGCCGTCATTGGCACTCAGGTCGGTGAGCAAGACGCTCATGCCATGGCGCTGGTAGGCGGCAAAGGTACGTTTGTCGTAGTTCCAGAACGGCGGGCGCACCAGCACGGGCGGTGCGCCGGTGATCCCGGCGATGTCTGCTGCACCCAGGGTGAGGGTGCGTTCCAGTTCGGCATCGCTCAGCCAGCGGTGGTTGGTGTGAAACGCGGTGGCGGTGTGGAAACCCAGTACATGCCCGGCGGCAAATTCACGCACCATGGTTTTGCGCCCGCGGGCACTGCCGCCGGAACGCGCCCCTTCGGTCTGCACGAAAAACACCGCCTTGATGCCCGGCAAAATCGGGTTATGCGCCAGATCAGCCAGCACTGAACGGCTCGGGTTGTTGTAGCCCGAGGCGCTGGGACCGTCATCGAAAGTGATTAAAAAGCGGATCGGCGCCTGGGCCTGCAAACGCTGCGCGGTCTGTGGCGTCAAGGCGATGGGCTGGCCGATACAGCCGCTGAGCAGAACCGACAAAAGGACAATGAGGTATTTCATGGCGGCCTTCGAAGAGGTAGGCGTCCGTGTCGTTGAGGTCCATGTGCCGGGTGAGGGCGCGTGCACGATACAGCATGCACACGCCGCGATCACCGGTATAAATGGCCGTCTGGCGGGGCGATTCAGATTCAGGCGTAACGGGTTCGCAGGAGCAGGCCCATTTCTGCATTCAATGTGTTTTCGGTAAACGGCGCGGGGTTGGTTGAAGTGGGAGGGGTGTTGGGGTCGTTGTCGAAGTCGAAGGGCGGCGCGTTGCTCACCAGGCCGACGGCTTGCAGTTCACTGTTGGGTGGGCCTGGGCGCTCGGGTTGATCGCGGGTCGGCACGCTCGCACCTGGCAGGAAGGTGCCGTTGGCGCCATTCCAGGCGTGCGCCATTTCATGGAAAAGCTGGTTGAGCGGCAAGAACAACGGATCCGTCCCGTAAACCGCGGCCGGGTTGTAGAAAATCGTGCCTTTGTCGGCCCGTGAACCCGGTACCCCATCCTTCAGGTAGCCCCACTTGGGGTCGGTGCGTTCAGCTGGAACCTGATTGTTCTGCTCAAGGTGTTGCAGCTCGGTGCTCCAGAAGAGATAGGAGTTGCCACGATTACTGGGCACGATGAGAACTGGACCGCCATTTTTCACGGCCATCTCATCAAGCGCTTTCAGCATTTTTTGCCCTTGTGGCGATGCGCGAAGCAAGGTCAGATCGTCTTCGACTCGCGCAATGAAGTCGGGTGGCCCCTGGATGCTGAAGGCTTTTCGGCCCGCGTCGGTCAGCGTCATGGGGGTGAGCGTTGAGCCTTGTGTGCCGATCAGGCGAGCTGTCGCCTGTACATGGATGCGCGCCTTGATCGCATTCGCGCACAGGGTGTTGCGCCCTTGCCCTGAGTAAAACGTGGTGCGGTCATGGCCCACCAGCAGGTCGTCACCCAGGCCGCCGTTGAGCACCGTGTGCCCGTTGCCTGCGTACAGCTGGTCATTGCCGGCACCGCCATCGAGGTGGCTCTGTTTGTTGGCAGGCCCGCTGCCTGCGTACAAGCGATCATTGCCAGCATTGCCGTACATCACCGCGTGGCCCCGGCCCCCTTTGAGTATGTCGTTGCCGTCATTGCCTTCGGCGTAGCCGGTGTCGCTGCCGAGGGTAATGTCATCATCGCCACGGCCGCCATACACGCTGGTTTTGCCGCCGCCCGCCTGAATCACGTCATTGCCGTCTTCAGCGTCGATTTCGATAAGCAGGTTGACGTTGGGGGCGACGGTAATACGGTCGTCGCCCGCTCCGGACTTCAGGTGAAGCAGAGTCGGGATATTTGAGCGGCCGTCTGGAGTGTCGAGGACGTAGTCACGACCATTTACCTGAGCGTACAGCTGGCCATCAGGGCGTTGGCTGATATGAATCCGGTCGGCGCGTTTACCTGTTTCGAGGAACAGAACATTCGCCAGTGTCTCTGGACGCTCAGGGTTTTTCAGGCCCTGGGTGAGTGCCTGACTGGCGCGCAGATTTCCATCATCCACCAGCACCTTGGTGCGGGTCTTGACACGCGGGGGGCCGGACGGCGGTTGTCCGGGCGCCATGGCGTGGTTGTGAGAAGAAGTGACTGTAGTCATGGCCTGTACCTGTATGTCGGATAAGGTGATGTGCAGCGCCGCCTTACGACGCCTGCTCTTCAGTCGTGCCAGCGCAGGGAAACGTTCATGCCTTAAATGAGCCAAGTTGCTACAAAAACAGCCACGACCCATCGGCTCGTGGCTGTTGCCGGGGGCGTTACAACAGGCTGATGGGATAGCTGACAATCAAGCGGTTTTCGTCGAACTCATTGTTGCTGTAGTCGCGCCGCATGCTGGAGTTGCGCCAGCGCATCGTCAGGTTTTTCAAGCTGCCGCTTTGCACGGTGTAGCCCAGTTCGCTTTCTCGGCCCCATTCCTTGCCATCCGTCACGCTGCCGGTATGCACATTGCTGCCGCTGATATAGCGGTTCATCAAGGTCAGCCCTGGCACGCCGAGGGCGGCAAAGTTGTAGTCGTGGCGCACCTGCCAGGATTTTTCCTCGGCGTTGTCGTAGCTCGAGTTGTAGCTGTCGTTGGCCAGGGTGCCGCCGCTGGTGCCGTTGACGCGCATCCATTGGCTGTTGCCGCTGAGTTTTTGCAGGCCCACATAGAAAGTGTTGCCGCCGTAGCGTGCGGAAAACAGGCCGGACCAGGTCTTGTTGTCCAGCTTGCCGGCGCGGGCGCTGCCGTCGTCGGTGCCGTAGAAGAACCCGAGGTTGGCGCCCAGGGTCCAGTCGCCCAAGGGCTGGCTGTGGATCAGGTTGATGAACTGCTGGCTGTAGATGTCCTTGAGCTGGGCATTCCAAAGGCCGACCTGAGTGCGTTTGTCGTTGAAGGCGTATTCGCCGCCCTGGAAGTTGAAGCGGTCGGAGGTGAACGCGGTTCTGCCGACCATCGACAGGTCAGTCATGCTGCTGTCGTCACGCGGGCTGTTGGCGCGGAACTGGCCGCCATACAGGGTCAGGCCGTCGATTTCCTTGGAGGTGATCTGCCCGCCCCGCAGGGTCTGCGGCAGGGAGCGGCCATCGTCGGCGCGCAGGATCGGCAGCACCGGCATCCATTCGCCGACCTTCAGTTCGGTTTTGGAAAGGCGCGCCTTGAACGCCACGCCCAGGCGCCCGAAGTCGTCCGCCGGACGGCCATCACGGTCCAGCGGCAGCAACTGAGTGCCACCAGTACCGCGTCCGCCATCGAGCTTGAGCGAGTACAGGCCCAGCACATCCACGCCAAAGCCTACCGTGCCCTGGGTAAAGCCGGAGCGGGCGTCGAGGATGAAACTCTGCGTCCACTCCTGCGCGCCGCCCTGGGCCTTGGTCGGGTTGGTGAAATTGCGGTTGAAGAAGAAATTGCGCACGTTGAGGTTGGCGCTGGCGTCTTCGAAAAAGCCGTGCTCCTCGGCGCAGACGGGCAGGGCAAGACTTGCGACAGCGGTTGCCAGCAATAGCTGGCGCGGGCGAAATGTGCTCATGGCGTAGGACCTGTTGTTATTGGGGTTATGCAGGTGCGCGCATGGTGCGGGGCGGGGCGGGAGCGATGAAAGTGGGGCAGGGCGGGTTGTGGGCGATGATCGAACGCAAGTTGCCGGGCGCCAGGCCCGGCTTTTGTGATTAAGGCTTGGGCGGGTTGAAGTGGGTCCAGGGCACCGCCGGCAGGTAATGCTGGGCGGCAATGATCAGCGCTACCATCGCCACTAGAAACCCCACTTGCAACGGGCTCCAGAATGCCCAGTGCAGACCGTTCAGCCAGGGCCAGCCTTCGCTGAATCGTTGGCTCATGTGGCCGATGCGTTTTTTGTGCAGCAGGTTGATCAGTAGCGAGCCGGCATAGGTGACCGCTCCCAGCACGCCGAGCATCAGGCCGCAGGCTATGAGCATGATCACCTGCGGCACTCCATGGCGTATCACTAGCCAGTAGTCGTTGGGGTTGAATCGCTTGGGAATCAGGTACTGGGTCAGCCATATATCCTGCACCCTGTATACCGAACTCATGCTCGCCCAGAATTGGGTGACGCGAAATCCAACAATGGCCGGTGCCAACGACATCAACAGGAGGATGAACACGGACATCAAGTCCAACGTGTTCGGTGTGTCGTGGGCAATGCTCAGGCCCATGCCCAGTGCGAAGACTGCCCATAGCCGGATAAACACCTGGGTGTAGATCGGCCGTGGCACGAATTTTCGCCAGAAATACAGGTCGTTTTGATGCAGGCGTTCGACCAGTTGCGGATAGCGCCAGGTCAGGGTGTCTGCCAGGTGCTGACAGGCGTTCCACTCGTTTTCGCCAAACCCGTCGATCATGCGTTTGTGTTGCGTCGCCGTCATCGGCGTGAGCAACAATCGGGCGGCCAGGGCATCGGCTGACATGCGCCGCTTATCCTGGGCCTTGTCTTGCAGATGCTCGTAAAAAGTCTCCTGCTCACAACGCGACACCAGGCTACGCCACATCCACGCCGGTTCCGGAAACACACCTTTCTGGTCATCCCAGCCGAAGGTCTGGCACACGCGCTCGAACATCGGCACGCTCCACTGGGTGTTGTAAAGCAACTGGAGGATCATGCGTTGCCAGTGCTGCTGCAGGTCGAACACCTGCAGCCATGCCTGGCTGTTGAACTGCCTCAGATGGGTGACGAATTCACGCTCGGCCTTTTGCTCCAGCTGTTCCTCCAGGGCCATGCGGTAGGCTTGCAGCAACTCGTTGCTGAGCGCTTCGTGCTGCCAGGACGTCATGGCTACCTGTTGCCAGGGTGTCAGCCATTCCAGGTGCTGCACGGCCCAACGCGCGATTGCGGTGCGTTCGCCCGGGGCTTCAAAGCAATGACGCAGCAGGGCGGCCTGGAATGCCTCGGTGCACAGATGCTGTTGAGCTTGGGCCCAGCGTTCATCGAGATTGTCGGCGTTCAGACCCGCGACCAGTGCCAGCGCCGGGTTTGGCGCGGGCGGCTCGAAGGGTGCAGGTTCAAGCGGTCGCACCTGCATCCACTCAGCCGGGTCGTCGAGGCTGGCGCTGATGGCCTCGGTCACGGGCATAGCGGCGGCGGGGCCGTCGTCTTCGTGATCGGCGCGCCAGCGCGCTTCATTCAGGCAGTGTTCATAGGCTTCGCGCAGGCGCTGAAAGCCCTCGGGGTCATCGTCCGGACGGCACCCCTTGAGCAGCCGCGCGTAGGTGCGCTTGATCGTGCGTTCTTCGGCGTCGTCCGCCAGTTGCAATAGTGTCCAGCCGTCCATGTGCAATCGTCCTCAGCGCCAGAACCCGTTATCGAGCTGTTCAAGTTGACGGGTCAGTTCGCTGCGCGCCTCACGGATGCTGCGTTCGTCCTGACTGTCGAGCACCTGCTGGAACTGCGCCGCCCAGTGTCCCAGTTGCTCACGCAGCTCGCCGAGGCTTTCCTGATAGAGGCGTTCGAGGCGGGCCGTGAGCACGGTATTGACCTGCTGGTCGCGCGGGTGAATCTTCAACAGGGCCAGCGCCTGCAGGCGTTGCTGGATCTCCTGTGGGCTGAGCACACCGGGGTTGTTCTCGATCACCAGCGAGTGTTGTTCACCGGTGAGCGGGATGTTCACCTGGGCTTCGAGCAACCCGTTGTTGTCGTAGGTAAAACGCACGTCCAGCGAGACTTCGCCCGCTTTGCGCTTGGGCACTGGAATTTCCAGCTGGCCCAGCTCGATGTTGTCTTTCACCAGGCGGCTTTCGCCCTGGTAGATTTTCAGCAGCACGCGAGTCTGGTCGTCGGAGAGCGTAAACACGCTTTTGACCCGACTCACCGGCACGCTGCTGTTGCGTTCGATCAACGGCAGGTAGTGGCCGTTCTCGATGTGGTTGCCATATTGGTTGGCTGTCTCGATCCCCAGGGTGTAAGGGCACACGTCAGTCAGCACCACTTCTTCCAGGGCCGCCGAACGCGCCTTGAGCGCTGCCTGGATCGCCGCACCATGGGCGACCACCTGGTCCGGATCGAGGCTGATGGAAGGGAAGCGGCCGAACAGCCCCGCGGCGAGTTTGCGCACCAGCGGCATGCGCGTGGTGCCGCCGACCAGCAGAATCTCATCCAGATCACCCACCCGAATGCGTGCGTCGCGCAGGGCACGTTCAATCGGCGCGCGCAGGCGTTCGAGCAGCGGTGCATAGAGCCTGGCGAGTTCGGCCTGGGTGATGGTTGTTACCCATTGCCGGCCGTCGACGCGCAGGGTGAAGTCGGCGCTGTCGTCCTGGCCGAGGGCTTTGCGCACACGCTCGGCTTCGCGGCGCAGTGCGTGCAGCACGCTGCTGGTGGGCGGGAAATCCTCGGCATTGCGCTGGCTGTCGACGAAGTGATCCAGCAGCAGCGTGTCGAAGTCCTCGCCGCCCAAAAAGTTGTCACCGGCGCTGGCGCGCACTTCCATCACGCCGTCAAACAGCTCGATGATCGACACGTCGAACGTGCCGCCGCCGAGGTCGAACACCAGGAACGAGGTTTCCTTGTCGCGCTGGTGCAGGCCATAAGCCAGGGCGGCAGCGGTGGGTTCATTGATCAGTTTTTCAACGTTGAGGCCCGCCAGCTCCCCGGCGATGCGCGTGGCTTTGCGCTGGCCGTCGCTGAAGTAGGCGGGCACGCTGATCACCGCTTCGGTGACGGCTTCACCGTAGCTGCGCTCGATGTCTTCCTTGAGGCTTTTGAGCACCAGCGCCGAGAGTTCTTCGGGCCGAAAGGTGCGGTCACCGAGGCGTACCTCGGTGGCACTGCCCATGTAGCGCTTGAACAGCGATGTGGTCAGGTGCGGGTGCGTGTGCAGGCGCTCCCTGGCGGCCTGGCCGACCAGCACGCGGCCCTGATCATCGAGCCCGACCACACTGGGTGTCAGCAGTTGGCCAAGGGCGTTGGGTACCAGCTCGGTGGCATCGCCGCGCCAGACGGCGGCGAGGCTGTTGGTGGTGCCCAGGTCGATTCCTACGATCATTACGACAAGCTCCCTCTGTGGTCTGTAAGAATCTGTGACAGATATTACCCCGAAAGGTTGAACGGAACGCAAGACGCCGGATTTGCCGCCAGCACATTGCGCGCATAAAAAAACCGCTTCCGGTGACGGAAGCGGTTTTTGATTTACACCCAGGCTGTCAGAACAACTTCAACTTCGGCGCGTCTTCTTTCACCGGCTCGTTCTGCGCAGTCTGCGCATTCCAGCCACCGCCGAGGGCCTTGTACAGGTTGACCTCGCTGGTGAGCTGCGCCAGGCGGTCGGTGATCAGCGATTGCTGGGCACTGAACAGTTGGCGCTGGGCGTCGAGGAAGGTCAGGTTGCTGTCCACGCCAATGCGGTAGCGACGTTCGGCCAGGCGGTAGTAATCCTGGTTGGCCGCGACGAAGCCGCGCTGGGCGTCCAGTTGCTGCTTGTAGGTTTCACGCGCGGCGAGGCCGTCGGAAACTTCCTGGAAGCCGGTCTGGATAGCCTTCTCGTAGTTGGCCACGTTGATTTCTTTCTGGATCTTCGAGTAGTCCAGGCTGGCGCGCAGGCTGCCGGCATTGAAGATCGGGATGTTGATCTGCGGGGCAAACGACCAGCTGCCCGAGCCGCCCTTGAACAGGCCACCCAGGTCCGGGCTCAGGGTGCCGGCATTGGCCGTCAGGCTGATGCTCGGGAAAAACGCCGCGCGGGCGGCGCCGATATTGGCGTTGGCCGCCTTGAGGTTGTACTCGGCCTGCACGATGTCGGGACGTCGTTGCAGCAGGTCGGAGGGCAACCCGGCCGGCACTTCGGCGAGCAGGTCATCAGACAGTGGCTTGCTGGCGATATTCGCCGGCAGGCCGGTGCCCAGCAGCAGGGTCAGGCTGTTTTCGTCCTGGGCCACCTGGCGTGTGTAGCGCGCCAGTTGCACCCGGGCATTTTCCACCGAGGTGCGTGCCTGGCTCAGGTCGAGGGCCGAGGCCACGCCGACTTCGCTGCTGCGCGAGGTGAGCTTGAAGCTCTGTTCGAACGCGCCCAGGGTGTCCTGGGTGAGCTTGAGCAGTTCCTTGTCGGCCTGCCAGGTCAGGTAGGCGTTGGCCACGCTGGCCACCAGGCTGATCTGCGTACTGCGCCGTGCTTCTTCGGTGGCGAAGTACTTTTGCAGGGCCTCTTCACTCAGGCTGCGCACACGGCCGAACAGGTCCAGCTCGTAGGAACTGATCCCGAGGGTGGCCGAGTACTGGCTGGTGATGCCCGATTGACCGGTCTGCGACATGCGTGCCGGGGTGCGCTGGCGGCTGCCGGCGCCGTTGGCCGACACGGCCGGGAACAGGTCGGCACGCTGGATGCGGTACTGCGCGGCGTACGCGTCGATGTTCAGCGCCGCGACGCGCAGGTCGCGGTTGTTCACCAGTGCGGTCTGGATCAGCTGCTGCAGGGCAGGGTCATGGAAAAACTGCTTCCAGCCCTGTTCGGCAGCGGCCTGGCCCGGCGCCTGGGCCGACGAATACGCCGGCCCCTGCGGGTACTGCGCGGCCACCGGCGCTTCGGGGCGCTGATAGTCAGGTATCAGCGAGCAGCCACTGAGCACGAAGGCGGTGACGGCTAGGGAAAGTAGCGACTTGCTCATTGGCCAGCCTCGTTAGAAGTTTGCGTGGTTTCAGTCTTTTTGCGCTTGCCGATGGCCGACACGGTTGCGAAGAACAGTGGCACCCAGAAGATCGCCAGCACGGTGGCGGTGATCATACCGCCGATCACGCCGGTACCGATGGCATGTTGGCTGCCTGAACCTGCGCCCGAGGAGATCGCCAGCGGCAGCACGCCGAGGATGAACGCCATGGAGGTCATGATGATCGGACGCAGACGCATGCGGGACGCCTCGATGGCCGCCTCGACGATGCCCTTGCCCTGTTCGTGGAGTTCCTTGGCGAACTCCACGATCAGGATGGCGTTTTTCGCCGCCAGGCCCACCGTTACCAGCAAGCCCACCTGGAAGAACACGTCGTTGGACAAGCCGCGCATGCTGGTGGCGATCAACGCCCCCACCACGCCCAGCGGCACCACGAGCACCACCGCGATCGGAATCGACCAGCTTTCGTACAGCGCCGCCAGGCACAGGAACACCACCAGCAGCGACAGCGCGTACAGCGCAGGCGCCTGGGAGCCGGACAGGCGTTCCTCATACGACAGGCCCGTCCAGGCGTAGCCGATACCGGCCGGCAACTGCTTGGCGATGCGCTCGACTTCGGCCATCGCGTCGCCGGTGCTGTAGCCCGGTGCCGGGGTGCCGAGGATTTCCATCGCCGCCACACCGTTATAGCGCGACAGTTTTGGCGAGCCGTAGATCCACTTGCCCGAAGCGATGGCCGACAACGGCACCATCTTCCCGGAATCGCTGCGCACGTACCATTTGTTCAGGTCTTCAGGCGACATGCGGCTGGCCGCTTCACCTTGCACGTACACCTTCTTCACACGGCCACGGTCGATGAAGTCGTTGACGTAGCTGCCACCCAAGGCAATCGCCAGGGTCTGGTTGATGTTCGACAGCGTGATCCCCTGGGCACTGGCCTTCTCGTCGTCGACGGTGAGCTCGTACTGCGGCTCATCGTTCACGCCGTTGGGGCGCACACCGGCAAGGATCTTGCTCTGGGCGGCCATGCCGAGGAACTGGTTGCGCGCGGCCATCAGCTTCTCATGGCCGACACCGCCCTGGTCCTGCAGGAAAACGTCGAAACCGGTGGCATTGCCCAGCTCGAGGACTGACGGCGGCACGATGGCAAACACCATGGCGTCCTGGAACGTCTGCATGAAGTAACCCTGGGCACGCTTGGCGATCGCGAACACCGAGGTGGAATCGTCACGCTCATCCCACGGCTTGAGCATCACGAAGGCCAGGCCCGAGCTTTGGCCGCGACCGGCGAAGTTGAAGCCGTTCACGGTAAATACCGATTTCACGCCCTTGCCTTCGCCCGGCTCGCCTTCCTTGGTGTTGAGCAGGTAGATACGCATGTCGTCGATGACTTTCTGCGTGCGCTCGGCGGTGGAGCCCACCGGCGTCTGCACCTGGGCAAAGATCACGCCCTGGTCTTCGTCGGGCAGGAAGGCTGCCGGGATACGCATGAACAGCCAGATCATGCCGGCGAAGATCAGTGCGTACACCAAAAACGCCGGGATCTTGTGCTTGATCATGTTGCCCACGCCGCGCTCGTAGCTCAGTACGCCACGGTCGAAGGTGCGGTTGAACCAGCCGAAGAAACCGCGCTTGGGTTGGCCGTGCTTCTCAGGATCGATCGGTTTGAGCATGGTGGCGCACAGCGCCGGGGTGAAGATCAGCGCAACCAGTACCGACAGCGCCATGGCCGAAACGATGGTGATGGAGAACTGTTTGTAGATCACACCGGTGGAGCCGCCGAAGAATGCCATCGGCAGCAGTACCGCCGAGAGCACCAGGGCAATACCCACCAGGGCGCCCTGGATCTGGCCCATGGACTTGACCGTCGCCTCCTTGGGCGACAGGTGTTCCTCGGCCATCACCCGCTCGACGTTTTCCACCACCACGATGGCATCGTCCACCAGCAAGCCGATGGCCAGGATCATGCCGAACATGGTCAGGGTGTTGATGGTGAAACCGAACGCCGCGAGGATGCCGAAGGTGCCCAGCAATACCACCGGTACGGTCATGGTGGTGATGATGGTGGCGCGGAAGTTCTGCAGGAACAGGAACATCACCAGGAACACCAGCACGATCGCTTCGATCAGGGTGTGTACCACCCCGGAGATCGATTCGGTGACCACCGGCGTGGTGTCATACGGCACCACTGCCTTCATGCCTGGCGGGAAGAACGGTTCCAGCGACGCCACCGTGGCGCGGATGGCCTTGGCGGTGTCCAGGGCGTTGGCGCCCGAGGCGAGTTTGATCGCCATGCCGGAAGCCGGGTTGCCGTTGAACTGCGCACTGATGCTGTAGTTCTGGCCGCCCAGTTCGATGCGGGCCACGTCATGCAGGCGAACCTGGGAACCGTCGGGATTCACCTTCATCAGGATATTGCCGAACTGCTCGGCGTTTTGCAGACGGGTCTTGCCGATGATCGTCGCGTTCAGTTGGGTGCCGGGCAGGGCAGGCAGGCCGCCCAGTTGGCCGGTGGCCACCTGCACGTTCTGCGCGGCGATCGCGTTGCTGACGTCGACCGGGGTGAGCTGGAAGTTGTTCAGCTTGGCCGGGTCCAGCCAGATGCGCATCGCGTATTGCGAGCCGAAGACCTGGAAGTCACCGACGCCCGAGGTACGCGAAATCGGGTCCTGGATGTTGGACACGATGTAGTTGGAGAGGTCGTCCTTGGTCATGCTGCCGTCTTCGGACACCAGACCGATCACCATCAGGAAGTTCTTCACCGACTTGGTCACGCGGATACCCTGCTGCTGCACTTCCTGCGGCAGCAGTGGAGTCGCCAGGTTCAGCTTGTTCTGCACCTGCACCTGGGCGATGTCCGGGTTGGTACCCTGGTTGAACGTCGCGGTGATGGTCATGCTGCCGTCGGAGTTACTGTCCGAGGCGACATAGCGCAGGTTGTCGATACCGTTGAGCTGTTGCTCGATGACCTGCACCACGGTGTCCTGCACGGTTTGCGCGGACGCGCCCGGGTAGGTCACCTGGATGTCGATGGCGGTTGGCGCGATGGCCGGGTATTGGTTGATGGGCAGCTTCAGGATCGACAATGTCCCGACCAGCATGATCACCAGGGCGATTACCCAGGCGAAAATGGGACGGTCGATAAAAAATTTCGACATGGATTACTCCCCTTTGCCGGCTGCGGCGGCAGGAGCAGCAGCGCCAGCAGGCTTGGCGTTGTCAGCCTCCTTGACCTTCACCTCGGCACCCGGCTTGACGTACTGCAGGCCTTCGGTGATCACACGGTCACCGGCGTCGAGGCCTTTTTCCACCAGCCAGTAGGCGCCGGCGGTGCGGTTGGCGACCAGGGTGCGTTGCTCGACCTTGTTGTCCTTGTTCACGATCAGTGCGGTCGGGATGCCCTTGAGGTCACGGGTCACGCCTTGTTGGGGCGCGAGGATGGCCTTGCTGTTCACACCGGCCTGCAACTGGGCGTGCACGAACATGCCGGGCAGCAGGGTGTGGTCAGGGTTGGGGAACACGGCGCGCAGGGTCACGGAACCGGTGGTCTGGTCGACCGATACTTCGGAGAATTCCAGCTTGCCATCATGGCCGTAGTCGCTGCCGTCTTCGAGGGTCAGCTTGACCTTGGCGGCGTTGGCACCGGCTTTTTCCAACTGGCCGCTTTCCAGGTCGCGGCGCAGTTTCAGCATTTCGGCCGAAGACTGGGTGACGTCGACGTAGATCGGGTCCAGTTGCTGGATCACGGCCATGGCATCGGCCTGGCCATTGCTGACCAGTGCGCCTTCGGTGACCGAGGAACGGCCAATGCGCCCGGAGATCGGCGCGAGCACTTTGGTGTAGCGCACGTTGATCTGCGCGGTTTGCATATCGGCTTCAGCCGTCATGCGGTTGGCCAGGGCGGTGTCGTACTCCTGGCGGCTGACGGCTTGCTCATCGACCAGCTGCTTGTAGCGGTCGGTGATCGACCTGGTCTGGGTCAGCTTGGCCTGGGCGCTTTTGAGCGTGGCCTCATACACTGACGGGTCGATCTGATAAAGCTGCTGGCCTTCCTTCACGTCCGCGCCTTCCTTGAACAGGCGCTTGAGAATGATGCCGTTGACCTGTGGGCGAACTTCCGCAATGCGGTAGGCCGTGGTGCGGCCTGGCAGTTCGGTGGTCAAGGTGAAGGCTTGCGGTTGAAGGGTGACCACACCGACCTGAGGGGTTTGAGCGGGCGGCGCCGCCTCTTCCTTTTTACATCCGCTGAGCAGCGATGCCAGGGCGACGGCAGTGACCAGAGCGGTAACAGCTGGCTTAAGTTGCATGAAGATCCTCGGGTCAGGCGCGCAAAGTGCGCACAAGAAGTGTGGAAGGGTGGAAAACAAGTGAGTAGATAAGTAGCTTGCTACGCAATATACTTACGTTCATGGTTGTTTGTAAACTCTTGACAGACTTCGCGCAATGTTGACAAAGCAACGCCCGAAGCCTCGATTTTCTTACGTTCGGCGCCCTTGACGGCGTCGTCCCAAAAATAGACGGATGATCGTTCGCGGCTATTAACGTTGCGTTAACAATCATCCCAAGTGTCCTGATTGAGGTTTTACTGCCATGGTTCGTCGCACCAAAGAGGAAGCTCAGGAAACCCGCAGCCAGATTCTCGATGCCGCCGAGCATGCCTTTTATGAGCGAGGCGTGGCGCGTACCACGCTGGCCGATATTGCGTCGTTGGCGGGCGTCACGCGGGGCGCCATTTACTGGCATTTCAGCAACAAGTCCGATCTGTTGCAGGCGCTGCTCGACACGCTGCACGAGCCCCTTGATGACTTGGCCCGGGCCAGTGAAAGCGAGGATGAGCTTGACCCGTTGGGCTGCATGCGCAAGTTGCTGATTCGTCTCTATCATCAAGTGGCTCTGGACCCGAAAACCCGGCGTATCAACGAAATCCTGTTTCATAAGTGCGAGTTCACCGATGAGATGTGCGACATGCGCCGCCAGCGCCAGACGCACACGCTCGAATGCAACCTGCGCATCGGGCTCACATTGCGTAATGCGGTGCATCGCGGGCAGCTCCCGGAAAACCTCGACACGGTGCGGGGCGCGGTGTGCATACACGCCTACATTCACGGCTTGATCGGTCAATGGCTGTTGGTGCCCGACAGTTTTCAATTGCATCAGGACGCCGAGCGTTGGGTCGATGCAGGGCTGGACATGCTGCGCCTGAGCCCCAGCCTGCGCAATTGAGACAAAATGCGTAATTGCATCAGGTTGTGTCAACAGTAAAGCCCAGGGGCGGTCAATCGTCCCTCTGCCTGATTCGTGGGATGACTTTATATACGGGCTGGCGCGCAGTTGATAGGTAGCCGGCTAAGTATTTTGTAGCGTTATTGTTGCGGTTCTGTGAAGCATTGTTTCCAACGGGATACATCAGGTAAAAAAACGTGGGAGGGGGCTTGCTCCCGATGGCGGTGTGCACGTCAGTAAATCAACTGACTGACACATGGCTATCGCAAGCAAGCCCCCTCCCATGTTGCTTACAGCGCCAGGGTTGGGTAATCGATATAGCCGACCGGGCCCTTGGCGTAGAAGGTTTCCGGGTGCGCTTCATTGAGCGGTGCGTCGGTTTTCAGGCGCGCCGGCAGGTCAGGGTTGGCGATGAACGGGACGCCGAATGCCACCGCGTCGGCCTTGCCCGCTGCCAGCCAGGCATTGGCGCTCTCTTTGGTGAAGCGTTCGTTGGCGATGTACATGCCGCCGAAGGCTTCCTTCAGGCGCGGACCGAGGCTGTCGCCGGCTTCTTTTTCACGCGAGCAGATGAACGCAATGCCACGCTTGCCCAATTCGCGAGCCACATAAGTGAAGGTCTCGGCAGGGTTGTCGTCGCCCATGTCGTGGGCGTCGGCGCGTGGCGCCAAGTGTACGCCCACGCGGCCGGCGCCCCAGACGTCGATGGCGGCGTCGGTCACTTCAAGCAACAGGCGGGCGCGGTTTTCCAGGGAACCGCCGTACTGGTCGGTGCGCTGATTGGTGCTGCTCTGCAGGAACTGGTCGAGCAGGTAGCCGTTGGCGCCGTGGATCTCGACGCCGTCAAACCCTGCGGCCTTGGCGTTTTCGGCGCCGGTGCGGTAGGCCTCGACGATGTCGGCGATTTCAGCGGTTTCCAGGGCGCGCGGGGTCGGGTAGTCGGCCAGCGGGCGCACCAGGCTGACGTGGCCTGCTGCCTGCACCGCGCTCGGTGCTACCGGGACTTCGCCGTTCAGGTAGGACGGGTGGGAGATGCGGCCCACGTGCCACAGTTGCAGGAAAATCTTGCCGCCTGCGCCGTGAACCGCCTTGGTCACATTGGCCCAGCCGCGCACCTGGTCGCTGGACCAGATACCCGGGGTGTCTGGATAACCCACGCCCATGGGCGTCACCGACGTCGCCTCGCTGAGGATCAGCCCGGCGGAAGCGCGCTGTACGTAGTACTCGGCCATCATCGCGTTGGGCACGCGGCCTTCATCGGCGCGGCAGCGTGTCAGCGGCGCCATGATGATGCGGTTCGACAGTTCCAGGTCGCCCAGTTTGATCGGATCGAAAATAGTCGTCATCGGGAAAATACCTTTCTGTTTAAGTGGATCAGTCTGTTCAAGTGGATCAGTGAGTCGCAGGGGCCAGATCGGCATCGCCGCGCTGACGGAAAGTGAGCAGGGTCACCAGCAGGGCGAAGATCGCCAGGGCCGCAGCCGCCAGCGGCACGCTGGTGAGGCCGAAGCCGTGGGCGATCACGCTGCCGCCGACCCAGGCGCCGAGGGCGTTGCCAATGTTGAAGGCGCCGATGTTGAGGGTAGACACCAGGTTGGGCGCAGCCTTGCCGAATGTCACCACGTTGATCTGCAATGCGGGCACTGCGGCAAATGAGGCGGTGGCCCACAGGAACAGGGTGATTTCGGTCGGGATCAGCGCGACGCTGGTCCAGGTCAGCACCGTGGAGATCACCGTCATGCTGATGAACACGCCGATCAGAGTGGCCGCCAGACGCTTGTCCGCCAGCTTGCCGCCGATGATGTTGCCCAGGGTCAGGCCCAGGCCGATCAGCAGCAGGGTCCAGGTCACGCCGTGGGGCGAGACGCCGGTGACATCACCGAGCAACGGGGCAACGTAGGTAAAGAGGGTGAACATGGAGGCGGCGAACAGCGCGGTCATGCTCAACGACAACCAGATGCCGGCGCCCTTGAGGGCAGCCAGTTCGGCGCGCATGTCGAGTTTTTCTTCGTCACGCCTGGCCGGCAGGAAGCGGATCAGGCCGATCAACGCCACCACGCCGATCACCGTCACCGCCCAGAAGGTCGAGCGCCAGCCGGCCTGCTGACCCAGCGCGGTGCCCAGCGGCACGCCGAGCACGTTGGCCAGGGTCAGGCCGGTAAACATCAGGGCCACCGCCGAAGCGCGCTTGTTGGCCGGTACCAGGTTGGCCGCCACCACCGAGCCGATACCGAAAAACGCACCGTGGCACAACGCCGTGACCACCCGGGCGAACATCAGCACGTTGTAGTCGCTGGCCAGGGCGCAGAGCAGGTTGCCCACGATGAAAATACCCATCAACGCCACCAGCGCCGCCTTGCGTGGCAGCCTGGCGGTGGCCAGCGCCATGAACGGTGCGCCGATGGCCACGCCGAGGGCGTAGCCGGTCACCAGCCAGCCGGCGCCGGGGATCGACACACCAAGGTCGGCCGCCACGTCGGGCAGAAGGCCCATGATGACGAATTCGGTGGTGCCGATGGCGAAGGCGCTCAGGGCCAGGATGAGTAGCGAGAGGGGCATTGGGGTGTCCTTGGTTAGTGCGCTGCGCTGAGTTCAGCGATGAGCGCCGTGAGGAAAGCCTGGATCACTTCCTCGTTGCGTTTGAAAAAGTGCCATTGACCGGCCTTCTGGCTGCTGATCAGACCCGCCCGTTGCAAGGTGGCCAGGTGGGCCGACACGGTCGACTGGGACAAGCCGCAGCGCTGGTCGATCTGCCCGGCACAGATGCCGTATTCGTGGTTGTGCAGTTGCTCGGGGAACTGCGCCTTCGGGTCTTTGAGCCAGGTGAGGATGTCTCGTCGTACTGGGTGCGCCAGGGCTTTTATTATTTCGTCGAGGTCGATGGACATGGCAGGTGCTCGGTGTTGTGTAGCGTTATATCGCGATGAGGCGAACCTTAAATCGTTACAACCCGATATACCAATATGATTTTGCTCTGAGGTCAGCTCAAATCGGTATATCGGGTTATAACGATACGTTGGCGGCGGTGCTAGACTGCGCGCCATGAATTATCTCGCACATCTGCACCTGGGCGGCCAACTCCCTGCGCAACTGCTGGGCAGTCTCTATGGCGACTTTGTCAAAGGCCGCCTGCAGGGCCAGTACAGCCCGCAAATCGAAGCGGCGATCCAGCTGCATCGTTCCATTGACCGATTCACCGACAGCCATCCCTTGATAGGAGAGGCGTTGTCGCGCTTCAGCCTCACCCGCCGGCGTTATGCCGGGATCGTCCTCGATGTGTTTTTCGATCACTGCCTGGCGCGGGATTGGGCGCGGTATGCCGACCAGCCGCTGGAACGCTTTACCTCGCAGGTGTATCGCGTATTGGCGGCTGAACCGCAGTTGCCGGGGCGCCTGGCACAGATTGCACCGTATATGGCGGCCGATGATTGGCTGGGGTCTTACCGCAAGTTTGCGGTGATGGAGCAGGTGTTGCGCGGGATTTCGCGGCGGCTCACGCAACCCCAGGCACTAGGGTTTGCGATGCAGGAATTGCGTGAATTGTATGAGCCGTTGAGTGAAGACTTCCGGATCTTCTACCCCGAACTGCAAGCCTTCGCGCACAACCACCTGACAATACAAAGCTAAAGGTGAGAGGGGCAAGCCCTAACAGGCCGTTCAGTTAAACGCAGATTCCCTGTGGCGAGCAGGCTTGTCCTGCGTTGGGCTGCGCAGCAGCCCCAAAGCCAGGCGCTGAGCCGTATCAGGTACACCGCGTTTTGCTGGATTGGGGGCGCTTCGCACCCCAACGCGGGGCAAGCCCGCTCGCCACAATAAGCCCACAAACTTTCCTTAACTGAACGGCATTAGGGCAAGCCCCCTCCCACATTTGCACTGTGTTCACATCTCAGGCTGCAAAAGCCGGCCGAACCGACACATGCTCCGACTCCGGCAACGGCCCGAACAATGCCTTCTCCACCGCCTGCTGCGCCTGGAAGGCGAGTGCCGCGCGTTCCTGCCCGGCGCAGGCAATCGGTTTGAGTACATGAATCTCGACATCGCCCTGGTCATTGGCAAACAGGCGCATCAGGTGCGACAGCAAATCATCATCGCCAATAAACGGCGCCAGCGGGTCGACCTGACCGTCGCGCAGGTAACGAATGGCCACCGGTTGCAGCGACACGTCAGCATCAATCGCACTGGCCAGCAAACGCCCGTGGAACGTGCGCAGGCTGCGCCCGTCGGTGGTGGTGCCTTCGGGGAACATCAGCAGCGGGTGCTGTTGCTCAAGATGACGAGTCATCTGCTTGCGAATCAACTGACTGTCGCCCGAGCCCCGGCGAATGAACAGACTGCCGGCCTTGGCTGCCAGCCAGCCGGCCACCGGCCAGGTACGCACTTCGGCCTTGGACAAAAACGACAGGGGCGTGACCATGCCCAGCAGCGGAATATCGGTCCAGGACACATGATTGCTCACCCACAGCATCGGCGTACGCGGCAGCTCGCCGTGCACCGTCACGCGAAAGGGCAGGGCGTTGCTCAAACGCGCCATGAAGAACCGCGACCAACGCTGGCGCCGCACCATCGAGTTGGCCACGCCCAGGCGCTCGAACAGGCCGAACACACTGGCCATGCTCAAACCCAGCGCCACCACCAGCAGCACCCGGGCAATGCGCCCGTACACCCGCAGGCGGCCCATTACACAGCCGCCTTGAAGTGGCGCGCGTAACGCGGGCAGAGATTGTCGCGCTTGAGCAGGATGAACACATCGGCCACCTGGAAGTCTTCATCCCAGCACGGTTCGCCGCAGATCTTCGCGCCCAGGCGCATGTAGGCCTTGAGCAGCGGCGGCATTTCGGCGATGACGTTGGACGGCAGGTCCAGCGCTGGCAGCGGTTTTTTCGGTTCGGCGCGCAGGTGTTCGTTGCACAGGTAGCGTTCGCGCAGGCGCTGCATGATGGCGTGTGCCTGGATGCCGCCGTCGTGCATCGGAATGCTCGCGCAGCCCATCAGGTAGCTGTAGCCGCCCTGGTTGAGCACTTCGGCCAACTCGCCCCAGAGCACCGCGATGGTGCCGCCGTTGCGGTAGGCCGGGTCGACGCAGGTGCGACCGATTTCCAGGATCGGGCCCTGCAGGTGCAGCAGGCCATGCAGGCTGAACTCTTCTTCACTGTAGAACCGGCCCAGTGTGCTGGCGGCCTGGTGATCGAGCAGGCGGGTGGTGGCGACCAGTCGACCACTGTTCAAATCCCGCACGCCGATGTGGCTGCAGTGAACATCATAGTCATCCATGTCCAGGCCCAGTTCCGCGCCTTTCAGCTTGGCGTTGAATTCGCCGCTGAACACGTTGAACCGCAGGGCCTGTGCTTCCTGCAGAGCCTGTGCGCCAACGAGGCGTTCGGCTTGCAGACGGCGTTCATTGCCGGTGTCGCTGATGCGGGCGATCTGAGTCATGGCGAATCTCCGAGTGCCAGCCACGTTTCGGCCGGTCGACTTGTTTGTCCAAACTCAGGCTAGGTAGGCTCGGTGTCATCTCCATGAAGCTACGGTGACGGTTGGGTGACACGCCCTGTGTCGCCAAACTGTCATGGGCCTAGGCTAGGCTCGCGGGCTTGAATGCCCCCCTTGAGTCTGCGTCCATGGTCAGAGGCCTGTTGTGTATTGCCCTGTTGTTAGTCACCGCCGCCGCCCACGCTGAAACCTGGCCCGGCAAGGAATGGGCCGAGGGCGCGCCGTTGGCCGGCCCTGCCGTCGAGGCGCTGGATGCCTACGCGTTTCCCGCGCGCGACGACGCCACCCGCCAGGGCATTCGCACCGACGCGCTGCTGGTGATCCGCGACGGCCAGATCGTCTATGAACGCTACGCCGCGCCTACCAGCGCCAGCACGCCGCACCTGACCTGGTCCATCAGCAAAAGCCTGATGGCCACGGTGCTCGGCGTGGCCTACGGGCAAAATCGCTTCAAACTGAGCGACCCCGCCGCACGTTTTTACCCGCCGATGAAACAGCACCCCAAGGTGACCATGGCCGATTTGCTGCACTGGGCCTCGGGTCTGGATTGGCAGGAAGACTACGAATACGCCCCGCTGAAGTCCTCGGTGGTGGCGATGCTCTATACCCGTGGCCATGGCGACATGGCCGAGTTCGCCGCCGACACCGATGCCGCCGTGGCGCCCGGCAAGGCCTTTCGGTACTCCAGCGGCGACAGCAATATCCTGTCCGCCGCGCTCAGAGGCATGCTCGGCCACAAGGCGTACGTCAGTTACCCGTGGGATGCGTTGTTCGAGCCACTGGGCATCCGCTCGGCCACCTGGGAAACCGACGCCGATGAAACTTTCGTTGCCTCGTCCTATGCCTACCTCACCGCTCGGGATCTGGCGCGGGTTGGCCTGCTGATGGCGCGCGAGGGGCGTTGGGGCGATGAACAACTGCTGCCCAAGGACTGGGTGGCGTTCAACCGAAAACCGTTCGACGGCTATAAAGCCGGCCAGGATGAAGCCGTACCGGGCGGTCAGTGGTGGCTCAATCAGGGCGCGCCGCGCCCCTGGCCTGATGCCCCTGCCGATACCTTTGCCGCACTGGGCCATTGGGGCCAGGCACTGTTCGTGCTGCCCGACGAACACCTGGTGATCGTGCGCTACGGCGACGACCGCGACGGCACGTACAACCACAACGAACTGCTCAAGCGCGTGCTCGCGGCGGTGCAGCCATGATCCGTCGTCATCCGATTCTGAGCCTCTTTGCCGTGCTGCTGCTCGCCCTGCTTGGCTGGGTATGGCACGAACGCGTCAATCTGCAGGCCTTCCCCGACATCATCGCGGCGTACACGGCCAAGGAATATTGCTCGTGCCGCTATGTGGCGAATAACCCCGCAGAGTATTGCCGGGGCTACGTGAAACAATACGTGCCCACCAGCGCGTTCAGGGATAACCCGGAGCGCAGTGAGGTGACGGCGACTGGTTTGGGGCGCACGCACAGCGCACGCTGGATGGGCGAACGCCAGGGCTGTCGCTTGACTCCCTGAGACAATGGATTTGCGCAGGTTGTGAGATTGCGCTTAAGGTTCGCGCAGGTTTCCTGCCCCATGAGTCCCTATGTTCTCTGTCAAACCCCTGGCCCTCGCCCTGCTGGCCTGTGCCGCTTTGCCCGCGCACGCCGCCTGGTATCTGGATAACGAATCCTCACGCCTGTCTTTCGTCACCACCAAAAACACCGAGATCGCCGAAGTGCAGCGCTTTCTGGTGCTGCACGGCAAGGTCGACGGCAAGGGCGCGGCGCAGTTGCAGGTGGAGCTGGAGTCGGTCAACAGTGCCGTCCCGCTGCGTGATGAGCGTATGCGCAACGAGCTGTTCCAGATCAAGACATTCCCCGAGGCGCTGATCAGTGCGCAGATCAATCTGCAGCCGATCAACGACCTGGCGCCAGGCGCGCAAATCGAGCTGCGTCTGCCGATAAGCGTCACCCTGCATGGCAAGACCCAGACCTACAGCGCCGAGCTGCTGGCCACGCGCCTGGATGATCGGCGCTTCCAGGTGGTGACCCTGGAACCGGTGGTGTTGCATGCCGAGGATTTCGACCTGATGCCGGGCGTCGCGGCTTTGCGCAAGGCGGCCGGGCTTGCGTCGATCAGTTTGTCGGTGCCGGTGGGTGCCGTGCTGATTTTTACGGCGCGCTGACGTGAGTGGCGCGGTGTTCCCGTGGCGCAGCGCCAACCGTTTCGAGTTGTTGATCGACGGACCGCGTTTTTTTCCGCAGATGCTGGTGGGTATGGCCCGCGCCGAGCATCAGGTTGACCTGGAGCTGTATCTGGTGGAGGCGGGGGCGTGTGCCGAAGCGATGGTGCAGGCGCTGGTGCATGCCGCCGAACGTGGCGTGCGGGTGCGCTGCCTGTTCGATGATTACGGCAGCCTGGCGTTCACCCTCGCGCTGCGCAAGCGCCTGACCGACGCGGGTGTGCAGCTGCGGTTCTACAATCGCCTGAGCTGGCGCCGCTGGGTGCGCAACCTGTACCGCGACCACCGCAAGTTGCTGCTGATCGACCAGGCAACCGCTGTGGTCGGCGGCACGGGCGTCACCGATGAATTCTGGACGCCGGGGCAGGACACGGCGGACTGGCATGAAGTGATGGTGCAGATCAACGGCCCGTTGGTGCTGGATTGGCAGGCGCTGTTCGACCGCCAATGGCATGCCAATGCGGCGCGCCGCGCGTGGAAGCCGGCTACCCATTTCGGTTTGCCGCGCCTGCCTAAAGTGCCAGCGACCGGACCCGGGCTGGGCCGGGTCGCGTATGCCGACGCCCGTCAGCATCGCGACATTTTGCAGTCGCTGATTCGCGCTTTAAACAGCAGCCGGCAGCGCATCTGGCTGGCCACGCCGTACTTTCTGCCCACCTGGAGCGTGCGCCGCGCGTTGCGTCGGGCGGCGGGGCGAGGCGTGGATGTGCGTCTGTTGCTAACCGGCCCGCGCACCGATCACCCGTCGGTGCGATACGCCGGGCACCGTTATTACCCGCGTCTGTTGCGCGCGGGCGTGCAGATTTTTGAATACCAGCCGTGTTTCCTGCACTTGAAAATGGTGCTGGTGGACGATTGGGTAAGCATTGGTTCATGCAATTTCGATCACTGGAATTTGCGCTTCAATCTGGAGGCTAACCTCGAAGCGCTGGACCCGGACCTGGCACTGGCCGTGGCCGGCAGTTTCGAACGCGATTTTGCCCTGAGTCAGGCAGTGAGTCTGCAGGCGTGGAAAGCGCGGCCGCTATGGCGGCGTGTGAAGCAGCGGGTATGGGGGTGGGTTGATCGGCTGGTGGTCAATCTGCTGGACCGACGCAACTAGCCGGTTCACTGTAATCAAATGTGGGAGGGGGCAAGCCCCCTCCCACATTGTTTTGCATCGTACGCGCGGTATCAGAGCAGCTCGAAACTCTGCTGCTGCACATCCTGGGAATCCAGCCCGATCTGCACGTTGAACTCACCCGGTTCCGCCGCGAACTTGAGCTGGGTGTTGTAGAACTTCAAGTCTTCCTCGGTGATGGTGAAGTGCAAGGTGCGCTCTTCGCCGGCCTTGAGCATGATTTTCTGGAAGTTTTTCAGCTCCTTGACCGGGCGGATCATCGAGCCGGCCACGTCCTGGATATACAGCTGCACCACTGTTTCGCCATCCACCTTGCCGGTGTTTTTCACCGTGACGCTGGCGTCGAGCTTGCCGGTCTTGTTCAGGGTGGTGGAGGACAGCGCCATGTCCGACAGGCTGAATCGTGTGTAGCTCAAGCCATAGCCGAATGGAAACAAGGGGCCGGTGGTGTCATCGAAATACTGCGAGGTGTAGTTGCCCGGCTTGCCCGGGGTGAACGGCCGGCCAACACTCAGGTGGTTGTAGTAGGTGGGAATCTGCCCCACCGAACGCGGGAACGTGATCGGCAGCTTGCCCGACGGGTTGTAGTCACCGAACAGCACGTCGGCAATTGCATGACCGCCTTCGGTGCCGGCGAACCAGGTTTCCAGAATCGCGTCGGCTTGCTTGTTCTCGTCGACGATCGACAGCGGACGGCCGTTCATCAGCACCAGCACCAGCGGCTTGCCGGTGGCCTTGAGGGCCTTGATCAGGTCGCGCTGGCTTTGCGGGATGTTCAGGTCGGTGCGGCTGGACGACTCGTGGGACATGCCACGGGACTCGCCCACGGCGGCGACCACGACATCGGCGTCTTTGGCGGCCTTGACCGCTTCGTCGATCATTTCCTGGGCAGGGCGGGCGTCATCCACCACTTCCGGGGCATCGAAGTTGAGGAAGTTGAGGTAGTCGACCACGGCCTTGTCGTTGGTGATGTTGGCGCCACGGGCGTAGATGATCTTGCCTTTTTCGCCGATCACCGCATTCATGCCGTCGAGCAGGGTCACCGATTGCTCGGGTTTGCCGGCGGCGGCCCAACTGCCCATCATGTCGATCGGCGCTTTGGCCAGCGGGCCCACCAGGGCGATGGTGGCGGATTTTTTCAGCGGCAGGGTGTCGTTCTGGTTTTTCAGCAGCACCAGGCTGCGGCGCGCGATATCTCGCGCGTCGCTGCGGTGCAGGCGGCTTTCGGCGTAGGTGTCGACCGGGTCGTCCTCGGCCTTGCCGATGCGCAGGTACGGGTCCTTGAACAGGCCCATGTCGTATTTGGCAGCGAGCACTTCGCGCACGGCATTGTCGATGTCGCTCTGTTCGATCTCGCCGGACTTGAGCAGTCCCGGCAATTCCTTGGCGTAGAGCGAGTCGTTCATGCTCATGTCGATGCCGGCCTTGATCGCAAGTTTGGCGGCTTCACGCCCGTCCTTGGCCACGCCGTGCTTGATCAGTTCGAAGATCGCGCCGTGGTCGCTTACGGCCAGGCCCTTGAAGCCCCAGTCCTTGCGCAGCAGGTCGTTCATCAGCCAGGTATTGGCGGTGGCGGGCACGCCGTTGATCGAGTTGAGCGCCACCATCACGCTGCCGGCGCCGGCCTTGATCGCCGCGTGGTAAGGCGGCAGGTAGTCCTGGTACATCTTGACCGGGCTCATGTCGACCACGTTGTAGTCGCGCCCGCCTTCCACCGCACCGTACAGGGCGAAGTGCTTGACGCTGGCCATGAGGCTGTCGGCATTGGCCGGGCTTGTGCCCTGGAACGCCTTGACCATCACGCCGGCAATGCGCGAGGTCAGGTAGGTGTCTTCACCGAAGCCTTCGGAAGTGCGGCCCCAGCGCGGGTCGCGGGAGATATCGACCATCGGCGCAAAGGTGATGTCGAGGCTGTCGGCGGCGGCTTCCTGGGCGGCGATGCGCCCGGAGCGGCCGATGGCGTCCATGTCCCAGCTGGAGGCCAGTGCCAGGCTGATCGGGAAAATGGTGCGGTGGCCGTGGATCACGTCGTAGGCGAAGAACATCGGGATCTTCAGGCGGCTTTGCATGGCCGCGTCCTGCATCGGACGGTTTTCCGGGCGGGTGATGGAGTTGAACGTGCCGCCGATACGGCCGGCGGCGATTTCCTTGCGGATCAGCTCGCGGGGCATTTCCGGGCCGATGCTGATCAGGCGCAACTGGCCGATCTTTTCGTCCAGGGTCATCTGCCTGAGCAGGTCGCTGACGAAGGCGTCCTTGTCCTTGAGCGCAGCAGGCTTTGTTTCTGCCCATACGGGATGACTGGCCAGAGTGGCAACAAGGCCGAGCAAACACAGCTTCTTCATGAATATCCTTTTTCGGCTACTGCGCGGCATTGAAAGAGCATGCCGTCGGCCAAAATGTGGGGAATGTCTATTGTTGTTCGGGTGTTGTTCAGATAAATGCAGCACACTCTGAACTCTTTTTCGCGCTGGGCATCTTTGTAGCTGATTGGCTCGATGCATGCCAGTGGTGGCGGATTATGCCCCAAGCGTGTTGCTTGTGGGATGAGTCGTCACATTCCATCAAGGTTCGTCAGGAGAAACACCATGCAAGCAGCACATCCTTATCGCTGGGGCTTGAAGGCCGCAGCATTGCTATTGATCAGCACGCTGCTCAGCGGTTGCGGCATCAACACCATTCCCACGCTGGACGAGCAGGCCAAGGCCGCCTGGGGCCAGGTGCAGAACCAGTACCAGCGCCGCGCCGACCTGATCCCCAACCTGGTGGAGGTGGTCAAGGGCTACGCTGCCCATGAGCAGGACACCCTCACTGCCGTGATTGAAGCGCGGGCCAAGGCCACCTCGATCCAGGTGGATGCCAGCACCCTCGACAACCCGGAAAAACTCAAGCAGTTCCAGCAAGCCCAGGATGGCCTCAGCGGTGCACTCAGCCGTTTGATGGTGGTGTCCGAGCGCTACCCGGACTTGAAGGCCAACCAGAACTTTCTGGCCCTGCAATCGCAACTCGAAGGCACCGAAAACCGTATCGCCGTGGCGCGTCGCGATTTCATCCAGGCCGTGCAGGCCTACAACACCGAAATCCGTACCTTCCCCGGCCGTCTGTGGCACAGCGTGATGTACAGCGATCTGCCGGTACGCGCCTCGTTTGAAGCCACCAGTGCCGATGCCGATAAAGCGCCGCAAGTGAAGTTCAAGTAAGACTTTCCTGAGGTGGCGATGCGTTTATTACGGATAGGTCTGGCGCTGTGGCTGTTGGCCTGCGTGGGCGCAGCCCAAGCGGCGCTGAACTTCCCGGCACTGACCGGGCGGGTGGTGGATAACGCCCAGATGATCGACCCGGCGGTGCGCGAGCAGTTGACCCGGCAGTTGCAGGCGCTGGAGCAAACCTCGGGCGACCAGATCGTGGTGGTCACCGTGCCGGACCTGCAGGGCGTGCCCATTGAAGACTTCGGTTATCAATTGGGCCGCGCCTGGGGCATCGGGCAGAAGGGCAAGGACAACGGCGCGCTGTTGATCGTCGCCCGCGATGAGCGCAAATTGCGCATCGAAGTCGGCTATGGCCTGGAAGGTGTGCTGACCGATGCGCAGTCCTGGGTGATCATCAATCAGGTGATCGCGCCCAAGTTCAAGGCCGGCCATTTCAGCCAGGGCATCAGCGACGGCGTGGCGGCGATGATCCAGGTGGTGGGCGGTGAGCCGTTGGCCGTGCCGGCCCATGTGGCGGATGCGAATTTCGCTGTGGATAACCCCGGGTTTTCCATCGGCCTGTTTGTGCTGCTGATCGGCGTGCTGTGGCTGTGCAATCGCATGGGCCTGCCGGTGGGTGCAATCCTGCTGGCGATCCTCAGCAGCAGCGGTCGCGGCGGCGGGGGAGGCGGTGGCGGTGGTGGATTCCGGGGCGGCGGCGGTGGGTTTGGCGGCGGCGGTGCTTCAGGTGGCTGGTGATGACAACAACTAAAAATGGGCATGTACAACCATGGCATTACTGACTGAACACGAACAACGCCAGGTCGCCGAAGCGATTGCGCGGGTCGAGCAACAGACCGACGCGGAGCTGGTGACCGTGCTGGCGGCGCGTGCCGACGACTACGCCTACATCCCGCTGTTGTGGGCCAGCCTGATCGCGTTGGTGGTGCCGGGTATCGTGCATTACCTGTCGGGCTACATGACCATGTACACGTTGCTGCTGGCGCAATGGGCGACGTTCATCGTGCTGTGCCTGCTGTTTCGTCTGCCTTGGGTCACCACCCGCCTGATCCCGCGTTCGGTGCGTCATTGGCGCGCGTCCAATTTGGCGCGGCGCCAGTTCCTGGAGCAGAACCTGCACCACACGCTGGGCAGCACCGGGGTGCTGATTTTTGTCAGCGAGGCGGAGCGTTATGTGGAGATCCTTGTCGACGACGGCATTTCCACACGCCTGGATGACAGCAGTTGGGACGCCATCGTCAAGGCATTTACCCAGCAAGTGAAACAGGGGCAGACGCTCGCCGGGTTTATTGCGTGCATCGAGGCGTGCGGCGAGTTGCTCAAGGTGCATGTGCCGGTGACGCAGACGCGCAATGAGCTGCCTAACCGACTGGTCGTGCTCGAATAGTCCGGGCAACCGCATGCCAACTGTGGGAGGGGGCTTGCTCCCACAGTGGTATGTTGTGGTGACCGTTGATCAAATAACTCCGTGCCCCCAACCGCCATCCCCCCTAAAATGCCCGACATTCCCTGCCCGAGGCGTTTTTGTTCATGTCCGTCACCGCTAAACCCGCAAGCCCCGCGCCGGATCATCATGCCCAGTTCATTGAGCTGCTGAACGCAAGCCTTGCGCAGAACGCTTTTATCAAGCTGGTGCTGGCCAAGTACGTCGGTGAGGAAGCCGACCTGCAGCGCCTGATCATCAAGCCGGTCACCGTCAAGGACCAGCCGTGCCTGTCCTTCGTCTATCGCTACAAGACCCGCGATATCACCAGGAATTTCCCCTTGGCCGAGGGCGTGGCGGCGATTGCCGAGCTGTTGCCTGCGTCATTCAAGAACGCGCACTTGCTGTCGCTGACCGATGAAGTCCAGCTGGAGTACAGCAAGAAGAACAAAAGTTCGCTGTTCAAAAGCAAACCGCAACAACTGCGCGAAGCACCGTCTGCCGAGCATAACCGTGAGAAGAACCGCTACCTCGACCTGAGCCGACCGTTCCTCGCCGACCTGGGCGTGACCGACGCCAGGCAGGCGCTGATCCCGTCGATGTCGCGCAAGTGGAAGCAGATCAACAAGTTCATCGAAGTGTTCAGCCATGCACTGACCTCGTCGCCCCTCAAACTCGACCAACCAGTGCGTGTTGCCGATTTCGGCTCGGGCAAGGGTTACCTCACGTTTGCGATTCACGATTACCTGCGCAACACCCTCAAGGCCGAAGGCGAGGTCACTGGCGTAGAGCTGCGCGAAGACATGGTGAGCCTGTGCAACGCCGCCGCCGCTCGTCTGGAACACCCTGGGCTGGTGTTCAAATGCGGGGACGTGCGCAGCGTGGCGCCGAGCGAACTGGACGTGATGATCGCCCTGCATGCCTGCGATGTCGCCACCGACTACGCGATCCACACCGGCATCCGCTCCGGCGCATCGATCATCATGTGCTCGCCGTGCTGCCACAAACAGATTCGGCTGCAGATCCAGAGTCCGGCGTTGCTCAAGCCGATGCTGCAATACGGTCTGCACCTGGGCCAACAGGCGGAAATGGTCACGGACAGTCTGCGGGCGCTGTTCCTTGAGGCTTGTGGCTATGAGACCAAGGTGTTCGAGTTCATTTCGTTGGAACACACCAACAAGAACAAGATGATCCTCGCGGTGAAGCGCTCGCAGCCGTTGGACAATGCGCAGTTGCTGGCGAAAATCCAGGCGCTGAAGGCGTTCTATCACATCACTGAGCACTGCCTGGAAACCCTGCTGCGCGCGGATGGTTTCTTGAGCTGAACGCGGTCCAATTGTCGCCGCTCAGCGCCGGAAAATATTTTCATGCGTGGAGCTATTGGCTTGGTTCGATCCGCAGGACACCGTCCGCCGAGGCTACGGTTTTCACCGGCAGCAGCGCGGGCAGGGCATTGAGCAGGGCGTCGGGGTCATTCACATCCAGGTTGCCCGACACCTTGAGCGCTGCAACTGCCTTGTTGACCTGCAGCGGCGCCTGAGGGCGATACAGGCTCAGCTCGTCGATCAGGCTGGCCAGTTCCTGATTGCGAAACGACAAGTGGCCGCTGCGCCAGTCGGCCACCTCTTCGGCGGTGAGGGATTGCTGTTGCAACGCGCCTTGGGCGTAGCTGTAAATCGCGCGTTGCCGGGCGCCAAGCAGAGCGACGGGTGTGTTCGCGTCCGGCTCGAACGCCACCTGGCCATGGGCGACGCTGACCACCAGTTGCTGCTGGCTGCGGCGCACATCGAAACCCGTGCCCACCGCCCGCACAGTCGCGGTGCCGGCCTGCACGTACAGGGGGCGTTCCTTGTCGGCGGCGACGTCGATGTACAGTTGGCCCTGGTCCAGGTGAAGAATGCGTTGATGCGCGGTGAAGTCCACACGGATGTGGGTGTTGGCGTTTACATACAGGGTGCTGCCATCGGGCAGGTCGAGGTCGCGCATGCCCTTGGCGTGGGCCGCCAACTGGCCCTGATAAGGCTCGCGGGGCGCGCCCAGGTGCGTGGCCAGCACGGCGCAGAGCACGCCGGCCGCCACGGCCAGGGCCGAGCGCCAGAGGGACGCTTTGCGTGCTATCAACGCCACGGGTTTGTTCAGTTGTTGGAGTTGGGCGAGGTCGGCCCACAGCTGTTCGAATTCGGCGTAGGCCTGCGCATGCGCAGGCACCGACTGCCAGGCGGCAAAGGCTTTGCGCTCGGTGCGGCTCAGGTGGTTGCGGTTGCGTGCAAACCAGCTGGCGGCCTGGGCATCGATGGCGTCGCGTGCTTCGTTGTCGAGGGCGTCGGTGTCGCTCAGGCGGTTCATTCTGGCTGCTCCGTGCCGGGGGCGGATTGAAGATGCCTTTTGCAATGCAGCAGGGCGAGCTGCGCCCAGGCCTTCGAAGCGGTGCAGCATAAGGGCTTCTTGCCTGCGGGGCGAGGGTTCGGCGAGGACTTCTTTCAAGTGTTCCAGGCGTTGCAGGCGCGGCGCGGCGGCTATTGACCCTGGCGTAATGACTGTGGCAACCACCTCCCTATGGCGAGCGGGCCTTTTGTGGCAAGCGGGCTTGCCCCGCGTTGGGGGGCGAAGCGCCCACAATTTAAGGAAAGCGCGGTGTACCTGATACGGCTTAGCGCCTGGTATTGGGGCTGCTGCGCAGCCCAACGCAGGACAAGCCTGCTCGCCACATGGCTACTGCAAGACCTGGCGCAGCCTCCCACCGTTTGATCAACGCTCAACCGGGACGGACAGTGCCGGGTTGCCCAGTGGATGGGTACGTGCGGCAAAGAACCTCAGTGCCACGCCCGTGCCGTCAAACAACTGCGAATAGCGCCTTTTCTGCTGGCGGATAAACCCCTCACTGCGCCCCGACACCGCGATCGCCAGGTTGCTCACATCCGCTTGGCGAATGGCATCCACCAGGTGTTGATCCTGGGGCCCCAGGTCATGCCCGAAGATGCACAGCGCGCCCTCGTGGCTGAGCAACTGTTCATAGCAGAACGACAGGTAATCCGAGCTGCGGATGGTCTTGAGCTTCTCTTGCACCGTGCCTTCGCTGACGAACAGCGGCACGTCGTCGAGGGTCTTGATCGTATTGTTGATCGCAAAACTGCTGAGCAGGGTGCTGTCGGTGGACGCCAGTTTGCGCGCGGTGCCGTCGAGGTTACGCACCAGGTGCAGGCCGCCGTGCAGGTACAGAATGCGCGTGGCGTCGGTGCGGGTGTCGCGCAGGTCGAAGTGGGCGTCGGCGCTGCGGAACAGGTCGTCGATGCCTGGCGTGTGCAGGATCGCCCAGTAATTGAGCAAGTCGTAGTTGCTGGTGAACACCGTCGCGTAACGCTGCAATTCATGGTTGATCGTCGCCAGTGTCGACGGCTGCACCAGTCGCCACGGGATATGCACGGCGTGGATGGTGTTGATCAGCGCTTCCTTGATCGCGTAATAGCGGTTGCGCGGCGCCGCCGAGCTGACCGCCAGTGCCTTGTTGACCCGGCTGGTGGTTTTCAGTGCGCCCAGGGCCTGCTCGAAACTGCGGGTTTGCAGGGCGTCGAATACGCTGAGTTCGGATGCGCCCAAGGGCTTTTCTTCGACGGTGCGCGCGTTTTCAAACAGCGAGTCGTAGGCAAAGTCTTCCCAAATCGTGCGGCTGGCGCCATTGCCGATCAGAATCCCACTGAAGTCGAGGGCAGCACGCAGCGCGGTCCAGTCTTCAAGGTGGGCGTCAATATCCTGGAAATCCTTCATTGCGGTGGGTCTACTCAAAATCGGCTGGACGGTGACTTTATCACGAGCGGGCATTGATCCTGATCAACATGCGCCGTGCGGCAAGGGTTGATCCTGTCGGCCTAACGCCTCCGAGGATTGACCATGAGCAGCACCTTCTTCATTCCCGCCGTCAACATCATGGGCGCCGACTGCCTGGACGACGCCATGCTCGCCATTCGCAACTACGCTTTTCGCAAGGCGCTGATCGTGACCGACGCGGGCCTGGCCAAGGCGGGCGTGGCCGGCATGATTGCCGAGAAGCTGGCGCTGCAGGACATCGACTCGGTGATCTACGACGGTGCCAGGCCCAACCCCAACGTGGACAACGTCGAGAAAGGCCTGGCGCTGTTGCAGCAGAGCGCCTGTGATTTCGTGGTGTCCCTGGGCGGCGGCTCGCCCCATGACTGCGCCAAGGGCATCGCGTTGTGCGCCACCAATGGCGGGCGTATCGGCGACTACGAAGGCGTCGACCGGTCGAGCAAGCCGCAACTGCCGCTGGTGGCCATCAATACCACCGCCGGCACCGCCAGCGAGATGACCCGCTTCTGCATCATCACTGACGAAACCCGCCACGTGAAAATGGCCATCGTGGACCGCAACGTCACGCCGTTGTTGTCGGTCAACGATCCTGCGCTGATGGTCGGCATGCCCAAGGGCCTCACCGCCGCCACCGGCATGGACGCCCTGACCCATGCCATCGAAGCCTACGTGTCCACCGCCGCCACGCCGATTACCGATGCCTGCGCGATCAAGGCCATTGAGCTGATCAGCGCCAACCTGCGCCTGGCGGTGCACGACGGCAGCGACAAAGGCGCCCGGGAGAACATGGCGTATGCGCAGTTCCTCGCCGGGATGGCCTTCAACAATGCGTCACTGGGTTTCGTGCATGCCATGGCGCACCAGTTGGGCGGCTTTTATGACTTGCCCCACGGCGTGTGCAACGCGGTCTTGCTGCCCCACGTGCAAAGCTTCAACGCCAGTGTCTGCGCCAGGCGCCTGAGTGACGTGGCGCGCGCATTGGGGGCCGATATCACCGGCATTACTGCCGAAGAGGGCGCCCAGGCCGCCATCGCCGCGATCCGCAAACTGTCCCACGACGTGGAAATCCCCGCTGGCCTGCGCGAACTCGGCGCCAAGTTGCAGGACATTCCACTGCTGGCCAGCAATGCGTTGAAGGACGCATGCGGGCTGACCAACCCTCGTCGGGCAGATCAACGGCAGATTGAGGAGGTTTTTCGCAGTGCGTTTTAGATCGCCCGGCAGCGAGCCACACAGGCGCAGGCAGTACTCGCCAGCACTACGCACAGCAGCGTAAAGGGCCATGCCTGCTCACTCACCAGCAGGCTCGCCACGCCGCCGATCAGCGCCGCGATCAATTGATGAATGAACCCGCTCAAGGCCATGGCGTAAGCGCCACTGACCGGAGACTGATCATTGGCCATGGATAAGCTGATGGGATAGCTCATCGACTGCCCCACCAATGCCAGGCAATAGGGCATCCACAGCAGCACCGCCAGTGCGCCGGCAAATACACTGCCTAACAGCATGATCGCCGTGCCCAGCAACACCAGCGCACTGCCGACGCTCATCATGGTCAACCGCCCCACGCGCGCGACGACGCGATTGACCAGCAACGCCCCTGTCAGATATGCGCCGCTGATCGGCCAGCCCAGCCAGCCATATTGCGCCGCGCTCCACCCAAAGCGGCCTTGCAGAATCAGCGGTGCACATGTGTTGAACACGATGATCACGCCATAGCCCAGCCCGCCGGCGAGTGCCGCGTACAAGAAAGGTGGATGTCGTACGATCTGTGTGTAGACACGCAATGCGCAGAGCAAACGGGCGGCCTTCATACGCGTCGTAACTATCATGCGTTGCACCACCACCATCAGCACGCTGGCCCCCAGCGCCAAGGTATAAAAGATCGCTTCCCAGCCGAATGCCATCTGCAGCAGCGAGCCTGCGAACTGGCTCAGGCCCAAGGCAATCACGAAGGTCATCCCCAACCATGACAACCCCTTGGCCAGCAATGCACCGCTGAAATTGTCGCGGACCAGCACGCGCGCCATCACCGAAACGCCACCCGCGCCAAGGCCCTGAATCAGCCGCATTGCCAGGAAGAGTTCGACATTGCCCGCCAACGCAATTGCCGCACTCGCCAGTGCGTACAACGCCAGCGCTGCAAGCAATACCGGCTTTCTGCCAAATCGCTCGCCCAGGCTGCCCCATAGCAACATCGGCAGTGCCATGCCCACCAGATACACCGCAATGGCCATTGCCACCAGCTCTTCTGCGGCTGTCAGGGAGTGGGCGATGGCCGGGACTGCCGGCAAGTAGCTGCTGATGCCGGCTTGAGCGAGGAAAGCGGCGCTGCAGGCGAGGATGAGTGCGGTGGTGTTTTTCAAGGGCTGGCTTATCCTTTTTTTTTGGAGGGTAAGCTACAAGCTGATAGTGCGTTTGTCTGTATTGTGCAGTACTGGTTTTGTAACCACGCAGTCGATCTTTTGAGCGTGCTGTTATTTGGCGCCACCGCCGCTGATCAACCCGCCGCCCCCAGCGCCCGTGCAGGTGTGCTGCTGAATTGGATCATTACCACGCCGCCCATCAACAACAGCGCGCCGATCACTCGGGGCGTATTCAGTTGGCGTTCGGCCAGGCCGAACAGGCCGAAGTGGTCGAGCAGCAGCGATGCGAGAATCTGCCCGGCCATGGCCAGGGCGATAAACCCCGAGGCACCGAGTTTGGGCAGCAGCATCAGCGCCAGCGAAATAAAGCACACGCCGAACGCGCCACCGGCCCACATCCACAGCGGGGCCTGGGTGATAAATGCCAGGCTTGGCAACGGCAGGCGCAGGGCAAGGATTACCGGCAGCAGCACGATGATGCTCACCAGCAATGACGCCAGCGTGGCCCAGAGCGGGTGGCCGAGCCCGCGCCCGAGGCTGGCGTTGATCGCACTTTGAAACGGCACCACCGCCCCGGCGATTACGGCCAAGAGCAATAACCCGGCCCATTGCAACGTCGTCATGTCGAATCTCCCAGAGGTTTTGCTGGACTCTAGGGTATTCGTCGCGCAAATTTAAATTCCAATTACGTATGGATGGCATGCAGCTGATGAATGATCTGCGACGCATCGACCTCAACCTGTTGGTCATTCTCGACGCCTTGCTCAGTGAGCAACACGTCACCCGTGCCGCCGAGCGCCTGCACCTGAGCCAGCCGGCGGTGAGCCATGCACTGGCACGCCTGCGCGACCTGCTCGGCGACCCATTGCTGGTGCGGCAGGGCGGTGCGCTGGTTGCTACTGCCCGCGCGCTGGAGCTGACCACTCCCTTGGCCGAAGCCCTGGCCCAGGTGCAGGCATTGCTGGCGCCGAACCGGTTTGATCCGGCGACCGCCAAGCGTCGGTTCCGCGTGGCGATGTCGGACTACGGCGCGGCGATTTTTTTGCCGCAGCTGGTGCGCGCGTTGCGCCGGGAGGCACCGGGTATCGACTTGCAGATCGTCCAGACCAGCCGGGAAGGCATGATCGACGGTGTGCTCAATGGTGATCTGGACCTGGCCGCCGGCGTCTTCCCGGACACGCCGGCCGAACTGCGCACTACACCGCTGTTCGAAGAGCACTACACCTGTCTGGTGGACCGCAACAGCCTGCCGGACAGCGGCGTGCTCGACTTGCCGACTTACCTGTCGCGGCCTCATATACTGCTGGAGATGCGCGGCAGCGGCACCCCGGAAATCGAACGCGCCTTGAAAGCGATTCGGGAGCGGCGGCATGTGGCGATCAGCCTGCCCCACTGGGGCGTCGCGCCGCGGTTGATTGAGGGCACGGATCTGATCCTCACAGTGTCATCGCGGGGAGTCCTGGCCATTGATCAAGAGCAACTGCTGGCCGTGCCACCGCCGTTTCATATCCCCACGTTTGCTTTTGAATTGGCGTGGCATGCGCGGCGGGGTGGAGATGCAGGGTTGCAGTGGTTGAGTGGGCAGGTGCGGGGTGTATTGTGCGAAGGCCGTTGATAACAGGAAAACGACAGTATGCTTTCGGGACTCAATCACCTCACGCTGGCCGTCGTCGATGTGCAACGCAGCCTGCGCTTCTACCACGAGCTGTTGCGCTTGCAGCTCGATGCAACCTGGGACAACGGCGCTTACCTCTCGCTGCCTGGGTTGTGGCTCTGTTTGTCCCTCGACCCGCTGCGCGACCCGACGCTGGCGGTTGATTACACCCACTACGCATTCAGCACGCATCCGCGTGATTTTGATGCATTGGTAGAGCGCCTCAGGGCCGCGGGTGTGCAGGAATGGCGTGATAACCGCAGTGAGGGCGCTTCCTACTATTTTCTCGACCCTGATGGGCACAAGCTCGAGGTCCACGTTGGCGATCTGGCATCGCGTCTGCAAGCCTGTCGTGACAAACCTTACACAGGCATGAAGTTTTACCCATGACGCCGGAACGTGCAGAATCCGTACACCTCAACCATCCGTCAGAGTCACGCCCATGACCCCATCCCTGCTGCTCGCCGTCCTTGCTTCAGGCTTCATCTACGGTATTACGCCAGGTCCGGGCGTGCTGGCGGTGTTCGGCATTGGTGCTTCCCGTGGCCGCCGTGCCGGCGCGGGATTTTTGTGCGGGCATTTGCTGGGGGACGTGCTGTGGTGCAGCACCGCGCTGATTGCGATTGTGGGCGCGCGCGAGGTCGGCAGCACGGCATTCGACGTGCTCGGCGTGCTCAGCGGGCTGTATCTGTTCTGGCTCGGCTGGCGCGCGATTCGCACCCAGCGTCGCAACAGTGATGCACCTCAGGGCGCGGCGCGGCATCCGTTCTGGCACGGCATCCTGTTTGGCCTGACCAATCCCAAGGCGTACCCGGTGGCGGTTGCGACATTCACGGCATTACTTTCCAGCCGCGCCGAATTGCTGACCTGGGCGATGCTGCCGTCGCTGATTTTCCTGAGCTTTATAGGCGGCCTGCTGGCCTATACGATTCTGATCGGCGTGGTCGGCGCCCAGCGCGTGCGCATGGTGTATCAGCGCCACGAAATCCTGATCACCCGGCTGTGCGGCGTGATGTTCATCGGCTTCGCTATCAATGCCCTGGCCCACGCGTTGCCGGGCCTGTTCGGCAGCAAGCCTGCCTGAAGCAGCGGCGACCGTTCGTCGCACTGAAAAGTTTTTTCTAAACCTTTACCGCCCTGAAAATTCGAATTCAGGGCGAGGTGTATGTCCTCGCACCTATTTTTGCCCTGGAGGAACCCATCATGAGCCGCATGGCTATCCGGTTACGCACCGCCAGTTTCGCGATGCTGCTGGGCCTCGGCGCCAGCAATGCTTTCGCCCAGTCGCCTGCCGAATTCATTGAGCAGGCCTCGGCCAAAGGCATGGCCGATATCGAAACCAGTCGCATGGCCCATTCCAAGACCTCGTCCCAGGAAATCAAGGACTACACCATTGAGGTGATCAACGAGCGCACGCTGGCCAACCAGCACCTGGCGGCCATCGCCAAGAAGCTCGAGCTGCCCGTGGCGCCGCGCGAGAAAATTGTCGACAAGGCCGAAACCCTGATGCCCGAGCTCAAGGATGGCGACTCGTTCGACGCCGCCTATACGGCGCAGCAGGTCAAGGAAAACGAAGACGCCATCGCCCTGTTCAAGCGCGAGGGTGCGGCTTCCAGCGTGCCGGAAATAAAGGCCCTGGTGGATGAGACGCTGCCCAAGCTGGAGGAGCGTTTGCAAAAGGCCCGTGCGCTGGCGTCGACTTATGGCAAAGGCCATCAAGGCGACGGTTGAGAGGCTGGCCTGAAATGAAAAACGGCGGTTGGATCAGATCCAACCGCCGTTTTTTCATGCCTGGTTCAGGTCGGTCCTGACTTGTTCGGCATCGTCGGCAGCGATGCCGCAACTGCTGTTCAAACTGACGGTGCCGGTTTTGCCGATGCTGCGGTATTCCTGGCGTAGTTTTTCGAGTTCTTTACGGTCGAGCCCATCCAGACTCAGCACCGCATTCTGCGCATCCTTGGAGACGCGCAGCAGTTCATCGATCTTGATGTGCAGGATGTCATTGTCGCGGTTTTGCGTGTTCTGGATCAGGAACACCATCAGAAACGTGATGATGGTGGTCGAGGTATTGATGATCAATTGCCAGGTGTCGTTGTAGTGGAAGTACGGCCCGCTCAGGCTCCACAAGCAAATCAATGCGACGGCGGCATAGAACGTCCGGGCACTGCCTGCCCAGCGGGACAGGGATTGCGAGATGGCGGCGAATTTCATGACCTTTTTCCTTTGAAGTGGGTGATGACCATATCGACCGTGGCTGGCCTGTGAAATTTCTTTTTACAGTTAACTTCCCAAGCCAGGCGACGCTTTTTTGATCCTCTTTTAGGAGTCGGCCTACAGCACGTAGCTGCGTCACCTCCAAGACTGGGTTTTTGCCTGGATGTTGCCCATGCCCAATGACAGCGCCTGTGAGCTGAGTGCGCTCTATCAAAAAACCGACGAACATTTTTATTCCACGACCTGCTTGCCGTATCGCCGCTACGGTTCGTGCGTCAGCGCTTATGTCATTGATGAAGACGATGGTCCGCAGAACCTGCTCATCATTCGGCTGGGGTGCGTGCCGTCGGGCGATGAGCTGGCCGCTGCGCTGGATTTGATCCGCCGTACCGCGCTGCCTGTGCGCCTGGTCATTCACGAGCAAAAGGTTGAGGTGTTGCGTGAGCTGCTCACGAACCTCGATTTTCAGGCGGCCGAAATGACCACCGCAATGGCCCTTCGATGGGTGTCGTTCACGCCATCGCCCAGTGCGGCGGCTGCGCAGATCAGCCTGACCCGCGACCTCACACAGTGGGCCGTCCCGCTTGCCAGTGCGTTCTCGTCGGCTCCCGCAGAGGTCGCGCATTATCAGCTGCGGCATGAGCGGGCTCTTGAGGCGGGTGAGGCGTTGTACCACTTCGTTTTGTCTGTCGAGGGCCAGGTGGCTTCTTCGTTGACGTTGTCGATGTGTGACGGGGCGGCGCGCATCAACGATTTTGGTACCGTCGCGGGTCTTCGCGGTAAGGGCTATGGCACTCGATTGATCCAGACAGTGCTGCTTCATGCCTGGCGCCTGGGCGGGCGGCTCTGTTTTCTTGAGGCGACTACGGGGGCTACGTCGCTCTATCAAAGCCTGGGTTTCGAGCGCTTGTTCGATTATCAGACCTTTGTGCGGGGCCCGGTTGCACAGGTGTAATCAGAACACCAGGTTGGCTTGGTTGCGGTTTTCCAGCGTCAACAGGTACTGCTTGGCCTCAAGCCCCCCGGCAAACCCGGTCAAGGTGCCCGATGCGCCAATGACGCGATGACACGGCGCAATGATCGAGATGGGGTTGCGACCGTTGGCGGCGCCCACTGCGCGAACGGCGGTGGGGTTGCCGATCTGCGAGGCAATCTGGCTGTAGCTGCGGGTTTCGCCGAAGGGAATGGTCAACAGCGCTTGCCAGACCTGCTTCTGAAAGTCGGTGCCGACAAAATCCAGCTCCAGCTCGAAATGGTTGCGCGTTCCGGCGAAATATTCGGTCAACTGGCGTTCGGTTTCCAGCAGCACCGGGTTATCGCCGGTCTCGATCAAATCACCCAGGCGAACACGGTTGGCGCGCTCCGTTTCCCACAGGATGGCCGCGAGCTTGCCGGCGCGCGCCACCAGGGTGAGCTGGCCGACGGGGGAGGGCATGAGGGTGTATTCGTGGGGCATGAGCGCGCTCCTGGGTCAGTGGCCGTTCTGTAGTACCTTGAGTGCTGCCGATGCCAGAAAACCTGAACGGCTTTTTTCTTCCGGGTGGTGTAGCACATAGTCATCAATGCGATTAAGCAGATAGCCAGGCAAGGTGATGTTGAGTTTTTGCGCCTTGCCCAGATAGCGGGTGACATCGATGTCCACCACTGCCCAGATACAGCCGGCGTATTGGGGGTTGGCGGCATGCACCGTGACTTTTTGCGCGCCGGGAATCGGCGAGCCGTCTTCGGCAAGGATTTCGAAGTGTCCTTCGATGGCTTCGCGGGCCATGGCCATGGCGTCGTCCAGGTCGTCGCCGGCCGAATGGCAGCCAGGAATATCCGGGACTTCCACGCCCCAGGCGTGGTCTTTGTCACCGGTTGAAATTGCGATGGGGTACAGCATGGGTTTGTCCTCCACAGACGTTCAACTCAGCAGAGCCTGTTTCAAAATGCTTTTGGCAGTCTTGTCCAACAGATCCTTTTTTGGATGAGGAATCGTCACCAGTCCCGGCTTGGTCGGGTGTTTGTAGTGGTGATGACTGCCTCTGATACGCACCAGGTACTAGCCATCCGCAACGATATGACCTATCAAGTATCGACTATCCACAACACCTCCTTGTGGTGGGTGTTGGTGGCGACTATAACCACAGAAAATAAAATATCAACACTCTACCCACCGGTAATTGATGAGCGGTATTTCGGTGAGTGGTCACTGCAGTGTATGAGCGCCTCGGAACGGCGCCGGAGAGAGGTATTGCGAGGTTTTGCGACGCAGGCGAAGCGCCTAGTGCGTCGCCGCGAGCGAAAACGGAATGCGCAAGGCACCGATAGGTCCTGCACGCGTGCCGCACATTTCGTCATGCACGCACTGCTGCACCAGCACACAGGGAAATGGCGGAACGCGTTGCAACAGGTCGCGCAGATGGGTAGTGGAACGCAGGCGCAGGGTCTTGCCATGTTCGTCCAGCAAGGTCAGTTCGCCGTCGTCGAGTTTCACGCGAGCAATGTAAAAGCCGCCCTCCAGCGACAGTAGCTCCAGCTCACGTATTGCGCCTTTTTCGGCCAGTTCGGTCAACATTTGCACATTCATGATTCACCCTCGCGTTCAGGTTTATTGGCGACGAAAGAACAACGTGACCTGGCCCCACTCAACGCCGAACTTGGACATGCTCGAACGGTTGATCAGCGTGTCTTCATCCATCAGGTACATCCAGTCGTCAAAACTGACTTCGTACACAGAACCATCCACCGGCAGGTTGAGCCGGTAGCGCCAGCGCAGCGCATTGCCGGCCACTTCGCCGATGGCCTCGCCCACGACATCACCGGCGCGCCCACGCCAGCGCCCGGGGCCATCGGGGGTGAGCGTCCACACCCGCTGCTGGCGCGTGCCATCGCTGTATAGAAATCGCTCATCGAGAATCAGCGCATTGCCCTCACGCCGGCTGGTGATGTCCACCTCGAAACGCTTGGCCACTTCGCCCGAGCGTTTTTCGAATATCCCCCAGGCCTTGACGGGCTTGCTGAAGAAACGCTGCAGATCCAATTGCGGTTGCTGATTGGCATAGTGCTCGACGCCCACATGGGCGCAGCCACCCAGGCTGAGTATCAGCAACAGTGAAACCAGAAGGCGCGGCATGGCCTGGCTCCTTGATCGCGCGCAGCGTCTTGCCGGCGCTCAAGGGTAGATAGTTGTACAGAATTATTGGTTTGTACAGGTCTTGAGTGGATTGTCTGATGCCTGACTCAAATGGCAGCCATAAAAAAACCGGCCATTCGGACCGGTTTTTCATGCATCTTCCGTCAAAAAAACTGCGACGTCGGACCCAAAAAGAGTGGAGCGGGTAGAGGGAATCGAACCCTCAACTAAAGCTTGGGAAGCTTTCGTTTTGCCACTAAACTATACCCGCTCAAAGCGGCTGACTTTGTACCAGATGTTCGCCGCAATTTGAAGTTTTTCTTCAAAAATCTATGAGTTTGCTGTCGCTTCCGCAGCGATGGCATTTCAGAGTGCGAATGCCTGCTGCGTCCGTCCCTGCTGACATCTCAACCGGCTCAACGGCCGTTGCCCCTTCAAGAATCCCACCACCGCCTCCCGGCTGTCGCGGCAGGCTGCCTTGTGTTCCATGTCGAGGAAATGCCCGGTTGCCTGAATGGTGCTGAAGCTGCTGTGCGCCACATGCTGCCCGAACAACCGGGCATCCTGGGGGCAGGTGTATTCGTCCCATTCGCCGTTGATGAACAGCACCGGTACGTCGATGGCCTTGGCTGCCTTGAGGTAATACTGTCGATCACCGTCCAGCATCTGGCTGATGTGAAAATGCATCTGCCCGTATTCGTGCTCGGCCAGGCCGCTGACGTGTTTGTAGTTGAAGCGCTTGAACAACGACGGCAGGTGCTTGCCGAGGGTGCTGTTAACCAGATGGCCGACGCGGTGGCGGTCGCGGTTGCCGAGGTAATCGGCGCCCCGTTCAAGATAGTCACGCATGGGCGCATTGATCACCGGGGAGAACGAGCTGATCACCGCCTTTTCCACGCGCCGGGGCTGCTGGGACAAGGCCACCAGCGCCGCCGTGCCGCCCCAGGAGAAGGACAGCACATGCTCGGCGGCGAAGTGGTCGATGAGGTCCAGCAGGAGCTGGCCTTCGACCTCCTTGGTGAGCATGTGCTCATGGCGGTTGTGGATTCTGGAACGGCCGGCGTAGGGCTGGTCGTACAGAACCACATTGAATTGCGGGTGCAGGCTTTTCACGGTCTGGGCGAAGGAAGCCGTGGTGGCCATCGAGCCGTTGACCAGGACGATGGTCTTTTCAGCCGCGTCCGCGCGGTATAACTCCGTGTAAACCCGGTACTGACCCTGCATATCCAACACAGCGATTTCTGGCGTCATGTCGTAAGACTCCTGGCAAGCGGGTAGAGCGCGCAAACCACTCTGCACTCGCTTTATGACAGGCAGGCAATGCCGATGGGCCTCAGACTTGCTGGATCTCTTGCGGGCGCAACGCGCGATACTCGCCGGGCGCCAGCCCGCTATCCAACTCAAGCGGCCCCATGCGCTCGCGGTGCAAGGCCAGCACCTTGTTGTCGAAATGCCCGAACATGCGTTTTACCTGGTGATAACGGCCTTCGATGATGCTCAGTCGCGCGGTTCTCGGGCCCAGCAATTGAAGCTCGGCCGGTTGGGTGGTGAGGTCTTCGAAGGCAAAGTACAGGCCCGCCTTGAATGTCGCCGCGTACTCGTTGCCGATATCCTGCTCGGTTTCAACCCGGTAGACCTTGGGCAGCTTGGTCGTTGGTTGCGTCAGGCGCCGTGACCACTGGCCGTCGTTGGTGATCAGCAGCAGGCCGGTGGTGTTGAAGTCCAGGCGACCGGCGATATGCAACTCGTGCTTGTCCGGTTCATCCAGCAGGTCCAGGACTGTGGGGTGTTGCGGGTCCGCTGTGGCGCTCACGCAGCCCCGGGGTTTGTGCAGCATGAAATAGCGCGCCGGTTTACCGGCTTGCACCACCTCATCGTCCACGCATACCCGGCTGAATTCGCGCACGTCATGATGCGGATCGCTGACCGCCACCCCATCGACGCTCACTCGCCGTTCCACCAATAACACGCGTACCTGCTTGCGATTGAAGCGCGGCAGGTTGCTGAGCAAGCGATCAACGCGCATCTGGGTTGCGCAAGTGTTCGTCCACCTGGGCGCAACGGGGGCACAGGCAGGCCTTGTTGCGTAGCTCATCGGGAAGGGCCTGGAGCAGCGCCGGGTCGATGCTGACGCTGAAGCACCAGCAGGCCATGCCTGCAGTGCGCGGGTCGGCGAGGGTGCAATCATTGGGGGCGCCGCAGGCGGGGCAAAGGGTGGGCGTGGTCATGGGGCTGGCGGTATCGAGCAAGGTTGCCTTGCACGATACAGCGCGCACCCACGCCAGGCTACTTACAGCTTGAACTTGCTGACCAGCACATTGAACGAGGTCGCCAGACGCGACAGGTCCTGACTGGAGGCGTTGGTCTGGTTGGCAGCGGCGGCTGTCTGGGTCGACAGGTCCTGGATGTTCAGCAGGTTGCGGTCGACTTCGCGGGCCACTTGAGCCTGTTCTTCGGACGCGGAGGCGATCACCAGGTTGCGTTCGTTGATCTTCGCCACGCTGCTGGTAATCCGCTGCAGGGCATGCCCGGCGTTCTGTGCCAGGGTCTGGGTGTTATTGGCCCAGGTGAGGCTCTTGTTCATCGCGGCCACGGCATCGTCGGCACCGGCCTGGACTTCGCCGATCATTTTTTCAATGTCCACGGTGGAGGTCTGGGTGCGATGGGCCAATGCGCGCACCTCGTCGGCGACTACCGCAAAACCGCGGCCTTGCTCGCCCGCGCGGGCCGCTTCGATGGCCGCATTGAGCGCCAGCAGGTTGGTCTGGTCGGCGATGCCGCGAATCACATCGATCACCTTGCCGATTTCGCGAACCTGATTGGCGAGGTCGGCGACCGATTGCGTCGAGTCGTTGATTTCCACCACCATCGAGCTCATGCCGGAAACGGCCTGTTCCACTTGCTGCTGGCCTTCTTCGGCTTCCGTGGTGGCCTGGTTCGAGGCCTCGGAGGTTGACACGGCGTTGCCGGCCACTTCGTCGACGGCTGCGGTCATCTGGTTGACGGCGGTGGCGGCTTGCTGGATTTCGTCGTTCTGGCGGGTGAGGCTGCGTGTGCTCTCGTCGGTCACCGCACTCAGTTCTTCAGCAGCGGACGCCAGTTGGTCCGAAGCGTTGGCGATTTCCAGCAGTGTGGTTTTCAGACCGCCCTGCATATCCGAAATCGCCATCAGCAGTTGCCCGGCTTCATCGGTGCGATCGGTGAGAATCGCGTGAGTCAGGTCGCCCTGGGCAATCCGTTGGGCGCTTGCCACGGCCTGGGCGATGGGGCGCGTGATCAGGCGGGTGATCAGCAGGCCGACCGTGATAGCGATGATGAAGGCCAGCACGATGCCGCCAATCATCCAGTTCATGGCGCTGCTGCGCAGCTCATCGGCCTCGATCGAGCCTTCTTTGATCTGCCGGCTGTTGGAATCGATGATCGCGCGGATCAGTTCGCGGGCCTGCCTGAACATTTCGTTGTTGGTGGTGTTGAGTTGCACTCTTGCCTGTTCTGTCTGCCCTGCATCGAGCAGTGCAATGATGCCTTCGGAACTGCTGATGTAGCCGGGCATTAATTGATCAAACTTGTCCCCTGCAGCGCGTTCGTCATCTTCGAGGGGGGTGGTGCGATAGGTGGCGTAAGCGCTCAGGCCGGCCTTGAGTTGGGCGGCAATGTCCTGGCGCACGCGTTCACGGTCTTGCTGGGCCACATCGCCATGACTGGCATCCAGCAACCGGTACAAGCCGCGGTTGTGGGCAACCAGGCCATTGAGGGTCGCCGCCGTGTTGCTGACCGAGACCAGATTGTTGGAAAACGTTAAATCGAGGGCCGAAGCCAGACGGATCACGCCTTTGATGCCCAGTGCGCCGACGCCCAGGGTAATGAACGCGCACAGTACGAAGGAGAGCAGCAGCTTGGTTGAAATCTTCATGGCGGAAATCCGGGATATAAGGGTAGGGTGCTCGCGCTAGAGCCTCCGTGCCGTTGTGCGATGGCATAGTGACATGATCGATTTGTTTAAAGTTTCATCGTGTGCAGAAATGGTCCGTGAATTCACGGGTTGGCTCGACCGACGGTAAAGCAATAGTCAGGCCAGACATGCATTCGGGGAGCTTGTATCAAGTTATTACCAAAACGCACCGTATTCAGTTTTTGTTGTCAGATATTTCGTCATTTAGCGAAGGCTGAATGCCGCTCTCCAGCGTCGCTGGAGGTGCTCTTCCGCGGTCCAGGAGGCCGCCATGTATCGACGACTGCTGCTTGCTGCATTGCTCGGCCTGACTCTTTCCGGCTGCGTGCCCTACTACGAGGGCACCACCACTTACTATCGCTCCGAGGTCTACACCGAACCCGCACCGGTGTATTACTACGGCGGCGGCCCGACGTATCAGTACCGGCGCGATTACTATCCGGCCCCTCGCTATTACACGCCGGCGCCGCGTTACTACCCGGCGCCGCGTTATTACCAACCGGCTCCGCGCTATTACGGGCCACGCGCCGGGTACCGACCTTATCCGAACCAGGGATGGGGTGACCGTTGGCATAACGGTGGACGCGGGCGTGGTGGTGACCACGGGGGAGGCCGCGGCGGCCATCGTTAAATGTTGAACAATAAAAACGGCGCACAATGCGCCGTTTTTTTGTGGGTACCGTTCGTCGGTACTGTCAGAATTAACAGGTATCTTATCGGGTTCAAATGTATTTCACTGACGTCGGCCGTTGTGCCCTCGAAGTAATCAGGGAATAGATGGAACTCTGGAAATGATCAAAAAGTTGGTTTGTCTGTATTTCTTGATGGCTGGCAGCTTGGCCCAAGCCCATGACGCGTTTGGCTGTCCCTATCCGTCGACGATCAGATACGTTGATGGCTTCTTTCTGACGTCTGACATACGGTTCCCTTGGCTCAGTTCAAAGGTTGATCATCGTGATTTCGTTGACCGGTTCATTGGCGCGATTTTCATACCGGAGAAGGATCAGGAGCGCGAAAACGGTCGCTTGGATAAATGCGTTTACCGTACCGGCAGCGGCCAGCGCGTCGCCTTGCGCCCAGGAAAACCGGGCGTCGCTGAAGCTATTTCGCTGACGAGCACCTTGCATTGGCAGATCGCCAAGGATCCGCTTGAGCAAGAGGTGTATATCTGCCAAGACAGTCAACCCGACAATTGCTCGTTCACGCTCGCCAAACCGCGACTATGACTGTCAGAAGTAGGAAAAATCCGCCAGCGGATGCCGTCCCTCCCACGCCTTATGGAAATGCGCCTGCACCACGGCTTCAGGCACTGTATTGATATCGGGCCAGTGCCAACGCGGTTTCTGATCCTTGTCGATCAATCGCGCGCGAACCCCCTCACTGAATTCCGGATGACGGCAGCAGTTGAGCGTCATGGTGTATTCCATCTGGAACACCTCGGCCAGCGACAGATGGCGCGCGCGCTGGAACTGTTCCCACACCAGGTGCGCGGTCAGCGGACAGCCTTCGCTGAGGGTCTGGCCGGCGCGGCTCAGCAGCGGGTCGGCGTGATCATCTAACTGGCTCAAGGCGCGCCACGCACAGCGCACATCGCCCACGTCCAGCCACTCGTCGATTTGCGCACGGCGTGGCAGCCATTGCGCTTCGGGCTGCTGGTCGACGGCCTCTCGGGCCAGGGCCTTGAGCAGGCTGTTGAGTTGCATCGCGCTCTGTTCCTGCCAATTGAGTTGCAGCAGGCCTTCGAGCAGTTCGTCTTGCTGGTCGTCGCGCAGGAAACGGTCGGCCAGGCCCAGGTCCAGGGCGTCGCGGCCATTGATATGCGCGCCGGTCAGGCCCAGGAACAAGCCGAGTTTGCCGGGCAGGCGCGACAGGAAGCTGCTGGCGCCCACATCCGGGTACAGGCCGATGCTGATCTCCGGCATGGCCAGGCGGCTGCCGGGCGTGACGATGCGCACTGAGGCACTTTGCAGCAGGCCCATGCCGCCGCCCAACACGTAGCCGTGGCCCCAGCAAATCACCGGCTTGGGGTAAGTGTGCAGACGGTAGTCAAGGCGGTACTCGGCGGCGAAAAACTGTGCGGCCAGGGCCGGTACCTCGCCGGGTTGCTCAAGGCACGCCTGGGCCAGGCTGCGCACTTCGCCACCGGCGCAAAAGGCCTTGGGCCCGCTGCCGCGCAGCAGCACGCAAACGATATTCGGGTCTTTGGCCCAGGCTTCCAGGCGTTCGCCGAGGCCCAGGATCATGGGCAGGGAAAGGGCGTTGAGGGATTTTTCAGCGTCCAGGCTGGCGATGCCGATACGGGCGCCGCCGCTGCCGGTCAGCTCTTCGAAGTGCAGATTCATCGTGACCTCAAATCGAGAAGGTGAAGGATCAGTATGATCGCTCCTTGGGAAAGTGCCGGTGGTGTGTCAGATCAATTGACAAGCGGGGGCACGTTTCCTAGGGTTCGCCCATTCTTTTTCTGCACGATGAACCCACCATGACCGACGGCGACCGTATCAAACTCGAACCCAGCTGGAAGCACGCCCTGCGAGAGGAATTCGACAAGCCCTACATGGCGCAGTTGCGCGAGTTTCTGCGACAGGAGCATGCCGCTGGCAAGGAAATCTATCCACCGGGCCCGCTGATTTTCAACGCGCTCAACTCCACGCCGCTGGACAAGGTCAAGGTCGTGATTCTCGGCCAGGACCCTTATCACGGTCCCGGCCAGGCCCACGGCCTGTGCTTTTCGGTGCAGCCGGGCGTGCCGGCGCCGCCGTCGCTGGTCAACATCTACAAAGAACTCAAGCGCGACCTGAACATCGACATTCCCAATCACGGCTACCTGCAAAGCTGGGCTGACCAGGGCGTGCTGATGCTCAATACCACCATGACGGTGGAGCGTGCCAACGCCAATGCCCATGCGGGCAAGGGCTGGCAGTTCTTCACCGATCGGATTATCGAAGTGGTCAGTGAGCATCAGCCGCATCTGGTGTTTCTGCTGTGGGGCGCCCATGCGCAGGGCAAGCAGAAGCTGATCGATGCCACCAAGCACCTTGTGCTGACCTCGGTGCACCCGTCGCCCTTGTCGGCGTATCGCGGGTTTCTGGGCTGCGGGCACTTCAGCCGCACCAACAAGTTTCTTGAGCAGAATGGCGAGGCGCCGATTGACTGGCGGTTGCCGCCGATCTGAAGCCGGCGGCAGGAAAAGGTGGGTGGTTTCAGGTTTTGTCGGGCTGGCGGTCCCAGCGACGAAACAAGGGTTCGGCTAAAAACAGCACGAACAACAAGCGCATTACCTGCATCGCCGTTACCAGCGGCACCGACAGTTGCAAGGTCTCTGCCGTGAGGCTCATTTCCGCAATGCCGCCGGGCATCATGCCCAGGGTCAGTGAGCGCAGGTCCAGTTGGGTCAAGGCGCTCAGCGCTACCGCCGCCAGTGTCGCCAGCGCCATGGTCAAGGCCGTGCCGAGCAGGGTGCGAGCCATGAAGGAGGGCGCGCGGCGGAAAAACTGACGGTTGAAGTGGCAGCCCAAACCGCTGCCGATGAGCCACTGGCCAATCTGACTGCCGCCGTCGGGCAGGCCGATGTGCAGGTCCCAGGTCACGCTGGCGATAGCGCTTACCAGCAGCGGTCCGAACAGCCAGGGGTTCGGCTGACGCAAGCGCTGCCAGCCCCAGGCGACCAGCGCGCCCAGTGGAAACAACAGGGCCAGCCAGGTCCAGTCGACGGGCGCCGGATGAAACTGCGGCGCACCGCCGCCCAGTAAGTACTTGAAGATCGCCGGGATGCACAGCACCACCACCAGCACGCGCAGACTTTGCCCGGCGGCCACCCGGCTGAGCACGGCGCCATTGCGCGCGCCGAGGTTGACCATCTCACCGGAACCGCCCGGCATGCTGGAGAAAAACGCGGTGGCGCGGTCTTCACCGCTGCGCCGCATCAACCACACCCCGACCACGCTCGACAGGCTGGTGATCAAGGCACCGAAGAAGATCAGCCCGAAGTGGCTCATCACCTGCTCGATTACCAGCGGGGTGAAGTGCAGGCCGATGCCGATGCCCACCACCCATTGGCCGCATTTGCGCCCGCCGGGAATCTCCCCCAACTGCCAGGGCGTGAGGCAGCGCACCAGGATGATCGCCAGCAGCGAGCCGACCATGTACGGCAAAGGCCAGCCGACGAGGCTGGCCAGGTAACCGCCGGCCAGGCCGACCAGCGGTGTTGCCCACCATTGCTTGAAGGTGACGTCAGACATCGGTCAAGGCGCGACGCTGCAGGGCACGTTTACGGTAGATGCGGATCAGCGGGAATATCAGCATGAACACGGTCAGTACCCATACACCCAAGGTGATCGGGCTCGACCAGAGGATCTCCAGCGCACCGTTGGAGATCGACAGCGCACGACGCAGGTTCTGCTCCATCAAACCGCCAAGGATGAAGCCCAGCAGCACGGGCGACAACGGGAAGTCCAGCTTGCGCAGGATGTAGCCGAAGATACCGATGCCCACCATCAGGAACAGGTCGAAGGTGGTGGCGTGAACCGCGTACACGCCGATCGCGGTGATGATGGCGATCACCGGCACCAGCGCCCAGTTCGGCACGGCGAGGATGCGTGTGAAGATACGGATCATCGGGATGTTGAGGATCACCAGCATGATGTTGGCGATGAACAGCGAAGCGATCAGGCCCCAGACGATATCCGGTTGCTGTTGGAACAGCAGCGGGCCAGGGGTGATGTTGTACAGCGACAGGGCGCCGATCATCACCGCCGTGGTGCCCGAACCGGGTACGCCAAGGGTCAGCATCGGCACCAGGGCGCCGCAGGCGGAGGCGCCGATGGCGGTTTCCGGTGCTGCCAGGCCGCGCATGTCACCCTGGCCGAATTTGCCGCTGGCACCCGCGATACGTTTCTCGGTCATGTAGGCAACCGCCGAGGCCAGGGTGGCGCCCGCACCCGGCAACACGCCCATGATGAAGCCCAGCAGGCCGCAACGGATGTTGACGACGAAGACCGCACCGGCTTCCTTCAGGTTGAACATCATGCGTCCGGTCGCCTTCACCGCTTCCTGGCCACGGTGGGTTTTTTCCAGCAGCAACAGGATCTCACTGATCGAGAACAGGCCCAGCACCAGCACGACAAACTGGATACCGTCGGTGAGGTGGATGTTGTCGCCGGTAAACCGGTACACGCCACTGTTGGCGTCGATACCCACCGCCGACAGGAACAGACCGATCAACGCCGCCACGAAGGTCTTCAGCGGTTTGTCGCCGGCCATGCCGCCCAGGCAGACAATCGCGAACACCATCAGGACGAAATATTCCGCGGGGCCGAAGGCAATCGCCCATTTGGCCAGCAGCGGCGCAAACAGCACCATGCCGCAGGTGGCGATGAACGCGCCGATGAACGAACTCCATGCCGACAACGACAGGGCTACGCCGGCCAAGCCTTTACGGGCCATCGGGTAACCGTCGAGGGTGGTCATCACGGTGGAGGCTTCGCCCGGGATGTTCAGCAGGATCGAACTGATACGGCCGCCGTATTCGCAACCCAGGTACACCGCAGCCAGCAGGATCAACGCCGACTCCGGCGGCAGGCCCAGGGCGAAGGCGATGGGGATCAGCAGTGCCACGCCGTTGATCGGCCCCAGGCCCGGCAACAGGCCGACCACGGTGCCGATCAAGGTGCCGCACAGCGCGGTGACCAGGTTGTAGGGGCTCAGCGCGACGCCGAAACCCTGGCCCAAATAGCCAAAAGTATCCATATCAGTTCTCCAGAACGTCGAGCAGGCCGAGGGGCAGCGGCACATCCATGGCTTTATCGAACAACAGGTAAAGGCCGATAGCCATCAAGGTCACGATCACCACGCTGGGCAGCCAGCGACCGCCGTACAGGCGCGCCATCGGGATGCCGATCAGCATGCTGCTGAGGATAAAGCCCAGGGGTTCGAACGTGGTCGCGAACACGATCAACAGTGCGACGCAGATAGCGATCTTGATCAGGGTTTCGCGGTCCAGCGCCGGTTCTTCCTCTGTGTGCTTGGTGGGCTGCGGGCGAAACAGCATGTAGATCAGCGCCAGGCTCATCAGCCCGAGCATCAGCAGCGGGAAAGCGCGAGGCCCTACCGGTTCGTAGGAAAACGCGGCCTGGTAAGGCCAGGCCATCAGCGCCAAACCGGCGCAGGCCAGCAGCAGCACGGCGGCAAATATGCGTTGTAAGAGCATGTAGAACTCCTGGGCCACGCCTTTTTTCAACAGGCGTGGCCGCGCGACAGGGGGGCGTTTACTGAATCAGGCCGAACTCTTTGGCCAGCACTTTGTAGTCAGCCACCTGTTTCTTCACGTAGGTGTCCAGCTCCGGGCCGGTCATGGCAAACGGGAACAGCTCGCGCTGGTCGCGCAGTTTGGCGAACTCCTCGGAGGCCAGCAGTTTGTCGAAGGCTTCTTTCCACCAGGCGTAGTCGGCGTCGCTGACTTTTGGCCCGAGATAGAAGCCGCGCACCACTGGCCAGACGATGTCGTAGCCTTGCTCTTTGGCGGTAGGAATATTCTTCATTTCCGGCTCATCCAAGCGTTGCTCGGAGAACACCGCCAGCAGGCGCATGTCGCCGCTGAGGATGTGCGGCATGGAGTCGGAGATGTCGGTACTGCCCACCTGGATGTGACCGCCGAGCAGGGCGGTGGCGATTTCACCGCCGCCTTCGAGGGCCACGTAGCGCAACTCGCGCGGGTTGATCCCGGCGGCCTTGGCGATCAGTGCGGTTTGCATCCAGTCCTGGCTGCCCACCGTGCCGCCGGAACCGATCACCACGCTGCCCGGATCTTTCTTCAGGGCTTTTACGAGATCATCGAGGTTCTTGTAGGGCGAATCTGCTTTTACCGCGATGGCCCCGTAGCTGGTGCCTACCGCCGCCAGCCAGCGCACGGCGCTTTCATCGAAGCGACCGAACTTGCCCTGGGCCAGGTTCAACAGCGAACCGCTGGACCAGGCAACCAGCGTGCCCGCATCCCCTGGGCGCTGGGCGACCACGGCGTTGTAGGCTACCGCGCCGACACCGCCGGGCATGTAGGTCACGCGCATCGGCTTACTCAGCAACTTCTGGTTGACCAGCGCGCTTTGCGCCAGCTTGCAGGTCAGGTCAAAACCACCACCGGGGGAGGCCGGGGCGATGCACTCCGGGCGCTTGGGCTCGTCGGCGGCCAGCAGTTGGCCGGCGAACAGCATGCAGCCGGCGGCGAGGGCCAGTTTACGCAGGGAAAGGGTCATGGGTTTCTCCGTCATTGTTGTTATGAGTGGCTTACCAGAGTGCGACGCTGTAGCTCACCAGCACGCGCATTTCATCCGCATCACGGGCTGAATAGTTGGAGCGATAGGTGGCGTTGCGCAGGCGCACCGCCACATCCTTGAACGTGCCGCTTTGCACCACGTACTTGATCTCGCTGTTGCGTTCCCATTCCTTGCCCGTCTCGCCGTTCCTGAGTCGGATATTGTCACCCGACAGGTAACGGCTCATGAAGCTCAGGCCGGGAATGCCGAGTTTGGCGAAGTCGTAATCGTAACGGGCCTGCCAGGAGCGTTCTTCGGCGCCGGCAAAGTCGTTGATCTGCACGAAGTTGACCAGGTACGGGTCGCTGCCATCCACATAGGGAAACGCGCTGTCGCCGGACATGTGCTGGTAACCGGCGCTGAGCTTGTGGCCGTTGAGGGCGTAGCTGAACAGGCCGCTGAGGGAGGTGTTGTCGATCTTGCCACCACGGGCGGCGCCGGTGTCGTCGCTGATTGCCAGCCGCAGGTCGGCGCCGAAAGTGCCGGGGCCCATGGGACGGGCGGCCACCAGGCCGAGAAAGTGCTGGCGGTACACATCGTCGAGCTGGGCGAAGTGGTAGCTGCCGGTGATCTTGTCGGCGAATTTATAGTCCACGCCACCGAAGTTGAAGTGCTTGCCGGTGGCGCCGCTGAGGAAGCGGCTGTTCTTGTTGTTGAGGGCGATGTCCTCATAGTTGCTGTCGTCGCGGTCCTTGGCCTTGTCCAGGCGGCCACCGGTGAAGGTCAGGTTCTTGAATTCTCTGGAAGTGATCAATCCGCCGTTGAAGGTCTGCGGCAGGATGCGCCCGTCGTTGGGCTTGAGGATCGGCAGTTCGGGGATCAGCGCACCGATTTTGAGCTCGGTGGCGGACACCTTGACCTTGCCGGTCAGGCCCAGTTTGGAATATTCGTTGGCAGCGCGGCCATCATCGTGGGTAGGCAAGAGGCCGGTGCCGGTGCGGTCGGGGCTTGAGTCGAGCTTGACCCCAAGCATGCCCAGCGCATCCACGCCAAAGCCGATGGTGCCGTCGGTGTGGCCCGACTGCAGGTTGAGCATGAAACCCTGGGCCCATTCGTCGCGCTTGGATTGCTGGGCGCTGGTGCCGTCGCGAAAGTCGCGGTTGAAGTACATGTTGCGGGTTTCCAGGGTCGCGCTGCTGTCTTCGAAGAAGGCAGCCTGGCCGAGCGGTGAAAAACCGGTAAGGGCAGCGGCACTGGCAAGGGCAGTGTGGGTCATGCGGGGAAAACGAACAGGCGGGCGAGCCTGGGGCTGTGTCGACAGCATCATTGTGCACTCCGTTATTGTTCTTATTTTTGGCGAAAACGCTTCGAGGCGTTTTTCGTGCGCGACGGTCAGGTCGCTCGGCGGGCTTGAACCACCGTGTTTGGATCCTAAAGGGCGAAGCTTTCACTAACCTTTCAGTCTCCTTTCAATGTTTTCGGGCTTCACAGGCCAGGCGGCGCCTGTAAACTGCCCGGCGAAGCGTGGCATCGACCACTCCTGAATGAGGTAGAAATCCATGCGTGTCCTCTTGGTTGAAGACCATTTGCAGCTCGCCGAAAGTGTCGCCCAGGCGCTCAAGAGCACGGGATTGACCGTCGACGTGCTGCACGATGGGGTGGCCGCCGACCTGGCCTTGAACAGCGAGGATTACGCGGTGGCGATCCTCGACGTGGGGCTGCCGCGCATGGATGGTTTTGAGGTATTGGCACGTTTGCGCGCCCGTGGAAAAAATCTGCCGGTGCTGATGCTGACCGCACGCAGTGATGTGAAAGACCGTGTGCATGGCCTGAACCTGGGCGCCGACGACTATCTCGCCAAACCATTCGAGCTGACGGAGCTCGAGGCGCGGGTCAAGGCGCTACTGCGGCGCAGCGTGCTCGGCGGCGAGCGCCAGCAGGCCTGCGGTGCGCTGGTCTACGACCTCGACACGCGGCGCTTTACCGTCGGCGGTGAGCTGATGACCCTCACGTCCCGCGAGCAGGCCGTGCTCGAAGCACTGATCGCACGGCCTGGTCGGGTGATGAGCAAGGAGCAGCTCGCCTCCCAGGTCTTCGGACTGGATGAGGAAGCCAGCCCCGATGCCATCGAAATCTATGTGCACCGCCTGCGCAAGAAGCTCGACGGCCAGCCGATTGCCATCGTGACCTTCCGTGGCCTGGGCTACCTGCTGGAAGCCCGCGATGCATAAGCCCAGCAGCCTGCGCTGGCGCCTGCTGTGGAACCTCGCGCTGTTGCTGGTGGTGTTGATGATCGCCAGCGGTCTGAGTGCTTACTGGAATGGTCGTGAGGCAGCCGACACGGCGTATGACCGCACCCTGCTGGCCTCGGCGCGCACCATCGCTGCCGGCCTGACTCAGGTCGATGGCACCCTCAGCGCCAATGTGCCGTACGTGGCACTGGACACCTTCGCCTACGACAGCGCCGGGCGCATTTATTACCAGGTCAACGATATTGATCAGAAACTTATCTCCGGCTACGAGCACCTTCCCGGCCCGCCGCCGGGCACGCCGCGAACCGACGACTATCCGGCCTTGGCGCGTTTCTACAACGCGGTGTATCAAGGGCAGGAAGTGCGGGTGGTCAGCCTGCTCAAGGCCGTCTCCGAGCCGAACATGAACGGCATGGCGGAAATTCGCGTGGCCGAGACCGATGAAGCGCGCGTCAGCATGGCCCGCAGCCTGGCGGCCGACACCTTGTTGCGCCTGGGCATGCTGGGCGTCGGTGCGCTGCTGCTGGTGTGGTTTGCTGTGAGCGCGGCGCTGCGCCCGCTGGAGCGCCTGCGCACGGCCGTGGAAGAGCGCCAGCCCGACGACCTGCGTCCGCTGCCGCTGGTGGAAGTGCAGCATGAGTTCGGCCCGCTGGTGCGGTCCCTCAACCATTTCACTGAGCGTCTGCGCGGCCAGTTCGAGCGGCAGGCGCAGTTCATTGCCGACGCCGCCCACGAATTGCGCACACCGCTGGCGGCGCTCAAGGCCCGGCTCGAACTGGGCCTGCGTAGCGAGGCGCCCGCCACGTGGCGCAGCACCCTCGAGACCGCCGCCCAAGGCACCGACCGCCTGACCCATCTGGCCAATCAGCTTTTGTCCCTGGCGCGCATCGAGAACGGCGCTCGCGCGATTGCCGAAGGCGGCGCGCAGTTGCTTGATCTGAGCCAGTTGGCCCGTGAGCTGGGCATGGCCATGGCGCCGCTGGCCCACGCGCGCGGCGTAGCCCTGGCGCTGGAGGCCGATGAGCCGGTGTGGCTGCGCGGCGAACCGACGCTGCTGAACGAGCTTTTGAGCAACCTGGTGGATAACGCCCTGGCGCATACACCGCCGGGCGGCAATGTGATCCTGCGGGTCATGGCGCCGGCGATGCTTGAAGTCGAGGACGATGGCCCCGGGATCCCGCTGGACGAGCGCGACCGGGTGTTCGAGCGCTTCTATCGGCGCAGTCAGCAGGGTCTGGGGGCTGGCCTGGGGCTGGCGATTGTCGGTGAAATCTGTCGCGCGCATCTGGCGCAGATCAGCCTGCACGATGGCGAGTTGGCGGGATTGAAGGTGCGGGTAAGTTTTATCGCCGGTTGATCAATAGAACATGGAGCGCGCTTCATCCAGCTGCGCGCGCAGGGCCTCGCTGTCGGGGTCAATGCGCAGCTTGATGATCGACGGCACATCGGCCACGGGCACGTTGGCCAGCGGATGATCGGTGCCGTGATGGCAATACAGCACCGCTGCCTGGACGATATCGATGTAGTCGAGCCTGGCGGAATCGCGCTCCAGGTTCAGGTATTGGCCGGGCAGCTTGGCGAGCATTTCCGGAAAGTCCCAGACGCTCAGCAGTTTGTCGCCCAGTATGGGATGGATGCTGTCGATTACGTGGTTGAGGCTGACCGGATCAGACAGCAACTGGTAGTGGTCTTCAGCGTAGGTGAGGATCGGCAGCACGCCGATCTGATGCACCAGCCCGCCCAGCGCGGCCTGGTCCGGCTTGAGCTGTGAGTGGCTGCGGCACAGGGCATAACTGACGCCCGCCACTTCCAGGCTGCGGCGCCACACATCCCGCATCTTCTGTTCAACCACTTCAGAGCGGGCGTGGAAGATCTGCTCCATCACCAGGCCGATGGCCAGGTTGCTGCTGTAGTTGGTGCCCAGTCGGGTAATGGCGGTGTGCAGGTTGGTGACTTCCTGGGTAGCGCGCAGCAACGGGCTGTTCACCACTTTGATCAGGCGTGCGGACAGCGCGGTGTCGCGACCGATCACTTTGCTCAAGTGGCTGATGCTGATATCCGGGTTTTCGGCGGCCTGACGAATGTTCAGGGCCACCTCCGGCAATGTCGGCAGAACCAGGTCATCGTTGTCGATGGCCTTTACCAAAGCCTGTTGGACTTTATCCGCCAGTTTGTTCATTCATGCTCTCAAGGTGCTGCAAAAAAGTACGGTGATCAGCGTTGAATCTCTCGATCTCGATCAAGTTGATAGGGCAGGTCGAGCAGTTGCAAGGCGGGCCCTTCCAGCGAGCCTAGATGCACGTCGCCATTATCGGCAGCTTCGGCTTGCAACACGGCCAGAAGTTCAATCGACAGGTCAGCTTTTGCTGCAATCACCACCTCGCCAATCGAGCTGCCGTGGCTGGGGGAGAACAGCGCAGTGCCAGGCTCCGGCAGGTGGGCGGCATCAAGACTCAGGCGATACAGCCGACGCTTGAGTTTGCCCAGGTATTGCATGCGCGCGACGATCTCCTGGCCGGTGTAGCAGCCCTTTTTGAAGCTGACACCGCCCACGGCCTGCAGGTTGAGCATCTGCGGAATGAACAGTTCGCGGGTCTGTGGCATCACCTGGCCGATCCCGGCGCGGATCTGGCCCAGCATCCATTCGTTCAAGCCCGCTTCGTCAAGCTGCGCGGCCAACTGGCCGCGTACGACTTCGGCGGGTTCGGCAGGTGCCCAGAGCTCGGCGCGGTCAGGGGAGACGCGAATGGCGATCAGCGCATCGGTGCGCGCGACGCTGTCGGTGTCGGCCGGCAGTTCGAGGCCCAGGCTGCTCAGCGCCTTATCAGCATTGGAAAGACCGAAACGTACCCAGGCGGCGCTTTCGTCGGTGAGCCTGGATTTGGAAAACACTGCGTATTTCTTCAGGTCCGCCAGTTGCGGCTCCAGTAGCTCGGTGGCCATGGCCATGAGCACGCCGTCACCGTGCAACACAATGCGAAAGCTCGATTGCATGCGGCCTTTTTGCGTGCAGCGCGCGCCAAGGCTGGCCTGGGTGTCACTCAGGTAGTTAAGGTTGCAGGTAAGTTGGCCCTGCAGAAATTTGGCGGCATCGGTGCCACGGACGGCGAGAACGCCTTCGTGGGGCAGGGGGCAGAAGAAAGCAGAGTCGGCCATGGGTCATCGCAGGTCAAAAAGTCATGCGTGCATCATAGAGGGGCGCCCGGCAAATGGATAGTTTCCTCGGGACGCGACCAACGCTGGCTGTTCGGGTGCCGCCGGGCCTGTATACTTGCGCGCTATTTGAGGAGCGTTCCATGGTCGAAGACGTAGAAATCAATCGCCTCTACTGGCACAGCCGCCGCGGCATGCTTGAGCTGGATGTGTTGCTCGTGCCGTTCACCAAAGAGGTGTATGCGACGCTCGATAAGGTAGACCGTGACCTGTACGTGCGGTTGCTGGAATGCGAGGACCAGGACATGTTCGGCTGGTTCATGGAGCGCGCCGAATCGGAGGACTCGGAGCTGCAGCGCATGGTTCGGATGATCCTGGACCGTGTCCAGCCCAAGTAATCGCTTTGAATGTCGCTGGCAGGCCTCGCGGCTGTTGCTGGCGGCCTATGCTCTTGCCCAGCTGTTCGCGCTGGGCGCCTTGCTGGTGCTCGACGTGCCTTTTGCCGCCTTTGGCATGCTTGCGTGCGTGGCCCATGCCGGCTGGGTGCTGCCGCGCCAGATTCTGCTGACTCACCGTTCGTCGATTGTTGGCTTGCGCCGTGATGAAGACGGCTGGCAATTATTCAGCGCCGAGCGCGGTTGGCACAGTGTGCAGCTGCGTCCCGATAGCCTGGCGTTGCCGTTGATCGTGGTGCTGCGCTATCGATTGCCGGGGCAATGGCGGGTGCGTTCGATCTGCGTGCCCAGGGATTCGCAGGTCGCCGATGTGCACCGGCGTCTGCGCACTCGCCTGAAATTCAGTCGCCGTAGGTGGTTGGCACCAGAATAGTGTTGCGGGCCTCGGGCAGCATCTGCGGATAGTCGAGGGTGTAATGCAGGCCGCGGCTTTCCTTGCGTTCCATGGCTGAACGGATCATCAGCTCGGCTACCTGGGCGAGGTTGCGCAATTCGATCAGGTCGCGGCTGACTTTGTAATTACTGTAGAACTCGTCGATCTCGTCCAGCAGCAGGCGCACACGGTGTTGGGCCCGTTGCAGGCGCTTGTTGGTGCGCACGATCCCCACGTAGTCCCACATGAAGCGGCGCAGCTCGTCCCAGTTGTGGGCGATGATCACGTCTTCGTCCGAGTCCGTGACTTGGCTTGCGTCCCAGCGGGGCAGAGCGGCGGGTATCGCGATGTTTGGCAATTGCTCGAGAATGTCCGCCGCCGCTGAACGCGCATAGACGAAGCATTCGAGCAGCGAATTGCTGGCCATGCGGTTGGCGCCGTGCAGGCCGGTGAAGCTGGTTTCGCCAATCGCGTACAGGCCGGGTACATCGGTGCGACCATGCTGATCGACCATCACGCCGCCGCAGGTGTAGTGCGCGGCCGGCACGACGGGGATCGGGCCTTGGGTAATGTCGATATTGAAGGCCAGGCAGCGCTCGTAGACGGTGGGGAAATGGGTCTTGATGAAGTCTGCGGGTTTGTGGCTGATGTCCAGGTAAACGCAGTCGATGCCCAGGCGCTTCATTTCATGGTCGATGGCGCGGGCGACGATATCTCGCGGTGCCAGCTCGGCGCGCGGGTCGAAGCGTTGCATGAAGCGTTCGCCATTGGGCAGTTTCAGGTGCGCGCCTTCACCGCGCAGGGCTTCGGTGATCAGGAAGCTTTTGGCCTGCGGGTGATACAGGCAGGTGGGGTGGAACTGGTTGAATTCCAGGTTGGCCACCCGGCAGCCCGAGCGCCAGGCCATGGCGATGCCATCGCCGCAGGCGCCGTCCGGATTGCTGGTATAGAGGTAGACCTTGGCTGCGCCGCCCGAGGCGAGAATGGTGAAGCGCGCGCCGTAGGTGTCGACTTCGCCGCTGACGCGGTTGAGCACGTAGGCGCCCAGGCACCGTGCGCCGTCCAGACCCAGACGTTTTTCGGTGATCAGATCGACGGCGACGCGTTGCTCCAGCAACTCGATGTTGGGACGCTGGCGCGCCTGCTCGAGCAGGGTCTTGAAGATGGCGGCGCCGGTGGCATCGGCCGCGTGGATGATGCGCCGTTGGCTGTGGCCGCCTTCACGGGTGAGGTGGAACTCGAACCCTCCATCGTCGCTGCCCGTGTGCTCGTCACGGGTGAAGGGTACGCCTTGATCGATGAGCCATTGAATGGCTTCGCGACTGTGCTCCACGGTGAAGCGTACCGCGTCTTCGTCGCACAGACCGCCGCCGGCGTTGAGGGTGTCTTCGACGTGGGATTGCACCGTGTCGTGTTCGTCCAGCACAGCCGCAACGCCGCCTTGAGCCCAGAATGTCGAGCCGTTGGCCAGGTCTCCCTTGCTCAGCACCGCGATGCGCAAGTGGCCGGGGAGGGTCAGTGCGAGGCTCAAGCCGGCCGCGCCGCTGCCGATCACCAGGACATCGTGTTGAAACTGTTGGCTCATTATAGGATTCCGCAAAAAGCGATCCACAGGGCTGGCGCAAGCAGGAACGCCTGGATCGGCGAATCAAAGGGGTACACGGGCCACTAGTATATAGAGGGGGCGCGCGGCACAATAGCCGGGCGTTTGTGGCAATGTGAGATTACGGAGCGCGGTTCCGACCTCACTTGGCCGGTTATTCAAGGCGGGAACTTTTTGCATGAGTCCCGACTCAATAGCCGGTTGCCCAAAACCTGGAAAAAGTTGAGTTTATTGGCCCGTCGGGAGCATTGGACGCGTCATCAAACCGGCGACAAGATTATTCGCGCAGTCGGCTTGGACCGTGCTGCGTTTTTCGTGTGTGCCAAATCAGTGCATGCCGGAAACTTGCTTGAAAGGGGGAGAACTTTTGCGAAAAGACCGAGTCTATGTTTGCAAGCCTGATCGTTTAGTTATGCAAGCCTCCTTCAAGCACAACGAGGAGTGTTCATGCTAACCCAGGAAGAGGATCAGCAGCTTGTCGAGCGCGTTCAACGCGGCGATAAGCGAGCATTTGATCTGCTAGTGCTGAAATACCAGCACAAAATTCTCGGGTTGATCGTGCGGTTTGTGCACGACACCCATGAAGCGCAGGACGTTGCACAGGAAGCCTTTATCAAGGCATATCGTGCACTGGGCAATTTTCGCGGTGACAGTGCGTTTTATACGTGGTTGTACCGCATCGCCATTAACACGGCGAAGAACTATCTGGTGTCTCGCGGACGCCGCCCACCGGATAGTGATGTCAGTTCAGAAGATGCTGAATTTTACGATGGTGATCATGGTCTCAAGGATCTCGAGTCTCCGGAGCGTGCATTGCTGCGCGACGAGATTGAAGGCACCGTCCATCGCACTATTCAGCAACTGCCAGAAGATTTACGTACGGCGTTAACTTTACGTGAATTCGATGGTCTGAGTTACGAAGACATTGCGAGCGTCATGCAGTGTCCGGTGGGGACTGTAAGGTCACGGATTTTCCGGGCCCGGGAAGCCATCGACAAAGCCTTGCAACCTTTGTTGCAGGAAAACTAAAGACAGCGGCGACAGCCAAGAGAGGAACCGCCATGAGTCGTGATGCCCTGCAGGAATCGCTGTCCGCAGTGATGGATAACGAAGCGGATGAACTGGAACTTCGTCGAGTGCTCAATGCATTTGATGATGCCGAAACCCGTGATACCTGGTCTCGTTACCAAGTCGCTCGGGCGGTGATGCACAAGGATCTTCTAATCCCTCGTCTGGATATTGCTGCGGCCGTTTCTGCTGCGCTGGCTGACGAAGCCGTTCCGGCAAAAGCTGTACGTGGCCCATGGCGTAGCCTGGGGCGTCTGGCAGTAGCTGCCTCGGTGACTGTTGCCGTTCTGGCCGGTGTTCGCCTGTACAACCAGGACGAAATCGCCGGTGCCGAACTGGCCCAACAGACCCAGCAACCGGTCATGGCCGGTCCACAGGTCAAGGGCCCAGCAGTGCTGGCCGGCTACAAGGAAAGCTCTGATGCCACAGGCCCTATGGCCAACGGTGTGCTTCAAGGCCAATCCGGCTGGCAGGATCAGCGTCTACCAGGCTACCTGCGCCAACACGCACAGGAATCTGCCTTGAAAGGCACTGAAAGCGCTCTGCCATACGCTCGTGCTGCAAGCCTGGAAAACCGCTGAACCTTTAAGGAGCTCTATGCGCGCCATATCGCTCCTTACGCTTTTGCTCAGTGGTTGGTCTGCACTCCCCGCCCATGCCGATGAAGCTCAAAACTGGCTGACTCGACTTGGGCGTGCAGAGCAACAGCAAAGTTTTCAGGGTACGTTCGTATACGAGCGTAACGGTAGTTTCTCTACCCACGACATCTGGCATCGAGTCCAGAAAGGCCATGTCCGCGAGCGGCTATTGCAGCTTGATGGATCTGCTCAGGAAGTCGTGCGTGTAGATGGACGTACTCAATGCGTCAGCGGCGTCCTTGTCGCAGGCCTTGGCAATTCGCGTGAATCCCCATCACGTGCACTCGACCCAAAGAAACTTACTCAATTCTATGAGCTGGCAGTTATCGGTAAATCCCGTGTTGCCGGTCGTAATGCAGTGATCGTCTCAATTACGCCCCGTGATCAATACCGCTTCGGGTTTGAACTGCACCTGGATCGCGAAACCGCATTGCCGCTCAAGTCCCTGCTTTTAAATGATCAAGGGCAACTGCTGGAGCGCTTTCAATTCACGCAGCTGGACACGTCTTCCATCCCAAATGATCGCGACTTGCAACCGTCGGGTGAGTGCAAACCTCTCGCTGGTGTTGAGGGGCAGGCGCCAGAGGTCGAGCCCTCTGAGGTATGGCATCTTGAATGGGTGCCACCGGGCTTTCAGTTGATCAATAGCAGTGCGCGCAAAGATATGCAGACCAAAGTAACGGTCGAAAGCCTGATGTATGAAGACGGGCTTGCGCGGTTCTCGGTGTTTCTCGAGCCCATCAGCGAGGTCAGCGCGCCGCAAACCCGCACGCAAATTGGTCCTACGGTTGCGGTTTCTCGGCGCTTGAATACCGTGGACGGCGAAAGGATGGTGACCGTTGTCGGCGAAATCCCCATTGGCACTGCCGAGCGCATCGCTCTGTCCGTACGCAGTGAGAAAACGGCTACTACTCAGCCGTGATCCGTTAATCCTATGTTCATCCTGACCTTTCAGTCTGAAGCCCATGCCAGGTTGGCTGCCGGAACCATGAAATGTCTGGATCAGCATTTTCACTTGCAAAAAATCTCCATGTTTTTTATAGGTCAGGGCTTGTCAGCGCTGACCTTGATTTGTTCGCGGAACAAAGACGTCGGTCGCAACTTCCGGCGTTTATTGAACCCTGTCGCTCAACCCTGCTCGTCGTAACGGGAGCTGTATGTCGATACCACGTTTGAAGTCTTACCTATCCATAGTCGCCACGGTATTGGTGCTGGGCCAGGCCTTGCCTGCGCAAGCCGCCGAGCTGCCTGATTTCACCCAGTTGGTCGAGCAGGCCTCGCCTGCCGTGGTGAACATCAGCACCACGCAAAAGCTGCCGGATCGCAAAGTTTCGAACCAGCAAATGCCCGATCTGGAAGGCCTACCGCCTATGCTGCGCGAGTTTTTCGAACGCGGTATGCCCCAGCCGCGCGCTCCCCGTGGCGGCGGTGGTGGTCAGCGTGAGGCGCAGTCTCTGGGTTCTGGATTCATCATTTCGCCGGATGGCTACATTCTCACCAATAACCATGTCATTGCCGATGCCGACGAAATCCTCGTCCGCCTCGCCGACCGCAGCGAACTCAAAGCCAAGCTGGTGGGCACTGATCCACGCTCCGACGTTGCGTTGCTGAAGATCGAAGGCAAGGACCTGCCCGTGCTCAAGCTGGGCAAGTCCCAGGACCTCAAGGCCGGCCAGTGGGTGGTTGCTATCGGTTCGCCGTTTGGCTTTGATCATACGGTTACGCAAGGCATCGTGAGCGCCATTGGCCGTAGCCTGCCGAACGAAAACTATGTGCCGTTCATCCAGACCGACGTGCCGATCAACCCGGGCAACTCCGGTGGTCCGCTGTTCAACCTGGCCGGTGAAGTGGTGGGGATCAACTCGCAGATCTACACCCGTTCCGGTGGTTTCATGGGCGTGTCCTTTGCGATCCCGATCGATGTGGCCATGGATGTTTCCAATCAGTTGAAGAGCGGCGGCAAGGTCAGTCGCGGCTGGTTGGGCGTGGTCATCCAGGAAGTGAACAAGGACCTGGCTGAGTCCTTCGGCCTCGACAAGCCGGCCGGCGCGCTGGTGGCGCAGATCCAGGACGGCGGTCCGGCTGCCAAAGGCGGCCTGCAGGTTGGCGACGTGATCCTGAGCATGAACGGCCAGCCGATCGTCATGTCGGCAGACTTGCCACACCTGGTGGGTGCACTCAAGGCCGGCAGCAAGGCCAAGCTGGAAGTGATTCGTGAAGGCAAGCGCCAGAACGTGGAGCTGACCGTAGGCGCCATACCGGAAGAGGGCGCGGCCTTGGATGCGCTGGGCAACGCCAAACCCGGTGCCGAGCGCAGCAGCAATCGCCTGGGCATTGCCGTGGCCGAGCTGACCGAAGAGCAGAAGAAAACCTTCGACCTCAAGAGCGGCGTCGTGATCAAGGAAGTTCAGGATGGCCCTGCCTCCCTGATCGGCTTGCAGCCAGGCGACGTGATTACCCACCTGAACAATCAGGCGATCAACAATACCAAGGAGTTCACCGACATTGCCAAGGCACTGCCGAAGAATCGCACGGTGTCGATGCGCGTCCTGCGTCAGGGCCGAGCCAGTTTTATCACCTTCAAGCTGGCCGAGTAATCCGCTAGCCCAATAAAAAGCCCCGCCGTCGGTTTACGATGGCGGGGCTTTTTTGTGGGCGATGGGTTTAGCTCATCATCCCTTTCACCAAGCGTTCCTGTTCGATCAATTCACGCTGACGCGCGTCGATGCGCGACGAAAGCGGAAAATTGCTGCCGGCCCGACGTTTGGCGAAGTCCAGTTGCTGGATGGCTTGCTGGAAGTCGCCCACCAGTGCGAAGTACTCGGCGCGCGCTTGATGCAGGCCGATGATATTGCCCGACAGTCCGCGTGTCTCTGCAACCTGATACCAGACATCCGGATCGTCCGGACGAGACTTGAGCAAGCCATCCAGGGCTTTCTCCGCGTCGGCGGTGCGGTTCTGTTTAAGCAGCAGATCCACCCGAACCTGGTTCAGCGGGTAATTGCTGGGGTACTGGCTCAGCATGCGGTCGGTGCGCTGTTGGGCGTCCGGCATGCGATTGTTGATGATGTCCAGCTCGATCTGCGCCAGGTTGTAAGTGATGTCATTTGGGGCTTTGGCCAGCAATGGCGCCAGGTTTTCCCGAGCTTCCTTGAGCTGGGAGCCCTTTATCTGAGCGATCGCCAGGCCATAACGGGCGACATCGTTTTTCGGGTTCTCGTCCAGTTGCGCCTGGAATCGCTTGGCAGCGAGGCCTGGCGTGTCCTCATACTTCAACTGCACCCGCGCGCGGATCAACTGATACCGCAGGCTGTCTTCCTTGCCGCCCTGTTTGGATTGTTCGGCGCGGTTGCGGGTGTCGGCAATCCGGGATTCGGTCACCGGGTGTGTCAACAGAAACTCGGGGGGCTTGGCATCAAAACGGTATTGGCGCATCAGCCGCTCGAACATGGTCGGCATCGAGCGTGGGTCATAGCCGGCCTTCTCCAGATTGAGGATGCCGATGCGGTCAGCCTCCTGCTCGTTCTGGCGGGAGAAGCGTCGCTGCTCCTGGATCGCTGCGGCCTGGGTGCCCGCGATGGCGGCGATACCTGCGTCGCCTGCGCCCGCTGCAGCCGCAATGATGCCGCCGAGCAACGCAGCCATCATGGGTAATTGCATACGCTGTTGCGCTTCAACGCCTCGTGCGAAATGGCGTTGAGACAGGTGAGCCAATTCGTGGGCCATCACCGAGGCATACTCGCCTTCGGTCTGGGCGTTGAGAAACAGCCCGCCGTTCACGCCGACGATCCCGCCCGGTGCGGCAAAGGCATTGAGCTGCGGACTGTTGATCAGGATGAATTCCAGCCGCCGGTCGTTCACCTGGCTTGTCTCAACCAGCTTGTACACGCTGGTTTCCACATAATCCTTGAGTTGCGGATCATTCAGTTGCGAAACCTGCCCGCGCAGATACGCCAGCCATGCACGGCCCAGCTGGTATTCCTGTTGTGGAGAGACAATGGCAGAACTGGCGTCGCCAAGTGACGGCAGGTCGTCAGCGAAGCCTGGAGAGGCCAGCAGGCAGGCCAGCGTCAGCAGGGTGGGGCGCAAAAAAGTCATGCACAAAGCCTTTTGGGCAAAGAGCTTACTGTAGCCGGACACTGAGCTTCGGACCAGATATTCTAAGCACCCCAACGCTTGCCCGGAGTAAAACCATGACCGACGCTGTAGCTTTTGATGCCGAACTCGATGCCAGCGGCCTCAACTGCCCGTTGCCCTTGCTCAAGGCCAAGCTGGAACTCAATCGAATGGCCAGCGGCGCGGTGCTCAAGGTGACCGCGACGGATGCGGGCTCCCAGCGTGATTTCCGCACCTTCGCCAAGTTGGCCGGCCACACGCTGGAGCGCGAAGAGGATGAAGCAGGTGTTTACCGTTATTGGTTGCGCAAGGCCTGAGCCGCGCTCAAGCCTTGTTCAACGACTGCGCCGCCGCCAACACCGCATCCACATGGCCCGGTACTTTCACGCCACGCCATTCCTGACGCAGAACACCGTCCTTGTCGATCAGGAAAGTGCTGCGATCCACGCCCAGGTATTCCTTGCCGTATAGCTTTTTGAGCTTGATCACGTCAAACAGTTGGCAAACCGCTTCGTCCTTGTCGCTGATCAGCTCGAAGGGGAATGCCTGCTTGGCCTTGAAGTTCTCGTGGGATTTGAGGCTGTCGCGCGACACGCCAAACACCTCGGTGTTGGCTGCCTTGAACGCTTCATGCTGATCACGAAACCCCTGGCCCTGAGTGGTACAGCCCGGCGTGCTGTCCTTGGGGTAAAAGTAGATCACCACTTGCTTGCCCTTCAGGGCGGCAAGGCTGAAGGTCTGACCACTGGTGGCCGGGGCTTCGAAATCAGTGACCGCTGTATCGATGACTACCGCCATGAATAACTTCCTTACATTGGGTTCTGTGGGCGCCACGGCTCGATCAATGCGTCCAGGTTCAGCGCATCGGCGAAATCCAGGAACTGATCACGCAGCCAACTGATCTGCACGCCGGCTGGCAGGGTCACGGTGAACGTGGCGTTAAGCATGGTGCCGCCGGTTTGCGGCGCCTGGTAGGTATCGCAGGTAAGATTTTCCAGCTCGACGTTATGGTCGATAAAGAACTGGCACAGCTCGTTGACGATGTCCGAGCGGTACGCCGAGCTGACATACGCCACATAAGGCAAGGCCTGCGGACGGTTTTCCAGCGCGGCGCTGCGCACCACATTGACGGTGAAGTCATGCTTCTTGGCAAGGCCCGGCAGGCCGGTTTCCAGGCGCGCCAGGGCGTCCCAGGTGCCGGAGATCTGCAGCACCAGCGCGCTGCATTCGCCGTGACGGGTCAGGCGCGAGGTTACGACGGCGCAGCGGTTTTCATGGCTGGCGCGGCACAGGACGTTGGTCAGCTCCATGGGGTTGGCGCCGAGGGCACTGATAACAAGGAATTGTTCGCGAACTGTGGGGGTGGACATGCAGCCTTCCTAAAACGATGAGCGGTCGATACCGTGAGGGCTGTATCGATCAAAGGATCAAGGGTAGCGAAAAGCATCGCGAAGGGATAGGAGGTGGCGTTTTCATTGTGTGAATGGCCTGCTTGTAGCAGCGCTTTTGCCCAATGATGGCATTGCCCGTCGTTTAGTTGCGCCAGAACGCATCCTCACGCGGTACTTCGCTTGTACAAGCATCTTGGCGCCAGTACCATTACGGCTCTCTTTTTCCGGCAGGAGCGGTTGCATGATTGCGGGCAGTATGGTGGCACTGGTCACACCCATGGATGCACAAGGTCATCTCGACTGGGACAGCCTTGGCAAACTGGTGGACTTCCACCTGCAAGAAGGCACCAATGCCATCGTAGCGGTCGGCACCACCGGTGAGTCGGCCACCCTTGATGTGGAAGAGCACATCCAGGTCATAGAATTCGTGGTCAAGCGTGTGGCGGGCCGTATCGCGGTGATTGCCGGTACCGGTGCCAACTCCACGCGTGAAGCGATCGAACTGACCAAAAACGCCAAAAAATCCGGCGCCGATGCCTGCCTGCTGGTTACCCCGTACTACAACAAGCCGACCCAGGAAGGCCTGTACCAGCACTTCAAGGCGATCGCCGAAGCCGTCGACATCCCGCAGATCCTCTACAACGTTCCCGGCCGCACTGCCTGTGACATGAAAGCCGAGACGGTGATCCGTCTGTCCACCGTGCCGAATATCATCGGTATCAAGGAAGCCACCGGCGACCTGCAACGCGCCAGGGACATCCTGGCCGGCGTGAGCAGCGACTTTTTGCTGTATTCGGGTGACGACGCCACGGCGGTCGAACTGATGCTGCTGGGCGGCAAGGGCAACATCTCCGTGACCGCCAACGTTGCCCCGCGTGCCATGAGTGACCTCTGCGCCGCTGCCATTGCCGGCGATGCCGTAACAGCGCGTGCGATCCACGAAAAACTGATGCCGCTCAACAAGACACTGTTTGTCGAATCCAACCCTATCCCCGTGAAATGGGCGCTGGTCGAGATGGGCCTGATGCCGGACGGTATCCGTCTGCCGCTCACCCCGCTCAGCCAAGCCTTTCACGAACCGCTGCGACAGGCCCTGCGCCAGTCCGGCGTCCTGGTTTAATTGAGGAAGCACTACGCATGAAGCGATTGGCCGGACTTTCCGCACTTGCCTTGATTATCTCCAGCACCAGTGGCTGCGGTTGGATCTGGGGCCCGGAAGGCTACTTCCGTGACCGCGGCAGCGATTACCTGGAAGCACAAGCAACCAAACCGATGCAACTGCCACCGGACGTCAATGTCGCCAAGCGCCTTGACCCGTTGCTGCCGATTCCGCGCAACGTTGCCGACGACACCACCAAAGGTGAGTACGTTGTGCCACGCCCGCAGCCGATTGCAGCCGTGGCGGACGCCAGCGACTACAGCCTGCAGAAGAGCGGCGACTCGCGTTGGGTTGTGGCTCAGCGCCCACCTGCCGAAGTCTGGCCGGTGGCGGTGCAGTTCTTTCAAGACAATGGGTTCCGCATTGACGAGCAGCGGCCGCAGACCGGTGAATTCACCACTGCGTGGCAGCACGGCAGCGAACTGTCCGCCAGCATGGCCAAACGTCTGCAGTCGAGTGGCGTAGCCGCCGACGGCGAGACCCGTGTGCGCGTGCGCATCGAGCCGGGTGTGCAACGCAATACCAGTGAAGTCTACGTGGTCAGCGCCGAGCGTCCCGCCGGCAGCACTGCCAATGTCGAGTTCACCAATCGCTCGGTCAATACCAGCGTCGACGCTGCCTTGGTCGACGAGATGCTGGCCAGCATGAGTCGTATCTCCGAGAAGGGCGGTTCCGTTTCCCTGCTCGCCGCACGGGATTACGACACCCCGAGCCGCGTCAGCCTCACCGAAGACGGCAGCGGCAACGTGGTGCTGAACCTGGGTGAAGACCTGGATCGTGCCTGGGCCAGTGTCGGTCGTGCGTTGGAGCAAGGCCCTTGGCGCGTTGAAGACATCAACCGCAGCCTTGGCCTGTACTACATCAACGTGGCTGAAAAGGCCGTGAAGAAAGACGACGAGCCAGGGTTCTTCGGCAAACTGTTCGGCAGCACGCCGACCAAGGAAGAAGTCGAAACCCGTGCCGAGCGCTATCAGGTTCGTCTGAGCAAGGTAGGCGAGAGCGTGCAGGTCACCGTCGAGAAGAACATCAACACCGTGGCGCCCGCTGAAACAGCGCGCAAAGTGTTGGGCGTGATTCAGGACAACCTGGGCTGATCCGATGCGTTTTGCCGTTCTCGGCAGCGGTAGCCAAGGGAACGGCACGCTGGTCGCTCATGACGACACGTACGTACTGGTCGATTGCGGTTTCTCGCTGAGGGAAACCGAGCGGCGGCTGCTGCGCCTTGGGGTGCATCCCGCGCAGCTGAGTGCGATTCTGGTGACCCACGAACATGCCGATCATGTGCATGGCGTGGGTTTGCTGTCTCGTCGCTACAATCTTCCGGTGTACCTGAGTCGCGGCACCCTGCGCGGGATGCGCAAACCCATTGAGCCTGCAGGTTTCCTGGCCGGCGGCGAGCAACTGCAGGTCGGCGCCTTGAGCATCGATGTGATCGCAGTCGCCCACGACGCTCAGGAACCGACGCAGTATGTTTTCAGTGACGGCCAGCGGCGCTTCGGCGTACTGACCGACCTGGGTTCCTACTGCGCCAGGGTGCTGGACGGTTACCGCGATCTCGATGCCTTGATGATCGAGTCCAACCACTGTCGGGACCTGCTGGCGCGCGGTCATTACCCCTACTTTCTCAAGCAGCGGGTGGGCGGCGAACTCGGGCATTTGAACAACCATCAGGCGGCGTACCTGGTGTATGAGTTGGGCTGGCAAGACCTGCAGCACCTGGTCCTGGCCCACCTGAGCAGCAAGAACAACCTGCCGCAGCTTGCCCGGCAATGTTTCGTCGACACCCTTGGGTGCGACCCGGACTGGCTGCAAATGGCCGATCAAGATTCAGGGCTCGACTGGCGCCACATCGCCTAGCCCACCTCACTCAAAGCGGAGCCCATCATGGAAAAACGTGAAGAACTCTACCGCGGCAAAGCCAAGTCGGTGTACAAAACCGACGACGCCAACCGCCTGATCCTGCTGTTTCGCAACGACACCTCGGCGTTCGACGGCAAGCGCATCGAGCAACTTGATCGCAAGGGTATGGTGAACAACAAGTTCAACGCCTTCATCATGCAGAAGCTCGAAGCGGCCGGTATTCCGACTCAGTTCGATAAACTGCTGGGCGACAACGAGTGCCTGGTGAAGAAGCTCGACATGATCCCGGTGGAATGCGTCGTGCGTAACTACGCCGCCGGCAGCCTGGTCAAGCGTCTGGGCGTGGAGGAGGGCCTCAAGCTCAACCCTTACACCTTCGAACTGTTCCTCAAGGACGACGCAAAGGGCGACCCGTTCATCAACGAATCCCACGTAGTGGCATTCGGCTGGGGCACCGCTGAGCAACTGGCGCGCATGAAGGAACTGTCCCTCAAGGTCAACGACGTGCTGAGCAAGCTGTTCGACGATGCAGGCCTGCTGCTGGTGGACTTCAAGCTGGAGTTTGGCGTGTTCCACGATGGCTCCATCGTCCTGGGCGACGAGTTCAGCCCGGACGGCTGCCGCCTGTGGGACAAGGACACCCGCAAGAAGATGGACAAGGACCGCTTCCGCCAGGGCCTCGGTGACGTCATCGAAGCCTACGAAGAAGTCGCCAATCGCCTCGGCGTACCGCTGTAATCGACGCAAGCATCTGATAGCACGGAAAAAAATCGCCTCGGCGCTTTGCATCCACGAACCATGCTGTTATGATGCGCGCCGTTGGAGAGATGCCAGAGTGGCCGAATGGGACGGATTCGAAATCCGTTGTACCTTCACCGGTACCTAGGGTTCGAATCCCTATCTCTCCGCCATTTTATTGATGCTCTTGTAAATCAAGCACTTACGAGAGGTCACATAAAGCGTTTTGTACCAACGCTTTGTACCAAAATAAATAGCCCTGATCTTCGGATTGGGGCTTTTTTTTGGTTCTTCACGGATTACCGGGAAAGACGTTCTTGATCTTCATGAAAAAGAATTCGCTATCCCGGTAACCGTACGCCATCCGCTTGATGACCTTTATTCGATTGTTTATTCCTTCC
>NZ_JYLI01000056.1 GCF_001439785.1 Pseudomonas poae | reverse complement strand
CCTTGCTGGACCGGATGGAAGTGATTCGTCTGCCGGGCTACACCGAAGACGAAAAGATCAACATCGCGGTCAAATACCTCGCTCCGAAACAAATTGAAGCGAATGGTTTGAAGAAAGGCGAGCTGGCTTTCGATAACGCGGCCATCCGCGACATCATCCGTTATTACACCCGTGAAGCCGGTGTGCGGGGCCTTGAGCGTCAAATTGCGAAGATCTGCCGCAAGGCCGTGAAGGAACATGCGCTGGAAAAACGCTTTGCCGTCACCGTGACGCCGGAGCTGTTGGAGCACTTCCTCGGTGTAAGAAAATTCAGCTATGGCTTGGCAGAACAGGAAGATCAAATCGGTCAAGTGACGGGCCTTGCCTGGACGCAAGTGGGTGGCGAATTGCTCACCATTGAGTCGGCTATCGTGCCTGGCAAAGGCCAGTTGATCAAGACCGGTTCGCTGGGTGATGTGATGGTTGAGTCCATTACCGCAGCGTTGACGGTGGTTCGCAGTCGTGCCAAGAGCCTCGGTATCCCATTGGCTTTCCACGAGAAACGTGACATCCACATTCACATGCCCGACGGCGCCACGCCTCAAGATGGCCCTAG
>NZ_JYLI01000055.1 GCF_001439785.1 Pseudomonas poae | reverse complement strand
GTTGGAAGGAATAAACAATCGAATAAAGGTCATCAAGCGGATGGCGTACGGTTACCGGGATAGCGAATTCTTTTTCATGAAGATCAAGAACGTCTTTCCCGGTAATCCGTGAAGAACCAAAAAAAAGGCCCTCATTGAGGGCCTTTGCGTCTGCTAACTGTAATTCACTTCGAAAGCCAAGACTCTACGACATCCGAACCATGCTCATTTTTCCAGGCTTTAAGCAGCTTGTGATTACCACCTTTGGTCTCAACGATCTCGCCCGAATGCGGGTTTTTGTAAACTTTCAACGAACGTGCCTTCCGAGTACCCTTCTCTGCAGGCGCAGACAACGGAGCCGATTTGCCACGCTTAGCAGCCGTAGGATCAAGCAGATTGATTACGTCACGCAGGCTGTAGCCGTACTCAGCCAGCAGACCGCGTAGTTTGCTCTCAAACTGCATCTCGGCCTGCAAGCCAGAATCGGATTTCATCGACTCAAGCGCAGCCAGTTGAGCAGCCAGATCTTGTTCGAGTTTGCGAAATTGTAAGCGTTCGGCGAACTCACCTGGCAACTGAGTGCGTGAACGAGCCCCATGAAAGACAGGACACCGTTTCCCCCTTACGATAAGGGATAGGCAAACGGTTATGTTTATGACTAATAGCAACGACAAGAGTGGGGAGCTTTTGGGCCAGGAGCGGCGGCGCCGCTGGAGCCCGGAGCAAAAACTGGCCATGGTTCGCG
>NZ_JYLI01000054.1 GCF_001439785.1 Pseudomonas poae | reverse complement strand
GCTTCGCGGTCACAGCAATCCAGGGCGAAGGTCACGCTCAGTTTGGCGCCGTCCTCACAGCGGAACTCAAAGCCGTCCGAGCACCAACGCGTATCACTGGTTTGCACCGCAATACGACCCTCGTGCCGACGCGGCACGCCGGGCTGTTTGATGCGCCGCGCCAACAGCAGGTCGTGATCGCGCATGACCCGGTAAACCCGTTTCACATTGATCGCCGGCAGCGACTGGGTTTCACGGGCACGACGCAGCAATCCCCAAACACGACGGTAGCCATAGCTGGGCAGTTCGCTGATCTGTTGCTGGATTTCAACCACCAGATCAGCATCGTCCACAGGCCTGCGGCGCCGTACTTTGAGCGATACCGATTGCTTGATTCGAACCGTTAATTGCGAGCGCGCCACACCGAGACATTCGCTGACCAGCTTCACTGGTCGTCCCCCGGCAACAAGGGTGAGTGCGCAATCCATTTTCGCGACCGGGCGATCTCCACGGCCTCTTTGAGGATTTCTGCTTCCATCGTTTTCTTGCCCAGCATCCGTTGCAGTTCACGGATCTGCTTGAGCGCATCGCTCAACTCCGAGGCGGGCACAACGGCTTCACCGGCACTGACCGCCGACAGACTGCCGTCCTGATATAACTTGCGCCATAGGAACAGCTGGTTGGCATTGATGCCGTTGCGTCGAGCGACCACCGAAACGCTTTGCCCTGGCTCAAGACTCTCGCGAACCATGGCCAGTTTTTGCTCCGGGCTCCAGCGGCGCCGCCGCTCCTGGCCCAAAAGCTCCCCACTCTTGTCGTTGCTATTAGTCATAAACATAACCGTTTGCCTATCCCTTATCGTAAGGGG
>NZ_JYLI01000053.1 GCF_001439785.1 Pseudomonas poae | reverse complement strand
CGATGGTGATTGAGCCAATACCCGCGATGTTCGCGGTCTGGCCTGCGTTGTAAGTGGTGCCACCTACGCTGAAGGTCGCAACGGTCAAGACGTTATCAACATCGACGTCATTGCTCAGCACATTGCCTGTTGCAACGTTATCTTCCAAGGCGCTGCCGGTGTCTGCTTTGAGGACGCTCGCGTCGTCAACCGCATCGATCTTCACGTCCAGCGTGCTGCTCGAACCGGTGTTGGTGGTGTAGCCGATTTGCGGTACATCGCCGTTGAAGTCTTTGACGGGGGTAAAAGCGTATGCGCCGTCTGCGCCGATGGTGATTGAGCCAACGCCTGCGATAACAGCGATCTGGCCGGCTGCGTAACTAGTGCCTGCCACGCTGAACGTGGCAACAGTCAGGGTATTGTCGACGTCAACGTCGTTGCTCAACACATTGCCAGTGGCAACGTTATCTTCAAGCGCGCTGCCGGTATCGGCTTTCAGAACACTGGCGTCGTCAACCGCATCAATCTTCACGTCCAGCGTGCTGCTTGAGCCCGTGTTGGTCGTGTAGCCGATTTGCGGAACGTCACCGTTAAAGTCTTTGACCGGCGTGAAGGCATAGGCACCGTCAGCGCCGATAGTGATACTGCCCACACCTGCAATTACGGCAGTCTGGCCAGCGTTGTAGCTGGTGCCGTTTACGCTGAAAGTCGCAACGCTCAACACGTTATCGACGTCGACGTCGTTGCTCAGCACGTTGCCAGTGGCAACGTTGTCTTCAAGCGCACTGCCGGTATCGGCTTTCAGAACGCTTGCGTCGTCAACCGCGTCGATCTTCACGTCCAGGGTACTGCTCGAACCCGTGTTGGTCGTGTAGCCGATTTGCGGAACGTCGCCGTTGAAGTCTTTGACCGGCGTGAAGGCGTAGGCGCCGT
>NZ_JYLI01000052.1 GCF_001439785.1 Pseudomonas poae | reverse complement strand
CGCCCTGACCCACGACATCGTGTGGATGGAAAACCGCGTGATCGACGGCCAGACCGTCCTCGTGCCCGTGCTTTACCTGGCCCAGGCCGAATCGCGCAACGTGCGCGGCAACAGCCTGATCCAGGGCCGCGACCTCAACCTGGTCACCGGCGGCGACCTCATCAACGTCGGCACCCTGCGCGCCAGCAACAACCTCACCGCCGCCAGCCGTGGCGGCAGCATTTACACCGGCGGCCTCGTGGAAGCCGGCAACAACCTGAGCCTGCTGGCCGACGACAGCATTCGCAACGCCATGGCCGGCGAAATTCGCGGCAAACAGGTCAGCCTCGCCGCCCTCAAAGGCGACATCACCAACGACACCACCGCCATCCAGGTGCGTGACGGCGCCGGCATGCGCACCCTCACCGACACCAGCGCCGGCACCATCGTCGCCCGCGAAAACCTCGCCATGGACGCCGGCCGCGACCTCACCAACCGAGGCGCACTGGTCGCCGGCAACGACGCCACCCTGCGCGCCGGCCGCGACCTCAACCTGATCGCCGCCAGCGACACCAGCGTCAAACACGAGATTCGTGACGGTGGCGAAAAATCCAGCATCACCACCGACGTCAAAAACCTCGCCGCCAGCGTCACGGCGGGCGGCAACCTGACGATGAAGGCGGGGCAGGACGTCAACGTCATCGGCAGCAGCGCCACCGCCGGCAAAGACCTCACGGTCGAAGCCGGACGCGACTTCAACGTCGCGTCGGTCAGCGACATGCACAACGTCGAAGGCAAGGAGAAACACGGCAAGAAACGCATCAAGACATCGGACGACCAGACCACCCAAGTGGCGAGCGTACTGACGGCGGGTGGGGATTTTGTCAGCCAGGCCGGGCGTGATACGACGATTGTTGCGAGCAAGATCAGTGCGGGGAATGAGGCTTATCTTTATAGCGGGGATAAGTTGAGTTTGTTGGCGGCGCAGGACAGCAC
>NZ_JYLI01000051.1 GCF_001439785.1 Pseudomonas poae | reverse complement strand
TGTAGTGGTCAACTAATCCCGGACACGACGTTAAGTTTTTCCTCGGCCCGCGCTGGGGCCAACCCATCGTTGAATTGATGAGGCCTAATCCAGTTATAGCGATGCATCAAAAAATGGCTGATATCGCGCTGTGCTTCCTGCGCAGTTCGATAGCCCACGGTCGGTATCCATTCTGTTTTCAAGCTGCGAAATACGCGCTCCATCGGTGCGTTATCCCAGCAGTTTCCTCGTCGGCTCATGCTCTGGCGCATGCGGTATCGCCACAACCGCTGGCGAAAGAGTCGGCTTGCATATTGCGATCCCTGGTCCGAGTGGAATAGCAGATCCGAAGGCCTGCCACGCTGCTCGTAAGCCATATCCAGCGCTTTGATCACCAGCTCAGCGTCTGGCTTTTCCGACAGCGCCCAGCCCACGATCCGACGCGTACAAAGATCCAGGACGACAGCCAGGTAATGCCACTTTCCTTGCGCCCAAATGTAGGTGATATCGCCGCACCAGACTTGATTGGGCGCTGGCACGTCGAACTCGCGGTTCAATGTGTTCGGGATATCCAGTCTTTCTACTGTTGCTCGTTTGTAGGCATGGGAGCCAGGTTGTTTGCTGACTAAATCAAGCTCGCGCATCAAGCTACGCACTTTGAATCGACCGAGTTGCTCACCGTCTTCACGCATCAGCGACAAGATGCTGCGACTGCCCGCAGAGCTGCGACTTTGCGAGAACAGCTCACTGACGCGACTTCGCAATCGAAGCCGTTCAACATCGGGCGTGCGGCGCCGCAGGCGCTGGGCGTAGTAACACGAGCGCGTGACGTCAAACACCTTGCACAGCCAATCAACCGGCTCATGTGCACTCAACTGGTCAATCAGCGCGAACGCTCGTGATCTTCCGACATCAAGAGCGCGGTAGCCTTTTTTAGTATTGATTTCTCTCGCTCAAGCCGAGCAATCCGGGCTTCCAGCTCCTGAATTTTTTGCTGTTCCGGAGTCAGAGCCTTGCTCTGCGGGGTGATGCCTTTATGTTCTTTCTGAGTCTGGTCAACCCAGCGGCGCAATGCCGACTCACCAATGCCGAGTGAACGGCTGGCTTCGATGTAGCTGTAGTTTTGTTTGAGCACGAGGTCGGCAGCCTCGCGTTTGAATTCAGGAGTAAAGGAGCGGCGTTGTTTGGTCATCTGACACCTCGATCTGGCGAGCATTCTCGCCTAAATGGGTGTCCGGTTTCATTAGACCACTACA
>NZ_JYLI01000050.1 GCF_001439785.1 Pseudomonas poae | reverse complement strand
GGGACTGTCATAAATTTTGTGTTCGGGCATAACATGTTGATAGAGGTGCATGTATGCCGACCAAAAAGAAACCGGCCCGTGAGGCCCCGCGAGACCTTCCATCCATTCCCCAAGAGCTGATCGACCAGTTCGTCAGCGGCCCGATGAGTGCCGAAGCCATTCAGGATGCCTCGATGGCGTTCAAAAAGGCGCTGATCGAGCGAGCTCTTGGTGCCGAGTTGGGCCACCACCTTGGCTACCCTCAGGGCGCGGAGCGCCCTGAGGAGTCGAGTAACCAGCGCAACGGCAAGAGCGGAAAAACGGTGCTAACCGATGACGGTCCGCTGCGTTTGGACATTCCCAGAGACCGTGATGGAAGCTTTGCTCCGATTCTGATCCCCAAACACGAACGGCGTTTTACCGGCTTCGATGACAAGATTATCGCGATGTATGCCCGAGGCATGACGGTTCGCGAAATCCGGGCGTTTCTCTCTGAACAGTACGGAACAGACGTCTCTCACGATTTCATCAGCTCCGTCACTGACGCAGTTTTGGAGGAGGTTACCGCCTGGCAACAGCGACCGCTTGAACCGATGTACCCGGTAATTTTCTTCGATGCATTGCGAGTCAAAATTCGCGACGAAGGCCTGGTTCGCAACAAAGCGATCTACTTGGCACTGGGAGTATTGCCGGACGGAACGCGAGATATTCTGGGAATTTGGATTGAAACAACCGAAGGCGCCAAATTTTGGATGAAGGTCTTTAACGACCTGAAAACCCGAGGCGTCGAAGACGTCTTGATCGCCGTAACTGACGGTCTCAAAGGCATGCCCGAAGCGCTGAGTGCTGTGTTTCCTGAGACGACGTTGCAGACCTGCATCGTCCACCTGATCCGTAACAGCCTCGATTACGCCCCGTGGGATAAGCGCCGTGAGCTGGCCAAGGCACTGAAACCGATCTATCAAGCACTCAATGCTGACGCCGCAGAACAAGCGCTACTGGCTTTCGAAGCCGGGCCTTGGGGTAAGCAATATCCGACAGTCGTATCGGCTTGGAAACGTGCTTGGGATCGAGTTATCCCGTTCTTCGTGTTTCCCCCGGCGATACGCAAAGTGATCTACACAACCAATGCCATCGAGAGTATCAATGCCCAGTTGCGCAAGGTCATCAAAACGCGAGGCCACTTCCCAACGGATGAAGCCGCGACAAAACTAATCTGGCTGGCATTACGAAATATCACCGCGAACTGGGGCAGTGCAGCTCATGATTGGAAGAACGCAATGAATCAATTTGCGATTCTGTACGGAGATCGATTTATCAGGCCGACCTGGTAAAGATAGGGCCTGCCTGACGGCAGGCCGTAACCGGCCCGAACACAAAAAATCTGACACTCTC
>NZ_JYLI01000049.1 GCF_001439785.1 Pseudomonas poae | reverse complement strand
TGGTTGCAGGCATTCCTGCACGACCTGGGCCTTGAAGGGTTTGGGGTAAGAGCTTCGTTGGCGCATGAGAATCCTGGCGATAAGGGTGATCGCGTCCGCTTAAAAATAGGCGGACACCATCGCCCTTAATTCAGGATTTCTGAAGGTGTGTTCGCTGGCCGCTTACGAGGAAAGGCTGAAACTAGCCAGAGCAGCAGCCGATTCCCTCCAAGTGGGTAGCGTTAGCGATAGCACTGCTGGTGAGCTCTTGGCGCGAGAGGTATGCGAGGTATTGCGAGAGGTCACCTTCGAGCGACGGAGTATGACAAAGGTCGGTCAGGTGTCTTGGGACGAGGTTTATTCGGGGAATTTTGTGGTCAGCGTCGAGGGTTGGCATATATCGATGTACAACGATTGCGGCACGCTCGACCACTGCGAAGCGTGCATCAGCCCTGATGGACGGCGCTGGTCATTTGACTCGGGAGATCGATTTGGCACTGATCCAGTAGCACTGCTCAGCACATGGGAGCATCAGGCGCTTGAGCGAATGTTGAAGGCGTTGTGATGAAAATTTGGTTTTGATATGCACCATTGGACTGATTTCGTAAACCATGCCGACGGTGTCCGATGTCTTGGCTCTCTGGGCTTCCATCCTCACGCTTTGGCCTCTCTTCCTGCGCGCTCCGCATGCGTTGAACGCGTCCCTAATCGACAGAAAAGAACTCCTTTGATACTCGGTTTGCCCGCTTTTCTTCGCTAATAGAAGAGTCCGCTTTCTCATTCGAGGAAGCTGCAACTATGCGCTTATCTCTGAGCGACCGAGAAAGTCATGACCTCTCTCATGCAGTCACATATCCGAGCGCCGACTAATGGCAGGATGCTATTGCATAGTTCTTAGGGTACCTCGTACCATCCCTGAGCGGGTAAGCCACTCGCTTCTTTCCGCTGGCGGAATCAATAATAAAAAGGAAGCATCTGTGAAGGAACGACGCGCATTGAAGGCCTTTAGGAGCTGTTTCCATGGCTAACCGACAGCTTTCTCCGGATATCGTCGCACTAATCCACCACGTGGAGTTGAACGAGTCAGGCTGGTGGAAAAAAGGTGTCAGCCAGATCGTAAAAGGCGTGCTTTGGAAGAATCATGGTGCAGCGTTGGGGTTGAATGCGCTACACGACGCGATTCGTGCAGAAGCGCCCGGAGCCCTAGGATCTGATGACGAACTTGAAAGGCAACTAAATAATCTCCGTGATCAGGGAACCGTTTCAATCTTGCCTGGGCCAGCCTACAAACTGACTGAGCGAGCTTTTAACGATCTATCTGTTCAAGCTGCCGCTGCGCATGCGGAGCAGGATGCGTGCGAAGCGGACTTCATTGTGACCTGCCGGGAACACTGTCCAACCCTTGACCCCAATCTGGTATGGAAAGATTTCACTGAGGCGCTTTCTCGAGCTATCCGCGTCAGCGGTGCCAACCTCTTCCGGCTATTAGTTGGCGGAAAGCTGCAAAACGATTTTGATTGGCTGCATAACCTTTTCCACAAAGTGGACGCCGACAACCGAGAGGGTCTGCGTAAGGTTTTGATGTTTTTCTTCAATCCGGGAAATCAAGTCTGTCGCAGCCAGATTCTTCGTTTCATGACGGCCTACTTTTTCGCGGAGGCAACCCGCCTCAACCCTGAAACCCTTGCTGCCATCAACCAGGCTCGTAAGGTGAAAACAATTAAGGTGGTACTGGATACCAATTTCCTTTTCTCAGTGCTCCAGCTTCACGACAACCCGGCTGACGCAGCAGCGTTATCACTCGTTGATTTGGCTCACAAGAGCAACGGGAAGCTGGATATAAAACTTTACGTCCTGCCGAGCACCTTGGAAGAAGCCAAGCGCGTTCTAATCGCACAACTGCATATTATTGAGCGCATACGGGTCACTCTGTAGTGGTCTAATGAAACCGGACACCCATTTAGGCGAGAATGCTCGCCAGATCGAGGTGTCAGATGACCAAACAACGCCGCTCCTTTACTCCTGAATTCAAACGCGAGGCTGCCGACCTCGTGCT
>NZ_JYLI01000004.1 GCF_001439785.1 Pseudomonas poae | reverse complement strand
ACACCGCACTATCAACTCCTTCTGGGCTTCGATGACCTGAAGCAACCCGCTGTCGAATTCCGCGTAACTACTTGTTTACCAAGGAGTTTTCCGTTTCGACTGCGCCGGAAGTGGGGCGAATTATAGACGTCCAGAATCTGCCGTCAACTTCTTTTTTCATCTTTCTGCCATATACCGCAAAACGCAAAAGCCGGCCCCAGAGGGGCCGGCTCTCACTGCTTCCTACAAACTGGGGAAAGCAAACTGCGACGCTTCATGACTGGCCCGCTGCGGCCAGCGCTGGGTGATTGCCTTGCGGCGCGTGTAAAACCGCACCCCATCAGGCCCATAGGCATGCAAGTCACCAAACAGTGAACGCTTCCAGCCACCGAAACTGTGATAGGCCACCGGCACCGGCAGCGGAACGTTGACACCCACCATGCCCACTTCAATTTCGTCACAGAACAACCGCGCAGCCTCGCCGTCACGGGTAAAAATGCACGTACCGTTGCCATACTCGTGATCGTTGATCAGTTGCATCGCCGCTTCCAGGCTGCTCACTCGCACCACGCACAGCACAGGCCCGAAGATCTCTTCCTTATAGATACGCATCTCAGGGGTCACACGGTCAAACAGACTGCCGCCCAAAAAGAAGCCCTGCTCGTTCCCGGCAATGCTCAAGCCACGCCCATCCACCACCAGCTCAGCACCCGACGCCACGCCATCCTCTATATAGCCACTAACCTTGTCCCGCGCCTGCCCCGTGACCAACGGCCCCATATCCAGGCCGCACGTAGTGCCCGCGCCTATCTTCAGCGCCTTGATCTGCGGCACCAGCTTGGCGATCAACGCATCCGCCACCTGGTCGCCCACGCACACCGCCACCGAGATCGCCATGCACCGCTCACCGCACGAACCATAGGCAGCGCCCATCAGGGCACTGACGGCGTTGTCCAGGTCCGCATCCGGCATCAGCACCGCGTGGTTCTTCGCGCCGCCCAGCGCCTGGACGCGTTTGCCGCGCCGGGTCGCCTCGGCATAGATGTACTCGGCAATCGGCGTCGACCCCACAAAGCTCAGCGCCTTGACCTCTGGCGCTTCAATCAAGGCATCCACCGCCCCCTTGTCGCCGTGCACCACACTCAGCACGCCCTTGGGCAAGCCGGCTTCCTGCAGCAATTGCGCGATCAACAGCGTTGAGCTCGGATCGCGCTCCGACGGCTTGAGGATGAAACAGTTACCGCACACGATCGCCAGCGGATACATCCACAACGGCACCATCGCCGGGAAGTTGAACGGCGTAATACCCGCCACCACGCCCAGCGGCTGGAAATCCGACCAGGCATCAATATTCGGCCCCACATTGCGGCTGTACTCGCCCTTGAGGATCTCCGGCGCCGAACACGCGTATTCCACGTTCTCGATCCCGCGCTTCAACTCACCGGCGGCGTCTTCCAGCGTCTTGCCATGCTCCTCGCTGATCAACTGCGCAATACGCGCCTCGTTCTGCTCAAGCAGTTGCTTGAAACGAAACATCACCTGCGCCCGCTTGGCGGCCGGGGTATTGCGCCACGCCGGGAATGCAGCCTTGGCGGTATCAATCGCACGTTGAATGGTTTCACGACTGGCCAACGGCACCTGGTGGATCACCTGGCCGGTGGACGGATTGTAAACATCGGCCGTACGGCCGCTGTCGCTGACCAACTCACCGTTGATCAAATGCTGGATAACGCTCATGCAGGCTCCTGAAAATTTGTTCTATATAGAAGGAGAAAATCAATCGATTGTGCGCAACACTTCGCCGACTGCATCGAACAAACGATCCAGGTCCTGCGCCTTGCTGTTGAACATTGGCCCGAACTGCAAGGTGTCCCCGCCAAAGCGCACGTAGAAACCAGCCTTCCACAACGCAATGCCCGCTTCAAAGGGACGCACAATCGCATCACCATCACGCGGCGCAATCTGGATGGCACCGGCCAGGCCATAGTTGCGGATATCGACGACGTTCTTGCTGCCCTTCAAACCATGCAGCGCATTCTCGAAGTGTGGTGCGACTTCGGCCACGCTCTGCACCAGGTTTTCCTTCTGCAACAGATCGAGTGCCGCCAAGCCCGCCGCACAGGCCACCGGGTGAGCCGAATAGGTGTAGCCGTGGGGGAATTCCACCGCGTACTCCGGCGTCGCCTGGTTCATGAAGGCCTGATAGATCTCACTGCTGGCAACCACCGCGCCCATGGGGATCGCGCCGTTGGTGACTTGCTTGGCGATACACATCAGGTCCGGCGTCACGCCGAAACTGTCTGCACCAAACATTGAGCCAGTACGGCCGAAACCGGTGATCACTTCATCGAACACCAGCAGGATATTGTGCTGATCGCAAATCTCGCGCAGACGCTTGAGATACCCCTGTGGCGGCACCAGCACACCGGCTGAACCGGCCATCGGCTCGACAAATACGGCGGCGATATTCGAGGCGTCGTGCAACTCGATCAGCTTGAGCAACTCATCGGCCAACGCGATGCCGCCCTGCTCCGGCATTCCCCGTGAGAACGCGTTGCTCGCCAGCAACGTGTGGGGCAGATGGTCAACATCCATCATGGCCTGACCAAACATCTTGCGGTTGCCGTTGACCCCGCCCAGGCTGGTCCCGGCAATATTCACACCGTGATAACCACGGGCGCGGCCAATCATCTTGGTCTTGGTGGCCTGGCCTTTCAGGCGCCAGTAGGCACGCACCATCTTCACCGCGGTATCGGCGCACTCGGAGCCCGAATCGGTGAAGAACACATGGTTGAGGTTGCCCGGGGTCAGCTCGGTAATCTTTTCCGCCAACTGGAAGGACAGCGGATGACCGTATTGAAAGCCCGGCGAGTAGTCCAATGTACCCAGCTGCCTGGCCACCGCTTCCTGGATCTCCTTGCGCGTGTGCCCGGCGCCACAGGTCCACAGGCCCGACAACGAGTCATACACCTGGCGCCCCTTGTCATCCGTCAACCAGCTACCGTGCGCTGCCACGATCAGACGAGGGTCACGCTGGAAACTGCGGTTGGCGGTGTACGGCATCCAGTGCGCATCCAGCTTCAGCTGGCTGGCAAGGGACGATGGGGCATTTTCGGGCATGTTCATCAGCAAAACCTCGCAGGGCAAACGGCGGCGTCGGGATCGATAAAGCGTAGTTGCGAGTAAATTGCCACGGCGATAAAGTCGATGAAATTCAACTTTTCTAACCTTCAGTCAGGCCCTCACTAAACTATGAGCAGTCGCAGGCAAGATCCCCTCGCTCAAGTCAGCGACTTCGATATCCGCCTGCTGCGCATCTTTCGCAGCGTGGTCGAATGCGGTGGTTTTTCGGCTGCGGAGACCGTACTCGGCATTGGCCGCTCGGCCATCAGCCAGCAAATGAGCGACCTGGAGCAACGCCTCGGCTTAAGGCTCTGCCAACGTGGGCGCGCCGGGTTCTCGCTGACCGAAGAAGGCCGCGAGGTTTACCAGTCCGCTCTGCAACTGTTGAGTGCGCTGGAAAGTTTCCGTACCGAGGTCAACGGCCTGCATCAGCACCTGCGCGGCGAGTTGATCATCGGCCTCACCGATAACCTCGTCACCCTGCCCCACATGCGCATCACCCACGCGTTGGCGCAATTGAAGGAACGCGGCCCGGACGTGCAGATCCAGATCCGCATGATCGCCCCCAACGAAGTGGAACAAGGCGTACTCGACGGCCGCCTGCATGTCGGCGTCGTGCCCCAGGCCAGCGCGCTGTCCGGCCTTGAATACCAGCCGCTGTACAGCGAACGTTCACTGCTCTATTGCGCGGTGGGCCATCCATTGTTCTACGCCGACGACAAACAGCTGGACGATGCCCGCATCGACAGCCAGGACGCCATCGCACCCACTTTCCGCCTGCCCGCCGAAATCCAGGCGCACTACCAGGCCCTGCGCTGCACGGCCAGCGCCTCAGACCGTGAAGGCATGGCGTTCCTGATCCTCACCGGGCGCTATATCGGTTATTTACCCGACCACTACGCCAGCCTGTGGGTGCAACAAGGCCGACTACGCGCGCTGAAATCGGCTACACGCTTTTACGATTTGAGCCTGGCATCGGTCACGCGAAAGGGCCGTCGCCCCCATTTGGTGCTGGAGAGCTTTCTCGATAGCCTCGCCGCAACCCGCTGACTTGGGGCCTCAAGCAAAAAGCTGAGCAATTGGACAGTTTTTTGCAAGGACGCAACTACCTTGAACCGTCCGCCCCGAGTTGACCCACCATGCCCCCAGAATCCTTGAGCCCCAGCGACCTGATCTACGGCCTCGACGACCGCCCCAAACCCTTACCGGCCATGCTCGCCGCGCTGCAACATGTGCTGGCCGCCTTCGTCGGCATCATCACCCCGCCGCTGATCATCGGCTCCACCCTGGGCCTCACCGCCTACTTGCCCTACCTGATCAGCATGGCGCTGATGGTTTCCGGCGCAGGCACCTTCATCCAGGCGCGCAGGCCGTTCGGTATCGGGGCCGGTATGATCTGCCTGCAAGGCACCAGCTTCGCGTTTCTCGGTGCGGTGCTGTCGGCGGGTTTCTTGGTGAAGCAACGCGGCGGCAGCCCGGAGGACATCATGGCGATGATCTTCGGCGTGTGTTTCTTCGGTGCGGCGGTGCAGATCGTGCTCAGCCGCTTCATCGGCCAACTGCGCCGGGTGATCACCCCGCTCGTGACCGGCATCGTGATCACGCTGATCGGCATCAGCCTGATCAAAGTCGGCATCACCGACCTGGGCGGCGGCTTCAACGCCCCCGACTTCGGCGCGCCCACCAACCTCGCGCTCGGCCTGTTCGTGGTGCTGACAATCATCCTGCTCAACCGCTCCACCACGCCATGGGTGCGCCTCTCGGCCATCATCATCGGTCTGGCCCTGGGCAGCCTGGCCGCCTGGTTCAGCGGCAAACTCCTGCCACAGGCGCTGCCGGACCTGCCTTGGATCAGCGTGCCGACCCCGTTTCGCTTCGGGTTCACTTTCGACTGGAGCGCCTTCCTGCCGATCGCGCTGATCTATCTGATCAGCAGCATCGAAACCGTGGGCGACCTCACCGCCAACTGCATGATCGCCCGCCACCCCATCAGCGGCCCTTCCTATATCAGCCGACTCAAGGGCGGTGTGGTGGGAGACGGCGTGAGCTGCATGATCGCCGCTACCTTCAGCGCATTTCCCAACACCACCTTTGCGCAGAACAACGGTGTGATCCAACTCACGGGCGTGGCCAGCCGTTACGTCGGCTTATATATAGGCGTGCTGTTGTTTTGCCTCGGATTGTTTCCGCTGATTGGCGCCGTGCTGCAGCAAATTCCCAAACCGGTGCTGGGTGGCGCGACCCTGGTGATGTTCGGCAGCGTGGCCGCCGCTGGCGTGCGCATCCTCGCCCAGGCTCCGCTGGACCGGCGCAGCATGCTGATCATAGCCACCTCGTTCGGGGTGGGCCTGGGCATCGCCGCCCAGCCCAATCTGCTGCACCTGATGCCTACCCTGGTGCAGAACCTGTTCGACTCGGCCATCACCAGTGGCGGCTTGACCGCTATCGTGCTGTGCCTGCTGCTGCCCGAAGCCAAGGCGACCTCGGTTGCCGCAAACCCGGCCACCGAAAGCGACACCCTGGAACCGCTTTGACGGTTTTATTGCATCAGGACTTGTCTGAGGCTTGAGGGTGGGTTATCTGTGCACACGTCGTCTCTATCGATCAGCACGGAAACCTCCATGAGCCTCGAAGTTCCTGCCCACAGCAACCACGCCGGTAAACCTGCCAGCCGCATTCGGCAAAAGAACGAACAAGCGATTCTGCGGGCTGCTGAAGACGAGTTCGCGCGCCATGGCTACAAAGGCACGAGCATGAACACCATCGCGGCCAGTGCCGGACTGCCCAAGGCCAACCTGCATTACTACTTCACCAACAAGCTGGGCCTGTACATCGCGGTGCTCAGCAATATCCTCGAACTGTGGGACAGCACCTTCAACGCGCTGACCGCCGAGGACGATCCCGCCGTGGCGCTCACCCGCTACATCCGCACCAAGATGGAATTCTCGCGGCGCCAGCCCCAGGCCTCGCGGATCTTCGCGATGGAGATCATCAGTGGCGGCGAATGCCTCACCGAATATTTCAGCCAGGACTACCGCGCCTGGTTCAGTGGCCGTGCAGCGGTATTCCAAGCCTGGATCGACGCCGGCAAGATGGACCCGATCGACCCCGTGCACCTGATCTTCCTGCTGTGGGGCAGCACCCAGCACTACGCCGACTTTGCTACTCAGATCTGCCGCGTTACCGGTCGCACCCGACTGACCAAGCAAGACATGGAAGAAGCCGGCACCAACCTGATCCACATCATTCTCAAAGGCTGTGGCATCAAGCCAGCCCAATAAACGAATCGACTTATGCCTTACACGCTGACCGGCCTTTGCGAGTTTCGCGAAGAAATACGCAAGAGCCGCTTTATCACGCTGGCCGCGCCGATCACCAGCGCGCAGGACGCTCAAGCCTTTATCGAGCACCACAGTGACCTGAACGCCACCCACAACTGCTGGGCCTGGAAACTGGCCGATCAATACCGCAGCCACGACGACGGCGAGCCCGGTGGCACCGCCGGGCGCCCGATACTCGCCGCCATCGAGGCGCAAGGGTTCGATCAGGTCGCGGTGCTGGTGATTCGCTGGTACGGCGGCATCCAGCTAGGCACTGGTGGGCTGGCGCGTGCCTATGGCGGCGGCGCCAACAAGTGCCTGCAAACGGCCGAACGCATCGAGCTGATCAGCCGCGTGGGGCTGAGTTGCGCCTGCGGCTTCGCCGAACTGAATCTGGTCAAGCTGCGCGTGGCCGAGCTGGGCGGGCTGCTGGTGGAAGAGCATTTCACCGCCAACGGTGTCGAGCTGCAACTGGCCCTGGGCGAAGCACACATCGACACCCTGCAAACCCAACTGGCCGACCTGAGCCGTGGCCGTATCCTGCTGCAACGCTGAACCTGCTACTGTTGCCCACTGCACCCTGAACCGCTACTGCAAAGGAAGCTTTTCATGTCTACGCAAAAAACCGCACTGATCATCGGCGCCTCGCGCGGCCTGGGCCTTGGCCTGGTCAAGCAATTGCTGCAGGACGGCTGGGACGTCACCGCCACCGTGCGCGACCCGGGCAAGGCCGATGCCCTCAAGGCCGTCGGCCCGGTCCAGATCGAAAAACTGGACATGGACGATCAGCAAGCCGTGATCGCCCTGAGCCAGCGTCTCAAGGACCGCACCTTCGACCTGCTGTTCGTCAACGCTGGCGTCAAGGGCCCGGATAACCAGGAACCGGGCCACGCCACTCTGGCGCAGGTCGGCCAGCTGTTTTTCACCAACGCTGTGGCGCCAATCAACCTGGCCCAGCGCTTTGTCGGGCAAATCCGCAAGGACAGCGGCGTGCTGGCGTTCATGAGTTCGGTGCTGGGCAGCGTGACCATCCCGGACGGTTCAGATATGGCGCTGTACAAAGCCAGCAAGGCGGCGCTCAACTCCATGACCAACAGTTTCGTCACCCAGCTGGGCGGAAAAAAACTCACTGTGCTGTCCCTGCATCCGGGCTGGGTGAAGACCGACATGGGCGGTGAGAACGCCCATATCGATGTCGACACCAGCGTGCGCGGCCTGGTGGATCAGGTAAATGCCTACACCGGCAAAGGCGGCCATCACTTCGTGGACTACAAGGGCGACACCATCGCCTGGTAGTCTTCGCGCCTGGAGCGAGCTTGCTCGCTCCAGCACCTCGCCCTCCCCGGCGACCCTGGATCAGCAGACAGGGCAACACTGAGCTGGCAAACCTGAACCCATCATTCAGAGGAGCCGGCCAATGCCTGCGACCCGTATCTGGTTAAAAAACCCCCTCGCGATATTCACCGCCAATAGCCTCGATGCCCGCGGCGGCCTGGTGCTGCAAGACGGTGTAATCAGCGAAGTGCTGGCCCACGACCAGGCGCCCTCGACGCCCTGCACCCAAGTGTTCGACGCCCGCGAGCATGTGATCCTGCCGGGCCTGATCAACACCCATCACCACTTCTACCAGACCCTGACCCGCGCCTGGGCCCCGGTGGTCAACCAGCCGTTGTTCCCCTGGCTGAAAACCCTGTACCCGGTGTGGGCGCGCCTGACTCCGGAAAAGCTCGCGCTGGCCTCCAAAGTGGCACTCGCCGAACTGTTGCTCTCCGGCTGCACCACCGCTGCCGACCATCATTACCTGTTCCCCGATGGGCTGGAAAATGCCATCGATGTTCAAGTGCAAAGCGTGCGCGAGCTGGGCATGCGCGCCATGCTCACCCGCGGTTCCATGAGCCTGGGCGAAGCCGACGGTGGCCTGCCGCCGCAACAGACCGTGCAGCAAGGCCAAGTGATTCTCGACGACAGCCAGCGCCTGATCCGCCAATACCATGAACGCGGCGACGGCGCGAAGGTCCAGATTGCCCTGGCGCCCTGCTCGCCATTTTCGGTCACGCCGGAAATCATGCGCGCCAGCGCCGAAATGGCCAGTCAACTCGATGTGCGCCTGCACACGCACCTGGCCGAGACCCTCGACGAAGAAGACTTCTGCCTGCAACGCTTCGGCCTGCGCACCGTGGATTACCTCGACAGCGTTGGCTGGCTCGGCCCACGTACCTGGCTGGCCCATGGCATTCATTTCAACCCGGACGAAATCGCACGCCTGGGCGCAGCCGGCACCGGTATCTGCCATTGCCCCAGTTCGAACATGCGCCTGGCGTCCGGCATCTGCCCCACCCTCGACCTGCTCGCCGCCGGCGCGCCGATAGGCCTTGGCGTCGACGGTTCGGCCTCCAACGATGCGTCGAACATGATCCTCGAGACGCGCCAGGCGTTGTATATCCAGCGCCTGCGCTACGGCGCCGAAAAAATCACCCCCGCAGGCGTGCTCGGCTGGGCGACCCAAGGCTCGGCGCAACTACTAGGGCGTACGGATATCGGTGAACTGGCCGTAGGCAAACAGGCGGATCTGGCGCTGTTCAAACTCGATGAACTGCGGTTTTCCGGCAGCCATGATCCGCTTTCGGCGCTGCTGCTGTGCGGCGCAGACCGGGCGGACCGGGTGATGGTTGCTGGTCAGTGGCGCGTCATCGACGGCCAGGTCGAAGGGCTGGACCTCAAGGGCCTGATCGCCGATCACACCCAGGCCGCGCGGCAATTGATCGCAGGAACCTGAGCCAGACAGCGTTCAAAATGTGAGAGGGGGCTTGCTCCCGATGACAGTGTGTCAGCTACAGATAAGCTGACTGATCCACTGCTATCGGGAGCAAGCCCCCTCCACCTTGGTTATGCGCTGCTTAAAGTCCGAGCAGCGACAACATGATGAACGTCGCAAACAGCACAAAGTGCGTCATCCCTTCGATGGCATTGGTTTCGCCGTCGTTGAGGTTGATCGCACTCACGATCAGCGTGATAAACACCATCACCGTCTGCACCGGAGTCATCGCCATCTGGAACGGCTGGCCGCTGTACAGCGCCATGGCCTCCATCACCGGTACGGTCAGAATCACCGTCGACAACGAAGCACCCAAGGCAATGTTCACCACCGACTGCATGCGATTGGCCAACGCCGCGCGCAACGCCGTCAGGATCTCCGGCGCCGCCGAAATGGCCGCCACCACAATCGCCGTGATCACCGGCGGTGCGCCCGTGCCTTCCAGGCCCAGGTCGAGGGTTTTGGACATCACCTCGGCCAGCGCACCAATCACGATCACGCCGAACACCAGAGTACCGATGGAAAATGCCAGGCTCACCGGCGCCTCATGCTCGGCTTCCGGCAGTTTCTTGCGGCGTTTTTCCGGGTAGCTGTAGCTGAAGAAGTAACTGTGCGGCCCGACCTGCATGCGCAGGAACAAGGTGTAGAGCACCACCATCGCGCCGATGGTAAACGCCGAGTAAATTTTCCAGTCGGCCTCGGGGATAAATTCCGGCACCACCATCGACACACCCATGGCGGTCAGGATCATCACGCTGTAGGTGCGCGCCGAGTCATCGTTGTAGGACTGTTCGCCGTGCTTGATGCCTCCCATCAACGCGGCTAGGCCGAGGATGCCGTTGATATCCAGCATCACCGCCGAATAAATGGTGTCGCGCACCAGCGTGGGCGACGGCTCGTTGCTCATCATGATCGCCAGGATCACCACTTCCACCAGCACCGCGGCCAGCGTCAGGATCATGGTGCCGTAGGGGTCGCCGACCTTTTCCGCCAATTGCTCGGCATGATGGGCAACGCGCATCGACGCCATCACGATAAAGCCGATCAGCGCCAGGCCCGCCACCAGCGCCACGACCTGCCCGCTGTGCAGCATCCAGTGCTCCAGCGGGTAAGCGGCGATGGCGGCAATCAGCGCCAGCAGCATGAATTTTTCTTGCTTGAGTGAGGTAAGCATTGCGGGCCTTCTGGTAGGGCAAATCAGTCATTGATGGGGTACAGACTGCATCGCGCCGCTAACGTTTCGTTACACCTTAGTTCAAGTCGCCCTTGCGCGAATAATAGGAATACTCTCCTGCCGGTCAGGTTTTGCCGATTATTTCTGCCATGGCCTGTAGAATGCCGCCATTGCACCTGATGAGAATTTGACTATGTACGATTGGCTCAATGCCCTGCCCAAGGCTGAATTGCACCTGCACCTGGAAGGCTCGCTGGAGCCTGAGCTGCTGTTCGCCCTGGCCGAACGCAACAAGATCGCGCTGCCGTGGAACGACGTCGAAGCCCTGCGCAAGGCCTACGCCTTCAACAACCTGCAGGAATTTCTCGACCTGTATTACAAGGGCGCCGACGTGTTGCGCACCTCCCAGGACTTCTACGACCTGACCTGGGCGTACCTGCTGCGCTGCAAGGCCCAGAACGTGATTCACACCGAACCGTTCTTCGACCCGCAAACCCACACCGACCGTGGCATCCCCTTTGAAGTGGTGCTCAACGGCATCGCCGCCGCACTCAAGGATGGCGAGCAGCAACTGGGCATCACCAGCGGCCTGATCCTCAGCTTCCTGCGCCACCTGAGCGAAGCCGAAGCCGAGAAAACCCTCGACCAGGCGCTGCCGTTCCGTGACGCCTTCGTGGCCGTGGGCCTGGACAGTTCGGAAATGGGTCACCCGCCGAGCAAGTTCCAGCGCGTGTTCGACCGCGCCCGTGGCGAAGGCTTCCTCACCGTGGCCCACGCCGGCGAAGAAGGCCCGCCCGAGTACATCTGGGAAGCCATCGACCTGCTGAAGATCCAGCGCATCGACCATGGCGTGCGCGCCATCGAAGACGAGCGCCTCATGCAGCGCATCATCGACGAACAGATCCCGCTGACCGTGTGCCCGTTGTCCAACACCAAGCTCTGCGTATTCGACGACATGGCCCAGCACAACATCCTCGACATGCTCGAGCGTGGCGTGAAAGTGACGGTGAACTCCGATGACCCGGCGTACTTCGGCGGTTATGTCACCGAGAACTTCCACGCGCTGTACACCAGCCTGGGCATGACCCAGGACCAGGCCAAACGCCTGGCGCAAAACAGCCTGGATGCACGGTTGATCAAGCCATAACTGAATCCACAAAACCAAATGTGGGGGCTGGCTTGCCTGCGAAGGCGATTTTTCGGTGTGCATATCCGGTGCTGCGGTAACGGCGACTTAGGGGGCCGCCCTTACGGCGGCTCACTTTTGGAAAGACCCAAAAGTAAGCAAAAAGTCTTTGCCCCAACACTCGGCACCTCGCTCAGGCTCGGCCAGCGTGTTTGACGGGGCGCCTCAGATCAAAAGCAAAAGCGCGGGGCCTTAGAGCCGACCGGTATGGGTGAGTGTGAACGCGATCAAATGTGGGAGCGGGCTTGCCCGCGAAGGCGTCGGCCCTGCAAACATTGCTGTTGACTGACCCACCGCTTTCGCGAGCAAGCCCCTCCCACACTCCGGTATGCAGTGTTCTTCATGCCTCGCTGAGTTCTTCCAGGGTCTTGCCCTTCGTCTCCATCCCGAACACCCACACAACTACTGCCGCCACGGCAAAGCACAGCGCGCCCAGGGCAAACACCCCGCCCTGCCCGGTGATCGGGAATACCAGTCCGGTCACCAGCGGCCCGAGCAGCGAGCCGACCCGGCCGATGGCCGAGGCAAACCCGGAGCCTGTCGCTCGCGCCGATGTGGGGTAAAGCTCCGGCGTGTAGGTGTACAGCACCGCCCACATGCCAAACAGGAAGAACTGCATCAGCAGCCCCGAGGTGATCAGCAGGCCCACGTTGCCGCCAAACACCGCGCTTTGTCCGTAGAGAAACGCCATCACCCCGCCGCCCAGCAGCGTCACCACGCACACCGGTTTGCGTCCCCAGCGCTCCACCAGCCAGGCCGCCATCAGGAAGCCGGGAATTCCGCCCAGGGAAATGATCACCGTGTAATACACCGACTGCGTCACCGCAAACCCGGACTGTTGCAGCAGTGCACTCAGCCATGAGGTCAACCCGTAGAACCCGAGCAAGGCAAAGAACCACACGCTCCAGATCATCATCGTGCGCTGGCGGTACTGCGCCGACCACAGCTGGTGAAATGCAGAGAAGAACGTGCCCGGCGCACTCTCCACCCGTGGCAATGCAATCGGTTCGGGCAAGTCCGCGCGGCCCAGCGAATCGCGCACCTTCTGCTCGATCCCCAGCAGTACCTTGTCGGCCGCCGCATGCCGCCCGGCCTGCTCCAGCCAGCGCGGTGACTCCGGAATAAAAAAGCGGATCGCCAGGACAAACACCGCCGGCACCGCCAGCACCAGGAAGATGTCGCGCCAGCCAATCACCGGCAACAGGAAGTAAGACAGCACGCCGGCGGCCACAAAGCCCAACGGCCAGAAGCCGTCCATCAAGGCGATGTAGCGCCCGCGCCGCTTGGCGGGAATCAGCTCCGACAGCATCGACTGGGCAATCGGAAACTCCATGCCCATGCCGATGCCGAGCAGCACGCGGAACAAGGTCAGCGCCTCCACCGTCTGCGCCGTCGAGCACAGGTAACTGGCCAGGCCCCACAGCACGATGCTCCACTGGAACACCGGCTTGCGGCCGAAGCGGTCCGCCAGCATGCCGGACAGGGACGCGCCCACCACCATGCCGAAAAAACTCGAGCTGGCGAGCAACCCGGCCTGGGCTGTGCTCAAGCCGAACTCGGTTTTGATCAAGCCCAACAGAAAGGTCATCATCGCCAGGTCCATGGAGTCGAAGAAAAACGCCAGGGCGATGATGATAAAAATGACGCGGTGATAGCCGCTCAAAGGTAACCGTTCCAGCCGTTCCGCCGCGCTATAGCCTTGCCTGCCCATGCTGCACCCCCAGTGTGAAAGTCCCCACGGCGAGTGTGCGGCATCGTTTTGACGGGCTATTGCTGGATGCGACCTGACCGAAACCCTGAACGACGCCAAGCGCCTCAGGCCTGGGCCGGTTCGGCCAGACGGGCGATTTCCAGCAGCCCCGCAGGGCTCACCAACAGGCCGCGAGACTCGTGGGTGGTGCTGATCCAGTTCGACTGCAAAAACAGTTGCAGCAGGCCCGCCGCCAAAGCACCACCCAAGTGTGGCTGCTGCTGGCTCCAATCGAAACAGTCGCACACCAGCGGCGCGGCCAGCGCCTGGGTGAAGATTCCCAGGCCCGCCAGTTGCTGCGCGCCCTTTGGGGTAACTTCGACGCGCTGCTCACACCGCTCGATCCACCCCGCCGCCGTCATCCGTTGATACAACTGCGCCGCCAGTTCACCGCCCAGGTGGCCGTGGCACAAGCGCACGTGACGCAACGACGCCGGTGCCGCCAACGACGCAGGTGTCACGTGGGGCGAACAACGCGCGGCACTGGCCATGGTGGTGCTGGCCAGGGCGTCGATAGCCAGGCTGACATCGGCGGCGGCAACGCGGAAGACGCGCCGGCCACGCCGCACCTCAACCCTCAGCAGGCCACTGCCGGCCAGTCGAGCCAGGTGAGCATTGGCCGAGGTCGACGACACGCCGGCCAGCGTCGCCAATTCCTCCGACGACTTGGCCGAACCGTCCATCAATGCCCAGAGCATGGCGGTGCGCTTGGGCTCGGCCAGCAAGCTGGCAATACGACTGATGCATGGTGCCTGTTCCATCTATCCACTCCCTGTTGACGCATTTTCTGATGCGGTGGCCGCCAGAGTACAGGCACACAAACCGGCGGTTCCATGGGGTCTTACAGCGTGGATAGGGACATGAGCTGCGTGAAATTTCCGGCTTTGATGGAAGGTTTTACTTCGGACGTATTCACCCTGGCATTTGCGCCGTCAATGTCGCACAACGGGACACGAGCATTTCCCGCAGCAGCTTGATGGGCTTGCTCAATTGCGCACGGTGCGCGCACAGCAGATTGAGGGGTGTGCCCTCGCCGCGCAGCGCCGGCAGGATCAAACGCAGGCGCCCGGCCAGCACGTCGGCGCTCACATCCAGCCAAGACTTGTAGGCAATGCCCATGCCCGCCACAGCCCAGCGCCGCACCACATCGGCGTCATCACTGAAGCGATCGCCCGTGACCGTCAGGCCGACCTTCCGCTTGCCATCGTGAAAGCCCCATTGATCGTGCACGCGGGTGCCGAGCATATACAGCAGGCAATTGTGCTGGGCCAGTTGCTCCAGCTGCTGCGGCTCGCCATGCCGCGCGAGATAGCCGGGGGCGGCGCACAGTACGCGGATATTGTCCGGTGCGACCGGCAACGCCACCAGGCTGGAGTCCTCGGGCTCACCATAGCGCAGGGCAATATCCACCGGCTGGCGAAACAGATCGGCAATGCGATCGCCCAGCAGCAGACGAATGTTCAGTTGCGGGTGCTCGCGCTGGAACTCATCCAGCCAAGGCAACAGCAGGTTGCGCCCGAAATCCGAGGGTGCCGACAGTTGGAGCACACCGCTGACGTGGTCCTGGCCGCTGGCCAGATGGCGCCGCCCGTCCTCCAACGCACCCAACGCGGTGCGCGCGTAATCCAGGAAGCCCTCACCCTCGGCTGTCAGGCGCAAACTGCGGGTGGAACGCGCCAGCAAGCGCGCGCCCAGTTGCTGCTCGATGCGCTTGAGGGCGGCACTCGCCACTGCCGGCGACAGGTCCATCACCCGCGCCGCCGCCGACAGACTGCCCAGGTCCGCAGCGCGCACAAACAACTGCAAATCATCAAAACGCAGCATCAAACCCGCCCATTATCAAAATATTGTTGAAACAGACCTCTGTTTTAGCGGCTTTTATCCGCGCAGCAAATAGCCAATCATCTGGACATCCCGTTCATCTCGTGTCTGGAGTCGATTATGTCCACCGCTTTTAACGTCATCGCCACGCTGATCGCCAAGCCCGACCAACAGGACACCCTGGAAAAACTCCTGCGAGAGCTGTTGGAGCCCACCCGCCTTGAGGCCGGTTGTGAGCAATACGACCTGCACCAGGACCTGCAACACCCGCAGACCTTCTACATGCTCGAACGCTGGAGCGACGATGCCGCCCTCGCCGACCACGACCAGAGCGCCCATATCCAGAGCTTTCGCGCCAAGGCCGCCGAGGTCATCGAACACTTCGAACTCAAGCGCCTGACATTGCTCGCCTGATCACCGCGACTGCCCAATCACCCTCTTACGGAGCCCCCATGAAAGCCATCGCCTACTACGCCTCACTGCCGATCAACGATCCAAAATCCCTGCAGGACATCGAACTGCCTGAACCTGTCGCCGGCCCGCGCGACTTGCTGGTGGAGGTCAAAGCCATCTCGGTCAACCCGGTCGATACCAAGATCCGCCAGAACGTCGCCCCGGAAAACGGCGACGCCAAGGTGCTGGGCTGGGACGTGGCGGGCGTGGTCAAGGCGGTTGGCAGCGACGTGACGCTGTTCAAGGCCGGTGACAAGGTGTTCTACGCCGGCTCCCTGGTGCGCCCGGGCGGCAACAGCGAGCTGCACACCGTCGACGAACGCATCGTCGGGCACATGCCCAAGCGCTTGAGTTTCGCCGAAGCAGCCGCCCTGCCCCTGACCGCCATCACCGCCTGGGAACTGCTGTTCGAGCGCCTGCAGGTGCGTGAAGGGCAAGAAGACGAAGGCCAGAGCCTACTGATCGTCGGCGCTGCCGGAGGCGTGGGCTCGATCCTTACCCAGTTGGCCAGCCGGCTTACCGCGTTGAAGGTAATCGGCACCGCCTCGCGCCCGGAAACCCAGGCCTGGGCCAAAGACCTCGGCGCCCACCTGGTGATCGACCACAGCAAACCGCTGAGCCAGGCCCTGCAGCAGGCCGGCCACCCGCAGGTGACCCACGTTGCCAGCCTGACCCAGACCGAGCATCACCTGGATCAACTGGTGGAGGCGCTGCAACCTCAGGGCAAGCTGGCGCTGATCGACGACCCCAAGGCACTGGACGTCAGCACGCTCAAGCGCAAGAGCTTGTCGCTGCACTGGGAGTTCATGTACACCCGCTCGATGTTCGAAACACCGGACATGATCGAGCAACACAACCTGCTTAACCGTGTGGCCGAGCTGATCGACGACGGCGTTCTGAAAACCACACTGGGCGAGCACTTCGGCGTGATCAACGCCGACAACCTGCGCCGTGCCCACGCGTTGCTCGAAAGCGGCAAGGCCAAGGGCAAGATCGTGCTCGAAGGGTTCTGATCGGTCAGACCTGCACCTGTTCGGCCCGCGCCCGCTGCAGGCGCTGGGTCGACATGGCAATGGTCACCGCGAGCACCCCGCACAGGCTGATGACCATCGCCATCGGCAGCGCGGTGCCGTCATGCAACACCCCCACCAGCGAAGCGGCCCCCGCCGCCACGCCAAACTGAATGCACCCCAGCAACGCCGAGGCACTGCCGGCCCGCGCACCCTGCCCGGTCATGGCGCAGGCCGAGGTGTTCGGCAAAATACACCCCAGGCTGGCGATGCAGATAAACAGCGGCACCAGCAACGGCCATAGCGCCTCGGTGCGCAGCGCGGCAATGCCCAGCAACGTGAGCGCCGCCAACGCATACAACCACACGGTACGCGACAGCAGGAACGCCGGCCCACGCTTGGCCAGCAGCCGCGCATTCACCTGCGCCATCAGGATAAAGCCCGCCGCATTGGAGCCGAACAGCCAGCCGTAATGCTCAGGCGCCACGCCATAGAGCTTGATGAAGACGAAAGGCGAACCGGCGATGTAGGCAAACATCCCGGCGATCGAGATACCGCCGGTCAGCGCGTAACCGAGGTAGACGCGGTCCGAGAGCAACGCGGCGTAACGACGCAACGAACCCGACAACGGTTGACGCGCTTGATGGGCCGGGAAGGTTTCCGGCAACCCCACGGCCACCGCGATGGCGGCCAGTGCGCTGAACAGCGACAACGCCAGAAAGATCGACTGCCAGCCCCACAAGCCGACCATGACCCCGCCCGCCAACGGCGCCAGGATCGGCGCCAGGCCGGTCACCAGCATCAGTTGCGAATACACCTTGGCCGAGCCTATGGCATCGCACTTGTCACTGACCACCGCGCGGGAAATCACCATGCCCGCGCACCCGCCCAGGGCCTGCACGAAGCGCGCGCCGATCAGCCATTCCAGGGACGGCGCGTAGGCGCAGGCGCAAGAAGCGAGGGTAAACAGGATCACACCGCTGAGCAGCGGCACCCGACGCCCGAAGCGGTCGGCCAGCGGGCCGTAGATCAATTGACCAATGGCCAGGCCGGCGAAATACACCGCCAGGGTCAGCTGGATATGTTTTTCATCGGTGGCAAACGCCGTGGCCATGGCCGGAAAGCCCGGCAGGTAAAAATCGATCGACAACGGCGCGAAGGCGCTCAAGGCGCCCAGGATCAGGATTATGCGAAGGTTCATCAGACACCCAAGTGAGTCGGCAGCCCGATAGTCTAGCTGCGGGTGAGTGTCTTGGATAGAACGATAGCTCGCTAACTATTGAAGTTCAGACATCCCTGTAGCCGTCTTCCCATCAAGTTCCAACAACATCGGCCGGGCTGGTATTTGCACGCGCTGTCGGCCAAGCTGCACCTACCTTTGCATCTGAACCACGGAGCATTCGCCATGCGCTGGTCGTATTTTGCCGTTGCCGGCCTGCTGAGCCTGTCTACCGCTGCGCCCCTGGCCAGCGCCGCACAGGATTACGCGGTACTGATCATTTCCCGCGAACGCCTGGAAGTGCCGACCACCTGCGAAATCGGCCTCTACATCCAGGACCAACTGGCCGGCCGCCTGTTCCAGGAGGAGTCCACCTCCTTCAACCTGCCACCGGGCGATGTGTCGCTGCGTCTCAAGCTGCTGCCGGGCCAGACCCCGGGTTGCCTGCCGGGCCTGCTCGCGCCACCTGCGCAAAACATCACGCTCAAGGCTGGCGACATACGCAAGTTGCGCATCGCACAGGGGCCGGACGGCATGTACCTCAAGGCGGCCGAACTCGATTACTGAAACGTCACCCTTGACCTTCCCCACAGGTCAAGGTTGATGCTTGGGGGCAACTTCCCTTGGAGGACTGCCCCATGAACCGATCCACCACCTTCGACCTGCCCATCAGCGGCATGAGTTGCGCCAGCTGTGCCGGCCGGGTCGAACGCGCGCTGGGCCAGGTACCGGGCGTGCAAAGCGTCAGCGTCAACCTGGCCAGCGAGCGCGCCCATGTCGACGTGCTGGGCCCAATGGACCCCGGCGTCTTGATCGCCGCCGTCGACAAGGCCGGCTACACCGCCACCCTGCCGCAAACTCACATCGACACCCAGGCCGACCAGGCCCGACGCCTGCACCGCGAGCGCTGGGCATTGCTGTTGGCGATTGCGCTGGCGTTGCCCCTGGTGCTGCCGATGCTTGTGCAACCTTTCGGCCTGCACTGGATGCTTCCGGCCTGGGCGCAGTTCGCCCTGGCCACGCCGGTGCAGTTCATCCTCGGCGCGCGGTTTTACAGCGCCGCCTGGAAGGCCGTGCGAGCCGGCACTGGAAATATGGACCTGCTGGTCACCATCGGCACCAGCGCCGCTTATGGCCTCAGCGTCCATCAATGGCTGACCGCCGCCGCACCGCATTTGTATTTCGAAGCATCCGCCGTGGTGATCGCCCTGGTGCTGCTCGGCAAACACCTGGAAAGCCGCGCCAAACGCCAGACCGCCAGCGCCATCCGTGCCCTTGAGGCCCTGCGCCCGGAGCAGGCGGTACGCATGCGCGACGGGCTTGAAGAAACCGTCGCCATCCACCAGCTCAAGCGCCATGACCTGGTTGTGGTCAAACCCGGCGAGCGCTTTGCGGTAGATGGTGAAGTGGTGGAAGGCTTCAGCCACGCCGACGAAGCGCTGATCAGCGGCGAAAGCCTGCCGGTGCCCAAGCAGCCTGGCGATCCGGTCACCGGAGGCGCCATCAACGGCGAAGGCCGCCTGCTGGTGCGCACCCTGGCCCTTGGCGCGGAAAGCGTGCTGGCGCGGATCATTCGCCTGGTGGAAGACGCCCAGGCGGCGAAGGCACCGATCCAGAAACAGGTGGACAAGGTCAGTCAGGTATTCGTCCCGACAGTGCTGGCGCTGGCGTTGATCACGTTGGTGGGCTGGTGGCTGTACGGCGCGCCGCTGGAAACCGCGATCATCCATGCGGTCGCCGTACTGGTGATCGCCTGCCCCTGCGCCCTGGGCCTGGCCACACCCACCGCGATCATGGCCGGCACCGGCGTCGCCGCGCGTCACGGCATTCTGATCAAGGACGCCGAGGCGCTGGAGCGTGCCCATGACGTGAGCGCCGTAGTGTTCGACAAGACCGGCACGCTCACCTGCGGGGCCCCCAACATCGCGCACCTGGCGTCGGTGGAGGGCAGCGAGTCCCTGCTGTTGCAACAGGCCGGCGCGTTGCAACGTGGCAGCCAGCACCCGTTAGCCAAGGCTGTACTGGATGCCTGCAAGGAACAGGGTCTGTCCGTCGCCGACGCGAGCGCCAGCCAATCCCTGAGCGGGCGCGGCATGACCGGCACCGTTGACGGCAGGCAACTGGCGCTGGGCAACACGCGCATGCTGCAGGAGCACGGTTTAAGCGCAGGCGAACTGGCTAACCGAGCCAGCGCCTGGGAAGCCGAAGGCCGCACCTTGTCCTGGCTGATCGAACAAGGCCCGCAACCGCGCGTGCTCGGGCTGTTCGCCTTTGGCGATACGCTCAAGCCCGGTGCGCTGGCGGCGGTACAGGCACTCAAGGCGCAACACATCAGCAGCCACTTGCTCACCGGCGACAATCGCGGCAGCGCGCAGGCCGTGGCCCAGGCGCTGGGCATCGGGGACGTGCACGCGCAGGTGCTGCCTGCCGATAAAGCCGCGATCATCGCGCAGTTGAAAAAAACCGGCGTGGTGGCGATGGTCGGCGACGGCATCAATGACGCTCCGGCCCTGGCCGCTGCCGATATCGGCATTGCCATGGGCGGCGGCACCGACGTGGCCATGCACGCCGCCGGTATCACCCTGATGCGCGGCGACCCGCGCCTGGTGCCGGCGGCGCTGCAGATCTGCCGCAAAACCCACGCAAAAATCCGCCAGAACCTGTTCTGGGCCTTTGTGTTTAACGTGATCGGCATTCCGCTGGCGGCGTTCGGCCTGCTCAACCCGGTGATTGCCGGCGCGGCGATGGCCTTGTCCAGCGTCAGTGTGGTGAGCAATGCGCTACTGTTGAACACCTGGAAACCGCAGCATCTGGAGGACCAACGCCCATGAACATCGGCCAAGCCGCTCGCCAGAGTGGACTGAGCGCAAAGATGATTCGCTACTACGAATCCATCGGCCTGCTCGAAGCCGCCCAGCGCACCGACAGTGGCTACCGCGTATACGGCGCGCAGGACCTGCACACCCTGGCGTTCATCAAACGCTCGCGCGACCTTGGGTTTTCATTGGAAGAGGTCGGCAAGTTGCTGACCCTGTGGCAGGACCGGCAACGCGCCAGCGCCGATGTAAAGGCACTGGCGCGTCAGCATATCGACACCTTGAACCAGAAGATTGTGGAGCTTGGACAACTGCGCGACACCTTGCAGGACCTGATGGATCACTGCCAGGGCGATCACAGGCCGGACTGTCCAATTCTCAAGGAATTGGCGTCAGGCAGTTGCTGCAACTGATCGCACGCGCAATCAATGTGGGAGGGGCATCGCTCCCTCTTATCGAATCAAACACAAAATGACTTTTTGATTTTTAAAGCCTGAAATTTCAGTCAGCCACATTCCTTTGGCGAGCGGGCTTGCCCCGCGTTGGGCTGCGCGGCGGCCCCAAAACCATGCTCCGCGCAGTGCCAGGTACACCGCGCTTTCCTTGATTGGGGGGCGCTGCGCGCCCCAACGCGGGACAAGCCCGCTCGCCACAAAAAGCCCGCTCGCCACAGAGAGTCCAGTTTGCTGTGCGACAGCGCCAAGTCGAAGACTTGACGGAGCCTCCCGCAGTTGATGGCTATACAGCCAAAGATCACTGCATCCAAGGCGGCGGCGGTGGCTCGTCGGATCCTTTGCTCGGTGGCGCGTCATCCGCCGCCCGAATCGCCTGCTTGCGCGCCTCATCCAGCCGCGCCGCTTCGATTTCGCGGATCACACCGCCCACATCCGCCAGCTCTTCCGGCTCGTCGAACTCGCCGGTCAACACGCTGGCCGGGTGCAGGGTGCCGGCTTCGTACAACGCCCACATTTCCTTTGCGTACCTGGTCGTTTTCAACTCCGGGGCAAAGCGCCCGAAGTAGGACGCCATGTTGCCCACGTCGCGCTCCAGCATGCTGAACGCATGGTTGTTGCCCGCCGCATCCACCGCCTGGGGCAGGTCGATGATCACCGGGCCCGTGGGCGTGAGCAGTACGTTGAACTCCGACAGGTCACCGTGCACCAGGCCGGTACACAGCATCAGCACGATCTGGGAGATCAGGAAGGCGTGGTATTCGCGCGCCTGGTCCGGGTCCAGGGTCACGTCGTTCAGACGCGGCGCCGCATCGCCGTACTCATCGGCCACCAGTTCCATCAACAACACGCCTTCAAGGAAGTCGTACGGCTTGGGCACGCGAACGCCTGCACCGGCCAGGCGGAACAATGCCGCCACTTCCGCGTTCTGCCAGGCGTCTTCGGTTTCTTTCTTGCCGAACTTGGAACCCTTGGCCATGGCCCGGGCCTGCCGGCTGTTGCGGACCTTGCGGCCCTCCTGGTATTCGGACGCCTGACGAAAACTTCGTTTGTTCGCCTCCTTGTAAACCTTGGCGCAACGCAATTCGTTGCCGCAGCGCACCACATAAACAGCTGCTTCTTTACCACTCATCAGAGGGCGCAGCACTTCGTCGACCAGACCGTCTTCGATCAGGGGTTCAATGCGTTTAGGAGTCTTCATCAGCTTTTATTGTGGGTCCTTTATTACCAAATACGCGTATGGCACTCGTTATACGGCAATCGGCGCGCCGGTGGGAGAGGCGACCGACCTTTGACCATCCAAGAATGCATCCTGTGTGCCAATTTCACTGCCCATTAACGTTCAATGATGGCAGTAACCCCCTGCCCGCCCGCGGCACAGATCGAAATCAGCCCCCGCCCCTTGCCCGCCACGTCGAGCAGCTTGGACAGGTTGGCGACGATGCGCCCACCGGTAGCCGCAAACGGGTGCCCGGCGGCCAGGGAGCTGCCCTTGACGTTCAGCCGGCTGCGGTCGATGGCCCCCAGCGGCGCGTCCAGGCCCAAGCGCGTCTTGCAGTAGTCGGCGTCTTCCCAGGCCTTGAGCGTGCACAGCACCTGGGCGGCGAAAGCTTCGTGGATTTCGTAGTAATCAAAGTCCTGCAGCGTCAGACCATTCCTCGCCAGCAGGCGCGGCACCGCGTACACCGGCGCCATCAACAGGCCTTCGGCGCCGTTGACGAAATCCACCGCCGCCGATTCGCCGTCGCGCAGGTAGGCCAGAATCGGCAAGCCGCGCTCACGGGCCCAGGCTTCGCTGCCCAGCAACACCAGGGAAGCACCATCGGTGAGCGGCGTGGAGTTGCCGGCGGTAAGAGTGCCTTTTTCACTGCGCTCGAAAGCAGGCTTGAGCGCGGCAAGTTTTTCCAGGCTCAGGTCGGGGCGCAGGTTGTTGTCGCGGGTAAGGCCCATAAACGGCGTGAGCAAATCGTTGTGCCAGCCTTCGGCAAAGGCCGCAGCCATTTTCTGGTGGCTCTCAAGGGCCAACTGGTCCTGCTCGGCACGAGGAATCTGCCAGGTCTGCGCCATCAATTCACAGTGCTGGCCCATCGACATTTTGGTGCGCGGTTCGCCATTGCGCGGCAACTCAGGCTTGAGGTGCTGCGGACGAAGTTGTAACAGTACTTTTAATTTATCCGCCATGGACTTGCTGCGGTTGGCTTGCAGCAGGATCTTGCGCAGCCCTTCATTCACGCCAATCGGCGCGTCCGAGGTGGTGTCGACGCCGCCGGCGATACCGCACTCGATCTGGCCCAGGGCGATTTTGTTGGCCACCAGCAACGCCGCCTCCAGCCCCGTGCCGCAGGCCTGCTGGATGTCATAGGCCGGGGTCTGCGGCGCCAGCCGCGAGCCCAGCACGCATTCGCGGGTGAGGTTGAAGTCGCGCGAATGCTTGAGCACCGCGCCGGCGACCACTTCGCCGATGCGCTGGCCGTGCAGGTCGTAGCGCTCGATCAGGCCTTCCAGGGCAGCGGTCAGCATCGCCTGATTGCTCGCGGTGGCGTAGGGACCATTGGAGCGGGCGAACGGAATGCGGTTACCGCCAATGATCGCCACACGGCGCACTTGAGTCATAAGAAGCTCCCTCTGTCGGTTGCGGGTTGGATCACTGAGCCTAGTCGAACGACTGCTACCCTGGAATGGTCAACCTTTTGAACCCCAGCTTTCGGAGAGCGTTCCATGTCTGACCGTTATATCGACTTCGCCAACTCAAGCTTCGGCCATCGCCTGGTCGCCGCCATTGGCCTGCCGTCACCGGTGCGGCTGGAACGCTGGCAAGCGGGGCGCCTGCGCCCGGTGGAAGGTGCACTGTTGCTGGGCGGCGGCGCACTGGCCGACAAGGTGCAGGCGTTTGCCCACAAACTCACCGACGCCACCTACCGCTATGGCACCGAGACCTCGACCTGGATTCCCGGCCACGGCCCCAAACTCAAGGCGGTGGTGTTCGACGCCAGCGGCTTGCAGCACACCGATCAGCTCAAGCAATTGCGCGAGTTCTTCCAGCCGCTGTTGAAGAACCTCGACCACAGCGCCCACCTGGTGATCCTCGGCCGCGCGCCGGAAGGTCTCAATGACCCGTTTGCCGCCAGCGCCCAGCGCGCCCTCGAAGGGTTCAGCCGTTCCCTGGCCAAGGAGCTGCGCAGCGGCGGTGTGCTGCAGTTGCTGTATGTCGGCGAGGGAGCTGAAGACCAGCTGGAAGGCGCGCTGAGGTTTTTCCTCTCGCCTAAAAGCGCCTACATCTCAGGCCAGGTGCTGCGCCTGCAAGCGTGCGCCACGCTGGTGGAGGACTGGACGCGCCCATTGGCGGGGCGCAAGGCGCTGGTCACCGGCGCCGCCCGTGGCATTGGCGCCTCCATCGCCGAAACCCTGGCCCGCGATGGCGCCGAGGTGATCCTGCTGGACGTGCCCCAGGCCAAGGCCGACCTCGACGCCCTGGCCGCGCGCCTGAGCGCGCGCACCATCACCCTGGATATCTGCGCCGAAGACGCCGCCAGCCAGTTGATCGAACACCTGCCCGACGGCCTCGATATCGTGGTGCACAACGCTGGCATCACCCGCGACAAGACCCTGGCCAACATGACTCCGGAGTACTGGGACGCGGCGCTGGCGGTCAATCTCAATGCGCCGCAGGTGCTGACCAAGGCCCTGCTCGACAGCGGCACCCTGCACGACAACGCGCGCGTGGTGCTGCTGGCCTCCATCAGCGGCATCGCCGGCAACCGCGGGCAGACCAACTACGCCGCGAGCAAGGCCGGACTGATCGGCCTGGCCCAGGCCTGGGCACCGCTGCTGCAGCAACGAGGAGTCAGCATCAATGCGGTGGCGCCGGGGTTCATCGAAACCCGGATGACCGCGCATATTCCGTTCGCCCTGCGTGAGGCCGGGCGGCGCATGAGTTCACTGGGCCAGGGCGGCCTGCCCCAGGACGTCGCCGAAGCCGTGGCGTGGCTTGGCCAGCCGGGGGCCGGCGCGGTCACCGGCCAGGCCCTGCGGGTCTGTGGGCAAAGTTTTCTGGGAGCGTGAGCATGGACTGGCAAACACTGGGCAGCACGCCGTTTCTACCGCCGTTGTACTGGCGCGCGGCGCTCAAGCGCAAGATCAGCTGCAGCACACTGCCCGATAAGGGCCTGCGCTGCCGGGTCAGCCTTGAGCCCCAGAACGTAGCGGCGTATCGCAAGGTCTGCGGCTTCGCCGACGGGCCGATATTGCCGGCGACTTACCCGCATATCCTCGCGTTCGGCTTGCAGATGCAGCTGCTCACCGACCGACAGTTCCCCTTCCCTCTGCTGGGGCTGATCCACCTGAGCAACCGCATCCGCCTGCATCGCCCCCTGGGCGGTGTCAGCGAACTGACCCTGGCGGTGCATGCCGAAAACCTCACGCCTCACGCCAAGGGCGCCACCTTCGATCTGGTGACCACCGCCCACGATGCCCTCGGTTTGCTGTGGCAGGCCGAGAGCCGCATGCTGTGCCGAGGCGTCAAGCTCGACGGGCAAGCGTCGGATGACACGCGGCCTGCGCCCGTGGACGTCAGCGAACTGACCCGCTGGAAAGCCCCGGCCGACATTGGCCGACGTTACGCGCGGGTGTCCGGCGACTACAACCCGATCCACCTGAGCGCGCTCACCGCCAAACTGTTCGGCTTCCCCCAGGCCATCGCCCATGGCCTGTGGAACAAGGCGCGCATGCTCGCCGCGCTGGGCGAACACTTGCCTGCGGCGAATGTGGAGATCGAGGTGGAATTCAGGAAACCGGTACGTCTGCCCGGAGAGGTGACGCTGTACGCCAGCGCACCTGGGGCCAGCGGTGAATTACAGCTCAAAGGCGCGGGGGATATTCGGCACATGGTCGGCACCTGGCGGACACTGGAACCTCTGTAGCGAGCGGGCTTGCCCTAATGCCTTTCAGTTAAGCGTAAATCCCCTGTGGGAACGGCGCTGCGACTTGCCCGCGGAAGCGGTGGGTCAGTCGACCTCAATGTTTGCAGGGCCGACGCCTTCGCGGGCAAGCCCGCTCCCACATTTGATCGCGTTCACACTCACCCATACCGGTCGGCTCTACGGCCGCCGCGCTTTTGCTTTTGATCTGAGGCGCCCCGTCAAACACGCTGGCCGAGCCTGAGCGAGGTGCCGAGTGTTGGGGCAATGAAAAGTCGCACCGCTCGTTGCTTTGAGCATCACGCTGTGGCGAGCAGGCTTGTCCTGCGTTGGGCTGCGCAGCAGCCCCACAACCAGGCGCTGAGCCGTATCAGGTACACCACATTTTGCTGAATTGGGGGCGCTTCGCACCCCTACGCGGGGCAAGCCCGCTTGCCACAATAACCACACACATTTTCCTTAACTGACCGGCATTGGGGGCTTGCCAAAGGAATGTGCTGGCCTGCCAGATCCGGAGTGTCGTTAACGGGGCGGGTAGCTGGAGAGAATTCGCGCCACCGTTTTACGAACAGCATCACTGCGATCCTGCGGGTTGGGTGAGCTGGCCATCAATTGCTCGTCACTGCCGCGCCACACCAGCTTGCCGTCCTTGCCGTCGAGCAGGTCGATCTGCAGAGTCGCCACCTTGTAGGTGAGGTTGCGCGTTTCGTTGTACATCGGCGCGCCCCAGTAGCCGTTCCACGGGTTGCCCCACGGGCCACCGTAGTTGGTGGTGACTTGTTGCTGGCGGTCTTCGACGATCAGGTAGGCCTGCACACGCAGGTCGGCCCGAGCGCCTGACGCGGCAGGGCGCAGGCCGCGCTGGTCCAGTTGCTCGCCCACGGCCTGGCGGATGCGCTGTTCGGTGAGGTCACTCTTGATGCGCGGGTCATCCGGGCTGTATTGCAGGGCCGGGTCTTTCCAAGCCCAACTGCGGTAGGCGCCGAAGTCTCGGCTGGCGTCAAAATCGTGGTTGACCTGGCCGCTCTGGCAACCGCCCAGCAGCAGAACAACGGCAAGCGCAGCGATACGTCCAAACATGATAGTTCTCCCAGACCCTAGCGTTAATGCGGAGGATACGCCGTCAGCGCCTTTTGCACCGCCTGGCGCAACGCATCGGCGCGCTCGCCAAGGCTGCCCGAGCTGCCGGTTTCGGCGCTGGCACTCCACACCGGCTGGCCGCTGCGCGCGTCGAAGAGGTCGACCCGCACCACAACCACCTGCACTTCATAAGTGCGCACCAGCGGCGCCGAGTTGTACATGCCGTAGCCATTGCCATAGCGGTTGTAGCCACCGTAGCCGCCGTTGTAACCGCCGTTGTAACCATAGTCATCGCGCACCTGCCGCAAGCGCTTTTCCGTGTGCACATCCGCGCTGACCAACAGGTCGGGCGCGCGGTTGTCGTGCAGCGGGCGCAGGCCACGCTGGTCCAGCGCGCCGCTGACCGCCTCGGCAATCTGCGCCGAATCCGCCCAGGCACTGCCCGCCGGGAGCTGGCCGTTGCGCCAGGCCCAGTTGCGGTAGGCGCCGTAGTCGCGCACCGGCGCCGGATACGCGCTGGCATCGAACACCCTGGCCGCTTGCGCGGGTGCCGGCGGCATCGGCGCCGAACTGGCCACGTAAGGGTTGGGGCTGGAACAGGCGCCCAGGCCCAGGGATAACAGAATCAAACAGAGACGACGCATTTCGACCTCCGCAAACTGGCGTGCTTAAACCGGACGACACATCCAGTGCAAATAGCGCCCAAGTCCGGCAAAGCCTGGGTGACGACGATAAGCGAGCTCCATCTCGACTAAATCCTGCAACTGGGCCCGGGCCTGGAATTCCACCGGCATGTAGTCGTGAAACACCCTGACACCACTTTGGCTTTCGACCTGCCAGAGGCCTGCGAGTTGCGCCGCCAATTCCCGTGGATCGAGCGGTTGCTGTGGCGTGAGGCTCTGCTTCTCGCCAGCCATGTCGTTGTTGCGCATCTTGCGAAAGTGGCCCTTGAGCAGGTTGCGGTAGATCAACGCATCGCGGTTGTAGAACGCCAGCGATAGCCAGCCACCCGGCACGGTCAGTTGATGCAGCACCGGCAGGATCGCGTGGGGTTCGGCCAGCCATTCCAGCACGGCGTGGCACAGCACCAGGTCGTAGGGTTCGGTGAGCTGGCCGGGCAGTTCCTGCCAGGGCGCATGAATGAAGGTTGCGCTCTGCCCTGCCTCGGCGAAACGCTGGCGCGCGCCGTCGAGCATCGGCGCGGCGGGCTCGGCCAGCGTCACCGTGTGACCGCGTTCGGCGAGCCACAGCGACATGTGGCCCAGCCCCGCGCCGATGTCCAGCACGCGCAATGGGCGTTGCGGCAAAGCCTCGGCGAGGTCGGCCTGGAGCACCGCCAGGCGGATGGCACCCTTGGCCCCGCCGTAGATTTTCTCGGCGAAGCGCGTGGCCAACTGGTCGAAGTGGCGATCACTCATGGGCGAACCGCCGTTCGCTGTCGGCCAGCTTGGCGCGCACCACCGCGTCCATGTCCAGGCCCAGTTCACTGCACAGCAACAGCAGGTACAAGACGATATCACCGACTTCCTGCCCGGCATGGGCAAGTTTCTCCGGCGGTAGCTGGCGCGACTGGTCTTCGCTGAGCCATTGGAAGATTTCCACCAGCTCGGCCATTTCCACACTGGCGGCCATGGCCAGATTTTTCGGGCTGTGGAACTGCTTCCAGTCGTTGGTATCGCGGATGCGGTGCAGGCGTTCGGTGAGGTGTTCGAGGTTCATGCTGGGCTCCTGAAGGCGTATAGCTTCGGGGGGATGGGCCTTGAAGGCAAGTGAATAGCCTGCGGTGGCTTTCAGGACGCTATCGGGAGCCCTAGTCAACAACACTGAACTCAAGCCGAGCCGTCTGCCCCGCCTCATCCAGCACACTCAGTTGATACCGCCCCAGCCGATCAAAGCTGGCATTGATGCTGTCCTGATTGGCACTGTCACCCAGTGGCGCACCGTTGAGGAACCACCAGCGCCGGCCACTGCCGCCCAGCGCTGACAACTTCAGGCGCAGCGTCTGCTGGCTGGCAGCCGGCAGGCGCAACTGGTCACCTTCGCGCACGCCCACAATCGACAACGGCGACGCCGCCGCCAGTGCTGGCGGCGGGCAATCCGGGTCTGCCGCCGGAATGCGCGCGTCACGGCGCTCCGCCTTCGGCAACCACGGCTCCAGCGGCGCGGGCCACAGGGCAATGTCCCGGGCTACGGCGCCAGGGCATTGGGCGTCGACGCGCAAGCCCCGCGCGTTGACCCACACGGTTTCCTTAAGGCCCACACTCAGCGGCTGGTCCAGCGCCAGCAGGGTCGGCGGCGTGGTGTTGTCCAGCGTCCAGGCAAAGCGCTGGCGCCGACAATTCGGATCGCTGCGGCTCATGGGCTGACCCAGCGGCCAGCAGATCGCCGCCACGCCCACATTGACCGGCACCGGTTTGACCGGCGCGCTGATACCGCGCTGACTGTCGCGGTTGGCCAGCACGTCGTGCACCTGCAACATCAGCGGCGCCGCCGACGCCAGGCCGAACTGCCCCGGCACCGGCGTACCGTCCGGGCGGCCGATCCACACGCCGATCAGATAGCGCGGCCCCACGCCAATCGCCCAGGCATCGCGAAAGCCATAGCTGGTGCCGGTTTTCCAGGCCAGCGCGGGGCGTTGCACCAGCTCGGCACGCGGGTCACGGTCGGGCCGCGCCTGGCCGCTGAGGATGCGCCGCACAATCCAGGCGGACCCTGGCGACAACAGTGGGCGCTCACGCAGGACGTCGTCCGGCTGCAAGCGAATGGTCGCGCTTTTGCCGTCGCGGGCGAATGCGCTGTAGCCACTCACCAAATCCTCAAGACGACTGCCCGCGCCGCCGAGGATCAGCGCCAGGTTCGGCTCGGCCAGCGCCGGCAACGCCAAGGGCACGCCGCCGATGCGCATCTGCGCGGCAAACCGCTTGGGCCCGTACGCCTCCAACAACTGCACCGCCGGCAGGTTCAACGAACTGGACAGCGCCGTACTGGCCGGCACCGCGCCGGTAAAGCCCATGGAGAAATTGCCCGGGCGATAATCGCCGTAGCGCCGGGGCACGTCCTGCAGCAGGGATTCGGAATGGATCAGTCCTTCGTCCAAAGCCATGCCATACAAAAACGGTTTTAAGGTGGAGCCGGGCGAGCGCAGTGCGCTGATCATGTCCACATGGCCGAAACGCCTGGCGTCGTTGATGTCCACCGACCCCAGGTAAGCGCGCACGGCCATGGTTTCTTCCTCCACCACCAGAATCGCGGCCGAGGTGTGTTCGGGCAGACGCGCGCGCCAGCCCAGCAACAGGTCTTCGAGACGGCGCTGCAGGGTGGCGTCCAGCGTGGTGCGGATCAGCGGCGGGCTGTCCGTGCGGTTGAGGCGGCGCGCCAGCAACGGCGCCAGGCTCGGTTCCAGGCGCGGCGCCAGCAGCAGCGGTTCTTCCAGGGCCTCATCGACCGCCGACTGCGGCCACACCTGGAACTCGGCGAGGCGGCGCAGCACTTTGTCGCGGGCTTGCTGGGCGCGCTGCGCGTGACGGTCCGGGCGCAGACGGCTGGGCGCCTGGGGCAATACTGCGAGCATGGCGGCTTCAGCATGGGTAAGCTGCGCTGGAGACTTGCCCAGATAAGCCCAACTGGCCGCCGCCACGCCCTGCAAGGTGCCGCCGAACGGCGCGCGGTTGAGGTAAAGGTTGAGAATCTGCTCCTTGGACAGGTGCCATTCCAGTTGCGCAGTGCGCCACAGCTGGCGCAACTTGCCGTGCCAGGTGCGCGAATGCGGATCGAGCAGGCGTGCCACCTGCATCGACAGCGTGCTGCCGCCCGATACCACCCGCGCGCCGGTAAGGTTCTGCCAGGTGGCGCGCACCAGCGACAGCGGGTTTACGCCGGGGTGTTCGTAAAACCAGCGGTCTTCGTAGGTGAGCAGCGCGTCGAGGTAATACGGCGAGACTTCACCGGTTTGCACGGGGTAGCGCCACACGCCGTTGGCATCGGCAAAGCGCCACAATGGCGTGCCATCCTCGGCCAGCACCACACGGGCGAGGTCGTCCTGGGGCAGGGGCAAGGGCCAGAGGCGGTCGGCCAGCCACAACAGCGCTATCACCAACAACACACTTGCAAAGCCCCAGCGCAGCACCTGTGGGAGGGGGCTTGCTCCCGATGGCGACCTTCCAGCCAACTTATTCACAGCTGACACACCGCTATCGGGAACAAGTCCCCTCCCACCTTGAATTGCATGATTAATCGAAAACTCAAACCGCCAAACCTCTATGCTTGCAGGGAACTAGCCCGCGTTATCGGCAACCAAAGGCACAGACACGCCCACCCTCTCATCAGGACACACACATGCAGGTAGAAAGCTTCTTTGAATGGTTGGGCCAGGCACTGGGTTCAGTGATCCGGTTTATCGTCGACGGCCTCAGCGGCCTGTTCGGGGCCTTGACCCATGCCGGCGGCAACTTTGTCGAAGGCCTGTCGCGCACCCTGGGCATGGACACCTCGATCATCAGCATCATTACCCTGATCATTGGCTTGATGCTGCTGTACTCGGCGGTCCGTGCGTTCATGCGCGCCTCGATCATCATGGGGATCATCTGGCTGATGCTGGGGTTGTGGTTGCTGAGCTGGGTCGTGCACTGACCCAGCCAGCCTCCTCCCCCACTTCCCTGCGTTCAGTGCCGGGCCTCAGCGGCCCTTGATCACCATGTCTGCCGGGGTCTCTCCCACCGCCTGCCAGTTCGGCCGGTACATCGACTCCACCTGCGACGGCGGCACACGGTAGGTGCCCGGGGTGACCGCACGCGCCAGGTACAGCAGGTGCGTGGCGCCGTAGCCGTCCAGGTTCAGCGCCGCCACGTAGCGGTCATCGCGGAACTCCTGATGCTTGAGCGAGGCGTTCTGCATCGACTCGCGCCATTCCTTCACCTGGCTGCTGGCGTTTTCCAGGCTGGCGGCGCTTTGCGCCAGGTTCTGGTTTTCCAGCTCCAGACCGGCCGGCAGCAGGTCCACCACCAGGGCATCCGGCACGCGCTGTTTGGCGCCGACCGTCAGGTGCACCAGCACCAGGTCGCCGCTGTTGAGGTTGTGCAGGTTCAGCGGCTGACCGTTCATGCCCAGGTATTCGCGGCGGATACTCAGGTTGTCGCCGCCCGGTGCTGGTGGCACCTGTGGATAACCGGAAATGGTCAATTGCTGATACACCGGCGTTTGGCCCCCATTGCTCAGGCTGATGTCGCTTGCCAGCGACGTGTCATCCAGTTGCACGGTGGAGTGCTGGTTGTTCAGCTCCTGCGTGCCGCCGCTGCCGGTCAGGGCTACCTGCCAGTTCGCCTCGGGCAGGGAAAACCCGAGCCGCCCGGCCAGGAACAGTGAATTGCGCTCCTGGGTCGACAGGTACGGGCTGGCCGCCAATTGGTCCGACAAGCTGAACAGGCGCTCTTCACGCGTGCCCTTGGCCAGGTCATTTTCCTCCAGCAACGCCAGAATCATCGCCTGATCGCGCAGCGGGCTGCCGTAGTCGGCCAGCCATTCCTTGGCGCTGCGCTGGGCGGCGAGCCCTGCCTGTAACGCCTGATCGGCCCGTGGCTGATCGCCCATCTTCTGCAAGGCGATGGACAGTTGCACCAGCGGCAACCCGGAACGCGCGTCGCTGCGCCGCTCGAAAATGCTGCGCAATGCGCCCAATGGTGCCTGTTGACTGCGCGCCAGCACCATACCGGCGTAGGCCTGCACGGCAAAGCGGGTGTGTTCGGCGTTGTCGCTGTAATCCACCTCGATCAGGTTACGCTCCTGCACATAGCGCAGCAGGCGCTCACTGGCTTTTTTCAAGGCTTCAGGCGGCACCGCAAAGCCTTGGTCGCGGGCGCGCAGCAGGAAGTCGGTGACATAGGCGGTCAGCCAGTACTCTTCCTCGCCATCGGCGCCCCACAGGCCAAAGCTGCCGTTATAGCGCTGCATGCCCAGCAGGCGCTCGATGCCCAGTTCGATCTTGCGCTTGCGCTCGGCGTCCGGCTCGCCCTTGATGCTCAGACGCTTGAGCAACGCCTCGTCGGCATACAGCGAGGGGTACAGGCCGCTGGCGGTTTGCTCCAGACAACCGTAGGGGTACGCCTTGAGCGCCGCGATTTGCGCGCCGAGGTTCAACGGCGGCCGGCTCGACAGGCTCAACAGCGCCTCACGCCCGGAGGCGTCGAACTGATCCAGCGCGCCCGCTGGCAGGCTCCACGGCTGATCCTTGAGCACCGCGCGGTAATGTTTGAGCAACGCCGGGTAGGCCGGGCGCACGCCCAGCGTCCATTCGCGGCTGAAAGGCGGCAGGTTTTCCCCCGGCAGGTCCAGGCCGTTGACGCTCACCTTGACCTTGCCCTGCCCCAGGCCGCCCCAGGCTTTCACCGGAATGCGCAACGTGGTGCGCTGGCCCTGCTTCAATTCGACGGTTTGCGCGCCGCTGTTGACCAACTCCAGTTGCCCTTCGGCGCGCAACTGCACCTCCAGTTTCTGCGCCTTGCCCGACAGGTTGGACAGGTCCAGCGCCAGGGTAGTCTGGTCGCCACCGGCCAGAAAGCGCGGCGCCGACAGTTCGGCGATCAGCGGCGCGGCGATCACTGTCTTGCCTTCGGCCATGCCGTAGCGGTCATCGCTCCAGGCCTGGGCCATCAGGCGCAGTTCGCCGTTGAAGTCGGGAATATTGACGCTGACTTCGCCCTCGCCCTGCTCGTTCAAGGTAACCGGCGCGCTTTGCAGGGCGACGATGGTCACGCTGGTGTCCGGGCGCTTGCCGCCCTTGGCCAGCGCCGCGTCACCACCGAACGCCAGGCTGGCCAGACGGCCCTGCCCGGCCTCGATCAACTGGCCGTAGATGTCGAACTGATCGACACCATAGGCCTTGCGGCCGAACAGGCTGGAGTACGGGTCGGGTGTCGGGTATTCGGTGATATTGAGAATGCCCACGTCCACCGCCGCCAGCAGCACATGCACCTGCTTGGGCACGCTGCCGTCGGCGTTTTTGGCGGCAATCTTCACCGTCAGCGGTTGTTTGGGGCGCATTTTTTCCGGCGCCGTGAGGGTCAGGGCGAGTTTGCGCTGGGTGCGATCCAGCGGCAGGTGCAACAGGCCCACGGCCCGCTTGGGGGTGATATTGGCCTTGCGCTCGCCGGGACGAACCACCAGCGCACTCACGTACAGGTCATGCCGCGCCCATTTCGGGTCCAGTTTCACGGCAAAGCTTTTGCCTTCGGCAGGTACGTCGATTTCCTCCCACCACAACGGCCCTTCGGCGGATTCCACCAACAGGTAGCCTTTACCAGCCGCCGGCGGCGTCACCGTGACATTCGCTGTGTCGCCGTCGCCATAGGCGGGTTTATCCAGTGCCAGCTTGACCTGATCCGGGCGCACGGCGCCGCCTTCGGTGTTGTCCTGGGCCTGGTAACCGGCCCAGAACCGCAGGCTGCTGACCAACCCGGTCTGCGGGTCTTCCACTTCGACGCGGTACGGGCCCCATTCCACCTGGAAGCTGACTCTGGCGGTGTCGCCGGCCTTGATGTTGAGGATCTGCTCGTCGAGGTTGAGGAATTTTTCGTTGAAGTGATAGCTCCAGCCGTCGTTGTCGGAGTAGTTCCAGTAGTAGTCGCGGCGCTCGCGCACCAGGCGCACCTTGAGGTTGTGCGCGGCGAGCTTCTGCCCTTCCTGGTTGGCCACCAGCACTTCGAATTCCGCCGGGCCGTCGCCATTGGTTTCCTTGCCGTCAAACAGCCCGCGCAGGCCAGGCAGTTGCTCGGCCGGCCAGATCGGCTGCACCAGACGCCGGGTGATCGGGCGCCCGCCGGACTCCTGCAGGCTGGCCTGCACGATCAGTTGCAGCGGCGACTTGGCCTCGGACCATTTGCTTTCCAGGGTCAACGCTTGCTGGCCTTTGGCGTCGAGTACGCTTTCGTCCAGTTCGAAATCCTGGCTCAGCTCTTCTTCGGTGACCGAGCCGAATTGATAACCCGGCAGCGACTTGACCGCCTCACGCAGCGGGCGCACGTAGACTTGGCCGCTGACCCGATTGCCCGATGCCGGCGCGCCGTACAGGTAGCGCCCATTCACCTGGATCACCGGGTTGTCCGCCGGGCTCAGCGCGGTGTCGCTGCCCTTGAGTTCCAGCGCCAACCGCTCGGGCAGGAAGTCCTCGACAAGAAATTCATACAGCTGCGGCTTGCCGTCACCCAGATCGAACACCAGTTGCCAGCGCCCGGTCGGCGCTTCGCCTGCCAGTTGCAAGGGGTATTGATAGAGGCCGGAGGCGTCGGCTTCCCACACGAACTTGCGGCTCACCTGTTCATCCGGGCGGCGCACCTCGACGCTCACCGGCTGCGGCTTGACGGCGTTGCCGTCCTTGTCGCGCAACAGAGCATTGAGCAGCACCGTTTCGCCGGGGCGATACAGGTCGCGCGGGCCGAACACAAAAAACTGCAACGGGTGCGACGGTTGCCCGCCGATATCGAATTCGGCCAGGTCCAGGGCCGCACTGTCCAGACGCAACAGGCTGGTTTGCTCGCCCTGCCTGGCCAACAGCACCTGGGCTTTTTTCGGCAGCGGCAGCTCGGCGTGGCCGCCCTGTTCCGTCTTGCCCTGACCCAATACGCGGCCCTCGGCGTCCAGCACTTCAAGCTCGACGCCCTCCAGCGCCTTGCCGCCTTCCAGTGCCTGGGTAAATACATCCAGACGATTGGCGTAGCGATGCACCGACAGGCCGATATCACTCAAGGTGAACAGTGTGGCCGGCTGCGAGTAATTGTAGGTGCCCGACGCGCGCATCACCGCCAGATACACGCCCGGTTGCTGCAATTGCTTGAGGCCTGCGATCGGCAACAACAGCGTCTCGCGGGTGTTGCGTGCCGGGTTCAGGTCGAAACGGCCACCGTAGACCAGGTCGGCCAGGGGCAGCAGCTCCTGGGACTCGTAGCTTTGCAGGCTGGTGTTGCGGCCCCACTGCGCCAGGAACGAAGGCAGGGATTCGGGCTTGATGCGGAAGAATTCCACGTCGATCTTGTCAACATTCAGCGCAATCACCGGCAAACCTTCGGCCAGACGCGTAGGCAACAGGGTGCCGCGGCTGGCGAAGCCGACGGTGGCTTGCAGGTCGCGGGTTTCCAGGCGGGCGCTGTATTCGGCGGGCAGCAGAGCGTTGTTCACCGCCTTCACTCCGGGGTCGACGGTGAGCACCAGTTTGCGCTGCGGCTCAAGGTGGCGCAGGCGCAGTTCCATCAGGTTGTCGGACAGCTCCCAGGCGCCATCGACCTTGCCGGACTTGCTGTCGACCAGATGGAGCTTGTCGGCGAATGTCTGATCGGGGTCCAGGGGAATGGAAAAGCTCACCGACAGCGTGCTGGCGCCGTCCAGTTGCACCTCGGACACGTCCACCACACTCAACTCGCGCCCGGCGTAGCGCTGCTTCAACGCTGCCACATCCGGCGCCGCCCTGGCCGATTTGGGCACTGCCGCCGCGCTGGGCGCAGACGGTGCAGCCGGTTTATCGGAAGAATCGCAGGCACTCAGCAGGGCCAGCGCACAGGCCAGGAACAATCCTTTGTTAAGCATGGGGCACTCGTAGTAAGAGGGAACCGGGTGTGAACTATATATCAGCCGTAGCGAGACTGCCGCTGGAGATCAAAAGGTGGAGAGACCTTTTATCAAACACAAAATAACGGGTTGATTTTAAAACCTGAAACTTCAGGCAATCACACTCCTGTGGCAAGCCCGCTCGCCACAGAGACGCTGTTTGCTGCGCGACAATGCCTCCCACATTGGTTCCTTGGTGTGGTTAATACGAGGTTACAATGCCGCTCCCCGAAGGAGCCCCCATGCCGACCTTATTGACCGACTGGCGCGACCGCCCCACTCATCGCCGTGTCTGGGCGCTGGCGGCGCCGATGATTCTTTCGAACATCTCCGTGCCGCTGGTGGCGCTGGTGGACAGCATGGTCATCGGCCACTTGCCCCACGCCCACCAGTTGGGCGCGGTCGCGGTCGGGGCCACGCTGTATACCTTCCTCGCCTGGGCCATGGGCTTTCTGCGCATGGGCTCCACCGGCTTTGCCGCCCAGGCTGCCGGGCGCAATGACGGCGCGGCGTTGCGGCAAATTCTGCTGCAGGGCCTGCTGCTGGCGCTGGGCCTGGCGATGCTGCTCGGCACCGTGGGCATCCCTCTGAGCCATCTGGCGCTGGAATGGATGCAGCCTTCGCCCGAACTGGGCCAACTCACCCGCGAGTTCTTCCACACCCGCCTGTTCGGCCTGCCTGCCGCGCTGGCCAGCTACGCCCTGGTCGGCTGGTTTCTCGGCACCCAGAACGCTCGGGCGCCGCTGGCGATTCTGCTGACCACCAACCTGGTGAACATCGCACTCAACCTGTGGTTCGTGCTCGGCCTGGATTGGGGCGTGCTCGGCTCCGCACGCGCGTCGGTGATCGCCGAATGGACCGGCGCCCTGCTGGGCCTGGCACTCACGCAAAAGGCCCTGCGCGCCTACCCCGGACAGATCGCCTGGGCCGCGCTCAAGGTGTGGCAGAACTGGCGCCCGCTGCTGGCGGTCAACCGCGACATTTTTATCCGCAGCCTGGCCTTGCAGTCGGTGTTTTTCATGATCACCGTGCAAGGCGCGCGTTTGGGTGATGCCACGGTGGCGGCCAATGCGCTGCTGCTCAACGGCCTGTTGCTGACTGCCCACGCACTGGACGGCCTGGCCCACGCGGTGGAAGCCCTGTGCGGTCACGCCATCGGCGCCCACGACCGCCAGGCTTTGCGCCGCTCACTGATCGTCGCCTGCGGCTGGTCACTGATCGCCAGCGTCGGCTTCGCCCTGCTGTTCACCTTCGCCGGCCACCTGTTTATCGCCATGCAGACCGACATCCCCAGTGTGCGCGACACCGCCGACCGCTACCTGCCGTATCTGGCGGTGCTACCGCTGATTGCGGTGTGGAGTTACGTGCTCGACGGTCTGTTTATCGGCGCCACCCGCGCGCGCGAGATGCGCAACGGCATGCTGCTGACGGTGCTGATCCTGTTGCCCATTGCCTGGCTGTTGCAGGGTTACGGCAACCACGGCCTGTGGATCAGCTTCCTGCTGTTCATGGCGGTGCGCAGCCTTACCTTGTGGGCCATTGCCTGGCGCCTTAATCGACAGGGTCGCTGGCTTGGATGAATGCCGTGACGCGATCCAGCACTGGCGCCAGCCAGCGCAGGGGTTTGGACAGGGCCGCCACCAGCGTCTGATGGTTGGTGCGGCTGAAATAGAATGTCTGCACCGGCACGCCAGCCACCCTCAGACGCTCAGCCAGCCCACCAGTATTGCGCGTGGGATTGACCAAGTTGTCGTCATTCGAAGCGATCAACAGGCTCGGCGGCGCCGCAGCGCTGACATGGTTGATCGGCTGCGAATCCGGCGGTGAATCGGGGAAGAAAAACACCGGTTTCACGTCCGGGTTTTCAATCGGCAAAAAGTCATAAGGCCCGGCCAGGCCGATCCAGCCTTTGAATATCGAAGGGGTCAAACCCTCTTCCCTCAGCCAGCGAGCATCCAGCGCCAGCATCGCGGCGTTGTACGCGCCGGAGCTGTGGCCCATCACGTAGAGCCGCTTGGGGTCGGCACCGTATTCGGCGCCGTGCTGAACGGTCCAGGCTACTGCTTTTGCGCCGTCCTGCAAAAACGCGGGGTAGCGCACTTGCGGGTAGAGCCGGTAATCGGCAATCACCACCACAATGCCGCGCGAGGCCAGGGCTTCGCCGACGAAACCGTAATCGTCTCTGGCGCCGCTGTTCCAGGTGCCGCCGTAGAAAAACACCACTACCGGAGCATTGGAAATAGCCGGAACGGGGCGGTAGATATCGAGTGTCTGGCGGGGATCGCTGCCGTAGGCGATTGCGGATGTTTTGGTGAAGGTGCTGGAGGGTGTGAGTGCATTGAGCACTTTGATGGGCGAGCAGGCTGCCAGGAAGGCAGCCATCGCGAGAGTGAACATTTGCAGCCATTTGCTGGACATTGCTCAGCCCCCACAAAAGTTCAGGATTAGCAGTGCTTCAAATGTGGGAGGGGCTTGCCCCCTCCCACAGGGGTTACGAGGACAGGTACGAGGATCGCGTCAGGCCCAGACGCAACGCGTCCAGGAACTGGGTGCGTTCCGACGCGGAGATCTTCGCGCTCGCGCACTTGTCGCGGTAGTGGGTCATCAACTCCTCCGGCGACAGGTGCACGTAACGCAGCATGTCTTCGATGGTGTCGTGGGTTTCGATGCCAGCGCTGTACACCGAGCCGTCTTCGCGCTGGTAGATGTTCACCGAGTCGGTGTCACCGAACAGGTTGTGCATATCACCCAGAATTTCCTGGTACGCGCCCACCAGGAAGATACCCAGCAGGTAGTCTTCGCCTTCGTTAAGGGCGTGCACCGGCAGGCTGGTCTCGATGCTCTGCTCGTCGACGTATTGCTTGATCTTGCCGTCGGAGTCGCAGGTCAGGTCCTGCAACACCGCGCGGCGCAACGGCTCTTCGTCGAGGCGGTGCAGCGGCAGAATCGGCAGCACCTGGCCGATGGCCCAGGTGTCGGGCAGGCTCTGGAATACCGAGAAGTTGCAGATGTACTTGTCGGCCAGCTTGTCATTGAGCTCGTCCAGCACCTGGCGATGGGAACGCTGACGCGCCTTGAGCGAGTTGTGCAGGCGGCGGCACACGGCGAAGTAGCACTGTTCGGCCAGGGCTTTTTCGGCCAGGGTCAGCTTGCCATCAGCGTACTGGGTGGCCACGTCGCTCATGTAGTGGGTGGCGCGCCAGTAGGTTTCGGTGACCATCTCGATGTCGGTCGGACCCAGCAAGTCCACCAGCCATTGCACGGTTTCGGGCAGGCTTTCCTTGTTTTCGATGGTCGGGATTTCGTCGTTGTGTTTTTCGACGTCGGTAACCTGCACCACCAGCATGGCGTGGTGGGCGGTCAGCGAGCGGCCGCTTTCGGAGAAGATGTTCGGGTGCGGCAGGCTCTGCGCGTCGCAGAATTCCTTGAGCATGCCCACCACCACGCCGGCGTAGTCGTCCATGTCGTAGTTGATGGAGCTGGCGTTGCGCGAGTGGGTGCCGTCGTAGTCCACGCCCAAGCCACCGCCCACGTCGATGTGGTCCACCGGCAGGCCGAGGTTGCGCAGTTCGCCGTAGTAACGAATGGCTTCCTTGAAGCCGTGCTGGTAGTCAGCCAGGTTGGCGATTTGCGAACCCATGTGGAAGTGCAGAAGGCGGATGCCCTGATCCAGGCCGGCTGCACGAAAGCGCTCAACCACCGACAGCAATTGCGCCGCCGACAGGCCGAACTTGGACTTTTCGCCACCGGTGTCGGCCCACTTGCTCGAGGCCAGGGACGACAGGCGCACGCGCAGGCCGACCTGTGGCTTGACCTTGAGGCTGGCGGCCTCTTCGATCACCAGCTCAACTTCGGATTCTTTTTCGATCACGATAAACACGTTGTGGCCGAGCTTCTGGCCCATCAGTGCCAGGCGGATGAACTCACGGTCCTTGTAACCGTTGCAGACGATGGTGCCGCCCTTGGGTGCCAGGGCCAGCACCGCCAGCAGCTCCGGCTTGGAGCCGGCTTCCAGGCCGATGGACACGTTCTGGGTGGCGATGATGTTTTCGATCACCGCCTCCTGCTGGTTCACCTTGATCGGGTACAGCGCGGTGTATTTGCTCTGGTATTCCAGGCGCTCGATGTTCGCATCGAAGGCTCCGGTGAGCTGGCGCACGCGGTCTTGCAGAATATCGGGGAAACGCACCAGCAACGGCAGCGACAGGCCGCTTTTACGCAGTTGGTCAACCTGCTCGTAGAGGTCGACAGGGGTGCTGTTCGGGCCGTTGGGACGGACTTCGACGCGACCGGCTTCATTGATCGCGAAATACCCGGCCCCCCAATGGCGAATCCCGTAAACACTGCGGCTGTCCGCAACGGTCCATTGGCTGCCATCGTCTTTGCGTGTGCGTCGTACGGACATCGAAGTCCCCTATAAATGAAGGCGAAAGCGCCACCTCAAGCGGAGGCTGGCGCAGTCTAAAGAATAAAAATGACGATTTGCCTGTAAGCAGGTGAGACCTCGCCTGCGGGGCAGAGTTTAGACACAGGTTGGCAAGCGGCTCTCAGCCGCCGGACTTCCTGGCCTTGTAACCGAGCTTGATCAGCTCGGCCAACAGCAGTTCGACGTGATCGCCCTGGATCTCGATGACCCCGTCCTTCAACGCACCGCCGGTGCCACAGCGCTTTTTCAGCGAAGTGGCCAGTTCCTTGAGCGCGTCTTCGGCCAGGGGCACGCCGGTGATGGTGGTCACCGTCTTGCCGCCACGGCCTTTGCTTTCGCGGCGCACGCGGGCAATGCCGTCACCTTCGGGGATCTGGGTCTGTTTGCAGAGGCAGGCGTCCACGGGCTGGCGACAGTCCGGGCAGTGTCGACCTGCGTCGGTGGAAAATACCAGGCCACCGAGGGCGGCGAAGGATGCGGCTTTTTTGGCCACCGGCAATCCTCTTGGGAGGATGGAGACTGATCGATGCTCGCACAGGGCGAATATCGACCGCGAAGCCCCACTCAGGCAGGGGCAGCGCTACCAAACCGCCAAGGCGGTTCGGGTGAAAAGGCGCGCAGTGTAACGGCAAAAACGCAGCTTGCTAAGGGCCAAATGGCGCCAATTCATGCTGCTTTAGCGACGTGAAGCCAGATAGCGCCGCAAGCCCTCCTGGGCGTCCGGGCAGTAAGGCTTTTGCTCGGCCTCTGCGAGGACGGTTTGGAGGGGTAAAAAGCGCGCTTCCATGACCTCTTCGGGCTGCACGCACAAGGGCCCGTCCCACACCGCGGAGTAGGACTTGCACCACAGCCGGCTGTCGCCGTCTTCGAAGTAGAAGTGGTCATGTTCGACCAGCTCAACCCCGCTCACCCCAAGCTCTTCTTCCAGTTCACGGGCCGCCGACACGGCATAGCTTTCCCCGGCCGCCACCATGCCACCGGCTGCCGTGTCCCAGAATCCGGGGTACAGCGCCTTGCTCAGGGTGCGCCGATGCACACACAGCTCGCCCTTGGCGTTGAACAGAAAGATAAAGGTGCAGCGGCCGATCAGGCCGCGCTGGCGAAGGTCGGAACGTACAAGGTGGCCGAGCAGGTTGTCCTGCTCGTCCACCCAGCAGATCAGTTCAGCATCCGAGGCCGCTCGGTGGGCGGCCTCTTTCTCCATTGTGTCCATCATCAACCCTGATTGAGGAGCTGACGCAAATCGATCACTGCAGCGTTTGCTCGGGAAATATAGTTGGCCATCACCAGCGAATGGTTCGCCAGTACACCGAAGCCACTGCCGTTAAGAATCATAGGACTCCACACCGGTTCCTGCGAGGCCTCCAGCTCACGAATGATCTGACGTACGCTCACGGTGGCGTTTTTCTTGGCCAGCACGTCGGCAAAATCGACTTCGATCGCGCGCAGCAGGTGGGACAAGGCCCAGGCCTGCCCGCGTGCCTCGTAGAACACGTTGTCGATCTGCATCCATGGGGTTTCCACCACTTCTTCATCGACCTGCGGCACCTCACCCGGTGCCAGCGCCTCGGTTTTCAGCGCGGTGTTGAGTTTCACCCGGCCTACGCTGGCCGACAGACGTTGCGACAGCGAGCCCAGGCGCGTGGCCACATCGCCCAGCCAGTTGTTGAGGTTGTCGGCACGCGCGTAAAACAGCGCGCCGCGCTGGTTCGGGTCGGACAGACGTGCTTCGTAGCGGCTCAGGGAGTTGATGCCTTCCTGGTATTCCGACTCGCTGGATGGCAGCACCCAACTCTTGTTGTCGAAATTGAAGCGCGGCTCGGCCTTGGCCAGATCTGCGTCTTCGGCCGATTGAGACTGGGAGCGGGCGAAGTCCTTGCGCAGGGCACGGGTGAGGTCACGCACCTGCACCAGCACGCCGTACTCCCAGCTCGGCATGTTGTCCATCCACAGGCCAGGCGGGAAGCGGTCGTTGGAGATATAGCCGCCCGGTTTGTTCAGCAAGGTGCCGACCACGGTCTTTAGGGTTTCGACGGTGGTGTAGCCGATCACCATCTGCTTGCCTTCCTGCTCGGCGGCAAGCTGGGCATTCTGCTGCACCGGAAACAGCGCAGGCTCTTCGCTCCAATACCAGCCCAGGGCGCCGGTGACCAACAGGTACAAGCCGAGCACACCCAGCACGGCGCGGCTCATCAGGACGCTGCGCAAATAGCCGCGGTGGGTCGACTTGGGCTCAGGGGCGGGGCCTTTGGCACTGCCTGCGCGATTTTTCCAGTCCAGCATGGCGATATCCTTTCAATCACTTGAGTTCATGCACTTCAAAAGGCGGCGTGCGTTCAAATAGTCCGACCACAACCCTAACCCATCGTGCCCGTCAGTGCGCAGGCTTTGCGCAAACTGGCGGTTGTCGGGCAGTCGACTATAAAGGATGCACGCTTTTTTTTGCGCGGCGCGTCGGCAACACGGTGACTGAATATCGGCTGCGTCGCAGTTTATTGACATACGACACTCATCCGACCGAAAGAGGTGCTAGCATAGCGCCATCAGTCGACCTCAGCATGCAGCCTAACTAGTAGTCAGGATATGACCGAGTCAGAAGACCCCAGCCGTGAGCGCCTCAAGCAGCACTTTGCCCAGCGGGTAATTCATCAGGCGCGTCAAATTCTCGAGATCTGGCAGCGCTTGCAACGCAGCGAATGGTCCGAGGCCGACTTTTGCGAACTCAGCGAAGCCAACCTGCGCCTGCTGCGCTTTGCCGAGCGCTTCGAACAGCCCGAACACAGCCAGCTGGCGCGGCATATCGGCGACTCGCTCAAAGCGGTGGACGCCAATCGCGGCCGCCTGAGCAGCCACCTGATCACCGACCTCAACCGCCTGATGCAGCGCCTGTCGCGCACCGGCCTGCGCCAGGGCGATCAACTGGAGCAAACCTTCCTGCCGCCGATGCGCAAGCCGATCTACGTGATGCTGGCCGATCACGACCGCGCCGAACGGCTGGCCAAGCAGCTGGAATTCTTTGGTTTAAGTGCACAATCCCTGGACAGCGTCGCGGCGTTTCGCTCGTCCATGGCCGAGCGCCTGCCGTCGGCATTGGTGATGGACGTGGACTTCTGCGGCGCGGGCATGGGCCTCAAACTCGCCGCCGAAGCCCAGGAGGGGCTGGAGCAGAAACTGCCGCTGCTGTTTTTCAGCCTGCATGAAACCGACACCCCGACGCGCCTGGCGGCGGTGCGTGCCGGCGGCCAGGAATTCCTCACCGGCACCCTCGAAGCGTCTAGCCTGCTGGAAAAGATCGAGGTGCTCACCTGCGTCGCCCAGTACGAACCCTATAAAGTGTTGATCATCGACGATTCGCGGGCCCAGGCGCTGCACACGGAGCGTCTGCTCAATAGCGCCGGCATCGTCACCCGCACGCTGATCGAGCCGATCCAGGCCATGGCCGAGCTGGCCGATTTTCAGCCCGACCTGATCATCCTCGACATGTACATGCCCGCCTGCACCGGCACCGAACTGGCCAAAGTGATCCGGCATAACGACCGCTACGTGAGTGTGCCGATCATCTACCTGTCGGCCGAAGACGACCTGGACAAGCAGCTGGACGCCATGAGCGAAGGCGGCGACGACTTCCTCACCAAGCCGATCAAGCCGCGCCACCTGATCACCACCGTGCGCAACCGCGCTGCCCGCGCCCGTAACCTCAAGGCGCGGATGGTGCGTGACAGCCTGACCGGGCTGTACAACCACACTCATATCCTGCAACTGCTCGAAGATTGCAGCTTTCGCGCACGCCGCGAAAACAAGCCGCTGAGCTTTGCCATGCTCGACATCGACCACTTCAAGCGGGTCAACGACAGCCACGGCCACCCCATGGGCGACCGCGTGATCAAGAGCCTGGCGCTGTTTCTCAAGCAGCGCCTGCGCAAAACCGACTACATCGGGCGCTACGGCGGCGAAGAATTCGCCATCGTGATGCCCGATACCGACCTGGAGTCGGCCTGCAGGGTGCTGGATGAGATTCGTGGGCGCTTTGCCGAAATCCACTACCCGGCCAAGCCGCAGGATTTGTGGTGCACCTTCAGCGCCGGGCTGGTGGCGCTGCGCGACGATTCCGACAGCCTGATGATGGCCGCCCAGGCCGACGAAGCGCTGTACCGCGCCAAGCACGCCGGGCGCAACCGCGTGCATGCCGCGCACGCCTCGAATCAAAGTGCCATCTTTTCACCTGAATCGACTGATTCCGTCATACGGATGTAATGAAAACGCAATAACTTCAGGCGCTTACCTTTTGCTGTCGGTAGAAACCTCGCATGCGCCTGAAGCTGCTGACCAATCTCAATACCCTGCTGCTCGTGGCCGTATGCCTGGCGCTGGGGGCGACGCTGTGGTGGTCGCAACGCGCGCTGGAGCGCCCCTATTTGCTCATGGAGCGTTACCTGGGCCTGTCACAGACGTTTCAGAACCAGGCCGCGCGCAATATCGACGACTACCTGGCCAGCGGCGATGCCCTGCGCCTGAGCAGCGCCGGCCAGAGCCTGGAAACCCTGTTGCGGCAGCTCGACGAACTGCCCGCCGAGCTTGCGCAAAGTCTGCGCCCCAGCCTGACGAACCTGGAAGCCTTCAGCAAAACCGACCTGCTGGCCGCCGGTAAACTGGCCGGCGATCCCCAGGCCCTGTTGCTGCAAGCCGAGCGTGAAGTGGGCGCCAACCTTGACCAGCTCAGTCAGTACGCCAGCGGCGTAAACTCGGCGGACGCCACCCGCTACCTGCCGCCGCTGCTGGCAGCGTCGCAGCACCTGGGCCGGTTATCCCTGGCCCGCGACAAAGTGGTGAGCAGCGGGCGCGCGGAACTGGCCGACGATGTGGAGCGCGAAGTCAGCAATATCCGCACTCAGGCCGAGGTGCTGGAACACCTGCCGCTGCTGGGCGTCAAGGCCAACGCCGAGTCCAATGCCGACGATTTTTCAGCGCTGATGGGCCTGGAAAACACCACGCAGGCCGAAGCCCAGGACACTGGCGTGGACCTCAAGCGTGAACTCAACAGCCTGCTCACCCGCTACCCCGCCGAACTCAAGCGTACCCGCGAACAGATCCAGCAACGCGCTGATCTCGGCACCGCCACCCAACTGAAAATCGCCGCCGTGCAGCAGGCCATTGCCGGGCTGGAGCCGGTGGTGCGCGCCCAGCACGGCAAGATCCAGGGCGAAGTGCGCCTGATGCAAGGGCTGATGATCGGCCTGATCCTGCTGATCGCGCTGCTGATCGACACCCTGCAACGGCACCTGGCGCGCACACTGACCAGCCTGGCACCGGCCCTGTCGACCTGGGCCGAAGGCGACTTCAGCCAGCCGATTGCCTTGGGCCGGACCAACCGCGAACTGCATGACATCGAAGCGTCCCTCAACCGTCTGCGCACGTATCTGGTGGAACTGGTAGGCACCATTCGCGGCAATGCCGAAGCAGTGGCCGGCACCAGTCGCACCCTGGCCGAGCTGAGCAGCGGCCTGCACGACGGCGCCGAACGCCAGGCCGGGGACACCGCGCAGATTCGCGACTCGCTGGGCGAACTGGAGGCGACCATCCAGCAGGTTGCCGGCGATGCCAGCCAGGCCGCCGGCGCCAGTCGCAGCGCCGGTCAGGCGGTGGAACAGGGCCAGCGCGTGATCGGCCTGAGCCTGACCGGGCTGCGCGCGCTGGTGGGCGAGGTGCAGCAGAACGCGCAGATGATCGAAAAACTCGCAGAAGAATCGGCCACCATCGGCGGCGTGCTCACCGTGATCCGCTCGATTGCCGACCAGACCAACCTGCTGGCGCTCAACGCGGCCATTGAAGCCGCCCGCGCCGGCGAGGCCGGGCGCGGGTTCGCCGTGGTCGCCGACGAAGTGCGCTCCCTGGCCCAGCGCACCGCCGGCGCCACTGCCCAGATCCAGAGCCTGATCGCCGGCCTGCAAACCGCCGCCCATCAGTCGGTGCAAGGCATGCGCACCCAGGTCGAACACGCCGAGGCCACCGCCCAGCAAGCCCAGGCGGCGGATGGCGCGCTGGATGAGATCGTCGGGGCGATCCAGACCATTGCCGAGACGGCGGTGCGTATCGCCGACGTGACCGCGCAGCAAAGTGGCGCAGTGAGCGAGATACGCGACAACAGCGAGCGGATTCATCAACTGGGTGAGGATAATCTGCTGCGGATCGGGCAGGGGCGCAGCCAGGGTGAGCATCTGCTGGTGCTGGGTGGGCAGCTCAATACCGCTGTCAAAGCTTTCCGCGTATAAAAATGTGGGAGCAAGCCTGCTCCCACCTTTGAGCTTCGTTACTCCCGCATTTGTTCCCCACAGGATTCGAGACGGTGTTACCTATGACCGAATACCGCCCCCCAGTCACAAATTTTTCGCAATCCTCGCTAATCGTGCTGCCTACTGCATAGAACTGGACAGTCACAAAGGCTTTGCGGCATAGTCGCCGGGTTCTGTCGTACCCACATCAATAACAAGGAACAGCCGATGGCGACCTTTCTGGTCCTTCACGGACCCAACCTGAACCTGCTTGGCACCCGCGAACCGGGCGTCTACGGGGCAGTCACCCTGGACCAGATCAACCTCGACCTGGAACGCAGGGCTCGTGAAGCCGGCCACCATTTGCTCTACCTGCAAAGCAACGCCGAGTACGAATTGATTGATCGCATCCATGCCGCGCGTGGCGAAGGCGTGGATTTTATCCTGATCAATCCCGCCGCTTTTACGCACACAAGTGTTGCATTACGTGACGCGCTGCTGGCGGTGAGCATCCCATTCATCGAAGTGCATTTGTCGAACGTGCACAAACGCGAAGCTTTCCGCCATCACTCCTACTTTTCCGATGTAGCGGTAGGTGTGATCTGCGGCCTTGGCGCCAGCGGTTACCGACTGGCCCTGGAGGCCGCCCTGGAACAACTTGAACAACCGGCCAAGCGCCCCTGACCGTCCCTTGGGAGTTGATGATTCATGGATATCCGTAAAGTCAAGAAACTGATCGAACTGCTGGAAGAATCCGGTATCGACGAGCTGGAAATCAAGGAAGGCGAAGAGTCCGTACGGATCAGCCGTCACAGCAAGACCCCGGCTCAACAGTTTTACGCGCCGCAGATGCAAGCGCCGGCTCCAGCCGCTGCTGCTCCGGCCGCCGCACCTGCCGCCGCCGCGCCTGCCGCACCGGCAGAGCCTGTGCTGAACGGCTTCGTGGTCAAGTCGCCAATGGTCGGTACTTTCTACCGCACCCCGGCACCGACCTCGCCAGCCTTCGTTGAAGTCGGCAAGACCGTGAAAGTGGGCGACACCATCTGCATCGTTGAAGCGATGAAGATGATGAACCACATCACCGCTGAAAAAGCCGGCGTCATTGAATCCATCCTGGTAGAAAACGGTCAGCCGGTTGAGTACGACCAGCCGCTGTTCACCATCGCTTGAACCGCGGAGCACCTTCGATGTTGAAACCTGCGAAGAAACTGCAAAAAGTCCTGATCGCCAACCGCGGCGAGATCGCGCTGCGTATCCTGCGCGCCTGTAAGGAAGAGGGCATCAAGACCGTCGCTGTTTACTCGACGGCCGATACCGAATTGATGCACGTGAAACTGGCGGACGAAAGCATCTGCATCGGCCCGCCACTGGCCGCGAACTCTTACCTGAAGGTCTCGAACATCATCGCGGCCGCTGAAGTGACCGGCGCTGATGGTATCCACCCGGGCTACGGCTTCCTTGCGGAAAACGCCGATTTCGCCGAACAGGTCGAGAAGTCCGGGTTTGCCTTCATCGGCCCGAAAGCCGACACCATTCGTCTGATGGGCGATAAGGTCTCGGCCAAGGACGCGATGATCGCGGCCGGCGTGCCGACCGTTCCAGGCTCCGACGGCCCGCTGCCGGAAGACGAGGCAACCGCCCTGCGCATTGGTCGCGAAGTCGGTTACCCGGTGATCATCAAGGCCGCCGGTGGCGGTGGTGGTCGCGGCATGCGCGTGGTGCATAAGGAAGAAGACCTGATCGAAGCCGCCAAGCAGACCCGCTCCGAAGCGGGCGCCTGGTTCGGCAACCCGATGGTCTACCTGGAGAAGTACCTGACCAACCCACGTCACGTGGAAGTGCAGGTGCTGTCCGATGGCCAGGGCCACGCCATCCACCTGGGCGACCGCGATTGCTCGCTGCAACGTCGTCACCAGAAGGTGTTGGAAGAAGCCCCGGCACCGGGCCTGGATGAAAAGGCTCGCCAGGAAGTACTGGCGCGCTGCGTCAAGGCGTGCATCGACATCAACTACCGTGGCGCCGGCACCTTCGAGTTCCTCTACGAGAACGGTCGCTTCTACTTCATCGAGATGAACACTCGTGTGCAGGTAGAGCACCCGGTATCGGAGATGGTCACTGGTATCGACATCGTCAAGGAGATGCTGAGCATCGCCGCCGGCAACGTGCTGTCCTTCACCCAGGACGACGTGAAGATGCATGGCCACTCCCTCGAGTGCCGCATCAACGCCGAAGACCCGAAAACCTTTATCCCGAGTCCAGGCCTGGTCAAGCACTTCCATGCTCCGGGCGGCAACGGCGTTCGCGTCGATTCGCACCTGTACAGCGGCTACAAGGTTCCGTCCAACTACGACTCGCTGATCGGCAAGCTGATCACCTGGGGCGCCACCCGCGACGAGGCCATGGCCCGCATGCGTAATGCCCTGGACGAAATCGTGGTAGACGGCATCAAGACCAACATCCCGCTGCACCGGGAGCTGGTCCGCGATGAAGGCTTCTGCGAAGGGGGGGTGAACATTCACTACCTGGAACACAAGCTGGCCAACCAGTAAGTGCCCCACCCAACAAAGCCGCCTTCGGGCGGCTTTGTTGTTTGTGGACCCTCAAGAACACCGCCGCCCCATGTGTGCCAGCTCCCACATAAGCCCGCTCGCCACAAACTCGCCGCTCGCGTAAACTTGCGCGCTTTCGCGACCCTGCCGTCGCACACTCATTTTTTCCAAAGGTGCCCGCCATGCCTTGGCTGCAAGTCCGTCTCGCCATCAGCCCAGAACAAGCCGAAACCTACGAAGACGCGTTCCTCGAAGTGGGCGCCGTGTCGGTGACCTTCATGGACGCCGAAGACCAGCCGATCTTCGAACCCGAGCTCAACACCACCCCGCTGTGGTCTCACACCCATTTGCTGGCGCTGTTCGAAGACGGCACCGATGCCGCCACCGTGCTGGCCCATATGGAACTGCTCACCGGCAGCCCGCTGCCCGAGCATCACAGCGAAGTGATCGAGGACCAGGACTGGGAGCGCAGCTGGATGGACAACTTCCAGCCGATGCGTTTCGGCCAGCGCCTGTGGATCGTGCCGAGCTGGCACGCCGCGCCTGAACCCGATGCGGTCAACCTGCTGCTGGACCCGGGCCTGGCGTTCGGCACCGGCACCCACCCCACCACCGCGCTGTGCCTGGAATGGCTGGACGGCCAGGACCTGACCGACTGCAATGTGCTGGACTTCGGCTGCGGCTCGGGGATCCTGGCCATCGCCGCACTGTTGCTGGGCGCCAGGGAGGCCGTGGGCACCGATATCGACGTGCAGGCACTGGAAGCGTCCCGCGACAACGCCGGGCGAAACAACATTCCTGAAGGCAAATTCCCACTCTACCTGCCGGCAGATTTGCCGCAGGTACAGGCCGATGTGCTGGTGGCCAACATCCTCGCCGGCCCGCTGGTTTCCCTGGCGCCGCAACTGTCGAGCCTGGTCCGGTCGGGCGGGCACCTGGCCCTGTCGGGCATCCTGGCCGAGCAGGGCGAAGACGTGGCCGCGGCTTACGCCAAGGATTTCGAGCTGGACCCGATCGCCAACCGCGATGGCTGGGTACGCATCAGCGGACGTCGGCGCTAGAATGACCGCCTGCCTGAATCGGATGAACGCATGAGCGACAGTTTCGTCACCCAGTGCCCACATTGCCAATCGCGCTTTCGCGTCAACCACGCTCAATTGAGTGCGGCCCGCGGCGTGGTGCGTTGCGGCTCGTGTCTTCAGGTGTTCAACGCCCTGCGCCAATTGCTCGATCAGCGCGCCGAGGCCGGCGACGCCGACCTGCCGGTCGCCGTCGAACCGACACCCGAGTCGCCGCGCGCCATCAGCCAGAAACAGTGGACCGCAGAAGAGCTGGACCTGGACAACCTGGATCTGGACGAAGAACTGGCCAAGCTGGAACAACGCGAAAAACCGCTGGGCGCGGAGCGTCGTCACGCAGGCTCCGACCGTCGACAAAAGGACGATGCCCTCAGCGCCAGCCGCGACAACGTGAAGGCCGAGGAAGAAAAATGGGCCGCGAGCCTGTTCAGCGAACCGCCGCAGGAGCGCACCCAGACTGTCGACGAGCCCGCTGAGCCGAGCGGTGGCCGGCAGCGCACCGAGCCGTCCATGTCGCGGCGCGTCGAGGCCATCGACGACGAACCCGCGGTGGAGGATGAAAATCCTGACCCTCCGTTCACGCTCCTGACCCACGCCGCCGAACCGCAGGAACAACGCCCGCCGCTGCGCCGCAAGCGCCCGCGCGCCGAGACCCGTGTTCACGACGAGCAACTGCTGGACCTCGAAGACGACCCGCTGCACCTGTACACGCAAAAACCCGCATCGACGCCGGGCCGTCGCCTGCTGTGGATACTGCTGGTGCTGCTCGCCGCTGCCGGCCTCGCCGGGCAGTTCATTGCCTACCAGTTCGACGACCTCGCGCGCCAGGACGCTTACCGCCCCTGGTTCCAGCAAGTGTGCCCCGTGCTGGGCTGCAAGGTGCCATCGCGGGTCGATATCGCGCATATCAAGAGCAGCAACCTGGTGGTGCGCAGCCACCCTGAATTCGCTGGTGCACTGGTGGTGGATGCGATCATCTACAACCGTGCGACATTCTCCCAGCCCTTCCCCTTGCTGGAACTGCGCTTTGCCGACATGAACGGTGGCCTGATCGCCAGTCGTCGCTTCAAGCCTGCCGAATACCTGAGCGGCGAACTGGCCGGAGTGAGCGAAATGCCATCACAAACGCCGATCCATATTTCCCTGGATATCCTCGACCCCGGCAACAAAGCCGTGAATTACAGCCTGAGCTTTCATTCGCCCGAGTGAAAAGGTCCGCACAGCGGGGCTTTGGCGGCAGTTTCATGCCAAGGCCGCCGGCCACCTGACCGGCGGCGATAAAGAAATAACTGTTCAGATTTTATCCAATTCAGCCTTTATCCAGTCATCGAGAGCGGGTATCATGCCAACCCTTTTTCGAACTCTAATGATCCGGCCCCACAACAGGGAAGTCCTATGTCGGCGGTACGCATCGGCTCATACACATTGCAGAACGGCTTGATCCTCGCCCCGATGGCGGGTGTCACCGACCAGCCCTTTCGTCAGCTGTGCAAACGCTTGGGTGCGGGTCTTGTAGTCTCGGAAATGGTCACCAGCGACATGAGCTTGTGGAACACCCGCAAATCGCGGATGCGCATGATCCACGAAGGTGATCCCGAGCCCCGCTCGGTACAGATCGCCGGTGGTGATGCGCAGATGCTGGCGGACGCGGCCCGGGCCAATGTGGAGCTGGGTGCACAGATCATTGATATCAACATGGGCTGCCCGGCCAAGAAGGTCTGCAACAAGGCCGCCGGTTCCGCGCTGTTGAAGGACGAGCAGTTGGTTGCCGAGATCCTGCAGGCCGTTGTGGCCGCAGTCGATGTGCCGGTGACCCTGAAGATCCGTACCGGCTGGGACCGGGACAACAAGAACGGCCTGACGGTGGCGAAGATCGCCGAACAGGCAGGCATTACGGCGCTGGCGGTGCATGGTCGCACACGCGCCGATCTGTATACCGGTGAAGCCGAGTACGACACCATTGCCGCGATCAAGCAGGCGGTGTCGATGCCGGTGTTTGCCAATGGCGATATCGACTCAGCCGAGAAAGCCCGGCGCGTGCTGCACGCCACCGGCGCCGATGGCCTGTTGATTGGCCGGGCCGCTCAGGGGCGGCCATGGATCTTTCGTGAGATCGAGCATTTCCTGCGCACCGGCGAGGTATTGCCGGCACCGGAGCTGCCCGAGGTGGAACGTATTCTGCTAGAGCATCTGGCGGCCCTTCACACGTTTTATGGCGATGTGATGGGCGTGCGCATTGCTCGCAAGCATGTGGGTTGGTATCTCGCAACCCTGCCAGGCGCCAGGGAGTTTCGCGCCGGGTTCAATCGTTTGGATGAAACGCAAGCACAGGTCACCGCCGTTCGTGAGTTCTTTACCGAGCGAGACAAGAGCCTGAAAGCAGGGGACGGAGAATGGGTGGCCGCATGACGATGATGACCGAGACTTTAGTGAGTGGAACAGCACCCGTGAGCGACAACGTCAATTTGAAACAGCACCTGAACACGCCGAGCGAAGAAGGCCAGACCCTTCGCGGGAGTGTGGAGAAGGCGCTGCACAATTATTTCGCCCACCTTGAGGGCGCTTCCGTCACGGACGTGTACAACCTGGTGCTTTCCGAAGTCGAGGCGCCCTTGCTCGAAAGCGTGATGAACTACGTCAAGGGCAACCAGACCAAAGCCAGTGAGCTGCTCGGCCTCAACCGTGGCACCTTGCGCAAAAAGCTCAAGCAGTACGATTTGCTGTAAGCATTCAATCCAACCAGAAAGGCGCCCGCGTAGAACCGGTCGCCTTTTTTGCTGACTCCTTTGCTTTTGATGGAAATTGAAATGACCGACCAGACTACCCGCCTGCCGATCCGCCGCGCCTTGATCAGTGTTTCCGACAAGACCGGGATCCTCGAATTTGCCCGGGAGCTGGAAGCCCTGGGCGTGGAAATCCTCTCCACGGGCGGGACCTTCAAACTGCTGCAGGACAACGGCGTGGCCGCAGTGGAAGTGGCGGACTACACCGGTTTCGCAGAAATGATGGACGGTCGGGTCAAGACCCTGCACCCGAAAATCCACGGCGGCATTCTCGGCCGTCGCGGTATCGACGACGCCATCATGAGCGAGCACGGCATCAAGCCGATCGACCTGGTGGCCGTCAACCTCTACCCGTTCGAAGCCACCATCAACAAGCCCGGCTGCGACCTGCCGACCGCCATCGAAAACATCGACATCGGCGGCCCGACCATGGTCCGCTCGGCGGCCAAGAACCATAAAGACGTGGCCATTGTGGTCAACGCCAGCGACTACGCCCAGGTGCTCGAAGGCCTCAAGGCCGGTGGCCTGACCTACGCCCAGCGCTTTGACCTGATGCTCAAGGCGTTCGAACACACCGCCGCCTACGACGGCATGATCGCCAACTACATGGGCACCGTGAATCAGGCCGCCGACACCCTCTCGACCTCCGACCGCAGCCAATTCCCGCGCACCTTCAACAGCCAGTTCATCAAGGCGCAGGAAATGCGCTACGGCGAGAACCCGCACCAGAGCGCGGCGTTCTACGTGGAAGCCAAACCTGCCGAAGTCGGCATCGCCACCGCGACCCAGCTGCAAGGCAAAGAGCTTTCCTACAACAACGTGGCCGACACCGACGCCGCGCTGGAGTGCGTGAAGAGCTTCGTCAAGCCGGCCTGCGTGATCGTCAAGCACGCCAACCCGTGCGGCGTGGCGGTCAGCCCCGACGCGGAAGGCGGGATTCGCCAGGCCTACGAACTGGCCTACGCCACCGACACCGAGTCGGCCTTCGGCGGCATCATCGCCTTCAACCGTGAGCTGGACGCCGAGACCGCCAAGGCCATCGTCGAGCGGCAGTTCGTCGAAGTGATCATCGCCCCAAGCGTCAGCGAAGAAGCCCGCGCCATCGTTGCCGCCAAGGCCAACGTGCGCCTGCTGGCCTGCGGCGAGTGGTCGGCTGACCGCGCCGCTGCGTGGGACTACAAGCGCGTCAACGGTGGCTTGCTGGTACAGAGCCGCGACATCGGCATGATCGGCAGCGAAGACCTGAAAGTCGTGACCAAGCGCGCGCCGACCGAGCAAGAGATCAACGACCTGATCTTCGCCTGGAAAGTGGCCAAGTACGTTAAATCCAACGCCATTGTGTACGCCAAGAACCGCCAGACCATCGGCGTCGGCGCGGGCCAGATGAGCCGCGTGAACTCGGCGCGTATCGCCGCGATCAAGGCTGAGCACGCCGGTTTGCAGGTGGTGGGTTCGGTGATGGCGTCCGACGCGTTCTTCCCGTTCCGCGACGGCCTGGACAATGCCGCGAAAGCCGGTGTGACCGCCGTCATCCAGCCAGGCGGCTCGATGCGTGACGCCGAAGTAATTGCCGCCGCTGATGAAGCCGGCATAGCCATGGTCTTCACCGGCATGCGCCACTTCCGTCACTGATCCAATTTGCCTGGTGGGCACTGGCTTGTGTGGGAGCTGGCTTGCCTGCGATGCGGGCGACTCGATGTATCAGATGCACCGAGTCGATGCCATCGCAGGCAAGCCCGCTCCCACAGAAAAGCAGCCCGCATTGTTTCCAGAATTCAGCGTCATCCGAGGTTTTTGAAATGAATGTTTTGATCATTGGCAGCGGTGGCCGTGAACACGCCCTGGCCTGGAAAGTTGCCCAGGACCCACGCGTCCAGAAAGTCTTCGTCGCCCCCGGCAACGCCGGTACCGCCATCGAAGCCAAGTGCGAAAACGTCGCCATCGACGTGCTGGCCCTGGAGCAGTTGGCAGATTTTGCCGAGAAGAACGTTGCCCTGACCATCGTCGGCCCGGAAGTGCCGCTGGTTGCCGGCGTCGTCGATCTGTTCCGCAGCCGTAACCTGGATTGCTTCGGCCCTACCGCCGGCGCCGCGCAACTGGAAGGCTCGAAAGCCTTTACCAAGGATTTCCTGGCGCGCCACAAGATCCCGACCGCCGACTACCAGAACTTCACCGAGATCGAGCCGGCCCTGGCTTACCTGCGTGAAAAAGGCGCGCCGATCGTGATCAAGGCCGATGGCCTGGCCGCCGGTAAAGGCGTGATCGTCGCCATGACCCTGCAGGAAGCCGAAGACGCCGTGCGCGACATGCTCGCCGGCAATGCCTTTGGTGATGCAGGTTCGCGGGTGGTGATCGAGGAGTTCCTCGACGGCGAAGAAGCCAGCTTTATCGTGATGGTCGATGGCAAGAACGTATTGCCGATGGCCACCAGCCAGGACCACAAGCGCGTCGGCAACGGTGACAGCGGTCCGAATACCGGCGGCATGGGCGCCTACTCCCCTGCCCCGGTGGTCACCAGCGACGTGCATCAGCGCGTCATGGACCTGGTGATCTGGCCGACCGTGCGCGGCATGGCCGACGAAGGCAACGTCTACACCGGTTTCCTGTACGCGGGACTGATGATCGACAAGGCCGGCAACCCGAAAGTCATCGAGTTCAACTGCCGCTTCGGCGACCCGGAAACCCAGCCGGTGATGCTGCGCCTGCAATCGAGCCTGGTGCTGCTGGTGGAAGCCGCTCTGGCCCAGGCCCTGGACAAGATCGAAGCGCAGTGGGACCCGCGCCCGAGCGTCGGCATTGTGCTGGCCGCCGGGGGTTACCCCGCCGACTATGCCAAGGGCGATGTGATTGAAGGTCTCGAAGACGCTGCTACGCTGGAAGGCAAGGTGTTCCATGCGGGCACCGCGCTCAAGGATGGCAAGGTCGTTACCGCCGGTGGTCGCGTGTTGTGCGCCACCGCGATGTGCGCCAGTGTCGACGCCGCGCAGCAACAGGCGTACAAGTTGGCCGCGAAGATTGATTGGAAAGGCTGTTTTTACCGCACGGACATCGGCTACCGCGCCATTGCCCGTGAACGTGGCGAAAACGCGTAGCTAGCCGTTCGGTTAGGTGAGGGCCTTCGGCCCTTGCCGTACTCATGCCTCCCCGCGCATAGTTCATCCGTGCATCAACCTACGAAGGGATTTCGCCTTGCGCTGGCTCAGGATCGCCATAGGTTTCACTGTCAGCCTGCTGACATTGCTCTGCTTGTTCCCGGCCCAGGCGGCCGCACAAGGCAGTGGTTGGGCGATATTGCTCGACGAACAGGCCGACCTGCAACTGAGCGACATCCGGTCCCCGCGCTACACCAATCAATTCAGCCCCACCGAACTTGACCGGATCACCGCTGCCCCACCGGACGGCGCATTGTGGGTCCGCTTCAAGCTGCAACCCGGCAAGCACGAGCAACTGCTGCGGGTATTCGCTCCCGACCTGTCGCACCTGAGCCTGTATGTGCTGGACGGTGACACCCTGGTCGAACAGCAGAACACCGGCACCCGCCAGCCGCAGGCGGAGCGCCCGCTGCCCAGCAGCGATTTCATGCTGCCGATGCCCCAGAGCCAGAAGCCCCTCGATGTGTACCTGCGCCTGGTGTCGGAACACGAGCTACGCCCCTATATTACCCTGGAGCCGGCGGTGCTGGCCGCCGCGAACCAGAACCAGACGCTGATCTACGGCCTGCTGTTCGGCGTGCTGGCGATGCTGATCCTGCATAACCTCACGCGTTTCGCCTATCACCGCTCGCGCAGCAGCCTGTGGCTGGCGGCCTGCGAAGTGCTGCTGATGCTCAGCCTGGCGCTGCTGCTTAACCTTGTGGGGCCGTGGCTGCCCAACTGGCACGCGATCCAGACCCCCGGCGCCTACCTGGCCCTGCTGCTCACCGCGCCCTGCGGGCTGATGTATGCATACCGTTTCTTCATGCCGCTGGGCTCGCACCCGCTGAACAAGCTGTTGATGGCCGATATCCTGGTGATCGTGCTGTGCGGCCTGTTGCTGCTGTTCGTCAACACCCTGCCACTGAACATCATCACCTACGCCCTGGTGGCCCTGGCCGGCCTGAGCATGCTGTTCGTCTCAGCCTATCACTGGCAAAAAGGCTACCGCCCGGCGCGCCTGTTCGTGGCGGCGATGGTGGTGTTCAACATCGGCACGCTGATCATCCTGCCCGCCCTGCTCGGCCTGACCATGGTGGCACCGCAAGGGCTGATCGTGACGCTGCTCGGCTTTATCTGCCTGAGCGGCCTGCTGATGAGCCTGGCCTTGGGAGAGCGCCAGCGCGCCATTGTCGAAACCCGCTTCAGCCTCAGCCGCGACCTGGCCGCGAGCAACGCCGAAATCGCCGCCAAGGCCGAGTTCCTGGCGAAGATCAGCCACGAAATCCGCACCCCCATGAACGGCGTGCTGGGCATGACCGAGTTGCTGCTGGGCACGCCGCTGTCGGTCAAGCAGCGCGACTATGTGCAGACCATCCACAGTGCCGGTAACGAACTGCTTACGCTGATCAACGAAATTCTCGACATTTCCAATCTCGAGTCCGGGCAGATCGAGCTCGATGACGTGCAGTTCGACCTCAACGCATTGATCGACGACTGCCTGAGTATCTTCCGCGCCAAGGCCGAACAGCAGAACGTCGAACTGATCAGCTTTATCCAACCCCAAGTCCCCCGCGTCATCAGCGGCGACCCCACGCGCCTGCGCCAGGCGATGCTGAGCCTGTTGGAAAACGCCCTGCAGAAAACCGACGAAGGCGAAGTGCTGATCGTGATCGCGCTGGAAGACCGCAACACCCAGCCACGCCTGCGCATTGCCGTGCAGGACAGCGGCCTGCCGATGGACGCCGCCGAACGCGACGCTCTGCTGCACAGCGAACTGCACAGCAAGAATTTCGTATCGACCACACGCCTGAGCGGCCACCTGGGCCTGGTGATCGCGCGCCAGTTGATCCTGTTGATGAACGGCGAGTTCGGCATCAAGAGCGGCACGCATCAGGGCAGCACCTTGTGGCTGACCTTGCCGCTGGACCCGCAGCGCCTGGAACACCCGACCTGCGACCTCGACGGCCCGCTGCAGGATGCTCGCGTACTGGTAGTGGACGACAACGACACGTGCCGCAAGGTACTGGTGCAGCAGTGCAGCGCCTGGGGCCTGAATGTCAGCGCCGTGTCGTCCGGCAAGGAAGCCCTGGCGCTGCTGCGCACCAAGGCACACCTGCGTGATTACTTCGACATTGTGCTGCTGGACCAGAACATGCCCGGCATGACCGGCATGCAGCTCGCGGCGAAGATCAAGGAAGACCCGAGCCTGAACCACGACATCCTGTTGATCATGCTCACCGGTATCAGCAATGCGCCGAGCAAGATCATCGCGCGCAACAGCGGGATCAAGCGCATCCTCGCCAAGCCGGTGGCCGGCTACACGCTCAAGACCACCCTGGCCGACGAACTGACCCAACGCAACAAAGGCAACGTGCAGCCACGCGTGCACCTCAGCACGCCGGCTGCGATCACCGTGCCGGCCGACTTCCGCATCCTGGTGGCCGAAGACAACAGCATCTCCACCAAAGTGATTCGCGGCATGCTCGGCAAGCTCAACCTCAATCCGGACACTGCCAGCAATGGCGAAGAGGCCCTGCAAGCGATGAAGGCCCAGCGCTACGACCTGGTGTTGATGGACTGCGAAATGCCGATCCTCGATGGCTTCTCCGCCACCCAGCAGTTGCGCGCGTGGGAAGTCAGCCACCAGCGGATACGCACCCCGGTGGTGGCGCTGACCGCGCATATTCTTTCGGAACACAAAGAGCGCGCACGCCAGGCCGGGATGGACGGGCACATGGCCAAACCGGTGGAGCTGTCGCAATTGCGTGAGCTGGTGGAATTCTGGGTGGCACAGCGCCAACAGCGACCCGAGCACGAGCCTTCCTGATGTCAACTGCGCCGCCTTGCAGCAAACTCTAGCCGCTGTGGCGAGCGGGCTTGCCCCGCGTTGGGGTGCGAAGCGCCCCCACTCCAGCGAAACGCGGTGTACCTGATACGGCCCAGCGCCTGGTTTTGGGGCTGCTGCGCAGCCCAACGCAGGACAAGCCTGCTCGCCACAGGGAATCTGCGCTTAACTGAACGGCATTGGGGCTTGCCCTGATGCCAGTCAGTTAAGCGAACGCCATGCTCAAGGCAACGAAGATCAAATGTGGGAGCTGGCTTGCCTGCGAAGACGGTAGTCCAGCGAACATTGATATTGACTGACGCACCGCCTTACCGGGCAAGCCCTGTCCCACAATTGATCTCACAGGCCTGAAAAAAGGTGCCTCAGATGCGGTATCTGGCTATAGCCGACTGCACCTTGTCCCCCGCGCTCTCGCGCATCAGTTGGATGGTTTTTTCGTTGACCAGCGACGTATTCAGCACCAGGCACGTCTGCCCGCTGAAGGCCTCGAACGAGGAGCTGTCCCATTCCAGAAACGGCAGACCCACCTGTTTGCTCACGCCACGGCTACTGTAGGTCACCAGCACCATCATCACTTCGCCGTTGGCTTCGGTGCAGGACGCCACGCCAAAGTCACCGCCCTGCTGCAGCGAGCTGTTGCGCTTGAACAGCTCGAGCGAGGCGGGTTGCTGCTTCATGGCCTCCAGCGCATCCGCCGCCAGCCGGGGCAAGGCCGCCAGCACCGGCCCGGCCAGTGCGGTCGAAGCGAGCATCGCGGCGATCATGTTCAGCACCGTCAGTTGCACCGTCAGGCCCTTGCCACTGCTGGACACCCGCTCGAAGCTGCTGCGCATCGGCAGCCAGCCCAGGCTGATCATCACCTTGATGAATTCGTCGTACCACGCCTCGGTGCCGCGATGAATCTTCAACACATCGCTAACATAACTGCTGGCCAGCAGGTAACTTTTACGGATGTATTCGCGGCTCAGGCTCGACAGGCCCTCGGCAAACGAGATCACGCTGTTATTGACCACCGCCGCATTCGATTCGTCCTCCGGCTCGGGCGCGGCGGTAGCCGGCGCGCCTGCCGACGCCGGCAGCTTGTAGGCCGCAATCAACTTGCGCCTTTTTGTACTGTTGATCCTTCTATGATGTCGCTCCATGTTCAGCTCTCCACAAGCACCCCACATTGGGGCTGCTTTCACCCTAGTCCAGGGGCGGGCGGGCTTGCCAGACGACACTTATCCCTTGCTGGCGCGCACCGGAACACGCCGCCCAGCCATTGCGGGGCGCAACGCCAGGTCGCGCACATTTCGTCGATGGAAAAAGAAAAAGCGCCGGATAACCCGAGGCAAAACCCAGGATTAATCGGCGCTTTCCCACGGCATCAGGCGTTGGGTTTGTCGCCGTACCAGCGCGGCGTGTACACCCATTCACCGCCACCGGCACGCGGGAACGTGCAGGTGGTGGACGAGCCGATCAGCACCATGGTGCGCATGTCCACCTGCTCGGGCGTGAGTTGCCCCAGGGTGGTGACGCGCAAGGTCTGGCCCGGTCGACCGATGTCACGGCCGAGCACCACCGGCGTTTCGGGCGTGCGGTGCTGCGCGACGATGTCCAGCGCTCGCCCCAGCTGCCACGGCCGTGCGCGGGAGATCGGGTTGTAGAACGCCAACGCCAGGTCAGCCTGGGACGCGAGGTCCAGGCGTTTCTCGATGATCGACCAGGGCTTGAGGTTGTCCGACAGCGACATCATGCAGAAGTCATGACCCAGCGGCGCGCCGGCCTGGGCGGCGGTCGCCAGCGACGCGGACACCCCTGGCAAGATCTGCAGGTCGACCTGATGCCACGCCGGGTCGCTGGATTCGTGCAGCGCCTCGATCACTGCCGCCGCCATCGCAAATACCCCCGGATCGCCGGACGATACCACCACCACCGAACGGCCTTGCACGGCCAGTTCGAAAGCGTGACGCGCGCGCTGCATTTCTTCGCGGTTGTCGGTGCAGTGTTGCACCTGATCGTCGCGGAACGGCCCGGCCATGCGCACGTAAGTCTCGTAGCCCAGCACATCGGTGCAGCGCGCCAACTCGGCTTTCACCGCTGGCACCATCAACTCGGCAGCGCCGGGGCCCAGGCCGATCACTGCCACACGGCCACGCGCGCGACCTACCCGGGCCAGATCCAGCGGCTGCTCGGCGACGTTGATCACGATATCGGCGTCCTGGCTGACGCTGGCGAACCGCAGCGGCACCGCCAACTGCGCAGCGGCGTCGTGCAGCGACGCGTCCGCCATCTGCGTGTCACTGGCCAACAGGCAGGCCAGCGACTGCAGCGCGACGCCGGCCTGGTCCAACGCTTCGCGAACCCGCTCAGCCAATTGCGCACCCGGTTTGCAGGTGACGCTTACATTTTTCGGGTAGATCAGCAGTTCATTGGCCGCAGGCGCGCGCGCGGCGCTGCCCACGTGAATCGCCAGATGTGCCTGCTGATCCTGGGGCAGGTTGGCCTCGTCCAACCACGGCGCCGCCCCTTCGATGCGCACCCGTTCGCCGGCCAGCAGATCGCTGACAAAGCGCTTGCCCAGCTCCAGGTCCCCCAGCTCATACCCCTTGGGCGGGTTGAGCAAGCAGGTGCCGAAACGCAGCTCGCCACTGGTGGTGATCGCCGCCGCCACGTTCAATGCTGCCGCGATGTCCCGCGCCATGACGTTCACACCGCCCAGGCCACCGAGCAGCGGCACCACCGCACTGCCGTCCTCGGCCACCGCCAGCACGGCGGGCTCTTCGCCCTTTTCCAACAGCAAAGGCGCCAGTGTGCGAATAACGATGCCGGCGGCGCACAGCGCAATCAGCGGCGTGCCCTGCTGGTACAGCTGGCGCAGCGTGGCGCCAAATTCACTGTAGGCGTGGTCAGCGCCTTCGACGCGTCCGGCCAGGCCATGGATTAACGCGCCGGGGTACACCTGCTGAATAAGGCGCGCAGTGGCGAGGCTGCCCTGGCCAAGGATGACGATCGCAGGATTGATCACCCTTGCCACCGTTCACCGGGCACGATGATCAGCGAGAAATACGGCGACGACATTGGCACCACCTGATCCAGCGGCACGATTTTCTGATTGGCCATGGTCGCGCGCTCCACATACAGCGCACGGTCAGCGAGCCCCAGCTCTTCCAGCACCTGGCGTACCTTGGGGAAGTTGCGGCCCAGTTTCATGATCACCGCCGCGTCGGCATCGGCCAGGCGGCGCTTGAGGTCTTCATGGGGCAATACGCCCGACAGCACCGACAGGCTCTGGTTGCGATACACCAACGGCGCGCCGAGCACCGAAGCGCCGCCGAGCATCGAGCACACGCCGGGAATGACCTGCGCTTCGTAGCGCTCGGCGAGGCGGTCGTGCAGGTACATGTAGGAGCCGTAGAAGAACGGATCGCCCTCGCAGATCACCGCCACATCGCGGCCGGCGTCCAGATGCGCCGCAACGTGCAGGCTGGCGGTGTCGTAGAAATCGCTGATCACCTCTTCGTAGGACAGCGGCGCCGGCAGTGCTTCGGTGGTCACCGGGTACACCAGCGGCATCAGCGTCTGCTGGGGCACCAGATGATCCTCGATGATACTGAACGCGTTGCCCTTCTTGCCCTTGGCCACGAAGTACGCCACCACCGGCGATTCGCGCAGCAGGCGCAGCGCCTTGACAGTGATCAGCTCCGGGTCGCCGGGGCCGACGCCCAGGCCAATCAAGCGTCCGCGTGCCGGCATCACTCCACCTCCGTGGCAAGCGCATTGACGGCGGCGGCGGCCATGGCGCTGCCGCCGAGGCGACCCTGCATGATCACGAAGGGCACGCCACGGCTGTCGGCGGCGAGCATCGCCTTGGATTCGGCGGCGCCGACAAAGCCAACGGGGAAGCCGAGGATCAGCGCCGGTTTCGGCGCGCCGGCATCGAGCATCTCCAGCAGGTAAAACAGCGCGGTCGGTGCGTTGCCGATCACCACCACGCTGCCTTCCAGGTGCGGGCGCCACAGCTCCAGCGCGGCGGCAGAACGGGTGTTGCCCAATTCGCGCGCCAACTGCGGCACGCTGTCGTCACGCAGGGTGCAGATCACCTGATTGTTGGCCGGCAGACGCGTGCGGGTCACGCCTTCGGAGACCATCCGCGCGTCACACAGGATTGGCGCGCCGGCGGCCAAAGCCTCGCGCCCGGCCTTGCCGGCGCCTTCGGAAAACTGCAGGCCGTCGATGGCGTCGACCATGCCGCACGCATGAATCACCCGCACCGCGAGCTTTTCCAGGTCGGCCGGGATGCGCTCCAGGTTGGCTTCCGCGCGAATAATGGCGAAGGAGTTGCGATAGATCTCCTGACCGTCGCGGATGTAATCAATCATCGGTGTTGCTCCGTGGACGAGCGCGCAACACGGCGCTCGCCGCTTCAATGGAAAGGTTGCGCGCGTGCAGCCGGCCGAAACCCGGCTGGGCTGCATCGCGAAAATAGAGGTCGTAGTGGCCGGGGCTCACCGCCAGCAAGGTGACCGGCGCGGTGTGCGCGGCGGCGCAGGAGCGCGAACAGCCGGACAGGTGCACGTCATGACCGGGCGGCAGGCCAAGGGCATCGGTCTTGGTGTCGGCCAGGCCCTTGGCGCAGCCGCTGGAACCGGTGCAGGCGATCACGCGGGCCAGGGGTTGGCCGGCCGAACACACAAAGCCCAGCTGCGCCAAACCTGCAGTCACCGCTTCAGGTTGGGTGAGGTTGGGCAACAGCACGCCTTGCCAGGGCGTGAAGCGCAAGGTGCCGTCGCCGTATTCACTGGCCAGTTGCGCGGCACCGTGGAGCATCTTCGAATCCAGTCGACCCAAAGGGGCAACGACGGCGACGTAATACCGGTTGTCCTGGCGCTGTGGATAACTGCCCAGGTGCCGCAAGGCGCCACTGGCCGGGCGCTTGAAACCCTCCGCCGGCAGCAGCGGCAGGCTCAGACGGCTGACTAGGTTATCCACAACCAGATGACGCATGCGCGTTTGTTGCGCCGTCGCCAGCGCCAGGAAGGCTTCCAGCACCGCGACCACCAGGGCATGCCCCTGCTCCAGGCGCACGGCGGCCAGTGGCGCATCCCGCCCCGGGCATCCGGCCAGACCGAACGCCAGCAAGGTATCGCCGTCCTGCTCAAACGCCGACAGCCACAAGTCGTGATGGTGTTCGAGCATCGCCAGGGCTTCGCCGCCGTCCAGTTGCACGGCGAACTTGGCCGACAGCTCATGAAAGCGCGGATGGTTTTCCAGGGTAGCGAGAATCTGCTCGGCCAGCGGGCGGGTGTCGAGCAGCATCTGCGGGTCGATGCCGGCGCTGGGGCTGAGCATCAGGTTGCGCACGTCGTCGCCCGCTGCATTATTGGGCCCAAGGCCTGCGGCCAGCAGCGCCGCGATCAGGGCGTCCTGCTCGGCACCGATCCCGCGAACCTGCAGGTTGGCGCGGTTGGTTGCCTCGATCACGCCGCCCGCGTAGGCCCGGGCCGCGTCCGCCACGGCGTGGGCTTGCATTGCGGTGATCGAGCCGCCGGCCAGTTTGATCCGGCAGATGCCGCCATCCAACGCCTGGACGATACGCAGCAACCCCGGACAAGCCGAGGGGCGCAAGGTGTTCAGGGCGGGCGATGGGTTCACGGGGCTACCGGTTGACGGGTAAAGGCGCGGTATTATGCCTGCTTTGTCCGGCGGCATGAAAAGCCTGCCCGTCGGATGTCGCTCAAGGAATGGATATGTCGCCCTGGCTGACGGTTGTAGGCATCGGTGAAGACGGCTTCAAGGGGCTGGGCAGAAACGCCCGGCACGCCCTGTTGCGCGCCACGCGGATTATAGGTGCTCAGCGCCAGTTGGACCTGCTGCCGGTGTGTATCCGCGGCGAACGACAGCGGTGGCCGAGCCCGTTTTCCCTGGAACCGGTGCTGGCGCAGCGCGGTGAGCCGGTGTGCGTGCTGGCCAGTGGCGACCCTATGTTCTACGGCGTGGGCGCCAGCCTGGCGCGACAGGTGGCGGTGGATGAGCTGCTGGTGTTGCCGGCACCTTCCTCCGTCTCACTGGCGGCGGCGCGGCTGGGCTGGCCATTGCAGGATGTGGTGACGCTGTCCGTCGTCGCTCGGCCGTTGGCAGCACTGAATGCCTATCTGGCCAGCGGCGTGCGTTTGCTGGTGCTGAGCAACGACGGCAGCAGCCCTGGCTTGATCGCCGCGCTGTTGACGCAGGCCGGGTTTGGACCGAGCCGACTGAGCGTGTTTGAACACTTGGGCGGCGCGGATGAGCAGCGCATTGATGGGCTGGCGCAGTCGTGGGCGTTCGCCCGGGTCGCCGATTTGAACCTGGTCGCCATCGACTGCCAGGCCCGCGGTGACACGCCGCGCCTGTCACGCCTGGCCGGCCTGCCGGATTCGGCGTTCCAGCATGACGGCCAACTGACCAAACGCGACGTGCGCGCCATGACCCTCGCCCGCCTCGCGCCGATGCCCGGCGAACTGTTGTGGGACGTGGGCGCGGGCAGCGGCTCCATCGGCATCGAATGGATGCGCACGCACCCCAGCTGCCGCGCGCTGGCGATTGAAGCCGATAGCGGGCGCCAGGGCCTGATCGAACACAACCGTGATGCCCTTGGCGTGCCCGGCCTTCAACTGATTCGCGGCAAGGCGCCGGAGATCCTGACGGGACTTGAGGCACCGGACGCGATCTTCATCGGCGGCGGCGTCACCCGCGAGGGCGTGCTGGAAACCTGCTGGCAGCATTTGCGCCCGGGCGGACGGCTGGTCGCCAATGCGGTGACCCTGCAAAGCGAAATGACCCTGATGAACTGGCGAGCCCGGCATGGCGGCGAACTCACGCGCATCCACGTGGCCCAGGCGCAGCCGTTGGGGGAATTCGATACATGGCGCCAGGCGCTGCCGATCACCCTGCTGGACGTGGTCAAGCCGTTATGAACAGGATTCTGCTGCTGGGCGGCGTGACCGAAGCGCTGGCCATCGCGCGCACGTTAGGGCCGCCGCATATCTACAGCCTGGCAGGGGTTGGGCGCGTGCCCACTGACTTGACCTGCCAGGTGCGCGTGGGGGGCTATGGCGGGGCGGACGGCCTGGCGCAGTTTGTTCGCGCTGAAGGCATCAGCCTGATTCTCGACGCCACCCACCCGTATGCGGCGCAGATCAGCCACAACGCGGCCCAGGCGGCACGCGCCTGCGGGGTGCCGTGCTGGGCGCTGCGACGTCCCGCGTGGCAGCCGCAGGCCGGGGATGACTGGCGCGAAGTCGGTGACTGGACGCAGTTGGCCGAAGCGTTGAAACCGTTCAAGCGACCGTTGTTCACCCTGGGCCGCGAGCCGTTGCAGCACCTTGATGAAATCCCTGCCCACCAGTTCTGGACCCTGCGCGCACTGGAGGTGTACCCGGGCAATGAACGCTGCGAAGTGATCGGCGCGCGGGGTCCGTTTTTACTCGAGGATGAGCGCCAGTTGTTCGCGCGGCAGCAAATTGATGTGCTGATCAGCAAAAACAGTGGCAGCACGGCCACCGAGCCAAAGCTGGAGGTGGCGCGGGAGTTGGGGGTGCCGGTGCTGGTGTTGAGGCGGCCAGTCTTGGCAACCGTGGACCTGGAACTATTGTCGCCTGGAGAAACACTCATCGCGTTGGCAAATTTCCCCGCTTAATCATCCTGTTTGGTGGCGCAGACAAGTCCAGTCAAAGGCGCGATCTCAGAGAGGTCAAATCGTTGATCAATCGTCATCAGCTAGACAAGAAATTGAAGCAAAAGAGGTAACCAGCATGGCGTTAACCCGCAGCTATAAACACACCATCGCCGAACGTGCTCAGCGCGATCCTGAATTTGCTCAAGCTCTCCTTGATGGCGAGCCGGAGATTTCACGCGTCATTCTGCGTGATCTGGTCAACGCCACAGTCGGCTTCGAAGGGCTCGCGAAAGAAACCGCCAAGCCCAGTAAAAGCCTGCATCGGATGCTTTCAGCCAGCGGCAACCCAAGCATGGACAACCTCGCGGCGATTTTCGCAGTGATTAGAAAAGCTTTAGGGGTGAACATGCAGGTCCATGGCGTTCCCACTGCATAGCCAAAAGGCGGGAGGGACTGCTTCCCATGGCGGCGTGTCAGCCACGTTAAACGTGCCTGACCACTCCAATGCTGAGCGAGCCTCAATAGCGGGCCTGCGTTGCGGTGATACCCCGTCTATCCTCAAACCCTGCGACACCACACCAGCGCTTTTTACTTATCCACCCCGATCAGGCTAAATACCCGCCCGATCGCTTACCCCCCACGGATTGTCCACCATGGCCCGTCACCGCTTTGCACTTGCCTGGATCGCCTGCCTTGCAGTGCTGTTCAATGCGTTTGCCATGCCGCTGGCCAGTGCGATGCAGACGACGCACGATCCGATCAAGCAGCTGTTCTGGGGCGGGTTCTGTTCGTCCACTGGCGCAAGCCTGGAGACCCTCGCCCTGGGCAAGCTGGAAATCCCGGCGCCGCAGCAGGACGATCACTCCACGATGCAGCATTGCTGGTGCTGCTCGGGCTCGACGCCATGGGTGGCGCTGCCGGGGCATGTGCCGCCGTTGTATGTCACACGGTTTGAAACCTCGCAGGGCCTGGCACCGCCGTCGCTGCAAGCCCCCGCCCAGCGCGGTCAATGGCCGAGCCTTAACCCCCGCGCCTCTCCCACGGTTTGATTGGCTTCGCATGTGAACTGCGTTCAAAACCGTTCTGGAGAACTGTCATGCTCAAATCTTCCCTGTTGCTGGCCGCCTTGCTGATGCCGGTGTTCAGCGCCGCCAATGCCGACGACTACAAGGCCGGCGAACTGCTGGTCAGCGATCCCTGGTCCCAGGAGCTGCCACCGAATGCGCCCACTGTCGCCGCGTATTTCGTGATTCATAACGACGGCAAAACCCCGGACCGCCTGCTCGGCGTCGACACCCCCGTGGCCGACAAGGCCGAGTTGCATGAGCATGTGATGCAGGGTGACCTGATGAAGATGCAGCAGGTGACCAGCGTCGCGGTGCCGGCCAAGGGCGAGCTGACCTTCGCACCCATGGCGTATCACGTGATGCTGCTGGGCCTCAAGGACCGCAGTTTATTGGCCGATGGCGAGCACTTCCCGCTGACCCTGACCTTCGAAAAGGCCGGCAAGGTCGAGGTGCAGGTGTCGGTGCAAAAGGCACCGCCCCACGCGCACAACCACATCCAATAGGTCGCTGATCGATGGGCGCCCCTCGCGCCGGGTTGTCTGCACGCCACCGCCTCGCACGCGGCAGCTGGGTCAGCCTGTTCGCCATGTTGATGATCTTTATCGGCCCGCTGATTTCCCAGGCGATGCCGATGAATCATCACGCCAGCATGTCCATGGACATGCCGGCACACCACGGCGAATCCCACCACCCTCAAGCCCCCGACGACCATCACGCACTCTGGGCAAAATGCGGCTATTGCGACCTGCTGTTCAGCTGCCCCGCTCTGCCCGGCGGCATGTCCTGGGTCGCCCTTGACACGCCGCCGCCGACAGGCGCAATCATCCCCGCCCCGCGCCTGGGCCATGCCCGGCAAAAGACCTTCCCCGGCGCCCGTAGCCGCGCTCCGCCCGCTGCCGCATAAGCCCTTTACACCCAGTGCTTCTTAAAAGCATCGAGAGCAAGCCCCTCCCATCTGTTGAATGTATTCACAGATCAACTGTGGGAGGGGTTTGCTCCCGATGACAGCCAACTGGCATCCAACATTCAAAGGCTTGCGGAGCCCCTGATGACCACCCAAAAAGTATCCTTCTACAACCTCGCCTGGCGCTGGCACTTCTACGCCGGCCTGTTCGTGGCGCCGTTCATGGTGCTGCTGGCCCTCACCGGCATCATCTACCTGTTCAAACCCCAGCTCGACCCGCTGATGTACGCCGACCTGCTCACCGTAGACAGCGCCGAGCACGCCTTGAGCGCCGACGAACAATTGCAGCGCGCCAGGGCCGCTTACCCGCTGGCGACGATCAGCAAGTACCTGCCACCGTCCGACGCCACTCGCAGCGCGCAGTTCGTCATGCATAACGGCGGCCGTGAAATCACCGTGTTCGTCGACCCTTATCGCGGCAACGTACTCGGCGAACAGGACGCCAAATACAACCTGCAAGCCATCGCCCGCGCGCTGCACGGTGAGTTGATGATCGGCACTACCGGCGACCGCCTGGTGGAACTTGCCGCAGGCTGGGGCGTGATGCTGGTGGTGTCCGGCCTGTACCTGTGGTGGCCGCGCGGCCAGTCATCGGCCGGGGTGTTGTGGCCCCGCCTGAACGCCAGGGGGCGCCTGCTGTGGCGCGACCTGCACGCCGTCGCCGGTTTCTGGGGCGCGGCCTTCCTGCTGGTGATGTTGCTCAGCGGCATGACCTGGACCGGCTTCTGGGGCAAGCAATACGCCGACCTGTGGAACACCTTTCCGGCGGCGATGTGGAACAACGTGCCGCAGTCCGACCAGCAGGCGCGCATCCTCAACACTGCCAGCCAACAGACGGTACCCTGGGCCATGGAAAACACGCCGATGCCGATGTCCGGCGACCATGCCGAACACATGAACCACGGCGCCATGCACGCAGGCCCCGCCGCGCCCAGCGTGCGCCTGCAACAGGTGGTCGACCTGGCCACTGCGCGCAAGGTCGAACCCGGCTACAGCATCACCTTCCCCACCACCGCCACGGGCGTGTTCACGGTCTCGGTGTTCGCCGACGACCCGCGCAATGACGCCACCCTGCACGTGGACCAGTACACCGGCAAGGTTCTCGCCGACGTGCGCTGGCAGCACTACAACCTGGCTGCACGCGCCACCGAGACCGGTGTGATGCTGCACGAGGGCAAGATGTTCGGCTGGGTCAACCAACTGATCGTCCTGCTGATCTGCCTGATGATTCTGCTCAGCGCGGTCAGTGGCGTGGTGATCTGGTGGAAGCGCAGGCCCCTGGGCGGCCTCGGTGTTCCGCCGCTGCGCCATGACCTGCCGAAATGGAAAACCGCGATGCTGATCATGCTCGGCCTGGCGATCATTTTTCCGTTGGTGGGCGCTTCTTTGATCGCCGTGTGGGTACTGGATCGCCTGGTACTGTCGCGTCTGTTTGCCCAAGGTGAGTCGGCCTCAGGTTCCGCATGAATCCGGCGAGATGCCCACGCCACAAGGCTTGTGTAGGCTGCTCGAACCTTAGTCACGCAGCCGATAAGTGTTAACTTATAACACTTTGTGCGTTATCGTTGCTCGCCGCGCACTGCGGCGAGCACACCCCAGGAAGACTGATCGACCGATGAACAAGTACCTAGCGTCCGGCCTGTGCCTGCTCGCCTTGCACAACAGCGCCCAGGCCCTGACCCTGCCCGCCAGCCCCGTCACCGCGCCCGCCGTGGATGACGAACGCGTCGACCTGAACACCCCGACCACCGCCGGCTCGCGCCTCAACCTCACCGCCCTGCAAACCCCGGGCAGTGTCGAAAGCCAGACCGGCACGCAGATTCGCCAGCGTGGCGATGCCAGTGTGCAGGACGCCATCTCCCGCGCCACCGGCATCAGCCGCACAGGCTCACCGGGCGACGGCGGCACCTCGTTGTCGGCCCGTGGTTTTACCGGCCAGGGTTCGGTGATGCAGCTGTACGACGGCAACCGCATGTACATAGGCATGGGCACCTCGACCTTCCCGGTGGACACTTGGTCGGTGGAACGCGTGGACGTGCTGCGCGGCCCGGCCTCAGTGCTGTACGGCGAAGGCGCCACCGGCGCGGTGATCAATACCGTGCCGAAAAAGCCGTTCGAAGGCGAAATCGAAAACCATGTGCGCCTTGGCTATGGCTCCTACGACCGCCAACAGCAAGCCCTCGACAGCGGCGGCTCACTGACCGACACGCTGAGCTACCGCCTCAACCTCAACCGCCTGCGCAGCAACGGCTTCATCGACCGTGGCGACTCGGCCAGCGACTTCGTCAGCGGAGCCCTGCGCTGGCAGGCGGCGGACACCCTGAGTTTTACCCTCGCCAGCGACTACGGCGACCAGCAACCGCAAAACTACTTCGGCACCCCGTTGATCAATGGCCAGTTGCACAAGGGCCTGCGCGACAGGAACTACAACGTCAGCAATGACACACAGCACTACAACGACCAGTGGACGCGCCTGACCAGCGAGTGGCAGATCAGCGACAACGTCAGCGCCACCAACGAGTTGTTCTACCTGAAAAACCAGCGCCGCTGGCAGAACGCCGAGAACTACAACTTCACCAACGGCCAACTCACCCGCAGCGGCAACTTCGGCATCAAGCACAATCAGGAACAGGTGGGTGATCGCCAGACCTTCACCTTCAAGCACGCACTGTTCGGTCTCGACAGCCAGACCGTGACCGGCATTGAGTACAACCGCATCCGCTTTCGCCTGGCCAGCAACTCGCCGTTTGACGACACCTTTGCCAACGGCCAGCCCATCGACGTGAACCACCCGCAACCGGGGCCGTTCGCCAGCGCCGATCCGTTCAAACCGCTGTTTGCCACCACCACTAAAACCGTCGCAGGTTTTGCCGAGAACCGCCTGCAGCTCACCGACCAGCTTGCACTGGTCACCGGCATTCGCCGCGACTACGCCCATGTCGATCGCGATGACTTGCGCGATGGCAGCCAAACAAGCAGAACCCTTACCGGCAACAACTGGAAGGCCGGACTGGTGTATGCGATCACGCCGGACACCTCGGTCTACGGCCAGTACGCCACCAGCACCGACGGCGTCGGCGGCCTGATCTCACTGAGCCCGGGCCAGCAGCAGTTCGACCTGTCCACGGCCAGACAAAGCGAAATCGGCATCAAGCAAGCATTCTGGAACGGACGTGGCGACTGGACCCTGGCGGCCTACCACATCGTGAAAAAGAAGCTGCTGACCGACGTTCCGGGCAACCCGAACCTCAAGCAGCAAGTCGGCCAGCAATCCTCCAGCGGCCTGGAAGCCAGCCTCGACCTGCAACTGCCCAATGCCTGGCAATTGCAAGCCAACGCCGCCCTCGTTCGTGCGCAGTACGACGACTTCCAGCAGGACGTCGGCGGCGTGCAGGTATCGCGCGACGGCAACCGCCCGGTGGACGTGCCGCGCCGCACCGCCAACCTGTGGCTGAGCAAGGCCTTGAGCGATAACATCCGCGCCGGTGCCGGCGTGCGGTATGTCGACGCGCGTTATGCCGACATGGCCAACCAGAACGAACTGCCGAGCTACACCGTGGTGGACGCCAGCGTGTCATGGAAAGCGCTGCGCGACACGACGCTGGGCCTGCAACTGAACAACCTGCTCGACCGCACCTACGCCGTCAGCCAGTACAACGACGGCCAACAGTGGATCCTCGGCGAGCCACGCTCCCTGCTTGTCACGGCGGACTACACCTTCTAACCGCCACAACACACCCCCTGTGGGAACCGGCTTGCCGGCGATGCGGACACCTCGGTCAGTCTGATGCACCGCTATCGCAGGCAAGCCAGCGCCCACATTTGATCGGCCTTGCACCAGAGAAAACCATGACCGCACTGAGCCTCGCCCACCTCACCTGGACCCCAAGGGACCATGGCAGCTGTCATCATCAGTTCCACCTGTGCGACGCCAGCCTGCATGTCGCCGCCGGTGAGTTCGTGGGGCTGATCGGTCCCAATGGCAGCGGCAAGACCAGTCTGCTGCGCTGCGCCTACCGCTTCAGCAAACCAGACCAGGGCGACGTGCTGCTGCAGCACCAGAACGTGTGGCAGCAAAGCGCCAAGTGGTGCGCGCGACGCATCGCCGTGGTGCTGCAGGAATTCCCCGATGCCTTCGGCCTGCGCGTCGACGAAGTGGTCGCCATGGGCCGCACGCCCCACAAGGGCCTGTTCGACGGCGATACCGTGCACGACCGGCAGTTGGTGTGCAGCATGCTCGAATCGGTCGGCATGAGCGGCTTCGAAGACCACGCCTTCGCCACCCTCTCCGGCGGCGAAAAGCAGCGCGTCATCCTCGCCCGTGCCCTGGCCCAGGAGCCGCACCTGCTGATTCTCGACGAGCCGACCAACCACCTCGACCCGCGTTACCAACTGGAGCTGTTGCGCCTGGTCAAGCGCCTGAACATCGGCACCCTGGCCAGTATCCACGACCTGAACCTGGCCGCCGCGTTCTGTGATCGCCTGTACGTGATCGATCACGGCCGCATCATCGCCAGCGGCACGCCCCATGAAGTCCTCACCGCCGAACTGCTGCACGACGTGTTTGGCGTGCAGGCACTGATCGACACTCATCCCTTGTCCGGCTACCCCCGAATCACCTGGATAACTCAACCATGATCCTGCGCTCCCTGCTGTCTCTCGCCCTGCTGTTCGGCACCGCCCAGGCGTTCGCCGAGGCCACCCATTACCCGGTGACCATCAAGAGCTGCAACCGCAACGTGACCTTCCAGGAAGCGCCGCAGCACGCCGTCAGCCATGACATCAACATGACCCAGATGATGCTCGCCCTGGGCTTGAAGTCGCGCATGGCCGGCTACAGCGGCGTCACTGGCTGGAAGTCGGTCACTCCCGAGATGTCCGCGATCCTCGACGGCCTGCCGGAACTGGCGAGCAAGTATCCGTCGGTGGAAACCCTGCTCAACGCCAACGTGGATTTCTTCTTCGCCGGCTGGGACTACGGCATGCGCGTGGGCGGTGACCTCACGCCCGCCACCCTGCAACCCCTGGGCATCAACGTGTACGAGCTGACCGAGTCCTGCGCGTTCGTGATGAAACGCAAGGCGGCGACGCTGGACGACACCTACAACGACCTGCGCAACCTGGGCAAGATCTTCGACGTGCAGGACCGCGCCAATGGGCTGATCGCACAGATGCAGGCGCAGATCGCCGAGGTGCAAAAAGACCTGCCCGCCGACAAACCCCGGGTATTCCTCTACGACAGCGGCGAAGACCGCGCCATGACCTCCGGGCGCCTGGGCATGCCGCAGGCGCTGATCGCCGCCGCCGGCGGGCGCAATATCCTCGACGACGTCGACGCCAGCTGGACCCGGATCAACTGGGAAACCGTGGTGGAGCGCAATCCCCAGGTGATCGTGATCGTCGACTACAGCGAAGTCACGGCCGACCAGAAGGAGCAATTCCTGCTCAATAATCCCGCGCTGCAAGGGGTGGACGCGATCAAGAACCAGCGCTTTATCGTGATTCCGTACGTGCAGGCCACGCCGGGCATCGACAACGTGCAGGCAGTGGAAACCCTGGCAAAGGGGTTTCACGGCGAATGATCAGCCGTCGCTACGCCCTGTTGCTCGCCGCACTCGGCGCGCTGTTGCTGGTGTCCTGCGTGGTCTCGCTGGGCTTTGGCCCGGCGCGGGTGCCGGTGGACGTGGTGTGGCGCATCCTGCTGCACAAGGCCTTTGGATTCGGCGAGGTGAACTGGCCGTCCGGGCAGGAACATATTGTCTGGCTGATTCGCGTGCCGCGCATGTTGCTCGGCGCATTGGTGGGCGCGGGCCTGGCGCTGATCGGCGCGGTGTTGCAGGCGGTCACGCGCAACCCACTGGCCGACCCGCACCTGCTCGGCGTGACCTCGGGCGCCACGCTGGGCGCGGTGATCGTGGTGCTGCATGTGGGGGAAATCATCGGTTTGCTGACTCTGCCCATCGCAGCGTTCATCGGCGCGCTGGCGAGCATGCTGGTGGTGCTGGCGGTGGCCAGTCGCAATGGCCGTCTGGAGAGTGATCGCCTGTTGCTGTGCGGCGTGGCGGTGTCCTTTGTGATGATGGCCGCCGCCAATTTGCTGCTGTTCATGGGCGACCACCGCGCGGCGTCGGCGGTGATGTTCTGGATGCTCGGCGGCCTCGGTTTGGCGCGCTGGGAGCTGCTGGCGATTCCCGCCGCCACGGTGCTGCTGGGCCTGCTGATTCTGCTGGGCATGGCCCGGCCGCTGAACGCGCTGATGGCCGGCGAACAGACCGCCGTGACCCTGGGCCTCAACGCACGCACGGTGCGCCTGAAGGTGTTTCTGGTGGCCTCGCTGATGACCGGCGTGCTGGTGGCCATCAGCGGCTCCATCGGCTTTGTCGGGCTGATGGTGCCGCATATCGCGCGGCGTCTGGTAGGCGCCGAGCATCGCCGCCTGCTACCGGTGTGCGCACTGCTGGGCAGCCTGTTTCTGGTGTGGGTGGACGTGGCCGCACGCACCCTGATCGCCCCCGAGGACCTGCCGATTGGCGTGGCCACGGCGGCGATTGGCGGGCTGTTCTTTATCGGCTTGATGCGCAAGCGTTAGGGCCTCCCCCCGTACTCGCGGTCCGCCGTCCACGCCACCATGGCATGGAAGATCCCCCCTACTGTCCACCCAACCGGCGCGCGCCAGTCGCTACATAGCGAGTGCGCGCCATTGTGGCGCGCCTGAGCGCACCGCCTGCGCCACTCGCCCGTTTGTGGTGCGCGGCGCTGCCCTGCATTCGAGCCGGGCAAGGGCCGCGGGCGGTTATGCGACTAGGCACACCCCTTGCAAAGCCTCCTGCATCTGCCCCTTACAACACCATGAGTCTTCGGAGATCGCACCATGAAGCGTCGCAGCTTGATCAAGGCTTTCACTCTTTCCGCCTCCATCGTCGCCATGGGCCTGACCTGGACCGTGCAAGCCGCCGAGACCATCAAGGTCGGCATCCTGCACTCGTTGTCGGGCACCATGGCCATCTCCGAGACCTCGCTCAAAGACATGGCGCTGATGACCATCGACGAGATCAACGCCAAGGGCGGCGTGAACGGCAAGATGCTGGAGCCGGTAGTGGTGGACCCTGCGTCGAACTGGCCGCTGTTCGCCGAGAAAGGCCGCCAGTTGCTGACCCAAGACAAGGTCGCCGTGGTGTTCGGCTGCTGGACCTCGGTATCGCGCAAATCGGTGTTGCCGGTGTTCGAAGAACTCAACGGCCTGCTGTTCTACCCGGTGCAATACGAAGGCGAAGAGATGTCGCCGAACGTGTTCTACACCGGTGCGGCGCCCAACCAGCAAGCGATCCCGGCAGTGGAATACCTGATGAGCGAAGAAGGCGGCAGCGCCAAGCGCTTCTTCCTGCTGGGCACCGACTACGTGTACCCGCGCACCACCAACAAAATCCTGCGTTCGTTCCTGCACTCCAAAGGCGTAGCGGATAAAGACATCGAAGAGGTCTACACCCCGTTCGGCCATGCCGACTACCAGACCATCGTCGCCAACATCAAGAAATTCTCCGCAGGCGGCAAGACCGCTGTGATCTCCACCGTCAACGGCGACTCCAACGTGCCGTTCTACAAAGAGCTGGCCAACCAGGGCCTGAAAGCCACCGACGTACCGGTGGTGGCGTTCTCGGTGGGTGAAGAAGAACTGCGCGGCATCGACACCAAGCCGCTGGTGGGCAACCTCGCCGCCTGGAACTACTTCCAGTCGGTGGAGAACCCGGTGAACAAGAAATTCGTGGCCGACTGGAAAGCCTACGCGAAGAAACACAATCTGCCGGGCGCCGACAAAGCCGTGACCAACGACCCGATGGAAGCCACCTACGTGGGTATCCACATGTGGGCGCAAGCGGCGGAGAAAGCCAAATCCACCGATGTCGACAAAGTGCGTGAAGCCCTGGCTGGCCAGACCTTCGCCGCGCCGTCCGGCTTCACCCTTACCATGGACAAGACCAACCACCACCTGCACAAGCCGGTGATGATCGGCGAGATCCAGGCCGACGGGCAGTTCCAGGTGGTGTGGCAGACCGAAGAGCCGATCCGCGCGCAACCGTGGAGCCCTTACATTCCGGGCAATGACAAGAAGCCGGATCACGCGGTGAAGAGCAACTAAGCCGCCGATCGTTCCCAACCCTGTGGGAGCTGGCTTGCCTGCGATGCAGACACCTCGGTCGGTCTGATGCACCGCTATCGCAGGCAAGCCAGCTCCCACATTTGTTCGAGCAAGGCCCAAGACTATGCCCACTGCCCTGCACCGCCTTATATTCGCCGCCCTGCTGTGGCTGCCCCTCGCCGCACACGCCAGCGACGCCGAAGACTTCATCAACGCTAACCCGATGCAGCAAGCCAAGCTGCTGCAGAACTGGGCCGCCCAGCCTGACCCGGCGCGCATCGAGTTGGTCGACGCCCTGCAACAAGGCCAGCTCACCCTCAACGGCGAAACCAGAACCGTGCGCCTGAACAACCGCCTGCGCGGCCTGATCGACAACGTACAGGCCAGCCAGCAATTGCTCGCCGCCGACCCCAAGCTGCGCCTGGCGGCCGCCCGTACCCTGCAAAAAAGCGCCGTGCCTGCGCAACTCAAATTCCTCGACCAGCAGGTCGCCGCCGAGACCGACGAGAACGTGCACACCGCTCTCAGCCTGGCCCTGGCCAACCTGCAACTGGTCGACAGCGACCCGGTGGTGCGCCTGGCCGCCGTGCGCCTGCTCGGCGGCACCGGCGACCCGCTGGCCCGTACCCGCCTTGAAGCATTGCTCGCCCCCGGCGTGGAAACCGATGCCGCCGTGCACACCGCCGCCGAGACCAGCCTGGCCCAGGTCAAACGCAAGCTGATGGTCGGCGAGATTCTCGGCCAGGCCTTCAGCGGCATGTCCCTGGGCTCGATCCTGCTGCTGGCCGCGCTGGGGCTGGCGATCACCTTCGGCCTGCTCGGCGTGATCAACATGGCCCACGGCGAAATGCTGATGCTCGGCGCGTACTCCACCTATGTGGTGCAGTTGCTGATGCAGCGCTGCGTGCCCGCCGCCATTGAGTTCTATCCGCTGATTGCGCTGCCGGTGGCATTCTTCGTCACCGCCTGCATCGGCATGGCGCTGGAGCGCACGGTGATTCGTCACCTCTATGGCCGCCCGCTGGAAACCCTGCTCGCCACCTGGGGCATCAGCCTGATGCTGATCCAACTGGTGCGCCTGGTGTTCGGCGCGCAGAACGTCGAAGTGTCGAACCCGGAGTGGTTGTCGGGCGGCATCCAGGTGCTACCCAACCTGGTGCTGCCTTACAACCGCATCGTGATCATCGCCTTCGCGCTGTTCGTGGTGGTGCTGACCTGGCTGCTGCTGAACAAGACGCGCCTGGGCCTCAACGTGCGCGCCGTCACCCAGAACCGCAACATGGCCGCTTGCTGCGGCGTGCCCACCGGGCGCGTGGACATGCTCGCCTTTGGCCTCGGCTCGGGCATCGCAGGCCTGGGCGGCGTAGCGCTGAGTCAAATCGGCAACGTCGGCCCCGACCTGGGCCAGAGCTACATCATCGACTCGTTCCTGGTGGTGGTATTGGGCGGCGTCGGCCAGTTGGCCGGCAGCGTCATGGCCGCGTTTGGCCTGGGCATCGCCAACAAGATTCTGGAACCGCAGATCGGCGCCGTGCTGGGAAAAATCCTGATCCTCGCGCTGATCATTCTGTTTATCCAGAAACGTCCGCAGGGACTCTTCGCACTGAAAGGACGGGTGATCGACTGATGAACCAGCCATTGATGCTCACGGCCACGCAAAAGGCCGGCCCCAGAGTGACGATTGCCGTCGGTGCAGTGATCCTCGCTGTGCTGCTGGCGCTGCCGCTACTGTCGCTTTTGCCTGCCGATAACGCGCTGCATGTGTCGGCCTACACCCTGACGCTGGTGGGCAAGATTCTCTGCTACGCCATTGTCGCCCTGGCGCTGGACCTGGTGTGGGGCTACGCAGGGATGCTGTCCCTCGGTCACGGTTTGTTTTTTGCGCTGGGCGGTTATGCCATGGGCATGTACCTGATGCGCCAGGCCGCTGGCGATGAACTGCCGGCGTTCATGACCTTTTTGTCGTGGACCCAATTGCCCTGGTATTGGGTCGGCACCAATCACTTCCTCTGGGCCCTGTGCCTGGTGGTGCTGGCGCCCGGACTGCTCGCGCTGGTGTTCGGCTTCTTCGCGTTTCGCTCGCGCATCAAGGGCGTGTATTTCTCGATCATGACCCAGGCGCTGACCTTTGCCGGAATGCTGTTGTTCTTTCGCAACGAGACCGGCTTTGGCGGCAATAACGGCTTTACCAATTTCCGCAGCATCCTCGGGTTCGGCATCACCGAGCCCGGCACCCGCGCGGTGCTGTTCATCAGCACCGTGCTGCTGCTGATCGCCAGCCTGTACATCGGCTGGCGCCTGGCGCAGAGCAAGTTCGGCCGGGTGCTGACCGCCCTGCGCGATGCCGAAAACCGTCTGATGTTCTGCGGCTACGACCCGCGCGGTTTCAAGCTGTTCGTGTGGGTGTTGAGCGCGGTGTTGTGCGGCCTGGCCGGCGCGTTGTATGTGCCGCAGGTGGGCATCATCAACCCCAGCGAAATGTCGCCGACCAACTCGATTGAAGCCGCCGTGTGGGTGGTGCTGGGCGGACGCGGCACGCTGATCGGGCCGTTGCTCGGCGCCGGCGTGGTCAATGGCATGAAGAGCTGGTTCACCGTGGCCTTCCCGGAATACTGGCTGTTCTTCCTCGGGGCGCTGTTCATCATCGTCACCCTGTACCTGCCCAAGGGCGTGATCGGGCTGCTGAAAAAATGAGGAACGTCATGCTGGAACCTATTTTCGATGCGGGCAGCGGCCGCGATGCCATCGGCCTCGGCCAAGCCGCAGGCAAGGGCCTCAATACCCGTCACGGCACCCTCCTGACGCTAGAGGACATCAGCGTCAGTTTCGATGGTTTCAAGGCGCTCAACGAGCTGAACCTGTACATCGGCGTTGGCGAACTGCGCTGCATCATCGGCCCCAACGGCGCGGGCAAGACCACGCTGATGGACGTGATCACCGGCAAGACCCGCCCCAGCCACGGCAAGGCCTGGTTCGGCGAAACCCTGGACTTGACCCGCATGAGCGAAGTGCAGATCGCCCAGGCTGGCATCGGCCGCAAATTCCAGAAGCCCACAGTGTTCGAAGCGCTCAGCGTGTTCGAAAACCTGGAGCTGGCGCAGAAGACTGACAAGTCGGTTTGGGCCAGCCTGCGCGCGCGCCTGAGTGGCGAGCAGAAGGACCGCATCGAGGAAGTGCTCGATACCATTCGCCTGACCGCTTCGATGCAGCGCCCGGCCGGCTTACTGTCCCACGGGCAAAAACAGTTTCTGGAAATCGGCATGCTGCTGATGCAGGACCCGCAACTGTTGCTGCTCGACGAGCCAGTGGCGGGCATGACCGATGCCGAAACCGAGTTCACCGCCGAGCTGTTCAAGCGCCTGGCGGGCAAGCATTCGCTGATGGTGGTGGAACACGACATGGGCTTTGTCGGCGCGATCGCCGATCACGTCACCGTATTGCACCAGGGCAGCGTGTTGGCCGAAGGGTCGCTGGAACAGGTACAGGAAAACGAGCGGGTGATCGAGGTTTACCTCGGTCGCTGAACAGTGGGTGGTATGCACGCCTGCTCGCCACAGAGGCCAGACACCAGCGCGATTTGAGGAGAATTTGAACATGCTGCAAGTCGACAAACTGCACCAATACTACGGCGGCAGCCACATCCTGCGCGGGCTTTCGTTTGACGTGAAGATCGGCGAAGTCACCTGCCTGCTCGGACGCAACGGCGTGGGCAAGACCACCCTGCTCAAGTGCCTGATGGGTTTGCTGCCGGCCAAAGAAGGTGCGGTGAACTGGGAAGGCAAGGCGATCACCGGTCTCAAGCCGCACCAGCGTGTGCACGCGGGCATTGCCTACGTGCCCCAGGGCCGGGAGATTTTCGGTCGGCTGACGGTGGAGGAAAACCTGTTGATGGGCCTGTCACGCTTCCCCGGTTCCGAGGCCAAAGAGGTGCCCGCCTTCATTTACGAGTTGTTCCCGGTGTTGCTGCAAATGAAACATCGACGCGGCGGCGACTTGTCCGGTGGGCAGCAACAGCAATTGGCAATCGGCCGCGCCCTGGCCAGCCGCCCGCGCCTGCTGATTCTCGATGAACCCACCGAAGGTATCCAGCCATCGGTAATCAAGGAGATTGGCGCGGTGATCAAGAAGCTCGCGGCACGCGGCGATATGGCGATTTTGCTGGTGGAACAGTTCTACGACTTCGCCGCCGAATTGGCCGACCAGTACCTGGTGATGTCCCGGGGTGAAATCGTGCAGCAGGGCCGTGGCGAAAATATGCACAGCGAGGGTGTACGCGGCCTCGTAACCATCTAACCTGTGGCGTCCCGACATTAAGCAAAAACCATGAACCTGCCCGTTTCCCCTGCCCTGTTCACCCCCAGCTGGCACGCCGCGCTGGACCTCGGCTACGCGCGTTTCGGCGATACCACGCGCCCGGTGCTGCGCAGGCACATCGGCCCGCTGCGCGTGCAAAAACACCTGTACGCCGAAGGCCCCGAAGTGTGCCAGCACATCATCGTGCACCCGCCAGGCGGTATTGCCGGCGGTGATCGCCTGGATATCCGCGCGCACGTTGGCGAAGGTGCCTGGGCGCAACTGACCAGCCCCGGCGCAGCCAAGTGGTACCGCGCGGGCGGTCCGGCGTTTCAGCAGCTGGAATTGACCGTTGAAGCCGGCGCCACCCTGGAATGGCTGCCCCAGGAAACCATCGTGTTCAGCGCCGCCCAGGCCGAACTCACCACGCGTATCGAGCTGCACGGCGACGCCCGGCTGTTCTACTGGGACGTGGTCGCCCTTGGCCGCCCGGCCAGTGGCGAGCGCTTCGACCTCGGGCACTTTCAATCGCACCTGGATATCCGCCGCGACGGCCAGTTGCTCTGGCATGAGCGCCAGCGCATCGTGGGCGGCGATGGGTTGCTTGACTCACCGATTGGGCTGGACGGGCAACCGGTGTTCGCCACCCTGCTGCTCACCGGCGACATCGATCCTGAATTACTTGAAGCCTGCCGCGCCCTGCCCCATGCGGTGCGCGGCGACCTGACCCAACTGCCCGATCTGCTGGTGGCCCGCTGCCTGGCCAGTGAAGCGCTGCTGGCGCGGGCCTGGTTGATTGATTTATGGCGTTTGCTGCGCCCGGCGGTGCTGGGACGGGAAGCGGTAGCACCGAGAATCTGGAGCACATGAAGATCCCAATATGTAGCCTGTCTTCCTGTGGGAGCTGGCTTGCCTGCGATGGCATCACCTCGGTACATCAGAGACACCGAGTCGCCTGTATCGCAGGCAAGCCAGCTCCCACAGGGGATCTTCGTTGTATTTAAGAATGCTTTTTTGAAGGACCTTGAACCATGGATCTGACCCCACGGGAAAAAGACAAACTGCTGATATTCACCGCAGGCCTCGTGGCCGAGCGCCGCTTGGCGCGTGGAGTGAAGCTCAACTACCCGGAAACCATCGCCTACATTTCCGCCGCCTTGATGGAAGGCGCGCGCGATGGCCGCACCGTAGCGGACCTGATGCACTACGGCACCACCCTGCTCAGCCGTGAACAGGTGATGGAAGGCATCCCGGAGATGATCCCGGATATCCAGGTGGAAGCGACCTTCCCGGACGGCACCAAGCTGGTCACCGTCCACCAGCCCATCGCGTGAGAAACCGGCCATGATTCGTGATGCCATTGAAAGCGACCTGCCGGCGATCCGCGCCATCTACAACGATGCGGTGCTCAACACCACCGCCATCTGGAACGAACAACCGGTGGACCTGGCCAACCGCCAAGCCTGGTTCCAGGCGCGACAGGCCCAGGGCTACCCGATTCTGGTGTCCATCGAAAACGACGAAGTCACCGGCTACGCCTCGTTCGGCGACTGGCGGCCCTTTGAAGGCTTTCGCTACAGCGTCGAACACTCGGTGTACGTGCGCCATGACCAGCGCGGCAAAGGCCTCGGCCCGCGCTTGATGCAAGCGCTGATCGAACGCGCGCGCACCTGCGGTAAGCACGTGATGGTCGCCGCCATCGAAAGCGGCAACCTGGCGTCGATCCACCTGCATGAACGCGTGGGGTTCATCACCACCGGGCAGATGCCCCAAGTGGGTATCAAGTTCGGCCGCTGGCTGGACCTGACCTTTATGCAACTGGCCTTGAACCCGGGCGCCGAACCGCCCAAGGAGTGACATCGATGAGTGCTGCGCACCTGCGTCGAGTCAATGCTGAAAGCTTTGCCCATTACCGCCTGGGGTTGGTCGAGCTGCTGCTGGACGCGGTGCGCCATGGCGCCTCGGTCGGCTTCATGGCCGATTTCGACGAGGCCCAGGCGCGCGCCTACCTGATCGGCGTACAGGCCAGCATCGAAGACCAGAGCCTGCTGCTGTGGGTGGTGGTGCGCGACGAGCAGGTGATCGCCAGCGTGCAGTTGGCGCTGTGCCAGAAAGCCAACGGCCGCAACCGCGCCGAAGTGCAAAAGCTGCTGGTACACAGCACTGCGCGCCGCCATGGCCTGGGCCAGCAATTGATGAACACTCTGGAACTCGCCGCGCGCCAGCACCGGCGCGGCCTCTTGTTCCTGGACACCGAGGCTGGCTCCGGCGCGGAAGCCTTCTACCAATCGCTGCACTACACCAAAGTCGGTGAACTGCCCGACTACTGCCAAAGCCCGGACGGGCGCTACAGCCCGACCGCCATCTACTTCAAGACCCTGGGGCAACCTGCATGATTCCTGGTGAATATCAAATCCAGCCGGGCGAGATCGAGCTGAATGTCGGCCGCCGCACTGTCACGCTGAGCGTGGCCAACAGCGGCGACCGGCCGATTCAGGTGGGCTCGCACTATCATTTTTTCGAAACCAACGACGCGCTGACCTTTGACCGTGCGGCGAGCCGTGGCATGCGCCTCAATATCCCGGCGGGCACGGCAGTGCGCTTTGAGCCGGGGCAGAGTCGCGACATTGAGTTAGTGGATTTGAGCGGTGGGCGACGGGTGTTTGGGTTTGCCGGCCGGATCATGGGCAACCTATAGGGCCTCATCGCAGGCAAGCCAGCTCCCACAGTTGAAATGCATTCCCCTATGGGAGCTGGCTTGCCTGCGATAACGATTTCATATTCAACACACATTATTCAGGACACCCCTATGAAAATCAGCCGCCAAGCCTACGCCGACATGTACGGCCCCACCGTCGGTGACAAGGTCCGCCTGGCCGACACCGAGCTGTTCGTCGAAGTGGAACAGGACTTCACCGTCTACGGCGAAGAGGTCAAGTTCGGCGGCGGCAAGGTGATCCGTGACGGCCAGGGCCAGAGCCAGTTGCTCGCCCACGAAGTGGTCGACACCTTGATCACCAACGCGCTGATCATCGATCACTGGGGCATCGTCAAGGCCGATGTGGGCCTCAAGAACGGTCGTATCCACGCCATCGGCAAGGCCGGCAACCCGGACATTCAACCCGGCGTGACCATGGCCATCGGCGCCAGCACCGAAGTGATTGCCGGCGAAGGCATGATCCTCACCGCTGGCGGCATCGACAGCCATGTGCATTTCATCTGCCCGCAGCAGATCGAAGAGGCGCTGACCAGCGGTGTCACCACCATGATCGGCGGCGGCACCGGGCCGGCCACCGGCACCAACGCCACCACCTGCACCTCGGGCCCCTGGCACCTGGCGCGCATGCTCCAGGCCAGCGATTCGTTCCCGATGAACATCGGTTTCACCGGCAAGGGCAACGCGAGCCTGCCCGAACCCTTGATCGAACAGGTCAAGGCCGGCGCCATCGGTTTGAAGCTGCATGAAGACTGGGGCACCACACCCGCGAGCATCGACAATTGCCTGAGTGTCGCCGATCAATACGACGTGCAGGTAGCGATTCACAGCGACACGCTCAATGAGTCAGGCTTTGTCGAAACCACCCTGGCTGCGCTCAAGGGCCGCACCATTCACACCTATCACACCGAAGGCGCCGGTGGCGGCCACGCGCCGGACATCATCAAGGCCTGCGGTTTCCCCAACGTGCTGCCCAGCTCCACCAACCCGACGCGGCCGTTCACGCGCAACACCATCGACGAACACCTGGACATGCTGATGGTCTGCCATCACCTGGACCCCAGCATTGCCGAAGACGTGGCCTTCGCCGAAAGCCGCATCCGCCGCGAGACCATCGCCGCCGAAGACATCCTGCACGACCTCGGCGCGTTCTCGATGATCAGCTCCGACAGCCAGGCCATGGGCCGCGTCGGTGAAGTGATCACGCGCACCTGGCAGACCGCCGACAAGATGAAAAAACAGCGTGGCCCGCTGCCCGGCGACGGCCCTGGCAACGACAACTTTCGCGCCAGGCGCTACATCGCCAAATACACCATCAACCCGGCGATCACCCACGGTGTGAGCCATATCGTCGGTTCGATCGAAGTGGGCAAGTGGGCGGATCTGGTGCTGTGGCGTCCGGCGTTTTTCGGTATCAAGCCGACCCTGATTCTCAAGGGCGGCGCGATTGCCTCAAGCTTGATGGGCGACGCCAACGCGTCGATTCCAACGCCGCAGCCGGTGCATTATCGTCCGATGTTCGCCAGTTTCGGCAGCTCGCTGCACGCCACCAGCCTGACCTTTATCAGCCAGGCCGCGCAGGACGCCGGCTTGCCCGAGGCCCTGGGTTTGAAAAAGCAGATTGCGGTGGTCAAGGGTTGCCGCAACGTGCAGAAATCCGACCTGATCCACAACGATTACCTGCCGGATATCGAAGTGGACCCGCAGACCTATCAGGTCAAGGCTGACGGCGTGTTGCTGTGGTGCGAGCCGGCCGACGTGCTGCCGATGGCGCAGCGGTACTTTCTGTTCTGACACTCGCCGTGCTCGCACCGGCAGTGAGGCGCCTTAGAAGTTCTCGCGCGGGTTGAAGCTGGCTTTCCTGGCCAGCGCCTGCCACAACGCGATCGTCTCGTCGTCAGCCTGCTTGGGCATCACCGCCTTGAGCTGCACGAACAGATAACCACGCTCCCCCGCCTTGTTCAGCAAGCCATGCCCCCTGGCGCGCATGCGCTGGCCGTTCTGGCTGCCGGCCGGCACCTTGAGGTTGATTTTGCCGGTAAGGGTCGGCACCGCCACTTCCGTGCCCAGCGCCAACTCCCAAGGCGCCAGCGGCAGGTTGATGATGAGGTCGTTGCCGTCCACTTCAAATTTGGGATGCGGGGCAAACTTGATGATCAGGTACAGGTCACCGTTGGCACCGCCGCCGATGCCAGGCGCGCCCTGGGCCTTGAGGCGAATGCGCTCACCGTCGGCCACGCCGGCGGGGATCTTCACGTTCAGGCTCTTGGTGGTGTTGCTCACATGCCGGCCCGAAGCGTCGTATTGCGGCACCTGGAAGCTGATCTGTTTGGACTCGGTGGACAGTGTCTCTTCCAACGAGACCGTCAGTTGCATCTCCACGTCCTGGCCTTTACGGCCGGCAGGACGGCGCTGACCGCCGCCAAAACCGTCGCCGCGATTGCCGAAGATCGAGCTGAAGAAGTCGGAGAAATCCTCAGTGCCCGCGCCACCGCCAAAGCCACCACGGCTCTGCCAGCCCGGCGGGCCCTGGAACGGCTGGCCATGCTGGCCGTATTTGCGCAGCTCATCGTACTCGGCGCGCTTGTCGGCGCTCTTGAGGGCCTCATAGGCTTCGGACGCGTCCTTGAACTTGGACTCGGCGTCTTTTTCCTTGCTCACATCCGGGTGATATTTGCGCGCGAGCTTGCGATAAGCGGCCTTGATTTCCTTGTCATCGGCGCTCGGCTCGACACCCAGAATCTTGTAGTAGTCTTTGAAATCCATCGGCGGTTCACCTTCCTTAAATCGAGATCGCACCGCCCGTTCCACACCGTGCGATGGTTTGCACGTGTTGAGTGGTGTGCACGGGGGGTGCGTCAAAGTGTTATCGGCGCGTGCCGTATGCAGCAGATGTGGGGGCGAATCGCGCCGTTTCAAGCACTATTTAACGGATGGTCGGCCTACGCATCCGCTCTCGACTGGCATACACTGCGCGGCCGTTTTTCGACCGGAACCCGATAGACATGAAAAACTCATCCCCAGCCCGTGCCTGCGGTATCGACTTCGGCACGTCCAACTCCACCGTCGGCTGGATCCGCCCCGGCGAGGAGACGCTTATTGCGCTGGAGGACGACAAGATCACCTTGCCGTCGGTGGTGTTCTTCAACTTCGAGGAGCGTCGCCCGGTGTACGGCCGCCTGGCCCTGCACGAATACCTGGAAAACTACGAAGGCCGGCTGATGCGCTCGCTCAAGAGCCTGCTGGGTTCCAAGCTGATCAAGCACGACACCAGCGTGTTGGGCACGGCCATGCCGTTCACCGACCTGCTGGCGCTGTTTATCGGCCAGCTCAAGAGCCGCGCCGAAGCCACTGCGGGTCGTGAGTTCGAAGAGGTTGTGCTGGGCCGCCCGGTGTTCTTCGTCGACGACGACCCCATGGCCGACCAGGAAGCGGAAAACACCCTGGTGGACGTGGCGCGTGCCATTGGCTTCAAGGACATTTCGTTCCAGTACGAACCGATTGCGGCGGCGTTCGACTACGAGTCGACCATTCAGAAAGAAGAGCTGGTGCTGATCGTCGACATCGGCGGCGGTACGTCGGACTTCTCGCTGGTGCGCCTGTCGCCGGACCGTCGCCACAACGACAACCGCCAAAGCGACATCCTCGCCACCGGCGGCGTGCACATCGGCGGTACCGACTTCGACAAGCAACTGAGCCTGCAGGGCATGATGCCGCTGTTCGGCTACGGCAGCCGCATGAAGAGCGGCGCCTACATGCCCACCAGCCACCACATGAACCTGGCCACCTGGCACACCATCAACTCGGTGTACTCGCAAAAATCCCAGTTGGCCCTGGGCAGCATGCGCTACGACATCGAAGACACCGGCGGCATCGACCGCCTGTTCAAGTTGATCGAACAGCGCGCCGGGCACTGGTTGGCGATGGAAGTGGAAGAAACCAAGATCCAGCTGACCCATGAGGACAGCCGCCATGTGGCGCTGGACCGCATCGAAAAAGGCCTGAGCGTGGAGTTGAGCCGGGCACTGTTCGAGTCGTCCATCGACAATTTGCTGGAGCGCGTGCGCGGCAGTGTCACGCAATTGCTCAATGACGCCTCGGTGAGCGTTGAGCAGGTGGACACGGTGTTCTTTACCGGCGGCTCCAGCGGCATCCCGGCGCTGCGCCACAGCATCTCGGCGATGCTGCCGAATGCGCGGCATGTGGAAGGGAATATCTTTGGCAGTATCGGCAGTGGGTTGGCGATTGAGGCGAGCAAGCGCTACGGCCACTGACACGAGGGGGCTTGCTTGCGCGGGGCTGCGTAGCGGCCCCAAAACCGGCCAACACAAATCAAGTCCCCTCCTGTGCAAACATTACGATCTATCGGAAATATGCGCCTACTTCGGCGTTTCCTTGGTTTCCTCTGCCTGCACGCCGGCACTCAATCCCACTTGTAGGCAGGGCCATAGTCCAACAGCAATTCCGCCCCCTTCTCAATATCACTCCATGCCACAAAAAATGTCATGTAACGACCAAAGCTAATGCTCGAGACATTATCAGCCCCCAACGACTCCCGACCCGGAGCAACGTGACTGTTGATCAGGCTTAGCGTATTACCGCTCCCGTAGGCACTCTGGGTTCCATCATTGGAAAACGTGGAGAACGAATAACTTTCCACCGCCTTGTGCCCCTTGGCTGCAATCTCCTTAAGCAGCGTCTTATCACCCTGGTGCAACTTGCCTGAATAGGGGCCCAGCACTTCGAATCGTTTGATATTGCGGCGTGCGATCACCGACAGGCCGCGTTCCGGCCCCCCGTTCAGCTTCGCGACCTTCATCAGGCTGTCAAAACGTACCTTATGGTGCCCTTCGTCTCGAACCCAGTCACGGGCTTCCCAAGTGATTTTTTCCTGCAGCCTGAGCCGCTCCTGCGTCGGAACATCGGCCAGCAAACGGTTCCAGTAAGTCACCACTATTTCATCAACGTCGCCTTCCAGCTGCGTTGTGAGACTACGCGTGACATCATTCGGATCTTGCAGGATAGGCAGGTCGTTATTGATTTCATGGCCAAATAGTGGCGAATTCGCGTCACCCGAAAAACCCGCACGCACATCTTTCTTAGGTACCTTGATGTTGCTGGAACCAGCGCCTTGCGCGGAACGCTTGACGCCCACTTTCGCACTTTTACGTGCCATAAACGGTCTATTGCTCCCACTTTCAGGCGCGAAAGAGCCTGAGCCCGAGGGCATTTCGTCACCGAAAATCAACTGATGCCGGCCTTCAACCGTGAACTTTCCGTTCACATCGACATAACGTGCCCAAACGGCTGGGTCAATCTGGTTGCGCTCGACGAAGGCCTGCATCGAAACACTATTAGCAGGCGTATCAGAAAGCTCCCACCACCTCGCAAGATGAGCATTCGTGAGCGGATTATAAGCAGCGGGTTCAAAGGCGAATTTAAGCAGGCCCGCCTTGGTGAAGCTGCCGTCGGGTTTGACGTAGTCGCCCCACAGCACAGGATTCAGGTCATTACGCAATGCGAACTCACTGGCTGTCACGTTGGCACCCGAGGTTTCATACAGCGTTTTCCATTGAGCCAGATGGTCACTGGTTATCCGGGTATAAGCCCCACCTCCCGCATGCTTGAGCAACATCTTCCCTACGTCATTGACCGAGCCATCCTGAGCGATGTGTGCCATGAGTGACTCAGTATCGATCAAATGCTGGTTGGCAAAACCTTCGCGAGTCGTTTCATGCCGCTCTCGCGCCGACATGCCCTCCCATTCAATCAGGTGTTCGGCAGTCACGCTCACTCGAGGCGCTTGGGCATTGTTGAGGAACGCTTGCCCCTCCGGTGTAATCGCTCCATCCACCAATACATAGCGATTGAATGTCGGGTAAAAAAGCCCTCGGCGCCGGGCAAATTTGCGCAGTGAAGTGCCTGCGCGGGCGGCTGCGGGCAAAGCGTTCCACTCACGCACATCGCCTGCATTGATCAAACGGCTCGGACCAACGCCTCCATCCAACCCGATTGACTCCCACTGATCGGGACCGACACGTCGTAGCCAGTACCCCGTTTGCCGGTTCGTCGAACCGTCGACAATATTGACGTCAAGGATGTCGGCGTTGAGATTGAAACTGTCGCGAATCTGATAAACATACTCGCCCCCTGCTTCTCTAGTCTCACGAATGAAGAAACGCTGCCCATCCTTACTACGGTAGATTCCCCGCTCATTGGGCGTGAGCGTGGCGATCGCTGATGGCTCCACCGCATACTCGCTGTATCGCAAATGGGCAGGTGCTGAATCCGTTTCCGAAGGAACGTTAGGCGTCGGCACAGGGGCATCAGTCTGGGGCACATCGACGACTGGCTCCGATGACACTGGGTTTTGCTGCGTATTGGGGCCAGGCTGCGCATCATCCATGGCGTGCTGCCAAACTCCGCCACTGGCGCCTTCATCGAGCACCGGCTGATAGGCGCCTTCATCCGTCGGGTGGTTGATGCGCCACTTGCCAAGCGTCGGGTCCAGGCGTTGCTCATAGGTGTCACCCGCCACCCGTACATATGTTTTTCCACCGACCTCATACTGCCCGCGTGAGTTGGGTTCGATGCCCTCCAGCGATACATCGCTGCGGTACCTGGAAAGATCAGGTTTCCATAACCGTTTACTTCCATCAGGTCGCGTCACGGGTTTGAACGCGCTCATTTCTTCGGCCATCACGTAATCAAGCGCCAAGCCGGTCAACGCAATATTCATCACACCCTCGACCACTCCGAGTATATGCGCCCAGCCCGCTTCCCTATCGTCCATGGAAAGGTCTTCGATACCTTCCAACACCTCATTCATCAAGTTAACCGCCGTAACCCCCAAAAGCACCACACCCACCGGGGGAACAACAAAGGCGGCCATGCCGACAATGGTCACAAAATCATCCAGCAATTCTGCCAGCCACTTGCGACGGCCTTGCGCATCAGCCTCCTCGGTAGGCACGGCTTGGCTACCAGCATCCGCCAACAGTCGGTCTCGCCGGTGTCTGTACAAACAGGCCCAGAGGTCAACGCCGTCTTCCCATGGATCTCGCGCAGGGCCGAGTGGATAAAATTGCAGCAAAAAATCCAGTTGCGTTTTTTGACGTCGCTCATGTACCCGGTTATCGAAAAAGCTACTGCGTGGTAACTGTTCGGTAAAGTAAGTCAAAAAAGCCGGGCGAGCCCTGTGTGCGACGAACCGGCTGAGGAACTGTTGATAGGGCGAGGGGGCGGCCGTTGAAGAGATTTCGTCTCTGCGCAGAAGTTGCAACGTCAGCCGCGCCTTAAGTTGAGTCAACGAGGTGTAGTATTTGACAGGATGATCAGGGTCGTCCGGGATATAAACAATAAAACCCGCCCCCGAGTCCTTGTCCACCAGGGGCCACAGCATATCCATGAACCAGTTTGGGTCCTTTTCGGCAATTTGAAACACCAGACAATCACTTAGGTTCATCTTCATGAAACTCAAGCCACGAAACCAGAGCGGCTTGCCATCGACCTTCACATCACTCTCCTGATTGATCACCGAGAGCAACGCCTGGTAGTGCTTTTGCTCAATATCTTTTTTCAAAAGGGCAATGTAGCTGGCGGCCTTGAGCGAGGCTTTTTGGTACTGAATAAAGGCATTTTTCTCAGTGGCAGGTCGCGTTGGGTCAATCCAGCCCAACTGTTCTTTTATGTGTTGCTGGTACTTCTTACCAAGATCAAGCCGTCGACACAACGTGACGAATTTCGTGATATCCAGCCCTTTGACTCCATTGCGAACACCTGAACTTTTATAGTTAAAAAACTGACTAATATAAAACGCGCGCGAGCGTTCCTCAGCGGGTTCAAAATTATGAAGCGCAGCCTCTAACAACGAAAAACACTCAACCCTGTAATCCTGAAACACCCCGACATGGCTATATAACTCAAGCCAAACCTGATTAACATCCAGGTCAAGGGCGAAAACTTTTTTGATTTCTTTTTTCAAAAGCGGGGCTGCAAAATCGTTGAGACTTTTGACTGCTCGAATCGCGTCGCTGTATTCAGTGTGTGTTTTTATACTTTGCTCGACGTAAGTGACCGCAACTGCGCGCTCCTCACGAGTAGCCGACGCCCACCAGTCGGGCATGGACACCTTCAGATTCTTGAAAGCACCCTGCGTCTGTGTCGAAGCGGTTAACAGACACGCCGGAACTGCGGTCGCCACGATATTAATAAGGTCGCCATGCACCATCGCCTCCACGCCCTTAACTAACGCCTGATCATTATCTTTAGAAACATTAATACCGGACATTCCGCCACCTTTGAATACCGTTGATTTAAATCAAATGTACCCACTGATTCGGCCACGAAATAACTAAATAACTGCAGCACATAGCATTAATACCTGCCTGTAGCCGCCTGTAAAAAAGCGCATCGGCACCCCGGCAAGCGGCCGCCTCAAAAAATGTAGCAGCTTGCGGTGTTTTCCGTCTCATACCGCCAGTACTTGATCACCCTGTCCTCGTGCACCCAGACGGAATAACGACAGTCGCGTATCCTCGTAATGTAATAGCTCTTGCCCGTCCCTCCTCCACGACGCGGTCAAATACCCTGTTCTGATTGGCAGGCGACCAGAGCGAATCCGAACACTTACCCGGCGATTTTGCGCAGATGTGTGAGTCCAGCGGTGTGCCATTCGAGCCGTCTCGGCTGGAGACCCAGGCCGAATGCGAAGGGGCGCACCCGGCAAGGAGCGCCAGTGCAACGAAGACTAGGCCCTTGCCCCCCTAGACCATCCCGCCGAGCTTCAACTCACTCTTCAAATACGCGTAGTAAATCGGCCCCGCCACCACCCCCGGCAGGCCAAACGCCGCTTCAAACACCAGCATCGCCAGCAGCAATTCCCACGACTTGGCACTGATCTGCCCGCCGACGATGCGGGCGTTGAGGAAGTACTCGACCTTGTGGATCACGATCAGGTAACCCAACGCGGCCACTGCCACCCAGATCGACAGCGACAGCGCGACGATGGTGATCAGGGTGTTGGACATCAGGTTGCCGATCACCGGCAGCAGGCCAAGCAGGAAGGTCAGCACGATCAGGGTTTTGGTCAGGGGCAGGTGGATGCCGCACAGCGGCAGCACCACGGCCAGGAAGATCGCGGTGAAGGCGGTGTTGAGCGCGGCGATCTTGATCTGGGCGAAGACGATGTTGCGAAAGGCTTGCACCAGCAGGTGCAGGCGGTCGAACAGCGCGGCGGCCAGGGGTTTGCGTTTGGTCAGGTCAGGCACACGCTGCAGGGCGATGATGGCGCCGAGCACCATGCCGATCAGCAGCGTGACGAACATGTGCGCGGCGTCTTTGCCCACCAGTTGCAGCTCGCTCAGGTGCTTGCTCAGCCAGTCGCCGATGGCCACGCGGAACTCGGCGGCGCTGGCGGGCAGGTAGGCGTCGAGGAACGGTGGCAACTGGCCTCGCGCGCGGTCGACCACGCCCATGAACTTGTCGAGGGAGGCGCCGGGGTTTTCCGCTTCGTGCAGCAGAAAGCTGATGGCGCCGGCGAAGATCAGCGCCAGCACGCTGACGATCAGCGTGCCGAGCAGCGCCACCGCCAGCCAGCGCGCGCGGCGACCTTCGATCAGCCGCTGCAGTTGGGGGGTGAGCATGTTGACCAGTTCATAAACCAGCAGGCCAGCCAGCAGGCTGGGCAGCAGCTTCAGCGGCAGCACCAGCAACAACCCGCCAAAAATGATGATGTAGCTGGCCAGCAATATCACGTGACGCTGAGAAAACGTTGGCATACAGCCTCAAAACGAACGGCGATAAAAGGATGGGCAGTCTGCCAGCGTTCCAGGAATCAAGCGAGAGGTGACGGTGTGAATGCGATCAAGTGTGGGAGCAAGCCCGCTCCCACAGGGGATGTGCGCTGTCAGTTGCCCTTGAGGCAGGTGCTCATGTAGGCCTTGCGCGCATCGCCGGCCAGCGCCTTGGTTTTTGCCGACGCATTGCAATCCTTCATCTTTTGTTGTTGCGGCGTGACGGTCTTGGCATCGTTGGCAGCCGGGGCCGACAGGCAGGTCTTCATGAAGGCTTTGCGCTCGTCGCCCTTGAGGGTCTTGGTGGTGGCTTCGGCGTTGCAAGTGGTCATCTTGTTTTGCTGGGCGGTAGCGGCAAAGCCTTGAGAGCACATCAGCAGGCCCATCATCAACAATGGAATACGCAGCATCTTCATGGATTTTCTCCCGGTTACCGCGCCGACGGGCACGGCCTGGGCAGAGTGTAGTCAAACCCTGTTACACCTTCCTGTGCGGACGATGGATAATCCTCGTCCATCCATCTGTACGGCGATGTTCATGCAATACGCGTATCCCCTGCTGGCCATTTTTATCTGGGCCGGCAACACCGTTATCAACAAATTGGCCGTGGGCGCGATCTTCCCGGCCGAAATCGGCTTTTACCGCTGGTTGCTGGCGGCGCTGCTGTTCACCCCGTTCATGCTGAAGCCGGTGATTGCCCACTGGTCAGTCATCCGCCCGAACCTGAGCAAGGTTTTCGTGCTGGGCGTGCTGGGCATGGCGGTGTATCAGAGCCTGGCCTATTACGCGGCGACGCTGACCTCGGCGACCAACATGGGCATCATCCTGTCGCTGATGCCCTTGATGGCCCTGACTGCCGCGATCATCAGCCTGGGCCAGCGCCTCACGTACGGTGCGCTGGCCGGTGCGGTGCTGTCGTTTGCCGGCGTGGTCGTGGTGGTGTCGTCCGGCAGCCTGCGCGTGCTGTTGCAACACGGGGTGAACCTGGGCGACGGCATGATGCTGGTCGCTACCCTGGCTTACGCGATCTACAGCACCCTGCTGAAAAAATGGCAACTGCGCCTGCCACCGTTGGTGTTGCTGTATTTGCAGGTGCTGGTGGCGGTGGTGGTGCTGTTTCCGCTGTTCCTGTTCTCACCCAAGGCGGGCCTGGGCTGGGCGAATGTGCCGCTGGTGCTGTACGCGTGTCTGTTGGCATCGATGCTGGCGCCGTTGGCGTGGATGCATTCGGTGAAGACCTTGGGCCCGAGCCGCACCACGCTGTTTTTCAACCTGCTGCCGTTGATCACCGCGCTGATTGCGGCGCTGGTGCTCAAAGAAGATCTGGCGCTGTATCACTTGGTCGGTGGCTTGCTGACCCTGGGCGGGGTGATCCTGTCGGAACGCTGGACGACACCGGTGAAACAGAGCCGTCAGCGAGGCCCTTGTGACACATCCGGTAAAATCCAATAAAACTTTTTGCCCTGGCCGCGACTCACAACCTGTAGCGATCACGCCGACAGAGCGTGGCGTACAACCGGATTAGCACCAGGAGATTGAGATGACCGAAGCACATTTGACTGACGTTGCGACCCTGCGCAGTCGCGCCCGCCAGAACGTCGAAAACGGCGCTGTGACCGAAGGCTACAACGCCGACCGCGAAGAGATCATTCGCTTGCTCAACGCATCGCTGGCCACTGAGCTGGTGTGCGTGCTGCGCTACAAGCGTCACTACTTCATGGCCAGCGGCATCAAGGCTTCCGTAGCTGCCGATGAATTCCTCGAGCACGCGACCCAGGAAGCCGAACACGCCGACAAACTCGCCGAGCGCATCGTTCAACTGGGCGGCGAGCCGGAGTTCAACCCCGACCTGCTGTCGAAAAACTCCCACGCTCAGTACGTGGCGGGTAATTCGCTGAAGGAAATGGTCTACGAAGACCTGGTGGCCGAACGCATCGCGGTGGACAGCTACCGCGAGATCATCCAGTACATCGGCGACAAGGACCCAACCACCCGTCGTCTGTTTGAAGGGATTCTGGCTCAGGAAGAAGAGCACGCAGACGACATGGCGGACATTCTCGAAAGCCTGTAAGTCGTCACGCAAAAACGAGGGGGGAGCCGGTCAAACGGCTCCCCTCTTTTTTTGAACGGTGGGAGGGGCTTGCTCGCGAAAGCGGTGGGTCAGCAAGCATTGGTGTTGACTGACCCATGCTTTCGCAGGCAAGCCAGCTCCCACATTTGGTCGCGCTCACAATACCGGTCGGCTATAAGGCCGCCGCGCTCTTGATCTCGATCCTCCAAAGCCTGCGTTCGGGAACACCGAGCATTAGCGAGCGAGTCGCACCGCCACTCCCACCTTAAATCTTCGTCGCTTTGAGCATCGCGTTCGCTCAACTGAACGGCATTGGGGCTTGCCCGTCCCACATTGGCTTGTGGGTTGAGTCAGCTATTTAACAGTCTTGGGCGCCTTGCCTTCCTTCATCTGTTGCAGCAACGGTGCGCACTCGTTGGGCTCTCCGCCGCTCGGCGCCACCAGCGCGAGCAGACCGGCGGCCGGACCTGCGATCACGCCCAGGGCTACCATGCCGGCGCCACGCAGGGCCAGCGGGATGGCTTTGACGCCGGCGTTGGGCTTGATGAACGGCCCATTCACGTACAGCGGCGAACGCAGTGAGAACAGGCGAAAGCCTTTGGATTCAGGGGTAATCGTGAGGTCAAGCTGCTCGGTGGCCATGTTCGCGGTGCCATCGATGTAGATGATGGCGTTCTCGGTATCGAACACGAACAGTCGGGTGGTCGCCAGGCCCGTCTTGATGCCGAAGTCTGCCGCTGCGCAGTTGATCTTCACTTCCTTGTCGCCAAACAGGCGGCCAACCACGTAGTTACCCACATTAAGCCCGGCGATCTCCATCAGCCCACGGCTGATCGCGCCGTCGTTGATCAACATCTTCAAGTCACCGTTGGAACTGCCGAGCAAAGCCGCGACGGAGTTACCGCGCCCCGTAATGTCGGCATCCCCATTGAGTTCGCCAAAGCTGGTTTTCATCGGTTCGAAGGTTGGGAACAACTGCTTGAGCTTGAAGTTGCGCGCGGTGAGTTTCGCGCTGCCTTCCATCGGTGTGATGCGACCGTTGAGGCGAATCTGCGCATTCAGTTTGCCGCCAGCCACGCCGAAACGCAGCGGTTCCAGGCTCAGTTCACCGTCGTTGAGCACCACATGGGTGTAAAGATCGGTGAAGGGCAGATCGGCGCTGTGCACGATGCGTTTGCCGGTAAATTCCACATCGGCATCCATGTCACGCCAGCGTTCGGTGCGGAACTCTTCCACCGGCAGCACCCTTGTGGCCGGCTGCTTGCTGGCACCGCCACGGGCTTTTTGCTTGGCGTTGGAGTCGGCGCCGATCAGCGGCGCAAGGTCGGTCATCAGCAACTGGTTGGACACCAGTGTGCCGCTGAGCTTGGGCCGTGGCTGGCTGGCGACGTAGGCCAGGTCGCCGTGGATATCGCTGTTGCCGATCTTGCCGTTGAAGTTTTCATAGCGGAACGACGCACCGCTGGCTTCATGCAGCTTGGCAATCAGGTGGCCGTCGGTGGAATAGGCCGGCGAATCCGGCAAGGTCACGCCGGTGAGCGGATAGAGGTTGCCCAGGCTCGCGCCGGCGAGTTTGAGGCGCAGGTCCAGGGCGCCGAGGTTGAGCGGGTCGGTCAGGGTGCCGGCCACGGCGATACGGGTGTCGCCAATCTTGACCTGGGCTTGCAGTGGAAACGGTTTGGCCGCGTCCTGCAGGGCCAGCAGGCCGCCGATCTTGCCGTTACCATCGAGTGTCTGCCCATGGTATTGGCCTTTGACCTTGAGCCCGAACGCGTAATCCTGCGGCGAGGAGCCTTTTTCCAGGGCTTTTTTGGCATCGGCATCGCCAACGATTTCGGCAAAGGGAATAGGTTGGCCCAGCGGGTCGATGATCACATCGAGCTGGGTCTTGAGGGTTTGGTCGTCGAGGGTCACATGACCCTTGTCGAACTTGATGGCGCCGATGTCGACCACCCAGTTGGACGGCTCGGCGTCCGGGTCCTTGGGGTCGAACGTGAACGTCCAGTTGGCGCGGCCATCGGCCAGGCGCTGCAGCTGGGCACTCGGTTCGGTGAGGTCGATACGCGGGATCGCCACGCGCTGCGCGAGCAGGGCCAGGGGCGAGATGCGCAGCTCGACCTTTTTCAACGTGACCATCTGCGGCTGTTTCGACCAGTCCGGGTTGCCCAGGGTCAGGTCTTCGGCGATCACATGGGGCCACGGCACCCAGGCGCGCCAGCCGCCTTCCTCGGGTTCGCGCTGCCACACCACGGCGAGGTTGCCATTGATGGCGAACGGGCGATGCAGTTCTTCGGAGACTTTGGCATTGAGCGGCGGCTTGATGCGGTTCCAGTCGAAAAACACCAGGAACACCACAACCACGGCGATTAACACGACGACGCTGGCGCAGCACCAGGCGACGATTTTACGAGTGCGCGTCATTGCACAGAACTCCTGAACACGAATAGCTGGAATACAGCTCATAAGGGTACGACTGGCAAACCGCAGCGGGGTTTAACCCGTTGATTGATTTAACCGCAGAACGCTCTTTACCTGACCGGATCGACAGATTTTGTTTGCTCGCCTGCACCATTGCTACCCGCCATTGTGTCGAAAATACCCACTTGGGTGCAAAACCGCGTGCTTGAGAGGCCCGCTCTAGAGCCTTCCGCCAGAACCATCAATTGCGTTGATTATTACCATTGCGTTTATGAACTTTTATATCGATATATCGAGAGTAGCATGAGTCCTGTACCCACTTTATCGCCCTCCCAAGGAGCAACCATCATGAAACGCCAAGTACTCGCTACCGTTCTGCTGTCTGTCCTCGCTTCCAGTGCCTTTGCCCTGCCAGCCGCCGAACAGACTATCCCACAAAACCATGCCCAGGCCGCTCAGTCGAGCCAGACGCTGGCCCGTAGCGGCTCGCAGGAAGACGAGAACCGCGACTACGCCAAAGGCGTTGCTGAAAACGGTTCGGAGCAAGCCAACAAACGCGCCTACACCGAAGGCCTGAGCGAAAACGGCCGTCACCGCCTGGAAGAAAAAGGCCTAGTTGAAGGCGGCGCCGAGCAAGCCAACGAGCGCGCCTACACTGAAGGTGTTGCCGAAGGTGGTGCCGATCGCCTGCAAGAACTGCATCAAGCACAGAGCTGAGCCTGTGGTGGCCCAGACAGCTCGCTCCGGCATCCGCAGGAGCGAGCCTGCTCGCCAGGGTCGCTGACGCTGCCCCCTCCCTGAATTTAATGCATCCCCCTCGCTCCACGCCGCCAAGTTCGACGCCAGCAAAGCGCTTTTGCTAGAGTGCGTCGCTGTACTTGCCGACAAAGCTCACCCGCCCATGCTGCCCCGTGCCGAACAGAAGCAACAGACCCGCCTCGCCCTGATGGACGCAGCCCGCCACCTGATGGAGTGCGGCCGTGGGTTCGGCAGCCTGAGCCTGCGTGAAGTGGCGAAGACGGCCGGGATCGTGCCCACAGGTTTCTACCGGCATTTTGCCGATATGGATCAGCTCGGGCTCGTGCTGGTCAGCGAGGTCGGCCAGACCTTTCGCGCCACCATTCGCCTGGTACGCCACAATGAATTCGTGATGGGCGGCATCATCGATGCCTCGGTGCGGATCTTTCTCGATGTGGTGTCGGCCAACCGTTCGCAATTCCTGTTCCTGGCCCGTGAGCAATACGGCGGCTGCCTCGCCGTGCGCCAGGCCATCGGCGCCCTGCGTGAAGACATCACCCGTGACCTCGCCGCCGACCTCACGCGCATGCCCAAGCTGGCGCACCTGCAAGCCGACGGTTTGCATGTGATGGCCGACCTGATCGTCAAGAGCGTGTTCGCCACCCTGCCCGATATCATCGATCCACCCGCCCACGCCCTGCCTGAACACCTCACGCCCCAGGCGAAAATCACTCAGCAATTGCGCTTTATCTTCATTGGCCTCAAGCATTGGCAAGGCCTGGGCAGCACCGAATAAGCCGCCAGGCAAAACGCCCTCATCCAGTGCCGTAGCGCATGCAGCGCACCATCGTGAGTCACGCCCCGAATAAGCTGCCGCCCTATTCGGAGGCACAGCGCCGCGCGCCGACAGGCAATTCCTACAACCTGCCCCACGTTGGCAAGCCCCTTGCTCTAGCTCCGTTATCGCTCATAGCTGGAAGCCCTCTGATGCTGGTGATCCACCGCCGAATCGCCCCCCAGGCCCAATGGGCCGCCGAGCTGCTGCTCAACTTCGAAGCCCGCAGCAAAAGCCGCCTGCGCTGTTTCAGTGCCGACGGCGAAGACGTCGGCCTGTTTCTGGAGCGTGGCCAGCCGCCGCTGCATGACGGCGAATGCTTGCAGGCTGAAGACGGCCGGGTGGTGCGCGTGTGTGCACGGCCTGAACAACTGCTGCACGTCACCTGCAGCAGCGCATTTGAACTGACCCGCGCCGCCTATCACCTGGGCAACCGCCACGTGGCCCTGCAAGTCGGCGATGGCTGGTTGCGCCTGCTCGATGACTACGTGCTCAAGGCCATGCTCGAACAATTGGGCGCGCAGGCCGACACCATCGAGGCGCCGTTCCAGCCCGAACACGGGGCGTACGGAGGCGGCCATCATCACTCGCGCCATGGCGATGAAGACTTCAACTACCCGCCCAAGCTGCATCAATTCGGCGTGCGTACATGAATCCAGCCTGGGCATTGCTGCGCCTGGCCAGTCCGCAATTGCCGATTGGCGGCTACAGCTACTCCCAAGGCCTGGAAATGGCCGTGGACAACGGCCGCGTGCCGGATGCCGCCAGCGCTCGCCGCTGGATCAGCGACCAGTTGTTGCTCAACCTGGCGCGCTTCGAGGCGCCACTGCTGCTCGCCCACTGCCGCGCCGCCGCCGTGGATGACTGGTCGCAACTGGCGCAGCTGTGCGAAGAGCACCGCGCCAGCCGTGAAACCCGCGAGCTGTACCAGGAGAGCCGGCAGATGGGCTACTCGCTGCAACAACTGCTCAATGGCTTGCCCGAGCTGGACGACGCGGCACGGGATTTTCTGGCGCAACGCACTGAACCTCACCTGGCCCTGGGCTGGGCGCTGGCCGCGCGCGCCTGGCACATCAGCGCCGACGACGCCCTTGCCGCCTGGCTGTGGAGCTGGCTGGAAAACCAGCTGGCGGTGCTGATGAAAACCCTGCCCCTGGGCCAGCAAGCCGCGCAGCGCCTGACCAGTGAACTGCTGCCACTGCTGCAGCAGGCCCAGCAGGACGCCGCGCGCATCGACCCCCACTCACTGGGCAGCGCCGCGTTCGGCCTGTCTCTGGCATGCATGGCCCACGAGCGCCAATACAGCCGCCTGTTCCGTTCCTAGATTCCCTTGATGTGGAGAAGCACATGAACTCACAACCCCTGCGTGTCGGCATCGGCGGCCCGGTGGGCTCCGGCAAGACTGCCCTCACCCTGGCCCTGTGCCTGGCGCTGCGCGATCGCTACAACCTGGCCGTGGTCACCAATGACATCTATACCCGCGAAGACGCCGACTTTCTGGTGCGCAACCAAGCCCTGGCGCCGGAGCGCATCATCGGCGTGGAAACCGGCGGCTGCCCGCACACGGCGATCCGCGAGGACGCCTCGATCAACCTCGAAGCGGTCGACCAGCTCAACCGGCGCTTTCCCGGCCTGGACCTGATCCTGGTGGAGTCCGGCGGCGATAACCTGTCGGCCACCTTCAGCCCGGAACTGTCAGACCTGACTATCTACGTGATCGATGTGTCGGCCGGCGACAAGCTGCCGCGCAAGGGCGGGCCCGGTATTTGCAAATCCGACCTGCTGGTGATCAACAAGATCGACCTGGCGCCGCTGGTGGGCGCCTCGCTGGAACTGATGAACAGCGACACCCAGCGCATGCGCAACGGTAAACCTTTTGTGTTCAGCAACCAGAAAACCGGCGTCGGCCTGGACGAAATCGTCGCCTTCATCGAACGCCAGGGCCTGCTGACCGCCGCCTGATCAACCCATTACGGAGCCTGTTTATGAGCCTCAACAAACTGTTCGCCGCCGCTGCGCTGCTGCTGGCCCCTGCCTTGGCCTTCGCCCATCCGGGCCATGGCGATAACGGCCTGGTGGCCGGCATCAGCCACCCCCTGGGCGGTATCGACCATCTGCTGGCGATGCTCGCCGTGGGCCTGTGGGCCGCCCAGCAAAAAGGCGCGGCGCGCTGGGCGCTGCCCTGCACCTTCGTCGGCACCATGCTGATCGGCGGCGTGCTGGGGTTTGAAGGCCTGGCATTGCCAGCGCTGGAAAGCGGCATTGCCGCATCGGTGCTGGCGCTGGGCCTGGCGGTGGCGCTGGCGGTGCGTCCGCCGCTGTTTGTGGCGGTGGGTGCGACAGCGTTGTTTGCGCTGTTTCATGGCGTGGCGCATGGCCTGGAGCTGCCGGCGATGTCCAGCCCATGGGCGTACGCGGCGGGGTTTGTCGGTGCGACGGCCCTGTTGCACGCGGCCGGCTATGCCGTGGTGCGTGTGTTGCCGGCAGCGGCGGCACCGTTGGTGCGGGTGGCTGGGGCAGCTTCGGCGGCGACTGGCGTGTGGTTGCTCGCGGGCTGATTTCGGCACCTGTGCCGGGCCCATCGCAGGCAAGCCAGCTCCCACATTTGAGCGGATTCGTCATTCAAAAATGTGGGAGCGGGCTTGTCCGCGATAACGGTGGCGCAGACACCACCGCACCCAAGCCTGCTACCATGCGCGCCTACGCCCCTGCCGTGACGACGCCAGCCGATGCCCAGCGCTTCCCAACCGTTTTTGAATACCGTACTCACCCATTTCCGTGACCTGATCGTGCCGCTCTGGCAAGGCCCGGGCTGGAATGCCGAGCTGGCGCTGCCCTACGAGGCACTCGACGCTGATCACCATCCCTTGCCACCCCAACGCTACCGCGCCATGGCCTGCGCCCGTCAGCTGTACCTGTTTGCCAGCCTGATCGGCGAGCCCGACACCGACTTTGCGCACGCGCGCGCGGCCGCGCTGTTCCGCTCCCTGCAACAGCACTTCCATGACGCCGAGCACGGCGGCTGGTTCTACAGCATCGACCCCGCGGGCCAACCGCTGGATACGCGCAAAGACCTCTACACCCACGCGTTCATCATCTTCGCCTGCGCCCATTACTGGGCCAAGGTGCGCGAGCCGCTGGTGGCGTCGGTCCTCAATGCCGCGCTCGAAGTGGTTGCCCAGCGCTTCGCCAGCGGCGACGGTCTGTACGACGCAGTGCTGGACCGCGACTGGTCGTCGCTCTCGTCCGGCCCGCTGCAAAACCCATTGATGCACTTGGCCGAAGCGTTCCTCGCCACCTTGGCGGTACGTGAAGACACCGACGTGCAAACCGCCCTGCTGAACCTGGCGACGGCCATGCAGCAGCGTTTCATCGACCCCGGGCACGGCGTGATGCTGGAAAAACCGCTGGGCGCTGTGGATAACTGGTTCGAGCCGGGCCACCAGTTCGAATGGTTCTTCCTGCTCGACTCATCCGCAGTGCTGCGCGGCACGCCGCTGCATGCGTCACTCAGCCGCGCGTTTGCCTACGCCGAAGAAAAGGGTGTGGATAACGTAAGCGGTGCCGTGAGCGGCATGCTCGACCTTGACGGTCATGTGCGTGACGGCACTCAGCGTATCTGGGCCCAGGCTGAATACCTGCGCGCACTGACCTTGCGCCCGGGAAACGAGGCGCGGGTGCAGCGCCAGTTGCAGGCGCTGGCGCAGCATTTTTTGCATCGCAAGGGCTGGCATGAATGCCTGGATGCGCAAGGGGCAGTGAGCCGACGGGATATGCCTTCGACCACGCCTTATCACCTGGCGACGTGTTATCAGGGGTTGGTCAGGCAGTTGGGCTGACCTTCAGGGCCCCATCGGGAGCAAGCCCCCTCCCACATTCCAATGTGGGAGGGGGCTTGCTCCCGATGCAGGCAACGCAGTCTTACTTGGCACCACGCTCGATCGCAAACCCTGCCCACGTCTGGCTCACCGGCATCAGTTCCAACCGGTTGATGTTCACGTGCGCCGGAGTGTTCATCACCCAGAAGATGGTGTCGGCAATATCCTGCGGCTGGATAGGCTCGGCGCCCGCGTAGGTGGCGTCATAGCGCGCCTGATCGCCGCCAAAGCGCACCAGCGAAAACTCACTCTCACACAAGCCCGGCTCAATGTTGGTCACGCGCACGCCGGTGCCTTGCAGGTCGCAACGCAGGTTCAGCGAGAACTGCTTCACGAATGCCTTGGAGGCGCCATACACGTGGCTGCCCGGATACGGGTAGTTACCGGCGATGGAGCCCAGGTTGACGATGCCCGCGCCCCGCCCGTGGGCGATCAGGCGCGGCAGCAGCAGGTTGGTCGTGGTCAGCAGGCCCTTGATGTTGGTGTCGACCATGGTCTCCCAATCGTCGAGGCTGCACTTGGGCGCAGGGTCGGTGCCCACCGCCAGTCCGGCATTGTTGATCAGCCCGCGCAGGGTGGCGAACGATGGCGGCAGCTGGGCGATCGCCTCTTCCATGCCCTTGCGGTCACGCACATCCACCACCAGGCCGTGCACTTCGGTCTGTTTGGAAAGCTCTTCGACCAGCGCATTCAAGCGTTCGGCGCGGCGACCGGTGAGCACCAGTTTCCAGCCGGCCTCAGCAAAACGACGGGCGCAGGCTTCGCCGAAACCTGAGGTGGCGCCAGTAATAAACAACGTGTCGGACATGGTGTTCTCCTTGCGGACATCGGAAAAAAGTTGCCAGCAGAATGCCCGTACGCGGCGCTTGCGGCAACCGTCAGGCACACCTGCTGATCATTTTTTGATCGCCTGACTCAACACCTTGTGAACCGTGGCTTGCAGCCATGTGCGCGCAGGTTATCCACAACTGCGCCCACAGTCTTTGGGGGCAAGTCGAAATGGCTTCAGGCCGCTGTACACAAGGCCCGCAGGCGGTTTTGCAAAGTTTTTTGCTTGACCTGGGCCGGGTCGTATGTAGGCCGGGTGAAGAGGAAAAATCCGAACGATGGCTCCAGGCCAGTTAATCCGCCCCCTACGGCAGTCTTTCCAGAGTTTAGTCACAGACTTATCCACAGGCTGATCCGACATGTTTTGGTCATATACCTGTGTCTTTAAACAGGTTGACAAACCCCTCGACAGCCCGCGAAAAAAACGCTGATCAATAAACAACCACCGCGCTGAAAGCCACGTAATTAAAGGCCTTCAGCCAGCTACACCCACGTTACCCACAGCCGGTTCCACAGCGGATGGGGACAAGTCAAAACTGTGACAAAACAGGGATTTGCGGCGGCTATATGTCGCGGTTTGGAGGGGGGCTGGATTTGTTTTCCACAATTTCGAAATGGGTCTTGTGGAACACAGAAAATCAATGTGGGAGGGAGCTTGCTCCCTCCCACAGCGATCAATGGCCGCCGAGGTAGGCGTTGCGCACGTCCTCGTTCACTAGCAACTCCTTGCCGGTGCCCGTCAGGCGAATCTCGCCGTTGACCATCACATAGGCGCGGTCCGACAGGCGCAGCGCGTGGTTGGCGTTCTGCTCCACCAGAAAGATGGTCATGCCGGTCGCCGCCAGTTCGCGCAGGGTGGAGAAGATCTGCTTCACCACAATCGGCGCCAGGCCCAGGCTTGGCTCGTCCAGCAGCAGCAGCTTGGGCCGGCTCATCAGCGCGCGGGCGATGGCGAGCATTTGCTGCTCGCCGCCCGACATGGTCATGGCACGCTGGTTACGCCGCTCCTTGAGCCGTGGGAACAGCTCGAACATGCGTTGCATGTCTTCCTGCGCGAACTTGTCGCCGATGGGGATGGTGCCCATCAGCAGGTTTTCCTCGACGGTCATGTCGGGGAACACCCGCCGCCCTTCCGGCGACTGCGCGGTGCCGTTGGAGGCGATGTAGTGGGAGGACTTGTGGGTAATGTCGACGCCGTTGTACAGAATCTGCCCGGACTCTGCCCGTGGCTGACCGAAGATCGACATCAGCAGCGTGGACTTGCCCGCGCCGTTGGAGCCGATCAGGCTCACGGTTTCACCTTCGTTGATGTGCAGCGAGACTTTTTTCAGGGCCTGGATCGGGCCGTAGAACACATCCAGGTCCTTCATTTCGAGGATAGGCCCGCTCATACCAGCTCCTCTTCGTCGGCGCCCAGATAGGCGGCAATCACTTTCGGGTCGTTGCGGATCGCCTCCGGCCCGCCTTCAGCGATCACGTTGCCGTGGTCGAGCACCACGATGTGGTCGGAAATACTCATCACCATGCCCATGTCATGTTCGATCAGCACCACCGTAAGATCGTGCTCGTCGCGCAACAGGCGAATCATCGCGCTGAGGGCTTCGGTTTCCTGAGGGTTCAGGCCCGCCGCCGGTTCGTCCAGGCAGATGATCTGCGGCCGGGTGCACATGGCGCGGGCGATCTCCAGGCGGCGCTGCTGGCCATAGGAGAGTTCGCCGGCCAGGCGGTTGGCGCAGTCCACCAGATCGACCACTTCCAGCCAGTAAAAGGCGTGGTCGAGTGCATCGCTTTCAGCCTTGCGGTAACCCTTGGTGTTGAGGATGCCCGCCAGCATGTTGCGGTTGACCCACATGTGCTGAGCCACCAGCAGGTTTTCCAGCACCGACATTTCCTTGAACAGGCGAATGTTCTGGAACGTCCGGGCCAGGCCTGCGCGGTTGACCAAGTGGGTGCCGCCAAACATCTTGTAGTACACGCGGCTGAGAAAGCGCTTGGGCGACACGAAGTCGGTGGCCCGGAAGCGTTCGCCCAGCAGCTGGATCACGTTGGTCTGCTTGCCACGCACGTTGAGCTGGATCTTGCCGCCGCTGGCCTTGTAGAAGCCGGTGAGGCAGTTGAACACGGTGGTCTTGCCGGCGCCATTGGGGCCGATCAGGGCGAAGATCGAGTTGCGTTCGACCTTGAGGCTCACATCGCTCAAGGCCTTGATGCCACCGAAGTGCATCATCAAATGTTCCACGCTGAGGACGACTTCCTTGCTCATGGCGCCACTCCTTTACGTGGGGTCACACCGGTTCGGCTGATGCGGATCAAGCCGCGCGGCCGCCAGATCATCATCACCACCATCAGCACGCCAAACAGCAGCACGCGGTATTCCGAGAAGCTGCGCAGCAGTTCAGGCGCCACGGTCAACACGAACGCCGCGATCACCACCCCCACTGTCGAGCCCATGCCACCCAGCACCACAATGGCCAGGATCAGCGCCGACTCGAAGAAGGTGAACGACGACGGGTTCACGAAGCCCTGGTAGCTGGCAAAAAACACCCCGGCCAAACCGGCTGTCGATGCCCCGATGGTGAACGCCGAGAGCTTGACCAGCACATGGTTCAGGCCCATGGAGCGGCAGGCGATCTCATCTTCACGCAGGGCCTCCCACGCGCGGCCGACCGGCATGCGGGTCAGGCGGTGCTTGATATAAAGCACGGCCAGCACCACCAGAAACAGCACGATGTAGATAAACAGGAATTTGATATTGGGGTTGTAGTCGATGCCGAAAAATTCATGGAACGGAATCCCGCCATCCTTCGCGCGCCTGCCGAACTCAAGGCCGAGGAAGGTCGGCGACGGCACCGGCATACCGTTCGGCCCGCCGGTGAACGACAACCAGTTGTTGAGCACCAGGCGAATGATTTCACCGAAGCCCAGGGTCACGATGGCCAGGTAGTCACCGTGCATTCGCAGCACCGGAAACCCGAGTATGCACCCCGCCAATGCCGCCGCGATGGCAGCCAGTGGCAACACGGTCCAGAAGCCCAGGCCGAGGTATTGATAACCCAGCGCCAGGCCGTAGGCGCCGATGGCGTAGAACGCCACGTAACCGAGGTCGAGCAGGCCTGCCAGGCCGACCACGATGTTCAGGCCCAGGCCGAGCAGCACGTAGATCAGCCCGAGGATGACCACGGTAAGCAGGTACTTGTTGGCGAAGATCGGAAACACGATGGCGATCACGATCAGCGCCGGGATGATCCAGCGCAGCCGCGACTTGTAGTCCGGTGGCAGCACATGCACGCCGGAGCCACTGCTTTCGAAGCCCTGCAGAATCTTCAGGCCCTTGGGGGTTTGCAGGAACAGGCTCATGGCGAAGCGGCCGACCATCACGATGGCCACCAGCAGGCCGACGCGGGCCGGTTCCAGGTTGAAGCTGTAGCCGTCGAGGACCACGCCGACGATCGGACCGAACACGATCAAGGAAATCAGCCCGGCGAGGACCGTATCGACCACACTTTTCTTGATATCGATGGGTTTGGCAGCAGACATGTTTACACCTTCGCCACAAGAGGACGACCAAGCAGGCCCTGGGGACGGAAAATCAGAATCACCACCAGCAGGGAGAAACTGAAGACGTCTTTGTAGTCGGAGTTGATCAACCCCGAGAACAGCGACTCGGAGATACCAAGGATGATCCCGCCCAGCATCGCCCCGGGCAGGGAGCCGATGCCGCCGAGTACCGCTGCGGTAAACGCCTTGATGCCGATGATGAAGCCGGCATAGAAGTCGAAGGTGCCGTAGTTGAGGGTGATGAGCACGCCGGCCAAGGCCGCCATGGCGGCACCGATGACGAAGACATAGGAGATCACGCGGTCGGTGTTGATACCGAGGATCGAGGCCATCTTGCGGTCTTGCTGCGTCGCGCGGCACATGCGGCCCAGCTTGGTGTACTTGATGATGTAGGTGAGCAAGGCCATGCCGGCAAACGCGGCCACGAGAATGAACACTTTGGTGTAAGTGAGTTGCACGAACCCGCTGCCGATATCGACGCGCCAGGCGCCGGCCAGCAGGGTCGGGATGCCTTGTTGCTTGGCGCCCTGGGCGATCTGCGCGTAGTTCTGCAGGATCAGCGAAATCCCGATGGCGCTGATCAGCGGGGCCAGTCGGGTAGAGTTGCGCAGCGGTTTGTAGGCGACCCGTTCGATCACCCAGCCGTACACGCCGGTGACAACCACGGTGAAGATCAGGGTGCCGAGTATGAGCAGCGGGAAGGATTCGATGCCGAAGTAAGCCAGCAGTGCCAGACTGATTGCCGCGAGGTAAGCGGAAATCATATAAACCTCGCCGTGGGCGAAGTTGATCATGCCAATGATGCCGTAGACCATTGTGTAGCCGATGGCGATCAGGCCGTAGACCGACCCGAGGGTCAGGCCGTTGACCAGTTGCTGCAGGAAAATACCATCCATAACGCAAATCTCACGCGGTGAGCACCTGCACACCGGGTGGGTGTGCGGCGCTTCTGGAGGAAAAGTCAGATCTCGATAACAACCCCGTCCCCTGTGGGAGGAGGCTTGCCCCCTCCCACATTGGAACGGTGGTGCTCAGGCTTACTTCTGCTTTTCCAACTGGTGGTATTTGCCGTCTTTATCCCACTGGTAAACCACGTAGTCGGAGACTTTGAGGTCGCCCTTGCCGTCCCATTCCTTCTTGCCCATCACGGTTTGTACCGGGTTGGCCTTGAGCCACTTGGCGGCATCTTCGCCCTTGTTGGACTTGGCGCCATTGAAGCCGGCCGCCAGGGCCTGGACCGATGCGTAGGCGTACAGGGTGTAGCCTTCCGGCTCATAGCCGCTCTTCTGGAACTCTTCCACGACGGTTTTGCTGTCGGGCAGTTTGCGCGGGTCGGCGCCGAAGGTCATGTACACGCCGTCCACGTACTGCTTGCCGCCAGCGGTGGCGACCAGTTCGTCGGTGACGATGCCGTCATCGGACATGAACTTGACGTCCTTGAGGCCCGCTTCACGAATCTGCCGTACCAGAGGACCGGCTTCCGGGTGCAGGCCGCCGAAGTACACGACGTCGGCGCCGGTGGAGCGGATCTTGGTGACCAGGGCGCTGAAGTCTTTCTCGCCACGGGTGAGGCCTTCTTCCAGCACCGGCTTGACACCGCGCTTGGTCAACTGGGCAGCGGTGGCGTCGGCCAGGCCTTTGCCGTAGGTGTCCTTGTCGTTGATGACTGCGACTTTCTTGCCCTTGAGCACGTCGACGATGTAGTCGCCGGCGACAACGCCCTGCTGGTCGTCACGCCCGCACATGCGGAACATCGCGCCGAGGCCGCGTTCGGTGACCTGCGGGTTGGTGGAGCCGGGCGTGATCGCAATGATGCCGGCCTCGTCATACACCTCGGATGCCGGGATGGTGTTGGAGGAGCAGAAGTGCCCGACCACGCCGATCACTTTGTCCTGGTCGGCCAGGCGGTTGGCCACGGCGACGGCCTGTTTGGGCTCGCACGCATCATCGCCGGCCACCAGCACGATTTTTTCGCCATTGATGCCGCCGGCCTTGTTGATAACATCGGCCGCCGCCTGGGCACCCTTCATGTACTGCTCACCGAAAGCAGCGTTGGCACCCGTCATCGGGCCGGCCACGCCGATTTTCACATCAGCTTGAACAAACGTAGAAACACCCAGCGCCGCTGCAACGGCGAGGGCCAGAAAACCTTTCTTGTAAAACGTCTGAGACATGAGTGGTGCTCCGTATTTTTTGATTTTAGGCACGACGACTTGCATTCAATCCTTTCACGGGAAGCTCTGAGCAAGCCGCGTGCCATTACTTTTTTATTCTTCAAAAAGACACGGTGTCATTGTTATTGCAGGTGTTTCGGCGCCGCTTGCCAGTACGTGCAACCCTCTGGCTCGCAGAGGTGCAACCAGCCAGCGAAAAAAGTACAACCCGACACGGTGGCACCTGCAACCGGACCGCAAACAGCAGGCCCCTTCGTCTGTAACAACAGGCGTAACGGAACTGCACATTTACAGTGCGCGATTGCTACGACTTGCACCAATACAGATGGGAACCCTGCCTGGAAGAGGCAGGCTTTTACGCGCTATGTCGCTGATCAGATCACGATCCGCAGGCATTGCCCGGCGTGATACAGCGAGAACCCGGCCTCATACAGACAGCTGCGCACGCCCACGCCAGTCAGGGGCAGCATCGGCGCAAACGGTATCGGCAAGGCTTGGGGATTCTGCTGACATAGATAATCGGCAAACGCCTTGCCCACCACGCTGGCGGTGGTGACGCCGCGTCCGTTATAGCCGGTGACGGCGACCAGGCCCGGCGCCGGTTCGAACAGGCGCATCAGGTGATCCGGGGTAAACGCAATGCAGCCAGTCCAGGTGTATTCCCACTGCACCGGTTTGAGGTACGGGAAGTAATGCCGCTGCACTCGATCGGCCCACGCCTTGAGGAACCAGCCCGGCTTCTGATTGCCATTGCCCAGGCTGCCGAGCAACAGGCGGCCATCGGCATCGCGGCGAATACTGCTGAGCACCTGGCGGGTGTCCCATGATCCCTGGCCGCCGGGGAGGATTTGCCGGGCGGCGTCATCGGCAAGCGGCGCGGAGGCGACCTGATAGTAGTAACCGGGGAAAAAATTGCGCCGCAACTCGGTCCATTCGCCCTCGGTGTAGGCATTGGAGGCGATCACCACCTGGGCCGCCTGCACCGAACCTTGGGCGGTCTGCACCGACCAGTTCGCGCCCTGGCGCTCCAATTGGGTCACCGGGGAATGATCGAACATCTGCCCGCCCAGGCGGGCCGCGGCATTCGCCAGGCCTGTGGTGTACGCCATCGGGTTCAAGGTGCCGGCGCGCTTGTCGAGCAGGGCGGCGGAAATTTTGCGGGTACCGGTGGCCTGCTCGCATGCCTGGCCGGTCAGCAGTTCCACGGGTGCACCACGGCGCTTCCACTGTTCTTCACGGCTGCGCAAATCCGCCTCACCACGGGCGTTGTGCGCCATGTGCAAGGTGCCTTCGCGGCGCAGTTGGCAATCGATGCTGTATTTGTCGACCAGGCTGAACACCAGCGACGGCGCCGCACCCAGCATGCGGTTGAGCTGGCTGCCCACCGCTTCGCCGAAACCGGCTTCGATCTCGTCCGGCGGGATCCACAGGCCCGCATTCACCAGCCCGACATTTCGCCCCGACCCGCCGTGGCCGGTGCGATGGGCTTCGAGCACGGCGACGCTTTTACCTTGTTCGAGCAGGTGCACAGCCGCAGACAAGCCGGTGATGCCGGCGCCGATCACGCACACATCCACCTTGACCTCGCCCTTGAGCGCGGCGCGGTCCGGCCGGCCAGGAGTGAGGTGTTCCCACAAACATGCTTCGCGCAGTGCCATTGCCAGACTCCGATGAGACCCAACAAACAACATTCTTATCATTGCAAATCAAATGTGGGAGCTGGCTTGCCAGCTCCCACATTGACCCCGCTCCGACTGAAGGAATCAGTCGAAGGTAATGCCCTGCGCCAGCGGCAGCTCCAGCGAGTAGTTCACGGTGTTGGTCTGGCGACGCATGTACCCGCGCCATGCGTCCGAACCCGACTCACGCCCGCCGCCGGTTTCTTTCTCGCCGCCGAACGCGCCGCCGATCTCCGCGCCGCTCGGGCCGATGTTGACGTTGGCGATCCCGCAATCGCTGCCCACCGCCGACATGAATTGCTCGGCCTCGCGCACATCAAGGGTGAAGATGCACGATGACAGGCCCTGGGGCACGGCGTTGTTCAGGCGCAGGGCCTCGGCAAATTCGGTGTAACCGACCACGTAGAGAATCGGCGCGAAGGTCTCGGTGCATACCACGTCGCTTTGCTCGGGCATTTCGACAATCGCCGGCGACACGTAGTAGGCGTTGGGGAACGTGTCTTCCAGTTGGCGCTGGCCGCCAAACACTTTGCCGCCTTCGCTCAACGCCTGTTCCAGCGCGTCCTGCATGGCGTCAAAACCGTGCTTGTCGATCAGCGGGCCGATCAGATTGCCTTCCAGCGGATGGCCGATGCGCACCTTGGCATAGGCGGCCTTGAGGCGCGCGACGATATCGGCCTTGACCGACTCATGGGCGATCAACCGGCGCAGGGTGGTGCAACGCTGGCCGGCGGTGCCCACCGCACTGAACAGGATGGCGCGCACGGCCATGTCCAGGTCGGCACTCGGCCCGAGGATCATTGCGTTGTTGCCGCCCAGCTCGAGGATGCTGCGGGCAAAGCGTGCCGCAACCTTGGGCGCCACTTCGCGGCCCATGCGGGTGCTGCCGGTGGCGCTGATCAGCGCCACACGCGGGTCATCCACCAGGGCTGCGCCGGCGTCGCGACCGCCGATGATCACCTGGCTCAGGTACTCCGGGGCGCCATCGAAGGTTTTCAGCACGCGCTCGAACAAGGCCTGGCAGGCCAGGGCAGTGAGCGGGGTCTTTTCCGACGGTTTCCAGATCACCGCGTTGCCGCACACCAGCGCCAGGGCGGTGTTCCACGCCCACACGGCCACCGGGAAGTTGAACGCGCTGATCACGCCGACCACGCCCAATGGATGCCAGGTTTCACGCATGTGGTGGCCGGGACGCTCGGAGGCGATGGTCAATCCGTAGAGCTGACGCGAAAGGCCGACGGCGAAGTCGCAGATGTCGATCATTTCCTGTACTTCGCCCAGGCCTTCCTGAGTGATCTTGCCGGCTTCCCAGGACACGAGTTCGCCCAGGTCAGCCTTGTGCTGGCGCAGCGCATCACCCAACTGGCGCACCAGCTCGCCGCGACGCGGGGCCGGCACCTTACGCCAGGCGTCGAATGCATGCTCGGCGCGACTGACCTGTTGCTCCACCTCGGCGGCACCTTGCCAGTGCACACGGCCTATCAGGCTGCCATCAATCGGCGAATGCACGGGCTGTTTACCCGCCTGGTACAGCGCCGGGTTCACCCCAAGACGATCAAGCAATGCGGCAACCATGGGTCACTCCTTCAATCTGCACACAAAAAATCGCGCCGCCACACGCACGGCCATTCAAACCCTATTTGTAGCTGGCCCAAGACTTGCCAACAAACGACGATTAGGCGAGATATCATTCCGTTTATTCATGCAAAGAATAAAAAGAGGCGTGCCGTGCTGAACAAACGCTATTTGCCCTCGATCACCGCTCTGCAGTGCTTCGAAGCGGCCACCCGCCACCTGAGCTTCACCCGCGCCGCCGAGGAGCTCAACCTCACGCAAAGCGCGGTGAGCAAGCAGGTGGCGCAGCTGGAAGAGTTGCTGCAACACCTGCTGTTTCGCCGCGTGCGTCGCCGCCTGCAAATGACGCCGGCAGGGGATCTGTACCTGGTGGAAGTGCGCAAGATCCTCACGCAGGTGGAGATGTCCACGCATTACCTGCGCTCCTACGGCGGCGAGACCGAAGTACTGCGCGTGTCCACGCCCTATACCTTCGGCGCGCGCTGGCTGGTGCCGCGCCTCAAGGGGTGGCGCCTGCGCCATCCGCAGATCCATCTGGACCTGTGCAACGAACAGGAACCGGACGAACTGCTGCAAGGCAAGGCCGACATGGCGTTCTACTTCGGCCAGGGCGCACGTCCCGGCACCGAGAGCCTGAAACTGTTCAGTGAAGAGCTGGTACCGGTTTGTTCGCCCGACAGCCTGCCCGCCCGCCCCTTTACCGACCCCACGCAACTGAGCGAGCTGGTGCTGCTGCAAAACGCGTCACGGCCCCAGGGCTGGCATGACTGGTTCGCCAGCCAGGGTTTCCATACCGAGCACAGCTACCATGGGCCGCGGTTCGACACGTTCTATATGTGCATCCGTGCGGCGCAGGTGGGGTGTGGCGTGGCGCTGTTGCCGCGTTTCCTGGTGGAGGAGGAATTGGCCGAGGGCAAGTTGGTGATTCCCTGGCAGCATGGGATGCCGAGCCTGGATGCTTACTATCTGGCGTATCCTGAGCATTCGGCGGAGGTGCCCAAGGTAAGAGAGTTTGTAAAGTGGATGATGGAGCAGGTTATTTAGTCGCCTGGAAAACCGCCATCGCAGGCAAGCCAGCTCCCACATTGGAATGCATTTTAACCTGTGGGAGCTGGCTTGCCTGCGATGACGCCAATGGCCTCACTGAAAAAATCACTGGCAATCCCCCACAGGTCTATGCGCCACTAACCCCCTTCCTCAATTGTGCGTAAAGGCCGGCCTCCATCGCCGACCCGTCTGGAGATTCCCGTTATGAGCGAGAGTGTGTTTGCCGATCGCATCGTGCAGAACCTGCTCGACACCGACTTCTACAAGCTGACCATGATGCAGGCGGTGCTGCACAACTACCCGAACGTGGAAGTTGAATGGGAGTTTCGTTGCCGCAACAGCGAAGACCTGCGTCCGTACCTGGCAGAGATCCGCTACCAGATCGAGCGCCTCGCCGAGTTGAGCCTGAGCCCAGATCAACTGGGCTTTCTGGAACGCATCAGTTTCATGAAGCCGGACTTTTTGCGCTTTCTCGGGCTGTTTCGCTTCAACCTGCGCTACGTGCAGACCGGTATCGAAAACGGCGAGCTGTTTATCCGCCTGCGCGGGCCGTGGCTGCATGTAATCCTGTTTGAAGTGCCGATGCTGGCGATTGTCAGCGAAGTGCGTAACCGCTACCGCTACCAGAGCGTGATCCTCGAACAGGCGCGCGAGCAGCTGTATCGCAAGTTCGACTGGCTGACCGCCAACGCGAGCAGCGATGAGCTGGCGGAGCTGCAAGTGGCGGATTTCGGCACGCGCCGACGCTTTTCCTACCGCGTGCAGGAAGAAGTGGTGAGCGTGCTCAAGCACGATTTTCCGGGACGCTTCGTGGGCACCAGCAACGTGCACCTGGCCCGCGAACTGGACATGAAGCCGCTGGGCACCATGGCCCACGAGTGGATCATGGCCCACCAGCAACTCGGCCCGCGCCTGATCGATAGCCAGATCGCCGCGCTCGACTGCTGGGTGCGTGAATACCGTGGCCTGCTCGGCATCGCCCTGACCGATTGCATCACCACCGACGCGTTCCTGGGCGACTTCGATCTGTACTTCGCCAAACTGTTCGATGGTCTGCGCCACGACTCCGGCGACCCGGTGCAATGGGCCGAAAAAGCCATCGCCCACTATCACAAACTGGGCATCGAGCCGATGAGCAAGACCCTGGTGTTCTCCGACAGTCTGACGCTGCCCAAGGCGCTGGAGATATTCCGTGCGCTGCGCGGTCGCATCAATGTGAGCTTTGGTATCGGCACCAACCTGACCTGCGATATTCCAGGGGTGGAACCGATGAGCATCGTGCTTAAAATGACCGCCTGCAATGGCCAGCCCGTCGCGAAGATTTCCGATGAAGCGGGCAAGACCCACTGCACCGACCCTAATTTCGTCGCCTATTTGCGTCACGTTTTCAAAGTACCTGCCCTATCCAGCAAGGAGTGAACCATGCAAGCCGTACAGCGTGAAATTGCGCAGCAGCTCAAGGTCCAAGCACCGTTCAACGATCAGGCGGCCCTTGAGGCCGAAGTGACCAGGCGCATAACGTTTATCCAGGACTGCCTGCGCAATTCCGGGCTCAAGGCTCTGGTGCTGGGCATCAGCGGCGGCGTCGACTCCCTCACGGCGGGCCTTTTGGCCCAGCGCGCGATGCAGGAACTGCGCGCCAGCAGCGGTGACGAGGCCTACCGCTTTATCGCGGTGCGCCTGCCCTACGAAACCCAGTTCGACGAACTCGATGCCCAGGCCTCGGTGGATTTCATCAACCCGCATGAGCGTCACACCGTGAACATCGGCCCGGCGGTGAAGGCCCTGGCCACGGAAGTGTCGGCGTTTGAAGACAAGCCCGCCGCGTCCCGCGATTTTGTGCTGGGCAACACCAAGGCGCGCATGCGCATGGTGGCGCAATACACCATCGCCGGCGCGGCCGGTGGCCTGGTGATCGGCACCGACCATGCAGCGGAAGCGGTGATGGGTTTTTTCACCAAGTTCGGCGATGGCGCCTGCGACCTGGCCCCCTTGAGCGGGCTGGTGAAAAACCAGGTACGCGCGATTGCGCGGCACTTCGGCGCGCCAGAGTCGCTGGTGGAGAAAGTACCGACGGCGGACCTTGAAGACTTGTCGCCGGGCAAACCGGATGAGGCGTCACATGGCGTGACCTATGCTGAGATCGATGCGTTCCTGCACGGTGAGCCCGTGCGCGAAGAGGCGTTCCGGATCATCTGCGAGACGTATCGCAAGACCGAGCACAAGCGGGTGATGCCGTTCGCGCCGTGAGGTAGACCGCTATCGCAGGCAAGCCAGCTCCCACATTTGACCGCATTTTCCTGTCGGAACCCGGTCAAGTGTGGGAGCTGGCTTGCCTGCGATAAACGATAACGCGGTCCTACTTGAGCACCACCGCGCCTTTCATCATCGAATTATGCCCAGGGAACGAGCAGAAGAACTCGTACTCGGTACCCGCCGCCAGCTTGGACACATCGAAAGTCACCGAGTCTTTTTCACCCGCGCCGATCAGCTTGGTGTGCGCGATGATGCGGGTGTCACCTTCTTTCAGGTAGCCCTTGTCGATACCGGCCGCCATGCCGTCGCTGGCAACGGCCGGCATGTCGGCTTTGGTGGTGAGCACCCAGTTATGCCCCATCACTTGCTTTGGCAGGCTGCCCGAGTGCTCCAGGTTAACCGTGAAGGTCTTGCAGCTTTTGTCGATGGTGATTTCCTTGGTGTTGAAGGACATCTGATCGGTGGAATCAACAGTGACCGCGCACTCTGCTGCAAGCAATTGGCCGCTGGCCAGAGTCAGCAGGGAAACAGCAACGATTTTGGCAAACATGTGAATCTCCATGGCAAGGTTTAAAACGTGTAATGCGGTAAAGGGTGCCTCAGACAGGCTCGAATTCTTATGATCTGCACCGGCAGATTGTATACAACTTTAGGCTATCAGATTGATCAGCACAATCAGCCAGCCGCCAACCGCGCCGCTAAGCTGCTACCATAGCGACCCAAAGGCAGCTGCGCGCCGCCCCCCTCACCTTCGACCCTAGAGGATCGCCCATGGCCAAACCTAATTACTCCTTCGCCAAACGTCAGAGAGACTTGGCCAAGGAACAGAAGAAAGAGGAAAAACTGCAACGCAAGAAAGCCGCTGCAGACGAAGAAGCCGGCGGCGTAAACCCGGATGCAGATGCTGAAGTAACGAGCGACGAGAGCGAAACACCAAAAGATCCGGCTGAATAAGTATTCCCCATGCTGTGGCAAGCAGGCTTGCCACAGTCATTCCAGCGGCATCACCGTCACCCGCACCTCCGGGTCATGGCTCCCCCCTCCCAGAATCACTCCCCGCAACGGCGACACATCGGAGAAATCCCGGCCCCAGGCCAGGGTGATATGTTCCAGTGCCGGCTGCACATTATTCGTCGGATCAAAATCGACCCAGCCCGACACCGGGCAAAACACCGAAACCCACGCGTGGGACGCATCGGCGCCGATCAGCCGTGGCTGGCCGGGCGGCGGCTGGGTGAGCAGGTAGCCGCTGATGTAGCGTGCCGGCAGGCCGCGCGAGCGCAGGCAGGCGAGCATCAGGTGGGCGAAGTCCTGGCACACGCCGCGCCGGCGCTCCAGCACTTCCACCAGCGGCGTGGCGACCTGGGTGGCCTCGGCATCGAACGTGAACTCGCTGAAGATCTTTTCCATCAATGCCTGCACGCCCACCAGCAACGGCGCGCCGGGCGGGAAACAGCTGGCAGAGAACTCGACGAACGTTTGTTTGAGGTGCACGTAAGGCGATTCGAACCGATAGCGACAGGCTTCGATGCGCTCTGGCGACAGCGGCTGGCTGCGGTAGGCCAGGCTGTCACGGGTGTGGTCCCAGGCCGGCGACTGCCGAAAATCCAGCGCCGGCCGGGCCAGCACTTCCACGCTCAGGCTGGCATTGACCAGCAATTCATCGTGAGGCCGCTCAAACGCCAGCCGAGTGATCGGGTTGCCGAACACGTCCAGCTCATCGCGCCGCGAGGACGGCTCGGGGCTGATGTCCAGTTGCTGCGAGCTGCAACGCTGCCAGGCGCAGGGCCGCGGCCACAGGTGGGCCAACTGCTGGGCCAGGGACACCGGGCTGTCGTAGTGGTAATGGGTATCGTGAAAAATCTGATAGCGCGCGCTCATTACACCGACACCGTTTGCTGGCTGACATCATCCACATGGGCAAAATGGCGCAGGGCCAGGCGATCCGATACCTGCCCGCTCTCATCGGCGACCGCCTGCAACAGGTCGGCCAAGCCGTTCAGTGCGGCGCGCACGCCGGGTTCGCCGAACAGCGGGTTCTCCAGGCACGCCAGGTCGAAACGCGCCAGGCGCTCCACCAACGGAGCCAGGCCGGTTTCGCGCGGCACGCCGAAGTCGTCGTTCAAGCGGCGCAAGGTACGGCTCACCAGTTTGAGCTGGAACAGCACCGCGTGGGGGTTTTGCTCATCGAGCAGTAACAGGTCGAGCACCGGGATCAACTGCGGCACCGCCAGGTAGCGCGAGCGGTAGGTGATGCTGCTGTTGCCCAGCTCCAGCAACCACTCAAGCCCGGCCTGATCGAACACCGCCACGCCGCGCAGGAACGCTGCCAGGCTGCTGCTCAGAAACTGCAGGCGCTCGATGCGTCGCCCCATCATCAGAAAGCGCCAGCCTTCGTCGCGGGTCATGTCGTCCAGAGCAAAGCCGGACAGCGCCGCCAGGGACATCACCAGGCGGTTGAGGAAGTCCAGCAGCTCGCCGACATCCGCAGCGTCGCGTTCCAGCGCCATGGCTTCGCGCTGCAGCTCCACCAGCGCCTGCCAGTTCTCGCGGGACAATTTGCCGCGCACCTGAGACGCCGCCCACTGCAAGCGTTGCAGGTTGGCGCGCAGGCTCGACGGCCAGTCATCCCCCAACAAGGCCGCGAGCAGGCGCTGCGGCAACTCGCCCTCCTCCGGCAGCAGGCGCAGGTTTTCTCCCAGCTCCACCGCCGCCTGCAAGGCCAGCGGGTCGTCGCCGTCGACATAGCGCGCGAGCACGATGCGCAACCAGCGCGCGCTGTTATCGCAGCGCTCGCAATAGCGGCCGAACCAGAACAGGTTTTCCACCACACGCGAAGGCAAATAGGGGTCTCGGCGCACCAGGTCATGGGCGCCAATCGTGCGTTGTGCGCGCCACAGTTCGCCACCGGCGGCGCGCTCGCCGAGCACCCAGGTGTCCTTGCTCGCGCCGCCGCGTTGCATCGACACCACTTCGGCGTCGGCATCGGCCGCCACGCGGGTAAGGCCGCCGGGCAACACGCGATAACCGTCTTCGCTGGCAACGGCGTACACGCGCATGCCGATGGCGCGGTGTTGCAGGTGATCGTCAACGGTGTGCCACACCGGCGCCTGGGACAGCTGCGCCAGCTCCTGGGCAACGTAGGCGTAGGGCCGCGCGCGCATGCGCTCGGCCAGAGCCTGGCGCTGCGCGGGGTTGAGGTCGCGACCGAAGACCGGGGCGAAACTCTGCGAAGGAAACGCCGGTTTGATCAGCAGCTCGGGCAGTTTCTCCAGGGCTTCGGCCAGCACCGGCGCCTCGCCGCACCACCAGGTGGCAATCGACGGCAGGATCAGCGTTTCGCCGAACAGAAACTCGTTGATCTTCGGCAAAAAGCCCAGCAGCCCCGGGGACTCCAGCACGCCACTGCCCAGGGCATTGGCCACCAGCACATTGCCCTGGCGCACGGCGTCGAGCAGGCCGGGCACGCCGAGGGCCGAGTCGGTGCGCAGCTCCAGCGGGTCGCAGAAGTCATCGTCCAGGCGGCGCATGATTGCGTGCACCCGGCGCAGGCCGCTGAGGGTCTTGAGGAACACGGTACTGTCGCGCACGGTCAGGTCGCCGCCTTCCACCAGCGGATAGCCAAGCTGGCGGGCCAGGTAAAGGTGTTCGAAATAACTTTCGTTGAAGCGCCCCGGGGTGAGCAGCACGATCAGTGGCGGCTGGTTGTCGCCCGGTGCCTGGCGCGCCAGGGTTTCCTGAAGCGTGCGAAAAAAACCGGTGAGGTGCTGCACTTGCAGATCGCGGTACAGGTCCGGAAAGGCGCGGGACACGATGGTGCGGTTTTCCAGGGCATAGCCGGCGCCCGAGGGTGCCTGGGTACGGTCTGCCGTCACCCACCAGCGGCCATCGGGGGTGCGCGCCAGATCCACCGCGTACAGGTGCAGGAACGCGCCGTCGGGCGGCTGGATGCCCTGGCACGGCCACAGGAAATTGTTATGCCCGAATACCAGCTCGGCCGGCAGCAGGCCTTCGGCGATCAGGCGTTGCGGGCCGTACAGGTCGGCGAGCACGGCATTGAGCAGGCGCGCACGCTGGGCGATACCGGCCGCCAGGTGCTGCCATTCATCGGCGGCCAGCACATGGGGCAGCAGGTCCAACTCCCACGGACGGTCGGCGCCTTTGGGGTCGGCGTAGACGTTGTAGGTCACGCCGTTTTCCTGGATCTGCCGGGTGAGCAGCGCCTGACGCTGAGCCAACTGGTTGGGCGTGCTGCGTTGCAGATGGTCGAGCAGGCGCTGCCAATGGGCACGCACGGCGCCGCTGTCATCGAGCAGTTCGTGGTAAGTGCCCGCGGTCAGCGGGTAACGGTCGAGCAAATCGGACATGGAACGCTCGGCAGAGGCAAAGGGGAGTCAGTGTAATTCAAACTTGCCGCAATCCAATGTGGGAGGGGGCTTACTCCCGATGGCGGTGGATCAGTCACTTATGTATCGGCTGATGTACCGCGATCGGGAGCAAGCCCCCTCTCACATGTTGAACTGCATTCAGTCATTTTTATTGGGGAAGCGGCGCAGATCCAACGTCATCGGCAATTCATCGTTGAGCACCACAGTCGGCACCGTGAGCTTTCCTGGCGTATGGCCCAGGCGGAAAAACCGCGCCATGCGCCGGCTCTCGGCCTCATTGGCATTCACCGGCAGGCTGTCGTAGTTGCGCCCGCCCGGATGGGCGACGTGGTACTGGCAACCGCCCAGGGAGCGTTGCATCCAGGTGTCGAGCAGGTCGAACACCAGCGGTGCGTGCACTGCGATGGTCGGTTGCAGGCAGTTGGCCGGTTGCCAGGCGCGATAACGCACCCCGGCGACGAACTCGCCGACGCGGCCGGTGGGCTGCAGGGGCACGGCAATACCGTTGCAGGTCAGCAGGTAGCGCTGCGGCGCCAGACCGGTCAACTTCACTTGCAGGCGCTCCAGTGACGAATCCACATAACGCACCGTGCCGCCCACCGCGCCTTCCTCGCCCAGCACATGCCAGGGCTCCAGGGCCTGGCGCAGTTCCAGCTCGATGCCGCTGACGGCATAGTCGCCGACTTTGGGGAAACGGAACTCCAGGTGCGCGGCAAACCACTCGGTGCGCAGTGGGTAACCGGCGGTGTTGAGCTCGTCGATCACGTCGGCAAAGTCCTGCGCGATAACCTGCGGCAACAGGAAGCGGTCATGCAGCTCGGTGCCCCAGCGCACCAGTTTCGCCGGCGCGTAAGGCTCACGCCAGAAGCGTGCGACCAGGGCGCGCAGCAGCAATTGCTGGGTCAAGCTCATGCGCGCATGGGGTGGCATTTCGAACGCGCGCAGTTCCAGCAGGCCCAGCCGCCCGGTGGCGCCGTCCGGTGAGTAGAGTTTGTCGATGCAGAATTCAGCGCGATGGGTGTTGCCCGTCACGTCGATCAGCAGGTTGCGCAGCAGACGGTCGACCAGCCACGGCGGGCATTCTTCGCCCGGTGCGGGCATTTGCGCAAAGGCGATTTCCAGCTCGTACAACGCGTCGTTGCGCGCTTCGTCCACCCGTGGCGCCTGGGAGGTCGGGCCGATAAACAGCCCGGAAAACAGGTACGACAACGACGGGTGATTGTGCCAATAGCTGATCAGGCTGCGCAGCAGGTCGGGCCGGCGCAGGAACGGCGAGTCCTTGGGTGTCGCGCCGCCGAGCACGAAGTGGTTACCACCGCCGGTGCCGGTGTGGCGCCCGTCGATCATGAATTTTTCGGTGGTCAGACGGGTTTGCCGTGCCTCTTCGTAGAGGAATTCGGTGCGCTCCACCAACTCGTTCCAGGTGGCGGACGGCTGTACGTTGACCTCGATCACCCCGGGGTCGGGCGTGACGCGAAAGTTGCTCAGGCGCGTATCGGCCGGCGGCTCGTAACCTTCGAGCAACACAGGGCACTGCAGCTCATCGGCGGTGGCTTCAATGGCGGCCACCAGCTCCAGGTAATCCTCAACCCGTTCCAGCGGCGGCATGAACAGGTACAGCCGCCCTTCACGGGCTTCGGCGCACAGCGCGGTGCGCGTCAGCCAATCGGCGGACTCGTCCACCTCGGGCACACGCTCATCGCTGGGCGCGGGTTCGCCGTGCTGGTGCAGTTGGGCGGTGGTGGGTAACTCCGGCAGGTCCTGGTTGGGGTCGGTGGGGTGCACAAACGGGTACTCGGCCGCCGTGACCCAAGGTTGCGAGGCCAGCGGCAAGCGGTAACCCAATGGCGAATCGCCCGGCACCAGGCGACAGTGGCTGTCGCGCAAATACCAGCGCCCGCTCTGCCAGCGATCATTGGCAGCGGTGCGCGCCAGCGGCAGCACCTGGCCGATGACTTTATCCAGCCCTTGGGCGAATACCTTGCGCAGGCGTTCGCGTTCCAGCTCGTCGCTCAAACGCGGGTCCTGGGCAGTGACGTTCTGCGGCAGCGCCCCTTCGCGCCACAGGTAGTAGAAGTTGTCTTCGAAGGCCGGGAACACGAAGCGCGCCGGCAATTTCAGGCGTTCGGCCACACTGGCCAGGAAACGCCCGGCCATCTCGCTGTCGGCACCATAACTCTGCTGCTCATCGGCGATCAGCGCGCTGTTGTGCCACATCGGCACGCCATCGCGGCGCCAGTAGCAGTTGAGCGACCAGCGCGGCAGTTGCTCGCCGGGGTACCACTTGCCTTGGCCGAAATGCACCAGGCCCTGGGGCGCGTAGTGCTGGCGCATGCGCTGGAACAGTTCGGCGGACAAACGCCGTTTGTCCGGCCCCAGGGCGGCGGTGTTCCACTCGGCGCCGTCGGGGTCGTCGATGGAGACGAAGGTGGGCTCACCGCCCATGGTCAGGCGCACGTCGTGCTTGAGCAGGTCGCTATCGATCTGCTGACCCAGGGCCTGGATCTCCTGCCACTGTGCTTCGGTGTAGGGTTTGGTTACCCGTGGGGCTTCCCAGATGCGCTCCACTGACATCTCGTGGGTGAATTCGCAGCCGCATGGCTCCACCAGCCCACTGATCGGCGCGGCGGACGATGGGTCGGGACTGCAGGCCAAGGGGATATGGCCTTCACCGGCGAACAGGCCGGAGGTCGCATCCAGGCCGATCCAGCCGGCGCCGGGCAGATACACCTCGCACCAGGCGTGCAGGTCGGTGAAGTCCACCTCGGTACCGGAGGGGCCATCGAGGGCCTTGACGTCTGCCGTGAGCTGGATCAGGTAACCGGACACAAACCGCGCGGCCAGCCCGAGGTTGCGCAGCAATTGCACCAGCAGCCAGGCCGAATCGCGGCAGGAACCGGAGGCGTTCTGCAGGGTGAATTCAGGGGTCTGCACACCCGGCTCCATGCGGATCAGGTAACCGATATCGGCGGCCAGGCGCTGGTTGAGGCCCACCAGAAAATCCACCGCCGGCAAGGGCGTGCGGTCGATACCGGCCAGGTAGGCGGCAAACGTTGGCGTCAGCGGCAGCGTTTCCAGGTACGGCGCCAGCTCGCGCTGCTCATCGGCGGCGTAGCTGAAGGGGATGTTCTCGGCGTAGGGCTCAAGGAAAAAGTCGAACGGATTGAACACCGCGATTTCGGCGACCAGGTCGACTTCGATGCGCAGCTCGGTGGTTTTTTCCGGGAACACCAGGCGCGCCAGGTAATTGCCCTGGGGGTCCTGCTGCCAATTGATGAAGTGCTGCTCGGGCTGCACGTTGAGCGCGTAGGACAGGATCCGCGTGCGGCTATGGGGTGTGGGGCGCAAACGCACGATCTGTGGGCCGAGTTCGACAGCGCGGTCGTAGCGGTAATGCGTAACGTGGTGCAACGCGACATGAATCGACACGGCGGCCTCCTGCGAGCCAGAGCATGGGAACAACGCGCGCAAGACTTATGCCAGCGCGGCGGTCATTGCGCTTTCTCAATGGACCCGGTGCAGTACAGCACCAAAACGGCGCCAATGGGTGAATCGTGGTGCGAGCGCTGCACGTATTTGTGGCGCCCGTGTGGGATCAGTGGTGAATCTACCCAACTAGCGGGCTTTGCGGGTGGCGATAATGGCCTGGCGCAGCCGCTGCACGTCGACCAGTTTGCCGCGCATTTCGCGGTGGCGCTTGCTGTTGAGCAGCAACAATCCCAGCAGGGGAAACAGCAGGCTCAAGCCAAACGACAGCCAATGCGGTCCGGAGGCGATAGTGGGCAGCACCGCCCACGTCAGCGCCAGGCCGCCGAAAAAGGAATACTTGAGGTTGTCTTCCAGCGGCAGATGCGGGAAATAGCTGTCGACCACCAGCGGGACGGCGAACACCAGGCTGAATACCGCCGCGAAAATCGCGCCCATGAAGACCGGAAAGTACTGCGCCAGAAAACGGCGATGACTGAACTGACGCCTTCGCGAGCAAGCCCGCTCCCGAAGGCGATTCGTTGCACGCGCTGAACATATTTATGGCGCGCGTGCGAGGCTGGGGGGCGTGAATCTACCCATTCAGCGAGCTTTGTGCCTGGCGCTCTTGGCTTCACGCAGGTGACGGATTTCCCGTAGCTGACGACGCATTTCCCGATGACGCTTACTGTTGAGCAACAGCAGTCCCAGCATTGGAAACAGTAACCCAATGACATAGGCAGCCATATGGGGCCGATAGCCATAGGTTGGTAATACGATCAAAAAACACACCGCGTAGAAGGCGACGATGGCCCAAACGCCCCAGGCTCTCCCCCGGATCATGAAGAAGTGACTGACCGCCAAGAGCAGACCCAAGACTACCGCCGCCACAAAGGAGTAACGCGCTCGCTCTGGTTCACCGCGGAAAAAGGTACTGGATGCCAATGAAATGGCAGCGGACAGGGAAAAACAGGCAAGGAAAAATGCACAAATAAACGCAGGGAAGTAGTCAGCCAAAAAAGCTTTTAACGAGACTTGGCGCACCATCACTCAAGCTCCTCGTACAACCCTACTGCGATGGTTCGAATGTTGCCGGACACTGCACTGCCGGTGAAACCAATGGCGGCACCGAGGGAGTCCCTGATCTGCGTAATAGTCGCGTGATTGATCTCGGTCGCCGAATAGCGCTTCACCAACTCACCGGAGCGCTGGCGCAACTTCAGCAGCTTATTGCTCAGGCTTGGGTCTTTCAGGCTTAGCAACTCTTTGGTGAGCGCCTTGCGTTGCTGGCGAGTCAAACCCTTGGACAGCTCGTACCAGCTTCTACCGGTCGTTGCTTTTCGAGCCTGCAACAGTCGAACAGTCGTCAGGGTAGAGGCGCCGGCGCCCAACAGCGAGGCCGCGTCCAATACCGGCATCGCATAGCGATACCATTCCTCGTTGTCCATATCGTCGTTGGCGGTCGGGTCGTTGAGTTCGTTGAACGTTCTCATGCCTCCAACCACGCACTGCGCGGTACTGGCCGCCGCAGCGGTGGCGCCCAGGCCCGCCACCACCAAGCTCGCGCCACCCGTGAACGGTACGGCGACAGTGCCGCTGAACACCACAATCCAACCCAGAATCGCGCCGGCACAAGACAATGTCGTATTGACGGCCTCCCCCACGAGTCGAGACTCACGCGGATTGTTGGTCACCTGATCGGCAAACTGCGCGGGGGCTATGTACTTCTGCGCCTCACGCAAAATGATGCGCTTGGGCTTGATGCTGCAGATGGGCTTGAATTCGCGCAGCGTCACGACATTAAAATCAGCGTCGATGTACACGACACCCGCGCCGACGATGCCGGGATCGCCATCGATGGCCGCAAACAGGCGGGGCAGATTGAGTTGGCTTTCGATGCGCTGGCGGGCCAGGAACCGGGAGCGGTTGAAGTCCATGCCGATGTTGAGCAAGGGGTTGCTCATGGGGTGATCTTCCTTGATATAGGTGGTGACTGAACTGGCGCTTTCGCGGGCGAGCCCGGCTCCCACATTTGGCCGCATTCCAAATGGAGAACGCGTTCAAATGTGGGAGCGGGCTTGCTCGCGAAGGCGATTGCGCACCACCTTAACAAACAGGCTACCCACCGACTAGAAAGCAAAACGCCAGCACGAGGCTGGCGTTTTGCATATTCAGGCTGCGATCAACGCGGCACTACCGGCTTGCGCGTTGGCTTGCCGCCTTTGCCCTTCGCCGCATCCGTGCGTTCCTTGGCCGCCTGCTTGTTGCGCGCTTGCGCGGCGGCCTTGGCCTGTTCGCGCTTGTCCCAGGGGTTGCTGCCGTCGCTGCCACGGGGCGGCAGGCCGGTGTGCTGGGTAAGGATCCTGGTGGTGGTTTCCTTGGCGACCTTATGGCTGCCGGCCGGCGTCGAGTTCTTGCGACGCGCGCTCTGGTAGCTGTCGGTACTCGGCTGGTGCAGCGGGATCAACTGGTCCTTGCCCGACCCGATCAGGTCGGCGCGGCCCATGCGGGTCAAGGCTTCACGCAGCATCGGCCAGCCTTTCGGGTCGTGGTAGCGCAGGAAGGCCTTGTGCAGACGGCGTTGTTCTTCGCTCTTGACGATGGTCACCGCGTCGCTCTTGTAGGTGACCTTGCGCAGCGGGTTCTTGCCCGAGTGATACATCGCAGTGGCGGTGGCCATCGGCGACGGGTAGAACGCCTGCACCTGGTCGGCGCGGAAGCCATTGCCCTTGAGCCACAGGGCCAGGTTCATCATGTCTTCATCGGTGGTGCCGGGGTGGGCGGCGATGAAGTACGGGATGAGGTACTGCTCCTTGCCCGCTTCCTTGGTGTACTTCTCGAACATGCGCTTGAACTTGTCATAGCTGCCGATGCCCGGCTTCATCATCTGGTTGAGCGGACCTTCCTCGGTGTGTTCCGGGGCGATCTTGAGGTAACCACCCACATGGTGGGTGACCAGCTCTTTCACATACTCCGGCGACTCGACCGCGAGGTCATAGCGCAAGCCGGAAGCGATCAGGATCTTCTTCACACCCGGCAACGCACGGGCGCTGCGATAAAGCTGGATCAACGACGAGTGGTCGGTGTTCAGGTTCGGGCAGATGCCGGGGAACACGCAGGACGGCTTGCGGCACGCGGATTCGATCTCCGGGCTCTTGCAGGCGATGCGGTACATGTTCGCGGTGGGGCCGCCGAGGTCGGAGATCACGCCGGTAAAGCCTGGCACCTTGTCGCGGATCTCTTCGATCTCACGAATGATCGACTCTTCGGAACGGTTCTGGATGATGCGGCCTTCGTGCTCGGTGATCGAGCAGAAGGTGCAGCCGCCAAAGCAGCCACGCATGATATTTACCGAGAAGCGGATCATGTCGTAGGCCGGGATCTTTTCCTTGCCGTACGCCGGGTGCGGCACACGTGCGTAAGGCATGCCGAACACGTAGTCCATTTCTTCGGTGGTCATCGGGATGGGCGGCGGGTTGAACCACACGTCCACTTCCCCGTGCTTCTGCACCAGGGCGCGGGCGTTGCCCGGGTTGGTTTCCAGGTGCAACACGCGGTTGGCGTGGGCGTATAGCACGGCATCACCGCGGACTTTTTCCACCGACGGGAGGCGAATCACGGTCTTGTCGCGGGTCATGCGCGGGCTGGCCAGGATCTGCACAACCTTGGCTTCTTCCGGATCATCCACCGGCCCCTTTTCCTGCTCGATGGCGCAGGCCTGGGTGTCCTGGGTGTTCACGTACGGGTTGATGATCTTGTCGATCTTGCCCGGACGGTCGATACGCGTGGAGTCCACTTCGTACCAGCCGGCCGGGGTGTCGCGGCGAATGAACGCGGTGCCGCGCACATCGGTGATGTCTTCGATCTTGTGGCCCCACGACAGGCGCTGGGCAACTTCGACGATGGCCCGCTCGGCGTTGCCGTACAGCAGGATATCGGCGGTGGCGTCGATCAGGATCGAGTTGCGCACACGGTCCTGCCAGTAGTCGTAGTGGGCGATGCGGCGCAGGGAGGCTTCGATGCCGCCAAGCACGATCGGCACGTTCTTGTAGGCTTCCTTGCAGCGCTGGCTGTACACCAGGCTCGCACGGTCCGGGCGTTTGCCGGCCATGCCGCCGGGGGTATAGGCGTCGTCGGAACGGATTTTCTTGTCGGCGGTGTAGCGGTTGATCATGGAGTCCATGTTGCCGGCCGCGACGCCGAAGAACAGGTTCGGCTCGCCGAGCTTCATGAAGTCGTCTTTGGACTGCCAGTTCGGCTGGGCAATGATCCCCACGCGAAAGCCCTGGGACTCCAGCAGCCGGCCAATGATGGCCATGCCGAACGATGGGTGGTCCACGTACGCATCACCGGTGACGATGATGATGTCGCACGAATCCCAGCCAAGCTGATCCATCTCCTCCCTGCTCATCGGCAGGAATGGCGCCGGGCCGAAACATTCGGCCCAGTACTTGGGATAGTCAAATAACGGCTTGGCTGTTTGCATGACGATAACCGGTGTTGAGATGAAAAATCGCGGGCGCGGAATATAGCACAAATTTTGACCAATTCCGACGGCAATGGTCGGCTTTTACATGAATGCGTTGGCAGGGGCTAGCGGGCTAGGGCCCCGGCAAAAAAACCATGAGTAGGCTGAGCGTGATCAACCACAGCCCATGAGGGCTCGACCCATGACTCAACAACCGCCCGCTTTCACCCCGTCACGCTCGCCGCTCACGCCCCACCTGGACTTCATCAAGGAGCAGATACCCACTTGGCTGATCAAGGCGCCCACACAGGTCCGTGAGGATTTTCGCAACAGCCTGATCAAGAGCAACCAGGCCAGGCACGACCTCAAGGATCTGCTTGGCACGATACAAAGCCCGCAAGAGTTTGCACGCGCGCTGCTGCACGGAAAAATACGAACCTGGTTCTTTGGCCTCGTCACGAACGAAGACGCCATCCTGTCCCGCGAATGGAAAAATCATCACCTGCTGGGCTTGATCAAAAACCACGCAAGGACCACCCGACAAACACTGCTGGAAGCCGCCCTGCAAAACTTCGAAGCCTCGGAGGCCGAGACGGGCGGCATGGAAATCGGTACGGTAATTTTCAATCAGACGGACTCGGGAGAGGTGCCGAGTACTGTTTGCGCCCCCCTGTTCGCGCGCTTTTGTCGCGAACTGGATATCGGCGGCCAGTATTCAAAACACATCAGCCATGTCCTCGAGCCGGCGTCTGCCGACAGGGTGCGGGGGATTTTCAGGGACCAGGCGCAGCATGCCTTCGGCGTTGCGCTGCACGGTGCCAGCATGCGCCAGGAGATAACGCCTTGTCAGTATTCGCAATTGAAGACCCTTCAGGAAACGGAACATAACCTGAAGATAACCTGCAACCACCTGACCCTCGATGAGGTGGTATTGCCCAACGTTCTGGTGATCACGACCACCGGCATCAATAACCCGCTCCTGCTGTACACGCCCGAGGATCCGAGCGCCGTGCTGCGTCAATACGGTTCCCTGGATGAGCTTGAAGCACAGTTGGCGGTGCGCCTGCTGAAGGCCGATTATCTGGCGTTCTTCAAACACCTGGTGCCGCTGCAACATCAGGGGACCGTGCTGGACGTGCTACCGCCCAGGCTTCGTCATTCCGAATTCCCGATCGCGCAAAAAAGGCTTCCGGCCAAACTGCAGGCGGCGGTCAGCCTCACGAGGATAGAGGGAGACCCGTTCACAGCCATTGCCCGACAACGAATCGCCCAGATCAAAAACGATGCACGCATCGTGGCCGTGCCCACCGCCGAGGTCGACCTGATAAGCCGGCAAAAACGCCTGCAGAGCTGGATCGATCTGGGCAAGTCCGCCCTGTTTTTTGCTGCCTCCTTTATTCCCGTCGTGGGTCAGGTGCTGTTGGTGGTCACGGCTGCGCAGGTGATCCACACCGTGTATGAAGGGTTCGCGGCCTGGAGCCGGGGCGACAGCGACGAAGCCTTGAATGACTTGCTCGACCTGGTGGACACCGCTGCCCTGGCGGTGGCCACGGCTGGCGCCATACGCACCGTCGGTTTCGGTGCCAGGCTGGTCAAGGTCAAGGTGCGTAACAAGGGTTGGCGCTTGTGGAACGCCGATCTCAAGCCCTACCGCCATCCCGAGGCATTACCGGACCACCTGGTGGCCGATAAACAGGGCGTGTACACCCATGAACAGCGGCACTACCTGAAACTGGATGACCACCCCCACGCTATCCAACGCACGCCCGATGCGCAGCAATGGGAGCTGTACCACCCCACCGAACCGGACGCCTACCGCCCTGCGCTGCGCAGCAATGGTGTTGGCGGTTGGCGCCAGGCCCATGAGACACCACACGACTGGGACGAACTGAAACTGATCAAGCGTCTGGGGCCGGACGCCGCAAATATCACCCAGCCCAAGATTGAACCGATCCTCCTGCTCAGCGGCCTGGACAAGACCAGCCTGCGTGAAATCCACCAGGACATGCAGCGCCCGCCGCCCTTGCTGAGCGATACGGTCAGGGACTTCAACCTGGACCAGGAATTGGCCGACTTCAATCTGGAACGCGCCGAAGGCAGCTCGGTCACCCCCTATTCACCGCAGATTCAATTCCATCTGCTCACGTCCCTGCCTGAATGGCCGGCCAACCATGTATTGAAGATCGTCGGCGAACAACAACAGGTGGTGATGAGCCACGGCACGGGAACAGTCGAAATAAAGATCAGCGAAGCGCGCTTCAGAAAAGGAGAGCTTCTGCATGCGGTGGACGAGCAAATGCCGCAGGTTGAATTCAACAAGCTGCTACCCAGGTTCTATGTCGACTATTTGACCAGAATCGAAAATCTGGCAGCACGGCTGGCCGATGACGTTCCGCGTAAAAAGCAGCGGCTGTTTGACCTGCTCAACGAGCCCGATGACACAGCGGTGACGTCGACGGAAAAAAGTACTCTGCCAACCCTGCAAATGGAGGCAAAGGCCTATAGCGATGCGGCTCAAGCAGCCCGTTTGCAGGCAGGGATTTTTCTCGACACCAGGCGCGGCCCCGAGAGCGTGCCACTGGTTCTTTACACCCTGGAGCAAACGCCCGGCTGGCCGAAGTCACGAAAAATCAGCGTACATGACGCCAGCCCAAGCGGCCCACTGCTGGGTAGCATCGGCGGTGCGGATAGCAGCGCAAGCCACACGCTGGTGCGTGAGGGGGAGTTGTACGCAGCGCCACCAGGCGCACCCACCGACCTGCCTGGCGCTATCGAGCGCACGCTCACCGAATCCGAACGCAGTACGCTCTTCAGCCAATCAGACGTCACCTCCCTTGACGCGGCGCTGCACAAGACCGGCGCGTCGCTGATGGCGAGGCCTGCTCCGGCTTACCGGGGCGGCATGCTTTCGAGGCCAGCGGCAACGGAGCCAGGCTTGCCACTTGATCCGTCCTTTGCACAAAAAAGCCCCCCGACCGAGCTGACGTCACGCAAGGATGGCATTTATCACAGCCGCCCCGCGTCAGACGGCAGTTATCGTTATTACATTCAGGACCAGCAAACCTATTACGAGGTCAAAGCTGACGCGCTGGGCTGGTGGCTGGTCGATGCGCGCAATCGTTTCCGGGCCTATAAGCCCTACGTTCGTCAAAAAACAGGGGGCGGCTGGGAGATTGATCAGGCCATTGGGGCACTGCACGGCGGCGGAGAATCCCCTACCCCGTCACTTGAAGGCATGGAATCCAGTGATGAGTTTGAATCAATGCCTTCTTCCAGCGACTACGGGTCAGCCGAAGAGAACGGTGTGCGGCCGGTGTATACGCAGCAAGAGTTGAACAGCATGCGTGCCGAACGAGGCTATCAATACAGTTCGAACTACCAGCGCATCTACGACCGAGCCAATAACGGTCGATACCCACTGCGTAATCTGACAGGCCAGCCCATGCGCATCCGGCATGTCCAGGCACAGGGGAAATCGTTAACGTCCAACGCGGTATTCCCCAGCACGTTGATTCGGCCTTATATCCAGTGGGAAGGTTATGAAAGCGTCGCGCGGCTGTACGAGGACAAGCTTGAGGTCACGTCTTTCACGGCGGCCCATCAGAAGTTTGCGCAGGAGTCGGCGCTGATCGGACAAGCCACGGTCATCACCCGTAAACCGCTCGGCAAAGGCGAAGCCTTGGGGGTATATGGCGGGGAAATACTGCCGCTGTACATCGCGCAGCTTCGACAAGACCCTTATCTGATGGCCATCAAAGACGTCAGGACTACTTCGCCTTACGCCGTGAACACGCAACCGATTCTGTCGGGCGACAACGTGCTGTCGAGGATCAACACGATCTTTGAGTACGAGGCCGGCCATCCAGTGCGTCAGGCCACCGCAGGTTACAACGTTGAAGCTGCGCGGTTTCGAGTCAATACCCAGGTTGGCGATGCGCCACAGGAACAAATGATCCTCACCGCCATGTTTGCCAGCGAGGACATCCCGGCGGGCGCCGAACTGCGCTGGAATTACCAATACAACGAAGCAACCATCAGGCAACTGTTCCCGTTACCAGCGGAATAATTACTCGTCGTCGAAGTTGTAACTGCCCGGCGCAAGATTTTCGAATCGCGTGTACTTGCCGATAAACGCCAGGCGCGTGGTGCCGATCGGGCCGTTACGCTGCTTGCCGATGATGATTTCGGCGATGCCCTTGTGTTCGGTTTCCGGGTGATACACCTCGTCGCGATACACGAACATGATCACGTCGGCATCCTGCTCGATCGCGCCGGATTCACGCAAGTCGGAGTTGATCGGGCGTTTGTTCGGACGTTGCTCCAGGGAACGGTTGAGCTGGGACAGCGCAACCACCGGGCAGTTGAACTCCTTGGCCAGGGCTTTCAAGGAACGGGAAATCTCGGAGATCTCGTTGGTACGGTTGTCGCCCCCCGAACCCGGAATCTGCATGAGCTGCAGGTAGTCGATCATGATCAGTGCCACATCGCCATGCTCGCGCACCAGGCGTCGAGTACGCGCGCGCATTTCCGAGGGGCTGATGCCGGCGGTGTCATCGATGAACAGCTTGCGGTCGTTGAGCAGGTTGACGGCCGAGGTCAGGCGCGGCCAGTCGTCGTCTTCCAGGCGACCGGCACGGACTTTGGTCTGGTCGATTCGGCCCAGCGACGAAAGCATCCGCATGATCAGCGATTCACCTGGCATCTCGAGGGAGTACACCAACACGCTCTTGTCACTGCGCAACACGGCGTTTTCCACCAGGTTCATGGCGAAGGTGGTCTTGCCCATGGACGGACGGCCGGCCACGATGATCAAGTCCGCCGGCTGCAGGCCGCTGGTCATGCCGTCGAGGTCGGTGTAGCCGGTGGAGAGGCCGGTAATGGCGTTATCGGTGTTGAACAAGGTGTCGATGCGATCGATCGCCTTGGTCAGCAGCTCATTGACGCCGACCGGGCCGCCGGTCTTGGGACGCGCTTCGGCGATCTGGAAGATCTGCCGTTCGGCCTCGTCGAGGATTTCTTCGGCGGTGCGGCCTTCGGGGTTGAAGGCGCTGTCGGCGATTTCGGTGGCGATGCCGATCAACTGACGCAACGTGGCCCGGGCGCGAACGATCTGTGCATAGGCCTTGATGTTGGCGACGGACGGCGTGTTTTTCGCCAGCTCACCGAGGTAACCCAGGCCACCAACCTGTGAGGTCTGGCCTTCCTTGTCCAACTGCTCGGCGAGGGTCACGACGTCGATCGGTGAGTTCAGGTCGGCCAGCTTGGCGATGGCGCGGAAGATCAGACGGTGGTCATGCCGATAGAAATCGCCATCCGAAACTTGATCCAGCACGCGCTCCCAGGCGTTGTTGTCCAGCATCAGGCCACCGAGCACGGCCTGTTCGGCCTCGATGGAATGCGGCGGCACCTTCAGGGCAGCGGTTTGCAGATCGTATTGCTCAGGAGCGGAGATATCGTTCATGGCCACTTGGAATTAGGGGTGTGTAGAAAAACAAAAGGCACGACCTGTGAACAGGATCGTGCCCGATGTTAACCGTCTGGCACGCGAGGTGCCAGTCAGTTGGGTGCGGCTTAAGCTGCTACCACGACAACGCGTACGGTGGCTTCAACTTCGGCGTGCAGGTGCACGGCTACGTCGAATTCGCCTACGTTGCGGATGGTGCCGTTCGGCAGACGAACTTCGCTCTTCTGCACTTCAACGCCGGAGGCGGTCAGTGCATCAGCGATGTCGTGGGTGCCGATCGAACCGAACAGCTTGCCTTCGTCGCCAGCGGTGGCAGTGATAGTCACTTCCAGCTCGGCCAGTTGGGCAGCGCGAGTTTCGGCCGACGCTTTTTTGTCTGCTGCGGCTTTTTCCAGCTCGGCACGACGCTCTTCAAACGCAGCCAGGTTGGCAGCGGTTGCAGCGGTGGCTTTGCCGTATGGCAGCAGGTAGTTACGACCGTAACCGGCCTTAACGTTCACTTTGTCGCCCAGGTTGCCCAGGTTGGCGACTTTTTCCAGAAGGATCAGTTGCATGTGAAAATCCTCTAACTTTTAACCTTCACCGTTCGCGTTGTCGGCGTCTTTCGGCGCCAGACGACCGCGAAAATCAATCAGGCCGTCGACAATGGCCAAAACCACGAGTAACGGATAAATCAGCTGCATGAACAGCACCAGCGTCACGTACAACCCCACCAGCCAGAACCTGGCCAGGCGCTTCTGCGCCACCAGCCCGTGAATCAGGGCCAGCCCGGAAAACACCAGCGGTACGCTGCAAAACAGCAATAACAGGGCTGCCTGTGGACCGAAGTTCGGTCCGACCACCATGCATGCCAGCAGCAACATCGCCGGGCCCGCGGGGATTCTGATACTGCGAAACTCGCGACCAAAACCACCCGGGTTGTACAACAACGCCTGCCAATAACGCCCAAGCATCAGGCTCAGCAGGCTGACCACCTGCAACACTACCGCCATCAGGCCGATCAGGACCGGTGCTATCAATGCTGCGAGACGCGCTCGCTCGTCTACCGACAATTGCTGGTAGAGCTCCCCGAGGGCTTGCGGCAGGACCTTGACGATCTCTTGCGCCAGCGCCTCGATTTGCGGGTGGAAAGCCGCGCCAAGCAACACTGAATACACCAACCCCACTGCCACGCTGACCAGCAGCGTGCGGACCCAGGACTCACTTGCGCGCAGAACCAACGCAAGGCACGACGACCCCAACAGCACCATAAGCACCTTGGGTTCGCCCAATTGCAGCCACCAGACAAGGCCGGCCAGCAATCCCAGGGCCAGGACGCCAATGGCATCCTGCAAACCGCGCCGCAGGAGCACAAGGCATCCCGCGGCAGCACCCAACCAATACAACAACGGCAATGCCGCACAGCCGGCCACTACCAGAGTGGCCTGCATACGACCGCGCATGATGAACTCAGCCAAGGCGCGCATGCATTCAATCCCTTACTACTTGTCGACTGCCCGGTCTCAGCGGCCGTGGCTGTCGGTGTAGGCCAGCAGGGCCAGGAAGCGGGCGCGCTTGATAGCGGTGGCCAGCTGACGCTGATAACGTGCTTTGGTACCGGTGATACGGCTTGGAACGATTTTGCCGGTCTCGGATACGTAGGCTTTCAGAGTGTTGAGATCTTTGTAGTCGATCTCTTTCACGTCTTCAGCGGTGAAACGGCAGAATTTACGACGACGGAAGAAACGTGCCATTTGATAGGCTCCTTAAAAGGTCCGTGGATTACTCGTCAGCGTTATCGCTGTTGTCGCTGTCATCACTGTCAGCGCTATCAGCGCCTTCGTGCTCAGGACGGTCGCGACGCTCACGGCGCTCACTGCGGTTTTCTTCAGCCTTGAGCATCTCGGATTGGCCGGTAACGGCTTCTTCGCGACGGATGACCAGGTTACGGATCACTGCATCGTTGTAGCGGAAGTTGTCTTCCAGCTCGGCCAGGGCCTTGCCGGTGCATTCAACGTTCAGCATCACGTAGTGAGCCTTGTGAACATTGTTGATTGCATAGGCCAATTGACGACGGCCCCAGTCTTCCAGACGGTGGATTTTGCCGCCGTCTTCTTCGATCAGCTTGGTGTAACGCTCAACCATGCCGCCGACTTGCTCGCTTTGATCCGGGTGGACCAAAAAGATGATTTCGTAATGACGCATGAATGCTCCTTACGGGTTGTAGCCTGCCGCTCAAAAACGGTCAGACAAGGAGTGAATGACACTTATGGACTTGCCGCAGGGGAGGCACATCGGTGCCTGCCGGGAAGGCAAGGGGCGCAATTGTAGAGAAGGGGGAGGAAGCGTGCAAGGTGATTGGTGATTATTTGAACAATCTTCCAAGCACCACAAAACAAATGTGGGAGTCGGGCTTGCCCGCGATGCAGGCACCTCGGTGTTTCAGTGATACCGAGGTGATGCTATCGCAGGCAAGCCAGCTCCCACATTTTGAACTGAGCCAGACTTGGCTACTTCTTCGGCTTGGCCTTAGCTTTGGCGCCCCGCTGGCGCTGGGCTTCAAACAGGCACACGCCGGTGGCGACCGACACGTTGAGGCTGCTGACGCTACCGGCCATCGGCAGATGGACCAGGTAATCGCAATGCTCGCGGGTCAGGCGACGCATGCCCTTACCTTCAGCACCCATGATCAGGATGGTCGGCCCGGTGAGATCCTGGTCATAAATACTGACCTCGGCCTCCCCTGCCGTGCCCACAACCCACAGGCCGCGCTGCTGGAGCTTTTCCAGGGTGCGCGCCAGGTTGGTCACGGCCACCAGCGGGATCACTTCCGCCGCACCACAAGCAACCTTGCGCACCACCGGCGTCAGAGTGGCCGACTTGTCCTTGGGCACGATCACTGCCAGAGCGCCAGCGGCATCCGCCGAGCGCAGGCAGGCGCCGAGGTTGTGCGGGTCGGTTACGCCGTCCAGCACCAGCAACAGGGGCGCGCCTTCGGTACGGTCGAGCAGCTCGTCGAGCATGGCCTCGCCCCACACCTGGCTCGGGCTGACATCGGCAACCACACCCTGGTGCACACCTTCGACCCAGACGTCCATTTCACGACGCTCGGCCTGGCCAATGGCGACTTTATTCTGGGTCGCCAGCTCGACCAGCGCCTGAACGCGCGGCTCGCTGCGACCTTCGGCCAGCCATACCTGCTTGACGCGCTTGGGATGGTGACGCAGCAGTGCTTCTACGGCGTGCACGCCGTAGATTTTTTCCAGACTCATGACTTGGCCTTAGGTTTGCGCGACCCGCCGCTCTTGGCAGGGGCCGAACCCGTCTTGGACGGGCCTTTACGGTGTTTACTGGTCTTGCTCGACGTTTTTTCCGCCGCCTGGGACTTTCCCCCAGACGCCGCTTTACCGCCGCTTTTGGCTTCGTTGAGCAACTGCTGCTTCAACTCGCGGCTCTTGCGCAGCTCGGCGTTCTTCGCCGCAGCATCGCTCGGACGGTAGGCTTCCGGGGCCTTGTCCTTGGCAGAGGAACGACGGCCAGACTTGGCAGGCGCAGACTCCGTCGTCGCGGTTGCAGCCGCCGCCTTGCCTTTCGAGGACTGGGCTGTGGTTTCGCTGCCGCGTTTTTTACGGCCAGCCGGCTCGGTCGGCTTGTCGGGCATGCCGAAATCGATCTTGCGTTCGTCGAGGTCGACGCGCATGACCTGCACTTCCACCGTATCGCCCAGGCGGAAGCTGCGACCGCTGCGCTCGCCCGCCAGGCGGTGATGCACAGGATCGAAGTGGTAGTAGTCGCCCGGCAAGGCGGTGACGTGCACCAGGCCTTCGACGTAGATGTCGGTCAGCTCGACAAACAGGCCAAAGCCGGTCACGGCGGTGATCACACCCGGGAACGACTCGCCCACGCGGTCCTTCATGAACTCGCACTTGAGCCAGTTCACCACATCGCGCGTGGCTTCGTCGGCGCGGCGTTCGCTCATGGAGCATTGCTCGCCGAGCTGTTCCAGAGCGGCTTCGTCGTACGGATAAATCCGTGCTTTCGGAATGCTCATGGCACCGGCGCGCTTGACGTGCGGGGTGTCCTGCCTGGAATGGATCACACTGCGGATCGCTCGGTGTGTGAGCAGGTCCGGATAACGGCGAATCGGCGACGTGAAGTGGGTGTACGCCTCGTAATTGAGGCCGAAGTGGCCCTGGTTATCGGCGCTGTACACCGCCTGGCTCAGGGAGCGCAGCATCACGGTCTGGATCACGTGGTAATCCGGACGGTCCTTGATGCTGGCCAACAGTGCCTGGTAATCCTTCGGCGTCGGGCCGTCCTTGCCTTTGTGCAGGGACAGGCCGAGCTCACCAAGGAACGCGCGCAGTTTTTCCAGACGCTCCGGCGGCGGGCCGTCGTGCACCCGGTACAGCGCAGGGATTTCGTGTTTTTTCAGGAATTCAGCAGTGGCCACGTTGGCCGCCAGCATGCACTCCTCGATCAGCTTGTGCGCATCGTTACGAGTGGTCGGGGTGATTGCGGCGATCTTGCGCTCGGAACCGAAGACAATTCGGGTTTCCTGCGTTTCAAAATCGATCGCGCCACGCACGTGACGGGCACCCAGCAACACCTTGTACAGCGCGTAGAGCTGCTTGAGGTGCGGAACCACGCCGGCATATTCGCCACGCAGGGCCTTGGCTTCGCTGGTCTTCGGCGTTTCCAGAATGGTGCTGACCTTGTTGTAGGTCAGGCGCGCCTGGGAGTGAATCACCGCTTCGTAAAACTGGTAGTCGGTCATTTCGCCGGTTTTCGAGATGGTCATCTCGCACACCATGGCCAAGCGGTCGACTTTCGGATTCAGCGAGCACAGGCCGTTGGACAGCTGCTCGGGCAGCATCGGGATAACGCGCTCAGGGAAATACACGGAGTTGCCGCGCACCTGGGCTTCGTTATCCAGCGCAGAACCGATTTTCACGTAGCTGGACACGTCGGCAATCGCGACATACAGCTTCCAGCCGCCGGAGAACAGGCGAAGCTTGCCAGGCTTGGCTTCGCAGTAGACCGCATCGTCGAAGTCGCGAGCGTCTTCGCCATCGATGGTGACGAACGGCAGATGGCGCAGGTCGATGCGCTTCTCTTTGTCCTTGTCTTCCACTTCCGGCTTGAGCTTGCGCGCTTCCTTGATAACGGCTTCGGGCCACACATGCGGAATATCGTAGGTCCGCAGCGCGACGTCGATCTCCATGCCCGGCGCCATGTAGTTGCCGACCACTTCAACAATGTCGCCCTGAGGCTGAAAGCGTGCCGTTGGCCAGTGGGTGATTTTCACCTCGACGAACTGACCGACCTTGGCGGCGCCATTGCGGCCCGGAGTGATCAGCACTTCCTGCTGGACCTTGGGGTTATCCGGCACCACGAAGCCGATGCCGCCTTCTTCGAAGTACCGGCCGACGATGGACTCGTGGGCGCGGGACACCACTTCGACAATCACACCTTCGCGGCGACCGCGGCGGTCCAGCCCGGAAACACGCGCCAGGGCACGGTCGCCATCGAATACCAGGCGCATTTGCGCCGGGCTCATGAACAGGTCATCACTGCCGTCATCCGGGATCAGGAAGCCGAAGCCGTCACGGTGACCGGCAATGCGGCCCAGGATCAGGTCGAGTTTGTCCACGGGCGCATAGGTGCCACGGCGGGTGTAGATCAACTGAGCGTCGCGCTCCATGGCACGCAGACGGCGGCGCAGGGCTTCGAGCTGGTCTTCGGTGGTCAGACCGAACTCTTCAACCAGTTGCTCGCGGCTAGCAGGCGAACCCCGATCGGCGAGGTGCGCCAGGATCAGTTCGCGGCTAGGAATAGGGTTTTCATATTTTTCCGCTTCACGAGCGGCCTCGGGATCGAGGGACTGCCAATCGGCCATTAGAGAGTTTTCACCTTGTCTATATAGGGGTTAGTTTGGCATACGCGTATTGAAACGGGAAATTTCAGGCGTCAACAAGCCCTTAAAAGGCCTTTTGTGCCATCGATTGCACACCTTGCACGACCACTGGCGAAGTTTTCCAGAGTTTTTTGATAGCGGGGGTTTACAGCTTAAAATCGGCTCCGTATAGTGCGCGCCATCGACGACGGCAACGTGGTTGATGCTGCCCAGGTGGTGAAATTGGTAGACACGCCAGCTTCAGGTGCTGGTGATCGCAAGGTCGTGGAAGTTCGAGTCTTCTCCTGGGCACCAAATTCAGATCAAACCCGCGAAAGCGGGTTTTTTCGTTTCAGGCCTTTGATTTTTAACGAAAAAATTGATTTATATTTTTCGAGGCAGGGGTTTACAGATTAAAAAGCCCGCCGTATAGTTCGCCCCATCAACAGCGGCAACGTTGCTTGATAATGCCCAGGTGGTGAAATTGGTAGACACGCCAGCTTCAGGTGCTGGTGATCGCAAGGTCGTGGAAGTTCGAGTCTTCTCCTGGGCACCAAATTCAGATCAAACCCGCGAAAGCGGGTTTTTTCGTTTCCGGGGTTTGAAAACTTCCGGCGATTCACCCTCCTCGCCCGTACTTGAGAAGTTTTATCGTTTATCCTTGCAACGATTTGTTGCATTCAAGCGAGGAAACCGTCGGATGACTATCCGCTCTACCCATCTCAAAACATCCTTTCTGCGTGGCCTGACACTCACCCTGCTCAGCCTGACCCTGCTCTCACCCTCAGCTCACAGCGCCGACAAAGTCTCCCTGACCCTCTACAACGGCCAACACAAAGAAGTCGGCGATGAACTCGCCAAGGCGTTCGAAGCCAAAACCGGCATTCACGTCAACGTGCGCAAAGGCAGCAGCAATCAGTTGGCCAGCCAAGTCGTCGAAGAAGGCGAGCGTTCACCGGCCGACGTGATCTACACCGAGGAATCCCCGCCACTCAATAAGCTCGGCGAGCAAGGCCTGCTGGCCAATATCGACGCCAGCACCCTCGACGTGCTGCCCAAGGACTATGTGGGCCGCAACGGCAACTGGATGGGCGTGACCGCGCGCACCCGCGTGGTGGCCTTCAACCCGAAACTGATTGCGGAAAAAGACCTGCCCAAATCGGTGCTGGATTTCGCCGGCCCGGAGTGGCAAGGCAAAGTCGGCTTCGTGCCCACCAGCGGCGCGTTTCAGGAACAGGCCGTGGCGATCATCAAGCTGCACGGGCGCGAGGCGGCTGAAGAATGGCTGACCGGCCTGCGCGCCTTCGGCAAGGTGTACAGCAACAATATGGTGGCACTCAAAGCGGTGGAAAATGGCGAAGTGGCCACCGTGCTGGTGAACAACTACTACTGGTTTGCCTTGAAGAAAGAAAAAACCAATCTGGATTCGCAGCTGCATTATTTTACTGACGGCGATGCCGGTGGCCTGATCACGGTGTCCTCGGCCGCCGCGCTCAAGTCCAGCAAACACCCGAAAGAAGCCCAGCAGTTACTGGCATTCATGGCCAGTGAAGAAGGCCAACGCGTGATCACCAATACCTCGGCCGAATACCCGTTGCGCAAGGGGATGCAATCGAGCCGTGGCCTCAAGCCGTTCAATGAGCTGCAACCGCCGAAAGTCACGCCCGCCGATCTTGGCAATGCCGAGGAAGCTCTTGAGCTGGAACGCGAGGTTGGCTTGAACTGATGAGCCCATCGCTATCGGCGTCGAGGCTCATGCCCCGGCGCAAACGACCGTCGATCTGGCTGCTGTTGCCCGTGCTGTTGCTGGTTGGCCTGAGCCTGCTGCCGCTGGTCTATGTCGGACTCAAGGCCTGGCAGGCCGGCTGGGCCCAGGCCCTGCACTTGCTGTGGCGGCCTTACGTGTTCGGCCTGCTGCGCAATACGTTGGCGCTGATGGTCGGCGTTACCGTGGCGTGTGGCGTCATCGGCCTGTCCCTGGCCTGGCTGCTCGAACGCAGCAACCTGCCGGGACGGCGTATCTGGGGCGTGATCCTGTGCCTGCCGTTCGCGGTGCCAGCGTTTGTCAGCAGCTTTACCTGGGTGTCGCTGAGCGCCAGTTTCGAAGGGCTCGGCGGGGCGATCCTGGTGATGACGCTGTCCAAATACCCGCTGGTGTTCCTGCCGGTGGCAGCGACCCTGCGCAACCTGGATCCCTCCCTTGAAGAGTCCGCGCGCACGCTGGGCATGAATCGCTGGCGCGTGTTCGTGCGCGTCACCCTGCCCTTGCTGTGGCCGTCCCTGCTGGCCGGTGCGTTGCTGATCGCGCTGCACATGCTGGTGGAGTTCGGCGCCCTGTCGATCATCGGCCTGCAGACTTTCACCACGGCGATTTACCAGCAATTCGAATTGGAGTTCAGCAATGCCAATGCCGCGATGCTGTCGGCGGTGTTGCTGGTGATGTGCCTGACCCTGCTGTGGCTTGAGCTGCGCGTGCGCGGCAAGGGCCGACATGTGCGTATCGGCCAGGGCGCGGCACGGCATGCCGGGCAGGTGAAGCTGGGCCAGTGGGCACCGCTGGGCCAGCTGTATTGCCTGGCGTTGGCGGTAATCGGCAGCGGCATTCCGCTGGGCATGCTCGGGTACTGGCTGGCGGTGGGTTCGTCGGCGGCGTTTCCGCTAACCGACATTGGCGAGGCGTTGCTCTCGTCCCTGGCGCTCTCGCTGGGCGGCGCGGCGCTGTGCCTTGTGCTGGCGGTGCCGGTGGGGCTCCTGGTGGTGCGCTACAAAGGTCAACTGGCGATCTGGGCCGAGCGTCTGCCCTATCTGCTGCACGCCCTGCCTGGGCTGGTCATCGCCCTGACACTGGTGTATTTCGCGCTGCATTACGTGCCGGCGCTGTATCAAACCTCGGCGCTCTTGCTGATTGCTTATGCGCTGCTGTTTTTGCCACTGGCCCAGGCGCCGATTCGTACGGCCCTGAACAAGGCTGCGCCGCAGCTGGAAGAGGCTGCACGCACTCTGGGCGCGTCGTCGTTCAGTGCGTTTTGCCGCGTGACCCTGCCAATTATTTTCCCGGCGCTGGGTGCGGCATTTGCGCTGGTGTTTCTGGATGCGATGAAGGAATTGACGGCGACGCTGCTGCTCAGTCCGACCGGGCTGAATACCCTGGCGACTGCCGTTTGGGCACATACCTCCAATATCGAATTTGCGGCGGCGGCACCCTATGCGGCGTTGTTGATTCTGGTATCGGGGTTACCGGTGTATTTGCTGACGACACGGATGTATCTGAGCCGCTGAAAGAGCTATCGCAGGCAAGCCCGCTCCCACAGTTGAACGAGTTCCAGCGCTGGAATGCAGTTCAATGTGGGAGCTGGCTGCCTGCGATGGCTCCGGTACAAGCACCGCTAAGCCCGAAACTGCCCCAGGCTGGCCTTTAGTTGCGCCGCCAGCCCATCCAGCACCTTGCCACTGGCCGTGGTCTCCACCACCGCCTGCGCAGCACGCTCGGCCTGCGCATGGATCACCTCAACCCGCCCCCGCACCGCATGCGCGCCCTGAGCCTGATGCTCGGCCGCGCGCGTCGCCAGGCCAATGGCCGCGTGCACCTGCTCCACCGAGGCCTGTACCGTCTGCTGTAAACGCTCACTGTCGCGCAACACCAGCAAGCCTTCGCTGGCCTGGCGCCCGGCCTTGCCGATGGTTTCCACCGCCTCGCGCGCGCCTTGCTGCAACGCGACGATATGCGCCTGGATGTCCCCGGTAGAGCTTTGGGTCTTGCTGGCCAGCGCACGCACCTCGTCCGCCACCACCGCAAAGCCACGCCCGGTCTCGCCGGCGCGCGCCGCTTCGATCGCCGCGTTGAGCGCCAGCAGGTTGGTCTGTTCGGCAATGCCATGAATCACGGTCAGCACCACCTCGATCTGTTCGCTTTGCTGCGCCAGCCGTTCGATAACCTGGGAGCCAGCCTGCACCTGCCCGGCCAGTGCCTCGATCAAACTGCCGACTTCGGCCGACGTGCGCGCATTTTCGTCGGTGGCCTGGCGAATATCCACCACCTGCTGCAACGCCGCCTGCATCGCCTGACTTTCGGCCTGGGCCTCATCAGCCATCTGCGAAAGCTCGCGCAGGCTCTCGGCGACCTCATCACGCTGCAAGCCAGCCGCGGCATCGGCACCGGCATTACGCAGGGTCATGGCGCCGATTTCCAGCCCGGTACGCTGGGCCACATCGCCCGCCTCGCGCACGATCGGCTGCAACTTATCCACAAAGCGATTGACCGCCGAGGCCATGGCGCCGATTTCGTCCTTGCTGTTGATTTGCACGCGCCGGGTCAGGTCGCCGTCGCCCGCCGCCAGGTCATCCATGGCGGCAATCAACAGTTTCAGGCGATTGACCACACGCCGCCCCAGCACGACGGCGATCAGCAGCAACACCGCCAAGCCCACGATGGCGAGCCCCATGCCGATGCGCCAGCGCAGGGTGCCCGCCGCGTCCTGCACAGCATCGGTGGTGTTGGCCGTCATCTGATTGGCGGTGGCCTGGGCCGATTGCAGGCGCGCGCCCATGGCGGACGCGCTGTCGGCCGCTGCGCCCTTGAGGCTGTCGCCCACCAGTTGATCGCCGCTGGCAATCAACGCGGCGAAGCGTTTATCGAGGGCTTGCAGATTCGCCTCCACCGAGGCGGTGGAAACACCCATGCGCACCTTGCCGATCTCGACCCCATTGGGGCTGATGGGCGCCTCCACGTAGTACACGGCAGGATCGGACCTGGCCGCATCCAGCACTTTGTCGAGGGCGCGCTCACCAGCGCCCTTGGCCAGCAGCGCCTGGTTGATCGGGTTTTCACGGTTGAGGTAGCGGGTCAGATGCTCGCCCGTGGCGTCGTCATAGACCACGAACAACACGTTGGGATTGCGCTGCGCACGCCGGGCGAACTCCGACAGCGCCGGCACGTCGCTGTCCCACATGGCGCGCGGCGCCACCGAGGCCAGCAACTGCGCCATGTCGCTGGCAGAGTCTTGCAGGTCTTTTTCCAGGGTCGCACGCAGTTGCTTCTGCTCTTCCTGCAGCCGCGTCGAAAGCCCTGCAGTCAGGCGCTGCCGCGTGCTGGTGGACAAGCTGTCCAGGCTCGACGTGACCTCTTTGCCGGCCTGGGCCAGTTCGCCTGAGAGCTTCTGGCTGTCGATGCCCAGACGCGCGGCCAAATCTGCCTCCAACGCCGTGACCGTGCTCCGCGTCAGCGCGACGGCGACCAGCACTTGCACCAAAAGGGCGATACCCAGAGTAACGAACACCGGACGCAACAGACGACTTTGTAACACCGAGAGAACGGCAGACATCGGGAATCCCTCCACCACAGGTGCCATTAATTTGATAGCACTCCGAAAGAGAGAATCACAGCAAGTGTCGTGCCGTCTGGCAGATGCCCATGAAAAAGGGCTCCCGAAGGAGCCCTTTTGCTTTTTACATCAATCGCTTATCAAGCGAACGGGTGGCGCAGAACGATGGTTTCGTTGCGGTCCGGGCCCGTCGAAATAATGTCGATCGGCGCACCGATCAACTCTTCGACACGCTTGATGTAGGCACGGGCATTGGCCGGCAGTTCTTCCAGGGTCTTGGCACCCACGGTCGACTCGCTCCAGCCCGGCACTTCTTCATACACCGGCTGCAGGCCGACATAGCTATCAGCGTCAGTCGGCGCCACGTCATTGCCCTGTGCATCCTTGTAGCCGATGCAGATGTTGATGGCTTCCAGACCGTCGAGTACGTCCAGCTTGGTCAGGCAGATGCCGGAGATGCTGTTCACATCGATGGCGCGACGCAGGATAACGGCGTCGAACCAGCCGCAACGACGGGCACGGCCGGTGGTGGCGCCGAACTCGTGACCCTGCTTGGCCAAGTGCGCACCGACTGCGTCGAACAGCTCAGTCGGGAACGGCCCCGAACCCACGCGGGTGGTGTAGGCCTTGGTGATGCCCAGGATGTAGTCGAGGAACATCGGGCCAACGCCGGAACCGGTGGCAACGCCGCCGGCGGTGGTGTTGGAGCTGGTCACGTACGGGTAGGTGCCGTGGTCGATGTCCAGCAACGAGCCTTGGGCACCTTCGAACATGATGTCCTTGCCGGCGCGACGCAGGTCGTGCAGCTCGGCGGTCACGTCCAGCATCAGCGGCTTGAGCAGCTCGGCGTATTCCTTGCACTCGGCCAGGGTCTTGTCGAACTCGATGGCAGGCTCTTTGTAATAACCCACCAGCATGAAGTTGTGGTAATCCACCAGTTCACGCAGCTTGTCTTCAAAGCGCGGCATGTTGAGCAGGTCGCCCACACGCAGGCCGCGGCGGGCGACCTTGTCTTCGTAGGCCGGGCCGATGCCGCGACCGGTGGTGCCGATCTTCAGCTCGCCACGCGCTTTTTCACGGGCCTGGTCCAGGGCAACGTGGAAAGACAGGATCAACGGGCAGGACGGGCTGATACGCAAGCGCTCGCGCACCGGCACGCCTTTTTCTTCCAGCTTGGTGATCTCGCGCAGCAGGGCGTCGGGGGCTACCACCACGCCGTTGCCGATCAGGCACTGCACGCCTTCGCGCAGCACGCCCGACGGGATCAGGTGCAAGACGGTTTTTTCGCCATCGATAACCAGGGTGTGACCAGCGTTGTGGCCGCCCTGGTAGCGCACTACGGCGGCAGCATGTTCGGTCAGCAGATCAACGATCTTGCCTTTGCCCTCATCACCCCATTGGGTGCCCAGGACTACGACATTCTTACCCATAACACTTGTCCTCATTCGCGCAAACTTGGTGCCGGCGATGGCCGGCAGGAAAACTCAAGAAGCCAGTGGCGATACTTGCCAAAGCCCGTTCTGCTGAATCAATTGCCGGTCGCAGTCCGCTTCACGGGCGGCGGCCAATGGCTGCCCAGGCAACGCCTGGACCACACGCTGACCCTCACTGCGCAACTGGCAAACCTGCTGCCAGAGTGCTGCGTCCGTGCTGTCGGGCATCCAGATGCCACCAGACGGCAGCTCGACCTCAGCACGCCCCAGGGTCACCAGGGTTTTCAAATCGGTGGAAAAGCCGGTGGCCGGACGCGCGCGACCAAAGTCAGCGCCGATATCGTCATAACGACCGCCCTGGGCGATGGCCTGGCCAACACCCGGAACGAACACGGCGAACACCACGCCGGTGTGGTAGTGGTAGCCGCGCAACTCGCCCAGATCAAAGTACAGCGGCAACTGCGGGAAACGCGCCGACAACTGCTCGGCGATGGCCAGCACGTCGTCCAGTGCAGCCAATACGGACGCCGGCGCATTGGCCAGGCGCTCACGCGCGGCCACCAGCACTTCACGGCCACCGCACAGGTTGACCAGCGCACGCAGCATGCCGGCGAGGTCTGCAGGCACGCCTTCGGTCAGAGCAATGACTTCATCGATGGCCTTGCGTTGCAGGGCATCGAACAACTGCTGCTCGACTTCGCCGGACAACCCGGCGGCACGGGCCAGGCCACGGTAGATCCCGACGTGGCCCAGGTCCATGTGCACATCCGGCACATCCGCCAGCTGCAGCATGGCCAGCATCAGACTGATCACTTCAACGTCGCTGCTCGGGCTGGCGTCGCCATACAGCTCGGCCCCCAACTGGATCGGGCTGCGCGAAGACGACAAGGCACGCGGCTGAGCATGCAACACACTGCCGGCGTAGCACAGGCGACTCGGGCCTTCGCGGCGCAGGGTGTGCGCGTCGATGCGCGCAACCTGCGGCGTGATGTCGGCACGAAAGCCCATCTGCCGGCCCGATTGCGGGTCGATAACCTTGAAGGTGCGCAGATCCAGGTCCTGGCCCGCGCCGGTCAGCAGGGATTCCAGGTACTCGATATGGGGAGTCACGACAAACTCGTAACCCCAGCTCTGGAACAGATCCAACACCTGGCGACGCGCTACTTCAATGCGCGCAGCCTCCGGTGGCAGTACTTCTTCGATGCCATCTGGCAGCAGCCAGCGGTCTACCGTTGCCATTACGCCATTCCCCTATGATCCGGGCGGCCAGCCCTCGGCCGAACCTTGAGTGAAGCAGAAAACACCCGCCCCTTGCATAAAACACGCGCAAGAGCGACGTGACGAACGACCTGCAACTGGCCTCGTCGGGCACTTTCCTCGAAAAACCGGTGGCGCCTGCGCGGCCATCAACAATCAAACATGCAGACGCAAAAAAGCCGGGAATTTCCCGGCTGCCGCATCATACACCCGTTTTCTGAAAGGATCACCCCGCCAGGCATTTTAGCCGCCCGACGGAGTGGTTCCTGCACAGTGACGAGCTGATTACTTGGCTTTTTCCAGGTAGCGGAAGAAATCGCTGCTTGGGTCCAGCACCATCACGTCGGTTTTGTTCGCGAAGCTTTCACGGTAGGCACGCAAGCTACGGTAGAACGCGTAGAACTCCTGGTCCTGGCCGTAGGCCTTGGAGTAGATCGCAGCCGCTTGCGCATCGCCATCACCGCGGGCCTCTTCAGACTCGCGATAGGCTTCCGCCAGCAGGACACGACGCTGACGGTCGGCATCCGCACGGATCCCCTCAGCCAGCTCGTTACCCTTGGCGCGGTGTTCACGCGCCTCACGCTCACGCTCGGTGCTCATGCGCTCGAACACGCTGCGGTTCACTTCCTTGGGCAAGTCAATGGCCTTGACGCGTACATCGACCACTTCGATACCCAGTTCCTTTTCCGCCATGGTGTTCAGCGAGCGGGTGATATCCGCCATCAGCGCATCACGCTCACCGGATACCACCTCGTGCAGGGTGCGCTTGCCAAACTGGTCACGCAGGCCCGACTCGAGACGCCGCGACAAACGGTCATCGGCAAGCTGCTTCTGGCCGGAGGTCGCGGTGTAGTAACGCTCGGCGTCCTTGACGCGCCACTTGGCGTAGGCGTCAACCATCACGGCTTTCTTTTCCAGGGTCAGGAAGCGCTGCGTCGGTGCATCCAGGGTCATCAGGCGTGCGTCGAACTTGCGCACCTGGTTCACGTAGGGGACCTTCACATGCAGGCCGGGCTGGACATCCGCCTGGACCACGCGACCGAATTGCAGCAGCACCGCGCGCTCGGTCTGAGCCACGATGTAGAAGCAGTTCCAGGCAGCGATGACCACGACGACGCCCACAATCAGGGCGGTCAGCGATTTATTGCTCATCAACGACTCTCCCTGGTACGTGTTTGCTGTTGCAGCAGGTCAGCGGCCGCACGGGCGCTCGCTTCGTTGGCAGCGGCGTTCGAACCGGTGGACGGTGCGCTGGCGCCACTACGACCACCTTCGATCATCTTGTCCAGCGGCAGGTACAGCAGGTTGTTCTGCCCACCCTTGCTGCCGGTCACGAGAACCTTGCTGGTGTTGCTGAAGACTTCCTGCATGGTGTCCAGGTACAGACGCTCACGGGTGACCTCGGGTGCCTTGCGATACTCGGCGACCAGCTTGGTAAAGCGATCCGCCTCACCCTTGGCGCGCGAGACCACTTCGTCGCGGTAACCGTTGGCATCTTCAAGGATGCGCTGGGCCTGACCACGGGCTTCCGGCACGACGCCGTTGGCGTAGGTTTCAGCCTGGTTGCGCGAACGCTGCTCGTCTTCACGGGCGCGGATCACGTCGTCGAAGGCTTCCTGTACTTCACGCGGTGCGGCTGCGCTCTGCACGTTCACCTGGGTTACGGTGATACCGGTGCGATACGTATCCAGGAACCGTTGCAGGCGCTCCTTGATTTCGCTGGCCATCAACTCACGACCTTCGGTCAGCACCTGGTCCATGGCGGTGGAACCCACCACATGGCGCAAGGCGCTTTCGGTGGCGTGTTGCAGGCTGATTTCCGGCTGGTCGACGTTCAGCACGAAGTCCTGCAGGTTGGTGATCTTGTACTGCACGGTCAGCGGCACTTCGACGATGTTCTCGTCTTCGGTCAGCATCTGGCCCTGCTTGGTGTAGGAACGTTCACGCGTAACGTTCTCCATGTACTTCTTGTCGATCGGCGGGAAGTAGATGTTCAGGCCCGGCCCGACCGTCTCGTAGTACTTGCCGAAGCGCAGCACCACGGCTTGCTCCTGCTCGTCCACCACGTAAACGGCGCTGTAAAGCCATACGGCCGCCAGTACGACAAGACCCAGGCCCAGCAGGCCATAGCCACCGCCCTTGCTTGTGCGACCGCCGTCGTCACCACCGCGTTTTTTCCCACCACCGAACAACCCATTCAGGCTTTCCTGCAGCTTTCGGAAGGCCTCGTCGAGATCTGGTGGCCCCTTGCGGTCGCCATTATTGCGGCGCTTACCACCCCAAGGATCCTGATTATTCGAGTTGCCACCCGGCTCATTCCAAGCCATAGCGCTCTCCATCTGATAAAGCAAAGACGCGCCCACGGCGCGCCGACCAATGCTACAGAATGCCTGCCATTGCGGCACAACCGCTTTAGGAGGCTTTTATTGCAAAGTGTGTTGCTCGATGAACTCCTCCGGCACCACACCCTCGCGGCTGACCAGCCGATTGAGCTCCGAGCGCGGTAACCGAACGGCCAGCAAGCTGACACCTTCTTCGTCGTGTTCTTCTTTCTGTACCGCGCCCAGTTCGAAAAACTGTGCACGCAGTCGAGCAAAACGCTGCGGCAAGCGCAAGGTGCCGACGAACAAATCACTGCCGAGCAGTTCGGCAATCGCTTGTTCAAGCAGCTCCAGACCACTGCCATCACGCGCCGACAGCCACACCCGTTGAGGTACGCCGTTCTCGTCGCGCTGGATTTGTGGCTCAACGCCCTCAAGCAAATCGAGTTTGTTATAGACCTCGAGGATCGGCAAGTCCTGGGCACCAATCTCGCCCAGCACCACCATCACCTGTTCAATCTGCAGCATGCGGTCCGGCTCGGCCGCATCGATCACATGCAGCAGCAGGTCGGAGTTGCTCGACTCTTCGAGCGTAGACCTAAAGGCCTCGACCAGCTTGTGGGGCAAGTGACGAATGAAGCCTACGGTGTCGGCCAGGACAATCGGCCCCAGGTCGCCTATATCAAGGCGGCGCAGGGTAGGGTCGAGGGTGGCGAACAGTTGGTCGGCCGCGTACACGTCCGACTTCGTCACGTTGTTGAAGAGTGTGGATTTACCGGCGTTGGTATAGCCCACCAGCGACACGGTGGGAATATCCGCACGCGAACGACCCCGGCGCGATTGCTCACGCTGGCTGCGGACCTTCTCCAGGCGCCCCTTGATCTGGCGCAGGCGAACCCGCAGCAGGCGTCGGTCGGTTTCGAGCTGGGTTTCACCCGGCCCACGCATGCCGATGCCGCCACCCTGACGTTCAAGGTGAGTCCAGCCACGCACCAGACGCGTACTCATGTGGTCAAGCTGGGCCAGTTCGACCTGCAGCTTGCCTTCATGGGTTCGGGCGCGCTGGGCAAAAATATCGAGAATCAGACCGGTACGGTCGATCACGCGACACTCGAAGACACGTTCGAGGTTGCGTTCCTGACTGGGCGTAAGAGTGTGATTGAAGATCACCAGATCGGCTTCTTCGGCGTGGACCAGATCGCGCAGTTCCTCGACCTTGCCGCTGCCGATCAGGTATTTGGCGGTTGGCCGATGACGCGGCACGTTAAAAAACGCAACGGTCTCGGCGCCGGCCGAATTTGCCAACTCCTGAAACTCCTGCGGATCTTCGCGCGCCTCAGGGTCCTGTCCATCCAAGTGAACGAGGATCACTCGCTCACCACCACCGTGGCGCTCAAAGAACAAAGGAGACTCCTATCAGGCGTTACCTGGCTCAGCGTCAGTTGCATCATCACCTGCTGCGCTAGGCAGACGGATTGGACGAACTGGAACGACTGTCGAGATAGCGTGCTTGTAGACCATCTGGCTGACGGTGTTTTTCAGCAGGATCACGAACTGGTCGAACGACTCGATCGTGCCTTGCAGCTTGATACCGTTGACCAGGTAGATGGAAACCCCCACTTTCTCTTTACGTAAAGTGTTCAAGTAAGGGTCTTGTAGCGAATGCCCTTTTGACATGTGCCGCACTCCTTTAAGGATCAATAATGAAAAATCGGAAAATGGGTAGCTTGTGGCCGTCACACCCCCAAGGATAGACGGCAATTGCAGGGACTCAGCTCAATATGGAGACCGACCCCAGGTATTTCAAGGCGCGTGACAGATTGTCGCTGTCCAGGCTGTCCAACCAGTGCAAATCGCTCCAGCTGCGCAGCCAGGTGAACTGGCGCTTCGCCAATTGGCGCGTGGCGATGATGCCGCGCTCCTGCATGTCGGTTGACGTCAGCTTGCCATCCAGGTAATCCCAGACTTGGCGGTAGCCTACAGCGCGTATCGAAGGCAGCCCGGCATGCAGGTCACCTCGGGAACGCAAAGCTACGACCTCGTCCACAAACCCCTGTTCCAACATAATCGTGAATCTTTGCGCAATTCGCTCATGCAGCACCTGGCGATTTGCCGGGGCAATGGCCAGATTCGCGACAGTATAGGGCAATTGTGATTGACCAGACGCGTCTGCATCAGCACTTTGCGCAGTTTGTTTCAGCCTGTGTTCAGTCATGGTCTGACCACTCACACGCCACACTTCCAGCGCGCGCGTAAGGCGCTGCGGGTCGTTGGGATGGATACGCGCGGCGGACACCGGGTCCACGGCCGCCAGTTGGTCGTGCAGGGATTGCCAGCCAAGGCGGGCAGCTTCGTCCTCAAGCTCGGCGCGCACCTGGGCGTCGGCGGGCGGCATGTCGGCCAGTCCTTCCTGCAAAGCCTTGTAGTAGAGCATCGTGCCGCCCACCAGCAACGGGATGTTGCCCCGCGCGGTGATTTCGGCCATGGCCGCCAAGGCGTCAGCGCGAAAGTCCGCAGCCGAATAGCTCATCGACGGGTCGAGGATATCGATCAGCCGATGGGGATGCTCGGCCAGCAGCGCCCTGGAAGGCTTGGCGGTGCCGATATCCATGTCCCGGTAAACCAGGGCAGAGTCGACACTGATCAGCTCGCACGGCAGCACCTTGGTCAGCTCGATGGCCAGGTCGGTCTTGCCAGCGGCTGTAGGGCCCATCAGAAAGATCGCGGGGGGCAAGGCACTCATCAGCGACCGCGCAGGAACAGTTTGTCCAGATCGTCCAGGCCCATCTGGGTCCAGGTCGGTCGGCCGTGGTTGCACTGGCCGCTGCGCTCGGTGTTTTCCATGTCGCGCAGCAGACCGTTCATTTCCGGCAAGGCCAGGCGGCGATTGGCGCGGATCGCACCGTGGCAGGCCATGGTGCCAAGCAGCTCATTGATGTGCGCCTGGATACGGTCACTGGTGCCATATTCCATGAGATCGGCCAAAACGTCGGCCACGAGGCGGTTGGCCTCGGCCTGTTTGAGCAGCGCCGGAATCTGGCGGATCACCAGGGTTTCCGGGCCCAGACGTTGCAGTTCAAAACCCAGTTTCTGGAACACGCCATGGTGTTCTTCGGCGCAGTCGGCTTCGCGCTGGCTCACGGCCAGGGATTCGGGCACCAGCAGCGGCTGGCCGCTCAGGCCTTCGCTGGCCATGGCGATCTTGAGGCGTTCGTACATGATCCGCTCATGGGCGGCATGCATGTCCACCAGCACCAGGCCGTGGGCGTTTTCCGCAAGGATATAGATACCCTTGAGCTGGGCCAGCGCGTAACCCAGCGGCGGAATATCACCGCCACCTTCGGGCAACGCAACAGCGGCGCCCGCCTCGGCACCCGGCAGGGGCGCGAAAAATTCGCGATACGCCGCCTGGGCCTCGGCCACCGGCACGGTCGATTGCGGGCGCGGCGTGTATTGATACTGATAGCCCGCGCCAGCACCCGAGCCCGGTGCAGCGTACGAAGGCTGTGGCTGCGGCGATTGCAGCAAGTTGGCCGCCAGGCTCATTTCGCCCTGCGGCCCGAACTCGCCAGCCTCGGGGCCGGTCGGCCGCACCACCGCCGTCACGATCGGCGCCGACAGTTGATCGTCCGGGCGCACATCGCCCAGGGCGCGGTGCAAGGTGCCATACAGGAAGTCATGCACCATGCGCCCATCGCGAAAGCGCACTTCATGCTTGGTCGGGTGCACATTGACGTCGACCACCGACGGGTCTACCTCAAAGAACAGCACAAAGGTGGGATGCCGCCCGTTGAACAACACGTCGCGATACGCCTGACGCACCGCATGCGCCACAAGCTTGTCGCGCACCGCACGGCCATTCACGAAGAAATACTGCAAGTCCGCCTGGCTGCGCGAAAACGTCGGCAGGCCCACCCAACCCCACAGGCGCAGGCCATTGCGCTCGATCTCGATGGGCAGTGCCTGTTCGAGGAACCCCGCGCCGCAGATCGCCGAAACCCGCCGGGCACGCGCGGCATCGTCATGGGCTTCGTGCAGGCTGAGGATGGTCTTGCCGTTATGACGCAGGTGAAACGCCACGTCGAAGCGCGCCAGGGCCAGGCGCTTGATGACTTCCTGCAGGTGATCGAATTCGGTTTTCTCGGCCTTGAGGAATTTGCGTCGGGCCGGGGTGTTGAAGAACAGGTCGCGCACTTCCACCGAGGTGCCCACCGGATGCGCCGCCGGCTGCACGCGCGGAGCCATGTCGCGGCCTTCGGTTTCCACTTGCCAGGCCTGCTCGGCGTCGCGGGTGCGCGAGGTCAGGGTCAGGCGCGCCACGGAGCTGATCGAGGCCAGGGCCTCACCGCGAAAACCCAGGCTCATCACACGTTCCAGGTCTTCCAGATCGCGGATCTTGCTGGTGGCGTGCCGCGCCAGGGCCAGCGGCAGGTCATCCGAGGAAATACCGCTGCCGTCGTCGCGTACGCGCAGCAGCTTGACGCCGCCCTGCTCCACGTCGACATCAATGCGTTTGGCGCCGGAGTCGATGCTGTTTTCCAGCAACTCCTTGATCACCGAGGCAGGGCGTTCAACCACCTCACCGGCGGCAATCTGGTTGGCCAGGCGCGGGCTGAGCAATTCAATGCGCGAGCCGCTGTTCAACAAGGACTCGCTCATTACTGCGCCGCCAATTCAGTGCCGGGGATGGTCAATACCTGGCCGACTTTCAGCTCGTCGGTTTTCAGGTTGTTGGCACTGCGCAACGTAGCGGGCGACACCTGGAAGCGCACCGCCAGCATGGCCAGGGTGTCGCCGGGCTGCACGCGATGGTCGCGCGGGCCCTGGGCGATTTTGCCGGAGTCACGCAGCCAGGCAATGTAGGTGCCCGGCGGCGGATTCTGCTGGAAGAACTGACGCACGCCGGCGCTGATGGAGCGCGCCAGGGCCTGCTGATGGCTGGCGCTGGCCAGTTTGGAGGCTTCATTGGCGTTGGAGATAAAGCCAGTTTCCACCAGGATCGACGGGATATCCGGCGACTTCAACACCATGAAACCGGCCTGCTCCACGCGCTGTTTATGCAGCGAGGTAACCCGGCCGATGTTGCTCAAGACTTTCTGGCCAACGTTGAGGCTGGAGGTCAGCGAGGCGGTCATCGACAGGTCGAGCAGTACGCCGGCGAGCATCTTGTCCTTGTCATCGAGGGACACATTGCCAGCCCCGCCGATCAAGTCAGAACGGTTTTCACTGTCGGCCAGCCAGCGTGCGGTTTCGGACGTGGCGCCGCGATCGGACAGGGCAAACACCGAGGCACCGAAGGCCGCGCTGGAGGGCGCGGCGTCGGCGTGAATCGAAACGAACAGGTCGGCGCCCTTCTTGCGCGCGATTTCCGTACGGCCGCGCAGCGGAATGAAGTAGTCGCCGGTGCGGGTCAACTCGGCGCGATAGCCCTTCATGCCGTTGACCTGGCGCTGCAACTCGCGGGCGATGGCCAATACCACGTCTTTTTCATGCTGGCCGCGCGAGCCGGAGGCCCCCGGGTCTTCGCCGCCGTGGCCGGCGTCGATCACCACAATGATGTCGCGCTTGCCCGGCGGCGCGGGTGGCGGCGGCGGCAATTTCACTTGGGGCTGCGAAGGGTTGACCGGTACCGCGGGCACCGTTGCCACGCTCGGCGTCGGCGCAGGCGTCGGATTGGCGTCGGCGGCATTGTCGAACAGGTCAACCACCAGCCGGTTGCCGTATTGGGCGTTGGGCGCCAGGGAGAAACTTTTCGGGGTCACGGCCTTTTTCAGGTCGATGACCACGCGCAAGTCGGTGGGCGTGCGCTGGGCCGAGCGCATGGCGGTAATCGGCGTGTTGGCGGTGGACACCTTGAGCGGTGCGGCCAGGGTCGCGCCATTGATGTCGATCACCAGGCGATCAGGCGCCGCCAGGGTAAAGACGCTGTGCTGGACAGGGCCAGACAGGTCGAACACCAGTCGCGTGTTATCCGGCGCTCGCCACAGGCGAACACTTTTCACCTGTGAAGCAGCCAGAGCATTGACAGTCATTGCCGCAAGCAACACCCCCACGACAGCAACCAACGCGCGAAAGCGCATACCTAACCCCACCAATTATTTGAATTCCAATGCCAAAGCGGCGCACCACGACTGGCCACGCACGCTCTGGGGCAACAACTTCAGCTGACGTCCTGTTTCATGCGGCGTAATGGTAATGGTCATGTCCGGCTTTGGCAAAAAGCCTGCACCTTTATCTGGCCACTCGATCAGGCACAGCGCATCTTCGTCGAAGTAATCACGAATGCCCATGTATTCCAGCTCTTCGGGATCGACCAGGCGATAAAGGTCGAAGTGAAAGGCGCGCACGTCGCCGATCTCGTAGGGCTCGACCAGCGTAAACGTCGGACTTTTCACCGCGCCGGCATGCCCCAGCCCACGAATGATCCCCCGCGACAGCGTGGTCTTGCCCGCGCCCAGGTCGCCTTCGAGGAAGATCAGCCCAGCGCCTGCCGTGACAGCGGCGATGCGATTCCCAAGCGCCACCATGGCATCTTCATCGGCAAGGAAAAGGGTTACGTCAGGCACGGCGACTGCTCCTCGAGCAATTGACGAATGGCGGGGATCAGGTCGCTGGCCGCGAGGCCGCGACCGAAAGTGCCCTGGCGATCTCCCGCCGTAGCGTGCAGCCACACGGCCAGGCAGCTGGCGTCATAAGCCGGCATGCCCTGGGCCAGCAATGCGCCGACCAACCCGGCCAATACATCACCCAGCCCGGCCGTGGCCATGGCAGGGTGGCCCTGGTCGCAGCGGGCAACGCGCCCATCGGGGCACGCGATCAAACTGCCAGCACCTTTGAGAATAACCACGGCATTTAATGTGAAGCTCAGCGCGAGTGCCGCATTGAGGCGATCAGCTTGAACCTCGGCGGTGCTAATACCCAGCAAACGTGCGGCCTCGCCCGGATGGGGGGTGATTACGCAACCGGTCGGCAAGTCGACATGGCCGGCGGCGAGCTGGTTCAGCGCATCCGCGTCCCACACCTGCGGCAGTTTGGCGTTGGCCGCCACCGACAACAGGCTTCTGCCCCAGGCCGCCTCGCCCAGGCCAGGACCAATGACAATCACCGAGGTCTTTTCCAGCAGGCCCATCAACTGGTTGGCCGAGCTCACGCCCAGCGTCATGACTTCCGGCAATCGCGCCAGCGCGGCGGGCACATGCTCAGGCCGGGTCGCCAGGGAAACCATGCCGGCGCCACTGCGCAGCGCGCTTTCGGTGCTCAGCAGCGCGGCGCCGCCAACGCCAAGGTCGCCGCCAATGACCAGCAGATGGCCAAACTGGCCTTTATGGGCGTCCGGGGAACGTGCAGACAGTTGCGGCAAATCGCTGGGCAACAGTGGCTGAACGTCGGTTATTTCGTCTTTTGTCTGAGGCATGCGTCTTCAAGCTCCGATGTCTGGCAGAATTATACCCATCTAACCCGTGGTTTCCCGTGTCTCATGCCTGCCATTACCTCCGACCTGCCCGCGCTTGCCCAATCGATCAAGGACTGGGGCCGCGAGCTGGGCTTCCAACAAGTGGGCATCAGCGGCCTGGACCTCGCCGAGCACGAGCAGCACCTGCAACGCTGGCTCGACGCGGGCTACCATGGCGAAATGGACTACATGGGCGCCCATGGCAGCAAACGCTCCCACCCCGAGGAACTGGTGCCGGGCACCCTGCGCGTAGTGTCGCTGCGCATGGATTATCTACCCGGCGACACCCAGATGGCTCACCTGCTGGCACAGCCGGAAAAAGCCTACATCTCGCGTTACGCCCTGGGCCGCGACTACCACAAGCTGATCCGCAAGCGTGTGCAGCAACTGGCCGACCGCATCCAGGCACAGATCGGCCCGTTCGGCTTTCGCGCCTTTGTCGACAGCGCGCCGGTGCTGGAAAAAGCCATCGCCGAACAGGCCGGCCTCGGCTGGATCGGCAAAAACACCCTGGTGCTCAACCGCAAGGCCGGCAGTTACTTCTTCCTCAGCGAGCTGTTCGTGGACCTGCCATTGCCGGTGGACCCGCCCCACAGCACCGAACATTGCGGGCGCTGCACGGCGTGCCTGGATATCTGCCCGACCAATGCCTTCGTCGGCCCCTACGTGCTGGACGCCCGGCGCTGCATTTCCTACCTCACCATCGAACTCAAGAGCGCCATTCCCGAGGACCTGCGCCCGCTGATCGGCAACCGCGTGTTCGGCTGCGATGACTGTCAGATCGTTTGCCCGTGGAATCGTTTCGCCCGGCCCACCGCCGAAAGCGATTTCAAGCCCCGGCACAATCTGGATAACGCAGAACTGGCCGAACTGTTCCTGTGGGACGAGGACAGATTCCTCAGCAGCACCGAAGGCTCGCCGCTGCGTCGTGCCGGTTATGAGCGCTGGCTGCGCAACCTGGCCGTGGGCCTGGGCAATGCGCCGTCGAGCATTCCGGTGCTGGAGGCGCTGAAGGCGCGGCGCGCTTACCCTTCAGAGCTGGTGCGCGAACATGTGGAATGGGCGCTGAAGCAACACGCCGAACGTCAGTGAACGTCGTCGTTATAGACGAACTTGGGCATTTCCCAGTGAAAACGGATCGCCAACAGACGTAACAAAAATCCGCTGAACAGCGTCAGCAGAACGGCCTGTTCGCCGGGTAATTCAAGGTAAAGGCACAGCAGGTAGAACCACGCGGCGAGGAATGACACGCTGGCGTACAGCTCACGGCGGAACACCAGCGGAATGTCGTTGCAGAAGATGTCCCGCAGGATACCGCCGAACACTCCGGTGATCACGCCGCTGACCGAAGCCACCAGCATGCCGTGGCCCATTTCCAGGGCGGTCATGCAGCCGATCAGGGTAAAGGCCACCAGCCCCACAGCGTCCAGCGCGAGAAACAGCGAGCGCAGGCGGCGCATCAGCGGTGCGGCGAAGATCGTCACCAGCGCGGCGATCGAAGTCAATATCAGGTATTCCGGATGCTTGACCCAGGTCAGCGGGTAGTGGCCGAGCAGCACATCGCGCACCGATCCGCCGCCCAATGCCGTCACACAGGCGATCAGCACCACACCAAACCAGTCCATGCCGCGTCTGCCTGCGGACAATGCGCCGGTCATGGCTTCGGCGGTGATGGCGATGAGGTAGAGCATCAGCAGCATGCGGGCGGTCCTTGCATGGGAGGGCGGTAAACAGCGTTGACTTCATCGCAGGCAAGCCAGCTCCCACCTTTTGATGTGTGAACACAGTCAAGTGTGGGAGCTGGCTTGCCTGCGATGGCGCCGGTTCAGGCGCCCCGGAATCAAGCCTGGATGAAATGCTTGCGGTAATGCTGCAACTCGGCAATCGACTCGCGAATATCATCCAGCGCCAGATGCGTGCTGCCTTTGTGGAAGCTGTCCTTGACTTCGGGCGCCCAGCGCGCAGCCAGCTCTTTCAAGGTGGACACATCCAGGTTGCGATAGTGGAAGTAACTCTCCAACCCCTTCATGTGCGTATAGAGGAAGCGCCGGTCCTGGCAGATGCTGTTGCCGCAGATCGGCGACTTGCCCTTGGGCACCCACTTTTCCAGAAACGCGATGGTTTCGGCTTCGGCTTCGGCCATGCTGATGCGGCTGTCGCGCACACGCTGGGTCAGCCCGGAATTGCCGTGGGTCCGGGTGTTCCACTCGTCCATGGTGGCCAGCACCGCGTCGCTGTGGTGTATGGCGATCACCGGACCTTCGGCCAAGGTATTGAGGTTGCTGTCGGTGACAATCGTCGCCATCTCGATGATGACGTCGGTGTCGGGGTTCAGACCGGTCATTTCCAGATCGATCCAAATCAGGTTCTGTGGGTTCAGCATGGCTTGATTCTCTTGGCACCTTGGCGTAGCCGCGCAGTTTAGCAGGCGGCGGCGTGCTAGACTCGCGACCGTTTTACCCTATCTTTGCATTATCGACACGGAACACCAATGGCCAAACGCCAGCTCAACCGTCGCCAAAACTGGCGCATCGAAAAGATTCAAGGCGAACGCGCTGCGCGTGCCGCCAAACGTGAATCCTCCGCCGTGGAAGCGCTTGAGGGCGGCGACCTCGGCCCGGAACAGACGGGCCTGGTGATCGCGCACTTTGGTGTGCAGGTCGAAGTGGAGGCGCTGGAAGGCGAACTCGCCGGCTCAGTGTCGCGCTGCCACTTGCGTGCCAACCTGCCGGCGCTGGTCACCGGCGACAAGGTGGTGTGGCGTGCCGGCAACCAGGGCATCGGCGTCATCGTCGCGCAACTGCCGCGCACTACCGAGCTGCGCCGCCCCGACAGCCGTGGTCAGCTCAAGCCGGTAGCGGCCAACGTCGACATGATCGTGATCGTGTTCGCCCCGCTGCCCGAGCCCCATGCCAACCTGATCGACCGCTACCTGGTCGCGGCCGAGCATGCCGGCATTCGCCCGCTGCTGCTGCTGAACAAATTCGACTTGATCGACGACCAGAATGCCCCGGCGCTCAATGCGCTGCTGGCGGTGTACCGCACACTGGGTTATCCGGTGCTGGAAGTGTCGGCCCATCACGGCGATGGCATGGAACAGCTGCAACAGCAGCTGGACGGGCGTATCAGCGTGTTTGTCGGCCAGTCTGGCGTAGGCAAGTCGTCGCTGGTCAACAGCCTGCTGCCGGAAGTCGACACCCGCGTCGGCCCGCTGTCGGAGCTGTCCGGCCAGGGCACCCACACCACCACCACCGCGCGCCTGTTTCACTTCCCCGGTGGCGGCGAGTTGATCGACTCCCCCGGCATTCGTGAATTCGGCCTGGGCCACGTCAGCCGCAGCGATGTGGAAGCGGGTTTCATCGAGTTCAACGACCTGATCGGCACCTGCCGCTTCCGCGACTGCAAACACGACCGCGAACCTGGGTGTGCGTTGCTCAAGGCATTGGAAGACGGGCGCGTGCAACAGCAGCGGATGAACAGCTATCGGTCGATTATTGCGAGCTTGCCTGAGAGCAGTTACTGACCAGGCATTTTCTTGATACAGATAAAATGAGCCGTGCCCCCCCTGGTCCATTGCTTTAACAGGGGTGGGCATCAAGGATCAGGACCCACTGGGTGGCTGGTACACGCAAGCCAGCTTCGTCAGCGGCATCAAGGCTTATCTACCCCTCTGAACACAAATAAAAACGCCCCGAGCAATCGGAGCGTTTTTTACTTGATACGGCACGTGAGAATCACCTACGACCCCGTCCCAGGCACCGTAGGATCCTTCACCCCACCATCATCGAACAGGTTCAGCTTCTGGCGCAGCTCATGGGCCGGCAACGGCTCCTGCCCTGGCGGAATCGCATTCGGGTCGGTCGGCACCTCGCCCGGTGCGCCTTCACCCTGGGCGGGTGGCAGTGGCGGCTGGTCGCCTTCAATCGCGCGCTGGGCCTTTTTGGTCAGCACGACAATATCGATGCGCCGGTTGACCGGATTGAAGGGGTCCTTGTTATCGAACAGCTGCGAAGAGGCAAACCCCACCACACGCGCCACTTGCGGGTCGGGGTAACTGCCGGCGACCAGCGCACGCCGGGCGGCGTTGGCGCGGTTGGCCGACAGCTCCCAGTTGCCGAAGTCACCCTGCCCTGCGTAGGGCTTGGCGTCGGTGTGGCCACTGATGCTGATCTTGTTCGGCACCGCCTTGATGGTGTCGGCCATGGCCAGCAGGATGTCTTCAAAGTACGGTTTCAGGCGTGCGCTGCCGGAGTCGAACATCGGCCGGTTGGCGGCGTCGGTGATCTGGATGCGCAGGCCTTCCGGGGTGATCTCGAACGAAATCTGATCCTTGAACTTGAGCAACTGAGGGTTCTCTTCGACCTTGTTCTGCAATTCCTGCAGCAACAACTCGAGGCGCTCCTGCTCGACCTGTTCGGCCATGCTCTCGACGGTATCGCGCTCCACGGGAATCTTGTCCTGCGGCGACTCGGTCTGCACCTCCGGATTGATGGTGCGTTCCGGCGCCAACTGCGGTGAACCGCCCAGGTCGATCACAAAGGGCGTACCGCTTTCCGAGAAGCCAATCGGGTCCTTGAAGTAACCGGCAATGGCGATCTTCTGTTCCGGCGTGGCGGTGGACATCAGCCACAGCACCAGGAAGAACGCCATCATCGCCGTGGCAAAGTCGGCGAAGGCGATCTTCCAGGCGCCACCATGGTGCCCCGCAGCGAAGCGCTTGACGCGCTTGATGATTATCGGCTGGTTGTTTTCCATGGCTTAGCGACCGCGAACCGCTTGCTCCAGCTCGGAGAAACTCGGGCGATGTTTGGGGTAGAGCACCTTGCGGCCGAACTCCACGGCCAGCGATGGCGGCATGCCGGATGCCGACGCTACCAGGCTGGCCTTGATGGCTTCGTACAGGTTGACCTCTTCCTTGGCATCGTGGGCCAGGCAGGTGGCAAGCGGGCCGAAGAAACCATACGCCGCCAGGATACCGAAGAAGGTGCCCACCAGCGCCGCACCCACGTGCATGCCGATGGCCGCCTGGTCACCTTCGCCGAGGGAGGCCATGGTCACCACGATGCCGAGCACCGCTGCCACGATACCGAAACCGGGCATGCCGTCAGCCACACCGGTTACGGCATGGGATGGATGCTCAAGCTCTTCCTTGAGGCTGAACAGTTCCATGTCGAACAGGCCTTCCAACTCGTGGGGAGCCATGTTGCCAGAGGACATGATGCGCAGGTAATCACAGATATACGCGGTCAGGCGCTCGTCTTTGAGCACTGTCGGGTACTTGGCGAAAATCGGACTGGCCGCGGCGTCTTCGATGTCGCCCTCGATAGCCATCATGCCTTCGCGACGGCTCTTGTTGAGGATCTCGTAGACCAGCCCCAGCACGTCCAGATAGAAGGTGTGAGAAAAGCGCGAGCCGAACATGCCCACCGATTTCTTGATCACGTGCATGGTCATGTAGCCGGGGTTGGCCTGCAGAAATGCGCCAAACGCGGCACCGCCGATAATCAGCACTTCGAAAGGCTGGATCAAGGCGGCAATTTTACCGTGGGACAGGACGTACCCACCGAGCACACTTGCGATGACGACAATGATGCCGATAATTTTAGCCATAGGGGATCTGTACTTGCGCCGTCGGGTTCATGGACATAGTGGGTGCAGCTGAAAACTCTTGTTCTACTTATCGGCAAAACTGCGCCAGACTATAGCCCGTTAAGGCGAAAAGCCAACTCAGCCCGTTCCGGGCGTATTGAACGCAAGTGATGATCGCGCCCCAATGATGGCTAATGAAACCAACGTCCCAAGTGCCAAACCCTCCACCCTCGCCGCCTGGATCAAGCGCCTGGACGAGGTGCTGCTGCCCGTGCCCCAGGCCGCCCATGAGCGCGTGTGCAAGGCCATTCGCGACAGCCGCAGTTCATTGCGAGATATTGCCGAACTGATGCAAAACAGCCCCGCGCTGGTACTCAGCGTGATGCGCGAAGCCAACAGCCACACCCAGGGCAGCATGACGGAACCGGCGGAAAACCTCGAAGTGGCGCTCAACCGCCTGGGCCTCAAGCGCGCCGAAGAACTGCTCGCGCGCCTGCCCTCGGTGCCCGCCCAGGAAATCCCGCTGGCCTTGCGCCAATTGCTGCTGGTGAGCCAACACGCGTCCCAGCAGGCCAGCGGCTTGTTCGCCAGCCGTCTGGCGCGCCTGTGGCAGGACATTCATTGGGGCAGCCTGCTTTTTCTGTCGCCGCTGTGGCCGATGGCCGTGGCCTACCCCAAGCTGCTGGAAGAGTGGGAACTGCGGGTTATCCATAAAGGCGAGAGTGCCCGCGCCGTCGAGCAACAGGTGTTCGGCGTGCGCCTTTTGGACCTGTGCCTGGGCCTGACCGAAGCCTGGCACCTGCCGGTCTGGGTCTCCCAGGGTTATACGCTGCTGCGCAACGAGAAGCGCCTGCTGGTCAAGGCCCTGCGCATTGCCCGCGAGGATGACGCGCTGCGCCATCAGCAATTGCTCGACGCCGAGCCCAACCTGCGTCGCTGGCTCAACCAGCCGGCCAATACCGTGTTGCTGGCCAATGGCCTGGCGCTGTCGGCACAGGAGTCCTGGACCTGCCCGCACGCCGAGCGCTGGCAATACCTCACCGCGCTATACCTGCAACAGCCGCTGGCCGACGTGCAGCAACAGGCTCACCAGCAATCCGTCACCAGCGCCCGCACGACGCTGATGCCCGACCTCTGGCACCCGGCGCTCTCGCTGATCTGGCCGTGGCATGTGCAGAGGGTTCATCGCGGTCTGCTGCCGGCGCCACCGCCCACCGCCGAAGCGCTCGCCGTGTGGCGCAGGCACTGCACCGAGTTGCTGCTGGAGCCGAGCCGCTTCGCCAACGCGATGCACCTGACCACCTGCGCCAAGGACGCGCTGGTGGCCAGCGGCATGCAACGGGTGATGCTGCTGATGACGGATCGCGCCCAGAGCACCTTGCGCGTGCACCAGGTCGACGGCCTGCCGCGAGACGCAGCCAACCTGAGTCTGGACGTGGTCAACAGCACGCTGCTGCAGCGCCTGCTGGAGAAGTCCGCCCAGGTGCGCCTCACGCCCGATAACCATGCGCAATTCTCGGCCTTGCTGCCGCCGATCCTGCGCCGCCTGTTCGCCGGCGAACACCTGCTGCTGCGCTCGGTGAGCTGCAATGGCAAGGTGGTCATGCTGATGATTGCCGACCAGGGCGGCGGGCCGTTTTCGGAAACCACCGTGCAGGCCTTCGGCAAAACCGCCCAATGTATCGAGAAGGCCCTGCACTGCTTTACCAACCGCAGCGCCTGATGCTTGCGCTACAATCGCCCTCCTTTATCACCCACTTTTGTGCCCAGGAGACCTCACATGCCTGACTTCTCTGGCTTGCCGCTGGTGATCGAATCCAGCGACCTGCTTGGTCAACTGGATGCCGAGCACCTGATTGTGGTGGACCTCACCAGTGCCGCCCGCTACGCCCAGGGGCATATCCCCGGCGCGCATTTCGTTGATCCCAAGCGCACCCAACTGGGCCAGCCACCGGCGCCGGGCCTGCTGCCGAACAAAGCCGACCTGGAAACACTGTTCGGCGAGCTGGGCCACACCCCGGACGCCACCTACGTGGTCTACGATGACGAAGGGGGCGGCTGGGCCGGGCGCTTCATCTGGCTGCTCGACGTGATCGGACACCAGAAGTACCACTACCTCGACGGCGGCCTGCTGGCCTGGCTGGAAGAAAAACACCCGCTGTCCACCGACGTACCCGCCCCCGCCGGCGGTCCAGTCAGCCTCACACTGCACGACGGCCCCATCGCCACCCGCGAATACCTGCAAAGCCGCCTCGGCGCCGCCGACCTGGGCATCTGGGACGCAAGGGGCCCGCTGGAGTACTCCGGCGAAAAGGTACTGGCAGCCAAGGGCGGCCACATCCCCGGCGCAGTCAATTTCGAATGGACCGCCGGCATGGACAAGGCGCGCAGCCTGCGCATCCGCCGCGACATGCCGCAGGTCCTCGAAGACCTGGGGCTTACCCGCGACAAGGAAATCATCACCCACTGCCAGACTCACCACCGCTCTGGCTTCACCTACCTCGTGGCCAAGGCGCTCGGTTATCCGCGAGTCAAAGGTTATGCCGGTTCCTGGGGCGAATGGGGCAACCACCCCGACACCCCCGTTGAGATTTAAGGTTTAAGGACAGTTAATGAAAAAGCAGTTGTTTATCCTCAGCCAGTACTTGCTGCCACACCACTTGCTGTCGCGCCTGGCCGGCTGCATTGCCGAGTGTCGTGTGCGCTGGTTCAAGAATGCCTTCACCACTTGGTTCGCCAAGCGCTATCAGGTGGACATGTCCCAGGCCCTGGTGGAGGACGTGACGGCTTACGAGCACTTCAACGCCTTCTTCACCCGCGCCTTGAAAGACGGCGCGCGCCCACTGGACCAGACGCCGGGCGCGGTGCTGAGCCCGGCCGACGGCGCGGTCAGCCAGCTTGGTCCGATCGAGCATGGCCGGGTCTTCCAGGCCAAGGGCCACAGTTTCAGCGTGCTGGAGCTGCTGGGCGGTAATGCGGCCGTGGCTGCGCCGTTCATGGGCGGTGACTTCGCCACCGTGTACCTGTCGCCGAAGGACTATCACCGCGTGCACATGCCACTGGCCGGCACCCTGCGCGAGATGATCTACATTCCAGGGCGCATTTTCTCGGTCAACCAGACCACCGCCGAAAACGTGCCCGAGCTGTTTGCGCGCAACGAACGTGTCGCCTGCATTTTCGACACAGAGCGCGGCCCGATGGCAGTGGTACTGGTGGGCGCGATGATTGTGGCGTCGATTGAAACCGTATGGGCCGGGTTGGTGACGCCGCCAAAGCGTGAGCTGAAAACCTTCCGTTACGACGAAGCTGCACGCGCGCCGATTCACCTGGAGAAAGGTGCCGAACTGGGCCGCTTCAAGCTGGGTTCGACCGCCATCGTGCTGTTCGGGCCGGATCAGGTGAAGTGGGCAGAAGAGCTGGTGGCAGGTACGCCAGTGCAGATGGGCCAAGGTATCGCCTTGCCTAAAGCCTGACGCAAAACCAAATGTGGGAGCGGGCTTGCTCGCTCCCACATTGACCGCGTTATTTCTTTGATTACGGGTTACAACTGCCCGTCGCGGTCGCGAACGCCCAGTAGATACAACACCCCATCCAGCCCCAATGTCGAAATCGCCTGTTTGGCCGACTGTTTAACCAGCGGCTTGGCACGGAACGCCACACCCAGGCCGGCAATCGCCAGCATCGGCAAGTCATTCGCGCCGTCGCCCACCGCAATGGTCTGCTCCAATCGCAAGCCTTCCTTGTGCGCCAACTCCCTGAGCAGGTCCGCCTTGCGTTGAGCATCGACAATAGGCTCAACCGCCACACCGGTCACCTTGCCGTCCACCACTTCCAGCTCATTGGCGAACACATAGTCGATGCCCAGCTTGGCCTGCAATTGCTTGGCAAAGTAGGTGAAGCCGCCGGACAGGATCGCGGTCTTGTAGCCCAGTCGCTTGAGCTCGGCGAACAGGATTTCCGCGCCTTCGGTCAGGCGCAGCGAGGCGCCAATGGAATCCAGCACGCTGACATCCAGCCCTTTGAGCAACGCCAGGCGTTCCTTGAAGCTGGCGCGAAAATCCAGCTCGCCGGCCATGGCGCGCTCGGTGATGGCCGAGACCTGTTCGCCCACGCCGGCGGCTTTGGCCAGTTCGTCGATGACTTCGGCCTCGATCAGCGTGGAGTCCATGTCGAACACTGCCAAACGGCGGTTGCGACGGTACAGCGAGTCTTCCTGGAAGGCGATATCGACATTCAGCTCCTGCGCCACGCTGAGAAACTCAGCGCGCAGGGCCTGCGGGTCGGCCGGTTCGCCGCGTACGGAAAACTCGATGCAGCCCTTGCCCAGGTCGCTCGGCATGTCCAGAGGCACGCGTCGGGATAAACGGTCGATATGGTCGATATTCAGGGCATGATGGGCGGTGATCGCGCTGACGCGCTGCAATTGCTCGGCCGTGACCTTGCGGCTCAGCAGCGTCACGATGTGGCGTTTGTCGCGCTGGCCGTCCACCCAATGCTGGTAGTCCGCTTCGGACAGCGCGGTGAAACGCACCTGCTGCTCCCATTCTTGCGCGGCAGACAGGATGTCGGTACGCAGGGACTCGGCCTGTTCCTTGCCCGGAATTTCCACCAGGATGCCGAACGACAGGGTGTCGTGGATCACAGCCTGGCCGATGTCGAGAATGTTCACCCCACCCTGGGCCAGAACGCCGGTAATGGCCGCGGTGAGACCCGGGCGGTCAACGCCGGTGATGTTTATCAGGACAATTTCGCGCAAGGCGCACCCCCAGGCTGGAAAAAAACCGCATTCTACCCACTTTCAGTGACCATCGGGCACAGCGAGCGCTTTGCCGGTACAGGGCCTGTCGCTATACTGCGCGTCAACTTCACGGACCAAGAGCCGAGCGCAAGTGAACCGGCCCACGCCAGTAAAAACCGATAACTTCTTCCTGCTGATCTTCCGTGCACTGCGCCATCGCCGTGTACCGATAGCATTACGCATCGCCAGCCATAACGTGATCCTGGTCGCCCTGGCCCTGGTGATCTACGCCTGCGTGATGGGCTTGCAGTTCAAGCAGGCCATGCATGAGCAGGCTGACGCCCTGGGCGAGAGCCTGACGACCCAGACCGCCACCTCGGCGACCGAGCTGTTGGTGTCCAATGACATCCTCAGCCTCAACGTGCTGCTCAATAACCTGACCAAAAACCCGCTGGTGGCCCACGCGGCCATTTACAGCGTGGACAACCGGATCATGGCCGAAGCCGGGCAGCGCCCGAAGAATGGCCTGCTGGGCGAAGCCGAAGGCCTGTACCAGAGCAATATCACGTTTCAGGATGTGAAGGCCGGCCAGCTTCGAATCAGCCTGGACATGCAGCAATTCCAGCAGCCGATGACCATCAGCCTGCAAAGCATGGGCATCCTCAGCGCGATTCTGCTGGCACTGGCGTTGGCCTTGAGCCTGCGTCTGGGGCGGCATATCTCCACGCCATTGATGCAGCTGCGCATCTGGCTGCGCGATATCGACGAGCACACCCCGGCCACCGACCGCCAGGATGAGATCGGCGACCTTGCGCGCCAGCTTCACGCCAGCTTTGCGCCGGAGCCGGTGGTGCCCGAGGTTGAACCCGAGCCCGATTACGACGACACCGATTACGACGACGAACCCGAGTTTGAAGTCCGTGACCTGCGCGACCCCGGTTTTGACGAAAGCGCCCCGGTCGCCAGCACCAAGCCAGCACCGCGCCAGGTAATCCGGGCCCAGGAAGACGAACTGGACGACGAAGACCCGTTCGCTGATCTGCGCGACACCTCGGCTGCCAACCCTGCGGTGGCGCCAAAAGCGGCAGTGGTGAAAAACACCGAGCCGCAGCACAGCGCCGTTCTCGCCGTACAACTGGGCTCCCAGGAGCAACTGCGCCGCCTGCCCCGAGCGCGCCTGACCGAACTGCTGGAACGCTACCGCGACTGCCTCGACCAGGCCGCATCGCTGTACCAAAGCGAGCTGCACACCCTGAACGACGGCAGCACGCTGATGCTGTTCCACAGCGAAGACAGCGGCGAAGACTACCTGACCAATGCCATTTGCTGCGGTGAGCTGCTGCGCGCCCTGGGGCATGAACTGCAGATCGAAGTGGCCGACAGTGGCATCACCCTGCAATTGCAGCTGGGCCTGACCGTCGGCGACGATCTGTTCGGCATGAGCCAGATCGACCTGCTGCTGACCGAAATCGCTCAGGATGCGCTGGCACTGTCTCAACACAGCCGCAACCTGCTGCTGGTGGAACGCAAGATCAGTGAAGACGGGCTGATCCGCCAGCGCGCGCGCATTCGCCCGATCGCCAGCCCTGAGGGCGCCAGCTGCGTGGAGCGGTTGATGGAGCCGTACCCATCGATGCTGGAACGTCAATTGGCGCGAATGCACGAGACCCGCAACAAGCCCTGAGCCCCACGGCAGCGTTCACTAAAGAGTGGGACTTTTGTGGGAGCGGGCTTGCTCGCGAAGGCGGTGTGACAGTCAATACACAAGGCGACTGCGACACCGCGTTCGCGAGCAAGCCCGCTCCCACATGTGATCTACAACCCAACTTTAATCTTCGCCAAACAAAAGGCCCGCTTACTCAGCGGGCCTTTTTGTTGGAGCGGTGTTGGCTCAGAACCTGAACACTTCCATATCCGTACGAATCGGCGTGGCCATCGGCATCTTCGGCTTTTCCGGTGCGGCCGGCTTGGCCTGTGCCGGGGCCTGCCTGCGCGTGGCTTCGGCAATCGGCGGCTGGTTGGCCAACGGCTTGAGGGCCACCGACAACTGCTGCGCCAATTGCTGCAACAACACGCCCTGGGCCTGGACCTGGGACGCGGTGGTGCCAGCATGTTGTTCCTGCAGATGCACGATACGGTTATCGCGCACCTGACCGCGGCGGTCGATCAAGCGCCACTGCGCATCGAGGATCGCCGGCTGCGATTCGCCGGAGTCAAGCCGGGTAATGGTCAACAGCACCTGCACATCCGGGGTAAAGCCGGTAGGCGCAGGCGCCAGCACCACGCGCTGGCTGTCGAGATGACCGGCCACCTGGCGCAGCATCAACTGGTTGATGTCGGACGACAGGCTGCCTGCCCAACGACCATCCAGGGAACCTTGCAGGCTGCCGTCGTTCTGACGTTGCAGCAGGGTCTCGCGTTGCAGGTAGTCGGCGACCACCACCGGACCCAGTAATACAGCCATGCCAGCAGCTTGTGCGGGCTGAGCCGGACTTCCGCTGTCCAGCTGGTACAGCGACACCGGTTGGTGCGTGCTGCAACCCGCCAGCCCCAACAGGCCAGCGAGCATCAAAAATAGAGGAAGGCGTGGAGCAGTCATCATCCCATCCAGGTGGCGGCCACTAGGCGAACCACAATGTAATACTAAAAATAACCTAAACACGCTCGGCCACGCCGGCGCTGGAAAGGCCATATCATCCGTGAATATGCGCCATGACTCCAGCGCCAAAGCACCGATCTACCGCTTAAATCCTAGATCAAGGGCTCTAAACCGCGTTAAACGGGTGTTTCCACGAGTAAAGCATCCACACGCTGGAAGCCACGTGGCAATTTGTTGCCACGGCGACCCCGCTCCCCCTTGTAGTGTTCAAGGTCGTCAGGGCGCAGCGACAACGTGCGCTTGCCCGCCTGGAGCACCAGGGTAGAACCTTCAGGGATTACCGCGATGTCGGTTACGTACTCTTCGCGACTGGCCACCCGCTCCCCTGGAATACCAATGATCTTGTTGCCCTTGCCTTTGCCCAACTGCGGCAGATCGCTGATCTTGAACACCAACAGACGCCCCTCGGTGGTCACCGACGCCAGCCAGTTGCTGTCGCGATTGTCCACCGGACGCGGCAGAATCACCTTGGCGTTGTTCGGCAGGCTCAACAGCGCTTTGCCCGCCTTGTTCTTGGCCTGCAGGTCTTCACCCTTGACCACGAAACCGTAGCCGGCATCGGATGCGATCACGTACAGCGAGTCATCATCGGGCAGCAGCACACACTCGAAACTCGCCCCCGGCGGCGGCGTCAGACGCCCGGTCAGCGGCTCGCCCTGCCCGCGTGCAGACGGCAAGGTGTGGGCCGGCACCGAATAACTGCGTCCCGTTGAGTCGATAAACACCGCAAACTGGTTCGAACGCCCGGCCGCAGCGGTCTTGAAGCCATCGCCAGCCTTGTAGGACAGGCCGGTCGCGTCGATATCATGACCCTTGGCCGAACGAACCCAACCCTTTTCCGACAGAACGACGGTAATTTTCTCGTTAGGCAACAGCTCGGTTTCTGTCAGGGCTTTGGCCTCGGCGCGCTCGACAATCGGCGAACGGCGGTCGTCGCCATAGGTTTCGGCGTCCTTGATCAGCTCGCTGCGCACCAGCTTCTTGAGCTTGGCTTCGCTGCCCAGCAGCGCTTGCAGTTTGGCCTGTTCCTTGAGCAGCGCATCCTGTTCGTCGCGCAGCTTCATTTCTTCCAGACGCGCCAACTGGCGCAAGCGGGTGTCGAGGATGTAGTCGGCCTGGATCTCGCTCAGTTCGAAACGCGCGATCAGCTCGGCTTTCGGGTGCTCGGCGGTACGGATGATATGGATCACTTCATCCAGGTTGAGGTAGGCAATCAGCAAACCGTCCAACAGGTGCAGGCGACGCTCGACCTTGTCCAGGCGAAATTGCAGACGGCGGCGCACGGTCTGGATGCGGAACTCCAGCCACTCCACCAGCAGGTTGCGCAGGTTCTTCAACTGCGGCTTGCCGTCCAGGCCGATGATGTTGACGTTGACCCGGTAGCTGGACTCCAGGTCGGTGCTGGCGAACAGATGCTGCATCAACACTTCGTGGTCGACCCGGCTGTTGGTCGGGATGATCACGATGCGGCAGGGGTTTTCGTGGTCGGACTCGTCACGCAGGTCAGCCACCTGCGGCAGTTTCGACGGTTTGGCCTGCATCAGCGCGGCAATCTGCTCCAGCACCTTGGCCCCGGAGACCTGATGCGGCAGCGCGGTGACAATAATGTCGCCATCTTCGATGTGGTATACGGCGCGCATGCGTACAGAGCCCTTGCCGGTCTCGTACATTTTCAGCAGGTCGGCGCGCGGCGTGATGATTTCCGCTTCGGTCGGGTAGTCCGGGCCCTGGATATGCTCGCACAGCTGCTCAACCGTGGCTTTGGGCTCGTCGAGCAGGCGCACGCACGCGGTGGCGACTTCGCGCAGGTTGTGCGGCGGCACGTCAGTGGCCATGCCGACCGCGATGCCGGTGGTGCCATTGAGCAGGATATTCGGCAAACGTGCCGGCAACACCAGCGGTTCGTCGAGGGTGCCGTCAAAGTTCGGCCCCCAGTTCGCCGTGCCCTGGCCCAACTCGCTGAGCAGCACTTCGGAATAACGCGACAAGCGCGCTTCGGTATAACGCATGGCCGCGAAGGACTTGGGATCATCCGGCGCACCCCAGTTGCCCTGCCCGTCCACCAGCGTGTAGCGGTAGCTGAATGGCTGGGCCATCAACACCATCGCTTCATAGCACGCCGAGTCGCCGTGGGGGTGGAACTTGCCGAGCACGTCACCGACGGTACGCGCCGACTTCTTGTGCTTGGAATCGGCGTCCAGGCCCAACTCACTCATGGCGTAGATGATGCGCCGCTGCACGGGCTTGAGGCCGTCGCCGATATGCGGCAAGGCCCGGTCCATGATCACGTACATGGAGTAGTTGAGGTAGGCATTTTCGGTGAAGTCAGCCAGCGATCGGCGTTCTACGCCATCTAAGCTGTCTGCGAGGATGTCACTCATGCGGGCCTCATCATGGTTTGGTAACGCGCGGTGGCAAGACCACTGCGCCGGGTCAATTCAAGTGTTTGGTGGTTCATGGCTGGGCACTCCAGCCACCGGCCGGGGCAGCAAAACGGTAGACCACCGGGCGTTTTTCACCATCGGCGCGCGGGCCGAAGTTGTTGTCGATGCCCAACCAGGCACCGTCTTCGTCAATCACCAGGGCTTCGGCCAGGCCATAGGGCTGGGCGTAGCGCCGCTCAGGCTTGAGGGTTTCGTCGGCAAACGACCAGCACAGCTCGACCTTGGCCGTGACCGGGTCACGCCGGCAAATCTGGAAGGCATTACGCTCAAGGGTGAACAGCTTGCCCTTGAACAATGCCAGGTCGGCAAAATCCCTCGACACCGCCTTCGCATTGGTGAACTGGGCCGGCTGAACTTCCTGGCCGGCTTCGCTGAGCAACACGCAGGCACCGTCACAATCCCACAGGCTGTGCGGGCGCTTGATGGAAATCAGCCCGCGCCGCTCGCGCTCGGCGGCGAGCCAGATCTGGTTGCCCTCGGGGTTTACCGCCAGGCCTTCAAACAGCGCATTGAAGTGCAGCAACATGCCGCTGGCCCGTGCTTCGCGCACCATGCGCGGAGCGATCTGCAGCCACTGCGGCGCGCCGTCCACTGGCACCTGCAGCACCGCCGCATGGGCTTCGCTGACGATGTAACGGTTACCTGCGGCATCGCAGCTGATGCCTTCAAAATCCAGGTCGCCGCCGCGAATGAACGACGCCGCCGTGGTGCGCGAGCGCAAGCCCCACGGCAAACCGGACTCGGGCACCGGTGGCACCTCGATCTTTACCGTTTCGGCTTGCCACACCGGCGCGCTGATATCCAGGCGATAGATCTGTTCATCGTCGCGGTCGGACACCGTCCATAAATCCTTGCCGCACAGCGCCAGGCCCGACAGGTTACCGCCACGCATGCCGTCCACGGCGTGCTCGGACACCAGCTTGAGCTCCGCCACGGGAGCGGCCACTGTGTCGGTGGCCACCAGAGCGCTCACCATCAGGATCGCCAGGACGATGCCTGTGCGCATCAGCCCAACACCTCGGCCAGGTTGCCTTTGGATTCCAGCCAGGCTTTGCGATCCGGCGCGCGTTTCTTGGCCAGCAGCATGTCCATCATTTCCGACGTACCGGCGAAATCTTCCAGGGTCAACTGCACCAGGCGCCGGGTGTTGGGGTCCATGGTGGTTTCGCGCAATTGCGGCGGGTTCATTTCGCCCAGGCCCTTGAATCGCGTGACCTGTGGCTTGCCGCGTTTCTTCTCGGCCACCAGGCGGTCGAGGATGCCGTCACGCTCGGCTTCGTCCAGGGCGTAGAAAATCTCCTTGCCCAGGTCAATGCGGTACAGCGGCGGCATGGCGACGTAAACGTGACCGGCATCCACCAGCGGGCGGAAGTGCTGCACGAACAGCGCGCACAGCAGGGTGGCGATGTGCAAGCCGTCGGAGTCAGCGTCGGCGAGGATGCAGATCTTGCCGTAGCGCAACTGGCTCATGTCCGCCGCGCCGGGGTCAACGCCGATGGCCACGGCGATGTTGTGCACTTCCTGGCTGGCCAGGACTTCGCTGCCATCGACTTCCCAAGTGTTGAGGATCTTGCCGCGCAACGGCAGGATCGCCTGAAACTCCTTGTCCCGCGCCTGCTTGGCGGAACCGCCGGCAGAGTCACCCTCGACCAGGAACAGCTCGGAGCGCATCGGGTCCTGCCCGGCGCAGTCGGCCAGTTTGCCAGGCAGTGCCGGGCCCTGGGTGATGCGCTTGCGCTCGACCTTCTTGCTCGCCTTGAGGCGACGGCCGGCGTTGTTGATCGCCAGTTCGGCCAGGGCCAGGCCCAGCTCCGGATGCGCATTGAGCCACAGGCTGAAGGCGTCCTTGACCACACCGGAGACAAACGCCGCCGCCTCGCGGGACGACAGGCGCTCTTTGGTCTGGCCGGAGAACTGCGGCTCCTGCATTTTCATCGACAGCACGAATGCGATGCGCTCCCACACGTCTTCCGGCGCCAGCTTCACACCGCGCGGCAGCAGACTGCGGTATTCGCAGAATTCGCGCATGGCATCCAGCAAACCCTGACGCAACCCGTTGACGTGGGTGCCGCCCTGAGCCGTGGGGATCAGGTTGACGTAGCTTTCCTGCACACTGTCGCCGCCTTCGGGCAGCCACAGCAGCGCCCAGTCGACGGCTTCTTTATTACCGGCCAGGCTGCCGCAGAATGGCTCGTTGGGCAGACGTTCGAAGTCGCTGACGGAGTCTTCGAGGTAGGAACGCAGGCCGTCCTCGTAATGCCACTCGACTTTTTCGCCGGTGCCTTTGTCTTCAAAGATGACCAGCAGGCCCGGACACAGCACGGCCTTGGCCTTGAGCACGTGTTTGAGGCGACTGATGGAAAATTTCGGCGAATCGAAGTATTTGGGGTCCGGCGCGAAGTACACGCTGGTGCCGGTGTTGCGCTTGCCGACAGTGCCGACCACTTGCAGGTCGGTGGCCTTGTAGCCATCGGCAAAGGTCATCTCGTACTCGTTGCCGTCACGCTTGACCTTGACCCTGACCTGCGTGGACAGGGCGTTGACCACTGAAATACCCACGCCGTGCAGGCCACCGGAGAACTGGTAGTTCTTGTTGGAGAACTTGCCGCCGGCGTGCAGCTTGGTGAGGATCAGCTCGACGCCCGATACGCCCTCTTCCGGGTGAATGTCCACCGGCATGCCGCGGCCGTCATCGGACACTTCAAGGGAATGGTCAGCGTGGAGAATCACATGCACCGATTTGGCGTGCCCGGCCAAGGCTTCGTCGACGCTGTTGTCGATGACTTCCTGGGCGAGGTGGTTCGGCCGACTGGTGTCGGTGTACATGCCGGGGCGTTTGCGCACCGGGTCGAGGCCCGAGAGGACTTCGATGGCGTCTGCGTTATAAGAGCTAGCGCTGGGAGTGGCCATGGGGTCTCGTCTAGAGTCTTGCGATTAAAAAGTACCCTGGGATTTCACAATGCGCTGAAATCGAAGGATTGATACTGATCTGCGCCAATGCCGGCAAAGCTGAGCAAGGCTGGCAATTGTCGGGCAAAGCCCTGGTAACCATGGTCGCCGCCGGCCTGGATGCGCAAGGCACAGGCACGGTAGTACTGCTGGGCGAGGCGATAATCCAGGGTTTCATCTCCGGTCTGCAACCACACCTGATAACGCGCGGCGTCCTGGGGCGCCGGCACTTCCAGTTCGGCCAGCGCCGTGACGTGGTCGTGGGTCAGTTCCCAGGTTTCATCGGTATAGAGGTTCTTCTGGGTGCCCAGGTAACCGTCGAACATCCGATGAGGGCTGACCGCAGGGTTGACCAGCAGCGCCTTGAGGCCATGGCGCTGCGCGAGATGGGTTGCATAGTAGCCGCCGAGTGAGCTGCCGACCAGCAATGGCCGCCCCAGTTGCGCAATGGCCTCTTCCAATTGAGGAATCGCCTTGCGCGGATGGTGATGCAGGGCCGGCACGCGCAATTGGTCGGCCAGGCCAAGGCTGTCCATCACGGTCGTCAGCTGGCTGGCCTTGTTGGAAACCGGCGCGCTGTTGAAACCGTGGATATACAAGATCGAAGCGGACATGCCGGGGCTCTCCGTGACTCAGCCAAAGAGGCGCAGTTTACAGGGAATATGGGCAAACGAGGATCGAATGTCGGGAGCCAGCCCCCTCCCACATTTGTTTGGTGTTTGCAGCTTTTAATAGCCGTTGCTGCCGTAGTCGACAGTAAAAGCAAAGTCTGGGACACGCTCCACCCCGGTCTCCAACCGCCCGTCGGCATGCAGGCGCAGCCAACGGTAGCCCGGCGCCTGCTCGCTGACCGCAAAATCCTCGCTGCCCGGCGCGAACTGGATGCAGGTGGACGGCGATGCCAGCAGACGCACGCCGTTGCGCACTTGATCGATCTCCTGATGCACATGCCCCCACAGCACCGCCCTGACCTGGGGAAAGCGATCGAGCACGGCAAACAATGCTTCCGGATTGCGCAAACCAATGGGCTCCATCCACGCGCAGCCGATGGGCACCGGATGATGGTGAAAACACACCAGATGATATTGATCAGGCGCCTCGCTCAAGGCCTGGGCCAGCAGTTGCAGTTGCTGGTCCTCCAGGTAGCCCGGCACCGAGCCGGGCACGGCGGAATCGAGCAGAGTGATGCGCCAGTTGCCGACATCGACTACCGGTTCCAGCAGGTCGCTGTTGACGGCGGCCACGCTCATGACCTGCGGTTCATCGTGGTTTCCGGGAATCCAGCGCGTCGGTGCGCCAAGCGGCGCGGTCATCTCGCGAAACTGCTGATACGACGCCAGCGTGCCGTCCTGGGACAAATCTCCCGTGGCCAACACCAGATCGACACAGGGCTGCTGCTCACGCACGAGGGCAACCACCCGGTGCAGGCTGTCACGGGTATTCATGCCCAGCAGGGTGGCATCGCCCTCGGCAAACAGATGGCTGTCGGACAACTGCACCAGCAAGGCAGCGTCAGGGTTCACAGTGGGTACGCGGGGCAAGGCGCTCTCCCTGGCAATCACGGTAAATGAAGATGGGTGGCGATTATGCTCAAGCGCGGTCTAGCGCACCACTTCGAACTCATGGCCCAGGGCCAGGCAATGGCTCAACCATTCGCCGAGGAACACATTGAGCTGTGCTTTCTCATCGGGCTGGTGCATGAACACATTCGGGTAGGGATAGATGCTGCGAAAACGCCGCGCATGTTCGGCACTGATCACTTCGGCCATGCGCGCATCGTGATACACCTGCACTTCCAGTTGCGGCACCGGCAGCCACGGCAGGCTGTGCTCCTGGCGCACCCGCAGGGTGGTGGTGTAGGGGCAGTTGACGATGACTTCCAGGGCCAGCACGCCGAGCATCTGGTCGCCATGGGTCACCCCGATGCGCCGCGCCTCGGGGGCGTGGCGCATGTCGGGAAGCAGGCACATCAGCCGCGCATAGTTGGCCTCGCAGGCCGCTTGCAGCCCGATCAGGTCAACGCGATAGCGTTCCCGTGCCTTTACTGCCATAACCCCCTCACTTCCGCGCGGTTAAGCGCGAGCCACTGCAGGGCGATAATGCTGGCTGCGTTGGAAATTCTGCCGTCGCGCACGGCTTGCAGGGCATCTTCGAACGCCCACACCGTGACGCGGATATCTTCTGCCTCTTCTTCCAATCCATGGACGCCGCCGGCCCCCGCGCTGTCGCAACGACCCAGGAACAGGTGCACAAATTCGGTACTGCCACCGGGCGACGGAAAATATTTGGTGATCGGCCACAGCGCGGAGAACGTCAGCCCAGCTTCCTCCTCGGCTTCGCGGTGTGCAACCTCCTCCGGCTCTTCGTCCTTGTCGATCAGCCCGGCGACCATTTCCACCAGCCACGGGTTATCGGTGCGCCCCATGGCGCCGACGCGGAACTGCTCGATCAACACCACTTCATCGCGTTGCGGGTCGTAGGGCAGCACGCAGACTGCGTCGTGACGCACGAACACCTCGCGGTTGATCACTCGGCTCATGCCGCCATCGAATTTTTCGTGGCGCAGTTGCACGCGGTCGAGTTTGTAGAAGCCTTTATAAGCATTGTCGCGCTGAACGATTTCGATTGTGCTCGGCGTCGATTTCGCAATATCCGTCATGTCCCATCCTCGATAAGCCTGCGCAATGGGCGCCATCCTAACGCGCTCCTGCCCTCGGATGCAGCCCCTTTCCAGTTGCCGGGATAGACGGCTGGCGTCAAACTCACTCTAATCAGCTTAGTGGCGAACTGACTGCCTTGCCGGTAGTCGAAGCTCCACGAATTTCGCTCTTATCGACGGAAGAAGACCATACATGTCGCTCTTGAAAATCGCCTCCGTGGCGTGTATCGCATTGACCCTCGGCGCATGCCAGAGCCTGTTCCAACCCGCGTGGCGCACGCCTCTTGAAGCCACCCGCGACGCCAGCGAGCAAAGCAAGCCGGGGTGCGCCAGCGCCGATTGCCCACTGGTGAATATCGACACCGTACATTTCGCCAAGGAGCCCAAGCTGGACGCGCTGATCGAACAGCACCTGCTGGAGATGGCTCAAACCAACGCCAGCGACCCGCTGCCGACCAGCCTGGACACTTATCGCGAGCAGTTCCTGAAGACCGCCGCCCCGCGCAACAGCATGTACTTGCAGGCCAAGGTACGCGAGCAGCATGACGGCTTGGTGATCATCGAGCTGTCCAGCTACCTGGACCAGGGTGCCACCCACGGTGAGCCCGGCCGCGCCTTCATCAACTATTCGCGCCAGCAGCAAAAGGCCCTCTCGCTCACCGACATGCTGTTGCCCGGCAAGGAAGAGGCCTTCTGGAAAGCTGCCCAGGTGGCGCACAACAGCTGGCTGATCAGCACCCGCCTGAGCCTGGAGCCGGAGTTCGTGAAGAAGTATCCCTTCCAGAAAACCCCGAACGTGGCGCTGACCTACGGCGGTGTGATCCTCAAGTACCCCACCAGCACCATCGCGCCGTACGCCTTGGGCCACGTCGAGTTGCAGATCCCCTACTCGCGCCTGGAAGGCATCCTCAAGCCTGAGCTGGTGCCTGCGCGCCGCTGAAGGCGCGAGCCAGGACAAATTGCAACGCACCTGCCAGCACCAGCGCCGGCAGGGTCGCGCCTATGTCCGGATACAGGTTGGCCAGCAGGTGGTAAGTGGCGATGCCCCCCAGCCAGGCCACCAATGCCGGCCAGCGCAGGCCGACAACCACCCCCTGGCCGCGACGGCGCAGGATGAAATGATCCACTAGCACCACGCCAAACAGCGGCGCAAACACCGAGCCGATCAGCAGCAGGAAGTTCTGGTACTGGGCCAACGGCGCGACGCAGGCGATCAAGGTGCAGACCACCCCGATGGCCAGCGCCAGGTGTTCGACCTTCAAGCGCACCAGCATCGCGCTGGACACCGCCGCCGAGTGAATATCGGCAAACGCGTTTTCCGACTCGTCCAACAGAATCAGTAGCAGCGGAATGCCAAGACCCGCCCCGGCCAGCGCCAACAGCAAGGCATTCACCTCACCGCTCGGCGCGAACGCCAGGGTGTAGGCCACGCCCAGGCTCATCAGCCAGACATTGCCGATAAAGAACCCCAGCGCCGTGCCACCGAATACGCTCTTCGCGTGTTTGCCGAAGCGTGAGTAATCGGCAATCAACGGCAGCCAGGACAACGGCATGGCGATGGCGATATCAAAGCCCACCGCAAACGGCAGCGAGCCGTCACCAGGCCGAGCCCAGAGTGCGGCAAGATCGGCCTTGGCAAGCAGGTTCCAGGTCAGCCACAGACAGGCGCCGAGCAGCAGCCAGATACCCCACTTGCGCAGGATCTGGCGCACGAAGGTCAACGGGCCGCTCACCGCCAGCAACGTCGCCAGGCCGCCGAAGAACAGGGTCCACAGCAGCGGGCTGGCGAACACACTGCCGTCGCTGAATGCCCGCGTGCCCAGCAGGCTGGCGGCGTCGCGCATCACGATGATTTCGAAGGAGCCCCAGCCGATCAACTGCAACAGGTTGAGCAGCGCCGGCAGACTCGCCCCCCTGCTGCCAAGGCTGAGCTTGAGCGCGGCCATCGCGGACAGGCCGGTGTCGCTGCCGATCACACCGACCGCAGCCAGCAGCAACACGCCGACCAGTGTGCCGAGGAAGATCGCCAGCAATGAGCCCGACAGGCCCAGGCCAGGCGCCAATAAGGCGCCGGTCTGCAGGACCATCAGGCCGATGCCGAGGGAGAACCACAGGGAAAACAGGTCGCGGGCACCGAAGACGCGGTTGTCGCTCGGCACCGCGTTATCCGGGGAGTAAGTACTCGGTTGTATGTTCAAGGGTGTTATCTCTGAGGGGCACTGGTTGTTAGAAAGACTGCTTTCGCGAGCCCGCTCCCACATTTGGAATGCATTTCAAATGTGGGAGCGGGCTCGCGCGCGAAGAGGCCGGTACAGACACCTATAATCCCAATCAGACCTTTTTATACAGCTGACTGCCTTCCTGTTTGAACCGCTGCGCCTGCTCCGCCAACCCTTTGGCCACGTCCACATCCACCGCTTCAATGCGTTGGTTGGCCGCGTACTCGCGCACTTCGTGAGTCACCTTCATCGAGCAGAACTTCGGTCCACACATCGAGCAGAAGTGCGCGACCTTGGCCGATTCCTTGGGCAAGGTCTCGTCATGGAAGGCCCGCGCGGTGTCCGGGTCCAGGCCGAGGTTGAACTGGTCTTCCCAGCGAAACTCGAAGCGCGCCTTGCTCAACGCGTTGTCGCGAATCTGCGCGCCCGGATGGCCCTTGGCCAAATCCGCCGCGTGCGCCGCGATCTTGTAGGTGATGATCCCGGTTTTCACGTCATCCTTGTTCGGCAGGCCCAGGTGTTCCTTGGGCGTGACGTAGCAGAGCATGGCGCAGCCGAACCAGCCGATCATCGCCGCGCCGATGCCGGACGTGATGTGGTCGTAGCCCGGCGCAATGTCGGTGGTCAACGGGCCCAGGGTGTAAAACGGTGCCTCGTCGCAGCATTCGAGCTGTTTGTCCATGTTCTCCTTGATCAGCTGCATCGGCACGTGGCCGGGGCCTTCGATCATGGTTTGCACGTCGTGCTTCCAGGCGATTTTGGTCAGCTCGCCGAGGGTTTCCAACTCGCCGAATTGCGCGGCGTCGTTGGCGTCGGCCACCGAGCCCGGGCGCAGACCGTCGCCCAGGGAGAAGCTGACGTCGTAGGCCTTCATGATTTCGCAGATTTCTTCGAAGTGCGTGTAGGCGAAGTTTTCCTTGTGGTGCGCCAGGCACCACTTGGCCATGATCGCCCCGCCCCGGCTGACGATGCCGGTGACCCGGTTGGCGGTCAGCGGCACATAGCGCAGCAGCACGCCGGCGTGGATGGTGAAGTAATCGACGCCCTGCTCGGCCTGTTCGATCAGGGTGTCGCGGAACAGCTCCCAGGTCAGCTCCTCGGCCATGCCGTCGACTTTTTCCAGGGCCTGATAGATCGGTACGGTGCCGATCGGCACCGGCGAGTTGCGGATGATCCACTCGCGGGTTTCGTGAATATGCTTGCCGGTGGACAAGTCCATGATGTTGTCCGAACCCCAGCGAATGCCCCAGGTCATCTTCGCCACTTCTTCCTCGATGGACGAGCCGAGGGCGCTGTTGCCGATATTGCCGTTGATCTTCACCAGGAAGTTACGGCCGATGATCATCGGTTCCAGTTCGGTGTGGTTGATGTTGGCCGGGATGATCGCGCGGCCGCGGGCGATTTCCTCGCGCACGAACTCAGGGGTGATGATCTTCGGAATGCTCGCGCCAAAGCTGTGCCCGGCGTGCTGCTGCTTGAGCAGTCCGGCCGCGCGGGCTTCTTCGAGCTTCATGTTTTCGCGGATGGCGACGTATTCCATCTCCGGCGTGATGATGCCTTTGCGCGCGTAGTGCATCTGGCTGACGTTGGCGCCGGCCTTGGCGCGGCGCGGGTTCTGCAGGTGGGCGAAGCGCAGGTAGGCAAGCTCCGGGTTATCCAGGCGCTCCTGGCCATAGCGTGAACTCAGGCAGCTCAGGCGCTCGGTGTCGCCACGTTCTTCGATCCACGGCGAGCGCACGTCGGCCAGGCCTTTGCGCACGTCGATGATGACAGTGGGGTCGGTGTAAGGGCCGGACGTGTCGTAGACCACCACCGGTGCGTTGATTTCGCCGCCGAATTCGGTGGGCGTCACGTCCAGGCTGATCTGGCGCATGGGCACGCGGATATCGGGGCGCGAGCCCTGCACGTAGATCTTTTGCGAGCGGGTAAACGGCTGCACGGAGCCGGAGTCGACCTTGGCCGATTCACTCAGGTGCACGGCATTTTTTGATTTTTGGCTTTTTAGTTCGGTACTCATCACGGGCTCTCCAACTTATCCAGGCGGTGGATTGTTGTCGGAGCGAACCTGGGACGGATGGACGCACTGATGGCAGTGCTGTGCTTTGTGCACGAGGGCGTTCGATGGTCGAACAGCATCCCGGACGAAGCACAAGAGGACTCGCCGGGTGACGAGAAATCTTGTTCCCTACGCAGGCGTTAACCTGATCAGGTTCAACGGGATCCGGTATTTACCGATCTCAGCCTTCCAACAAGGCACCCCGACAAGAACGTGGCCAGTCTAGACCATGGCGTGGGCAAATTGCCAATAACGGTGGGTCAAGCGTGATGAATGGCGTAATTGCAGGATTGTTGTGCCGAGGTCGCGCCACTACACTCCAGAGCGGCCTCAAGGCTTGACGCTCTAAAAGCGCCACCGTAGCCTTGGGCGATTAATTATCAGCGTAATATTCATTCAGGGATCGCCTCATGCTGCGCAAACTCTCACTGGCCCTTGCCGTGTCTTGTGCGACCAACGGACTGGTCTGGGCAGCTGAAGCGCCCTTGTCCGTCAATACCGATCTGGTCAGCGTCTACCAGGAGGCGATGAACAACAACGCCGACCTGGCCGCCGCTCGCGCTCAATATGGCGCGCAAAAGGAAGTGGTGCCCCAGGCCCGCGCCGGCTTGCTGCCCAACCTCTCGGCCGGCGCCGACAGCAACAATGTGCGCACCCAGATCGACCAGCCAGCGGCCACTGTCAACCGTGATGCCCACTCCTGGCGCGCGACGTTGAGCCAGCCACTGTTTCGCGCCGACCGCTGGTTCCAGCTGCAGGCCGCCCATGCGGTCAACGAGCAGGCCTCGCTGCAACTCTCGGCAACCGAGCAGAACCTGATTCTGCAAAGCGCCGAAAGCTACTTCGCGGTGCTGCGCGCCCAGGACAACCTGGCCTCGACCAAGGCCGAAGAAAATGCCTTCAAGCGTCAGTTGGACCAGTCCAACGAGCGCTTCGACGTGGGCCTGTCGGACAAGACCGACGTGTTGCAATCCCAGGCCAGCTACGACACCGCGCGCGCCAACCGCATCCTCGCCCAGCGCCAGGTGGACGATGCCTTCGAGGCGCTGATCACCCTCACCAACCGCCAGTACAACGCCATCCAGGGCATCGTCCACAGCCTGCCGGTGTTGCCGCCAGCGCCAAACGACGCCAAGGCCTGGGTCGAAACCGCCGGCCGTCAGAACCTCAACCTGCTGGCCAGCAACTACGCCGTCACCGCCGCCGAAGAAACCCTGCGCCAGCGCAAGGCCGGCCACTTGCCCACGCTCGATGCGGTGGCGCAGTACGAAAAAGGTGACAACGACGCGCTGGGCTTCAGCAATCCGAACCAATTGCCTATTCCTTACGGCGGCGACGTGTCCCAGCGTACCGTCGGCCTGCGCCTGAATATCCCGCTCTACAGCGGCGGCCTTACCAGTTCGCAGGTACGCGAGTCCTACTCGCGCCTGGACCAGTCCGAACAACAGCGCGAAGGCCTGCGCCGCCAGGTGGTGGAAAACACCCGCAACCTGCACCGCGCGGTGAACACCGATGTGGAGCAGGTGCAGGCGCGCCGCCAGTCGATCATCTCCAACCAGAGCGCGGTGGAAGCCACGGAAATCGGTTACCAGGTGGGGACGCGCAATATCGTCGACGTGCTGGACTCGCAGCGCCAGCTCTATGCGTCGGTGCGCAACTACAACAACAGCCGCTATGACTACATTCTCGACAATCTGCGATTGAAGCAGGCAGCCGGCACCTTGAACCCAGGTGACCTGCAGGACCTGACCCGTTACCTCAAGGCCGACTACAACCCGGATCGCGACTTCCTGCCACCGGACCTGGCCAAAGCCGCCGCCGAACAGCTCAAGGCCCGCCCCGGGTCCTGACAACCCTCCCACAGTTTTATCGGTGCTGTGTCAGTTGATCAGCCGGCCAAGGCCATCCAGCAAACGCTGCAACGCGCCCTGGTTGGCCTGCATCACCTTGAGCCCCGCCTGCGCCATGCGGCGGGCATCCTGCGGCAACTCGAACAACTGCCGCACAGCCTCGGCCAACCCCTCTGCATCATCCACCTCACGCAACGCCCCGGCCTCGCGCATCATCGCGCTGATCTCCAGAAAGTTGAACAGGTGCGGTCCCATGATCACCGGCAACCCCAACGCCGCCGGTTCAAGCGGATTATGCCCGCCGGTCGCTACCAGGCTGCCGCCGACAAAAGCGCTGTCGGCCAATGCATAGAGAAACAGCAGCTCGCCCATGGTATCGCCGAGCAACACGGCGGTTTGCGCCGTGACGGGCTCGTCGCTGGACCGGCGCACCGTGGCAAAACCCTGCTGCTCGCACAGCTCGAACATCGGGCCGAAGCGTTCCTGATGGCGCGGCACCAGAATCAGCAGCGCATTGGGATAGCTCTCGAGCAACTGACGATGAGCCGCGAGTACCACCGCATCCTCGCCTTCGTGGGTGCTGGCGGCGATCCATACCGGGCGCTGCGTGGCGCCCCATTGTTCACGCAGGGCCGCAGCGCGTGCCGGCAATTGCGGGTCGATGCTCAGGTCGAACTTGATCGAGCCGGTGACCTGCACCGTATTCGCTCGCGCGCCCAGGCGTCGGAAGCGTTCGGCTTCGGTGTGCGTCTGCACGGCCAACAGGCTCATCTCGGCCAGCATCGGCGCGGTGAGTCTGGCAAACCGGGCGTAGCCCCTGGCCGAGCGCGCCGACAGTCGCGCATTGGCCAACGCCACCGGAATGCCGCGCCGGGCGCAGGCGTGGATATGGTTGGGCCACAATTCGGTTTCCATGATGACAGCGAGCCTGGGCTGCACGCGATCAAGAAAGCGCTTTGCCGCGCACGGCACGTCATAGGGCAGGTAGCAATGCTGGATGCGCGGCTCATTGGCAAACAGCGCCTGGATACGCTCGGAACCGGTCGGCGTCATGCAGGTGACTGTGATCGGCAACTGCGGATAACGCTCCAGCAGCCCGCGAACCATGGGCGCTGCGGCAATGCTTTCGCCCACCGACACGGCATGCACCCAGATCCCGCCGGGCTGCATCGCCGGCAAGCCGAGGGAAAACCGCTCGCCCACGCGCTGTGCATAGGCCGGTGCCTTGCGTGCACGCCGCCACAGACGTAAAGCCACCAACGGCAGCGCCAGGTAAAACAGACAGCTGTAGAGAGTTCTATTCATGGCGGCGGAGTTTATCGGCTTTTTCAATAGTCAGCCTATAGAATGCCCATCCTGATAACGCCGCACGCCGAGGACTGCCCCATGAATCCCGCCTATTACTACCTGGCTATCGCCATCTGCTCGGAAGTGATCGCCACCGTGTCCATGAAAGCTATCAAGGGCTGGAGTACGCCGATCCCGCTGCTGCTGGTGATCGTGGGGTATGGCGTGGCGTTCTGGATGCTCACCCTGGTGGTGCGCACGGTGCCGGTGGGCGTGGCGTATGCCGTGTGGGCCGGAATGGGCATTGTGATGGTGAGCATCGCCGCGTTGTTTATCTACGGGCAGAAGCTCGATGTGCCGGCGATGCTGGGGATGGGCTTGATTGTGCTGGGCGTGGTGGTGATCCAGCTGTTCTCGAAAACCGCCGGGCACTGACCGCCACGCAACAGCCTGTATACTGCGCCCCTTGTCTTGAACACTGAGGTCGCCCATGCCATCCGATATTTCCACCGACGTCCTGATTGTCGGCGCCGGGGTTGCCGGCCTCTGGCTGAATGCGCGTCTGCGCCGCCAGGGCTTTTCCACGGTGGTGGTGGAAAGCGCCACCCTGGGCGGCGGGCAGAGTGTGAAATCCCAGGGGATCATTCATGGGGGTGCGAAATACGCACTGCACGGCGCGCTGACCGGCGCCTCCGAGGCAATTGCCGACATGCCGCGCCGCTGGCGCGAAGCCCTGGCCGGCAGCGGCGAGCTGGATTTGTCAGGCGTGCGCCTGCTGTCCGAGGCTCACTACCTGTGGTCCCCCGGCACCCTGGCCGGTAACCTCACCAGCTTTTTCGCCAGCAAGGCCGTGCGCGGCCGGGTCGATCAGGTCAAGGGCGACGCGTTGCCACCGGCCCTGCAGGACCGCCGCTTCAAGGGCAAGGTCTATCGCCTGGCGGAACTGGTCGTCGACGTGCCCAGCCTGATCGAACGCCTGGCGCAACTGGCCGGTGACGGTCTGCTTGCCGGGCAACGCGTTGAGCCGCTGCTGGAAGGCAATGCGCTGGTGGGCCTGACGGTGGATGGCCGCCACATCCGCGCCCAGCGCATCGTGCTGAGCGCTGGCGGCGGCACCGCCGAGCTGCTCAAGGCCCTGGGCCTGAGCGCACCGGCCATGCAAAAACGCCCGCTGCACATGATCATCGCCAAAGGCCCTGGCCTTAAACCGTTGTACGCCCACTGCCTGGGCGGCGGCACCAAGCCGCGCATCACCATCACCACCCACCCGGCCGCCGACGGCAATTGGGTGTGGTACATGGGCGGCGATATCGCCGAGGCCGACGGCGTGACACGCACCCCACAGGAACAGATCGCCACGGCGCAAAAAGAGCTTTCGCAACTGCTGCCGTGGATCGACATGAGCCAGACCCGGTGGGCCACCCTGCGCGTCGACCGTGCCGAGCCACTGCAGTCCGGCCTGGTGCGCCCCGACAACGCCTTCCTCGCCGAAGAGGGGCGCCTGCTGGTGGGCTGGCCGACCAAACTGGCGCTGGCGCCTGACTTCGCTGATCGCGTCATCAACAGCCTCGAACGTGACGGCATCCGCCCCACCGCCGGCGAGCCGCTGCCCGCCCTGCCAAAACCTGCCATCGGCGTACCCGCCTGGGAGCAACTGTTGCCATGAGCCTGCCAACCCTGCACGACCTGCACCGCCCCCTCGGCAGCACCGGCCTGCTGGTCTCGCCACTGGGCCTGGGCACCGTCAAACTCGGCCGCGACCAGGGCGTGAAGTACCCCCACGGCTTCCAGATTCCCAATGACGAAGAGGCGCGCATGTTGTTGCGCCAGGCCCGCCAGCTGGGCATCAACCTGATCGACACTGCGCCGGCCTATGGCTTGAGCGAGGAGCGCCTGGGGCCATTGCTGCGTGATCAGCGCAAGGACTGGGTGATCGTGAGCAAGGTCGGCGAAGAGTTCGAGAACGGCGCATCCCGCCACGACTTCAGCGCCGCCCACACACGCCTGTCCATCGAACGCAGCCTGAAACGCCTTGAAACGGATTTTATCGACCTGGTGCTGGTGCATTCTGACGGCAATGACCTGCACATCCTCAACGACGGCGAAGTGTATGAGACCCTGGCCGCGCTGAAAAAAGAGGGCAAGATTCGCGGTTTCGGTTTCTCCGGCAAAACCGTCGAAGGGGGCATCAAGTCCCTGGAACAGGGGGATTGCGCGATGGTCACTTACAACCTGAACGAACAATCCGAGAAAGCCGTCATTGATTATGCAGCGGCCCACGGCAAGGGCATTCTGGTGAAAAAAGCCCTGGCCAGCGGGCATGCGTGCCTTGCGCCTGGAATGGATCCAATTCGTGCCAGTTTCATGTTGTTGTTTGCGCAAACGGGCGTCGCCAGTGCTATTGTCGGGACCATTAATCCGCTGCACCTGGCCCATAACGTGGCGACCGCTGCCCAGGTCATTCGTCAACTCTGATGCCGCCGACGCGGCCGACCCTGTCGCAAGAAGGAGCCGACATGCCGCGAACGCTCATAAGAAAGAATCCGAGTAATTTCAAGACCCTGCCGCTGCACGTCGAAGCCAGCCCCGAAGGCCTGAGCTACCAGAGCGTCGGCATGCCGCTCAACTTTGCGCAGACCCTGCAACGGCGCAAGCCGGTAGAGGTGGCCGACCCCGAGCGCTTCGCTCTGGAGCTGGCCAACCTGGGCGTGTCGGTGCGCCTGACGCTGCACTGGCAAAACAGGGACTATTGGGTGCTGGTGCGCCAGCGGCGCCAGGACCGTGGCGATGTGGTACTCAAGCTCATCTCAGGTTACGTGCCCGCCCATGAGCTGAATCTGCCGCTGCACACCGCCATCCAGGAAATCGCCGAGGAATGCCTGCTGGAAACACCGGAGGGCTGGCTCGGCGGACGCTTCAACGACACCTGGCTGCCGGCGCCCTACTCCGCCGCCCTGCACTATCGCGAAGCGCTACCGTTCCGCTTGAGCCCGCTTTCCGGCGCGGCCCGCCCGGTGCGCTGCGCGACCATGCAGCTGATCGAGCGCCCACGGGCCTATGTGCACTTGCCCACGGCCTCGCTGCAATTGATCTACGACCTGCGCCTGGAAGTGCCCAAGGAGGCCAAGTCCCTGAGCCTGTTCCATGTGGACGAGCGCCTGGAAGGCGATCAACTGGTCGCGCGCCTGGACCGTCAACGCCCGGACCTGTACCTGATGCCGCTCAAGGACGGCCAGCCGTTGGCCGAGCTCTACACCTTGAAAAAAGACCAGTTGTCCCCGGCCAGCACTCGGGGCCTGTACCTGGCGGAAAGCTTCGCCCAACAGGACGGCTGGCTGGTACGCGACGAGCGGATTCGCTGGAAGGACTGGCTGCGCCAGCAAGGTCTGGCAGAGCCGGAAAAGGAATCCAAACTCAAGCGCTTGGCCAAACGAGTGCTGCGCAAGATGGTGCCAAAGAAAAAATAAGGTGAGAGCCCCCGCCAGTTCTCCGACTTGGCGCACTCGCCCAGCAAACTGAAGCCTCTGTGGCGGTGCGACTTGCCCGCGGAAGCGGTGGGTCAGTCGACCTCAATGGTTGCTGGGCCGACGCCTTCGCGGGCAAGCCCGCTCCCACATTTGATCGCGTTCACACTCACCCATACCGGTCGGCTCTAAGGCCGCCGCGCTTTTGCTTTTGATCTGAGGCGCCCCGTCAAACACGCTGGCCGAGCCTGAGCGAGGTGCCGAGTGTTGGGGCAATGAAAAGTCGCACCGCTCGTTGCTTTGAGCATCACGCTGTGGCGAGCAGGCTTGTCCTGCGTTGGGCTTCGCAGCAGCCCCACAACCAGGCGCCGAGCCGTATCAGGTACACCACGTTTTGCTGGATTGGGGGGCGCTTCGCCCCCCCAACGCGGGGCAAGCCCGCTCGCCACAACAAGCCCGCTGGCCACAGGGATTGCGGTCAGGCGTTGAGCAAGCGCTCCAGGCCCACCTTGAGCGGGGTCGGTTCGGGCAGTTTGAAGCTGGTCAGCAACCGCTGGTTATTCGCTCGCGAATGGCGAATGTCCCCGGAGCGCGCGGGGCCATAGGTGACTGTCGGCAACGTGCCCACCACCTGCTCAAGCGCCTGCAACACCTGCTTGAGCGTGGTGGTGCGGTTCCATCCCACGTTTATCGCACCCAACGGCGCTTGCGGCGCTTCGATGGCCTGCACCAGCACCTCCACCAGGTCTTCCACGTACATGAAATCACGGGTTTGCTCGCCATCGCCAAACACGGCAATCGGCGCGCCCGTTTGCGCGCGTTCGCTGAAGATACTGATCACCCCGGAGTACGGCGATGACGGATCCTGGCGCGGCCCGAACACGTTGAAGAAGCGGAAGATCACCGGCTCCAGGCCATGCTGGCGGCGGTAGAAGTCAAAGTAATGTTCACCGGCCAGCTTGTCCGAGGCATAGGGCGTCAGCGGCGCCTTGGTGGTCTCTTCGTCAATCGAAGCACCCTCGCCGTTGTTGCCGTACACCGCCGCGCTGGAGGCAAACACCACGCGCTTCACCCCGGCCTTGCGCATGGCTTCGCAGACATTCAGCGTGCCGACAAAATTGCTCTGGTGCGTGCCCACCGGGTCGTCCACCGAAGCCTGCACCGAGGCCACTGCGGCCAAGTGCACCACAGCGCTTACGCCAACGGCGGCCTGGGCGACCTGCTCGGCGTCGGCCACATCGCCTTCCAGCAGTTGCAACCGTGGGTTGTCCAGCGGCAGGTTGCTGCGTTTGCCGGTGGACAGATTATCCAGCACCCGCACCGCGTAGCCCTTGGCGAGCAACGCATCGACCAGGTGCGAGCCGATAAAACCCGCGCCGCCGGTAATCAATACGCAAGCGTCACTCATGGCTGCGGATCTTCTCGACGATGGCGGTGGTCGAGCTGTTCTCGACCAGGCCCAGCACTTTAACCTTGCCGCCATAGGCACTGACGATATCGGCACCCACGACCTGATCGACCGAATAGTCGCCGCCCTTGACCAGCACATCCGGCTTGACCTGGGCCAACAGGTTTTCCGGGGTGCCTTCCGAGAAGCTGATCACCCAGTCCACCGCACCCAGGCCGGCCAGCACGGCCATGCGCCGGTCGACGCTATTGATCGGCCGGCCCGGGCCTTTGAGACGGCTGACAGAGGCATCGTCGTTCACCGCAACAATCAGACGGTCGCCCTGGGCGCGCGCCTGCTCAAGGTAGGTCACGTGACCGGCGTGCAGGATGTCGAAACAGCCGTTGGTGAACACGATGCTTTCGTTGTGCGCGCGCGCGTCATCGATGGCCAGCAGCAATTGCTCGATGGTCAGCACGCCACGCTCGGAGCCTTCGGAGCGCTGGATGGCGCGGCGCAGCTCAGGTGCGCTGATCGCCGCCGTACCCAGTTTACCGACCACGATGCCGGCCGCCAGGTTGGCCAGGGCCACCGCGTGGGGCAATTCTTCGCCGGCGGCAATGGACGCCGCCAGGGTGGAAATCACCGTGTCGCCTGCGCCGGTGACGTCGAACACTTCACGGGCTCGCGCGGGCAAGTGCATGGCCGGATGGTGGGGGCGCAGCAGGGTCATGCCGTGCTCGCCACGAGTCACCAGCAAGGCCCCCAGGTCGAGGTCGGCCATCAGCGCCGCGCCCTTGGTCACCAGGTCGTGTTCATCGACGCATCCGCCAACAATGGCTTCGAACTCGCTCAGGTTCGGCGTGATCAGGCTGGCCCCCCGATAGATCGAGAAGTCCTTGCCCTTGGGATCGGCCAATACCGGGATGCCCCTGGCCTTGGCGGCCTGTATCAGCATCTGGTGGTTCTGCAACGCGCCTTTGCCGTAGTCGGAGAGCACCAGCACCTTGATACCCTCGAGCAGCGCCTCGACCTGACCGCTAAGGGCCAGGGCGTCGGTGGCGAAGGGTTCTTCGAAATCGATACGCAGCAATTGCTGATGACGGCTCATCACGCGCAGTTTGACGGTGGTCGGCTGATGGGCAATGCGCTGGAACAGCGCACGCACCCCGGCACCGCGCAGGCTGTTGGCCAGGCTGTCGGCGGCTTCGTCGTCGCCGGTCACGCCTACAAGGGAGGCCGGGGCGCCGAGGGCGGCAATATTGAGGGCAACGTTGGCAGCGCCGCCCGGACGGTCTTCGATTTGCTCGACCTTGACCACCGGCACCGGCGCCTCAGGGGAAATCCGTGAGGTTCCGCCATGCCAGTAACGGTCGAGCATGACATCGCCGACCACCAAGACAGGGGCTTGATCGAATCGCGGCATGGACAACTTCATGGAGCAACCCACTACAAAATGAACAGGGGCGCGATATTAGCACAGGGTTACAGGCTGCTTGTGCGGCAGTGAATTCACCCGCAAGCAAAACACGCCTTACACAGTAGCCCTGTATGCCCCCGTCGAATCAGGTGATGTCGGCCGACACTGGCGCATCCAGGCCCATGGCATGCAGGCGGGCATAGTAGCCGTTCTGCACGAGCAGCTCGCCGTGAGTGCCACGCTCGACAATGCGGCCGTCGTCCATCACCAGGATCAGATCGGCCTTCTCGATGGTGGACAGGCGGTGCGCGATCACCAGGGTGGTGCGGCCTTGCATGACCTTGTCCAGCGCCGCCTGAATATGGCGCTCGGACTCGGTGTCGAGGGCCGAGGTGGCCTCATCGAGAATCAGCAGCGGCGAATTTTTCAGCAGCGCCCGGGCAATCGCCAGGCGCTGGCGTTGGCCACCGGACAGCAGCACGCCGTTTTCACCGACCTGGGTGTCGAAGCCCTTGGGTAACTGGTCGATGAAGTCCTTGGCATTGGCATCCGCAGCGGCTGCCTCGACATCTGCCCGTGGCGCGCCGGCCAGGTCGCCATAGGCAATGTTGTTGGTCACGGTGTCGCTGAACAGGGTCACATGCTGGGTGACCTGCGCGATGTGCTTGCGCAGGTTGAGCAGCTTGTAGTCTTCGATCTCCACGCCGTCGAGCAGGATCTCGCCGCTTTCGTGGTGATAGAAACGCGGGATCAGGCTGGCCAATGTGGATTTGCCACTGCCCGAACGACCGACCAGGGCAATCATCTGCCCAGGCTCGGCGGTAAAGCTGATGTCCTTGAGCACATGGCGTTCGGTGCCGGGGTAGGTGAAGTTCAGGTTGCGCACTTCCAGACGACCGCTGACCTTGTCACGCTCAATGGAGCCTTGGTCGATTTCGACGTCTTCGTCCAGCTGTTCGAAAATGCTCTCGGCGCCTGCCACACCCTTCTGGATGGTGGAGCTGACTTCCGACAGTTGGCGAATCGGCTTGGGCAACAGGCCGGCCAGGGTGATGTAGGCCACCATGTCGCCCGCCGATGCATCACCACGCAGGTACAGCACGAGGAACATCAACACGGCCATGGCGGTGTAGATCACCAGTTGCAGGGCCGGGGTGTAGATGGCGCCGGTGCGGGTCATGCGCAACTGCTTGTCGGTGTTGCTCTGGCTGGCCTTGAGGAAGCGCTTCTCCTCGTAGACTTCGCCGCCGAAGCTGCGCACCACACGGTAGCCCTGGATGGTTTCCGAGGCCACGTGGGTGACGTCGCCCATGGCCACCTGGATCTTCTTGCTCTGCTTGCGAAATTTCTTGCTGGCCGTGCTCACCATCACCGCGATCAGCGGCAGGATGGCGATCATCACCAGCGTCAGGCGCCAGTTCATGTAGAGCAGCGAGGCAAACAGGAAAATCACCGTCATGCCTTCGCGGATCACCACCTTGATCGCATCGGTGGCAGCCCCCGTGACCATGGTCACGTTGAAGGTGATGCGGGAAATCAGGTGCCCTGAGTTGTGATTGTCGAAATAACGGTTGGGCAGGGTCAGCAGGTTGTTGAACAGCTGTACCCGCAGGTCATGGACCAGGCCCAGGGACACCTTGGCCAGCAGGTAGTTGCCCAGGAACGAACCCAGGCCCTGCCACGCCGCGATCAGGATGATCAGCAGCGGCACGGCCTGCAGCAACTGCAGGTCGCGCAGGAACGGTACGCTGGGGAACAGCACCGCTTCGGGGTTGGACAGGCCGTCGACGAAGTACTTGAGGATGTACCCCAGCATCGGCTGGGTCGACGCGAAAATCAGAAATCCGAGAATACTCAGTGCAAACAGTCCCGCGTAGGGCCTGACGTAGCTGAGTAGACGGAAGTATATTTTCAAGCTCGAAGGGCTTGCGCTCGGACTGGAATCGGTCATAACACGCGGCGTTTTGAAAAAGGAGGCTGACTTTAGCACAGCTTCTCTGTTGTACTTGCACCCGGCATGACCCGCGCGCCCCGCGCTTGCTGCCGACGACATCCGATAACGCCTGCTTTACGATGGTCGGCTTTCTTTCTCTGGAATGGCTTTTGCGTATGCACTCCAAGCGTCTCAACTATGGTTCAAATCGCGTTTTCGACTTTCTGGTCATGTGGATTTTGCCCATTGGCTTATTGCTGCTACTGAGTGCGCTGTTCTTTGTCTCCAATCGTAATGTGCTGCATCGAATCGTCTACATCCTGTTCGCCGTGCCCAGCCTGGTCATGCTGTTCCAGCGCCCCCGGGAGTTACGCGAACTGCTGCGCGAACCGCTGGCGATCGCGTTTCTGGTGTTTGCCGCCTGGGCCCTGACCAGCCTGCTGTGGAGTCCCGAGCCCAGCATCGATACCGACCTGTTCAAACGCCCGCTGAACACCTTCATGCTGTTCGGTGGCTGCGGGCTGCTGCTGCATTATCGCAACGACCTGTTCAAGCCCATCTTCTTTGCCGCCGCCGTGATCGCGATGGTGGTGTGCGTGTTCAACCTGGTGGCGTTCGTCAAAGGCTTTCAACCGGGCATGCGCATGATCGGCGGCCGTGGCGCCCTGGATAACCCGCTGCTCAGCTCCCACATCTTCGGCTTTTTCTGCGTGTATTGGCTGTACGTGTGCATGACCACCCGGCGCCTGCATGTGCTGTGGTTCAGCGTGCCGGCCCTGGCGGTGATGACTGCGGCGGTGCTGGCGACCGGTTCGCGTACACCTCTGGTTGCCATGACCCTGGCCATCCTGTGGATGAGTTTTGTCAGCCGCAACCGTCGCTCGGCCGTGTTGATCGCGGCCCTTGTGGTGAGCGCCGCCAGTCTGCTGCTGATGTACCCGGAACTGATCACCCAACGCGGCAGCTCATTTCGCTTCGAACTGTGGAGCATGTCGCTGGAGCGGATTGCAGACCACCCGTGGATCGGCCACAGCTATGATTCGGAGTTGTACCTGACCCTGGCCGACGGCTACGTACTGCGCGAGCCCCACAGCTTCGCCCTTGGCGTGCTGTATTACGTCGGCATCATTGGCTTCATCCCGTGGCTATTCATGCTTGGCTGGGGCCTGTACAAAAGCTTCAAGGAGCGTGCGCAACCGCTGTTCATCCTCGCTTCCTCCCTGCTCGCCTACGGCATCGGCGCCGGCCTGACCGAAGGCGGCGGCATCCTGTCGCGGCCCAAGGAGCACTGGTTCCTGTTGTGGATTCCGCTGGCGCTGATCGCCGGTTTGAGCATTGCCCAGCGTCGTCACAGCCTGCTGCGCCTGCCCGTGCAAAGCCTCAAGCCCGCCGCTTTTGAACAGCTGTGCAGCGATGCCCAGGTGATCGAAGCCGATGGCCTGGGCCCGAAGGTCCTGCGCCTGGTCGATGGACGCTTCCTCAAGGTGTTCCGCGCCCGTCGCTGGTACACCTCGGGCAGCTTCAATCCCTACTCCGAGCGGTTCGCCAGCAACGCTGAACAGCTGCGCAGCCTGGGCATTCCCACGCCGCAGATACTTGCGATCTACGCCCTCGCCGATGGCAGCAGCGCCGTCACCTATTCGCCACTGCCCGGCCTGACCCTGCGCCAGGCCCTGCAAAGCCTGGACAGCAGCCTGCGCGAGTCGCTGATCGAGCGCTTTGGCCAATTCATGGCGCAGCTGCATGAGCGCGGCGTGTACTTCCGCTCGCTGCACTTGGGTAACGTTCTGCTGATGGACGACGGTGAGTTCGGCCTGATCGACATCGCCGACTTGCGCCTCTTCCCGTCACCCCTGCGCAACGCCCTGCGCCAGCGCAACCTGCGTCATATGCAGCGCTACCCGCAGGATCGCAACTGGCTGTTCGACACCCACTTCGAACAGTTGACCAAAGGTTACGCGACCGTTGCCAGCGCCGGCGCCACGGCGAAGATCCGCGCGCACGTGCTGGCCACGCCCGGCGCCTAGGCGGCGCGCACCGGCGTCAGGTAAAGCCGCACCAGGCCACGCAAGGTCTTGCGGCCCCAGAACTTCAACGGGATCTGCTTGAGAATTTCCCGCGCCAGTGGTCGGTCGCGGTCGGCGGTCTTGAGGAACATCGAGTTCAGGAAGTTGTAGCGCACCGCGTCATAGGCCGGGTGGTGGCTGAAGTGGGCGTAGGTCTTGAGAATGTTCTGGATCATGTAGCGGTGGTTCTTGTAGGTGTTGCTCGCATGCTGGCGGTACTGCGCCATCACCACCCCAAGGGCGTCGATGGTGTAGCCCGCTGCGGTGACTTTCAGCTGGATCAGCAGGTCTTCCAGGGGGATCAGCGGATCGAAGCCACCGACCTCCTCCAGCACGTGCCGACGAATCAGCATGGTCGGCGCCGGCGGGAACGGCTTGCGGTCCATGAACATGTCATCGAAATCCAGGCTGCGAAACGGTACGTCGCGGCGCTGTTTTTTCTCCGGGTGCAGGTTGCCGTCGCCATCGATCAGCTCGATATTGCCGGCGCAGATACCCACCTTCGGTTTGTCTTCCATATACGCCACCTGAGTGGCGATACGGTCCGCCAGCATGATGTCGTCGGAGCCGAACGGTGCGATCAGGCTGCCCTTGGCCCGCGCAATCGCCCCGTTGAGGGTGGCGGTAAGGCCCTGGTTCTGCTGCACGTGGAAGTCAAAGCCATGCTCGGCCTGCAGACGGCGGATGCGCTCGACGCTGTCATCCTTGGAGCCGTCGTCCACCACCAGCAATTCGATATTCGGGTACGTCTGGCCGAGCACGCTGAGGATGCTCTGCTCGATGTACCGGCCGTGGTTGTAGGACGCGATAATCACCGAGACCAAGGGTTGTTGCGTTGTCATGCTCTACCTACTTGTTTCAAACCGGTGTCGATGAGGTCCAGGTACTTCTGCTGGAATTCTGCCAGGGCGTGGTGCTCTTCGAGGTAGCGAAACACCTGCTCGCCCTTGGCGCGCAGCTGGTCGTCACTCATGGCCAGGTAAGTGTCCAGGGCCGCGCTGAGCTGTTCGACGTTGCCCGGCTCGTGGGACAGGCCACCCGCCCCTTCCACCAGCGGCAGCATGGCCGGGACGTTGGAGGCAATCACCGGCAGGTGCCCGCTCATGCCTTCGAGCAGCGCCAGGCCGAGGCCCTCCTGCAGCGACGGCATGGTCCAGATATCGAAGGCGCGCACGTACTGCAGACCATCCTCGCGAAAGCCCAGCAGGTGCGCGCGGCCGGTCAGCCCAAGGCGCTCGATGTCGGCGCGCAGGTCAGCTTCCGCTCGCCCGGAGCCAATGATGCCAAGCTGCGCGTGGGGGTACTTGTCCTTGAGCCGTGCGAACGCCTGCAACAGGTGCGTGTGGCCCTTGATCGGCACCAAGCGCCCCAACGCACCGATGATCAGCGCGTCGGCCGCCAGCCCGAGCGCCTGGCGCGCCTGCTCGCGCGGCAACTGCAGGGCTTCGGCCTGGGGAATGTCGATGGCATTGGTGACAAAGGTGGTGTTCTCGCGGGTAAAACCACAGCCCAGGCCCACCAGGTAATCACGCACGGCCGCCGACACCCCGACAAACCGCCACGCCGGGCTCACCAGCCGGCGCGTCTGGCGCCGGCGATAAGCGCGCTCATACTCGCCAAAACCATGGGAAATGCCGATGCACAACGGGATCTTCAACCAGCGGTTGAGCGACAGCATCATGTTCACCGACTTGAAGCGGTTACAGATGACCACGTCGAACTGCTGCTCACGGCAATACTTGTAGATTGCCCACATGGCGCCCAGGCGAATGCCCTTCAGCGCTTTCTCGGGAAACTGGAAATACTTGGAATGGTCGGCCACGCTCAACGGATGGCCCGGCTGCGGATGCCCACTGAGGAATGCCGAGGTCACCTCGAAACGCTCAGGCGGCAACGACTTGACGATCTGCTCACCGAGGTCGGCAAAATCGTTGAGTTTGACGTTGTAGTCCGGCTGTAATTGCAAAACCTTGAAACGAGGCTTCATAACACTCCATGGGGCAATCGGGCCGCTGCAAGCCGCCCGACGATAAAGTCAATTTCAGTCCTGCTTCAGCACCCAAAGCAGTTCGTGACGGCGCACGGCCTTGCGGAAAAACTCGTTCTCGCCGTAGGGCGATGGACCACGGCCCGCCAGCAGTTGCTGCAACAGGCGACGGACACGGCGCTTGAACGGCGCGCGCGGTTGCAGGTCATGCATCATGCCCAGCGCCATGGCCTTGTCCACCTGCTGGCCGTGGCTGAGCACCCGGCAATACGGCTGCAGCAACCGCTCGGCATCGAACTGCGGCGGCAACGCCACACCCGCGCCCGAATCGCCCATGGGCCAGCGGTCGTTATCGTGCAAATGGTTGGCGTAGCCCAGCAATGTGCTCGGCTGCCACTCAAGCCCCTGCAAGGCTTCGATGACGGCGTCGTGAGCGCAGATGTGATCCGGGTGCGGGTCGAGCGCGGGCGTCGGCAACACGACCACCTCGGGACGCGCCTTGAGCAGCAGCGCGCGCAGGTCGGCGATCAGATTGTGCCAGGTCGGCACGCCGTCCACATCGCTGGGCAACGCAAGCCCGTTGAACGTGCGAAACAGCCGCGTATCGGCGCATTGCGCCTCGCGCGAAGCCTGGGGCTGATCCGGCGCGGCCTGCATGGCGGGCAGTTGCAGGCAGAAGTAACCCAGTTGCACGCACTGCGCCTCGGGCACGCCCGCCCAGCGCGGCACGGCGATGCTGTCCCAGGCGCGCAGGCGCCCCTTCAGACGCGCGGCGTCGGCCTGCGGCAGGCCCATCTGTTGATAATGTTCGGCTTCGATTTCACCGGCGGTAAGGGTCACGATCCAGCTTTCATCGGCCTGGGCATACAGGCCGAACGCCGCCAGCTCGGCATCGTCGGCATGGGGGGCGATCACCATCACGCGCTGACGCGCCGGGTCCGGCTGGCGGAATACCCAAAGCGTCGGCTGGCCGACGATGCGACAGAATCGCCCGCGCATGCGCACTTCACCCGCCGCCAGGGCCGCCGCCACACCGGTGAGGTTGAGGTAACGGGTACCGGCCACGCCGCGCTCGAAGGCCTGGCGGTCACCCGACACATCAACCGCAGGGTCGAAAAAACGTGCGAGCCAGCTGCTTTGCAACTGCACCTGGACGATCAGGGTTTCATCGCCCGCCAGCACCAGCGGCGTGTCCGACAGCAAGCGCCCGGCCTCCAGGCGCAGTTCGCCGTGCCGGCTGTGCGGGGCAAAGCGGTATTGGTAGTCATCCTTGGGTGAGTAGAACAGATGGTCGGCAAACCAGGCTTCGTGGGCCACCCACAGCAGCACTGCGAGGATCAGCGGCAGCCACCACGCCACCAGCACACCCACCGCGATCAACAGCAGCAAGCCCACCATCAACGCGATGCGTTTGTTGCGCCGATGGCGTTTGAGCAGTTGTTGTTTGCGGCTCATAGGCTGAACACCGGCACCGGGTTGCACCAGCGCTCTTTATATTCGCGGTCGGCACGCCCGAAAGAAAAACGCAGCGGCTTGTCGAGCGAGCGAGCCTGCTCCCAGGCGCTTTGAGTGTTGAGAAAACTCAACACGCTGCCTGGGCTGAACGCACGGGTTTCGGGGTCGACACCGCCGTTGACGTACTCGACGCTGACCCATTCGGGCGCCTCGACGCGGTACACCAGTTGCACGGCAATCGGCGCCTCGTTGAGAAACAGCACGGAGCCCACCAGAAACTCCTGAAGCAGTTCCAGCACTTCAGCCAGGCGCTCGGCGCCGGTGGCGGCAAAGCCCCATCGGCGCTGGAACAGGTCGCAATACATGGCCGCCAGCTCGGCGCTGGAAAACTCATTCACCGCCCGCACCCTGCCGCCCGCCTCCTCCAGCAAGCGCAGTTCGCGGCGCTGGTTGTAGCGAAACTTCTTCGACAGGTCTTCGGGGGTACGCGCCATGGCCAACTGCTCGGCCTGGGGCTTGAGGGTGCTGACGCGCCCTTCGTTCAAGGCCGACAGGTAGCGACCGCGATGGCGCACCGGCAACTGTGCATCAGTTGCAATCGGCAGGATGATCTCGGCATTGCCCAGGTCAAACAGGCCTTTTTTGCCATGGCGCTTGAGCACGTCCTTGGACAGCGCCAGGTCGCGACCCCAGGTGGCGATAGCGCCCTTGAGTTCGCCGTGCTGCTCCCAGCCCAGGTAACGCACCGGAATCTGCGCCAGACCGGCCAACCGCTCGACGACCCGTGGATGGGTCGCCACGCTGCCACCAAATCGCTGCCAGGCCTGCGCGTAAGCCTCGGCCTCGACAGGCACCCAGCCTCGCTCACGCCAACCCTGGAAGCGGTTCAGCACTTAGACCACGGCGTCATAAGGGTCCACACCGTCCTTGACCACGAGGATGTCTTCCATGATCAGGTACTGCAGGTCGGAGCCGAAGAACATGTCCAGCGCATCCTTGGGCGAACAGATCATCGCTTCGCCACGGCGGTTGAGCGAGGTGTTCAGCGACACGCCGTTGCCGGTCAGCACTTCGAGTTCTTTCATCATGTCGTAATAGCGCGGGTTGTATTCGCGCTTGAGCACCTGGGCGCGGGAGGTGCCATCTTCATGGACTACTTCCGGCACGCGGGTTTTCCACTCTTCCGAGACTTCAAAGGTGAAGGTCATGAACGGCGCCGGGTGATCGACCTTGATCATCTGCGGCGCCACGGTGTCGAGCATCGAGGGGCAGAAAGGCCTCCAGCGCTCGCGGAACTTGATCTGGTGGTTGATGCGGTCGGCCACGCCGGTAGCACTTGGGCAACCGATGATCGAGCGACCGCCCAACGCACGCGGGCCAAACTCCATGCGGCCCTGGAACCAGGCCACCGGGTTGCCGTCGACCATGATCTTGGCAATACGCTGGGGCATGTTGTCGATCTTGCGCCACACCGGCTTGCTCTCGTGCTTGGCACACGCCGCAATTACGTCTTCGTTGCTGTAGGACGGGCCGAGATAGACGTGTTCCATCTTCTCCACCGGTACGCCACGGGCGTGGGACACGTAGGCGGCTGCGCCAACGGCAGTGCCTGCGTCACCGGAGGCCGGCTGCACGAACAGCTCTTTGACGTCATCACGGGCGATGATCTTCTGGTTCAGCTTGACGTTCAGCGCGCAACCACCGGCAAAGGCCAGCTTGCCGGTGTCCTTGAGAATGTCGCCCAGGTAGTGGTCGATCATCTGCAGGGCCAGCTTCTCGAACAACGCCTGCATGCTGGCCGCGTAGTGAATGTACGGCTCGTCGGCGATATCGCCTTCGCGCTTGGGCCCCAGCCACTCGATCAGTTTTGGCGAGAAGTAGAAGCCTTTGCCCTTCTCCTTGTAGCGGCGCAGGCCGATGACGTTGGCGTAGTCGGTGTTGATCACCAACTCGCCGTTTTCAAAAGAGGCCAGGCGCGAGAAGTCGTATTTGCTGGCATCGCCGTACGGCGCCATGCCCATGACCTTGAACTCACCGTCGAGCATCTCGAAACCGAGGAACTCGGTGATTGCGCCGTACAGGCCGCCGAGGGAGTCCGGGTCGTAGAATTCCTTGATCTTGTGGATCTTGCCGTTTTCGCCGTAGCCGAAGAACGTGGTGGCGTACTCGCCCTTGCCGTCAATGCCCAGGATCGCGGTTTTTTCCTGGAAGCCCGAGCAGTGGTAGGCGCTGGAGGCGTGAGCCAGGTGGTGTTCTACCGGTTCGATCTTGATTTTCTTCGGATCGAAGCCCAATTGCTCCAGGCACCAGACGATCTTGTTGCGATAGCGCTTGTAGCGACGGTTGCCCATCAGGATCGCGTCGAGGGCGCGGTCCGGGGCGTACCAGTAACGCTTGGCGTAGTGCCAGCGCGCCTCGCCGAACAGGCTGATCGGCGCGAACGGAATCGCCACCACATCAACGTCCGAAGGCTTGATACCGGCCTGTTCCAGGCAGAACTTCGCCGATTCGTAGGGCATGCGGTTCTTTGCATGTTTGTCGCGTACGAAGCGCTCTTCTTCGGCGGCCGCGATCAGCTTGCCGTCGATATAAAGGGCTGCGGAAGGATCATGGCTAAGGGCGCCGGACAGGCCAAGAATCGTCAATGCCACAGGGGTCTAGCCTCTTTTAGTCTGCATGCAGGCGCATCGCGCCTGAAAAAAGTGTGCCTCCCGCCTGGGCAGGAAACAGCTAAAGGGCGGGATTATAGCTTAAAAGCAGTGGGGAGCTGTTAGCGGCAAGCGGCAAGGCAAAAGCGGGCAGTGTGGAGCCCATCACTGCTCTACCTGAGTTCGAGGCTGCCGTCGGTGTTTTGCCGGTAGACCGTGTAGGGCAGGACGAGGGTGTCCAACACGCCGGAGGCCACCACATCAATGACAATCAGCGGCACGAAATTCACCCACACACCGGCGGTGGCCGAAGGAGGGGCGTGCAGTTGACACAGGTCATAAGCGACCCCGCTGTAGACGCGGGTGATGGACTGGCAATAGGTTTTCTGTTTCTTGAGCGCCTGCACGGCGACGTGGTCTTCGCGCATGACTGTGTTAACGGTGCCGCAGCCGACCAGGCTCAGGCATAACGCAGCCAACAGGATTTTGAGTGCAATGTTCATTGAGTGACCTCCGGTAAGGTCACGAACGCTAGCATTACGGCCCTGCCCTCCATAGAAGGAATAAGGACATACCGGCGTGGGAGTTTTCCGATTGCCGATGCACTGTGGGCATTCAGGCCAGCTCCACCAGGCGCCGACTGGCAAAACTGAACGTCAATACCCCAAAAATCAACACCCCCGTTGCCACTTGCTGCCAATAAAAATTCCAGCCGATCAACAACAACCCGTTGGCAATCACATTGATAAACAGCACCCCCAGCAACGTCCCAAAAACGTTCGCCCGGCCCTGCCGACTCAGTGTCGTGCCAATAAACACCGCGCCAATCGCATTCAGCAAAAACGCATTCCCGGACAACGGTACATAAGCGCTCACCGTGGCCCCAAGCAACACCCCGGCGACCCCACACGCCAAGGCTGTGGCCAGTGCCACGACGGTCACGATCCGCCGCACCGACAACCCCGAGTAATACGCCAGCAGCGGCTGCGTGCCCTGTGCCAGCAATTCCCGCCCCAATCGCCCTCGCGCAAGTAAAACGCCATAAAACAGCGCCAGCCCCAGCACGACCAGCAAAGGCGTGAGGCCCGCAATGCCCGGTTTCAATCCCTGGGCAATGTAGATCGGCTGCCCGCCGTCCGAGAGCAATTGCTGGGCACTGGTGCCGATAAACAGCGTGCCAAGGGTGGCCAGGAACGGGCTGATACGCAGCCCGCCAATCAGCACAGCATTCACCAGCCCCACCAGCAATGCCGCCGCCAACGCACCCGCCGCCGCCACGGCCCAGCCATGCCCGCTGTTGAGCAGTACCACAAAGCTGAAACTGGCAAAATCCAGCGCCGTCCCCACCGACAGGTCGATGCCGCCCGCCGCCACCGCGTAGGTCATGCCGATGGACACAATCGCCAGCAGCACAAAATTATTCAGCACCAGGCTTTTGAGGTTGCCGGCGCTAAGGAACCCCGGCGCCTGCACGGCAAACACTACGACAATCACCCCAAAGACCAGCGGCAAGGTCAATGGCAACAAGGCACGCAGCTTCATGGGTGGCCCCCTCGACTCAATGCGCTGGACGCAGCCACCACCAGCAGGATCAACACGCCCTGCACGCCGTTGACCCAGAAACTCGATACGTTGAGCAATTGAAAACCATTGATCAGAAAGCCGATCAACAACGCCGCGAACAACGTGCCAGGGATACTCGCCACCAGCCGCCGCGAAAACACCACGCCCAGAAATGCAATCGCCACCACCGACAGCAGCATGTCGCCGGAGCCGGTGGTGCTGCCGCTGAAAAACGCCGCCGAACACAACGCAGCCACGGCAGCGCACAGCCCTGACAACAGATAACTCGACAACACATAGCGCGCATTGCGCAGCCCCGCCGCCTCGGCCGCCTGCGGGTATTCGCCCACCGCATGCAAACGCAGCCCGTAGGGCGAATGCTGGATCAGCAAGGTCAGCAGCCCCGCCGTCACCAGCAGTACCCAGGCCAGCGCCGGCACCCCCAGCCAGGCGCCGCCGCTGAGCAGGTCCAGCAGCGGCGAGTCGGTGGACACCACGGTATTTTCGGTCAGCACCAGCTCAAGCCCAGCCAGCACATTCATGCTCGCCAGGGTCGCCAGCAGTGGCGGCAGGCGCAATAGCACCACCGCCAGGCCATTGACCAGGCCGACCGCCACGCCGCACGCCAGGGTCAGCGACACCGTCAGCCAAAGCGCCAGCCCAACATTGTTGAGGCGGCTGAACACCGCCGCACAGAGCCCCAGGTTGGCTGCCAACGACAGGTCCAGCCCACCGGCGACCACATTCGAGCCACCGCCGATAATCACGCAGGTCAGCCCGAACGCCAGCACGCCGAGAATCGCCGACTGGCTGAACACATTGGCCAGATTGCCCACCGAGAGAAAATTCGGCGCGGCCACGGCAAACCCGACCAGGATCGCCAGGAATACGCCGACCGAACCGCGTCGCAGCAGCGCCTCAAGCATGCTCGACCTCCCGCGCCCGCAACTCTGCGGCGGGCACTGCCCCGGTGGCACACGCCAGCAGCTGGTCGCTGTCGGCCTCGCCAGCGCGAAACTCGCCGGCGATTTCACCGCGATGCAGCACCAGAATACGGTCGCTGATCCCCAGCAGCTCGGGCAAATCCGACGACAGCACCAGCACCGCCGCGCCCTCCTGCACCAGACGCCCGATCAAGCGATAGATCTCGACCTTGGCGCCCACATCCACCCCCACGCACGGCTCATTGAGCAAGTACACGGCCGAACGGCGGCTCAGCCATTTGCCCAGCGCCACCTTCTGCTGGTTGCCACCACTGAGCTGGCTGACCGCCGCGTGAGGCCCCGGCGCCTTGATTGCCAGTTCATCGATTAGCCGCGCGGTTTCCACCTGCTCCGTGGCACGGCTCAACAGCCCCCAGCGGCTGAACCTGCCCAGCCCGGCCAGCGTCAGGTTTTCCAGCACCGACAGCACCGGCGCGATGCCCTGGCTGCGTCGTTCTTCCGGCACCAGCGCGATCCCGGCGGCAATCGCCTGGCCCGGTGAACGCAGGCGCAGCAGGCGACCTTGCAGGTGGACACTGCCGCTGTCGGCCTGCTCGATCCCAAACAGCGTCTTGATCAATTCCTTGGCTCCCGACCCGACCAGCCCGGTGAGGCCGACGATTTCCCCACGCCGCACCTGCAGGTCGATGTGCCGATAACGCCGCGCCAGGCTCAGCGACTTCACCTGCAGCAACGGCTCGCCCAACGCCACCCTGGCCTTGGGGTACATCTCCTGGACTTCCCGATTGACCATCAGCCGCGCGATCTCGGCGCTCGACGTATGACGAGGTTCGACCACCGCCACATCGCGCCCATTGCGCAGCACCGTGACCTCATCACACAAGCTGTCGATCTCCTGCAGGTAATGGGAGATGTACAGAATCGACAGCCCCTGGTCGCGCAAGCGCCTGACGATGCGCAGCAACTGGTCGACCTCGCGCTTGACCAACGCCACGCTGGGCTCATCGAACACCAGAATCTTCGGCTGGCGAATCAGCGCGCGGGTGATCTGCAGCACCTGGCGCTCGGCACTGTTCAGCTCGCTCACCAAGGCACCGGCCGGAAATTGCAGGTCGAAATAGTCCGCCAGCAAACGCTGCGCTTCGCGTTGCTGACGACGCCGATCCACAAACGGCCCACGGCGCAGCTCATGCCCGAAAAACAGCGCTTCGCCCACAGTGAAACTGGCCGGCAACAGCCGCTCCTGATGGATGAACTGCACGCCCAGTGCGTCCACCTGGCGCGGCGACAGCCTGTCGTACGACTGCCCGTCGATACTCACCTGCCCCGCGTCGGCGGTGTGGATACCGGCCAGGATCTTGATCAGGGTCGACTTGCCCGCGCCATTCTCGCCCACCAACCCGTGGACCGTGCCGCGCTCGACCTTGAGGCTCGCACCGTCCAGCGCCAGGGTGGCGCCGAAGCGTTTGTGCACATGCTGCAGGTGTAGAGCCGGCATCAGTCACCTCGCAATTGTTGGACCTGCGGCAGGTTTGCGGCGGTGGTCAGCAGCGTCGCCACATGGCTTTCACGGGGCAAGTCATGCTGCCCGGCGAGGTAACGCGCCACATTCTGCACGGCGGTCTTGCCGATCAGCGCCGGCTGCTGCGCCACCACCGCGCCCACCGGCGAATGGTCCTGTCCCAGCAGCGCCAGCACTTGCGGCGTGCCATCGACACCGTAGGTCTTGATCTCGGTGCGCCCGGCGTCGATCAACGCCTTGCTCGCGCCCAACTGCGGAATATCCCACGCCGACCATATCGCCGAAATGCTGCCTTTGGGGTATTTGTTAAGCAGTGCAGACACCTGGGAATAGGCGTCCTGCACGGTGTTGGGAATCACATCGCGCAGTTCGGGCTGGATGATTTCCAGCTGTGGATACGCCTCGAGCGCCAGCTTCAACTGGTCATAACGAATCGCACACACCGGCACGCCGTAGAAGCCGTTGAACACCAGGATTTTGCCCTTGCCGCCGGCGTCCTTGATCAACTGCTCGGCCAGGGCCTTGCCGGTGGCGACGTTATCGGAAGTGGTGTTGTTGAGGCTGTACTGCGACGGCGCATCAATGGTGAACAGCGGGATGCCGGCCTTGCTGATGCGCTTGAGCCAGGGGTCGATCACGCTGAGAGTGCCCAGGGTCTGAATCACCGCATCGGGCCTCTGGGTGACCACGGTTTGCAGCTGGGTCACCAGGTTCTTGTCATTGCGCCCGGCGTCCAGGGTGATCGGCGTACCGCCCAGGCGCTTGATCTCATCGACCTGTGCCTGGAACGCCTTGATATCGAAATAGTGACTGGTGCCGGTCATGCTCACGGCGATGCGCTTGCCGGCAAGCGACGGCACCGCATCATCGGCGTAAGCCGTGCACACCTGGCCCAGCAACAGCGCGGCGCCAAGGCAAATCAAACGGTAAAACGAGAAAAGGCTGGTGGGCATACAGGGCTCCGCTGAAGCGACCGGTGAATGGGTTCACCGATTGTCATTGCAGAGTGTGTGCCAGGATTTTTATCTATTTAAATCAATGAAATAAAGAAAAAAAGCAAACGCGGACTGTTCTTGCGCAACAACAATTGCCCCATTGCTGTTGCCCAGGCGACATATACCTGGATCCATCTGACATGAATCATTCCAGTCAAGGAGCCTCCGACAAATCTTCGACTTGGTGCTGCCGCACAGCAAACCGTAGCCTCTGTGGCGAGCGGGCTTGCCTGAAATTTCAGGCTTTAAATTACAAGTTGTCTTTGTACTTAATAAAAAGGGGCCTCGCTCCCGATAGCGGCGGGCAGTCAACTCAGGTACCGACTGACACACCCTCATCGGGAGCAAGCCACCTCCCCCTCTGGATCTTATGCGCTCGTGCGAGTGGGCAGGCGCTGATCAATCAGCTGATACAACGCGCTGCTTTCAGGCCAGTTGCGCATGAACCGCGCGCGGTCTCTGGCAAACGCCTGCGCAAAGCTGGCATCGGAGGTGTGTTGGCACATCGCATCCAGGTCGATCAGCGACCACCGATCCCCGGCCCAGAACAAGTTGTGGCCTTTGAAATCGCCATGGCTGATGCGCTCGCGGATCAGTTCGGCGAACAGTTGGTCGAGCGCCTGCAACTCGGCTTCGGGGGCGTCGCCGTTTTCCACGTAAGGCGCAAAGCGCTCAATGATGTCCGGTCCCGGCAGGTATTCCGTCACCAGGTAGGCCCGGCTGCGCAGCCAGAAAAAGCGTTTTTCCAGCACCGCCAACGGCTTGGGCGTGGCGATGCCGAGGAACGCCAGGCGGTTGCCCTCGCGCCAGGAATGCCAGGCGCGGCTTGGGCGCCAGAAGCGCTTGAGCCAATGGGCGAAGCCCTTGATGTTATAGCGCTTGATCACCAGCGGCCGGCCGGCCACTTCGACCCTGGCCACGCTGGCTGCGCCGCCGGTCTTGTACAGGTGCCCCTGATCCAGCAATGCGTCGGCCTGCTCCAGCACGGGCAACATCGCCGCTTCTTCTTCGCGACGAATCGCGCGCAAGCCAAAGGCGCCGCGCTGCACGCTGAACAGCGTGCACTCGCGGCCCACTTTGCCGAGGAAGTCCTTCAGGCGCCAGGCGCTGACCTTGCGCACCTGTTTTTCCAGCGCCTGCAGCGGCAATGCGTGCTCGCCGTTGCTCAGCAGGTAATACACCAGCAATTCTTCGGTAAACGGCTCAAGGTTCCTGGGCAACTGCGCAAAGAACACCCCGAGGTTTTCCAGCACGCGGTTGCGCGACAGCGGCTTGCCCGCCTCTTCAACCCGCACACCGGCACCGTCGATCAGGTACAGCGTGTCGCCCTGGCGCAGCAGATTGTCCAGGTGCAAATCTTGCTGCCACACGCCCTTGGCATGCATCTGCGCAATCGCGCCCAGGGCTTCGGCCAGCACCGCCGTCTGCTCATCGGCCAACGGCGGCAAGTCTTCGACCGCGCGCCAGGCGTCGGCCAAGCTTTGGGCGCCCTCGATAAATTCGAACAACAGCCAGCCGCCCTCGCCTTCCTGCAAGCCATCGGCGAGCAGCAGCGGCGTCGTCAGCCCTTGCTCGGCCAGCAGGCGCACACCGCTCAATTCACGCTGAAAGTGCCGCGCCGCCTTGCTGCCCACCAGCAACTTGGCCAGTACCGGGCGCCCCCGCCAAACCGCCGCGCCCACGTAGCGCTCGCCCGGCAACACGCGCAACAGGCTCAGCAGTTGCAATTGGCCAGTGCCGGCCGCATCCGCCAACTCGATGGTCAGCGGCAGGCTCGGACGGCGTCCGGCCTGTTTGAGTTCGGACAAACGCATCAGCGGTTCTCCTTGTGGCTGCGCCGCGCAGTGAGGCGCTGGTACCAGGTATCGACCAGCGCGCTGTCCTGCGGTTGCTCAAGATACGCCGCCAGCAGTTGCCGCACCTGGGTCTGCGACCACTGCGGCGCGCGGCGCAACAGCGGTTCCAGGTCCTTGACCCGGTCACGCCAGCCGAACAGCAACGGGCGGGTTTTCTCCAGGTCGATCAGTTGCGCGGCGCAACCGTCACCGGTCGCCTGCAAAAAAATATGCTTGGGGTAAAAACAGCCGTGCACCTGGCCCACGCTGTGCAACTGACGCGCCAGCCGACCGCAGGCCAGCAGGATCGCGTGGTGCTGGGCGTCGCTCAGTGACGACCATTGCTCCAGCAACGAGTCCAGGTCGTTCCAGCCATCCAGCGCACGCGTCAGCAGCATCGCGCGGCGTTCGCCCGCGACCTTGCGCTCGCCAAAAAACGCCGCCTGCAGTGCCGGGATGCCCAGCGCCCGATACCGGCTGATATTGCGAAACTCGCGGGCGAAGCTCGGCTCGCCCAACGGGCTGTGCAAGGTGCGTGTCAGATAATTGCTCTGGCGCTTGAGGTAGTAACCGTGGCCGTCGAGCTCCAGGCGAAACACGCTGCTCCAGCCGCCACGGCTGGTGTTCGGCTCGTCCACCGCGTCCAGTTGCTTGGCCCACAGGGCGTCGAAAGTGGCCAGGCCGTGGCGCTCAAGCAGAGCGCGGTCCTCGGCCGCCAGGAAGTCACTCATTCGCGTCCCTCGAAAAACTTCACCACGTGGCGAATCCGCAGTTTGTCCGACACCGTCAGGTGCGTGCGTTGGCGATATTGCATGTAAAAGCGCAGGCGCTGGGTGGCCGACAGGTGATACTTGGCCACTTTGTCCAGGCACGCCAGGTCCTTGGTGATGCGGTACTTGAGCCAGAAGCCGCGCCAGAAATCGCCATTGGGGCAGTCGATCAGGTACAGCGTGGCCTGGTCATCCACCAGCAGGTTGCGCCACTTCAAATCGTTATGGGTAAACCGGTGTTCGTGCATGGTGCGCGTGTATTCGGCGAGCTGGCGGCTGACCGCATTGACCCAGCGGGGATCCTTGAGGCGCGCGTCCTTGTGCTCGGCCAGCGCCGACAGATCTTCGGTCCTGGGCAGCTCACGGGTGATCATCGCCCCACGGTCGTAGGCCAGGCCGTTGCGCTCCAGGCCCCAGGCAACCACGTCGGCAGTGGGAATGCCCCACTTGGCGAAGCGCTTGAGGTTCTGCCACTCGGACTTCACCCGGGGCTTGCCCAGGTAGCGGCGCAAGCCTTTACCGGCACCGACGTAGCGCTTGACGTAGTAATTGACCCCGCCGCGTTCCACGCGGATCACTTCCGACAGCGGGTCGCGGGTCAGCCGTTCGCCCTGCAAGGCAAACACCGCCTCCAGGCTGCCGAAGTCATCCGCGAGGTTGGCGTACGCAGGCTCCAGGTTCCAACCCGCCATCAGAGCGCATCCCCGTAACGCTGCTTGCGGGCATACAGCTTGTCGGCCTTGCCTTGCAGCCACTGCAGCAAGGCGCTTTCTTCGGCCAGGATGCGGCGCAGCGGCTGCTGGAAATAGCCCTTGAGGAAACGCAATTTGTCGCGGCGGGTAAGGCCGATGTCCAGCGCCGAGAAGTACAGCGCGGCCAGGTCCTTGTTGCGCCAGCGATGGCTGATTCTGGCGCGGGTCTGCGCGCGGTGCAGGTCGATCACCGACAGCTTGAAATGCTCGGCGGTCACCGGCGTGTCGGTGTGCAGCAGGAAGTGACAGATATAGCAATCGCGATGGTTGACGCCGCCGCGATGCATCATGCCGGTCATGCGCGCCACTTCGGCGATCAGCGCGCGCTTCAAGCGCGGCTCGGGCGGCTGCTTGACCCAGTCGATGCTGAAATCTTCAAGACTGATGGTAGGCGCCAGCTCTTCGGTGATGATGAACGAGTGCTGATCGGCCGGGTTGCTGCCGCGCTCGCCATAGGCGACAGCGGTCATGGTCGGCACGCCGACTTCCTGCAGACGCTGGATCGCCAGCCACTCCTGGCCCGCGCCGAGTACCGGCAGCTTGGCGGTGACGAGGTTCTTGACGATCTCGCCCCAACCGATACCCCGGTGGATCTTCACAAAATAACCACGCCCCTCGACCTCGGTGCGCAGCGTGCGACGGGCTTCGAGTTCGCGGTACACCTCGCCCTCCAGACGCTCCACCTCGGCGAACGCATCGCGTCCGGCCCAGAGGCTCTTGAACGGTTCGGCAAGCATCAACTTCATGGTTTTGGCTCCGCCAGAATCACATCCGCCGCGTGCTGCGGCATGCTGTAGAGGTCGGCTGTCTCGGCATAGGCCAGCCCATTGCGGCCCCAGGCCGCGCGCTGTGCAGAATCGGTCAACATGCGGGCCAGGTACGCGTTGAGCTGGTTCTGTTCAAACGGCTCATCGAGCACCAGGCCACTGTCGGCTTCGGCGATGTAATGGGCGTAGCCACACACCGCCGACACCAGCACCGGCAGACCGGCCACCAGTGCTTCGAGCAACACGGTGCCGGTGTTTTCGTTGTACGCCGGGTGGATCAACAGGTCGGCGCCCAGCAGGAAGCGAGGGATATCGCTGCGTCCCTTGAGAAACTGCACATTGTCGCCCAGGCCAAGCGTGGCGCTCTGCAATTGGAATACTTTGGGGTCGTCCTGGCCGATTACAAACAGGCGCGTGCGTTTTTTCAGCTCGGCGGGCAATGCGGCCACGGCCTTGAGGCTGCGATCGACGCCCTTGGTCTTGAAGCCCGAGCCGATCTGCACCAGCAACAGGTCGTCATCGCCCAGGTTGAATTCCTGGCGAAAGCCTTCGCGAATCTCGGCCGCGTTCGGCGGCGCCCGGCGGTCCTGGGCAATGCCCGGCGGCAGCAGGTGAAAGCGCTCAAGCGGGGTGTCGTAGTGCTTGATAAAGAGCGGCTGCTGAACTTCGGAGATCATCAGCACTTCGGTCTTGGCATCTTTGGCGAACACGGCGCGCTCGTAGTCGGCAAAGTGCTTGTAGCGACCGAAATAGCGGTACAGCGAGTGACGCAGGTTTTGCGCCTTGTCTTCAAAGCAGCCATCGGCGGCGTAGTAAACGTCCAGGCCGGGCATCTTGTTGAAGCCGATCAGGCGGTCGACCGGGCGTTTGGCCAGGTCTGCCTCCATCCAGGCGCTGAGTTTTTCATTGCGCCGATGGTTGAAAAACGCCTTGACCGGCGCCACCAGCACCTCGAAGCCCGACGGGATATCGCCCTCCCAGATCAGCGTATAGACACGAATGGTGTGGCCGCGCTGCTGGCATTCCAGGGCGATGCGCATGAAGTCGCGCTGCAGGCCACCGAAGGGGAAGTATTTGTACAGAACAAATGCCAGTTGCATCAGTGCAGCTCCTCAGCCAGTAACAACGTGCTCAGTCGGCTTGCCACACGCTCAGGGTTCAGGCGCGTGAAGCACAGGGGCGACTCGCGCTGGATGTCGAACCGACGCACGTCGTCGGCCGTCGGTTGATAGGTACAGTGTTTTTGCAGGCAGGGTGCACACGGCCAGTCGCTGGCCAGGTGAATCTGGCCCTTGCCGTAGGCGCCGGTCAGGCCCGGATTGGTGGGGCCGAACAGGGAAATGGTCGGCACGTCCAGCGCCGCGGCGAGGTGGCCGAGGCCGGTGTCGACCGCCACGCAGGCGCGGGCGCCGGCCAATACGCGGGCAACGCCGGCCAGGTTGAGTTTGGGCAGCACCTGGGCGTTGCTCAAGCCTTGGGCCAGGCGTTCGGCGCGGGCTTTTTCGTCGGCATTGCCCCAGGGCAGTTTCACGTCCACACCCAGGCGGCCCATGCGCTCGGCCAGCTCGCGCCAATAGGCTTCGGGCCAGTGCTTGGTGTCCCAGGTGGTGCCGTGTAACAGCAGGACAAAGGGTTTTTCCGGCGGCAGGCCGAGCAGTTTTTCCACACTCAGGCCGTAGTCGCCCAGGCCTTTGGGCAGGTCGTAGCCCAGGGCCACGGCGAACAGCTGGCGCAGCCGCTCCACCGCATGTTGCCCACGGGCCACGGCCAGGCGCCGCGAATAGAAACGCGCCGCCATGGGCTCACGGGCCGAGCTTTTATCGAACCCGGCAACGGGCGCACGCACGTAGCGGGTCAGCCAGGCGCTTTTAAGCAGGCCCTGGGCGTCGATGACCAGGTCGTATTTGGTCGACTGAAGGCTCTGTTTGAAGCGTCGCCACTCGCCGCTTTTGAGGGTTTGCCAGATATTCTTGCGCCAGCGGCGAATCGCCACCGGAATCACCTTGTCGACCGCCGGGTGCCAGGTGGGGATTTCGGCAAAGCCTTCTTCCACCACCCAGTCGAACCGGATGCCGGGGATCGCCCGCGCCGCATCGGTGAGTGCCGGCAACGCATGGATCACGTCGCCCAGGGATGAGGTCTTGATTACCAGTACCCGCAACTCAGTGAACCTCGACCACGTCGCCCTGCAACCGCTGCAGCGCATCGGTCACCGGCTGGGGCAGTAATTGGCGCAGGCAGTTGTAGTGGCCAAACCGGCAGGTGCGTTCAAAGCACGGGCTGCATTCCAGGCCCAGGCGCACCACTTCGACCTTGTCGGCCAACGGCGGCGTAAAGCCCGGCGAGGTGGAGCCGTACACCGCCACCAGCGGACGGTTCAGCGCGGCGGCCACGTGCATCAGCCCGGAGTCGTTGGACACCACCGAATCGGCGCAGGAGAGCAAGTCGATCGCCTCGGCCAGCGAGGTCTCGCCGCTCAGGTTCACCGCTTCTTCGCGCAGGCCTGGGATCAGGCGCTGGCGGATGTCTTCGCCCACCGAATGATCGTTTTTCGAACCGAACAGCCACACCTGCCACCCTTCGCGAATCTTCGTCTCGGCGACTTTGGCGTAATGCTCCGACGGCCAGCGCTTGGACTCGCCAAACTCCGCCCCCGGGCACAGCGCCAGCACCGGGCGATCCAACTGCAGGCCGAACTTGGTCAGCGCGGCGTCACGGGTCAGCGGGTCGATTTGCAGGCTCGGCCGTGGGTACGGCGTGGGCAGCTCGGCGCCCGGCGCATAGGCCAGGGCCATGAAGCGCTCGATCATCAGCGGGTAGCGTGTTTTGTCGAGGGTGCGCACATCGTTGAGCAGCACATAACGAAACTCGCCGCGCCAGCCGGTGCGCTTGGGGATGCCGGCAAAATAGGGCACCAGCGCCGACTTGAGCGAGTTGGGCAGCAGGATCGCCTGGTCGTACCGGCCGGCCAGGGACTTGCCGATACGCCGGCGCGTCGCCAGCTCAAGCGCACCGTGGCCGAGCGGAAAACTCAAGGCCTGGCGCACTTCAGGCATACGCTCAAGGATCGGTCGGCTCCACTCGGGGGCGAGCACGTCGATCTGGCAGTCTGGATGGCGCTGGCGCAGGCACTGGAACAGTGTCTGTGCCATCACCATGTCACCGACCCAACTGGGCCCAACGATCAGAATATTCATGTAGTTTCCACAAACGATACGGGGAGGCTTATGCCTCCCCGCCTCGACAATGATTGTAGATCGCGCTTTTTGTGGGAGCTGGCTTGCCTGCGATGGCATCGCTTCGGTATGGCTGAAGTACCGAGGCGCCTGCATCGCGGGCAAGCCCGGCTCCCACATAAAGCCGATTTCCAGATTAAATTGGAGCCACTTAATTAATCAGCTTAACCCCAGTTCATTCCAGATCCGCATCACCTGGCGCCGTTCGTCGGCGAACTGATCCCCGGCTACCGTGCCGGCCTCGTTTTGCAAGGCCTGGCGGTGTGCGGCAGAACGGTAGGCCTTGTACACCTCACGCAACAGATGGGCATCGGCGGCGGGCATCAGCCCGACCTGCTCCAGGCCCTCCAGAATGCGGATATTGTCGGTGAAGCGCAGCAACGAAGGATGTTGCGCAGACCACGCCAAAGCCGCGTATTGCACCATAAATTCAATATCGACGATACCTCCGGCGTCCTGCTTGAGGTCGAACACGGCCGTAGCCTCGAAGGCATTGGCGCCGGTACCGGCCGTGGTGGCCTTGGTGCCGAGGTTGTCGCGCATCCTGGCGCGCATCTCGCTGACCTCCTGGCGCAGCTTGGCCAAGTCGCGCTCACGCCCCAGCACTTTCGCCCGTACCTGCTCGAATGCCTGGCCCACATCCTGGCTGCCCACCAGCACCCGCGCGCGGATCAGGGCCTGATGTTCCCATGTCCAGGCTTCATTTTGTTGATAGCGGTCGAATGCCCCCAGCGAACTGACCAATAGCCCGGACGCGCCGGACGGTCGCAGGCGCATGTCCACTTCGTACAGCTGGCCGGAGTTGGTCTGGGTGGTCAGCAGGTGAATGATGCGCTGGCCCAGGCGCGTGAAGAACTGCGCACCATCGATTGGCTTGGCGCCGTCGGTTTCGGCATGGGGGTCGCCATCGTGGATAAACACCAGGTCCAGGTCCGAGCCATGGCCCAGTTCGATGCCGCCAACCTTGCCATACCCGACGATGATGAACCCCGGATTGCACAGGCTGCCATCCAGCCGCTGCGGCGAGCCGTGGCGCGCGACCGTCTGGCGCCAGGCCAGAGCCAGCACTTGTTCGAGAATGGCTTCGGCGAGCCAGGTGAGGTAGTCGCTGACCTTCATCAACGGCAGGCTGCCAGCGATTTCCGAGGCCGCCACGCGCAGGCGGTGGGCGAGTTTGAAGTGGCGCAGGGCTTCCATCTGCTGCTCGAGGTCGTCCTCGGGGATACGCGTGAGGCGCTCGCGCAGCTCGGCGGCCAACTCCGGCGCCAGCGGCGGTTTGAACAGGCGGCCTTCGTTGAGCAATTCATCCAGCAGCAGCGGGAAGCGCGTGATTTGCTCGGCGATCCACGGGCTGGCGGCGCACAGGGTCAGCAAGCGGCGCAGGGCGTCGGGGTTTTCGGTGAGCAGCACCAGGTAGGCCGAACGGCGGGCGACGGCTTCCACCAGCGGCAATACCCGCTCCATCACCAGGTCCGGGTTGGCGTGTTCCACGGCCTGGGCCAGCAGGCGCGGAATAAAGGCATCCAGGCGCTCGCGCCCCAGACGCTGCATGGCGCGCAATTGCGGGCTGCTGCGCAGGCTGGCGAGGGCCTTGAGCGCCTTGGGTGCATCGGTAAAGCCGCCTTCGGCCAGTTGGCGGCAGGCCGCATCGTCATCCTGGGATTCTTCCCATAATGGCAACCACTCACCGCCCACGACCAACTCGCTTTCTTCGCCCTCCTCCTCATCCGGATCGGCAATCACCTGGCGGAAGTGCCAGTCCACGCGGCCACGCCAGTGCATCAGGCGCTCGTGAAACGCCGTCCAGTCGGCAAAGCCGAGCATAAAGGCAATGCGCGCCTGGTCTTCCGGGCTATCGGGAAGCATCTGCGTCTGACGGTCGGCAATCGCCTGGATGGCGTGTTCGGTGTAGCGCAGGAATTCGTAGCCATTGCGCAACTCGGCAATCACCGCCGGCGGCAGATAACCCTGGCCTTCGAGAGTGCCCAGCACGTTGAGCAGTGGCCGCTGTTGCAGGCTCAGGTCGCGGCCACCGTGAATGAGCTGGAACGCCTGGGCGATAAATTCCACTTCGCGAATGCCGCCCGAACCCAGCTTGATGTTTTCGGCCATGCCCTTGCGCCGCACTTCCTGCTGGATCAACTGCTTCATGGTGCGCAGCGCTTCGATGGCCGAAAAATCCAGGTAACGGCGGTAGACGAACGGTCGCAGCATATCCAGCAGCAGCGCACCGGCCACCTGATCGCCCGCCACCACCCGCGCCTTGATCATCGCGTAGCGCTCCCAGTCGCGACCCTGGTCCTGGTAATACTGCTCCAGCGCGTTGAAGCTCAGCACCAGCGCGCCGGCGGAACCGTAGGGGCGCAGGCGCATGTCGACGCGAAAGACAAAGCCATCGACGGTCATCGGGTCCAGCGCCTTGATCAGTTTTTGACCAAGACGGATGAAAAACTCCTGATTGTCCAGCGAGCGCTTCACCCCCACCGTCTCGCCACCTTCGGGGTAGGCGAAGATCAGGTCGATATCCGACGACAGGTTAAGCTCCATTGCGCCGAGCTTGCCCATGCCGAGGATGACCATGTGCTGGGCGTCGCCGCTGCGTCGCCCCGTGGGCGTGCCGAACTGCACGCAGTGGCGCTGGTACAACCACTGATAGGCCTGGTCGATGCAGGCGTCGGCCATGTCGGAGAGGTCGCGGCAGGTTTGCACCAGGTCGGCCTGGCGGGTCAGGTCGCGCCAGATGATGCGCACTTGCTGGCGCGTACGCTGGCGCCGCAGCAAACGGCCCAGTTCATCTTCCGTCTGCGCCTGTTGCACAGCGCCGGCGATCTGGCTGCACAGCTCGCCCGGCGCAAAGCCGCGATCCAGCTCGCCCCAGGCCACCAACTCAAGCAACATCAAAGGGTCACGAACGCTCTGTTCAATGACAAAATCACTGGCGGCGCACACACGGGTAAACGCTGCCCACCGTTGCGGCGTCCACGCACACAGTCCATTATCGTCATCCAGCGCGGCCACGGCGTCACGAAATGACTGCTCGGCCCGCTGGGCAAATGGCAAGAGAATGGCAGGCAGTTCGGCCAGCGTTGGAAGGCTCATGGTCTATCCTTGATCGGCGTGTAAACGGCCTGTAGAGGTGAGCGCATGAACCGCTCCCGTTGAAGAACTGTCGAACAAAAGTTAGAAATAGCTGAAATTAAATCAATCTTGGCAGGTAACATCAAACTTGAACCTTTTCTTGTTCGCAAAAGATCAACATTAACGATTATGCTCACCAGCCAGACCGAGCCATACGCTCGGTCTTGTGTAGTTTTACTACTCGTATATACATTCGAAAGGCTGAAATGGCCGCCGATTTGTAGTAAAACTACAGGACGCCGAAGCAACCTTCGGCCATCCAAGAATTTATGTCGTCTGCCCACAAGGCCAGTCGCAAACTTCAGGCAACCGATTCTGGTAGCCTTTCCGCCCTGGAGCAAGCCATGCAAGACCTCGATCCCGTCGAAACCCAGGAATGGCTGGACGCCCTGGAATCGGTTCTCGACAAAGAAGGCGAAGACCGTGCTCATTACCTGATGACCCGCATGGGCGAACTCGCGACCCGCAGCGGCTCGCAGTTGCCTTACGCCATCACCACGCCATACCGCAACACCATCCCCGTTACCCACGAAGCACGCATGCCTGGCGACCTGTTCATGGAACGCCGCATTCGCTCGCTGGTACGCTGGAACGCCATGGCGATGGTAATGCGCACGAACTTGAAAGATTCGGACCTGGGCGGTCACATCTCCAGCTTCGCTTCCAGCGCAACCCTGTATGACATCGGCTTCAACTACTTCTTCCAGGCCCCGACCGACGAACACGGCGGCGACCTGATCTACTTCCAGGGCCACACTTCCCCAGGCGTTTACGCCCGTGCGTTCATGGAAGGCCGCATCAGCGAAGAGCAAATGAACAACTTCCGCCAGGAAGTCGACGGTCAGGGCCTGTCGTCCTACCCGCACCCTTGGCTGATGCCTGATTTCTGGCAGTTCCCGACCGTTTCCATGGGTCTGGGCCCGATCCAGGCAATCTACCAGGCACGCTTCATGAAGTACCTGGAAGCCCGTGGTTTCATCCCGGAAGGCAAGCAGAAGGTCTGGTGCTTCCTGGGCGACGGCGAGTGCGACGAGCCGGAATCCCTCGGCGCCATCTCCCTGGCCGGCCGCGAGAAGCTCGACAACCTGATCTTCGTCATCAACTGCAACCTGCAGCGCCTCGACGGTCCGGTTCGCGGCAACGCCAAGATCATCCAGGAACTCGAAGGCGTGTTCCGTGGCGCTCACTGGAACGTCACCAAAGTCATCTGGGGCCGTTTCTGGGACCCACTGCTGGCCAAGGACGTCGACGGTATCCTGCAACGTCGCATGGACGAAGTCATCGACGGCGAGTACCAGAACTACAAGGCCAAAGACGGCGCGTTCGTGCGTGAACACTTCTTCAACACGCCTGAACTCAAGGCGATGGTTGCCGACCTGTCCGACGACGAGATCTGGAAACTCAACCGTGGCGGTCACGACCCGTACAAGGTCTACGCGGCGTACCACGAAGCGGTCAACCACAAAGAGCAGCCTACCGTCATCCTGGCCAAGACCATCAAGGGTTATGGCACCGGTGCCGGCGAAGCGAAGAACACCGCGCACAACACCAAGAAAGTCGATGTCGACAGCCTGAAGCTGTTCCGCGACCGTTTCGACATTCCGGTCAAGGACGAAGAGCTGGAGAACCTGCCGTTCTTCAAGCCTGAGCCAAACAGTGCCGAAGCCCGCTACCTCAGCGAGCGTCGCACCGCACTGGGCGGTTTCGTGCCGCAGCGCCGCGCCAAATCGTTCGATATTCCTACACCGCCACTGGATACCCTCAAGGCTATCCTGGACGGTTCGGGCGACCGTGAAATTTCCACCACCATGGCCTTCGTGCGCATCCTCGCGCAACTGGTCAAGGACAAGGAAATCGGTTCGCGCATCGTCCCGATCATCCCGGACGAAGCCCGTACCTTCGGTATGGAAGGCATGTTCCGTCAGCTGGGCATCTACTCCTCGGTCGGCCAGCTCTACGAGCCAGTCGATAAAGACCAGGTGATGTTCTACAAGGAAGACAAGAAGGGCCAGATCCTCGAAGAAGGCATCAACGAAGCGGGCGCCATGAGCTCCTTCATCGCTGCCGGTACTTCGTACTCCAGCCACAACCAGCCGATGCTGCCGTTCTACATCTTCTACTCGATGTTCGGTTTCCAGCGTATCGGCGACCTGGCATGGGCAGCCGGCGACAGCCGTACCCGTGGTTTCCTGATCGGCGGCACCGCTGGTCGTACCACGCTGAACGGCGAAGGCCTGCAACACGAAGACGGTCACAGCCACATCCTGGCGGCCACTATCCCGAACTGCCGCACCTTTGACCCAACCTACGGCTACGAGCTGGCGGTGATCATTCAGGACGGCATGAAGAAGATGACCGAGCAGCAGCAGGACGTTTTCTACTACATCACCGTGATGAACGAGTCCTACCAGCAGCCTGCGATGCCGGCTGGCGTGGAAGAAGGCATCATCAAGGGCATGTACCTGCTCGAAGAAGACACCAGGGAAGCGGCACACCACGTACAGCTGATGGGCTCCGGCACCATCCTGCGTGAAGTGCGCGAAGCGGCGAAGATCCTGCGTGACGAATTCAACGTCGGCGCCGACGTGTGGAGCGTTACCAGCTTCAACGAACTGCGTCGCGACGGCCTGGCCGTGGAGCGCAACAACCGCCTGCACCCTGGTCAGAAGCCTGCATTGAGCTACGTCGAAGAATGCCTGGCCGGCCGCAAGGGTCCAGTGATTGCCTCTACCGACTACATGAAGCTGTTTGCCGAACAGATTCGCCAGTGGGTCCCGTCCAAGGAATTCAAAGTCCTGGGCACCGACGGTTTCGGCCGCAGTGACAGCCGCAAGAAGCTGCGTCACTTCTTCGAAGTCGACCGTCACTTCGTGGTGTTGGCAGCCCTGGAAGCCTTGGCTGACCGTGGTGAGATCGAACCCAAGGTGGTGGCTGACGCCATCGTCAAGTTCGGGATCAACCCGGAAAAACGCAACCCACTGGACTGCTGAGGAGACTTTTTGTGAGCGAACTCATTCGCGTACCTGACATCGGCAGCGGTGAAGGTGAAGTAATCGAGCTGTTTGTGAAGGTCGGCGACACCGTCGAAGCCGACCAGAGCATCCTGACCCTCGAATCGGACAAGGCGAGCATGGAAATCCCTGCTCCCAAGGCCGGCGTGGTCAAAAGCCTGAAAGTGAAGCTGGGCGATCGCCTGAAAGAAGGCGACGAACTGCTGGAGCTGGAAATCGAAGGTGCTGCCGATGCAGCCCCTGCGGCCAAGGCTGAAGCCGCTGCCGCGCCCGCGCCTGCCGTTGAAAAACCTGCCGCCGCCGAAGCCCCTGCGGCTCCGGCTGCTGCACCGGCAGAAGCCACGGTCCAGGACATTCACGTCCCGGACATCGGTTCGTCGGGCAAGGCCAAGATCATCGAGCTGCTGGTCAAGGTCGGCGACACCGTCGAAGCCGACCAGTCGCTGATCACCCTGGAGTCCGACAAGGCATCCATGGAAATCCCATCGCCGGCTGCCGGCGTAGTGGAAAGCATCGCGGTCAAGCTGGAAGATGAAGTCGGCACTGGCGACTTCATCCTCAAGTTGAAAGTACAAGGCGCTGCGTCGGCTGCCGCTCCAGCACCCGCTGCTGCTCCGGCTGCTGCAAAGGCTGAAGCTGCTCCGGCTGCCCCTGCCGCAGCCCCTGCTGCAAAAGCCGAGGCCGCACCGGCCCCTGCTGCTGCCGCACCTGCGCCAAGCGGCGCCAAGGTTCACGCCGGTCCGGCGGTACGCCAGTTGGCCCGTGAATTCGGCGTTGAGCTGAACGCTGTGTCGGCCACCGGCCCGCACGGTCGCGTGCTCAAGGAAGACGTGCAGGTGTACGTCAAGGCCATGATGCAGAAGGCCAAGGAAGCTCCGGCTGCCGGCGCTGCGACTGGCGGCGCGGGCATTCCACCGATTCCGGTCGTGGACTTCAGCCGCTTCGGCGAAACCGAAGAAGTGCCGATGACTCGCCTGATGCAAATCGGCGCGTCGAGCCTGCACCGCAGCTGGCTGAACATCCCGCACGTGACCCAGTTCGACCAGGCCGACATCACCGACCTCGAAGCTTTCCGCGTTGCGCAGAAAGCCGTGGCCGAGAAAGCCGGCGTCAAGCTGACCGTGCTGCCACTGCTGCTCAAGGCCTGCGCGCACCTGCTCAAGGAGCTGCCGGACTTCAACAGTTCGCTGGCGCCAAGCGGCAAGGCGATCATTCGCAAGAAGTACGTGCACGTAGGTTTTGCGGTTGATACCCCGGATGGCCTGCTGGTGCCTGTGATCAAGAACGTTGATCAGAAGAGCCTGTTGCAGCTTGCCGCCGAGGCTGCTGCGCTGGCTGCCAAGGCCCGTGACAAGAAGCTCACCGCAGATGACATGCAGGGCGCCTGCTTCACCATCTCAAGCCTGGGTCACATTGGCGGCACTGGCTTCACGCCAATCGTCAACGCGCCGGAAGTGGCGATCCTTGGCGTATCCAAGGCGACCATCCAGCCGGTGTGGGACGGCAAAACGTTCCAGCCCAAGCTGATGCTGCCGCTGTCGCTGTCCTACGATCACCGCGTGATCAACGGTGCTGCGGCTGCGCGCTTCACCCAGCGTCTGAGCCAGTTGCTGAACGACATTCGCACCATCCTGCTGTAAGCATCACCCGGTCGACCCTTCATCGGGGAAGCCGGGTTGCACCGATTTTCGAGCGCCACGCTCGTACCTCAACCCCGCCACATGGCGGGGCTTTTTTTGCGCGGATGCCACACAGGCAACGAGCTTGGGGACAGGTTTGTACACCTTTGATCAATCCGACTGCAGAAATCCCCCAGCCGGCCGATAACAGCCTTATAGCACTTAGCCTTCATCCTCTCTTGTCAGCCTGTGCTGCATGATGCAACCTTGCCACAAGCAACAGTAAAGAGGGCGTGAGCCCGGCGCCAAGTGCGTTATTTCAAGTGAGCTTCCCCATGAAAAGCCAGCCCGATGTCGCCCGTACGGCGACCGAGGTAGTGACGCAATTACCCGTGCCTTCGCGCCTGGGCATGCTGCGTTTCGAGCGGCTGAATGAGGCAAGCTGGGCCCTGCTGTACCTCGACCCCAACTGCGAACGCCAATTCGGCCTCTCGGCGGTGGAACTGTGCGCCATGCTCGGCACGCCCTACGCCAGCCTGATGGAGCCACAGGCGCGCTATCAGCTGCACGATGCCATCCAGCAGCAGTTGAGCCAGAGCCCTCACTATCTGGTGCGCTATACCCTGCACACCAACGATGGCCCGCTGAACCTGCTGGAAATGGGCGAGGCCTACAAACAGCACAATCGTCACCTGCTGCGCGGCTACCTGATGGTCGTGGAGGGCCTGTTCAACGAGCTGCCCTCCACCGCTCCGGCCGCCGACCTGGAAAGCCAGAACAGCCGCCTGCAAATTGCCCTGGAGCTGAACCAGCGCGCGCAACAGGAACAACTGCAACACCTTGAGCGAGTGCGCGCCCAGCAGGAGCTGATCCTGCTGCTGGCCCGCCAGCGCTACACCACCTCCAACTCGCTGCAGGAAGCCGCCGAGCTGATCACCCGCAGCGCCTGCGATATCTACCAGATCGATTTCGCCAGCATCTGGAACCTTGAAGGCAAACGCTTGGTGCCGATCTCGGCGTACAACCATGTCGACGAGCGCCACCATCTGCCTGATCCGATTGATGCCAGTGACTTCCCCGATTACCTGGAGGCCCTGCACACCAGCCGCGCCATCGACGCCAGCAACGCCATGCGCGACCCACGCACCCGGGAAATGGCCGAGACCCTGCGCGCCAACGACACTTACGCCATGCTCGACGCGAGCATTCGCGTGGATGGCCAGGTGGTCGGCGTGTTGTGCCTGGAACAGGGCGGCAGCCCGCGCGCCTGGCAGTCCGATGAAATCGCGTTTGCCGGCGAGCTGGCGGACCAGTTCGCCCAGGTCATCAACAACCACAACCGGCGCACCGCCACCAGCGCACTGCACCTGTTCCAGCGTGCGGTGGAGCAAAGCGCGAATGCCTTTCTGCTGGTCAATTGCGACGGCGTGGTGGAGTACGTCAACCCCAGTTTTACCGCGATCACCCAGTACAGCACCGAAGAGGTCCATGGCCATCGCCTGGCGCAGTTGCCGGCCCTGGAAAACCTCAGTGAGCTGCTGTTCGACGCGCCCTCGGCCCTGGCCAAAAGCAACAGCTGGCAGGGCGAATTCAAGAGCCGGCGCAAGAACCTGGAACCCTACTGGGGCCAGCTGTCGATTTCCAAGGTGTACGGCGACAACCGTGAGCTGACCCATTACATCGGCATCTACGAAGACATCACCCAGACCAAGCTGGCCCAGCAGCGTATCGAGCGCCTGGCCTACACCGACAACCTGACCAACCTGGGCAACCGTCCAGCGTTCATCCGCAACCTCGATGAACGTTTTGCCCGCGACAGCGACAGTCCGATCAGCCTGCTGTTGGTGGATATCGATAATTTCAAGCGCATCAACGACAGCCTCGGCCACCAGACGGGCGACAAGCTGTTGATCAGCCTCGCCCGGCGCCTGCGCAACAGCCTGAGCACCGGCGGTAGCCTGGCGCGCTTTGCCAGCAACGAATTTGCGGTGCTGCTTGACGACACCGATCTTGAGAGCGGCCAGCAGGTCGCCAGCCAGTTGCTCGCCACGCTCGACAAGCCGATGTTCGTCGACAACCAGTTGATCAGCGTCACCGGCTCCGTGGGCCTGGCCTGCGCGCCGTTGCATGGCCGCGACCCGCAGACCCTGATGCGTAACGCCGGCCTGGCCCTGCACAAGGCCAAGGCCAACGGCAAACACCAGGTGCAGGTGTTCACCGAGGCACTGAATGCCGAGGCCAGCTATAAGTTGTTCGTGGAAAACAACCTGCGCCGCGCGCTGACGCAAAACGAGCTGGACGTGTTCTATCAGCCCAAGCTGTGCCTGCGCAGCGGCCGCCTGCTGGGCATGGAAGCGTTGCTGCGCTGGAACCACCCGGAAAAGGGCATGATCCGCCCCGACCAGTTCATCAGCGTGGCCGAAGAAACCGGCTTGATCATCCCTATCGGCAAATGGATCGCGCGCCAGGCCTGCCGCATGAGCAAGCGACTGAGCGCCGCCGGCATGGGCAACCTGCAGGTGGCGATCAACCTATCGCCCAAACAGTTCTCCGACCCGGACCTGGTGGCCTCCATCGCCAGCATCCTCAAGGAAGAAGAACTGCCGGCCAACCTGCTGGAGCTGGAACTCACCGAAGGCCTGCTGCTGGAGGCCACCGAAGACACGCGCCGGCAACTGGACCAGTTGAAAAGCTTCGGCCTGACCCTGGCCATGGACGACTTCGGCACCGGCTATTCGTCGCTGAGCTACCTGAAAAAATTCCCCATCGACATCATCAAGATCGACCGCAGCTTTATCCACGAAATCCCCGACAACCAGGACGACATGGAAATCACCTCCGCCGTGATCGCCATGGCCCACAACCTGAAGCTCAAGGTGGTGGCCGAAGGCATCGAGACCGCCGAGCAACTGGCGTTCCTGCGCCGGCACCGTTGCGACGTGGGACAGGGATACCTGTTCGACCGGCCGATTCCGGGCTCCGAGCTGCTCGAGAAGCTCAAGCGCTACCCACGCGGGCCAATCGCCTGACAGCGCTGTAACACTCGGGCACACTGGCGGTCCGATTCTTATCCAACTCAATCTGACTGAGAGGACTGATCATGGTCTTGCGCTCGGAAATTCTGGTGAACAAAAACGTGCTGCCCACTCAAGAACAAGCGTTGCCTGGCCGTGAAACGCCAATGAACCTGCCAGAAACGCACTTCGTCAACGGCAACCCGCTGTTGGGCCCGTTCGTCGACGACGTTGGCTTTGCGATCTTCGGCCTCGGCTGTTTCTGGGGCGCCGAGCGCAAGTTCTGGGAACGCGACGGCGTGGTCAGCACCGTGGTGGGCTACGCCGGCGGCTACACGCCGAACCCGACTTACGAAGAAGTGTGCTCAGGCCTCACCGGCCACAGCGAAGTGGTGCTGGTGGTGTACGACCAGGCCAAAGTGAATTATGAAGACTTGTTGAAGATGTTCTGGGAATTGCACAACCCGACCCAGGGCATGCGCCAAGGCAACGACATCGGCACCCAATACCGTTCGGTGATCTACGCCACCACGCCGGAACAACTGGCAGCGGCGCACGCCAGTGCCCAGGCGTATCAGCAGGAACTGACCAAGGCCGGCCTGGGCGAAATCACCACGCAAATTGCAGAAGCGCCCACGGTGTATTTCGCCGAGGCGTATCACCAGCAATACCTGGCGAAGAACCCGCAAGGCTACTGCGGCATCGGCGGCACAGGCGTGACCTGCCCGATCTAAGATGTGCGCAACTCAAATGTGGGAGCGGGCTTGCCCGCTCTTATCAAACACAAAATAACTTTTTGATTTAAAAACTGAAATTTCAGGAAGCCACATTCTTGTGGCGAGCAGGCTTGTCCTGCGTTGGGCTGCGCAGCAGTCCCAAAACCAGGCGTTGAGCCGTATCAGGTACACCGCGTTTTGCTGGATTGGGGGCGCTTCGCACCCCAACGCGGGGCAAGCCCGCTCGCCACAGAGCCTCCAGCCTGCTGCGCGACAGCGCTGGGTCGAAGACTTGGCAGAGCCGCACATTTGGTTTGGTGCCTGGCTTGAGCGCCAATTATTCAGCGATGAGCCAATCCATCTGCCAGCCGCCCTGGGTCTGGCCGAGCTTTTTGGACAGCCACGGCAGCAACTCGCGCAGCTCCTCTTCAAGCCCCCACGGCGGGTTGGCGATGGCCAGGCCCGAGCCGGTCAGGGTGTTGGGTGTGTCCAGCGGATGCACCAGCAGCTCCACGCGCAGCAACTTTGGCGCGCCGGTGCCGGCCAGGTCCTGGTAGAAGCGGCGCAACATGCGCTGGTCCTTAACCGGGTACCAGATCGCCGCGACCGTCTGGCGCATGCGACCAATGGCTTCCTTGAGGGATGCGGCGCAACGCTGCATTTCATCGAGCTGTTCAAACGGCGGGTCGATGAGCATCAGCGCGCGTTTTTCCGGCACCGGGAGCAGGGCGCGCGGCACGTGCCAACCTTCGCCCAGATGCACCTTCACACGGCGATCGCCCTTCATGTTGTCCTTGAGCAACACGCCATCTTCCGGGTGTTTTTCGTTGAGCAATACGCGGTCCTGCGCTCGCGTGAGGCGACGTGCCAGCTCCGGCGAACCCGGGTAGTAGCGCAACTGGCCGTCCGGGTTCATCTCCTGCAGCACGCGCAGGTAGTCGGCGGTCAGTGGCGGCAGGTCGCTGGCGCCCCACAGGCGGGCGATGCCTTCGAGGTACTCACCCGTGCGGTTGGCCTGGTCGCCCTGCAGGTCGTACAGGCCGATGCCGGCGTGGGTGTCGAGGTAGGCGAACGGCTGCTCCTTGCGCGACATCAGGGCGATGAGGCGGGTCAAGGTCAGGTGTTTGAAGACATCGGCGTGGTTGCCGGCGTGAAAGGCGTGACGATAATTCATGGTTGCTCCTGCGCAGGGGGCGAAGTTTACCTTCTGCGCGGGCAAAGGTGCAGGGCCGTGTGCCGGGCGGTGCTCAGGGCGTCAGTTCCTTGCTGAGGTAGGCGGTCAGTGCCTCATGGTTCAGCTGCGGCCTGCGCACGAAGTACGACAGCTTGTGTTGCACAGTCGCCGGGGTAAAAGCGCTGGACAGGTCCGGGCGCTGTTCTTCCAGCCATTGCAGCAGGTTGTCGATCAGGGTCTGGGGTGATTGCACGGCCAGATGCTCAAGCAGCGCCGGCGGCACCTGGCACCAGGGACTGGTTTTGGCGACGGTCACCGCACCCGTCGTCACCGTGAGCGGGCAGCCATTGATCAGGTAACGCTGAAACACCGGCAGTACATCCGCGGCGGTATCGCCCAAGTGTTGCAGCAGCGGCAGAAAGCGAGCGCCATCCCAGTAGCGCAGAAACACAGCCTGCCCGTCGGGCAGCAGCACCTTGGTCAGGCCCTGCAAATGGGCGATCACGGTGTCCAACGGGCTGGACGACACCGCCAACCATCCCCAATCCGTCGATTCGCAGGTGGCGATCCAGTCGAGAAAAGCGCTGCCCGGTTCGGCGATAGCCACGTAAGGCATAACCTCGCCCCACTGCGCATAGGCGGTTCCTGCCCATATCGGTTGAGGCGCAGGCCCTGCAGCCCTGGCTTGCCAGACGGCAAGCGGCCTGGCCTCGCTGGCATTGCCCAGCACCGCGTAGAGGATTTCACCGGCCTGCAAAGGGCACTGCGCCAGCCAGGCACTGGGCGTCAAAGGGATAGGCATCAGGGAAGTTTCCTGTCGATGTTGGCATGTTCGGCGATGTCACACTGCCCGTTTTTGCAGCGCTCGCACTCTTCACAAAACGGCGCGCTGCGTTTCAAGCTCGCCACCTGCGCCTGGCTCAGTGGCGCAGCAAGAGACGCCAGCAGCTTGTCCGTCACGCCGGGCAGCAACGGCGGCGCCGTCGGCGCAGGCCCGCCACCGACCTGAATCGGCACGCTGCTGAAGATCCCGGCGGACGACAGCGTGATCGACTGCCCTCCGGCCTGGATAGTGACGGTGGCTCCGGCATCGATGACCACGCTTTGCCCCGCGCCAATACGGATGGTGCGCCCGGCCTGCATCTGCTGCGAACCACCGACCACCAGATGATCGTCCTGCTTGAGTTCGGTGAGCCGGTTGCCATGGGTGATGCGTTGTTCTTCGCCCTGCAACTCGTGGTGCGACTCGCCGCCCACCTTCACCCGCCGATGCTGGTCGACCTGCACCTGCTGGTCATTGAGCACATGCTGGGTCCAATCCCGCTGGGCGCGCAGGTAGATTTCCTCGGCGCCCTTGCGGTCCTCGATGCGCAACTCGTTGTAACCCCCACCGCCAGGGCTGCTCTGGCTGCGGAAAATGCTGCGGGTCTTGTCCGCCGGCAGGTCGAGGGGCACGGGTGTGGCGGCGTTGGGCAGGCAACCCATGACGACCGGCATATCAATATCGCCATTGACGAAGCCCACCAGCACTTCCATGCCCACGCGAGGAATCAGTACAGAACCGTAGCGATCATGGGCCCACGTGCTGGCAACTCTCAGCCAGCAACTGGAATGTTCGTTATGTTGACCATCGCGATCCCAGGTCATCTGAACCTTGACCCGGCCGTATTCGTCGCAATGGATATCGCTGTCGACGGGGCCGGTGACCACTGCGTTCTGGAAGCCGGAGATTTGCGGCCGAGACGATATCAGCGGTGTTCGAAACACTGCGCTCCACGGCGTTACCGTAAATTCGTTTCTGTAGCCCTGAGGCACTCGGTGGTTGACATCGTCAGGCACCGAGCCCTCCAGCACTTGAGCCTGAATCCCTGAATGCCCCAAATGCGTGATCAGCCACAAATCATTCCAGTCCTGACGCGGGTGGCCGGTCATTTTAAAAAACTGTCCGCACGCCAACGACGATTGGTCACTTTCCCCCTTGGCCTGGCAATAATCGCTGCGATGACGCTCCAGCAGACGTCGCGCCAAATACTTGCCGTGGTCGCGGTCCGTAAAGTACCCGGGATAGTCCTGAACATTCAGCACGGGAAGCTGCTCATCCGAGGCAGCGCCCTCCAATGCCAGGTTCGGCTTCCTGAAATCGTAGTCCCGCAGGTTTACACCCGTGCTGCGCGTCTCCATCCGCAGGATGAAGCTCTTGATAGCAGGCGTGTCGGCGACCAATCCGAAACCCGGCGAATACGGAATAGGGTCGGCCGGCTGGGCAAACACGCTTTGATCGTCGCCAAATACCAACAGATGGCGCTCGGGGCTATGTTGAAAATGGTAGTGAATGCCCGACTCGACACACAGGCGCTGAATGAAATCCAGATCGGTTTCGCCGAACTGCACACAGTACTCACGCTCGGGGTACTTCCCGCTCAGTTTGAATGTGAAATTGTCGGCCTGGATGGCTTGCGTCTCCAACACCAGCGCAATGATTTGCGGCACGGTTTTTTTCTGGAAAATCCGCTGGTGAGTACTGCTTTCCAAATAAGCCAACTGAGGCGACAGGACCATGTGATAGCGGGTAAGACGCGTTCCGGAGTCACCCTGCCCCACCTGATAGACCTGACCGTGAACGCCTCGACCCTGCACATCAAATGAAAGAAAAGCCTGGCGGTGCATCAAGCTTTCAATGTCCAGATCGGATCGATCGCTGACCAGTTCAAGCTCATATAGGAAAGTCATGCTGATAAATTCGTCACCCCGAAAACTTAAGACTTTCAGCTCACTGGGCTGCCCGTCGATGGTGAGGGTAAAAACACTTTCATAGGCAGGCGCAAACATCCGGTGTTTCTCTGCGAAGGGGTAGGCGAGCGATTCTGCACCACTGCCCTGCTCCACCGAACACGCGCCAGGCAAATCAGTAAAAGCCTACATGGGCGCGTATGAGTCTTCGCCAAACCCAGGTAAACCGCATACAAAAAAGCCCGCCATCCAGAGGATGCGGGCCTTTGTGCTAACTCAACGGGCGCTTAACGCCCAACGAATTACTTGTTGAGGTTGTAGTCTTTTTCCGCAGCATCAAAACGCTCGACCATCGCGGTGGTCGGTGCGCCCATCTTGCTCACGAAATAGATCGCCAGGCTGGCGAAAATAAAGCCGGGGATGATTTCGTAGAGCCCCAGCAACTCGAAGTGCTTCCACACGATCACGGTGATTGCACCGACCAGGATGCCGGCCAGCGCGCCGTTGCGGGTCATGTGCTTCCAGATCACGGAAATCAGCACCACAGGGCCGAACGCAGCACCGAAACCGGCCCAGGCGTAGCTCACCAGCCCGAGTACGCGGTTTTCCGGATTGGCGGCCATGGCGATGGCGATCAACGCCACCACCAGCACCATGATGCGGCCCACCCACACCAGCTCAAGCTGGGAAGCACCCTTGCGCAGAAACGCCTTGTAGAAGTCTTCGGTCAGGGCGCTGGAACACACCAGCAGTTGGCAGCTCAGGGTGCTCATCACGGCCGCGAGGATGGCCGACAGCAACACACCGGCGACCCAAGGGTTGAACAGAATCTTGGCCAGTTCAATGAACACACGCTCAGGGTTTTCGGTGACGGGACCGGCCACTTCCGGGTGCGCCGAGAAATAGGCAATCCCGAAGAAGCCCACCGCCACGGTGCCGCCCAGGCAAAGGATCATCCAGGTCATGGAGATGCGGCGCGCCTTGGCGATCGACTTCACCGAATCCGCCGCCATGAAACGCGCCAGGATATGCGGCTGGCCGAAGTAACCCAGGCCCCAGCCCATCAGCGAGATGATGCCGATGAAGGTGGTGTTTTTGAGCATGTCGAAGTGGCTCGGGTCCTTGGCTTCAATCGCCAGGAACGTGGTGTCGACACCGCCGGTGGCTAGCAGCACGATGATCGGCGTGAGGATCAACGCGAAGATCATCAGGGTGGCCTGCACGGTATCGGTCCAACTCACGGCCAGGAAACCACCGATGAAGGTGTAGGCAATCGTCGCCGCAGCACCAGCCCACAAGGCCGTCTCGTAGGACATGCCGAAGGTGCTTTCGAACAGGCGGGCACCGGCCACGATGCCGGAAGCGCAGTAAATGGTGAAGAACACCAGGATCACCACTGCAGAGATGATGCGCAGCAGACCGCTGTTGTCCTCGAAGCGGCTGGAGAAGTAGTCCGGCAGGGTCAGCGCGTCGCCGTTGTGCTCGGTCTGAACCCGCAGGCGACCGGCCACGAACAGCCAGTTGAGGTAGGCCCCGACGATCAGGCCGATGGCGATCCAGCTTTCCGACAGGCCGGACATGTAGATCGCGCCCGGCAGGCCCATCAGCAACCAGCCGCTCATATCGGAAGCACCGGCCGACAACGCAGTTACCACGCTACCGAGGCTGCGACCGCCAAGAATGTAATCGGAAAGGTTGTTGGTGGAGCGATAGGCCATCAGGCCGATCAGCACCATTGCTGCGATGTAGATCACGAACGTGATCAGGGTTGGATTGCTAACGCTCATAAGAGTGACGCCCTGGCATTGTTTTTATGTAGCGACGGTCTCGCATGCTACCCACCGTGTAGCGGGTAGACGAATCTGCGTGCCGCGCATTTATGACTGGCGTTTCCCCAGGAAAGCCGCCAGCCGATGAACCGAACCTCGAAGGTGGTTGCACCTTGGCGCGAATGCTATTCAACAAAGCAAATAAGGTGCAACCAGTTTCTTGAGAATAAGTTGCACCTTTGGGACTTTCAGTCAAAAAGCCGGTTTCTTGCTCCTTTTCGGAGCAAGCCATGCACGCCTCAGAAGCAAAATGCACCAGCAAGAAACACGCCCAGCCATGCGCTGAATGTTTCGGATGAAACGTCGAATGTTTCATGCATAAAAAGGGTTGCACCCGGTTGCACCTTCGACTGTGCTAACGCTAATCTTGCCGCCAGCAGATGCCACTCGGTTAGTGGCACCCATGAGGATAAAAAAATGGCTACGACCACCCTTGGGGTCAAACTCGACGACCCGACCCGCGAACGCCTCAAGGCCGCCGCGACCTCCATTGATCGCACGCCGCACTGGCTGATCAAGCAGGCGATTTTCAATTACCTGGAGAAACTGGAGGGTGGTGCAACCCTGACCGAACTCAACGGTTTGAGCGGCAAGGAATTCGATGAAGCGGGCGAGGTCCAGGCCGACCACGCACACCAATGCTTCCTTGAGTTCGCCGAAAGCATCCTGCCCCAGTCCGTGCTGCGCGCCTCCATCACCGCCGCGTACCGTCGCCCGGAGCCGGAAGTGGTGCCGATGCTGATCGAACAGGCACGCCTGCCGGCGTCGATGGCCGAAGCCACCAACAAGCTGGCCGCCTCGATTGCCGAGAAGCTGCGCAATCAGAAAAGCGCTGGCGGCCGTGCAGGGATTGTTCAGGGCTTGCTGCAGGAGTTTTCCCTGTCGTCTCAGGAAGGCGTGGCGCTGATGTGCCTGGCCGAAGCGCTGCTGCGCATCCCGGACAAGGGCACCCGCGACGCGCTGATCCGCGACAAGATCAGCACCGGCAACTGGCACCCGCACCTGGGCAACAGCCCGTCGCTGTTCGTCAACGCCGCCACCTGGGGCCTGCTGCTGACCGGCAAGCTGGTCGCCACCCATAACGAGGCAGGCTTGACCTCTTCCCTGAGCCGCATCATCGGCAAGAGCGGCGAGCCGATGATCCGCAAGGGCGTCGACATGGCCATGCGCCTGATGGGCGAACAGTTCGTCACCGGCGAAACCATCGCCGAAGCCCTGGCCAATGCCAGCAAGTTCGAAGCCAAGGGCTTCCGCTATTCCTACGACATGCTCGGTGAAGCCGCGCTCACCGAACACGACGCACAGAAATACCTCGCGTCGTACGAGCAAGCCATTCACTCCATCGGCAAGGCGTCCCACGGCCGGGGGATTTATGAAGGCCCGGGCATCTCCATCAAGCTGTCGGCCCTGCACCCACGCTACAGCCGTGCACAGTACGAGCGCGTGATGGACGAGTTGTACCCGCGCCTGCTCTCGCTGACCCTGCTGGCCAAGCAGTACGACATCGGCCTGAACATCGATGCCGAAGAAGCGGACCGCCTGGAGCTGTCCCTGGACCTGCTCGAACGCCTGTGCTTCGAGCCGCAGCTGACCGGCTGGAACGGCATCGGCTTTGTGATCCAGGCCTACCAGAAGCGCTGCCCGTACGTGATCGATTATGTGATCGACCTGGCGCGCCGCAGCCGCCATCGCCTGATGATCCGCCTGGTCAAAGGCGCGTACTGGGACAGCGAGATCAAGCGCGCCCAGGTCGAAGGCCTGGAAGGCTACCCGGTATATACCCGCAAGGTGTACACCGATGTGTCCTACGTTGCCTGCGCGCGCAAACTGTTGTCGGTGCCGGAAGCCATCTACCCGCAGTTCGCCACGCACAACGCCCACACTCTGTCGGCCATCTACCATATCGCCGGTCAGAACTATTACCCCGGCCAGTACGAGTTCCAGTGCCTGCACGGCATGGGCGAACCGTTGTACGAGCAGGTGGTGGGCAAGGTTTCCGAGGGCAAGCTGAACCGTCCGTGCCGCGTGTACGCCCCGGTCGGCACCCATGAAACATTGCTGGCCTACCTGGTGCGCCGCCTGCTGGAAAACGGCGCCAACACCTCGTTCGTCAACCGCATTGCCGACCAGTCCATCTCCATTCAGGAGCTGGTGGCCGACCCGGTGGCCAGCATCGAGCACATGGCCACGCTGGAAGGCGGCTTCGGCCTGCCGCACCCGCGCATTCCGTTGCCGCGCGACCTGTACGGCAGCGACCGCGCCAACTCGGCCGGCATCGATCTGGCCAACGAACACCGGTTGGCGTCGCTGTCCTGCGCCCTGCTTGCCACGGCCCACAATGACTGGAAAGCCGCGCCGATGCTCGGTTGCGCCTCCAGCGATCAGGCGGCGGCGGCGGTGCTCAACCCGTCCGATCTGCGTGACATCGTTGGCCATGTGCAAGAAGCCACCGTCGAAGACGTCGACAATGCGATCCAGTGCGCAATCAGCGCCGGACCGATCTGGCAGGCCACCCCGCCGGCCGAACGTGCCGCCATCCTGGAGCGCGCCGCCGACCTGATGGAAGGCGAAATCCAGCCGCTGATGGGCCTGCTGGCCCGCGAAGCCGGCAAGACCTTCGCTAATGCCATCGCCGAAGTGCGCGAAGCCGTGGACTTCCTGCGTTATTACGCGGTGCAGGCGCGCAACGATTTCACCAACGACGCCCATCGTCCGCTGGGCCCCGTGGTGTGCATCAGCCCGTGGAACTTCCCGCTGGCGATCTTCAGCGGTCAAGTCGCTGCCGCATTGGCCGCCGGCAACCCGGTATTGGCCAAGCCGGCTGAGCAGACGCCGCTGGTCGCCGCCCAAGCGGTGCGCATCCTGCTCGAAGCCGGCATTCCCGAAGGCGTGCTGCAACTGCTGCCGGGCCAGGGCGAAAGCGTCGGTGCCCGTCTGGTGGGCGATGAGCGCGTCAAAGGCGTGATGTTCACCGGCTCCACTGAGGTGGCGCGCCTGCTGCAACGCAATGTCGCCGGTCGCCTCGATGCCCAGGGCCGCCCGATCCCGCTGATCGCCGAGACCGGCGGCCAGAACGCGATGATCGTCGACTCGTCGGCGCTCACCGAACAAGTGGTGATCGACGTGGTGTCCTCGGCTTTCGACAGCGCCGGCCAGCGTTGCTCGGCCCTGCGCGTATTGTGCTTGCAGGAAGATTCGGCAGACCGTGTCATCGAAATGCTCAAGGGCGCCATGGCTGAATGCCGCCTGGGCAACCCGGAACGCCTGTCGGTGGACATCGGCCCGGTGATCGACGCCGACGCCAAGGCCGGCATCGAGAAACACATCCAAGCCATGCGCGACAAAGGCCGCAACGTCTATCAGGTGGCGATTGCCGACGGCGAAGAGATCAAGCGCGGCACTTTCGTGATGCCTACCCTGATCGAGCTGGAAAGCTTCGACGAACTGCAACGGGAGATCTTCGGTCCGGTGCTGCACGTGGTGCGCTACAAGCGCAAAGAGATCGACCAGTTGATCAGCCAGATCAACGCGTCCGGCTACGGCCTGACCCTGGGCGTGCACACCCGCATCGACGAGACCATCGCCAAGGTGATCGACAACGTCAATGCCGGTAACGTCTACGTCAACCGCAATATCGTGGGTGCCGTGGTTGGCGTGCAGCCGTTCGGCGGCGAAGGCCTGTCGGGCACCGGTCCGAAAGCCGGTGGCCCGTTGTACCTGTACCGCTTGCTGTCGACCCGTCCTACGGATGCCATCGAGCAGTCCTTCGTGCGCGGCGACAACCTGGCCGCACCGGACGTACGTCTGCGCGATGCCATGAGCCAGCCACTGAACGCCCTGAAAACCTGGGCCGACAGCAACACGTTCAGTGAACTGAGCACTTTGTGCACCCAGTTCGCCGCGCAGTCGCAAAGCGGCATCACCCGCTCACTGGCCGGCCCGACCGGCGAGCGCAACAGCTACGCCATCCTGCCCCGTGAGCACGTGTTGTGTCTGGCGCAAATAGAGGGCGACCTGTTGACGCAACTGGCGGCGGTACTGGCGGTGGGCGGCTCGGCGGTATGGCCGGAAACCGACCTGACCAAGGCCTTGTTCCCACGCTTGCCGAAGGATATTCAGGCGAAGATCAAGCGCGTGGCCGACTGGACAAGGGACGAGGTGGTGTTCGACGCAGTCCTGCACCATGGCGACTCCGACCAACTGCGAGCGGTGTGCCAGCAAGTGGCGCAGCGTGGCGGGGCGATTGTCGGGGTGCATGGTTTGTCACAGGGCGAAACGTCGATTGCCCTGGAACGCCTGGTCATCGAGCGCGCGTTGAGCGTGAACACCGCCGCGGCAGGCGGTAACGCCAGCCTGATGACCATCGGCTAACGCGGTAAAAATGTGGGAGCGAGCTTGCTCGCGAAGGCACGGTGTCAGTCGCCAGATGTGCTGGCTGATCCACCGCATTCGCGAGCAAGCCCGCTCCCACATTGGGTCTCGCTTCATATTTAAATCTAAATTGGCAAAGGAAAATTAGCCGCACAATAAAATGCTATGGACAGTGCAACGGGAATTAGAATGACGGCCCTTATTGCCTGAGGAATTGCGTGCCCCTTGATTTTCTCAAAGCCAATAATCAGCAACCGTGCAGCTCCCACTACAACTAGGCCCCAACAAAAAACATTAAAGAACTCTTCAAATGAAAAATCACCCATAAAGCCTCTCAAGCCAATACGAAAACATCAGGTAATTAATAAAGTTTCAGCTCGCGCCATGACCGCGAAGGGTCACTCACCTGCCAATATCAGGCGGCGCTGTTTGGACCAGTAAATCTAGTGACATACCCTCCAGCCAGCCCTGCGTAAAGGCTGCTCATAGCAACGCCTAAAGACTGGGCTGTCGTGGTCGGCGTATAAAAACCTGCGACTGCACCCGTTGTCATTGCCGCAATAGCACCACTCACATTCGCAGACTGGCCGGCACCGGCCTGGCTTCCTACATATGCCAGCCCTCCCGCTACAGCTCCTGCCGCGGCCCCCCACGGCCCAACCGCTCCTGTGACTTTTTCAATTTCATCAGATGTCAATTTACGCATTCGCTTACCCCATAAAAATTAGAAGCCTCATGCTGGCTCGGCCTGAGTGAGACCGACCACACACAATGGCTTGAGTTATCTGCCACTATCGTCTGACTTAGCGTGCAAAGATCGTTAGTATTTACCGTCGCACGATAGCAAAGAATAAAGTTCTGCATGCACCGCTGACACCCTACAGTTGCAGGGGGCAGGGAACTATCACCGCAGGAAAATGCCGGTTTGTTGGCGAGCCAATTCAAGTGCGGGTTACACAGCCAATACGGTATAAGCCTGTTCGCCACAAAATTCGCTCGCCTGGAAAGCTCATTGACGCTCAAGACCTGAACGTGAAATGTTAATCCTTAAAAATCAGAAGTTTTTTCGATAATTGACGAGAGTGGAGTGATCTCAACTACCCTGTGGCGTTCTGCCCCTCTATCACCCAAATCAATCTTGCTATGCAGCCTCTATTTACGCACTTAGACTCGGCCTATTCCCACACAGGTAAGCCGCCATGTCCGAGACGCTGCTCAGTTCCCGCAATCTGGCTTTTGAGCTGTATGAAGTCCTCGATGCCGAGGGCCTGACCCAGCGCGAGCGGTTTGCCGAGCACAACCGCGAAACCTTCGATGCGGCCATCAGCACCGCGCGCTCCATTGCCGAAAAATATTTCGCGCCGCATAACCGCAAAAACGACGAAAACGAACCGCGCTACGAAGACGGCAAGGCCATCCTGATTCCGGAAGTCAAACCGGCCGTGGACGCGTTTCTCGAAGCGGGCTTTCTCAATGCCGCACGCAGTTTCGAAGCGGGCGGCATGCAACTGCCCACCCTGCTGTCGCAAGCCTGTTTCGCGCACTTCCAGTCGGCTAACGCGGCGTCCACGTCTTACCCGTTCCTGACCATGGGCGCCGCCAACCTGATCGAGAGTTTCGGCACCGAGGAGCAGAAACAGCGCTTCCTGCAACCGATGATCGACGGGCGCTTCTTCGGCACCATGGCCCTCACTGAACCCCATGCCGGTTCGTCCCTGTCGGATATTCGTACGCGTGCCGAGCCTGCGGCTGACGGCAGCTACCGCCTCAAGGGCAACAAGATCTTTATCTCCGGCGGCGACCACCCGCTGTCGGAAAACATCGTGCACATGGTGCTGGCCAAGCTGCCGGATGCGCCGGCCGGGGTGAAGGGCATTTCGCTGTTTATCGTGCCCAAATTCCTGGTCAACGACGACGGCAGCCTGGGCGAGCGCAACGATGTGCTGCTGGCCGGGCTGTTTCACAAGATGGGCTGGCGTGGCACCACTTCAACCGCGCTCAACTTCGGCGATAACGGTAACTGCGTCGGCTATCTGGTGGGCAAACCGCACCAGGGCCTGAGCTGCATGTTCCAGATGATGAACGAAGCGCGGATTGGCGTGGGCATGGGCGCCGTAATGCTCGGTTACGCCGGTTACCTCTATTCGCTGGAATATGCTCGCGAACGCCCGCAAGGCCGGCTGCCTGACAGCAAAGACCCCGCAACGGCGCCGGTCGCGATCATCCAGCACGCTGACATCAAGCGCATGCTGCTGACGCAAAAAGCCTACGTCGAAGGCGCCTTCGACCTCGGCCTCTATGCCGCGCGGCTGTTTGATGACACCACGACCCTGCACACCGAAGCCGAGCGCAAGAGCGCCCACGAACTGCTGGACCTGCTCACCCCCATCGTCAAATCCTGGCCTTCGGAGTTCTGTCTCAAGGCCAACGAACTGGCGATCCAGATCCTTGGCGGCCATGGCTACACCCGCGAATACCCGGTGGAGCAGTATTACCGCGACAACCGTTTGAACCCGATTCACGAGGGCACCCACGGCATTCAGTCGCTGGACTTGCTGGGGCGCAAGCTGGCGCAGAATGGCGGTGCTGGCCTCAAGCAGCTGATTCGATTGATCGCCGAGACCGGCGCACGAGCCCAGCAATACGCGTCACTGACCGCGCTGCGCGAACCACTGGAACAGTTGGTCAACCGCCTGCAAACCGTAACGATTGGTCTGCTTACCGATCTCGCCCAGGGCAAGGTCAACAGCAGCCTGGCGAACTCGGCGCTGTACCTGAAAGTGTTCGGGCACACGGTGATCGGCTGGCGCTGGCTGGAACAGGCGATTCGCGCCGAGGAAGGGCTGGCCAAAGGCAATGCCGCGGACGCGGCCTTCTATAAAGGCAAGCTCCAGGCCGCCCGGTACTTCCTGACCTGGGAAGTACCGGGTTGCCATCACGAACTGGACATTCTGGAGGCGCGCGACGACACGTGCCTGGGGATGCAGGATGAGTGGTTCTAGGACTGGATCGCCTTGGAAATCACTTCGACCGTGGCGCTGACTTGCTCTTGGTAACGGTCGAGTTCCTGCTGGTGGCGCTGCTGCATTTCGATCTGCTCGGCGCACAGATTGAGCGCGGCCAGTACCAGTAACTTGTCACCGATCAGGGTCGGGTACTTTTTCTTGGTGGTGGCCAGGGATGCCTTGAGCATCGTCACGGCGTGCAACAGGGTCTGATCTTCCCCGCCCGGCGCCTTGATCGAGTAATCCTCACCGAGAATCGAAACGACCTTTATCCCATCACTCATGCGCTGACAGGCCCTGCGCTCACGCGCTCAACCAAGGCCTGGATACGCGCGGCGGTGGCGCCGTGTTTTTCTTCCTGCTCCATCAGGTTCAGTTGCAGGCTGTCGTTTTCATCCCTGGCACTGGCCAGTTCGGCCTTGAGGGATTCGTTGCTGCTCAGCAGGTCTTGATTGTGTTGTACCAGGTCGCTGACCAGTTGTTCCAGTTGGCTGAGGGATGCTTCTAACATTTTGATTTCTCGAGCTTTTTAAAAGGGCGGTGACGATAAAGAAAATTCACCTCGGATGCCAGGGGTTATCCCCGGCGCGCGGCCCGATATTCAGGGGCCCGGACGCGCGTTCGAGCCTTAGTGACTGCAATTACCCCATCTGGTTCCTGAATCGGTCAAACCCCTGACCGGCTGCGACAAAAGCGCACGCCCACTTCAGACTTCGGCCACCGCGCCGATAGCGCAGGCATACCCCGTCTCATGGCCGCATGGATCGCGCTTCACCCCAGGATTCCAGCATGTCTCTTCGTAATATGAATATCGCGCCGCGCGCGTTTTTAGGCTTTGCGCTGATTGGTGCACTCATGTTGTTTCTCGGCGTGTTCGCCCTGAACCAGATGAGCAAGATTCGCGCGGCCACCGAAGACATCACCCTGGCCAGCGTGCCCAGCATTCGCGCCCTTGATGACTTCACCCAACTGACCCTGCGCCTGCGGGTGCTGTCGTACCGCCTGCTGACCAACCGCGAGCCGGAGGTGCAGCAAAAAACCCTGGAAGCCTTCGACCTGCGCAATCAGCAGATCCGCTCGGCCCAGGGCGTCTATGAAAAGCTGATCGAAGGCCAGGAAGAACGCGCTGCCTACGACGATTACGTGCGCTTGCTCGGCCAGTACCACCAGATCGAAGCGCGCATGAAGAGCCTGTCACAGGCCAACCAGATCGACGAACTGCGCGTATTGCTCAACACCGAGCTGCTGAGCAACTCCGAGCAGGTCAATGCGGTATTGGCGCGTCTGCTCCACCTCAATAACAAGATGGCACTGGCCACCAATCAGGAGGCTACGGATCAGTACAGCTCGGCCTTCAATCTGGTGGTGGGCCTGCTGCTGATCACCACCCTGATGACGGTGCTGTTCGCCTGGCTGCTGACCCGCAGCATCACCGCGCCGATCTCCCAGGCGCTGGAGGCCGCTGAAGAAATCGCCGAAGGCAACCTTACACGTCCAATCAAGGTTGACGGCAACGACGAAGCCGGTCGCCTGCTGGCGGCCATGGCCAAGATGCAGGAAAAACTGCGCGACACGCTGCAACGTATTTCCGGCTCCGCCACCCAACTTGCGTCAGCCGCCGAAGAGCTGAACGTGGTGACCGACGAAAGCGCCCGTGGCCTGACCCGGCAGAACAACGAAATCGAACAGGCCGCCACGGCCGTCAACGAGATGACCAGCGCCGTGGAAGAAGTCGCGCGCAATGCCGTCAGCACCTCCGAAGCGTCACGCAACGCCACCACCTCCGCCGGTGACGGCCGCGACCTGGTGCAGGAAACCGTCAGCGCCATCGAGCGCATGAGCGGTGATGTGCAAGCCACCGCCACCCTGATCGGTGAACTGGCCAATGAGTCCCGCGATATTGGCAAGGTACTCGACGTGATCCGCGGCCTCGCCGACCAGACCAACCTGTTGGCCCTGAACGCGGCGATTGAAGCCGCGCGGGCCGGAGAAGCCGGGCGTGGCTTTGCCGTGGTGGCCGACGAAGTGCGGGCGCTGGCCCATCGTACCCAGCAATCGACCAGCGAGATCGAACGCATGATCGGCAGCATTCAGTCCGGCACCGAACACGCGGTGGATTCGATGCGCAACAGCACCGAACGCGCCGAATCGACATTAAGCATCGCCAAAGGGGCGGGGCTGTCGCTCGACACCATCAACACGGCGATTGTGGAGATCAACGAGCGCAACCTGGTGATCGCCAGCGCCGCTGAAGAACAGGCTCAGGTGGCGCGGGAAGTGGACCGCAACCTGGTGAATATCCGTGACCTGTCGGTGCAATCGGCGACCGGCGCCAGCCAGACCAGCGCGGCCAGCAGCGAGTTGTCGCGCCTGGCGGTGGATCTGAACGGGATGGTCGGCCGCTTCCGCCTCTGACGGGCTGCACCGGTTCAAAAATGTGGGGCCTTCAAGGTCTTCGAACGGTAGCGAGCGGGCTTGCCCTAATGCCGTTCAGTCAAGCGGACGCAATGCTCAAAGCGACGAAAACCCCTGTGGGAGCGGGCTTGCCTGACTGGCATCAGGGCTTGCCACGGGGACATTGGTTTCCTGAAGCAGTTAGTCGATACATTTGATACCGACACACGGCCATCGGGAGCAAGCCCACTCCCCCATTTGCTCTGCGCGAATCAGAAGAAGCTTTTTGACAGCGCAGCAATTCAACAGGTTAGAATCCCTGGCACGCAGACTGCATGGTCAGTTTGCGCCCTGTCCTATTTGCTCACGGAGTAACTGCCTTTGAATGCGACAACCATCAACAGCCTGTTCTTGATCGGCGCGTTGCTGGTGAGTGCGAGCATTCTGGTGAGTTCTCTTTCGTCCCGCCTGGGCATCCCGATTCTGGTGATCATCCTGGCCGTGGGCATGGTCGCCGGCGTCGACGGCGGCGGCATCATCTTCGATAACTACCCGACCGCCTACCTGGTGGGCAACCTCGCCCTTGCCGTGATCCTGCTCGACGGCGGCCTGCGCACGCGGGTGGCGAGTTTTCGCGTGGCGCTGTGGCCGGCCTTGTCGCTGGCCACGGTGGGGGTGCTGATCACTACTGGCCTCACTGGCATGGCGGCGGCCTGGCTGTTCGACCTCAATATCATTCAAGGCCTGCTGATCGGCGCGATTGTCGGCTCCACCGACGCCGCAGCCGTGTTTTCGCTGCTGGGCGGCAAGGGCCTGAACGAGCGGGTCACCGCCAGCCTGGAAATCGAATCCGGCAGTAACGACCCGATGGCGGTGTTTCTCACGGTCACCCTGATCGACATGCTCGCCAGCGGCCAGACCGGCCTGCACTGGAGCCTGCTGACGCACCTGGTGCGCGAGTTCGGCATCGGCGGCATCATCGGCCTGGGCGGCGGCTGGCTGATGCTGCAGATGGTCAACCGCATCAACCTGGCGGCGGGCCTGTATCCGATCCTGGTGATCGCCGGCGGCCTGTTCGTGTTCGCCCTGACCAACGCCCTGCACGGCAGTGGCTTCCTCGCCGTTTACCTGTGCGGCCTGGTGATCGGCAACCGACCGGTGCGCAGCCGTCATGGCATTTTGCATATGCTCGACGGCATGGCCTGGCTGGCACAGATCGGCATGTTCCTGGTACTGGGCCTGTTGGTCACGCCCCATGATTTGCTGCCTATCGCGTTGCCCGCGCTGGGGCTGGCGCTGTGGATGATCCTGTTTGCGCGGCCGCTGTCGGTGATGGTCGGCCTGCTGCCGTTCAAGGCCTTCCATGGCCGCGAAAAAGCCTTTATCGCCTGGGTCGGCCTGCGCGGCGCGGTGCCGATCATCCTCGCGGTGTTTCCGCTGATGGCTGGCCTGCCCCATGCGCAGCTGTATTTCAACCTGGCATTCTTTATCGTGCTGGTCTCGCTGCTGGTGCAGGGCACGAGCCTGCCGTGGGTGGCCAAGCTGCTCAAAGTCACGGTTCCGCCAGACCCCGCGCCCATCTCCCGCGCCGCCCTGGAAGTACACGTCACCAGCGAATGGGAGCTCTTCGTCTACCGCCTGGGCGCGGAAAAATGGTGCATCGGCGCGGCCCTGCGTGAGCTGAAAATGCCCGAGGGCACACGGATTGCCGCGCTGTTCCGTGGCCAGCAACTGCTCCATCCGTCGGGTAGTACGGTGCTGGAAGTGGGCGATCTGCTCTGCGTGATCGGCCACGAACACAACCTGCCGGCCCTCGGCAAACTGTTCAGCCAGGCGCCGCAACGCGGCCTCGACCTGCGCTTCTTCGGCGACTTCGTTCTTGAAGGCGACGCCCAGCTGGGCGCGGTCTCGGCGCTGTACGGGCTCAAGCTCGACGGCATCGACCCGGACATGCCGCTCAGCCGCTTCATTACGCAGAAAGTCGGCGGCGCGCCAGTGGTGGGCGACCAGGTGGAGTGGAACAACACCTTGTGGACGGTCGCGGTCATGGACGGGAACAGAATCGGAAAAGTCGGCGTCAAATTCCCCGAAGGAAGTCGCCCGGGTCCCGGACTCTTCCTCTAAACTGCGGGGCCACGACGCCCCCGATTCTCCACCTAGCACGACCGGTCTCTATGCCAACCCTGCGCACTTTTCTCGCTTCCGCCCTGCTGGGCCTGACCCTTTGTGTCGGCACCGTCAACGCTGCCGAACCGCCCAGCGCCGATGCCATCCAGCAAACCCTGGACAAGCTGCCCGACCGCAAGCTGCCCGACGCCGACATGAAGGCGTTGCAGGGCATCCTGCAACAGACCCTGACCTACCTGGGCAATCGGCAGGATTACGAGCAACGCCTCGCCGACCTCAAGCGCCAGCTGGCCGAAGCGCCGCGCGAGACGATCGACAATCAGCGCGAACTGGCGCGCCTCAAGGCCACCAAACCGATCCCCGTGGCCCAACGCTACGCCAACCAGCCCGTGTCGCAGCTCGAACAGTTGCTGGTGCAACGCACCACGCAACAAGGTGATCTGCAAAAGGCGCTGGCCGATGCCAACAGCCTGACCATCGCCGCCCAGACCCGCCCGGAACGCGCCCAGACCGAAATCAGCAGCAGCCAGACGCGCATTCTGCAGATCAATTCGATCCTCAAGACCGGCAAGGATAACGGCAAGGCGATCAACGCCGACCAGCGCAACCAACTGAACGCCGAACTCGCCGCCCTGAATGCGCTGATCCCGCTGCGCCGCCAGGAACTGGCCGGCAACAGCCAGTTGCAGGACCTGGGCAACAGCCAGCACGACCTGATCCAGGAAAAAACCGCACGCCTGGAACAGGAAATCCAGGACCTGCAAACCCTGATCAACCAGAAACGCCTGGCCCAGTCGCAACAGACGGTGACCCAACAGTCCATCGAAGCGCAGAAAGCCGGTGGCAGCAGCATCCTCGCGACCGAAAGTGCCGAGAACCTCAAGCTCTCCGACTACCTGCTCAAAAGTACCGACCGCCTCAACGACCTGACGCAGAAAAACCTGCAGACCAAGCAGCAACTGGACACCGTCACCCAAAGCGATTCGGCGCTGGACGAGCAGATCAACGTGCTCAAGGGCAGCCTGCTGCTCTCCAAGATTCTCTATAAACAGAAACAGGCCCTGCCCCACCTTACCGTGGACCGTGACCTGGCCGACGATATCGCCAACATTCGCCTGTACCAGTTCGAGGTCAACCAGCAGCGCGAGTTGATCAGTTCGCCCAGTGCCTATGTGGATAACCTGCTGGCCAACCAGCCGCCGGACGATGTCACCCCGCAACTGCGGCGCACCCTGCTGGAACTGGCGGTCACCCGCAGCGACCTGCTCGAACGCCTGAGCCGCGAGCTGAGCGCACTGCTCAACGAATCCATCACCCTGCAACTGAACCAGAAACAACTGCTGAGCACCGCCACCACCCTGCGCGCCACGCTCGATGAGCAGATGTTCTGGATCCCCAGCAACAAGCCGCTGGACGCCGAGTGGCTGGAAACCGTGCCGGCGCACCTGAGCAAGCAGGTCACCACGCTGCCGTGGGCTTCCAGCGTCAGCGAACTGTATGACGGCCTGACTCAACGCCCGCTGCTGTTTCTGCCCTTGCTGCTGTTGATCGGCGCACTGCTGTGGCGGCGCAAGGCGCTGTACCACCGTTTGAACCGGGTCCACCTGGACATCGGCCACTTCAAGCGCGACAGCCAATGGCACACGCCGCAGGCCCTTCTGATCAATATCCTGCTGGCAATGCCGGTGTCCCTGGGCCTGGCGCTGTGTGGGTATGCGCTGCAGATCGACGCCCGTGGGCAAAACGCCAACCTGGGCTCGGCTCTGCTGCAGCTCGCCCAGGCATGGCTGGTGTTCTATACCGCCTATCGCATCCTCGCCCCGGGCGGTGTGGCCGAACTGCACTTTCGCTGGGAGAAACCCCAGGTCCAATTCCTGCAGGGCTGGGTACGCAAGCTCGGGCTGGTGGTGCTGGCCCTGGTGGCCGTGGTGGCGATTGCCGAACACCAACCGGCGGCGCTGGCAGACGACGTGCTGGGCATCGCCGTGGTACTCACCTGCTACGCCTTGATGGCCTGGCTGCTGAGCCGTCTGCTGCTCAACAGCCCGACCCACGAGAAAGCTTCACTGTTTCGCAAGGCTGCGGGCATTCTGTTCACCGCCCTGCCCGTCGCGCTGTTTGTCGCGGTGTGCTTCGGCTACTACTACACCGCGCTCAAACTCAGCGACCGTTTGATCAACACCCTGTACCTGCTGATGCTGTGGCTGGTGATCGAAGCCACGTTCGTGCGCTGGCTCAGCGTCGCCGCGCGGCGCCTGGCGTATGCGCGGGCCCTGGCCAAACGCCAGGCCGCCAAGGAAGCTGGTGAAGGCGAAGCGGTGGTTGAAGAGCCAACCCTGGACATCGAGAAGGTCAACGAACAGTCCCTGCGCCTGATCCGCCTGGCCCTGCTGGGTGGCTTTATCGCCGCGTTGTACTGGGTGTGGTCGGACCTGATTTCGGTATTTTCCTACCTCGACAACGTCACGCTCTACGAATACACCAGCGGCACCGGCGCCAATATCAGCATGGTGCCCATCAGCATTGGCGACCTGCTCGGCGCGCTGATCATTGTCGGCATCACCTTTGCCCTGGCGCGTAACCTGCCCGGCCTGCTCGAAGTGCTGGTGCTGTCCAAGCTGGAGCTGGCCCAGGGCAGCGCCTACGCCATCACCACCCTGCTGTCCTACGTGATTGCCGGTTTCGGTATTGTGTCCACCCTGGCCACCCTCGGCGTGAGCTGGGACAAGTTGCAGTGGCTGGTCGCGGCGCTGTCGCTGGGTATCGGCTTCGGGATGCAGGAAATCTTCGCCAACTTCATCTCCGGCATCATGATTCTGTTCGAGCGTCCGGTGCGCATTGGCGACACCATCACCATCGGCAACCTGTCGGGCACGGTGAGCAAGATCCGCATCCGCGCCACTACCATCACCGACTTCGACCGCAAGGACATCATCGTCCCGAACAAAACCTTCATCACCGGGCAACTGATCAACTGGTCGCTGACCGACACCATCACCCGTGTCACCTTGAAACTGGGTGTGGACTATGGCTCCGATCTGGATCTGGTGAGGGAATTGCTGCTCAAGGCCGCGCGGGAAAACCCACGGGTGTTGAAAGACCCGGAGCCCCACGTGTATTTCCTCAACTTCGGCGAAAGCACCCTCGACCACGAGCTGCGCATGCACGTGCGCGACCTGGGCGACCGCAACCCGGTGCTGGACGAGGTCAACCGCTATATCAACAGCGAATTCAAAAAGCAGCACATCAACATCTCGTTCCGCCAGATGGAGGTGTACCTGAAAAACATGCACGGCCAGGAATACAAACTGGTCCCGGTGGAAGACGAGCGCAAGACCCTCGCTGGCCCGATTCCAGAGCCTGAAGTACCCGAGCCGCCTGCCGCCAACGTGGTGGACGCACCGGAACCGCCGCCCAGCAAACTCGACTAAATCGCCCTTCCCCAGCAGAATGCTCGGACATTCTGCTGGAGATGGCCGGTGAAAGCCCTCGACGAACTGACCTTCGACAACCGCTTCGCACGCCTGGGCGATGCGTTCTCAACCCACGTGCTGCCAGAGCCCCTCGACGAACCACGCCTCGTGGTGGCGAGCGATGCCGCCCTGGCATTGCTCGACCTTGACCCGGCCGTGGCGCAAACCCCGGTGTTTGCCGAACTGTTCAGCGGCCATAAGCTGTGGGAAGAAGCAGAACCCCGGGCGATGGTCTATTCGGGGCATCAGTTCGGCGGCTACAGCCCGCAATTGGGTGATGGTCGCGGGCTGCTGCTGGGCGAGGTGTATAACGCGGCCGGCGAGCACTGGGACCTGCACTTGAAGGGCGCCGGCATGACGCCTTACTCGCGCATGGGCGATGGTCGCGCCGTGCTGCGCTCCTCGATTCGCGAGTTCCTCGCCTCCGAAGCCCTGCATGCCCTGGGCATCCCCAGCAGCCGCGCATTGTGCGTGATCGGCTCCAGCACGCCGGTGTGGCGCGAGAAACAGGAGCGCGGCGCGATGGTGTTACGCCTGGCGCCCAGCCATATCCGCTTCGGGCATTTCGAGTATTTCTACTACACCAAAAAAACCGAGCAGCAGGCCCAACTGGCCGAACACGTACTCAACCTGCACTACCCCGAATGCCGCGAGCAGCCCGAGCCGTACCTGGCCATGTTCCGCGAAATCGTCGAACGCAACGCCGAGATGATCGCCAAGTGGCAGGCATACGGCTTCTGCCATGGCGTGATGAACACCGACAACATGTCGATCCTCGGCATTACCTTCGACTTTGGCCCGTTCGCGTTTCTCGACGATTTTGATGCGCACTTCATCTGCAACCACTCCGATCACGAAGGGCGCTACTCCTTCAGCAATCAGGTGCCCATCGGCCAATGGAACCTCAGCGCGCTGGCCCAGGCGCTCACGCCGTTTATCAGCGTGGATGCCTTGAAAGAGGCCTTGGGCCTGTACCTGCCGCTGTACCAGGCCCACTACCTGGACCTGATGCGCCGCAGACTGGGGCTGACCACCGCCGAAGATGAGGACCAGAAACTGGTGGAGCGGCTGCTCGCGCTGATGCAGAACAGTGGCGTGGACTACACGTTGTTCTTCCGCCGTCTGGGGGATGAGTCGGCGACACTGGCCGTGGCGCGCTTGCGCGATGATTTTGTCGACATGGCCGGCTTTGATGCCTGGGCCGACCTGTACAAAGCCCGCGTTGCGCGGGATGGCGAATACAGCGAAGAACAGCGCCGTGTACGGATGCACGCGGTCAACCCGCTGTACATCCTGCGCAACTACCTCGCACAAAACGCCATCGCCGCCGCCGAGGCGGGGGATTACAGCGAGGTAAGACGGTTGCATGAGGTGCTGACCAAACCGTTCGAAGAACAGGCGGGGATGGAGCAGTACGCACAGCGCCCGCCGGATTGGGGCAAGCATTTGGAGATTAGTTGTTCGTCGTAAGGAGACGGATCGTGAGGTTTTCCGACATACCAGCAGCACTGTTACGCAGCACCCATTTACAGCTTGCCGCGCCGACAATCGACAAAGCAGCACAGATGCACCGGCTGATCCAGGACTTCACCCAACCCCACACCGACTTTCTGGTGTGGGCAAAAGGCCGCAACAGCCTGGAAGATGCCCGCGCCAACCTGCAAACGGCTGTGGATAACTTCAACGCCGATCAGAACGAATACAAGTTCCTGATTATCGAAAACAGTTCCGACGCACTGGTCGGCTGCATCAGCCTGTTTATCCGCGACCTGCGCATCCCTCACCTGGAAATCGGCTACTGGATCGGCACCGACAGCATGGGCAAAGGCTACGCGAGCGAAGCCTGCGCCCTGGTGCGCGACCTTGCCGTCGAGTTCTTCAACGCCAAACGAATCGACCTCACCACCGCCCGCCGCAACACCCGCAGCATCAAGGTGGCAGAGCGGTGCGGGTTCGAATGCGAGGCGGTGCTGTCCAATGCGCGGGTCGATAAGGCAGGGGTGGTGGACGACACCTGTGTGTATGTATTCAAAGGCGCATCTAGATAAAAGTTTCCACCGACACGCCAAAATGCTCCGCCAGCCAGCGGATCTGCCGCAGGTTGAGCTGGCGTTTGCCGTCGACGATTTCAGCGACGACGGCCTGGGTGCCAATGCCCGAAAGATCGCCGGGTCTCAGGCCACGCTCTCGCATCATCGAGCGCAACACGTCGACCCCGCTGGCGACGGGCATTGGGCGATGCTCATGATCGTAGCCTTCGATCCAGTCAGCCATGATATCCAGCAGCCCTTTCAGCGGGTGAGCTTCGCTTTCGCCCACAATATCGAGTAAATCATCGAGCGCTTTCACCAAGCCGTCATAGTCGCGTTCGTTTTGGGGCTTGGTCAGCAGCGATGAAACAAAGGGCCAGTGTCAATCGCGAGTTTTAGATCGTCGTTCATGGGTTGTCACTTCTTGTAGAGGCTTGATAAACCGACCGTCCGGCTCCAGATTGAACGCATTGGCCAAATCCGAGGAGCCCACCATGTCCGAACCGCTTGTAATCCCCTGCCCTCATTGCAATGGCCTCAACCGCATCCCCAGTGAACGCCTGAGCGATGCACCAAAATGCGGGCGCTGCAAACAGCCGGTGTTGCTGAAAAAGCCGTTTGAACTGAAACAGGGCGATTACGCCAGCCAGATCAAGGGCGACTTGCCTTTGCTGGTGGATGTGTGGGCCGAGTGGTGTGGGCCGTGCAAATCGTTTGCGCCGGTGTTCGAACAGGCGGCCGGGCAGCTCGAGGGCAAATGCCGGCTGGCCAAGCTGGACAGTGAAGCGAACCAGCAACTGTCGGCGCAGCTGGGGATTCGGTCGATTCCGAGTTTGATCCTGTTCAGGAATGGCCGGGAAGTGGCGCGCCAGAGTGGAGCGTTTCCATTGCCGCAGTTGATGAGCTGGTTGCGAAGCCAGGGGGTGTAAACCCGGTTGAGAGTGGAGCTGCTTGTGTGGGAGCTGGCTTGTGTGGGAGCTGGCTTGCCTGCGATGCAGGCGACTCGGTCTTTCAGCTAAACCCAGGTGATGCCATCGCAGGCAAGCCAGCTCCCACAGGGTTGTGCAGCGCACTTAAAACTCAAGTGCTCTCAAGCAAGTTATGCAACTGCACAAACTGCTGCGTCAGCTTGTGCCGTGGGTCCAGGTGAATCAGCGGTTTGCTCTCCTGATGCGACTCGCGCATACGCACCGAACTGGCCAGGTACACCGGCAGCACCGGCAGCCCTTCGGCGATCAACTCGTCCAGCATCTGCTGCGGCAGGCTCGCCCGGGCCTGAAACTGGTTGACCACGATGCCTTCCACTTCGAGGCTTTCATTGTGGTCTTCCTTCAACTCTTCGATTTCCGCCAGCAGACCGTAGAGGGCCTGGCGCGAAAAACTGTCACAGTCAAAGGGGATCAATACACGATCGGCGGCGATCAGCGCCGACACCGCATAAAAGTTCAGAGCCGGCGGCGTGTCGAGGTAGATGCGGTCGTAATCTTCGCTCAACTCGTCCAGCAACTTTCGCAGTTTGTTGATCTTGTGCTTGGCCTCCAGCTTCGGTTGCAGGTCGGCCAGTTCCGGCGTTGCGGTAATCACATGCAGGTTGTCGAACGGCGTTTCGTAGATATCCACCTTGTTCTTCTTGGAAAACGGCCCGGAAGACAGGGTTTGCTTGAAAAAATCGGCGATCCCCATGGGGATATCGTTGCCGGTCAGCCCGGTGAGGTACTGGGTAGAGTTGGCTTGTGCATCGAGGTCGACCAACAGCGTTCGATAGCCTTCGCTGGCGCTGACCGCCGCCAGGTTGCAGGCGATGCTGGACTTGCCGACCCCGCCTTTTTGATTGAACACCACACGCCGCATGGGAAAACCTCCGGGTATCAATGAATGCCCGAGTGTAGAGGGCAAAAGCGACTGTTCGCTACCTCGTTGATCAACGCATTGGAGGCCAGCCCCATACGCTAAAAAAGGAAAAGTCCGACAACCCATTCCTGTCGGCGGTCAAGCACAATCCGTAACCCTTCCCAGGCAAAGTTCAATAAATCGTGAACAATTATTTACCAATGTTTGCTAGAACCCCGCAGCACCGGGATAATGCGCGCCATTCGGCCCTTCGCCGTCCCGGAAAACCGGGGCATCGGTGGCACATGGAAGCCCGCAGGGGCGGGATAACTTCTCAGTGATCAACTTCAGCATCGCCCAATGGCGCGCCTGGGCTCCAGGTCTCGACAGCGCGGACGACTGGCACGCCTGGTGCCGGGCCCCGGTGTTGCTGCCCGCCAGCGAAGCCTCCCCTGACGTATCATTTTTACCGGCCATGCAGCGTCGACGCCTCAGCCGCCTGGCGCGCATGGCGTTCAGCGTGGGCTGGCCGCTGGCCGAGGGCCTGCCGGACATGCCGCTGGTGTTTATTTCCCGGCATGGCGAAACCCCTCGCACCCTCGACATCCTTAGTGACCTGGCCAATGAAGCGCCCCTGTCGCCCACCCAGTTCAGTCTGTCAGTGCACAATGCGGTGGTGGGGCTGTGGTCGATCCTGCGCAACGAGACCAGCGAAATGACCGCCCTCGCCGCCGCCGGCGATGGCCTCGAACACGGCGTACTCGAAGCCGCCGCGCTGCTCAACGAAGGCGCGCCGGCGGTGTTGCTGGTGATCACCGAAGAACAGCCGCCCGCTGCCTATGCCGGCTGGATCCACGACGTACCGTTCCCCTATGCCCTCGGTCTGCTGCTTACACCCGGCGACGAGTGGCAGCTGGAACTCACCGGCAGCACTGTCCAACCCTCGACTGTCGCCCAGTGGCCCCACGCGCTGAACCTGCTGCGCACCCTGCTCACTGAACAGGGCGCCTGCCAACATGCCTGGAAGAACCGAGTATGGAATTGGCAACGCAAGCTGTGAACGCCAAACCCCGGGACGCCTACTACTGGCGCCTGTTCGCCACCGCCGCGAGCTTTTTCCTGTTCGGCCTGGGCGGCCTGTGTCTGCGTCTGCTGGTGTTTCCGCTGCTCAGTTGCCTGCCCGGCGGCGCGGCGCGACACCAGCGCCGCGCCCGCCACACCATCAGCCGGCTGTTCTGGTTCTTCATTCGCCTGATGCAGCGCGTCGGCGTGCTGACCTATAGCGTCGAAGGCGCGGAACAGCTCGGACGCCCCGGCCAAATGATCGTCGCCAACCACCCGTCGCTGATCGACGTGGTGTTTCTGATCGGCCTGATGCGCCAGACCAACTGCGTGATCAAACGCAGCCTGTTTCAAAACCCGTTCACCCGTGGCCCTGTGCGCGATGCCGGCTACCTCAGCAACGACGGCAGCGCTGACATGCTCGATGCCGCCGCCGACGCCCTGCGCGCCGGCCAGACCCTGATCATCTTTCCCGAAGGCACCCGCACCACGCCCGGCGCGCCGCCGTCCTTTCATCGCGGCGCCGCCGCCATCGCGCTGCGGGGCGCATCGGTCATCACGCCCGTGGTGATCAAGGTCAGCCCCACCACCCTGACCAAGGCCGAACCCTGGTATCGCATTCCCAAACGTCGATTTCACTTCAGTTTGCGTGTGGGTGCCGATATAGAACCACAGGCGTTCGCCTCACTGGGGCCAGCGCCTCAGGCCTCGCGCAAGCTCAACGATTACCTGCACCACTATTTCATTAAGGAGCTCGCCGAAGATGAGCGACAAACAACGCCTTGAGCGCGACATAAAGATGCTGATCATCGAGGCCCTGGGCCTGGAAGACATCAGCGTCGATGACATTGACAGCGAACAGACCCTGTTCGGCGAAGGCCTGGGCCTGGACTCGGTCGACGCCCTGGAATTGGGCCTGGCGATCCAGAAAACCTACGGCATCAAGATCGATGCCGACGCCAAGGACACCCGCAACCACTTCACCAACGTGGCCTGCCTCGCGGCGTTCGTCACAGCCAGACAGGCAGCTTGAGACCGGACCATGCAAACTCGTGACGATATTTTCAACACCCTGCGCGATGCAATGGTGGAACTGTTTGAACTGACGCCGGAGCGCGTCACCCTCGACGCCAACCTGTATCAGGACCTGGAAATCGACAGCATCGATGCCGTGGACCTGATCGACCATATCAAACGCCAGACCGGCAAGAAGATCGCCGCCGAGGAATTCAAGGCAGTGCGCACCGTCAACGACGTGGTTGAGGCGGTGTACCGCCTGGTCCAGCCTGTCGCATGAGCCGATTGATCGGCCTTGGCCTGTTGCTGGCGGGGCTGCTGTACCCCTTTGCGGTGTACTACGGCACCGAGCACTTTGCCCCGTGGCAGTTCGGCCTGCTGCTGGGCAGCCTGTGGCTGTTGCGCGCCCTTGCCGGCGCGCGAAGCACCGGCAGCCGCTGGATGGCGCTGGCCGTGATCCTCTTCTGCCTGTTACTGGCCTGGTTCGACAACCCCTACCTGCTGCGCTGGTACCCAAGCCTGGTCAGTGCGTTCATGCTGGCCCTGTTCGGCCTGAGCCTCAAATACGGCCCGCCGATGGTCGAGCGCATTGCGCGCATCACCGAGCCTGTGCTGGCGCCCAAAGTGGTTGCGTACACGCGCCAGGTCACCGTGGTGTGGAGCGTGTTTTTTCTGTGTAACGGCCTGCTCGCCGCTGCCCTCACCTTGTGGGCGCCGCTGAGCTGGTGGACGTTGTACAACGGGTTCATCGCCTACGGGCTGATGGGGCTGTTGTTTGCCGTGGAATGGCTGATACGACAAAGGGTTCGAGGCCGCCTATGAAAGGTTTGAAACTTGAGCACCTGCTGCTTGAGCCGCTGGAGCTGCGCCTGGTCACCACCGCGCCTGCGATGAACCATGCCCAGTTGTGGACGCACGCCTTGAGCCTGGCGGCAGGCCTGCAGGCGCGCGGTATCCGCCGCCTGGCGGTGCACCTGGAAGACGCCGGCGTGCTGGCGATTGCCCTGCTGGGCGCCTGGCGCGCCGGCGTGAGCGTGCTGCTGCCCGCCGACCTGCAGCCGCACACGCGCCAACGCTGGGATGAATCCGTTGACGCTTGGCTAACCCAGGCTTCGGACCTGGACGCGCTGTACCAGGCGCCCCTGCCCGGCGCCGCCCTCGACCTGGACGCCTGCCAACTGAGCCTGTGCACCTCCGGCTCCAGCGGTGAACCCAAGCGCATCGACAAGACCCTGCGCCAGTTGGCCAACGAAGTCGACGCGCTGGAAGCCCTGTGGGGCGCCGACCTCAAGGACGCCTGCATCATCGGCAGCGTCGCCACTCAACATATCTACGGCCTGCTGTTCCGCGTGCTGTGGCCGCTGTGCGCCGGACGCCGCTTTGGTCGCACCCAACTGGCGTTTTCCGAAGACCTGCAGCGCGCCAGCCGCGAGCATCCTAGGTTCGCCTGGGTCGCCAGCCCCGCGCTGCTCAAGCGCATGGGCGACAACCTCGATTGGCCGGCGCTGAGCCAGGTGTCGCGAGTGTTTTCCTCCGGCGGCGCGTTGCCCGTCGAGGCCGCCGGCAGCCTGTACGATCGCCTGGGGCAATGGCCGACGGAAATCCTCGGCAGCTCGGAAACCGGTGGCATCGCCTGGCGCCAGGGCGCACAACCCTGGCAGCCCTTTGCCGGCGTTGCGCTGAGCCAGGATGCCGACGGCGCGCTGCGTATCGCCTCGCCTTATTTGCCTGCCGGGCATATCGAGCACACCGCCGACGCCGCACGCATCCATGCCGATGGCCGCTTCGAACTGCTGGGCCGCCTGGACCGCATCGTCAAGCTGGAAGAAAAACGCATCTCCCTGCCCATGCTCGAACAGGCGCTGATGGCTCATCCCTGGGTCACCGAAAACCGCCTGGGCGTGGTCCAGGAAAACCGCGCCTCCCTGGGCGCCCTGGTGGTGCTGAGCGCCGAAGGCCTGCATGCCCTGCGCAATCAAGGCCGACGCACGGTGACCCAAACCCTGCGCCAACAGTTGAGCCAGCATTGCGAAGCCCTCGCCTTGCCACGGCGTTGGCGCCTGCTGCGTCAGTTGCCGCTCAACAGCCAGGGCAAGCTGCCCCAGGCCGAGATAGATGCGCTATTGCTGGCGCCACGGCCCAAAGCGCCCGAGGTACTGGAGCAGGTCGAAGCCAATGGCGAATGGACGCTGCAACTGAGCATCCCGCCGGACCTCGCCTATTTCAGCGGTCACTTCCCGGTCACGCCCGTGCTGCCAGGCGTGGTGCAGGTGGAGTGGGCATTCAATCTGGGCCAGCAACTGATGGCCGTGCCGACCCGGTTTGCCGGCATGGAAGTGCTCAAGTTCCAGCAACTGGTGCGCCCTGGCGATACCCTCGAACTGCATCTGCGCTTTGACCCGCAGCGCAGCAAGCTGTACTTCGCCTATCGCAATGACGACACCGCCTGCTCCAGCGGCAGGATTCAGTTGGAGGCTGCACATGCATCAGCCGGGTGAGCGCTTCGCGCTCAATCGCGGGCAAGCCCGCTCCCACATTGGCCTGGGTTCACACTTCACAATGTGGGCGCTGGCTTGCCTGCGATGCGGACGACTCGGTCCCTCAGGTGCCGCCCATCATGCATAACCCCTGCGCCCTGATCCCCGTCTACAACCACGAAGCCGCCGTGCCCGCCGTGGTCCGTAGCCTGCTCGCCAGCGGCCTGCCCTGCCTGCTGGTGGACGACGGCAGCAGCCCGGCCTGCGCGACGGTGCTGGTGCAACTGGCAACCCTGGAACACGTCACCCTGATCAGCCTGCCCCACAACCTCGGCAAGGGCGGCGCGGTCATGGCCGGTTTCCGCGAGGCCGCGCGCCTGGGCTACAGCCATGCGCTGCAAGTCGACGCCGACGGCCAGCATGATCTGCGTGAGGTCGAAACCTTTATCGACACCTCGCGCCGGCACCCCGACGCACTCATCTGCGGCTACCCCGAATACGACGACAGCGTGCCCAAGGGCCGCCTCTACGCGCGCTACCTCACCCACGTCTGGGTGTGGATCAACACCCTGTCGCTGCAGATCCGCGACTCGATGTGCGGTTTTCGCGTGTACCCGCTGGCACCGGTGCTGGCGCTGATGGACTCTGCCTACATCGGCACGCGCATGGATTTCGATTCGGACATCCTTGTACGCCTGGCCTGGCGCAACCAGCCGATGCGCTGGCTGCCGACCCAGGTGCATTACCCCGCCGACGGCTTGTCGCACTTTCGCCTGTTCCACGACAACCTGCGCATCAGCGCCATGCATACCCGGCTGTTCTTCGGCATGCTGGTACGCGCGCCGATGATCCTGTGGCGACGGTGGCAGGCATGACCGACAACACCAAACACTGGGCCGACCGCGAAGAACGCGGCAGCTTCTGGCTGATGAAATTCACCGCCGTCGCTGCCAGGGTGCTCGGCCGGCGCCTGCTTAGCCCGTTGCTGTACAGCATCGTGTTCTACTTTTTCCTGTTCGGCCGCACCGCACGCCAGAGCGCATGGCAATACCAGCAGCGCCTGGCGCAGTGGAGCGGACGCGATGAGTTGCGCCCCACCCGGCGCAAGGTTTTCGGCCAGTTCATGGCCTTCGCCGACTCCCTGCTAGACAAGCTCGACGTGTGGAACGGCAAGCTGCGTCTGGAACAGATCGAAATCAATGACCCGGCGCAACTGCGCGGGCAATTGCGCGGCGAACGCGGGCAGATGCTGGTGGGTGCGCACCTGGGCAATCTCGAGGTATGCCGCGCGCTGGCGGAGATCGGCGAACAGGTGACCATGAACGTGCTGGTGCACACCAAGCACGCCGAACACTTCAATCGCCTGCTGGGCGAGGCTGGCGCGACCCACTTGCGCCTGATCCAGGTCAGCGAGCTGGACCCGGCCACCATGCTGCTGCTGAGCCAGCGCCTGGACGACGGCGAATGGCTGGCGATTGCCGGCGACCGCGTGCCGCTGCATGGCGGGCGCACGGTGCGCGTGGACTTTCTCGGGCATGCCGCCGCGTTCCCCCAAGGCCCGTGGTTGCTGGCCGGCCTGCTCCAATGCCGGGTCAATCTGCTGATGTGCCTCAAGCACCAGGGCCGCTATCGCCTGACCATCGAGCCCTTCGCGCAACGGATCGAATGGAAGCGCAGCACCCGCGAACAGGTGATCGCCCTGTGGACCGCGCGTTACGCCGCACGCCTGGGCGAGTTCTGCCTGCAGGCGCCCCAACAATGGTTCAACTTTTACCCCTTCTGGAAGACCCATGATCCCGCATCCTGAGCCGGTCACCTTTGGCGAACGCCCCCTGCGCATCGAAGACGTGCTGGCCCTGGCCAACCGTCAGGCACCCACGCGGTTGCAGGACGATGCAGCCTATCGCCAGCGCATTGCCAAGGGCGCGCAGTTCCTCGATTCGCTGCTGGACAAGGAAGGCGTGATCTACGGCGTGACCACCGGCTACGGCGACTCCTGCGTGGTGGCGGTGCCGTTGCAGCACGTCGAGGCGCTGCCGCGTCACCTGTACACCTTCCACGGCTGCGGGCTGGGCAAACTGCTCGACGCCCAGGCTACGCGCGCAGTGCTGGCAGCGCGTTTGCAGTCGCTGTGCCACGGCGTGTCCGGCGTGCGCGTGGAGCTGCTGGAGCGTCTGCATGCCTTCCTTGAACACGATGTGCTGCCGCTGATCCCCGAGGAAGGCTCGGTGGGCGCCAGCGGTGACCTGACGCCGCTGTCCTATGTGGCGGCTACCTTGTCCGGTGAGCGCGAGGTGTTGTTCCAGGGCGAACGGCGCCCGGCCGCCGACGTGCACCGCGAGCTGGGTTGGACGCCACTGGTGCTACGCCCCAAGGAAGCCCTGGCCTTGATGAACGGCACCGCCGTGATGACCGGCCTCGCCTGTCTGGCCTTCGCCCGCGCCGACTACCTGCTGCAGCTGGCCACACGTATCACCGCTCTCAACGTGGTGGCCCTGCAAGGCAACCCGGAACACTTCGACGAACGCCTGTTCGCCGCCAAGCCGCACCCGGGGCAGATGCAGGTCGCCGCCTGGCTGCGCAAGGATTTGGCCATCGACGCGCCGACCGCGCCATTGCATCGCCTGCAGGACCGCTACTCGCTGCGCTGCGCGCCCCATGTGCTCGGCGTATTGGCCGACAGCCTGAACTGGCTGCGCTCATTCATCGAGATCGAGCTGAACAGCGCCAATGACAACCCGATCATCGACGCCGAGCAGGAACGCGTGCTGCACGGCGGGCACTTCTACGGCGGGCATATTGCCTTTGCCATGGACAGCCTCAAGACCCTGGTGGCCAACGTCGCCGACCTGCTCGACCGGCAGCTCGCGTTGCTGGTGGACGTGCGTTACAACCACGGACTGCCGAGCAACCTGTCCGGCGCGCCGGCCGACCGCGCGATGATCAACCATGGCTTCAAGGCCGTGCAGATCGGCACCAGCGCCTGGACCGCCGAAGCGCTGAAAAACACCATGCCGGCGAGCGTGTTCTCACGTTCCACCGAGTGCCATAACCAGGACAAGGTGAGCATGGGCACCATCGCCGCCCGCGACGCGATCCGCGTGCTGGAACTGACCGAGCAAGTGGCCGCCGCCGCCCTGCTGGCCGCCAACCAGGGGGTGTGGCTTCGTGCTCGGGCCGAGGATGCGCGCCCCCTGCCGCCGGCCCTGGCCGCCATGCACGTCGAGCTGGCCAAAGACTTCCCGCCCGTGATCGAAGACCGTGCCCTGGAAGGCGAGTTGCGCCTGTGCCTGCAACGCATCGCCGCGCAACACTGGAGGCTGCATGCGTAGCCCCGGCGTGTTGCACTGCGACACTGAAATCCTCGTGCCGTTTTTCGACGTCGACACTCTGCACGTGGTATGGCACGGCCATTACGTCAAATACCTGGAAGTCGCGCGCTGCGCCTTGCTCGACAAAATTGGCCACAACTACAACGCTATGCGCGAAGCCGGCTACGCCTGGCCGGTGATCGACATGCAACTGCGCTACGTGCGCGGCGCGGTGTTCGGCCAGACCATCAACGTGCGCGCCAGCCTGGTGGAGTGGGAGAACCGCTTGAAGATCAACTACCTGATCACCGACCTCGCCAGCGGCGAACGTATGACCCGCGCCAGCACCGTGCAGGTAGCGGTGGAAATCGCCAGCCGCGAGATGCAACTGGCCTCCCCCACAGTCTTCACCGACGCCGTCGAGAGGGCCTTGAAATGAGATCTCCTGTGGCAGCGGGCCTGCCCGCGAAAATCGTCAACGAGAATGCGATCCGCCTGGCACTGCGCAGCGTCCTCAGGTTCTTCGCGGGCAAGCCCGCTGCCACATTGATCGGGTTGTTGCTGAGCTTCAGCGCCCACGCTTTCGACCTGCAACAACTCAGCGATCAACTGGCCAAGCCCTCCGTGATCCACGGCAGCTTCACCCAGGAAAAACACCTGCGCGCCCTGCCCCAACCCCTGGTCAGCAAGGGCACCTTCGTGCTCGCCAAGGACCACGGCCTGCTCTGGCTGCTGAAAACCCCGCTGCAACAGGACTACCGCATCAGCGCCCAGGGCATCGCCCGGCGTGAAGGCAACGGCTGGCAATGGCTGCCGAACAAGAGCGCCGGGGCTGAGCAGAACCGTCTGTTTCTCGCCGTGTTGCAGGGCGACAGCAGCGGCTTGCAGCGTGACTTCGAGCTGCAGCTGCAAGGTGAGTCCACGCAGTGGGCGCTGACCTTGATTCCACGCTCGCTGCTGCTCAAGCAGGTGTTCAACCAAATCAACATTGAGGGCGGCGCGCTGGTACACACCATCGAACTGCAGGAGACCCAGGGCGACAGCACCGTGCTGCGCCTGCGGGACAGCACCGCGGGCCTGCCCCTGACCGACGCGGAGCAACATGACTTTGCCCAGTGAGCGCCTGCTGCCGCGCCTGTTCCTGATTCTGCTGGTGGCCGTGCTGGCGCTGGCCGGCTGGCAGTGGCGCCAGGGCGCGCCGCTTTCGGCCAATCTGATGGAACTGGTGCCGGGCAGTGCGCCGGATGCGCTGGAACAGCAAGCCGAACAACGCATGCAAGAGCCGCTTAACCGCGAGATGCTGGTGCTGGTGGGGCATGCCGACCGCCAGCAGGCGGTGGCCGTGGCGCAACAGCTGGGCGAGCGCTGGCAGGCCAGCGGGCTGTTTGAAAAAGTGCAATGGAACCTGCAAGCCGACCTGCCGGCACTGCGCGAGCAACTGCTGCGCGGCCGACTGGCGATGCTCGCGGCCAAGGACCGCGAGCAGCTCATCGAGCATCCCGAGGCGTTTATCCAACAGCGCGTGCAATCACTGTTCGACCCCTTCACCGGCTTCAGCCTGGTGCCGAGCCAGGATGACTGGCTGGGCCTCACCGGGCGTATCCAGAACAGCCAGCCGCAGCAGGGTTCGGTGCAGCTGGACATCGGCAGCGGCGCGCTGATCGCCGATGCCGACGGCAAAAGCTGGGTGCTGCTGCGTGCGCGCACCACCGGCAATGCCTTCGATATGCACCTGCCGCTGCAAGTGACGGACCTGCTCCAGGCCAGCCGCGCCGAGGCCGCCGTGCACGGTGCGCAATTGCTCGCGGCCAGCGGCCTGCTCTATGCGGCCAATGGGCAGCAGCAAGCCACGCGGGAAATCACCTGGGTCGGCGGCGGCGCGACCGTCGGCATTCTGCTGTTGCTGCTATTGGCGTTCCGCCGCTGGCGCGTATTGCTGGCTTTCGTGCCGGTCATCGTCGGCATGCTGTTTGGGGCGGTGGCCTGTGTGGCGCTGTTCGGCCATGTGCATGTGATGACCCTGGTGCTGGGCTCCAGCCTGATCGGCGTGGCGGTGGATTACCCGCTGCATTACCTGTCCAAAAGCTGGAGTTTGAAGCCATGGCAGAGCTGGCCGGCGTTGCGCCTGACCTTGCCAGGGCTGAGCCTGAGCCTGGCGACCAGTTGCATCGGTTATCTGGCGCTGGCCTGGACACCGTTTCCGGCGCTGACGCAGATTGCAGTGTTTTCCGCCGCAGGGCTGGTGGGCGCTTACCTGTGCGCCGTGTGCCTGCTGCCAGCGCTGCTCAAGGGCGTCGAATTACGCCCGGCGCAGTGGCCGCTGCGGGTTGCCGAGGGCCTGTGGCGGCTGCGCGAGTCGTTGCTCCAGCGCGTGCCGAGCCCACTGTTGCTGGCGCTGGTGCTGCTGTTCTGCGCCGGCGGTGTGTGGCACCTGAACAGCAAAAACGACATTCGCCAATGGATCGGCGCGCCGCCTCACTTGCTGCAGGAAGCCCAGGCCGTGGCACGGATCACCGGCTTTCAGCCCACCAGCCAGTTCTTTCTGGTGCGCGCAGACAACCAACAGCAGTTGCTGGAGCGTCAGGCCGCGCTGGGCCAGCGTCTGGAGCAACTGGTGAATATGGACAAGCTTCAGGGTTACCTGGTGCTCAACCAACTGGTCAACCTGCCGGCCGAGCAGCAGCGACTGCGCGATGCGCTGAGCAATCTGGCGCAACACTGGCAGCCGCTGGTGGACCTCGGCGTGCCAGCCAGCGCCCTGCAAGCCGAAGTGGCGCAGTTGCAGGCACTGCCCACCGAAGATATCGACGCCGCCCTCACAGGTCCGCTGGCCGAACCCTGGCGTACGCTGTGGCTGGGGCCGGTGAAAGGCGGCGTGGCGGCGATGGTCAGCCTGCAGGGTCTGAACAACCCCGCGCTGCTGCGGGTACAGGCCGTGGATTTGCCCGGTGTGCAATTGGTGGATCGCCTGGGCGACTTGAACCGCGTGTTCGCCGCCACGCAAATCAGCGCCGCCGAGCTCAAATTACTGTCGTGTGGGCTGATCGTGTTGCTGCTGATGGTGCCGTTCGGCTTCGGCGGTGCCGTGCGCATCGTCGCGTTGCCGTTGCTGGCTGCGCTGTGCAGCCTGTCCAGCCTGGGCTGGCTGGGCCAGCCGCTGACCCTGTTCAGCCTGTTCGGCCTGTTGCTGGTTACGGCCATCAGCGTCGACTATGCGATCCTGATGCGCGAGCAGATCGGCGGTCCGGCGGTCAGCCTGCTGGGTACGTTACTGGCGGCATTGACGACCTGGTTGTCGTTCGGTCTGCTGGCGGTATCGAGTACGCCGGCGGTGAGTAATTTCGGCCTGTCGGTGAGCCTCGGCCTGGCATTCAGCTTTATGCTGGCGCCCTGGGCCGGGCCGCGCAAACCCGCCTTATGAATATGATTATCGCCCATGCGGCAAGGAGCCTCAGTGCCCACAGTTGAAATGGAACGTCGCCAGGTGGTGGTGATCGGTGCCGGCCCGTCCGGCGCCATCGCCGCCGCGCTGCTCAAGCGCAAGGGCCATGACGTCGTGATCATCGAGCGCGAGCATTTTCCGCGGTTCTCGATCGGCGAAAGCCTGCTGTCGCACTGCATCGACTTTATCGAAGAAGCGGGCATGTTCGAGGCCGTGCAGGCAGCCGGGTTCCAGGTGAAAACCGGCGCTGCGTTCGCCTGGGGCGAGCGCTACAGCGCGTTCGATTTTGGCGACACGTTCAGCAACGGCAAGCCGACTACCTATCAGGTGCAGCGCGGCGAGTTCGACAAGCTGCTGGCCGATCAGGCGGCGCTGCAGGGCGTCGACATTCGCTATGGCCAAACCATCGTCGGCGCGGATTTCAGCGGCGACTGCCGCTACCTGCAAGTGCTTCGACAAAACGGCAGCAAGTATCACCTCAAGGCCAAATTCGTGCTCGACGCCAGCGGTTACGGCCGCGTGCTGTCGCGCCTGCTGGACCTCGAGGCACCGTCGAATTTCCCGCTGCGCCGGGCGGTGTTCACCCATGTTGAAGACCGCATCGAACACCCAGGCTTCGACCGCAGCAAAATCCTTATCACCACCCATCCTGTGAAGCGCGATATCTGGTTCTGGACCATCCCGTTCAGCAACGGCCGCTGTTCGGTGGGCGTGGTGGCGGCGCAGACGCATTTCGACGGGCGCGACAGCGACCTCGATGCGTGCCTGCGCGGTTTTATCGATGAAACCCCAAGCCTGTCCGGCGTGCTGCAAAATGCCGTGTGGGATACCCCGGCGCGCAGCATCGGCGGCTACGCGGCCAACGTCAAAACCCTGCACGGCCCTGGTTTTGCCTTGCTGGGCAATGCGGCGGAATTTCTCGATCCGGTGTTTTCGTCCGGTGTGACCATTGCCATGCGTTCGGCAAGCATGGCGGCCGGGCTGCTGCATCGTCAGCTCACGGGCGAAACCGTCAACTGGCAAACCGAATTCGCCGAGCCGCTCAAACGCGGCGTCGACACCTTTCGCTGCTATGTCGAAGGCTGGTACGCCGGGACGTTCCAGGATGTAATCTTCCATCCCGGCAGCTCGCCGGAGATTCGCCGCATGATCAGCGCGATCCTCGCCGGTTATGCCTGGGACGAGCGCAACCCGTTTGTCAGCGAGCCCAAGCGACGCCTGCGGATGTTGTCGGAAATTTGTGCGAGTGACGCGGTATGAGCAGCCACTACCTGAGTAAACACTACGTCGAAGAAACCCGCTTCGGTCTTTGGTTTCTGCGCAGCCGCACCTGGCAACATTATGTGTTGCGCGTGGCAATTGACGACCTGCGCAGCCTGTTCACCGAGCCTGTGCCGCAGGCCCCGGTGCTGCTGGACGCCGGCTGCGGCCAGGGTAAATCCTTTGCGTACCTGCAACAGGTGTTCGCCCCGGAACGCCTGATCGGCCTGGATGCCGACCCCCACAGCCTCGACCAGAGCAAGGCCGAAGCGGCGCGCCAGGACCTCGCCATCGAGCTGATCGGCAGCGACTGCGCCACCCTGCAAGTGCCGGACGCGAGCGTGGATATTCTGTTCTGCCACCAGACGTTCCACCATCTGGTGGAGCAGCATCGCGCCCTTGCAGAGTTCTATCGCGTGCTCAAGCCCGGCGGCTACCTGCTGTTTGCCGAGTCCACCGAAGCCTATATCGACACCTGGGTGATTCGCTGGCTGTTCCGCCATCCCATGCAGGTGCAGAAAAGCGCCGAGGCGTACCTCGCGATGATCCGCGAGCAGGGCTTTGAATTTGGCCCGCAGAACGTTTCCTACCCGTATCTGTGGTGGAGCCGCGCCACGGATTTCGGCCTGCTGGAGCGCCTGGGCCTGCGCAAGGCACCGCCGGTGGGCCAGCGCGAAGAAACCCTGGTCAACTGCGTGGCGCGCAAGCCGCTGGCGAGCAGTGCACCATGATGCGTCTGTTGCTGATGGGTTGCCTGTTGCTGCTGGGCGCGTGCGCCAGCCAGGCGCCGTTGCCGGAAAAAATCCCGGCCCTGAATTTACCGCTGCAATTGCATGTGCAGCGCAGCGAAGGCAACCAGCGCCAGGATTGGCTGCTGGTGATCCAGCGGGAAGGCGCCGCCCTTCGCTGGTCGATGATGGACCCGCTGGGCATTCCCCTGGCGCGGCAAAAGTTGCTTGACGGCGCGTGGCAGGCCGACGGCTTGCTGCCGCCCAATCCGCAGGCACGCGAGCTGTTCGCCGCCCTGCTGTTTGCGCTGGCCTCGGCGGACGACCTGCGCGCCCTGTACCCGGGCGCCCAGGCCAGGGACCTGACCCGCACCCTGCCAGGCCATTGGCAAATCGTTTATCAGTCCTCCGAGGTGTTCAGCGTGAACATGGCGGGTCAGCCGTTGAGCTATCGCATCACCCCGCTTGGGGTTGAGCGATGACCGCCTATCTCAATGCTCTGGGGGTGATCTGTGCCCTCGGCCGAGGGCAAGCCGAGGTTGCGCGCAGCCTGTTTGCTGGTGACTGCGCCGGCATGCGCGCCGAAAGCGGCTGGGTGCCGGACCGAGTGCTGCCGGTGGGCGCTGTGCACGGTGATCTGGCGCCGATCCCGCTACAACTGGGCCAGCAAAGCAGCCGTAACAATCAACTGCTGCTGGAGGCTGCGCTGCAGATCGAGGGCGAGATGCGCCAGGCGATCCATACCTATGGCGAATCGCGGGTGGGTATTGTGCTGGGCACCAGCACCTCGGGCATCGACGAAGCCAGTCGTGGCATTGCCCAGTACCTGCGTGACCGGCAGTTCCCCAACACTTACGACTACCAGCAACAGGAACTCAGCGCGCCGGCCAATTTTCTCGCCGACTGGCTGCAACTGAGCGGCCCGGCCTATGTGATTTCCACCGCGTGCACCTCCAGTGCCCGTGCCCTGATGAGCGCCCGGCGCCTGCTGGACCTGGGGGTGTGCGATGCGGTGATCTGTGGTGGCGTCGACAGCCTGTGCAAGCTGACCCTCAATGGTTTCACCTCGCTGGAAGCGGTGTCCGCCGAGCGCTGCAATCCGTTTTCGGTGAACCGCAACGGCATCAATATCGGCGAAGCGGCGGTGTTGTTTCTGATGACGCGCGAGCCGGCCCCCATTGCGTTGCTGGGCAGCGGCGCGAGCAGCGACGCACACCATATTTCCGCACCTGAGCCTACGGGCAAAGGCGCGCTGCAGGCCATGAGCAAGGCGTTGAGCAGCGCCGGGCTCAACCCTGAACACATCGGCTACCTGAACCTGCACGGCACCGCCACCCAGCATAACGACGCCATGGAAAGCCTGGCCGTCGCCCACCTGTTCCCGCATGGCGTGGCGTGCTCGTCGACCAAACCCATGAGCGGCCACACCCTCGGTGCAGCCGGTGCGTTGGAAGCGGCGTTCTGCTGGCTGAGCCTCACCCACGGTGGGGTGCCGCCGCACGTGTGGGACGGCCAGGCCGACCCGGCGCTGCCCGCGTTGCAGTGGGCCCGCTGCGGTGACGCCCTGAAACAACCGCGCCTGATGAGCAACTCGTTTGCCTTCGGCGGCAACAATGTCAGCCTGATTATCGGAGAGGCCCCATGATCGATTGGCCACTCGCCGAACTGCTGCCCCACGCGGGCGACATGATCCTGATCGACCAGGTGCTGTCGTTCGATGAAGAGCAGGTACATACCCGTCTCACCGTAAAGCCCGGCGGCCTGTTCAACCGCGCGGACGGCAGCCTGCCGGCGTGGGTGGGCATCGAACTGATGGCGCAAAGCGTCGCCGCCTATGCCGGTTGTCGCGCACGCAAGAACGGCGAAGCAGTGGAGCTGGGCTTCCTGCTCGGTACACGCAAGTTCGAATGCAACGTGGATGGTTTTCCGGCGGGCGCCGAGCTGACCATTCACGGCCTGCGCTCGCTGGAAGACGACAACGGCATGGGGGTGTTCGAATGCCACCTCACCGGCGACGGCATCCAGGCCAGCGCACGCTTGAACGTATTTCGACCGCCCCTGGCGGCCAACTATTTAGCTGAATCGAAGGACGCAACGTCATGACTCACTCCGTACTGGTCACTGGCTCCAGCCGCGGCATCGGCCGCGCTATCGCCTTGCGCCTGGCCCAGGCCGGGCATGACATCGTGCTGCACTGCCGCAGCGGGCGCGCCGAAGCCGATGCGGTGCAGGTCGAGATCCAGGCGTTGGGACGCAACGCCCGCGTGCTGCAATTCGATGTTGCCGACCGCACCGCGTGCCGCGAAATGCTCGAAGCCGACGTGGAACAACACGGCGCCTATTACGGCGTGGTACTCAACGCCGGCCTGACCCGTGACGGTGCTTTTCCGGCCTTGTCGGAAGACGATTGGGACGTGGTGCTGCGCACCAACCTCGACGGTTTCTACAACGTGCTGCACCCGGTGATGATGCCGATGATTCGGCGCCGCGCGCCCGGGCGCATCGTGTGCATCACCTCTGTTTCAGGACTGATCGGCAACCGGGGCCAGGTCAACTACAGCGCGTCCAAGGCCGGTCTGATCGGTGCGGCCAAGGCGCTGGCCATCGAGCTGGGCAAGCGCAAAATCACCGTCAACTGCGTCGCCCCCGGCCTGATCGACACCGCCATGCTGGATGAAAACGTGCCGGTGGAAGAACTGATGAAGATGATCCCGGCGCAGCGCATGGGCACCCCGGAGGAAGTTGCGGGCGCCGTGAACTTCCTGATGTCGGCCGAAGCCGGCTACATCACGCGCCAGGTATTGGCGGTGAACGGAGGCTTGTGCTGATGAAGCGCGTCGTCGTCACCGGCATGGCCGGCATGACCTCCCTGGGTTGTGACTGGGAGACCATCGCAGCCAACTTTCGCGCCAACCGCAGCGGCATCCGGCGCATGGATGAGTGGGACCGTTTTGTTGAACTGAACACACGACTGGCCGGGCCCATCGATGATTTCCAGGTGCCTGCGCACTGGACACGCAAGCAATTGCGCAGCATGGGCCGCGTCTCGCGCCTGGCGGTGTGGGCAGCGGAGCAAGCGTTGCAGGACGCCGGGCTGCTCGGCGACGAGTCGATCAAGGACGGGCGCATGGGCGTGGCCTGTGGCTCGTCCACCGGCAGCACCGACGAGATCAAGGCGTTCGGCAATATGCTGCTGAACTCGGTGGCCGAGGGGCTCAACGCCAACTCCTACGTGCGCATGATGCCGCACACCACGGCGGCGAATATCAGTATTTTCTTTGGCCTTACCGGGCGGCTGATCCCCACCTCCAGCGCCTGCACCAGCGGCAGCCAGGGCATCGGTTATGCCTACGAGGCGATCAAGTTCGGACGCCTGCCGTTGATGCTCGCCGGTGGCGCCGAAGAGCTGTGCCCCACCGAGGCCATGGTGTTCGATGCGCTCTACGCCACCAGTTTGAAGAATGACGCCCCGCAGACCAGCCCGCGCCCCTACGACAGCGGCCGCGACGGCCTGGTGATTGGTGAAGGCGGCGGCATGCTGGTACTGGAGGAACTGGAACACGCCCTGGCGCGCGGCGCGCATATCCATGCCGAACTGGTCGGCTTTGGTAGCAATGCCGACGGTCAGCACACCACCCGCCCGGAACAGAAAACCATGCGCCGCGCCATGGAACTGGCCCTCGAAGACGCCGGGCTGGAGCCGTCGGCTATCGGCTACGTGAACGGCCACGGCACCGCCACCGACCAGGGCGATATCGCCGAAACCCTGGCCACCAGTAGCCTGTTCGGCAGCCGCATGCCCATCAGCTCGCAGAAGAGTTTCCTTGGCCACACCCTGGGCGCGTGCGGCGCACTGGAGTCATGGTTCAGCATCGAAATGATGAACCGCGACCAGTACGTACACACCTTCAACCTGGACACCGTCGACCCGCAATGTGGTGAACTGGATTACCTCCAAGGAGGCTTTCGCGAGATGCACCATGACTACGTGATGAACAACAACTTCGCTTTTGGCGGCGTGAATACCTCGCTGATCTTTCGGCGCTGGTGCTGACGGTTCACCCGGAAACGAGTGAGCGTGTGCAGTCTCCCCAATCGGTGGCAAAACGCCGTAAATGTGGCGAGCGGGCTTGTCCCGCGTTGGGGTGCGAAGCGCCCCCAATTAAGGAAAACACGGTGTACCTAATATTGCTCGGAGCCTGGTTTTGGGGCTGCTTCGCAGCCCAACGCGGGGCAAGCCCGCTCGCCACGACAAGCCTGCTCGCCACAGGGAATCTGCGTTTAACTGATCGACCCTGGGACAATCCCGTTCGCCACCAACAACGCCACAAACGCTTTCGCCATTGGCGACTGCACACCCTTGCGCTGCACCAGCCACACTGCTGACACCGCGGCAGGGTCCAGCAAGGTGCGATAGACCACCCCATCGATCCGGATGCGCTGGTACGACGCCGGCAATACCGACACCCCAAGCCCCGCCGCCACCAGGCCGATGATGGTCATCGCTTCGCCAGCCTCTTGGGCAAAGCGCGGGCTGAAGCCTGCGTCGCGAGCCAGGTCGAGCAGTTGGGCGTACAGGCCGCTGCCGTAGCTGCGCGGGAAGAACACGAAGGGTTCCTCGGCCAGTTGCGCCAGGTGCAAGCCGTGTTCACTGCGCGCCGTCAACGGATGGCCGGTGTTCAATACGGCCACGAGTGGCTCACGCATCAGCTCAACGGCACTCAGGGAGTCGGGCAACGGCAACGGACGCATCAAGCCGACCTGAATCGATTCGTCCACCAGGGCCTCGGCGACCTGAGTACTGCTCATTTCCCGCAACGTCAGGTGAACAGCCGGGAACGCCTGGCGAAACGCATGAATGGCCTGGGGGATGCTGGCGTTGATCGGCGCCGATGAGGTGAAGCCGATCTTCAGCTCACCCAGCTCCCCCATGTGCGCACGCCGCGCTACATCCGCCGCCTTGTCGACCTGCGCCAGCACCAGACGCGCCTCGTGCAGGAACAAGCGCCCCGCCTCGCTCAGCTCGACACGACGGTTGGTGCGTTCGAACAAACGCGCGCCCACTTGCTGCTCCAGCGCCTGAATCTGCTGGCTCAGCGGCGGTTGCGAGATGCCCAGGACTTGGGCGGCGCGGCCGAAGTGCAGTTCCTCGGCCACTGCGATGAAGTAGCGCAAATGACGTAATTCCATACCCTCACCATTAAGTCGCAGAAGCTATCAAACAGGTCGAACAATATATTGGAAAGAATCATTAGCCAGCTATATTCTTTTTTGCATTGCCGCCCATGGCAGTCTGTCCACTGAGGTCCCCGTGAAATCTGCCGTCGCTCCGTTCGCCCAGCAAGTCCCGCCCACCGCCTTGGATGAGGTGGTCGCCGAACTCACTGACGCGTTCATCGAAAAAGGCACGCCGATGTTCATGCGCACGGTGCTGGCGCTGTTCTGCGGTGGCTTTGCCACGTTTGCCTTGTTGTATTGCGTGCAGCCGATGATGCCGGCGCTGTCCCATGAGTTCGCCATCAATGCCGCGCAGAGTAGCCTGATCCTGTCGGTGTCCACGGCAATGCTTGCGTTCGGCTTGCTGATCACCGGGCCGATATCCGACCGGCTGGGGCGCAAACCGGTGATGGTGGCGGCGTTGTTTTGCGCGGCCCTGGCGACGATTGCCAGCGGCCTGATGCCAGGCTGGGAAGGCATTCTGCTGATGCGTGCGCTGGTCGGCCTGTCCCTCAGCGGCCTGGCCGCCGTGGCGATGACTTACCTCAGTGAGGAGATTCACCCGCAGCACATCGGCTTGGCGATGGGCCTGTACATCGCCGGCAACGCGATCGGCGGCATGAGTGGGCGGCTGATCATGGGCGTGCTGATCGACTTCGTCAGTTGGCACACCGCCACGCTGATCATCGGCGCCCTGGCACTGATCGCGGCGACCGTGTTCTGGAAGATCCTCCCCGAATCGCGCAACTTCCGCGCCAGCAGCCTCAAGCCGCGCAGCCTGATGAACGGCTTTGTCATGCACTTCAGGGACGCCGGCCTGCCGTGGTTGTTTCTTGAGGCCTTTTTGCTGATGGGCGCCTTCGTGACGCTGTTCAACTACATCGGCTACCGGCTGCTGGCCGATCCCTATGACTTGAGCCAGGCCGTGGTGGGCCTGCTGTCGCTGGTGTACCTCTCGGGCATCTACAGCTCGGCGAAAATCGGCTCCCTGGCCGATCGCCTCGGCCGCCGCCGCGTGCTCTGGGCCACCATCGTATTGATGCTGGCCGGGTTCGTTCTGACCCTGTTCAGCCCGCTATGGCTGATCGTGCCCGGCATGCTGATCTTCACTTTTGGCTTCTTCGCCGCCCACTCGGTCGCCAGCAGCTGGATCGGCCGCCGCGCCGTCAAGGCCAAGGGGCAAGCGTCTTCGTTGTACCTGTTCAGCTATTACGCCGGGTCAAGCATTGCCGGCACGGCGGGTGGCTTCTTCTGGCACCTGGGCGGCTGGAACGGGATTGGCGGGTTTATCGTGGCGTTGTTGATCGGTGCGCTGCTGGTGGCGCTGAGGCTGGCCAAGCTGGCGCCGCTGAGAAAGGTCTGAAGGTTTCTGGCTTTTAATGTGGGAGGGGGCAAGCCCCTTCCCACATTTTTGCTCTGTGTTTTATTCGTGGTACTGCGCCGAGAGTTCGTGCACCGCCCGCAGGAACGCGCCGGCGTGCTCCGGGTTCACTTCCGGCGTAATGCCATGGCCGAGGTTGAACACATGCCCGGTGCCCTTGCCGTAGCTGGCCAGGATGCGGCCGACTTCGCTGCGGATCGCCTCGGGGTTGGCGTACAGAACGGTCGGGTCCATGTTGCCTTGCAGCGCGACGCGGTTGCCTACGCGGTGGCGGGCTTCGCCAATGTCGCAGGTCCAGTCCAGGCCCAGGGCGTCGGCACCGGCGTCGGCGATGCTTTCCAGCCACAGGCCGCCGCCCTTGGTGAAGAGAATGACCGGTACTTTGCGGCCTTCATGTTCGCGAATCAGGCCGCTGACGATCTTGCGCATGTAGGCCAGGGAGAATTCCTGATATGCCGCCGCCGAAAGGTTGCCGCCCCAGGTGTCGAAAATCTGCACGGCCTGGGCGCCGGCCATGATCTGGCCGTTGAGGTAAGCCGTGACTGACTGCGCCAGCTTGTCCAGCAGCAGGTGCATGGCCTGCGGGTTGTCGTAGAGCATGGCCTTGGTCTTGCGGAAGTCTTTCGACGAGCCGCCTTCGACCATGTAGGTGGCCAGGGTCCAGGGGCTGCCGGAGAAGCCGATCAGCGGCACGCGGCCGTTAAGCTCGCGGCGGATGGTGCTGACGGCATCCATCACATAGCCGAGGTCCTTGTGCGGATCAGGAATCGGCAGGGCTTCGATGTCGGCCAGGGTGCTGACCACTTTCTTGAAGCGCGGGCCTTCGCCGGTCTCGAAGTACAGGCCCTGGCCCATGGCGTCGGGGATGGTGAGGATATCGGAGAAGAGGATGGCCGCGTCCAGTTGCGGGTAGCGGTCCAGCGGCTGCATCGTGACTTCGCAGGCGAATTGCGGGTTCATGCACAGGCTCATGAAGTCGCCGGCGTGGGCACGACTGGCACGGTATTCCGGCAGGTAACGACCGGCTTGACGCATCATCCACACGGGCGTGACGTCTACGGGCTGCTTGAGCAGGGCACGAAGGAAACGGTCGTTCTTGAGGGCAGTCATGTCGGCATCCGCAAAAAAAGTGCGGGCATTTTCTCAGAGCACGACGCAAAAGGCACGGAATGCACCGTGCCTTTTGTCTATCGGGTCAATTTGTCGCGGTAGCTTGCGGTATGACAGACACCACCAAACCCTATCTGGAATGGGGTTTGTGTGGGAGCTGGCTTGCCTGCGATGGCGGTGGTTAATTCACTATCGCTATCGCAGGCAAGCCAGCTCCCACAGTTGACCGTGTTTCAAATCAAACTTGAAGGTAATCCAGGATGCCTTCGGCGGCGTTGCGGCCTTCGAAGATCGCGGTGACTACCAGGTCAGAACCGCGCACCATATCGCCACCGGCGAAGATCTTCGGGTTGCTGGTCTGGTGCTTGTACTGGCCTTGTTCCGGGGCCACCACGCGGCCCTGGCTGTCGGTCTGGATGGTGAACTGCTCGAACCACGGCGCCGGGCTTGGGCGGAAACCGAAGGCGATGACCACGGCGTCGGCCGGGATGATCTCTTCGGAACCCGGAATCGGCTCGGGGCTGCGACGGCCACGGGCGTCCGGTTCGCCGAGACGAGTCTCGACCACCTTCACGCCTTCCACCTTGTCTTCACCGACAATGGCAATCGGCTGGCGGTTGTAGAGGAATTTCACGCCTTCTTCCTTGGCGTTCTTCACCTCTTTGCGCGAGCCGGGCATGTTGGCTTCGTCACGGCGATAAGCGCAGGTCACCGACTTGGCGCCCTGGCGGATCGAAGTACGGTTGCAGTCCATCGCGGTGTCACCACCGCCGAGCACCACGACCTTCTTGCCTTTCATGTCGACGAAATCTTCCAGCGACTTCTCAAAGCCCAGGTTGCGGTTGACGTTGGCGATCAGGAAGTCGAGCGCATCATGCACGCCCGGCAGGTCCTCACCGGCAAAGCCGCCCTTCATGTAGGTGTAGGTGCCCATGCCCATGAACACGGCGTCGTATTCGGCGAGCAACTGCTCCATGGTGATGTCCTTGCCGATCTCGGTATTGAGGCGAAACTCGATACCCATGCCGGTGAACACTTCACGACGGTGGCTCAGTACGGTCTTTTCCAGCTTGAACTCGGGGATGCCGAAGGTCAGCAGGCCGCCGATTTCCGGGTTCTTGTCGAACACCACCGGGGTCACGCCGCCACGCACCAGCACGTCGGCGCAACCCAGGCCCGCCGGGCCGGCACCAATGATCGCGACACGTTTACCGGTCGGCTTGACCTTGGACATGTCCGGGCGCCAGCCCATGGCGAACGCGGTGTCGGTGATGTACTTCTCCACCGAACCGATGGTTACCGCGCCGAAGCCGTCGTTGAGGGTGCAGGCACCTTCACACAGACGGTCTTGCGGGCACACCCGGCCGCACACTTCCGGCAGGGTGTTGGTCTGGTGCGACAGCTCGGCGGCGGCGAGGATGTTGCCCTCGGCCACCAGCTTGAGCCAGTTGGGAATGAAGTTGTGCACCGGGCACTTCCATTCGCAATACGGGTTACCGCACCCCAGGCAGCGGTGGGCCTGATCGGCCGAGTGCTGGGGCTTGAAGGGTTCGTAGATTTCCACGAACTCTTTCTTGCGTTGACGCAACAGTTTCTTCTTCGGATCTTTGCGCCCGACATCGATGAACTGGAAGTCGTTATTCAGACGTTCAGCCATGTTAAAACCTCATCAAACTCTTCAGGCGCATATCACTGCGGGTTGGCACGGATGCTGGAAAGCAACGATTTCAGGTTGGCAGCCTTGGGCTTGACCAGCCAGAAACGACGCAGGTAATCATCGAGGTTTTCGGCGAGGTTACGACCCCATTCGCTGCCAGTCTCCTCGACGTACTCGTCCAGCACGTGCTGCAAGTGGTTGCGGTAGGATTCCATGGCTTCGCCGCTGATGCGCTGGATCTCGACCAACTCGTGGTTGACCTTGTCGACGAAGGTGTTGTCCTGGTCGAGTACGTAGGCGAAACCGCCGGTCATGCCCGAACCGAAGTTGTAACCGGTCTTGCCCAGTACCGCGACAAAGCCCCCGGTCATGTACTCGCAGCAGTGATCGCCAGTGCCTTCCACCACGGTGTGGGCGCCGGAGTTACGCACGGCAAAACGTTCACCGGCGGTGCCGGCGGCGAACAGCTTGCCACCGGTGGCGCCGTACAGGCAGGTGTTGCCGATGATCGCGCTTTCCTGCGACTTGTAGACGCTGCCGATTGGCGGAACGATCACCAGCTTGCCGCCGGTCATGCCCTTGCCCACGTAGTCGTTGGCGTCGCCTTCCAGATACATATGCAGGCCGCCGGCGTTCCACACGCCGAAGCTCTGGCCGGCAGTGCCCTTGAAGCGGAAGGTGATCGGCGCTTTGGCCATGCCCTGATTGCCGTGCCTGCGCGCGATTTCGCCGGAGACGCGGGCGCCGATGGAACGGTCGCAGTTGCAGATGTCCAGAGCGAATTCGCCACCGCTGGCGTCATTGATCGAGGAGCCGGCCATATCGACCATCTTCTCGGCCAACAGGCCCTTGTCGAACGGCGGGTTACGCTCCACGCCGCAGAACTGCGGCTTGTCGGCAGGGATGTGATCGCTGCCCAACAGCGGCGTGAGGTCCAGGTGCTGTTGCTTGGCGGTCTGGCCCTGAAGGATTTCCAGCAGGTCGGTGCGCCCGATCAGCTCTTCCAGGGAGCGTACGCCCAGCTTGGCCAGCCACTCGCGGGTCTCTTCGGCGACGTAGGTGAAGAAGTTCACCACCATGTCGACGGTGCCGATGTAGTGGTCCTTGCGCAGTTTCTCGTTCTGCGTGGCAACACCGGTGGCGCAGTTGTTCAGGTGGCAGATGCGCAGGTATTTGCAGCCCAGGGCGATCATCGGCGCGGTGCCGAAGCCGAAGCTCTCGGCGCCAAGGATCGCAGCCTTGATCACGTCGAGGCCGGTTTTCAGGCCGCCGTCGGTCTGCACCCGCACCTTGCCGCGCAGGTCGTTGCCGCGCAGGGTCTGGTGGGTTTCGGCCAGGCCCAGTTCCCACGGTGCACCGGCGTACTTGATGGAGGTCAGCGGCGAAGCGCCGGTGCCGCCGTCATAACCGGAGATGGTGATCAGGTCGGCATAGGCCTTGGCCACACCGGCGGCAATGGTGCCGACGCCGGCTTCCGCGACCAGTTTCACCGAGACCAGCGCCTGCGGGTTGACTTGTTTCAAGTCGAAAATCAGCTGCGACAAGTCCTCAATCGAATAGATGTCGTGGTGCGGCGGCGGCGAAATCAGGGTCACGCCCGGCACCGCGTAACGCAGTTTGGCGATCAGACCGTTGACCTTGCCGCCCGGCAGTTGCCCGCCCTCGCCCGGCTTGGCGCCCTGGGCCACCTTGATCTGCAGCACTTCGGCGTTGACCAGGTATTCCGGGGTCACGCCGAACCGGCCGGTCGCCACCTGCTTGATCTTCGAGCTTTTCAGCGTGCCGTAGCGCGCCGGGTCTTCGCCGCCTTCGCCGGAGTTGGAACGCGCACCCAGGCGGTTCATGGCTTCGGCCAGGGCTTCGTGAGCCTCGGGCGACAAGGCGCCCAGGGAAATACCGGCGGAGTCGAAGCGTTTGAGGATCGATTCCAGCGGCTCGACTTCGCTGATGTCCATCGGCGTGTCCAGGGTCTTCACCTTGAACAGGTCGCGGATCATCGATACCGGGCGGTTATCCACCAGCGCGGTGTAGGCCTTGAACTTGGCGTAGTCGCCCTGCTGCACGGCGGCTTGCAGGGTGCTGACCACGTCCGGGTTGTAGGCGTGGTATTCGCCACCGTGCACGAACTTGAGCAGACCACCTTGCTGGATCGGCTTGCGCGCGCTCCAGGCCTCCGACGCCAGGGCTTTCTGTTCGGCTTCGATATCGACGAAACGCGCGCCCTTGATGCGGCTCGGCACGCCACGGAAGCTCAACTCGCAGACTTCTTCGGACAGGCCGATGGCTTCGAACAGCTGCGCGCCGCGATAGGACGTGACGGTGGAGATGCCCATCTTCGACAGGATCTTGAGCAGGCCTTTGGTGATGCCTTTACGGTAGTTCTTGAACACCTCATAGAGGTCGCCCAGCACTTCACCGGTACGGATCAGGTCGCCCAGCACTTCGTAGGCCAGGAACGGGTACACCGCCGACGCGCCGAACCCGATCAGCACCGCAAAGTGATGCGGATCACGGGCGGTCGCGGTTTCTACCAGGATGTTGGAGTCACAGCGCAGGCCTTTCTCGGTCAGGCGGTGGTGCACCGCACCGGTGGCGAGTGATGCGTGGATCGGCAACTTGCCCGGCGCGATATGGCGGTCGGTCAGCACGATCTGGGTACGCCCGGCGCGCACGGCTTCTTCGGCCTGATCAGCAACGTTGCGCACGGCGGCTTCCAGGCCGACGCTCTCGTCGTAGTTCAGGTCGATGATCTGGCGGTCGAAGCCCGGACGCTCCAGGGTCATCAACGAGCGCCACTTGGCCGGGGAAATGACCGGCGAGCTGAGGATGACGCGGGAGGCGTGCTCAGGCGATTCCTGGAAGATGTTGCGCTCGGCACCGAGGCACACTTCCAGGGACATCACGATGGCCTCGCGCAGCGGGTCGATCGGCGGGTTGGTCACCTGGGCGAACTGCTGGCGGAAATAGTCGTACGGCGTGCGCACACGCTGAGACAGCACGGCCATCGGCGTGTCGTCGCCCATGGAGCCGACCGCCTCGTAGCCCTGCTCGCCGAGCGGGCGCAGCACCTGGTCGCGCTCTTCGAACGTGACCTGATACATCTTCATGTACTGCTTGAGCTGGTCGACGTCGTAGAAAGCCGAACCGTGGTCGTTGTCTTCCATGGTCGCCTGGATACGCAGGGCATTCTTGCGCAGCCATTGCTTGTACGGGTGACGCGACTTCAAGCGGTTGTCGATGGCGTCGGTGTCGAGGATCTGCCCGGTTTCGGTGTCCACGGCCAGGATCTGGCCAGGGCCTACGCGGCCTTTGGCGATCACGTCTTCGGGCTTGTAGTCCCACACGCCGATTTCCGAGGCCAGGGTGATGAAACCGTTGGTGGTGGTCACCCAACGCGCCGGGCGCAGGCCGTTACGGTCGAGCAGGCATACCGCGTAGCGGCCGTCGGTCATGACCACGCCGGCCGGGCCGTCCCACGGTTCCATGTGCATCGAGTTGTACTCGTAGAACGCACGCAGGTCCGGGTCCATGGTTTCGACGTTCTGCCACGCAGGCGGAATGATCATGCGCACGCCACGGAACAGGTCGATGCCGCCGGTGACCATCAGCTCGAGCATGTTGTCCATGCTGGAGGAGTCGGAACCCACGCGGTTGACCAGCGGGCCGAGCTCTTCGAGGTCCATCAGGTCGTTGGCGAACTTGGTGCGACGAGCCACGGCCCAGTTGCGGTTGCCGGTGATGGTGTTGATCTCGCCGTTGTGGGCGAGGAAGCGGAATGGCTGGGCCAGCGGCCATTTCGGCAGGGTGTTGGTGGAGAAGCGCTGGTGGAACACGCAGATTGCGGTTTGCAGGCGCTCATCGCTCAGGTCCGGATAGAAGGCGGTAAGGTCCGCCGGCATCATCAGGCCTTTATAAATGATGGTCTTGTGGGAAAAGCTGCAGATGTAGTGATCGGCGTCGGCGGCGTTGAGCACCGAGGAACGACGGCGGGAGGTGAACAGTTTGATCGCCATGTCCTGGTCGCTCAGGCCTTCGCCTGCGATGAACACTTGCTCGATCAGCGGCAGGCGATCATGGGCCAGACGGCCGAGCACGCTGGTGTCGATGGGCACTTTGCGCCAGCCAACGAGTTGCAGGCCGGCAGCCAGGATCTCGCGGTTCATGTTTTCGCGAGCGGCTTCGGCTTTGACCGGGTCCTGGTTGAAAAACACCATGCCCACGGCATATTGCTTGGGCAGGTCGACCGAAAAATGCTGTTTGGCGACAGCGCGCAGGAACAGGTCGGGCTTTTGAATCAGCAAGCCGCAACCGTCACCGGTCTTGCCGTCGGCGTTGATCCCACCGCGGTGGGTCATGCAGGTCAGGGCTTCGATGGCCGTTTGTAAAAGGGTATGACTGGGCTCGCCCTGCATGTGGGCTATCAGGCCGAAACCGCAGTTATCCTTGAATTCATCGGGTTGGTACAGACCTGCTTTCATAGACACTTTCTCACCAGGCTGCCTCTTATACCGAGGCAAATTTCTTTTCAATTCAACCGGTTACCTTCCACGCCGAACGTACGCCGGCTTAGCGGGGGCAAAAGGGAGGTCATTGTACACACCGACACAGACGCTCACAAATTTAGCGACGAAATGTCGCAAATCTATGTCGCATTTATGAAAGGTTTAAAGCGATATGCTGTGCTAGTCAAAACTTTTTTAATTTTGACTGCCACGACTCAAAAGCTACCGTGACGCAGACACCACAAAGCGCGCGGCCTTCAGGGCTGCACGCTGTTGTAGTTTTTTGAGGTGCCGGGAGGGCGGCCTGGGTAAGGCCGCCGGATCTTCAGCGAGCAGTTGCCAGTTCTTGTTGAACGCTGGCAACGGTGCGAGGCCAAGGTTTACCAGCCTGAACCTTCGCTGGCAAGGTTTTGATCGCGGAATCAGCTGCGGCGCGGCTGGCGAAGTTGCCGTAGGTGATCACGTAGAGAGGCTTGCCGTTGAGCACTTTCTTGAAATAACGGTACTCGCCGCCCTGCTCTTTCACGAACGCCTGGGCGTTGGCTTCGGAGCTGGTGCCCAGGATCTGCACCACGAAGTTGCCGGTGGGCTGGCTGGCGTACCAGCCACTGCCAGCGGCGCCGGCCTTGGCGACCGTGGCTGGCTTTTCGGCCGGCTTGGCGGCGGCGGTCGGTGCAGGCTTGGCGGCGGGTGCAGCCGTGACCGGCTTGGTCACCGGCGCAGGCTTGGCGGTGGCGACCGTCGGTGCCGGAGTCGGGGTTGCGGCAGGTGCCGGTGCAGGCTTGCCCGCCGGCACGCCAGCAGGCGGCGCGGTGGTGGTCACGGTCGGCGGAGTGGCGCTGGAGCCTTCCACCGGAACGCCGTCGTCACCTTCGGAGATACCACCGGCCTCCTCGGCGAGCGGACCGCGCATGACCGGCTGGCCGACCATCGGCAGGTTGGTCGGTTGCCCGGAATTAGCGAACTCGACGTTCGGTGTGGGCTTGCCCAATGGCAACTGCGCCTGTTCCGTTGGCGCGCCGGCCGTGGTCGGCGCCTTGCTGCGACCCGGGATCAGCCAGGCGGCGGCAACGGCGACCACGACAACAGCGGAAATGGCCAATACGTGCTTCTTAGGCATAGTGAACCCCATCTTTGGACGCTTGACCGCGGAGCGGCTGGCAATCATGGCTTCGATCATCGCATCGCGGGCAACCTGGTTGATGTTTCCAGGCCAGCCATCGGAGCTTTCGTGAATATCAGAGATCTGATTTGCCGTGAAAAGTTCGATACCCGCCCCTGCGCCTTCAAGGCGCTGGGCCAGGTATTCGCGGGTTTCTTCCTCTTCGTAGGGCTGCAACTCGATAACGTGGAAGAGCTCCTGTTCGCCGCTGATCTGCTCCAGATCGGCGATCAACGACGATTCACCAAACAGGAACACGTGCGGACGGCCTTCCGGCGTACCGGCGGCCAGCGCCAGCAGCGCTTCCAGGGCGGACTCGTCGAGCTGCTCGGCGTCGTCCACCAGCAGGTAGACTTCCTGACCGGTCAGGCCCAACTGCACCACCTGCTTGAGGATGGCATTGGGCTCGGCATTGGCCACGTCCAGTGCCTGGGCGACCTGACGCAACACGCCCGCCGCATCGCCGGCACCACGGGCCGACACCACCACGCTCTGCACCGACTGCTTGTTGGTGCTGGCGACCAGCGCCTGGCGCAGCAAGGTCTTGCCGCTGCCCAGCGGGCCCGTCACCACCAGCAGCAGCTGGCTGTAGCGCGCAAGATGATGCAACTGACCCAGCACCGGCTTGCGCTGGGCCGGGAAGAATTTGAAACCAGGTACCCGTGGAGCAAAGGGGTCGTGGCTCAACTGGTAGTGGCCGAGGAACGCCTCGTCGGCGTGCAAACTAGTCATCGCGATCTTATTAACCTTTAAGCTGGGCCAGGGCGCGGTAATCCGCTCCCAGCGTGGCCTGTAAAATCTCTTTCGGATAATCGTCGGTCACCACCGCTTCGCCCATGCGGCGCAGCAGCACCAGTCGAAGTCGACCGTCGATCACTTTCTTGTCTACCGCCATATGTTCGAGGAAGTCCGCCTCGGTCATCTGCGCGGGGGGAATCACCGGCAAACCGGCACGTTGCAACAGGCGGATACCACGATCACGCTCCTGAGCGCTGATCCAGCCCAGTCGCTGGGACATCTCCAGCGCCATTACGGTGCCCGCCGCGACAGCCTCCCCGTGCAACCACACACCATAGCCCATGTGCGTTTCGATCGCATGGCCGAATGTGTGGCCCAGATTGAGGGTGGCGCGCACGCCGGACTCTCTTTCATCGGCATTCACCACCAGCGCCTTGGCCGCGCAGGAGCGCGAAATGGCTTCGGTGAGCGCCACCTGATCAAGGGCGCGCAGGGCATCCACATGTTCTTCCAGCCAGGTCAGGAACGGTTCGTCGCAGATCAACCCGTACTTGATGACTTCCGCCAGCCCCGCCGACAGCTCGCGCGGCGGCAAGGTATTGAGCGTCGTGGTGTCGATCAGCACGGCCTGCGGCTGGTAAAAGGCACCGACCATGTTCTTGCCCAGCGGATGGTTGATACCGGTCTTGCCGCCCACCGACGAATCAACCTGAGACAGCAAGGTGGTCGGCACCTGGATAAAATCCACGCCACGCTGGTAGCAGGCGGCCGCGAAGCCCGCCATGTCGCCAATCACGCCGCCGCCAAGGGCGACCACGGTGGTACGGCGGTCATGCCGCGCAGACAGCAAACCATCAAAGATCAGTTGCAGGGTTTCCCAGTTCTTGTGGGCTTCGCCATCGGGCAGCACCACGGAAATCACCGAGTACGCCGAAAGGCTGCGGCTCAGACGTTCAAGATACAGCGGCGCGACCGTTTCATTGGAGATGATCGCCACCTGCCGCCCGGCAATGTGCGGCGTGAGCAAGTCGGGCTGGTCCAGCAGACCTTCGCCAATATGGATCGGGTAGCTGCGCTCGCCTAAATCGACCTTAAGTGTCTGCATGTGTCCCCGCGTGAGAGATGGATTGACGACCGGCAACGTCCGCTGCCTGATGGCTCTACGCCACACCCCGAGGTGATGACGCGCCGCCGAGAATAGCGCATTTCGGGCCAGGCTTTAACGGGGCGGCAGCCGATGCAGGCGTTCAAGAATCTCGACCACCACCATCCGCGGCGGCCGTTCATCGGTTTGCACCACCAGATCGGCAATTTCCCGATACAGCGGATCGCGCAGGGTAAGCAGGTCCCGCAGGGTTTTTTCCGGGTTGGCCGTGCGCAACAATGGGCGATTGCGGTCGCGGGCGGTGCGGCCCACCTGCTGCTCGACCGACGCATGCAGATAAACAACCCGACCACCGGCATGCAGTGCTCGACGATTCTCGTCACGCATCACCGCGCCACCACCGGTGGCCAATACCACGCCGTCGCACTCGCACAACTCGGCAATCATCGCCTGCTCGCGGTCGCGAAAGCCCAGTTCGCCTTCCTTGTCGAAGATCCATGGGATATTGGCGCCCGTGCGCAATTCAATTTCCTTGTCGGAATCTTTGAACGGCAGGCGCAGCTCTTTGGCCAGCAAACGGCCGATGGTGCTTTTTCCAGCCCCCATCGGCCCTACAAGAATCAAATTTCGCACAGAATCAACGACTCACAGCAATCGCCTGGTTATTCATGATACGCGGAGTCAAGAACACCAGCAGCTCGGATTTTTTCTCCGCCAGCACATCACGCCGGAAAAGGCGGCCAAGATACGGCACATCGCCCAAAAATGGCACTTTATCTACCACTTTGCTCTGGGTATTGGAGAAAACCCCACCGATGACGATGGTCTCGCCGTCCCGGACCAGCACCTTGGCGTTGACCTCGTTTTTCTTGATCGGCGGCACGTCGTTGAGTTTGTTCAAATAATCGGGCTCATCCTTGGTGACTTTCACCTCCATGATCACGCGGTCGTCGGGGGTGATCTGTGGAGTGACTTCCAGCGACAGCGAAGCCTCCTTGAACGACACCGAGGTGGCGCCGCTGGAGCTGGACTCCTGATAAGGAATTTCGGTGCCCTTGAGGATGCGCGCGGTCTCCTTGTCGGACGTGACCACCTTGGGCTGGGAGACGATTTCGCCATTGCCGGTTTTTTCCATGGCGCTCAGTTCCAGGTCCAGCAGGAAATTATCGGTGATAAAGGCGACGCCCAGCCCCGACGCGCCGGCGAGCGAGCCGAGGTCGACGAAGGGTGAGGCGGTCGGGTTTTCCGGTGGCTTCGCGCCTTCGGCCAGGGATTTCGAGAGACCTCCCGCGCCCCAATTACCGCGGCTGAGCCGGCCACCCCAACGTACGCCCAGGCTTTTGTCATAGTCGACATTGGCCTCGACGATCCGCGCCTCGATCATCACCTGGCGCACCGGAATGTCCAGCTGCGCCACGATGCGCCGCAGCTCTTCGAGCCGTTCACCGGTCTGGTAGGCAATGATGTTGTTGGTGCGGTCATCAACGGCCACCGAACCGCGTTCATCGATGGCGCCCTCGAGGCCGTTCACCGACTGGAACAGCTTGGCCAGGTCGGCCGCCTTGGCGTAATTGACCTGCAGCAGTTCGCGGCGCAACGGCGCCAGGTCGGCCATCTGCCGCCGCGCCTCCAGGGTCAGCAGTTCGCGCGCGGCCAGCTCGTCAGCGGGCGCCACCAGCAGCACGCCGGCTTTCACCCGTTTGTCCAGGCCCTTGCTTTGCAGCACCAGGTCCAGCGCCTGGTCCCAGGGCACATTCTTCAGGCGCAGGGTGACCGAGCCTTGCACCTCGTCACTGGCAACCAGATTGAGGCCTGCCACGTCGGCGATCTGCTGCAACGCGGCGCGCAGGTCGATGTTCTGGAAATTGAGGTTCAGTGTGTCGCCGGTATAGGCGCCCGCCCCTGCGCCGCCGGGTGGCGGCAACTGGATCAGGTCCACACGATTGGGCACAGCGGCAGCCATCGGTGCCGTGAACGCTATCCATAGCGCCACACCGAAGGACGAGAAAGTCCTTTTCATTGTTCGATTCCGTTATGAGTTGACGTTCAACACAAGGGTTCGCGAGCGCTGCAACCAGGCGCCCTGTTCATCGGGAAACAGCTCGGCCAGCTCGACGTGGCCGTCATGGATGGCTGTGACGCGGCCGTGGTTCGGCCCCAGGTAGTCGCCGATCGCCACGCGGTGCACGCTGGAGGCCGCGCGCAGCAGGACGAAACGTTGAGCACCACGAGACAGGGTGCCGACCATTTCGAAGTGCTCGATGGGCAGGCTTTCCAGCAGACCGCGCTGCCGTGAAAGGTCAGGCGCGGGCGCAGGTTTGCCGGGGGCGTATTCGACCTGCAAGGCCGGGGGTTGGAACGGATCACGCAGGGAGGCTGCGTTGTAGGCAAAGCGCGGCCCCCACTGCGTGACCGGCCCAGGCTCGCCGTGGGGCGACAGACGGCGGTAGGTCTTGGCCAGCAGCTCCAGACGCAGCAAGGCCCCGTCAGACGCAAGCGCAAGATCATGCACGGTGACAATCCGCGCCAGCCCGCCCAAGCCGCTGACGAAGGTTGCCAGGTCATGGTAGGTGCCAACCACGCCAATCTGCACCGGCGCCTCGATATAGAACGGCTGAGGCTGCTCGTCCAACACCTTCACGCCGTCGACCAGCAGACCGTTGCCGGCCGCCAGCCGGTCGATGTCTTCGAGCAGGCCGGGCATATCGGACTCAGCGGATAATTGCCGGAACAGCCCGCCAACCCGCGCCCGCAGCGCCTGGGCCTCATGGCTGCGACGCTCAAGGCTCGACGCAAGGTCGGCCTTTTGCGCGAGCGCCTGTTGCAGGGCCACTTCCTGCGCCTGGAGCACTTGCAGCCGCTCGCGGGACGGCGCCAGCACCACACTGTTGCCCACCACCAGCGCCAGGCCGGCCAGCGCGCAACCGAGCAAAACCTTGCCGGGCAAGGGCCATGTGGCAGCGTGGTGAGTGAGTGCGTAAAGATCGAGCCTGGGCAGGCTCATGGCTGGGCCTCGGTGGATTCCCCCTGGCGCACCATCAATTGAAATTCGTTGCGGCCATCTGCCCCCTCCGCCCGCACATGTTGCAGCCGCGTCGCGTGGGCGCCCTGGGAGGCTTCCAGGCTGCGCATCAGTTGAGCGATATCCTGGCTGGATTCAGCGCTGCCGCTGATGCTGACGCTGTCACCGCGGGCAACCACCTCGTGCAGATGCACGCCCTCGGGCACGGCGCGGGCCAACTGGTCCAGCAACTGCGCGCCGGCAGAGCGGGCTTCGTGCAGGTCCTGCACGACCTTCATGCGCTCGGCCAGTTGCTGGCTTTGCTCCTGCAGGTCGTCGATGGTATTGATCCGAGCATCCTGGGCGGCGACGTCCTTGCCCACATGGCTGTTGCGCGTTACCTGGCGGTCGATGGCCTGGTCGATGACCTGATCCGCCAGCCACACCGCCGCCAGCGCCACACAGACGAACGCCAGCAAAAATACCAGGAAGTATTTGCGCCGCCGCTGCGCCAGCGCCTGGCGCCAGGGCAAAAGATTGATTCGTGTCATCCAGCGAAACTCCTCAGGGCCAATCCGCAAGCCACTCCCATCCCGTGGGCATCCGCGGCCCATTGTGCGCCATCGACACGACGGCCCGGCGTGAAGCTGGCGAAATCCTGACTGCATGCGCGCTCCAATGCAAACCCTTCGACATCCACCACCCTCGGCACAAGCCCCGCCAGGGCCAAAACCGCCTCGCGGGTTTCGACCTGTTCCTTCAGACACGCCGCCAGCAATACCTGCACCCGCTGCGGATTGTCGACACAGGGGCCGCGCACTTGAAAGTCGATGGCAACGTCGTCCAGCGGGTAAGGAATGTACTGGTCGGCTTCGAGCTGGATCTGCCGGGCCATCTCCTGGTCGCTGAGCCGCGCCTGCAGGTCGATCACCCGCGTGATCACCGATGACCCCGCTACCGCCACCGCCGCCTGTCGGGCCGAGGTGCGCAGGCGTGACAGGGCCTGGTGCAGGGCCTGGCCGATCCGCTCAAGATCGAGCAAGCTGCCATCGACCACCGCCCGGCTCGGCAGCGATTGCGTGGCATAGCCTTCAACGGTATAGCCGCTGGCCGAACGGCTCAGTTCAATCAGTTTGATCCCGCTGTCATTGATGTCGACGCCCAGTACGGTGTCGACTTTTCGCCTGAAAAATCCCTTTGCCATAAAACTCCCTAAACCTTTGCCTGTCTTACCGCCTGATTGGCGCTGGCGCCGTGCGTTCGGTCGGCTTGTTGAACCGGCACGAATGACGCCCCAAGTCGAAAAATGCTTTAATGCCCAGCGTTTTTTTCCGCTTTTATCTGCTGCCCGGGTCGATCCATCGTTTGTCATGCATGCCCCGGCGCCTAACTCATTCTTTTCTCTGGAAATCCAAAAGCCTTGATTCGTCTGCTGAAGTTTTTCGGGTACTCCATTGTCGCCATCGTTTGCGGGCTCCTGCTCGTCCTCAGCGGGGCCTACCTCTACCTTAGTCCGGGTTTGCCCTCCGTAGAGGCACTCAGAAGTATCCAGTTGCAGATTCCTTTGCGGGTCTACAGCAGCGATGAAAAACTGATCGCGGAGTTCGGCGAAATGCGCCGCACACCGATCCGTTTCGCCGACATTCCACCCAATTTTATTAGCGCACTGCTGTCTGCCGAGGACGATAATTTCGCCAACCACTATGGCGTCGACCCCAGTAGCCTGGTGCGCGCGGCCACACAGCTGGTAAAAAGCGGACACATTCAATCCGGTGGCAGCACCATCACCATGCAGGTGGCGAAGAACTTCTTCCTTACCAGTGAGCGCAGTTTTTCGCGCAAGGCCACCGAGATTTTGCTGGCCTTGCAGATCGAGCGACAGTTGACCAAGGACGAGATCCTCGAGCTGTACGTCAACAAGATCTACCTGGGCAACCGCGCGTACGGTATCGAAGCCGCGTCGCAGGTGTACTACGGCAAGTCGATTCGTGACGCGAGCCTGGCGCAGATGGCGATGATCGCCGGCCTGCCCAAGGCCCCTTCGCGCTTCAACCCCCTGGCTAACCCGGCGCGCAGCAAAGAACGCCGCGACTGGATCCTGGGGCGCATGTACAAATTGGGCAAGATCGATCAGGCCGCCTACGAAAGCGCGGTGGCCGAGCCGCTGAACGCCAGCTACCACGTGCCGACGCCCGAAGTGAACGCGCCGTATATCGCCGAAATGGCCCGCGCCGAAATGGTCGGGCGCTATGGCAGCGAGGCCTACACCGAAGGTTTCCGCGTAACCACCACCGTACCGAGCGACCTGCAGGACATCGCCAATGACGCGGTGCACTCAGGTCTGGTCGCCTACGACCAGCGCCACGGCTATCGCGGCCCCGAATCGCGCCTGCCGGGCAAGACCCTCAGCGCCTGGACCACCGAACTTGGCAAACAACGCACGATCAGCGGCCTGGAGCCGGCTATCGTCACCCAGGTGAAAAAAGATGGCGTCCAGGTGCTGACCCGCACCGGTGAAGCACATGTGGCCTGGGACAGCATGAAATGGGCGCGTCCGTTCCTGAACACCAACAGCATGGGCGCGCTGCCCAAGCAGCCATCGGACGTGGCGCAGGTGGGTGACTTGATCCGCGTGCAGCGCCAGAAGGACGACAGCCTCAAATTCAGCCAGGTGCCTGTAGCACAGGGCGCCCTGGTGTCCCTGGACCCGCAGAATGGCGCGATTCGCGCGCTGGTCGGCGGCTTTGCGTTCGAGCAGAGCAACTACAACCGCGCCACCCAGGCCAAGCGCCAACCGGGCTCGAGCTTCAAGCCGTTCATCTACAGCGCTGCGCTGGACAACGGCTACACCGCCGCCAGCCTGGTCAACGATGCACCGATCGTGTTTGTCGACGAGTACCTGGACAAGGTCTGGCGTCCGAAGAACGACACCAACACCTTCCTTGGCCCGATCCGCATCCGCGAGGCGCTGTACAAGTCGCGTAACCTGGTGTCGATCCGCCTGTTGCAGGCGATGGGTGTGGGCAAGACCATCGATTACATCACGCGCTTCGGCTTTGCCAAGTCGGACCTGCCGCCCAACCTGTCCCTGGCCCTGGGCACCGCGACCCTCACGCCGATGGAAATCGCCACAGGCTGGAGCACCTTTGCCAACGGCGGCTACAAGATCGCGCCGTACCTGATCGACAAGATCGAGAGCCGCAATGGCGATACGCTGTTCACCGCCAACCCGCCACGCGTGCCAGGTGACGTGGTCAACGGCGTGGCCGCTACCGACGGCCTGGCGGCGCCGAGCAACGGCGGCATCACCATCGAGCCGACGCCGGGCGCAGCGCCAGCGGCGAGTGCCGGCAACCCGGCCGAGCCTCAGGCACCTGCGGTGGCAGAGCGCATTGTGGATGGTCGCACCACTTATATCCTCAACAGCATCCTCGAAGACGTGATCAAGAAAGGCACCGGCCGTCGCGCCCTGGCCCTGGGCCGCGCGGACATCGCAGGCAAGACCGGTACCACCAACGAATCCAAGGACGCCTGGTTCTCCGGCTACAACAGCGACTACGTGACTACCGTGTGGACCGGCTATGACCAGCCGGAAAGCCTGGGCCGCCGTGAGTTCGGCGGCACCGTGGCGCTGCCGATCTGGATGAGCTACATGGGCGCCGCGCTGAAGGACAAGCCCTTGCACACCCAGCCGGAGCCGGAAGGCATCCTCAGCTTGCGGATCGACCCGGTAAGTGGCCGCGCTGCATCGCCGAGCACGCCGAATGCGTACTTTGAACTGTTCAAGAGCGAAGACACGCCGCCGTCAGTCAACGAACTGGGTAACGGCGTCGTACCGGGCAGCCCGCTGCCGGCGGATGAGGCAGCGCCGATCGATTTGTTCTAACCCGATCTGCGGCTTAACGCGGCCCCCCTGTGGGAGCGGGCTTGCTCGCGAAAGCGGTGGGTCAGTCAACGTCAATGTTTACTGGGTCGACGTCTTCGCGGGCAAGCCCGCTCCCACATTTGGATCTCTGCAAGGCTCGAAGTTAACCACCCTCCACAAAAAAAGCCCCGGCTCGCATGAGCCGGGGCTTTTTGTTGTTGCGCTACAACGACTTAGCCGTTGAACACATCATCCACGCTTTGCAGCGGGTAGTGCTTCGGATACGGCAGGGTGGCCACACCGGTCTCGATAGCGGCTTTGGCCACGGCATCGGAGATCAGGGTGATCAGGCGCTTGTCCATGGGCTTGGGGATGATGTACTCACGACCGAATGCCAGTGGAGCACCACCGTAGGCGTCGCAGACGTCCTGAGGGACCGGCAGCTTGGCCAGTTCGCGCAGGGCGTTGGCGGCGGCGACTTTCATTTCTTCGTTGATGCGCTTGGCGCGAACGTCAAGGGCGCCACGGAAGATGAACGGGAAGCCCAGCACGTTGTTGACCTGGTTCGGGTAGTCCGAACGACCGGTGGCCATGATAACGTCGCTGCGGGTGGCGTGGGCCAGCTCAGGCGAGATCTCCGGGTCCGGGTTGGAGCAGGCGAACACGATCGGGTTCGCTGCCATGGACTTGAGGCCTTCGGCGCTCAGCAGGTTCGGGCCGGACAGGCCAACGAACACGTCGGCGCCGTTGAGAGCGTCAGCCAGGGTGCGCTTGGAGGACGGGTGGGCAAACATCGCCTTGTACTGGTTCAGGTCGGTACGCTCGGACTGGATCACGCCCTTGCTGTCGACCATGTAGATGTTTTCCAGCTTCGCACCCATGCTGATGATCAGCTTCATGCAGGAGATGGCGGCGGCGCCGGCGCCCAGGCAGACGATTTTCGCCTCGGCCAGGGTTTTGCCGGCGATTTCCAGAGCGTTGATCATGCCGGCCGCGGTAACGATCGCGGTGCCGTGCTGGTCATCATGGAATACTGGAATGTCGCACTGTTCGATCAACGCCTTTTCGATTTCGAAGCACTCGGGTGCCTTGATGTCTTCCAGGTTGATGCCACCGAAGGTGATGGAAATGCGCTTGACCGTGTCGATGAAGGCCTGCGGGCTCTCGGAGTCGACTTCGATGTCGAACACGTCAATGCCGGCAAAGCGCTTGAACAGCACGCCCTTGCCTTCCATGACGGGCTTGGACGCCAATGGGCCGAGGTTGCCCAGGCCGAGAATCGCGGTGCCATCGGAAATCACTGCAACCAGGTTGCCTTTGCCGGTGTACTTGTACGCCAGTTCAGGGTCACGGGCGATTTCACGTACGGGCTCGGCAACACCAGGGCTGTAGGCCAGCGACAGGTCGCGAGCAGTGGCAGTGGCTTTGGTGAGCTCTACACTCAGCTTTCCTGGACGAGGATGGGCATGATATTCGAGAGCGGCAGTTTTCAAATCAGACATATCGGCATTCCGCTTTTACTGTTGGTCGACGGACCGCCGAGGATACGCGCGAAGCAATTTCCCTACAAGACTGGGCAGTCACGGGCCTCAAGTCCCTGCAACTGCGCATTTTGAGCGCAGGCCACGGGATACGAGGGCGCAACTGTTCACAATCAAGACTGAAAATGTCTACAGTTTTTATTGTCGAGACACCTTGAGCATGGCCGGATCACTCAACGGCAGCACCCAGCGCGCCCGTCCATTTTCAACACGGCCACGTCGAGCGCGATCCTGCACCCAGCCACGCGCCTCTATAGTCTGGCCTTGCAGACCGCTGAGCGTGGCTGGGTCGAATTTCCCGGCCACATTAGGCGCAATGCGCAGTGCCAGCGAACCCGGTAGTTGAATCCAGATACCGCCGCGATTGCGTTCTACCTTGCTCACTCGGCCGCTGATCAGGGCAAACCCTGCGCGCCGGACCTGCGCCACGCTGCGCACGGGTGATGTGCGCCACAGCCCCAGGCGGCGTTGGCGCGCAGCGTTTTCAGCTGCCTGTTGGCACGCGATGAGGTCGACATTGGGTGCAACGCCCACCTGAAACCCCAGGCCTTCGGCGAGCAGCTGCGCTTCCAGGTTGTTGCCATCGGCGCCATAGAGATGGGCCAGGGTACGGCCATAATGATCCTTGCGCTCGCGCCCCGGCACGAGCCCGACGCGCCCGTCACTGGCCCGCACCAAGGCCTGCAAACGCTGACGCGCGGCGACGGCATAGGGCTCGTCGGGGCGGCCCTTTTTGGCGGTTTCCGGCGCATTGAGGCCGATCATGCGCACGCTGCGGCCATCGGTGAGGCGCACCGTGTCGCCATCCACCACGCGCTTGACCTGCACATGGGCCAGTGAGGCCGGCGCCGGGCAGAAAACCTCGGCCTGGGCGGCAGACAGCCAAATTCCAGACACAAAAAAGGCGCCCACAAGGGACGCCTTTTTCAACAGCTGGCAAAAGCCCATAAGGCTTTTGAACCTTACTCTGCCGGAGTGGCAGCAGCAGGTTTCTTGCCGAAAGCACCAAAGCGATCTGCGAAGCGCTGTACACGGCCGCCGGTGTCCAGAGTTTTCTGCTTACCGGTGTAGAACGGGTGGCACTCGTTGCATACGTCAGTACCCAGTGGCTTGCACAGGTTCGAACGGGTTTCGAACTTGTTGCCGCAGCTGCAGGTAACTTCGATGGTTTCGTACGCTGGATGGATATCGGCTTTCATGGCACTTCCTCGGGCTAGCGTGCCGCCACTCGACACTATTGTCGAATACCGCACGTAATTAGGCCGCGAATTCTAACAGACCTTTCAAATCGCGCAAGCGGCGCTGACAGCCCAACCCGTCCTTTCATCAGAAAACTGTCGGCTACCCCAAGCCTCCCCCTGTCTGCTAGGCTCGCGCCCCTGCGCCACCGCCTGCCTTTATAGATGAGACCTCTCGCGTGCCCGACGCCATTTTGCGCCTAGCCCTGCCCTCGCCCCTGCGCCGCCTGTTCGATTACCGGGCGCCGGCCGGTGTGCTGCGCACGCAGTTGCAGCCAGGCATGCGCGTGCGCGTACCGTTCGGCCGCCGGGAAATGATCGGCATCCTGGTGGAAATTGCCGACCACAGCGAAGTCCCGGCAGAAAAGCTCAAACCCGCACTGGCGATCATCGACGCCACCGCGCCGCTGCCACCGGCACTGTTCAAGCTGTGCCTGTGGACCGCCCAGTATTACCAGCACAGCCTGGGTGACACCTTGAGCTGGGCGCTGCCAGTGCTGCTGCGTCAGGGCGAACTGGCCGAAGCGCGCCAGGAACGCTTCTGGTCCACGGTGCCTGGCGCGCGCCTCGACGATCCACGCATCGCCCGCGCGCCGCGTCAGCGTGAGGCCCTCGCCACCCTGGCGCAGCACCCTCATGGCGTGGCGCATCAACTGTTAAGCAAGCTGATGCTGAGCAAGGACAGCCTCGACCTGCTGCTGGCCAAGGGTCTGGTGCAGGTGGAAATCCGCAAGCATGCGCCCGATCCGCGCCATGAACACTGGCTGGCACAGCCGGAGCTGCCGCTGAACGCCGAGCAACGCGCTGCCTATGAAGCGATCCGCGCAGGCTTCGACAGCTTCCATGCATTCTTGCTGGCTGGCGTCACCGGCAGCGGCAAGACCGAAGTCTATCTGCAGTTGATCCGCGAGACCCTGCAGGCCGGCAAACAGGCGCTGGTGCTGATCCCCGAGATCAACCTGGGCCCACAGACCCTGGCGCGCTTCGAGCAGCGCTTCAATGCGCGCATCGCCTTGGTGCATTCGGCAGTCAACGACCGTGAGCGCCTGGAGTCATGGTTGGCGGCGCGGGACGGCGAGGCCGACATTATTATCGGCACCCGTTCGGCGCTGTTCACGCCGATGAAAAACCCCGGACTGATCATCATCGACGAGGAGCACGACGGCTCCTATAAACAGCAGGAAGGCCTGCGCTATCACGCCCGCGACCTTGCGCTGGTGCGCGCGCGCCAGGAAGACATCCCGATTGTGCTGGGTTCGGCCACGCCGTCCCTTGAAAGCCTGCACAACGCCTACACCGGCCGCTATGGCCTGCTGCGTTTGAACGAACGCGCCGGCGGTGCCAAACAGCCACGCTTCCTGCGCCTGGACGTCAAAAGCCGTCCGCTGGACAGCGGCATTTCCGGGCCGATGCAACAAGCCATCGGCCAGACCCTCGCCGCTGGCCAGCAGGTGCTGGTGTTTCTCAATCGACGCGGCTTCGCGCCGACGCTTTTGTGCCACGACTGCGGCTGGATGTCCGAGTGTGAGCGTTGCGATGCGCGCATGACCGTGCACCAGCGCCACGGCGAACTGCGCTGCCATCATTGCGGCCATGTGGAGCGGGTGCCGCGCCATTGCCCGCAGTGCGGCAAAGTCGACCTGCGCCCCGTCGGCGCGGGCACCGAGCGCGCCGAAGAGCGCCTGGGCATCCTGTTTCCGGATTACCCGGTGCTGCGGGTCGACCGCGACAGCACCTCGCGCAAAGACGCCATGAACCAGCTGTTTGCCACCATCCAGAAAGGCCAGCCGTGCATCCTGGTGGGCACGCAGATGCTCGCCAAGGGGCACCACTTTCCAAGGGTCACCCTGGTGTCGATCCTGGATGCGGACGGCGGCCTGTTCTCCGGGGATTTTCGCGCCAGCGAGCGCATGGCGCAGTTGATCGTGCAGGTCGCGGGCCGCGCAGGCCGCGCCGAAGAGCCGGGGCGGGTGATTATCCAGACGCACCTGGCCGATCATCCGCTGCTGATCCAGCTGACCGAACAGGGCTATTTTGCCTTCGCCGAACAGGCCCTGAGCGAACGCCGTTCCGCCGGCCTGCCGCCGTTTGCCCACCTGGCCCTGCTGCGTGCCGAAGCCCATAAACCGGGGCAGGCCGAAGGCTTCCTCGATGAGGCGTGCAGCGCCGCTGAACGTTTGCTGGCAGAGCTGGGTCTGAGCGGCATCGAATTGCTCGGCCCGGTGCCGGCCCCCATGGAACGCCGCGCCGGACGTTATCGCGCCCAGCTGCTGTTGCAGGCGACTTCCCGCGCGCCGTTGCATCGACTGTTGAGCAGCTGGTTGCTGGCCCTGGAGCAAATGCCCGGTGGCCGGCAGGTGCGATGGTCGCTGGATGTGGATCCGGTGGATTTGTATTGATGGGTAGCCTGGCGGCTCCCTCGTTTGCAATGTAACCGCCTTTAAATGTGAGAGCGGGCTGGCCTGCGATGGGCCCGCAGGTCCGCCATCTGGTCTGAACGGTTGGCAAGCCCGCCCGCGCCACGGATAATGCCCAGTTTTTCCACCTGCGCATCGCGCGCCGCCGCTTGCGGTTGAAAGAGAACACCATGAAAGACACCATTCGCCAGCTGATCCAGCAAGCCCTCACCCAACTCGTCAACGAAGGTGTGTTGCCTGAAGGCCTGTCGCCGGCGATCCAGGTGGAGAACACCCGCGACAAGACCCACGGCGACTTCGCCAGCAATATCGCGATGATGCTGTCCAAGCCTGCGGGCATGAAACCGCGCGACCTGGCGGAAAAAATCATCGCCGCGCTGCCGGCCGACGCCAGCGTCACCAAGGCCGACATTGCCGGCCCGGGCTTTATAAACTTCTTCCAGAACACCCAGGCCCTGGCCTCGCGCCTGGACGCAGCCCTGGCAGACGCCCGCATCGGTGCACGCAAAGCGGGCGACAGCCAGCGCGTGGTCGTCGACCTGTCGGCGCCCAACCTGGCCAAGGAGATGCACGTCGGCCACCTGCGCTCGACTATCATCGGCGACGGCGTAGCGCGGGTGCTGGAGTTTCTCGGCGACACCGTGATCCGGCAGAACCACGTAGGCGACTGGGGCACCCAGTTCGGCATGCTGATGGCCTATCTGCAGGAAAACCCGATCACCAGCAACGAGCTGGCCGATCTCGAGAATTTCTACCGCGCGGCCAAAAAGCGCTTCGACGAATCCGAGGCGTTTGCCGATCGCGCCCGTGGCCTGGTGGTCAAGCTGCAAGCCGGTGATGCCGAATGCCTGGCGCTGTGGAACCGCTTCCGCGAGATTTCCCTGTCCCACTGCCAGGACATCTACGAGCTGCTCAACGTCAAACTGACCATGGCCGATGTGATGGGCGAAAGCGCCTACAACGACGACCTGATCAACGTGGTCAACGACCTCAAGGCCGCAGGCCTGCTGGTCGAGAGCAACGGCGCGCAGTGCGTGTTCCTCGAAGAATTCAAGACCGCCGACGGCGAGCCGCTGCCGGTGATCATCGTCAAGGCCGACGGCGGCTATCTCTACGCCACCACCGACCTCGCCGCCGTGCGCTACCGCAGCGGCGTGCTCAAGGCCGACCGCGCCTTGTACTTCGTCGACCAGCGCCAGGCCCTGCATTTCCAGCAGGTGTTCGAAGTGGCCCGCCGTGCAGGCTTCGTCACCCACCCGATGCACATGGAGCACATGGGTTTCGGCACCATGAACGGCGCCGATGGCCGCCCGTTCAAGACCCGCGACGGCGGCACCGTGAAGCTGATCGACCTGCTGACCGAAGCCCAGGAACGTGCCTACACCCTGGTGAAGGAAAAGAACCCGGAGCTGGCCGAGGCCGACCTGCGCAACATCGCCCGCGTGGTGGGCATTGGCGCGGTGAAATACGCCGACCTGTCCAAGCACCGCACCAGCGACTACAGCTTCAACTTTGAGCTGATGCTCAACTTCGAAGGCAACACCGCGCCCTACCTTCTTTATGCCTACACCCGCGTGGCCGGTGTGTTCCGTAAACTGGGCAAGGACTTCAGTGAAGTCCAGGGCCAGATCGATCTTCAAGCCCCCCAGGAACACGAACTGGCGGCCAAACTGGCGCAGTTCGGCGAAGTGCTGAACAGCGTCGGCGAAAAAGGCACGCCGCACATTCTGTGCACCTATCTGTACGAAGTGGCCGGGTTGTTCTCCAGCTTCTACGAGAACTGCCCGATCCTCACCGCCGACGACGAAGCCCAGAAGCACAGTCGCCTGCGCCTCGCCGCACTGGCTGGACGGACCCTCAAGCAAGGCCTGGAACTGTTAGGCCTGGAAACCCTGGAGCGTATGTAAGTTGGCTGCCAAGAAGAAACCTGCACCCAAGCGCGGCGCGAGCCGCTATCAGGCCCCCGCAAAGCAGCCGATTCCGGGCTGGCTGTGGATGGCGATCGGCCTTACGGTCGGCGCGTTCGTCGTGTTCCTCATGAAACTGGATCCGGGCCAGGGCGACGACGTCAAACGGGTCAAGCTGGAACAGCAGAAGGCCAGCAAAATGGCCGAGGCCAACAAGACCGCGCCCAGCCCGACCGCCCCGGTGAAGCCGAAATACGACTTCTACACGCTGCTGCCCGAGTCGGAAGTGATCGTGCCGCCTGATGCGGTGCCGGAAAAAACCCTGCCGACGCCACAGGTGCCGACCACACCGGTGACCCCGGCGGAAGCCGCGAAAATCGACACCGCCCGCGCCCAGGCTGCGCTGGCCGGGATCACCCCGCCGCCGGCTCCGCCGGTTGCCGAAACCAAGGCCGCGCCGGTGACCAAGTTCTTCCTGCAGGCGGGCTCGTTCCCGAAACAGGCGGATGCCGAGCGCGTTCGCGCGCAGATCATTCTGCTGGGGCAGACCGTTTCGGTGGAGTCCGGCACGGTGAAGGAAGCGACCTGGTATCGCGTGCTGGTGGGACCGTTCAGCAACCGCGAGCAACTGACCGTGGCGCAGAAGCAACTGGCGGGCGCCGGCTTTAGCAACCTGTTGTTACAACAACGCCAAAGCCGTTGATTCAAGCTTGACGCCGCTCAAAATGTGGGAGCTGGCTTGCCTGCGATGGCGGTGTAACAGTCAATATTTTCAGTGACTGACACACCGCCATCGCAGGCAAGCCAGCTCCCACATTGGTTTTATGGGCCTCTGGAAAATGTATAAGGCTCATAAACACCACTCGTCCGCACACCCTTCCTACGGTTGAAATCCCCCCCACCACCCCCATATCAGTTTCCATCAGGGCATTTTCGCCCCGCTGCGTGGAGACTCTCCCCTTGACCACCATCGTTTCAGTACGTCGCCACGGCAAAGTCGTCATGGGCGGCGATGGCCAGGTTTCCCTGGGCAACACCGTGATGAAAGGCAACGCCAAGAAGGTGCGTCGCCTGTACCACGGCCAGGTGCTTGCCGGTTTCGCCGGTGCCACCGCCGACGCTTTCACCCTTTTCGAACGTTTCGAAGGCCAGCTGGAAAAACACCAGGGCCACCTCGTGCGCGCCGCAGTCGAACTTGCCAAAGAATGGCGCACCGACCGCTCCCTCAGCCGCCTCGAAGCCATGCTGGCCGTCGCCAACAAGGACGCGTCCCTGATCATCACTGGCAACGGCGATGTGGTTGAGCCTGAACACGGCCTGATCGCCATGGGTTCTGGCGGTGGCTACGCCCAGGCAGCGGCCAGCGCACTGTTGAAGAAGACCGACCTGTCGGCCCGCGAAGTCGTCGAGACCGCGCTGGGCATCGCTGGCGATATCTGCGTGTTCACCAACCACAACTTCACCATTGAGGAGCAGGACCTCGCCGAGTAAGCCGTAGGCTTATTTGCGCTTGAGGCCGCCAAACACTATGTCCATGACTCCCCGCGAAATCGTCCATGAACTCAACCGCCATATCATCGGCCAGGACGATGCCAAGCGCGCCGTCGCCATTGCCCTGCGTAACCGCTGGCGCCGGATGCAACTGCCCGAAGAACTGCGCGTTGAAGTAACGCCCAAGAACATCCTGATGATCGGACCCACCGGCGTAGGCAAAACCGAGATCGCCCGGCGCCTGGCCAAGTTGGCCAACGCACCGTTCATCAAGGTCGAAGCGACCAAGTTCACCGAAGTGGGCTACGTGGGCCGCGACGTCGAGTCGATCATCCGTGATCTGGCCGACGCCGCCCTGAAGATGCTGCGCGAACAGGAAGTGACCAAGGTCAGCCATCGCGCCGAAGACGCCGCCGAAGAACGCATCCTCGACGCCCTGCTGCCACCGGCACGCATGGGTTTCAACGAGGACTCGGCGCAGTCGACCGATTCCAATACACGCCAGCTGTTCCGCAAGCGTCTGCGTGAAGGGCAACTGGACGACAAGGAAATCGAGATCGAAGTCGCCGAAGTCTCCGGCGTCGACATCTCCGCACCGCCTGGCATGGAAGAAATGACCAGCCAGTTGCAGAACCTGTTCGCCAACATGGGCAAGGGCAAGAAGAAAAGCCGCAAGCTCAAGGTCAAGGACGCGCTCAAACTGGTGCGCGACGAAGAAGCCGGGCGCCTGGTCAATGAGGAAGAACTCAAGGCCAAGGCCCTGGAAGCGGTCGAGCAGCACGGCATCGTGTTCATCGACGAGATCGACAAGGTGGCCAAGCGCGGTAACTCCGGGGGCGTCGATGTATCCCGCGAAGGCGTGCAGCGCGACCTGCTGCCGCTGATCGAAGGCTGTACCGTGAACACCAAGCTGGGCATGGTCAAGACCGACCACATCCTGTTTATCGCTTCCGGCGCCTTCCACCTGAGCAAGCCAAGCGACCTGGTACCCGAGCTGCAAGGCCGTCTGCCGATTCGCGTGGAGCTCAAGGCGCTGACGCCAGGTGACTTCGAGCGCATCCTCAGCGAGCCGCACGCCTCGCTCACCGAGCAGTACCGTGAGTTGCTGAAAACCGAAGGCCTGGGCATCGAGTTTCAGCCGGACGGTATCAAGCGCCTGGCCGAGATTGCCTGGCAGGTCAACGAGAAGACCGAGAACATCGGGGCCCGTCGCCTGCACACGCTGCTTGAGCGTTTGCTGGAGGAAGTGTCCTTCAGTGCCGGCGACCTGGCCGGTGCGCAAAATGGCGAAGTGATCAAGATCGACGCGGATTACGTCAACAGCCACTTGGGCGAATTGGCGCAGAACGAAGATTTGTCTCGTTATATCCTGTAAGCCTCACACAGAACCGCTTTGCTTTAATGTGGGAGCTGGCTTGCCCGCGATAGCGAGGGTGAATTCAACACCGCTATCGCAGGCAAGCCAGCTCCCACATTTTTGAGCCGGTTTCTTCAGGATTATTATCAATGTCCAAATTCCCCACGGCTGTAAACCTGCACAAAACCTCCAACACCCTCGGCCTCACCTACGGGCCTGACGAGGTGTACCAACTCCCCGCCGAGTTGCTGCGTACGCATTCGCCTTCCGCCGAGGTCCAGGGCCACGGCAAACCCATCCTGCAATTCGGCAAGCTCCACGTTAAGTTGATCAAGGTGGAACCGGCCGGCCAGTACGCACTGAAATTGACCTTTGACGACGGCCATGACAGCGGACTGTTCACCTGGGATTACCTCTACCAACTGGCCGTGCGTCAGGAAAGCCTGTGGGCCGATTACCTGGCCGAACTCAAGGCCGCCGGTAAAACCCGCGACCCGAGCGAGTCGGTCGTACGGCTGATGCTCTAGCTCGGGCCTCCTGCGCGTTAGAGGGCATTTTCTAATTTCATCTGCTTGAATGATCTGTTGTGTGGCCAATGATTGGCCCGCTTGCGCAAAAAATTAAACTCGGGTAACCCATGGGACTGGCAAGTTCCCTGCATTTAACGATGCGGTAGCAACGGTCACCCAAGTGCAGTACCTGGCTTGTGCCGTGCAGCGAAACCGGACGCGCGGCAATAACCGGTACTCGTCTTTCGGACAATGGAGCGTCGTAGATGAGTAACAAGAACAACGATGACTTGAAACGCCAGGCCTCGGAAAACACACTGGGGCTGAACCCGATCATCGCGTTACGCAAAAAGGACTTGCTCGCCTCGGCGAAGATGGTGCTGACCCAGGCCATCAGGCAACCGCTGCACAGCGTCAAGCATGCCGCCCACCTGGGGCTCGAGTTGAAGAACGTGATGTTCGGCCAATCCGCGCTGGTGCCGGAGCACGATGACCGTCGCTTCAGCGACCCGGCCTGGAGCCAGAACCCGCTCTATAAACGCTACCTGCAAACCTATCTGGCGTGGCGCAAGGAACTGCACGACTGGATCGATGACAGCAGCCTGTCGCCCCAGGACATCAGCCGCGGCCACTTCGTGATCAACCTGATGACCGAAGCCATGGCGCCCACCAACAGCGTGGCGAACCCGGCGGCGGTCAAGCGCTTCTTCGAGACCGGCGGTAAAAGCCTGCTCGATGGCCTGTCCCACCTGGCCAAGGACATGGTGCACAACGGCGGCATGCCGAGCCAGGTCAACATGGGCGCCTTCGAAGTGGGCAAGACCCTGGGCACCACCGAAGGCGCGGTGGTGTTTCGCAATGACGTGCTGGAGCTGATCCAGTACAAGCCGATCACCGAACAGGTGCACGAGCGCCCGCTGCTGGTGGTGCCGCCGCAGATCAATAAATTCTATGTGTTCGACCTGAGCCCGGAAAAAAGCCTGGCGCGCTTCTGCCTGCGCAATAACCAGCAGACCTTTATCGTCAGTTGGCGCAACCCCACCAAGGCCCAGCGCGAGTGGGGCCTGTCGACCTACATCGAAGCGCTCAAAGAAGCCGTGGACGTGGTCAGCGCGATCACTGGCAGCAAGGATATCAACATGCTCGGCGCCTGCTCCGGCGGCATCACCTGCACGGCGCTGCTGGGCCACTACGCGGCGCTGGGCGAGAACAAGGTCACCGCGCTGACGCTGTTGGTGAGCGTACTGGACACCACGCTGGACACCCAGGTGGCGCTGTTCGTCGACGAACAGACGCTGGAGGCCGCCAAGCGCCATTCCTATCAGGCCGGCGTGCTCGAAGGCCGTGACATGGCCAAGGTGTTCGCCTGGATGCGTCCCAACGACCTGATCTGGAATTACTGGGTCAACAACTACCTGCTGGGCAATGAGCCGCCGGTGTTCGACATCCTGTTCTGGAACAACGACACCACGCGCCTGCCGGCGGCTTTCCACGGGGACCTGATCGAACTGTTCAAGAACAACCCCCTGGTGCGCGCCAATGCCCTGGAAGTGTGCGGCACGCCCATCGACCTCAAGCAGATCACCGCCGACATCTACTCCCTGGCCGGCACCAACGACCACATCACACCGTGGCAGTCCTGCTACAAGTCGGCGCAGTTGTTTGGCGGCAAGGTGGAGTTCGTGCTGTCGAGCAGCGGGCATATCCAGAGCATCCTCAACCCGCCGGGCAACCCCAAGGCGCGCTACCAGACCAGCGATGGCCTGGACTGCACCGCGCTGGAGTGGCAGGAGGATGCGACCAAGCACACCGATTCGTGGTGGCTGCATTGGCAGGCGTGGCAGGCGGAGCGCGCAGGCAAATTGAAGAAGGCCCCGGCCAAACTGGGCAATAAAATCTACGCCGCAGCCGAAGCGGCGCCGGGCACTTACGTTCACGAACGCTAGAACACACTTTTATGATGGGATGAGATCAAGTGTGGGAGGGGCTTGCTCCCCGATAGCGATGTGTCAGTCAACACCGGTTGCTGATGCACCGTCATCGGGAGCCTCCTGCCTCCCACAGTTCGCCCACATTCCGGCTGTCACACTGCACAGGGCTTGAGCATGTCGCAACCGTTCATCTTCCGCACCATCGACCTGGACGGCCAGACCCTGCGCACGGCGGTGCGTCCGGGCAAACCGCACCTGACGCCGTTACTGATCTTCAATGGAATCGGCGCCAACCTGGAGCTGGTGTTTCCGTTCGTGCAGGCCCTGGACCCGGACCTGGAAGTGATAGCCTTCGATGTGCCGGGCGTCGGCGGCTCTTCGACGCCCAACCGGCCGTATCGCTTCCCCGGCCTGGCCAGGCTCACCGCGCGCATGCTCGATTATCTGGATTACGGCCAGGTCAACGCAGTGGGCGTGTCCTGGGGCGGCGCGTTGGCGCAGCAGTTCGCTCATGACTACCCGGAACGCTGCAAGAAACTGATCCTGGCAGCCACGGCGGCGGGTGCGGTGATGGTGCCGGGCAAACCCAAGGTGCTGTGGCTGATGGCAAGCCCGCGCCGCTATATCCAGCCGTCCCACGTGGTGCGCATTGCACCGATGATCTACGGCGGCTCGTTCCGCCGGGATGCCAGGCTGGCTGCCGAGCACGCCAGCAAAGTGCGCTCGGCGGGCAAGCTGGGCTACTACTGGCAGCTGTTCGCAGGGCTGGGCTGGACCAGCATTCACTGGCTGCACAAGATCCGCCAACCAACCCTGGTGCTGGCCGGTGACGACGACCCGCTGATTCCGCTGATCAACATGCGCCTGCTCGCCTGGCGCATCCCCAATGCGCAGTTGCACATCATCGATGACGGCCATCTGTTCCTGATCACACGGGCCGAGGCCGTGGCGCCGATCATCATGAAATTCCTTCAGGAGGAGCGCCTGCGCGCCGTGATTCACCCGCGACCAACCGTGTAATAACGCGTCGCCGGCCGCCTGTATGCGCCTGCGCTCAACTCAACGATCAGCCCAAGAAGCCCGGATGAAGACCCGCGACCGTATCCTTGAATGTGCCCTGCAGTTGTTCAATCATAAGGGCGAACCGAATGTGTCGACCATGGAGGTGGCCAATGAGATGGGGATCAGCCCCGGCAACCTCTACTATCACTTCCATGGCAAGGAGCCGCTGGTGCTGGGATTGTTCGAGCGCTTTCAGACCGAGCTGGCGCCGCTGCTCGACCCGCCCGCCGATGCGCACCTGGAACCCCAGGATTACTGGCTGTTTCTGCACCTGATCGTGGAGCGCATGGCGCATTACCGGTTTCTGTTCCAGGACCTGTCCAACCTGGCCGGACGCCTGCCCAAGCTGGCCAAGGGCATTCGCCACCTGCTCACCGCCCTCAAGCGCACCCTCGCCTCGCTGCTGGCGCGGCTCAAGGCCGATGGGCAACTGGTGAGCGATACCCAGGCACTGGGGCAACTGGTGGAGCAAATCACCCTGACCCTGCTGTTTTCCCTGGATTATCAGCGCGTTCTCGGCCGTGTCGGCGAGGTGCGGGTGGTGGTTTACCAGATCATGATGCTGGTGGCACCGCACCTGTTGCCGCCGATACGCCAGGCCACCGAACGGCTGGCACTGCGTTACCTGCAAGACCCGGTTTAACCGGCAATTATTCAAACTCGCCGAACTGCTGATTGAACTTGAACAGTTCGCTGTCGTTGCTGATACCCAACTTTCGATACGCCGATTGTTTTTGCGTGCTGATGGTACTTGCACTGCGGGAAAACTTGGCGGCAATTGAACTCACCGACATGCCGTCGAGAAAACAGCGCAGTACTTCCTGCTCTTTGGGTGTGAGGCAGGCGCTCAAGCGCAGCGGTGTTGAAATATCCAAATTTGAGCGCGGGCCGGCAACGTGCGTCATCGATTGCATGCCTTGCAGCGCCGGCACCATACCGGGCTGCACATACAAGCGGCCCTGGGCGACGGTTCGAATAGCGGTGATCAACGTCTGCAGGTTCTGGGTTTTCCCCAGGATTCCCCAACACCCGGCTTTCAACGACAGCGCAACCGTCGCGGGCGTGTAGTGCGACGCCACGATCAACGATCTGCACCGGCTGAAACGCCGCTTGAGCACCTGGATCAGGTTCAGACCGTCGGTCTCCGAGGGCGCCAGCACGAAGTCCATGACCACCACGTCCGCAGGGTGCCGGTCCAGCGCCTCCAGCAACGCCCTTGCCGTGCCGAACGAGCCGATCACGCGGATATCGGCCTCGTTGCGCAGGCCCAGCTCGATACCCTGGCGAACCATCTCGTGGTCATCCAGCAGCATGACAGTGCAAGGGGTGGAACTTGAAGCTGCCATCGGGATACCTGCGTTAATGCCTGTAACTTGTTCAACGCTATAACCCAGGCCTACAGGGCATTCAATATATGCCCACAACAAAGACTACATAAAACTACAGTAACGACTGACAGAGTATTCCGAGGGAAACTTCCTAGCCAAGCCGCACTTTAAAAAATACTCAATACAAACAATACGATTTCAATCTATTACGAACGCAATATCGATACTTCTCTATAGAGAACATTCACTTTTAGATACACATTATAAGGACCCATTATTTACACCCAACCTTGAGAACACGATGAACGTTAAGGCTTTAATTCCCGCCGCCCTCATTCTGAGTGCAGCGCTGTCGACTACCACCCATGCCACCGATGGCGTGATCAATTTCAGCGGCCTGGTGACAGACGTGACCTGCACCATCGAAGGCGCCGCGCCCGGCACAGGGGCGGTGGTCAAGGATGTGAACCTGGGCGGCGTCTCAGCCGCGCGCCTGGCCACGGCCGGCAGCCGCGCCAACCTCACCGGCTTCACCATTCGCATCGGCGCTCCAGGCGAAGGCAGTTGCACCAACGGGCGCACCGCCATGGTGGCGTTCGACCCGACCAGCCCCGCTATCGATGTGGCGACCGGGCGCTTGAATATCGACGGCTACGACGACCCGTCCGACACCACCAATGCCAAGAACGTGCAGGTCGAAGTCACCAGTCGTACCGGCACGCCGCTCAATGTCTACACCGACAAATCCGAAGCCGTGGTGATCACCGACAACCAGGCAACCATCCCCCTCGCGGCGCAGCTTTACGCCAGCGGCGCCGCCACTGAGGGCAAGGTCAATACCAGGGTCGGTTTCATGATCGAGTACGCCGAGTAAGGAGTGACGAGAGGAGATCGGACGATGAAAACAATGAGCGGCCTTGCATGGCTGGCTGCGTCACTTGCCGTGCTGTTACTGCTGACACCCGACGCACGGGCTGGCGTGATTGTGCATGGCACGCGGGTGATCTACCCGGCGCAGCGCCAGGAAGTCATCGTGCGTCTGGAAAACAGAGGCAGTCGCCCGGCACTGGTGCAAACCTGGCTGGACAGTGGCGACCGACACTCCAGGCCAGCCACTGCGCAGGCGCCGTTCAGTGTTTCGCCGCCGATCTTTCGCATCGAGCCTTACCAGCAACAGGCATTGCGCCTGCGCTACTCCGGTGACCCGGTGCCCACCGACCGGGAAAGCCTGTACTGGCTCAACGTGCTGGAAGTGCCGCCGCGCGCGGCGGATGCCGAAAAAAACAACCAGATCGAATTGTCGTTTCGCACCCGTCTGCGCGTATTCCTGCGCCCGCCCACGCTGCCCTACCCGGCGGCCAGTGCCGCTGCCAAATTGCAATGGAAGCTGGTCAGCCACGCACAGGGGTTTGCCCTGCAGGTCACCAATCCAACGCCGTACCATCTTTCGCTCGCGTCAGTGGACTTGCTCAACGCGGGCCAACGATTCAGCAAAGCGCCGAACCAGTCGGCCACCGACAGCCTGCTGCTGCCGGCCGGCGACGTGAAACAGTTTGTGCTGCCGTTGCTGCGCAGTCGCCCAAGCGGCGCGCTCAAGGTCGAGTTCACCACCATCACCGACTTCGGCGCCCGCGTGCGTCACTCGGCTGACCTAGACGCCCAGGCCCGCTGAGATGAAAACAACCTTGTTTTCATCGACACGGGTGAGGCGCGCGGTGTTGGCCATGGCGCTGATAGGCGCCCATACCGCACAGGCAAGCGTGGTGATCAACAGCACGCGCATCGTCTATGGGCAGAACGACAGGGAAGTGACGGTGCGCCTGGAAAGCAAGAACCAGGCACCGGTGCTGGCCCAGGTATGGCTGGACAGCGGCGACGAGCAGGCAACGCCGGAACGGGCGGGCGTGCCGTTCGTGGTCACGCCGCCGATCTTTCGCATGGAGCCCGGCAAACAGCAGGTGGCGCGGCTGGCCTATACGGGCGACGCCCTGCCGCAAGCCCAGGAAAGCCTGTTCTGGTTCAACCTGCTGGAGGTGCCTGCGCAGTCCTCGACAGCCCTTCAAGGCAATCAGCTGCAGTTGGCATTTCGCTCGCGGATCAAGCTGTTTTTCCGACCGGCGAACCTGCCTTACAGAGTCGAAGACGCGCCCGAAAAACTGCAATGGCGCCGTGTGTCGACCCACCAGGGGCAGGCAGTGGAAGTGTTCAACCCGACGCCTTACTACGTGACCTTTGACCAGATTGACGTACTGGAAGCCGGCCAGCGTCACCCGCGCAAACCGCCCGTTTCAGGTGCTGAAAACATGGTGGTGCCGGGCGGGCGCAACCGCTTCGACCTGCCCACGCTCAAGTCGGCGCCCGGCGTTGCGGCCACCGTGGCATTCAAGACCCTCGACGATTTCGGCGTGAAAGTGGCCCACAGCGCCACCGCGCCGCCCTGACGTCGCCATAGCGTTCAACCCCATCAAAAGCCTTCGTACCGATGCCCGATCAACCGGGCAGGGATTGCCTGTGCCGACATTCCATCGGCATCTGTTTCCGAGCACTGCAACCATGAGTCTGAACACGCCAATCGGCGTAAAAACCGCACGTCAATTTTTCTACCCGGTGGCGCTGGGCCTGTCGTTGGCCAACAGTGCACAAGGTGCCGAACAGGTCGAATTCAACCCGGCTTTCTTTGCCGATCGCGCGGCTGGCTTGCAGGTGGATATCTCCCGCTTCAACCAGGGCAACGTCGTGCTGCCCGGCAGCTACCGCGCCGACGTGCGCCTCAATGGCCAGTGGATCGGCCGCGAAACCGTGGCGTTCGCCATGCTCCCGGGCCAGGAAGCGGCGCAGCTGTGCCTGGAGCGCGAGGCGTTGCAACGGTTTGGCATCAGCCTGGAAACCGTGACGGCGTTTTCCACCTGTGCAGACATCGCCACTTACCTGCCTGGCGCCAGCAGCCGGTTCGATTCCGGAGAAAACCGCCTGGAGCTGCAGATTCCGCAGATCTACCTGGCACGCCAGCCACGCGGCTACGTCGACCCGCAGCACTGGGACAACGGCATCAACGCGGCCTTTGTGCGCTACAACGCCAACACCTTTGTGACGCAGACGGCTGGGCATTCGCTGGGGTCGAGCTACCTGGGCCTGAACACAGGCCTCAATCTGGGCGATTGGCACCTGCGCCATAACGGCAGCTACAGCCGCACCTCGACCGCCGCCGGCTACCAGAGCAGCGCCAGCTATGTGCAACGCGACGTGAGTCTGCTGCGTTCGCAACTGATGATCGGCGAAATCTACACGCCGGGTGAGTTGTACGACAGCGTGCGCCTGCGTGGGGTCAGCCTGTTCAGCGATGACCGCATGCTGCCCGATTCGCGGACCGGGTTCGCCCCGGTGGTGCGCGGCGTGGCCGAGACCAACGCGCGGGTCAGCGTGCGCCAGCGCGGCGTGCTGCTCGACGAAGTGTCCGTGGCGCCTGGACCGTTTGTGCTCAATGACCTGTTTCCCACCGGCTACGGCGGCGACCTCCAGGTCACCGTCACAGAGGCCGATGGCCGCACACGCGAATTCATCGTACCGTTTGCCGCCAACGCCAACCTGCTGCGCCCGGATGCCAGCCGCTATTCGCTGAGCGCCGGCCGGCTGGATGAAATTGGCCTGCACCACCCGCCGACACTGATGCAAGCCACCTACCAGCGCGGGCTGAACAACCTGCTGACGGGCTACACCGGCGTGGTGGTGGGCGAGGACTATCGCTCGCCCTTGCTTGGCGCCGCGTTCAACACCCCGCTCGGCGCGCTGTCGCTGGACCTCACGCACTCCCACGCGCGCCTGCCGGGCCATGGGGCGCGCCAAGGGCAGAGCGTTCAGTTGCGCTACAGCAAGAATTTTGCAGACTCCGGCACCCACTTCGCGCTGGGCGCCTACCGTTATTCCACTGAAGGCTTCCTGAGCGTGAGCGATGCAGCGCGCGTGCGCGACCTCGCCATTGACGGGCTGAAACTGGACAGCGTGTCGCACCTGCGTGACCGCATGGACATCAGCCTCAACCAGCGCGTGGGCAGTGGCTCGATGTACCTGACGGGTTCATCGCAGAATTACTGGAATCGAACCAACGGCAATCTGACGCTCACCACCGGTTACAGCGGCTCATGGAAGGGTCTTCACTACACCGTCAGCGCCCAGCGTACCCGCGACTTGCTCAGTGAAAAGGTCGACAAGCAGGTAGACCTCACCTTCAGTCTGCCACTGGGCAACGGCGCACGCCCACCGACCCTGACCACCACCGCCTACCACGGCGATCAAAGCAGCGGCGAGCGCGTGAGCCTGAGTGGCAGCCTGGGTGAACGTAACGAATTGAACTATGGCCTGAGCAGCAGCCAGGCACGGGGCGGCGGCAACGCCAGCAGTGCCGATGTGCGGTATCAGGCCAGCCACGGCGTAATGTCGGCCGGGTATGGCCAAAGCGATGCGTACCGCTCAAGCGCGTTCGGCATCACCGGCGGCATTGTCGCCCATTCAGGCGGCGTGACCTTCGCCCCGGAGCTGGGCGATACCCTCGGCATCGTCCAGGCGCCGAATGCCCAGGGTGCCCGAGTCAATGGCAACCGCAGTGCGCAGGTCGACAACAGCGGCTTTGCCGTGGTGCCCCATCTCACGCCGTACCGGCAGAACGTGGTCGAACTGGACCCCGGGGATCTGTCCGTCGATATCGAGCTTAAGACGGCCTCGCAAAACGTAGCGCCGCGCGCGGGCTCGGTGGTGCGGCTGCCCTTTGAGGTCATCGGCGGCCACGCCGTATTGATCAGCGCCTTGCGCGAGGACGGCAGCGTGCTGCCGTTCGGTGCCGATGTGTTCGACGAAGTCGGCGCCACTGTCGGGATTGTCGGCCAGGGCGCAAAAGCATTCGTGCGTGTAGCCGGCACGCGAGGCCGGTTACGCGTCACATGGGGCCCCCTGGCTGATGACACCTGCCAGCTCGACTACGACCTGGCGGTACAACCTGACAGCACCGCGAGCACCCGCTTGCGCCAGTTGGATGCGGGCGTTTGCAAAGCCGGCACGCAACGCGGCGCGCGCCCATGAACCTCTTGTTTCTTGCGGGACTGAAGATGAAGCATTCCATCAAACGCCTGTTCGCCGTCCTACTGACCAGCGTTCCATTAGCCGCCCAAGCCTATTGTGAGAGTTATTCCAACTCCCAGCATGGCTTGACGCTGCCAGCCGTTATCAGCGTACCGGCCAGCCTGCCCCTGGGCAGCGAAATCCTGCGCCAACCCTTTAACGGCGTGCTGCCTGACCGTTTTCTCGACTGCCCCACCCACAGTCTGATCGTGGTCATCGCGCGACAATTAGGTCCAAGAGAGCCGATCGCCTTCTCGTACCCTACCGAGGCGCCCGGCATAGGCATCACGATCAGAATCACCGATGCACGCGGGTCGACCAACAACTTCGCTTTGACGAGCGGCGAGACCGTCGGTCCACCGGGGAGGATCCCGATTTTCACGAAAGCGGAGGCGATTTTCTACAAAATCGGGCCGGTGACAGGTGGGGTCATGCCTGCCGGCAATATTTTCGATTACCGCATGAGAGATGTCAGGAACAACATCCTGGGCCGCTACCAACTGCTGCTCGACAGCCCGGTGCGCTTCGTCAGCCCTGCCGCCACCTGCGACCTGGCAGCCGGCGACGTCAATCGCACCATTTCGCTCGACCCGGTGCAAGCCAGCGCGTTTGAAGCGGCGCCTTTTGCCGGCGTACGCGACTTCGAGTTAAGCGCCAACTGCAGCGAGGCCTCCAGCGTCACATTCCGTTTCTCCGGCACGCCAGCACCTGAAAACACCTTGCTGTTCGCCAACACGGGCACCGCCGGTGGCGTGGCGCTGTGGCTGTATTCACGCATAAACGGCGTTGCGCGGACCCTCTCGGCAGATGGCAGCGACAACGAGCGCACGCTGGCGGTATCCGGCGATCGTGCCGTGTTGCCACTCAGCGCTGCCTATCACCGCAACGGCACGGTCAGCCAAGGCACGCTGACCAGCACCGCCACGGTCAACATCACCTATAACTAACCCCCCAAGGACCTTTGATGAACCTTTCCAAACTCTCCCTGCTGCTGGCCGTGACGGCCAGCCTGGCGACCCATGATGCACTGGCGGCCACAACGGGCACCCTGACCTTTGCCGGTGTGGTCAATGCCGGCACCTGCAACCTGATCGCCGGGGATGTGAATCGCACCATCACCCTGCCGCCGGTCAAAGTGTCAGACTTCGATACCGCCATGTCCGCCGGCGAACATGACTTCGAGCTGGCCGCCGACTGCGACTCGGACGTCAAAAATGTGATTTTCCTGTTCGCGGGCACGCCGTCGACCGACAACCCCGTGCTCTTTGCCAATACCGGGACGTCGGCGGGCACGGCGCTCGGGCTGTCCAGCGGGCAAGCCTTGCCAGCCAACGGAACACCAGCACAACGCAGCCGCACGATTGCCACGAGTGACAAAAAGGCGGTGCTGGCGCTGAAAGCGGCGTATCACAAGACCGGCAAGCCGATCACCCACGGTACGCTGGCCAGCGCGGTAACGGTGTCGATTACTTACAACTGATGATGCTCAGGCCGTGAATGCAAAAACGCCCGACCTTCGCAGGCCGGGCGTTTTTGTGTGCCCTGGAAAATCAGGACTGACTGGAGGGCGTCGGGGTTACCGGCGTTGCAGTCGGCGTTGCAGCAGGCGCAGAGACCGAGTTGGCGGCAGAGCTGGCAGGCTTGGCGGCGGCCGGCGTCTTCGCAGTTGCAGGTTTCCTGGCGGCTGTTGGTTTGGCTGCTGGCTTGGCGGCAGGTTTGGCTGCGGCAGGTTTCGCAGCTGGCTTGGCGGCAGCGGTTTTTGCTGCAGGTTTCGCAGCAGTTTTGGCCGCAGGTTTTGCCGCAGTCTTCACTGCTGCAGGCTTGGCGGCGGGTTTGGCTGCCACCGGTTTGGCCGCCGGCTTGCTGGCCGGTTTGGCCGCTGCGGTTTTTGCAGCCGGCTTGGCGGCCGCTTTAGCCGGAGCCTTCGCCGCAGGCTTGGCAGCACTTTTTGCGGCAGGTTTGGCCGCTGCCGTTTTAGCCGCCGGCTTGGCAGCCGCTGCTTTCACAGGCGTCGCCTTGGCACCCGTGAGTTTTTCAAGCTGGCGGGTCAGGGTATCAACCTTGCTGTGCAGGGTTTTCAGCTCTGCCTTGCTCGGTACGCCAAGTCGCGAGATGGCACTGTTGAGGCGCTTGTCGAACGTCTCTTCCAGCTTGCCCCAGGTGTCGGAAATGCTCGACTTGGCAGAGCCGGCGGTGGCCTTTGCCGCGTCGACTTTTTTACCCACTGAAGTCTTGGTCAACTTCTCGGCTTTTTCGCCGTCTTTAACCAGCGTCTCGAAGTACTTGCCGCCGTCACTGCTCACCTTCGAATACACGCCTAAACCAGCAAGCCAGATCTTGCGGGAATATTTTTCAACTTCCCCGACCCACGAGCTGCTTTCTTTCTGAGTAGTCTTTTTAACAGCCATTCCGGTGTCTCCTTAGTGTTTACGCGCGACACGTTCGAGCAATGCCGTCAGCTCTTCGAGCTTAGCAGAGAGTGTCTCAACGTCATGTTTAGACGCAATGCCGATCCGATTCAAGGCACTTGCAACACGCGAGTCAAAAGCGCTTTCAACGTTAGCCAGTTGAACTTCAACCAGATCTTTGACGTTTGAGACATAACTCTTTACTTGGTGGATATGACTGTTATCCGCGCCCACTTGTTCAACTGCAACTTTTTTGCTTTTACTTTCAATACGTTGACCGCTCTTGACGAGTTCCTTGAAGTACTCGCCGCCCTCGTTGCCGACCCTCGCATAAGCGCCAAGGCCCGCCAGCCAGATCTTGCGGGCATAACGCTTGACGCCACTGACGGCAGGGGTCTGAACATCGATTTTTTTTCGCAGCACAACGTTGGCCATGGTGCACCTCACAAGTCAGGACGGGAATCGGCCCGCAGTCGTTGAGGGCTTGCGCACACAGTAGGCTGGAAAATTAGAATCGACACCCTAAGTGCAATCGATCAGGCCAACGCCTTGTCCAGTGCTTTCTCGATCTCGGATTTAAGCGTGCCACTCATGGCCGACATCAACAGGCCCAACTCCACGTTGATGCGCAATGAATCATCATCCACTTCAACCGTGCCTTTAACCCCCGAGCGCTTGAGGTTCAAGGTGTCGCCGGACCACGACGACTCCACGCCATACTTGTCATTGAGTTTCTGCGCCAGCGTGTCGGCCTTCGCCCGCGCCCCTTGCTTACCCAGGGAATGCTCACGCTCAACGGTTATACGGGCCATGCCAATGACTCCTTTCATGAGGGGCTGAGAAACCTTCGATGCAGCAAAGGGTCTCGATAAGCACCTATCTTACCTTCAGCCTTGCCAAGACAAAGCAGGCCCTGGGGATTATCATGTGCCGCATTCTCTTTTGGTGACAGCGATATGACTGATCAGCGCAAAGGCAGCGATGCCGAACCCACCACTCACTTCGGCTTCAAGAACGTCCCGCAAAGCCAGAAAGCGGAAAAGGTCGCTGAGGTGTTCCACTCCGTGGCGGCCAAGTACGACCTGATGAACGACGTGCTGTCGGGCGGCATGCACCGCCTGTGGAAGCGCTTCACCATCGAGTTGTCAGGCGTACGCACCGGCAACCGCGTGCTGGACATCGCCGGCGGCACGGGCGATCTGGCGGCCAAATTCTCCAGGCTGGTCGGCCCCACCGGTCAGGTGGTGCTGGCGGACATCAACGGGTCGATGCTCAAGGTCGGCCGTGATCGCCTGCTGGACAAGGGCGTGGCCGACAACATCGAGTTCGTCCAGGCCGACGCGGAAAAACTGCCGTTCCCGGACAACCATTTCGACTGCGTGACCATCGCTTTCGGCCTGCGCAACGTGACCCGCAAGGAAGACGCGATCCGCTCGATGCTGCGCGTACTCAAGCCGGGCGGTCGTCTGCTGGTGCTCGAATTCTCCAAGCCGACCAATGCGCTGATGTCCAAGGTCTACGACACCTACTCGTTCGCCTTCATGCCGCTGATGGGCAAGCTGATCACCAATGACGCCGAGAGCTATCGCTACCTGGCCGAGTCGATCCGCATGCACCCCGATCAGGAAACCCTCAAGTCGATGATGGTGGAAGCCGGTTTCGACCGCGTGACCTACCACAACATGACCTCGGGTATCGTCGCCCTGCACCGCGGCATCAAACCCTGATGCTGCTCGCGGGCCTTCTTGCCGGCGTCGAGCGCGGCCTCAACCGTGTGTTGCGCCTGGACAGTACCGCCCTGGCGCGGCTGGGGCACTTGAACGGCAAGGTGATCGCCGTCGATTGCACCCGTCCCGCCCTGCAACTGTTCATCCTGCCCAGCGACGAAGGCCTGCTGCTCGCCACACAATGGGCTGCCGAAGCCGACTGCACCCTGCGCGCACCGGCCTCCAGCCTGTTGAACCTGGCCCTGAGCCGCAACAAGACTGCCATCCTGCACAGCCCGCAGGTACACCTGGAAGGCGAAAGCGCGGTGCTGATGGATCTCGCCGCCGTGTTGCAGGACCTTGAACTGGACTGGGAATACGAGCTGTCGCGCTGGCTCGGCCCGGTGGCCACCCCACTGATCAGCGGGCACCTGCGCAGCCGCGCGCAGTGGTATCAACAGGGGTTTGCCAGCCTTAACCAGAACCTCGCCGAATACCTGAGCGAAGAAGCGCGCACCCTGGTCGGGGAGCGAGAAGCGCAAGCGCGCTTTCGTGAACTCGACAAGGCCAAAATCGACCTGGAACGCCTTGAGGCACGCTTCGAGCGCCTGAGCCGTTCCCTTGATCCAAGCGATAACGCATGAAGCTGCTCGCCGTCCGCCGTTTGTTTCGTATCCAGCGCGTGGTCATGCGCTACCGCCTCGATGACCTGCTGTTCGCCTTGCCACTGCCGTGGTTTTTGTTGGCGGTGCGCTATGTGCTGCCGTGGCGCTGGTTGCCGCGCAAAAAGCTCGAGCTCAGCCGTGGCGCGCGCCTGCGCTTGGCATTGCAGGACCTGGGACCGATCTTCATCAAGTTCGGGCAGATTCTTTCCACTCGCCGCGACCTGTTGCCCGAAGACATCGCCGACGAACTGATGCTGCTGCAGGACCGCGTGCCGCCGTTCGACTCGCAACAGTCGATGGCGCTGATCGAGTCGCAGCTGGGCAAGAAGATCAGCGAGGTGTTCAGCCGGTTCGACGTCGAACCGCTGGCATCGGCCTCGGTTGCACAGGTGCACGCCGCACAGCTCAAGACCGGCGAAGAAGTCGTGGTGAAAGTGATTCGCCCGGGCCTCAAGCCGGTCATCGGTCAGGACCTGGCGTGGCTGTTCGTCCTCGCCCGCGCCGCCGAACGCTTCTCCGCCGATGCGCGCCTGCTGCACCCGGTGGACGTGGTCGCTGACTATGAAAAAACCATCTACGACGAACTCGACCTGCTGCGCGAAGCCGCCAACTCGAGCCAGCTGCGCCGCAACTTCGAAGGCTCACAACTGCTGTACGTGCCGCAAGTGTATTGGGACTGGTGCCGCCCAAAAGTACTGGTGATGGAGCGCATCTACGGCCTGCAGGTCACCGACCTCGCCGCCCTGGCCGACCAGCGCACCGACATGAAGATGCTCGCCGAGCGCGGTGTGGAGATTTTCTTCACCCAGGTATTTCGCGACAGCTTCTTCCACGCCGACATGCACCCCGGCAACATTTTCGTCAGCACCGTTACCCCGTGGAGCCCGCAATACATCGCGATCGACTGCGGCATCGTCGGAAGCCTCACCCCGGAAGACCAGGACTACTTGGCGCGCAACCTGTTTGCCTTCTTCAAGCGTGACTACCGCCGCGTGGCACAGTTGCACATCGATTCGGGCTGGGTGCCGGCGGAAACCAAGCTCAACGAGTTCGAAGCGGCGATCCGCACGGTGTGCGAGCCGATCTTTGAAAAGCCGTTAAAGGATATTTCTTTCGGTCAGGTGCTGATGCGCCTGTTCCAGACCGCGCGGCGCTTCAACATGGAAGTGCAGCCGCAGTTGGTCTTGCTGCAAAAAACCCTGCTCAACATCGAAGGCCTGGGCCGCCAGCTGTACCCGGACCTCGACTTGTGGAACACCGCCCAACCGTTCCTGGAGCGCTGGATGCGCGAGCGCATGAGCCCCAAGACCATGATCGGCAATATGTACAGCCAGATGGAGCAACTGCCCCATCTGGCCAACATGACCCGTGACCTGCTCGAGCGCATGTCCCAGCCCCATGCCAGGGACCCGGAGCCGCCGTGGCGCAAGCGCAAGGACGACTGGTTCCTGCGCCTGCTTGGCGCCACGCACCTGGTGGGCGGCGTGATGCTCGCCATCGTCGGGCCATTGAACCAGCTGGGCTTCTGGCCGGCCGGTGTGATGGTGGCCGTGGGTATTTATCTGATCGTGCGTCGATAGCCCATCCGGTTATACACTGTCGCAAATTGCCGGAGCCGAACATGAAAGACTGGCTGGACGAGATCAAGTGGGACAGTGACGGCCTGGTGCCGGCCATTGCCCAGGACTACAAGACCGGGCGCGTATTGATGATGGCCTGGATGAACCGCGAGGCCCTGAGCCTGACCGCCGCCGAGCAGCGCGCCATTTACTGGTCACGTTCGCGTGGCAAACTGTGGCGTAAGGGCGAGGAGTCCGGGCATGTGCAAACCCTGCACGAGCTGCGCCTGGACTGCGACGGCGACGTGGTGATCCTCAAGGTCGAGCAGATCGGCGGCATCGCCTGCCACACCGGGCGTCACAGCTGCTTCTACCGCGTGTTCGAGAACGGCGAGTGGAAAGTGGTCGAGCCGGTGCTCAAAGACCCGCACGCCATCTACCCGGCAGGACACTGAACATGAGCGATACCCTCAACCGTGTGGCCCAGGTGCTGGAAGCGCGCAAAGGCGCGGACGCCGACAGTTCCTATGTCGCCAGCCTTTACCACAAGGGCCTGAACAAGATTCTGGAAAAGCTCGGCGAAGAATCCGTCGAGACGATCATTGCCGCCAAGGATGCGCAGATCAGCGGTGATTGCAGCGATGTCATCTATGAAACCGCCGACCTGTGGTTTCATAGCCTGGTGATGCTCGCCCAACTGGGGCAGCATCCACAGGCCGTGCTGGATGAGCTGGACCGTCGCTTCGGTTTGTCCGGGCACGTCGAAAAGGCCTCGCGCCCGTCCGCTTGAATAACTAAGACTGGAGGATTTGCAGCATGGGCATTTTTGACTGGAAACACTGGATCGTCATTCTGGTGGTGGTGGTGCTGGTATTCGGCACCAAGAAACTCAAGAACCTGGGCACCGACGTCGGCGAGTCGATCAAGGGCTTTCGCAAGGCCATGAACGACGATGAAAAACCGGCCGACCCCGTGGTCAATCCCGTGCCGCCGGCCCAGCCCGTGCACCCGCAGGCCACCCAGCCGATCACCGAGCGTCGTACGTTCGACGTGCAGGCTGAGAAAGTCGAAGAGCCGACCCGCAAAGACCTGTGAGTACTGACTAATGTTTGGTATCAGCTTCTCTGAACTGCTCCTCGTCGGCCTGGTTGCCTTGCTGGTGCTGGGGCCGGAACGGTTGCCCGGTGCAGCACGCACGGCGGGCCTGTGGATCGGTCGCCTGAAACGCAGTTTCAATGCGATCAAACAGGAAGTTGAACGGGAAATCGGCGCCGACGAAATCCGCCGTCAGTTGCACAACGAACACATCCTGTCGCTGGAGCAGGAGGCGCGCAAAATCCTGACGCCGGTGCAGGAGCCCGCCAAACCGGCGGAGCCTGCGGCCAACAGCATCGCACCGGTGATTGAAACCCCGCCCGCGCCACCGACCGTTCCCACCGAGCCTGTGCCGGCGCCTGTTGCAGCGCCCGCTCCCCATGACCCTACATTGCCGCCGCGAGCCCCATGAGCGCTGATAAACCGGAAAACGACCAGCACATGCCGCTGGTCTCGCACCTCACCGAGCTGCGTACCCGCCTGCTGCGTTGCGTGGCGGCGATCTTCATCATTTTTGCCGGGCTGTTCGCCTTTACCCAGCAGATCTACACCTTCGTTTCCACGCCCCTGCGTCAGTACCTGCCGGTGGGCGCGACGATGATCGCCACCGATGTGTCCTCGCCGTTCCTCACGCCGTTGAAGCTGACCATGATGGTCTCGCTGTTCCTGGCGATCCCGGTGATCCTGCATCAGATCTGGGGTTTTATTGCGCCGGGCCTGTACAAGCACGAGAAGCGCATTGCGGTGCCGTTGCTGGTGTCGAGCATTCTGCTGTTCTACACCGGCATGGCTTTCGCCTACTTCCTGGTGTTCCCGCTGATCTTCAAGTTCTTCGCCGCCGCCACCCCGGCCGGGGTGGAAATGATGACCGACATCACCAGCTACCTTGATTTTGTGATGACGCTGTTCTTCGCCTTCGGCGTGGCGTTCGAGATCCCGGTGGCCGTGGTGCTGCTGGTGTGGATCGGCGTGGTCGACGTGAAGTACCTGAAGAAGATCCGCCCGTATGTGATCATCGGCTGCTTTGTGGTGGGCATGATCCTCACGCCGCCGGACATCTTCTCCCAGACCCTGCTGGCCGTGCCGATGTGGATGCTGTTCGAGATCGGCATCCTGTTCAGCGGTTTGATCAGCAAGCGTGGCGAACACCCCGAAGACCAGCCCGCCGACGACGACCAGCCGCCAGCGACCCAGCCGTGAACCTGCTGCTGCTTGAGGAGGCCGACTTCATCGCGGCCGACCGTGTGGTGCTGCGCGACCGGCGCCTGGTGCACATGCAAGACGTCCACCGTGCCGCCGTTGGCGACAGCTTGCGCGTTGGACGCATCGGCGGGTTGATGGGCAACGCACACTTGCTGCGTCTGGAGGCTGCCGAGGCCGAGCTGCACGTCAGCTTCGACCAGCCGCCACCGGCCAAACTGCCGCTGACCCTGCTGCTGGCTTTGCCGCGTCCCAAGATGCTGCGCCGCGTGCTGCAAACCGTAGCCGCCATGGGTGTGCCGAAGGTGGTGCTGCTCAACAGTTACCGGGTGGAAAAAAGCTTTTGGCAGACGCCGTTCCTGGAGCCTGACGCGGTACGCGAGCAACTGATTCTCGGCCTGGAACAGGCGCGGGACACGGTGCTGCCGCAGATCATCATCGAGAAGCGCTTCAAGCCGTTCGTGGAAGATCGCCTGCCGGCCATGACCGAGGGCACCCTCGGCCTGATCGGCCACCCCGGCGATTATCCGCCCTGCCCGCGCGGACTCGACGAGTCCGTGACGCTGGCCATTGGCCCAGAAGGCGGCTGGATCCCCTACGAGGTGGACCTGCTGACCAAGGCCGGCCTGCAACCGGTGCAACTGGGCGCGCGCATTCTGCGCGTCGAAACCGCCGTCACCGCCCTGCTCTCCCGCCTTTTCTAAAAAAAGCCCTCCCACGGCAGTTATGTTGCTACAGAATCCTGAGCACCGGCCGATAGCTCCTCGATAAGTCCAAGCCTTGTTACAGGGGAGTTTGCAACATGTATCGTCGGTTAGCCGAAAAGCTGGGCAATGTCAGCGTCAAAACCAAACTGGGCGTGGGCTTCGGCCTGGTATTGGTGCTGACGTTAATGATCACCTTCACCGGCTGGACCAGCGTGGGCGATGTGATCGGTCGGGGTGACAAGCTGGGTTATATCTCCAGCCTCAACGGCGTGACCAAGGACCTGCGTCTGGCGCGCCTGGACTTCGAAATGCGGCGCGGCGAGCAAGGCACCGGCGCGGTCGACAGCCTGATCGCACAGTTGGACGACGGCCTGAAAAAAGCCGCGCAATTGATCGAACAACCCGAAGACAAGGTCCTGGTCGAACAGCAGCAGGAAGCCTTGAGCCAGTACAAAAAGGCCTTCGCTGGCATGGTCCAGGCCGGGCTCAAGCGTGAAGGCGCACGCAGCAAACTGGGCGACACCGCTGACAATGCGGTGGCCAAGGTCAGCGAGGTCGAAGCCTCACTGCTGCAAGGCGACAGCGTCAGCCAGTTCAACAGCGTGGTGAGCTTGAGCAAACTGATCCAGCAGGCACGCTTCCAGGTGCGCGGCTACACCTACAGCGGCAAGGTCGAGGCCGAGCAACCGGCGCTGGATGCCATCGACAACGCCCTCAAGAAAGCCAGCGAGCTCGAAGGCCAACTGCCGGCGCAGTACCAGACCAACCTGCAACAGGCCGGCGTGTCGCTGCAGGCCTACCGCGCCGCCGTTAGCCAATACCGTGACTCCCAGACGGCCGCCGCCGCTGCGTTGAAAACCATCACCGCCCAGGGCGATATTCTGATGGGGCACAGCGAAAAGCTCACCGTGTCGCAGACCGCCGTGCGCGACCGGGATGCCGCGCAAGCCAAATACCTGCTGCTGCTGGCTGCCGCGCTGGCATTGATCGTGGGCCTGTTCGCCGCCTGGGCGATCACCCGTCAGATCATCATCCCGCTCAACCAGACCCTGCAGGTCGCCGAGCGCGTGGCCTCCGGCGATTTGAGCCACAACCTGGAGTCCGGCCGCAAGGACGAACTGGGCCAACTGCAACGGGCCATGCAAAGCATGACCCTGGGCCTGCGCGCGTTGATCGGGGGCATCAGCGACGGCGTGACCCAGATCGCCAGCGCGGCCGAGCAACTGTCAGCCGTTACCGAACAGACCAGTGCCGGGGTCAACAGCCAGAAGGTCGAGACCGACCAGGTGGCCACCGCCATGAACGAAATGGCCGCCACCGTACAGGAAGTCGCGCGCAACGCCGAAGAGGCTTCCGAAGCCGCCGTGGCTGCCGACCAGCAGGCCCGTGAAGGCGACAAGGTGGTGGCGCAAGCCATCGCCCAGATCGAACGCCTGGCCGCCGAGGTCGGCAGTTCCACCGAGGCCATGGGCCATCTGCAGCGTGAGAGCGACAAGATCGGCAGCGTGCTCGACGTGATCAAATCCGTGGCCCAGCAGACCAACCTGCTCGCGCTCAACGCCGCCATCGAGGCCGCCCGTGCGGGTGAGGCCGGACGGGGTTTTGCCGTGGTAGCCGACGAAGTGCGCAGCCTGGCGCAGCGTACCCAGAAGTCCACCGAGGAGATCGCCGAGCTGATCGTCGGCCTGCAGAGCGGTACCCAGCAAGTGGCAACCATCATGGACAACAGCCGTGGCCTCACCGACAGCAGCGTCGAGCTGACCCGTCGCGCCGGCACTGCCCTGTCGAGCATCACCCTGACGGTGTCGACCATCCAGGCGATGAACTCGCAGATCGCCACCGCCGCCGAGCAGCAAAGTGCCGTGGCTGAAGAGATCAACCGCAGTGTGCTGAACGTGCGCGACATCTCGGAGCAGACCGCTGCGGCCAGCGAAGAAACCGCCGCTTCGAGTACCGAGCTGGCGCGTCTGGGCACCCATCTGCAAGCATTGGTCAGCCGCTTCCGGGTCTGACGCATCTGCCTGTGCGGCGACCGGTTCTCGGTCGCCGCCTGCCACCTCTGAAATTTCCTACGCATTTATCAGGCCCGACCGACCATCGATGGGACTAGCGTTTAACCACGCCGGTTACTCTCTCGTTGGAGGTCGATCATGCTTCGTCGAATGACTCATCTGCTGGGTGATATAAGTGTCACCTTCAAACTGATCCTGGGGTTTTCCCTGGTACTTGCCCTGAGCCTTGTGATTGCCACAACGGGCTGGCAAGCCCTGGAGGCGTCCCGCTACCGTTCACAAACGCTCACGCTGCTGTCGCAATTGGCGGTGGCCGGTGAAGAGCTGCGGGCAGACCGCATTGTTTACCGAACCCTGAACAATGCCGACAGCCTCAACAAGCTGGGCACGGGCATGCAGAAAATCGATGACCTGCTGACCGAGCTTCCCGGCCGACTCCAGGCGCCCAAGGCGGCCGAGTACCATCAGGAGATGACCCGTCTTTCCAGCACCTTCAAAGCGCGACTCAAGGAGGTGCCGACGCTGGTTGAGCAGCGCGAGGCCGCCCGCGAAAAACTCAAGGAGACTGCCTCGCAGACCGGTGATGTGTTGACGCAATTGGCCAGCGACCTGCCGGATCAGGACGATCAAAAAGCCCTGGATGCCGTGGAAGACCTGCGCCAGGCCATCGAACAGGCCGACGACCGTGCGCAAAGCCCGGCCTGGGCCGCCAGTTCACTGGAGGCTTATGCACAATCGGTCAGCGATGCCGAGCGCGGTCTCGAAACGGCCCAGGCCGCCGTGGCGAAGCTGCCGGTCAACAGCACCCTGTTGAACACCACCGTGCAAGGCATGCGCACCCACCTCACACGGCTCAAGGACACTCAATTGAGCACCGAAGCCGGGCAAACGCAGTTGGAGACATTGCTGGATCAATTGCTCGGGCAAAGCGATCTGTTAAGCCAGGACCAGACCCAGCGCCGCGACCGCGAGGCCGAGCAGGCGCGCACCCATACCTTGCTCATCACCGCTGCCGCCCTGCTGTTCGGCGCGCTGGCGGCGTGGCTGATTGCCAGGCAAATCGTCGAGCCGCTGCGCATGGCACTGTCGATGGCCAACCGCATTGCCCAGGGCGACCTCAGCGACGACCTGCAGACCCGGCGCAAGGACGAGCTGGGCCAGTTGCAACGCAGCATGAACCAGATGACGGCGAACCTGCGCGCGCTGATCGGCAACATCAGCGACAACGCACGACAAGTCGCCAGCGCGGCCGAGGAGCTGTCCACGGTCACCGAGCAAACGCGCGCCGGGGTGAACCATCAGCGCGCGGAAACCGAGCAGGTGGCGACCGCCATGAACCAGATGCTGGCCACCGCTCAGGAAGTCGCTCGGCATGCCGAGCAGGCTTCAATTGCTGCCGGTGCGGCCAATCAACAGACCGAAATCGGCGATCAAGTAGTGACCGGTGCCGTGGCGCAAATCGAACACCTGGCCCATGAAATGGCACGCTCAAGCCAGGCCATGCTGGCGCTGCAACGGGAAAGCCAGAAAATCGGCAGCGTGCTGGACGTGATCAAGTCCGTCTCGCAGCAGACCAACCTGCTGGCGCTCAACGCCGCCATCGAAGCGGCGCGCGCCGGCGAAGCCGGTCAGGGGTTTGCGGTGGTCGCCGACGAAGTACGCACACTGGCCCAGCGTACCCAGCAGTCTGCGGAGGAAATCGAAGGGCTGATCAGCGGCCTGCACAGCGGCACACAGCAAGTGGCCGACATCATGGACCACAGTCGCACGCTCACCGACAGCAGCGTCGGCCTGGCACGCAACGCCGGCGATGCGCTGATGGAGATCGCCCGCACCGTGGCGGTTATTCAGGACATGAATCCGCAGATTGCAGCGGCGGCCGAACAGCAGAGCGCAGTGGCCGAAGAGATCAATCGCAGTGTGTTGAAAGTGCGCGACGCCTCGGAGCAAACCGCCACCGCCAGTGAACAGACGGCAACGGCGAGTATCGAGCTGGCACGGCTGGGGGTGAGCCTGCAGCAGTACGTCGAGCGGTTCAAGGTCTGACGGCTACAGGACCTGACGCAAAAACGCCTGGGCGCGCGGGTCCCTGGGCGCGGCAAAAAATTCGGACGGTGCCGCGTCTTCGAGCAACTTGCCGTGGTCGAAGAACAGCACCCGGTCCGCCACTTCGCGGGCAAAGCCCATCTCGTGGGTGACGCAGACCATGGTCATGCCTTCCACGGCCAGGGTTTTCATCACGTCCAGCACTTCGCCGACCATTTCCGGGTCCAGCGCCGAGGTGGGCTCGTCGAACAGCATCACCTTGGGCTCCATGGCCAGGGCGCGGGCAATCGCCACCCGCTGTTGCTGCCCGCCGGAGAGGCGTGAGGGGAACTCGTTGGCTTTTTGCGCAATGCCAACCTTTTCCAGCAGCGCCAGGGCCTTGGCTTCGCGCTCCTTTTTACCGCGCTTGCGCACGACTTTTTGCGCCAGGCAGAGGTTTTCCAGTACGGTCATGTGCGGGAACAGGTTGAAGTGCTGGAACACCATGCCGACCTCGCGGCGGTAGGCGTTCACATCGGTCTTCGGGTCGGCCAGTTGCAGGCCGTCGATGCTCACCGAGCCCGAGTCGAAGGCTTCCAGGCCGTTGAGGCAGCGCAGGAAGGTGGACTTGCCGGAACCGGACGGACCGATCACCACCAGCACCTCGCCCCTGGCCACCTGCGTGGTGACGTGGTCGACCGCGCGCACCACTTGCCCACGGGTATCAAAGACTTTTACCAGATCGCGGACTTCAATCACTTTGTGCGAGCCTCCGCTCAAGCCGGCTGGCCATTTTCGACAGCGGCAGGTTGATCAGCAGGTACAGGCCTGCGACGCAGAACAAAATTTCGAATGGCGAGAACGAGGTGGTGATCACCTCGCGACCACTTTTGAGCAGTTCGGTGATGGCGATCACCGAGACCAGCGAGGTGTCCTTCACCAGGCTGATAAATTGCCCGGCCAGGGGCGGCAGCACGCGCTTGAAGGCCTGCGGCAATACCACGTGACGCATCGACTGGCTGGCGCTCAGGCCGAGGGAACGCGCGGCTTCGTCCTGACCACGGGTGATGGACTGCACGCCGGCCCGCACGATTTCCGCCACGTAGGCACCGGTGAACAGCGACAGCGCGGCGATCCCGGCGAACTCCCGGGACAGGTTGAGCACCGTGCCGATGAAGAAATAGAAAATGAAGATCTGCACCAGCAGCGGCGTGCCGCGCACCAGTTCGACATAGAGCGTCGACAGGTCGCGCAAGGTGGGGTTACTGGACAGTCGGCACAGCCCGGTCGCCAGGCCAATCGCCAACCCGAGGATCCCGGAGACCACCGACAGCCACAACGTGGTCCACAAGCCCCACATCAAAGGGCCGAGCGCCCAATGGCGGTTCACCCCGATCACATCGCCTTCGGCCACATCATCGCCGCGCGCCACTTGCAGGCTGTTGTCGGCCACGCTCACCCGTTGTTCGGCACCGGCGTCGTTGCGCAGGGTCACTTCGGCGACGTCGCCCTTGCGCACCAGGTCGATGACCGTGGAGATGTCGGCGGCGCGCTGCGCTTCTTCGGCCTGATAGGCGAAGTACTGCGGCACGCGGTTCCAGCGCCACTCGTAGGCCATCAGTGAGGTGGCGTAGTACAACGCGCCAGCCAGGCCAACCAATACGACCATGGTCAGCAGGTGCCAGGGCCATTGGGCTTTTTTCTGTTTCATTTCACTTTCCGCAGGAGGGGTGTCGCCTGGCAGGCCGCCATCGCGGGCAAGCCCGCTCCCACCGTTTGAGGTGTGAACACCGTAAAAAGTGGGAGCTGGCGTGCCTGCGATACAGGCAACCCGGTCTTAAGGCTTATTCCATGTCCTTGAGCCACTCGGAGCTCTTGAACCACTTGTCATGGATGCGATCGTAGGTGCCGTCGTTGCGGATCTGGTGCAGGAAATTGTTGATGTAGTTGAGACTGTCGTAGTCGCCCTTCTTCAGACCGAACGCCAGGGGTTCGAAGGTGAAGGGCTCGTCAAGGAACACCAGCTTGCCGTTGCCGACCTTTTTCTCGGCGACCACGTTGTACGGTGCGTCGTAGACAAACGCATCGGCCTTGCCGTTGACCACGTCCAGCACGCCTTCCTGTTCGTTGTCATAGCCGTGGTACTTGGCTTTGGCGATCAGCTTTTTGGCGACCATCTCTCCGGTGGTGCCGAGCTTGGAGGTCAGGCGGTACTTCTCGTCGTTGAGGTCTTTGTAGGACTTGATGGTGCCTTCCAACTCCTTGCGAATCAGCAGGGTCTGGCCGACCACGATGAAGGGTTCGCTGAAGTTCAGGCGCAGGTTGCGTTCCTGGGTCAGGGTCATGCCGCTGCCGATCATGTCGAACTTGCCGGTGAGGAAAGCCGGGATAATGCCGTCATAGCCGGTGGACACCAGCTCCAGCTTGACGCCCATGGACTTGGCCATGGCCTTTAGGATATCAACCTCGAAACCGATGATTTCACCGCGCTTGTCGGTCATCTCGAACGGCATGTAGGTCGGGTCCATGCCGACCTTGAGCGTGCCGCGCTTGACCGCATCATCGATGGCGCCGGCCTGGACCGCAGTGGCGGCAACCAGCGCGGTGACGCCGAGCATCAGCATCGACAGATACTTTTTCATCATCAAGTCCCCTGAACCATTCTTGTAAGGTCGGCGCGCAAAAGGGCTGCACCATTTCGGGGTGCGATCCTAACTCACTCGCTGCCTGTCACAAAGGTTTCACGGGTAAATCTTGTCGGCGTCAGAACCTTCACTCAACGTCCGCCATCCAGTCGGTGTCCTTGAACCACTTGTCGTGCAGGTCATCGTAGGTGCCGTCCTGGGCCACCTGGTTGAGAAAGTGGTTGATCCAGTTGACGCTGTCGTAGTCGCCCTTTTTGAGGCCGAACGCCAGCGGCTCAAAGGTGAACGGTTGCTCCAGCGCGAGCAGAGTGGCATTTTCCGGCCGCGCCATGGCGATCAGGTTGTAGGGGGCGTCGTGAATGAACGCGTCGGCCTTGCCCTCCACCACCTGCCGCACGCCTTCTTCCGGGGTGACGAAACTGCTGAACCGGGCCGTCTTCAGAAAGCGTCGCGCCGCCGCCTCACCAGTAGTGCCCTGATTGACCGCAATGTGATAGCCCGCCTCGTCGAGGTCTTCGATGCTGGACACCTTGCCAGCCAGACGCGGATGCAGCAGCACGGTCTGGCCCACCACGATAAAGGAGTCACTGAAATTGAGCGTGAGATTGCGCTCCTGGGTGACGGTCATGCCGCTGCCGATGAGGTCGAATTTCTTCGCCATCAGACCCGGCACCAACTCCGTATACGGCACCACCACCAGCTCAAGCTCGACACCCAGGGCACGGCTCATGGTGCGCAGCAGGTCGATCTCGAAACCGACAATGCGCCCTTGCTTGTCCTTCATTTCGAAAGGCGTGTACGTGGGCGTGGTTCCCACTTTCAGCACGCCGCGGCGCACCGCATCCTCCAGCGCACCCGCCGCCGACACGCCGGCGTGAATCAATGCGACTGCGCCCATCAGCAATGCCGAACAAAACCTTTTGATCATGAGTGCCCCCGTGGCGCATTGAATGTGGGGGGCGATGCTACCCCAGCCACAGGCACGGCAATACGTCTCGAACAAAGGTCTTTTGTTTCGAAATAACAAGGGGTTAATGTTTAAAGGAATAAGCCGGAAACGCTGTAGGACCGGCGTTGGAAACGCCCCCGGGAAGAACCCTCGGGGGCGTCTGAATCAGGCCGGTTGGGCCCGCGACGCTTGCGGCTGCAGTGGCAGCAACGGCGCATGGGGATCAGCCTTGATCGAAGTACGCCAGGCGCCAAGCCACTCGGCATGCCCTTCGCTCCATACCTGCTCATGCAGGCGAGCCAGGGCGACCGGGTCGCTGAGCAACGCCACACGCTCAGCGTTGGTAAGGCCGGCAGGGCCGACTTTCAACGCATGGCGAACACGTTCGACACGCAGGTACTCGACAGGCTCCGCTTCACGGTGCCGCGAGGTCGCCAGGGCACAGGCAAGGGCGTTCTGCTGCGGGTCGACCACCGAACGCACGAACCCGTCATTGAGGGCGTGCCAGCGGTTTTCGTGGGTGTATTTCTCGGTCGACAGCAGCGCCTGCGGCGGGTTGTATTCCTCAGGGATGAGGAACAGGCTCTCGTCGCGGGACTTGAGCCCCAGGTTGACCCGGCTGGAAATCACCGACACCGGAATCGACAGCATCAGCGAACCGACAATCGGCACCAGCCACCACAGGAAGCTTGGGTTCAACCACACCACCAGCAATGCCCAGAGGAAGCCCAGCACGGTTTGCGGGCCGTGGCGCTTGACCGCTTCGCTCCAGGGTGTGGAGTCGTCGTCACGCTGCGGCGAATTCCAGGTCGCAGCCCAGCCGAGGAACGCGGCGAGCACGAAGCGGGTGTGGAAGATCATCCGCACCGGCGCCAGCAGCATGGAGAACAGCATCTCCAGCAGCATCGACAGGGTCACCTTGAACTTGCCACCGAACTCTTTCGCGCCCTTGGCCCAGATCAGGATGATGCTCAGCAGTTTAGGCAGGAACAGCAGCACGATGGTGGTGGAGAACAGCGCCACTGCCTTGTCCGGATGCCATTGCGGCCACAATGGATACAACTGGCGCGGCGCCATGAAGTATTGCGGTTCCATCAGCGTGTTCACCGCCAGCAACGCCGTGGACATCACCAGGAACAGGAACCACAACGGCGCCGACAGGTAGGACATCACGCCAGTGAGGAACACCGCGCGGTGCACCGGGTGCATGCCCTTGACCAGGAACAGGCGGAAGTTCATCAGGTTGCCGTGGCACCAGCGACGGTCACGCTTGAGTTCGTCCAGCAGGTTCGGCGGCAGTTCTTCGTAGCTGCCCGGCAGGTCGTAGGCAATCCACACGCCCCAGCCGGCACGGCGCATCAGCGCGGCTTCAACGAAGTCGTGGGACAGAATGGAACCGGCGAACGCGCCCTTGCCTGGCAACGGCGCCAGGGCGCAGTGTTCGATGAACGGCTTCATGCGGATGATCGCGTTGTGACCCCAGTAGTGGGATTCACCCAGCTGCCAGAAGTGCAGGCCAGCGGTGAACAACGGGCCGTACACACGGGTGGCGAACTGCTGCATGCGCGCATACAGGGTGTCCATGCCCGACGCCCGTGGCGCGGTCTGGATGATCCCGGCATCCGGCGTGGCTTCCATCAAGCGCACCAGGCTAGTCAGGCATTCGCCGCTCATCACGCTGTCGGCGTCGAGCACCACCATGTACTTGTATTCACCGCCCCAGCGACGGCAGAAGTCGTCGAGGTTGCCGCTCTTGCGCTTGACGCGACGGCGACGACGGCGATAGAAGATCTTGCCGAAACCGCCGGCTTCGCGGCATACGTCGAGCCAGGCTTGCTGTTCGGCGATGCAGATGTCGGCTTCGTTACTGTCGCTGAGCACGAAGAAGTCGAAGCGATCCAGGTCACCGGTGGCGGCCACCGATTCGAACGTGGCGCGCAAACCCGCGAATACACGCGGCACGTCTTCGTTGCAGATCGGCATCACCAGCGCAGTGCGCGCGTCTTTCGGAATGGGCTCATCGCCAGCGCTTTTACCGGAGATCCGGTATTTGTCGTGGCCGGTCAGCAACTCCAGGAAGCCCATCAACGCGGTCCAGAAACCCGCCGACACCCAGCAGAACAGAATCCCGAACATGATCAGGATGCTGGTTTGCAGGGCGTAAGGCAGGACCTGGGTGGCGGTTTGCAGCAGGGTCTGGTTGCGGATCTCGTCGAAGTCGACCAGCGACCAGCCCTGGTACGGCATGATGCCTTTCATGTACCAGCCGGCCACGATGGTCTGGCCGAGCATCAGCACCAGCAGGATATAGCGGCGGATCGAACCCACAGTACGCCAGCGCGCGGCCGGCAATACGCGCTCGTCCTTCGGTGGCGCGGGAGGGTTGGAGCGCCCGGTGATACGGCGCCAGCCGCGCACCAGGATATTGGTGCGCCATGGCTCCGGTACGACCTTGGTGCGCCGGATCGGCGGCGTGGCCTTGAGGCACACGCGACCGCTGGCGTCGAGCGCGAGCATTTCCGCGTCCTGCAGCTCTTCGGCGCTGTTGAGCGTCAGGCGCCGGCCAACCGACGCCTGGGCAGCGTCGACCGGTGCGTCGAAGGTGGCGGACGACAAGCGTTCGTGCAGCTCGCTGAAGGATGAACAACCGGCCAGTTCGGCACGTTGCTCAGCGGTCATCGGCAGATGCGCCAGGTACTCGGACAACGTCTCTGGCTTGACTTGAGAATTACTCATCGGCTGGCAACTGGTAGCTCCAGGTCTCGGTCAGGACTTGTTCGGTCTTGATCGGTTCTGGTGTGGCTGGGGCGGCGTCCGGCTGCTTGGCTTCCTTGTCTTTCGCTTCCTTGGCGTCTTTCTTGGCCTGTTTCTCGTGTTGCTTGGCCAGAACTTTGTCAGCCTTGAGCACGTGGCTGGTGTCCTGCTCAGGCGCAGGCGGTGCAACGTCCTGCACCAGCGCGGCACGCATTTCGGTCGGTTTGCCGGCGTCCTTGATCTTCATGCGCAGGGTCAAACGCCAGCCCTTGGTGTGCTCGTTGTAGCGCACGCTGTTTTCAACCAGTTCGGCGTTGTCGCCAACGCTCACCTGGCTGCGTACCGGGGCATCGGCCGGCAGGTTCTTCAGGGACGGGCCCTCGAAGTCCACCAGGTAAGCCACGGTGCCGTCAGGCTGACGGATCAGGTTGGACTGCTTGACGTCGCCGGTCGAACGCAGGGTCTGCTTGACCCAGGCGCTGTCGGTCGGGTGCAGGGCTTTTTCGTCCATGGTCCAGTGCAGGCGGTAGGAAACGTCCAGCGGCTCGCCGACTTTCGGCAACTCGGCCGGGCTCCAGAACGCAACGATGTTGTCGTTGGTTTCGTCAGCGGTCGGGATCTCTACCAGGTCGACGGTGCCTTTGCCCCAGTCGCCTTCCGGCTCGATCCAGGCGCTTGGGCGCTTGTCGTAGTTGTCGTCGAGGTCTTCATAGTGGCTGAAGTCGCGACCCCGTTGCAGCAGGCCGAAACCACGCGGGTTCTCGACACCGAAGTTGCTGACCGACAGGTGTTTAGGGTTGTTCAGAGGGCGCCAGATCCACTCGCCGTTGCCGGCATGGATCGACAGGCCGCTGGAATCGTGCAGCTCGCGACGGTAGTTGAGCACTTTGGACGGCTGATTGGCACCGAACAGGAACATGCTGGTCAACGGTGCAACGCCGAGCTTGCTGACTTTGTCACGCAGGAACATTTGCGATTTGACGTCGACGATGGTGTCGCTGCCAGGGCGCAGGGTCAGGCGGTAGGCACCGGTGGCGCGTGGCGAATCCAGCAGGGCAAAGATCACCAGCTGTTTTTCACCCGGCTTCGGGCGCTCGATCCAGAACTCGGTGAAGCGCGGGAATTCTTCGCCGGACGGCAAGGCAGTGTCGATCGCCATGCCGCGCGCGGACAGGCCGTAGGTCTGGCCCTTGCCGACGACGCGGAAGTAGCTCGCGCCGAGCATGGTCATGATTTCGTCTTGCTTGTCGTTCTGGTTGATCGGGTACAGCACACGGAAACCGGCGTAACCCAGTTGTTCGGTGGCTTTTGGATCAAACTTGACGTCGCCGAAATCGAAGCGCGACGGGTCGTATTTGATTTCCTGAACGCTGTCGGCGGTCACTTCGTTGATTTTCACCGGTGTATCGAAGTGCATACCCTGGTGATAGAAGGACAGCTTGAACGGGGTGTTCTGATCGGCCCACTCGGCTTTTTCGTTGCGGAAACGAATTTTCTGGTAGTCCGCAAATTTCATTTCGCGGAATTCGTTCGGCAGATTGCTGCGCGGAGCTTCGTATTTCTGCCCAGCCAGCTCTTTAGCCTTGGCCGACACATCGTCCAGACTGAATGCCCACAGTTGACCCGCGCCGAACAGGCAAAACAGGGCAGAGCCCGTTACCAGTGCGTTTCGTAACCGTTTGGCAGACAATTTTGGTGCATTACAGGGACTAACAATCACGAGCAACCCTCGCCGAAAACAGATCAAAAAACCAACGGCCAGCTATCTAAATGCCAGGTTGGCGAGCATTGTTCCGACTCCCATGGGACAAAATGATTCCCCGCTGGTCGTCAGACAAGTCTCTACATAAGTCAAATTGGACCAAACCACGCTGATCCCCGTAGCGCGCGATTATCTAGCAGCCCGCGAGACAACGCATCAGGGTCAACGAAGTATTTATAGCGAAACCCCACGTTTTTTAGGCATTGAAGTCGTTTTTGATGCATTCACGTCTGTAACAGAAAGGTCACAGGGCCATCATTGACCAGATGCACCTGCATATCGGCGCCGAAACGCCCCGAAGCCACCTTGCCATGCAATTGTTGCGCTTGTAACAACAAGTGATCAAAAAGCGCCGCGCCCAGGGCCGGCGGTGCTGCCGTGCTGAAGCTTGGACGCAGCCCGCTTTTGGTATCCGCCGCCAGTGTGAACTGCGACACCAGCAGCAAGCCGCCGTCAATGTCCTTCAACGACAGGTTCATCTTGCCCTCGTCATCGCTGAACACCCTGTAGTTAAGCAGCTTGTGCAGCAATTTGTCGGCGCTTTGCGGGGTATCTGAAGGCTCGACCGCCACCAGCACCAGCAACCCCTGGTCAATGGCCCCTACCACTTCACCCGCCACTTCGACCCGGGCGCCACGCACCCGCTGCAGCAGGCCCTTCATGCTTCTTCTGGCGGCAGATCAAGCAGGCGCCGTGCCATCTCGCCGGTCGCACGCACCAGAGCATCGGTGATGCCGGGCTCGGACGCCGCATGCCCGGCTTCGCGGATCACTTGCAGCTCGCTGTTGGGCCAGGCCTGATGCAGCTCCCAGGCGTTATCCAGCGGGCAGATCATGTCGTAGCGACCGTGGATGATGACGCCAGGCAGATGGGCGATCTTGTGCATGTCGCGAATCAGCTGGTTGGGTTCAAGGAAGGAGTTGTTGGTGAAGTAGTGGCACTCGATACGCGCGATGGACAGCGCGCGCTGCGGTTCGGAGAACCGCTCCACATGCTGCGGGCTCGGGCACAGGCCGAGCATGCGCCCTTCCCAGCCGGACCAGGCCTTGGCTGCGTGCATCTGGGCAATCTGGTCGTTGCCGGTGAGACGCTTGTGGTAGGCCGCAATCATGTCGTGGCGCTCGTCCGCCGGGATCGGCGCGAGGTAGTCCTGCCAGTAATCGGGGAACAGGCGGCTGGCGCCTTCCTGATAGAACCAGTGAATGTCCTGCGGGCGCGCCAGGAAAATGCCGCGAACGATCAGCCCATGCACGCGCTCGGGGTGGGTTTGGGCGTAGGCCAGGGACAACGTCGAGCCCCATGAGCCGCCGAACAGTACCCATTTGTCGATGCCCAGGTGCTCACGAATGCGCTCAAGGTCGGCGACCAGGTCCCAGGTGGTGTTGTTTTCCAGGCTTGCGCGTGGGGTGGAGCGCCCGCAGCCGCGCTGGTCGAAGGTGACGATGCGGTACAGGTTCGGATCGAAGTAGCAGCGGCTTTGCGCATCGCAACCGGAGCCCGGGCCACCGTGGATGAACACCACGGGCAAGCCTTCGGGTGAGCCACTTTCATCGACATACAGGGTGTGGGTGTCATCGACAGCCAGATCGTGCCGAGCGTAGGGTTTGATCTGCGGGTACCAAGTCTGCATTGCGCGCTCCGTAGGGTGTCGGGTTCATCCCTGAGGGGACTTCTATTATTCTGCCGTCTGGCATCATAAACCCGAATTGTGCAATGAGCATGTCCTTGCGCAGGCAACGCTGTGAATACCCTCCAATGCGGGGCACTTAGCGCTGTCACGTCGCAAACTGGAGCCCCTGTGGCGAGCGGGCTTGCCCCGCGTTGGGGTGCGAAGCGCCCCCAATCCAGCAACACGCGGTGTACCTGATAAGGCTCAGCGCCTGGTTTTGGGGCTGCTGCGCAGCCCAACGCAGGACAAGCCTGCTCGCCACAGTGGATCTGTGGGTCAGTCAACATCAATGTTTGCTGGGCCGACGCCTTCGCGGGCAAGCCCGCTCCCACATTTGATCGCGTTCACACTCACCCATACCGGTCGGTTCTAACAGGCCGCCGCGCTTTTGCTTTTGATCTGAGGCGCCCCGTCGAACACGCTGGCCGAACGCAGGCTCACGCCCTTCCACAGGCGTTCTGTGTTGTGTCTATGCATAGCGCGCCCGGCCCCAGGCCAGCATCTGTTCAAGCAATTGCCTGAGCACCACACGCGTCGGTTCGGCCAGATCAGGGCGATAGCGGAATGGTTCGACCTCTTCCATATAGGTGCTCTGGCACAGCTCCAGTTGCACCGCGTGGATATTCTGCGCCGGATCGCCATAGTGGCGAGTGATATGGCCGCCCTTGAAGCGTCCGTTGAGCACATGGGTGTACTGCGGATGCCGAGCGCAAATAGCTTCCAATTGGCCGGCCAGCTGCGGGTCGCAGGCCGCCCCGTTGAAGGTGCCCAGATTGAAGTCGGGCAACTTGCCGTCGAACAGATGCGCGATTACCGAACGGATCGAGTGCGCGTCGAACAGCAGCGCATAGCCGAACTCGGCCTTGAGCCGCGCGAGCTCTTCCTGAAGTTGACGGTGGTACGGCCCCCAGATCTTTTGCAGGTAGCTCACCCGTTCCTCCTCAGAGGGCGCCAGCCCTTCGCGAAACAACGGCGCACCGTCGAACAGCGTCGCCGGGTACAGCCCCGTTGTTGCCCCCGCGTACAGCGGCTTGTCGTCCGACGGCCGGTTAAGGTCGATGACAAACCGTGAATATTCTGCCGACAACGTGCTGGCGCCCAGTTCCTCGGCAAAGTCATACAGCGTCGGGATGTGCCAGTCGGTGTCCGGCAGGCTTTGCGCCTCGGCGACCAATCCGGCCTCGACCGCAGGCGTGAGGCGCAGGCCAGCGTGGGGCATGCTGATCAGCAGCGGGGTGCGGCCTTGTTTGAAGTTCAGAACCTTATCCACAACCATGCTCCTTACACAGTAACGTCGACGCCGTGGCGCACCACGCGTTTGTCCAGTTCGCCGCCCAGCCAGTAGGCCAGGTCGGCGGGGCGATCAATCTGCCAGGCGACAAAATCAGCGACCTTGCCCACCTCCAGCGAACCATGGCTGTCGCCCATGCCCAGCGCGGTGGCCGCATGCAGGGTGGCGCCGGCCAGCGCTTCTTCCGGGGTCATGCGCAACAGGGTGCATGCCATATTGAGCATCAGCCGCAGCGACAGTGCTGGCGAGGTGCCGGGGTTAAGGTCACTGCCGATAGCGATCTTCACCCCATGTTTGCGCAGGGCATCCATCGGCGGCAACTGGGTTTCGCGCAGAAAATAGAACGCCCCCGGCAGCAGCACGGCGACGGTACCGGCGGCGGCCATGGCGATGGCGTCTTCTTCGGTCATGAATTCCAGGTGATCGGCCGACAGCGCGTGATAGCGCGCAGCCAGACTGGAACCGTGCAACGACGAGAGCTGCTCGGCATGCAGCTTGACCGGCAGGCCCAGTTGCCGGGCGACCTTGAACACGCGCTCCACTTGCTCCGTGGAAAATGCCAGGTATTCGCAGAACGCATCCACGGCGTCTACCAGGCCTTCTGCTGCCAGGGCCGGCAGCATTTCGTTGCAGATGTGGTCGATGTAGTCGTCGGCACGGTCCTTGTACTCCGGTGGCAACGCATGGGCGGCCAGGCAGGTGGCGCGCACGCTCACCGGCAGCGCGTCACCGAGGCGCCGGGCCACGCGCAGCATCTTGCGTTCGTTGGCCAAGTCCAGGCCGTAGCCGGACTTGATCTCCACTGTGGTCACGCCGTCTTTCAACAGGCTGCGCAGGCGCTTGTGGCCGCTGGCGAACAGCTCGTCTTCGCTGGCAGCACGCGTGGCGCGCACGGTGCTGGCAATGCCCCCGCCCTGAGCGGCGATCTCGGCATAGCTCACACCCTGAAGGCGCTGCTCGAATTCGCCGCTGCGGTTGCCGCCGAACACCGTGTGGGTATGGCAGTCGATCAGCCCGGGGGTGACCCAGGCGCCCTGCAGGTCATGCACCTGAGCGTAGTCAGCCACCGGCAACTGGCTACGCGGGCCGATCCATTCGATCAGCGAGTGGGCGGTGACCAAGGCGGCATCCTCGATGATCGAGTACTTGCCGTCAGCCATGGTTGCAACATGACAGTGTTGCCAAAGGGTTTTCATCCAACCTCCTCGTTACAGACTCGGCAGCAACGGCGCCGGCACCAGCTCATTGAGGCAGCGGCTGGCAAGCAGTTCGCTGGCGGCGATGATGTCCGGGGCAAAAAAACGATCCTTGTCATAAAACGCCACTTTATCGCGCAGCAAGCCTCGGGCCTGTTCAAGCACCGGCGAGGTTTTGAGGCCATCGCGCAGGTCCAGGCCCTGGCAGGCTGCCAGCCACTCCACGGCAAGGATACCTCGGGTGTTCTCGGCCATTTCCCACAGACGCTTGCCGGCCGCCGGGGCCATCGACACATGGTCTTCCTGGTTGGCGGAAGTGGGCAGGCTGTCGACGCTGTGGGGATGGGCCAGGGCCTTGTTTTCGCTGGCCAGCGCGGCAGCCGTGACCTGGGCGATCATGAAACCGGAGTTGACCCCGCCATTGCCCACCAGAAACGGCGGCAATTGCGACATGTGCTTGTCCATCATCAGCGAGATGCGCCGCTCGCTCAGCGCGCCGATTTCAGCCAGCGCCAGCGCCATGTTGTCGGCGGCCATCGCCACCGGCTCGGCGTGGAAGTTGCCACCGGAGATCACGTCGCCCTCGGCGGCGAACACCAGCGGGTTGTCCGACACAGCGTTGGCTTCGACCACCAGCACTTCGGCCGCCTGGCGCAACTGGGTCAGGCAGGCGCCCATCACTTGCGGCTGGCAGCGCAGGGAGTATGGGTCCTGCACCTTGTCGCAGTTCTGGTGCGACTGCGACACCTGGCTGCTGTCACCCAGCAGCGTCCGGTAGGCCGCCGCCGCATCGATCTGCCCACGCTGGCCGCGCGCGGCATGAATACGCGCGTCGAATGGCGAGCGCGAGCCCAGCACCGCCTCCACCGTGAGACCGCCGCAGACGAGGGCGCCGGCAAACAGGTCTTCGCCTTCGAACAGCCCACGCAAGGCATAGGCGGTGGACACCTGGGTGCCGTTGAGCAGCGCCAAACCTTCCTTGGCGGCGAGGGTCAGCGGCGTGAGGCCGGCGATTTTCAGCGCGTCCACGGTCGTCAGCCATTCGCCTTTGTAGCGCGCCTTGCCCTCGCCCAGCAGCACCAGAGACATGTGCGCCAAGGGCGCGAGGTCACCGGAGGCACCCACCGACCCCTTGAGCGGAATGTGCGGGTAGACCTCGGCGTTGATCAACGCAATCAGCGCGTCGATGACCTGACGACGGATCCCGGAAAAGCCACGGCTCAGGCTGTTGACCTTGAGCACCATGACCAGCCGCACCAATGCGTCGCTGATCGGCTCGCCGACGCCGGCGGCGTGGGACAGCACCAGTGAGCGCTGCAGGTTTTCCAGGTCTTCGCTGGCGATGCGGGTCGAGGCCAGCAGGCCGAACCCGGTGTTGATGCCGTAGGCGGTGCGGTTCTCGGCGAGAATCTGTTCCACGCAGGCGACGCTGGCTTCGATCTGGCTCGATGCACTGTCATCCAGGCTGAGGGTGACCGACTGCTGGTAGACGGTGCGCAGTTGGGCAAGGCTCAGTTGGCCTGGAATCAGATTGAGTGCAGTCACGTTGATGCTCCTTGTGAATTATTTTTTGATTTCAATACAAATTCGGCAATGCAGTGTCGGTGAGCACCCTGGCGGCGGCTTCAATGTCCGGCGCCAGCCAGCGGTCCTGCTCATACGCGGGGACGACCTCGCGCAGCAGACGCCAGGCGCGGTCGGTGCCTGCGCCGAAGCGTTGGTCCTTGAGAAACTCGAACGCCTGGGCGGCCAGCAGGTACTCAATGGCGAGAATCCGGGTCACGTTGGCCAGCAGTTGGTGCAACTTGAGCGCGGCGTTGGTGCCCAGGCTCAGGTGGTCTTCCTGCAGGCCCGAGGTAACGAAGTTGTCGAGCACCGCCGGTTGCGCCAGTTGCCGGTTCTGCCCGCACAGCGACGCAGCGACGTATTGCGCGATCATCATCCCCGAGTTCACCCCGGGGTCGCTCACCAGAAAGGCCGGCAGGCCGCTGACGTGCGGGTTGATCAGGCGGTCCAGGCGGCGCTCGGCCACCGCGCCGATTTCGGCCATGGCGATGGCGAGCAGGTCGGCGGCCATGGCCACGGACTGACCGTGGGGGTTGGCCTGGGACACCACGCGGTAATGGTCCGGCGTGCCAAGCAGCAGCGGGTTGTCGGTAGCGCCGTTGAGCTCGGTTTCGATCTGGCGGGTGGCGTGTTCCACCTGATCGCGCGAGGCACCGTGGATCTGCGGGATCGAGCGCAGGCTCAGGGCGTCCTGCGTGCGGATGCCCCTGCTCGCGGCGATCACCTCACTGCCGTCGAGCAGCGCGCGCAGGTTATGGCCGACGCGCTGCATGCCGGGGTGGCGCTTGAGGGCGAGGATCTCTTCGTCAAACGCATCGAGCTGGCCGCGCTGGGCCTCGAAGCTCATGGCGCCGATCACGTCGGCCCATTGCAGCAGATGATGCGCGTCAGCCAGGGCCAGGCAGCTCAGGCCGGTCATGCATGGCGTGCCGTTGACCAGGCACAGGCCGTCCTTTGCGCCGAGTATCACGGGCTGCAACCCTTCGGCTTTCAATGCGTCTTGCGCCGCAATGATCTGCCCGCGATAGCTCACGTCGCCAATCCCCAGCAAGGCTACGCCGACATGGGCCATATGGGTCAGGTAACCCACCGAACCCTGGGACGGCACTTGCGGGGTGATGCCGTGGTTGAGCAACGCCAGCAGCGCCTGCACCACCTGGCGATGCAGGCCGGAGTAGCCGTGGCTGTAGTTGATGATGGCGGCGCAGATGATCGCACGGGTCTGCTCGTCACTCAGTGCCGGGCCGACGCCGCAGGCGTGGCTCAGCAGGGTGTTGCGCGACAGCTGGCTGAGCTGCTCGCCCTCAAGCGACACGTTGCACAGCGCACCCAGCCCGGTGTTGACGCCATAGGCGCGCTCGCCGCTGGCGACGATGCGCTGCACGATGGCCTGGGCATTGTCGATGCGCGCCCAGGCCTGGTCAGAGAGTTCGAACACGGCGCCGTGGCGGGCGACGGCGACCACGTCCTGCCAGCGCAGGGGGGCGTCGGCGATGAGAATTGTTGCGAGCTGGGGCATCTTTGTACCTTCTTCAATTGCTTTGCAGCTTCACTGGCCTCATCGCAGGCAAGCCAGCTCCCACAGGGAAATGCATTCCAAATGTGTGGGCTGGCTTGCCTGCGATGAGGCCGGCCGGCTCACTACAAAACCCTGATCAGACCACCGCCGCCCGTCGCTGAACGAACCGGTCTACATACTCATCCGCCGGCGAGTGCAGAATCTCGCGCGGCGTACCCACCTGGATCAGCTTGCCGTCCTTGAGGATCGCAATGCGGTTGCCGATGCGCACGGCCTCGTCCAGGTCATGGGTGATGAACACGATGGTCTTGTGCAGGGTCTTTTGCAGCTCGATCAACTGGTCCTGCATCTCGGCGCGGATCAGCGGGTCGAGGGCGCTGAAGGCTTCGTCCATCAGGATGATGTCGGTGTCGGCCGCCAACGCGCGGGCCAGGCCGACGCGCTGGCGCATGCCACCGGAAAGCTGGTGCGGGTATTTGTTTTCGTAGCCCTTGAGGCCTACGGTTTCGATCCAGTGCAGGGCACGCTCGGCACACACTTGTTTGGTTTCGCCGCGCACCTTGAGGCCATAGGCAACGTTGTCGAGCACGCTCTTGTGCGGCAGCAGGCCGAAGCTCTGGAACACCATGCTGATTTTGTGCCGACGCAATTGGCGCAGGGCATCCATGTCCAGTTGCAGAATGTCTTCACCGTCCACCAGGATCGCGCCGCTGGTGGGGTCGATCAGGCGGTTGAAGTGGCGCACCAGGGTCGACTTGCCGGAACCCGACAACCCCATGATCACAAAGATCTCACCGGTGGCGATGCTCAGGGACAGGTCATTCACGCCGACCACGCAACCGGTTTCGGCCAGCACCTCATCCTTGGTCTTGCCCTGGCCGATCATGGCCAGCGCGTCTTTGGATCGATTGCCGAAAATCTTGAATACGTTCCTGACTTCAATTTTGCTGACGGTACTCATTTGCTCGCCTCATGCCGTGGACGACCATAGGCCTGGGTAATGCGGTCGATGACCACCGCGAGAATCACAATCGCAAGGCCGGCTTCAAGACCACGGCCAACGTTGAGGGTCTGGATGCCGACCAATACGTCTTCACCCAAGCCACGGGCGCCGATCATCGAGGCGATTACCACCATCGACAACGCCATCATGGTGGTCTGGTTGATACCGGCCATGATGCTCGGCAGGGCCAGCGGCAATTGCACGCCGAACAGTTGCTGCCAGCGGTTGGCGCCAAAGGCGTTGATGGCTTCCATCACTTCGCGGTCAACCTGGCGAATGCCCAGGTCAGTGAGGCGAATCAGCGGCGGCGCGGCGTAGATCACCGTGGCGAAAATCGCCGGCACCTTGCCCAGGCCGAACAGCATCAGCACCGGGATCAGGTACACGAAGCTGGGCATGGTCTGCATGATGTCGAGCAGCGGCATCAGCACCGCACGCAGGCGATTGCTGCGCGCCGACAGGATGCCCAGCGGAATGCCGATGAACACCGAGATCACCGTGGCCACCATCATCAGCGCCAGGGTTTGCATCAGCTTGTCCCACAGGCCCACGGCGCCCACCAGAAACAGCAAACCGACGATCACGGCGGTGGTGACTACCTTGCGCGTGGCGTGCCAGGCAATGGCGCCGACAATCGCCAGCATCAGCCACCAGGGCGCGGCGCGCAGCAGACCTTCCAGGTTGACGATGGCCCACAGCAGGGTGTCGGAGATGTGCCGGAACACATCGCCGTAGTGGGTGACCAATGAGTCCACCCAACCGTTGACCCAGTCGGCGATGGAAAACGTAAAACTCTCGGGAAACATAGCGTGCTCTCGGTCCAATGGGTTGTGGCCGGGCGCCCGGCCAGCCCTTCAGGGTAGCCGGACGCGCTTGACCTACAAGGCCGCGTCGATTTTTTTGGCGGCCTCGTCGCTGACCCAGGCGTGCCAGACCTCAGGATGTTCCTTGAGGAATATTTTCGCCAGTTTCGGCGATTCGATACGTTCCTTGGCCATGCGACCCAGGTTCTGGTTGAGCAGGTCGATGGGCAGGTTGACCTTTTCCAGCACGGCCACCAGTTCCGGCGCCTGCTCGTGGAATGCCTTGGACAGGCCGACCTTGATGCTCACGCTTTTATCCACGCCGGGTTTTTCCTGCAGCTTGACCAGGTCGACCTGACCCATCAGCGGCGTCGGCGACCAGTAGTAGAACAGGATCGGCTCGCCACGCTTGTAGCTCGACAGCACCGCCGCATCCAGCGCCGGGCCGGTGCCTGGGCGGAAGTTGGTGTAGGTGCTCTCCAGACCGTAGCTTTTCAGCATTTCGCTGTTGTCCAGCTCACAGGTCCAGCCGGCCGGGCAGTTGTAGAAGCGGCCCTTGGACGGCTCTTCCTGGTCCTTGAACACTGAGGCGTACTTGGCGAGATCCGCGATGTTCTTCAGGTCCGGCGCCTTGGCGGCGAGCTTGCGCTTGGCGTCGCCTTCGATCACGTAACGCGGCACGTACCAGCCCTCGATCGCACCGACGATAGGCGCGCCAACGCCCACGACCTTGCCGGCCTTCTCGGCCTTGTTCCAGACTTCGCTGCGGCCCACCCACTCTTCGGCGAATACCTGAATGTCGTTACTGCTCAGGGCGTTTTCCATGGTGATGGAGTTGCCCGGCAGGCTGTCGGTTTTGCAGTCGTAGCCTTTTTCCAGCACGGTTTGCAGGATGTCGGTCAGCAACATGCCGCTTTCCCAATTGAGGCCTGCGAACTTCACCGGCTTGCCGGATTCGCACCAACCGGCAGCCTGGGCGCCGGCGCTTGCCAAGAACAGAGTGGCCAGCAGGGTCTTATGTATTTTCATTGTGGTGACGCTCCCAATCTTGAAATGGATGACGGCAGTCAGTAGGCGTCCTGCCCTGTCCACGTCCCATCAGGCCTGTGCAACCGGCCTGGTTATTATTGGCGCAGCGCCCTGCTCTGGCGGCAGGATCAGGTGGTCAGGTACAGCGCTGTGCCATTTTTTTGCGCACAGGTAATACAGGCCGGCGGGCAGCACCAGGCCGATGATCCAGGAGATATCCACGTCACCGAGGGCGGCCACCAGCGGCCCGGTGTAGAACTTGGTGGAGATGAACGGCAACTGCACCAGCACGCCAAATACATAGACGCTGATGCCCAGCAGGTTCCAACGCCCGTAGCGTCCGTTCGGATCGGCCAGGGCCGGCACGTCATAGCGCTCGCGGGTGATGCAGTAATAGTCGACCAGGTTGATCGCGCTCCACGGCGTGAAGAACGCCAGCAGAAACAGGATGAACGACTTGAACGCACCGAGGAACGAGTGCTGGCCGAGCAGCGCGATCAGGGTTGCCGCGCCGACGATGACCAGCACGAACCCAAGACGCTGCCAGCGCGTGACGTCGAGACGACCGCGAAAACCGCTGATGATGGTCGCGATGCACATGAAGCTGCCGTAGGAGTTCAGGGTGGAAATCGTGACCTTGCCGAACGCGATGCTGAAATACAGCAACGCAGCGGTGGCCCCCGTGCCGCCCAGGCCGACGATGTAGGCCACTTCGTGACCGGCGAATTGCCCGTTGGACAACGCGGCGGCGAACACACCGAGGATCATCGCCACCTGCGCGCCAATCACCGAACCGGCACCGGCGGCGAGGAAGGTTTTCAGTGAGGACGTACGGCTCGGCAGGTAGCGTGAGTAGTCCGCCACGTAAGGGCCGAACGCGATCTGCCATGAGGCCGCGAGCGACACCGCCAGCAGGAAACTGCTCCAGCTGAAGTGTCGGATTTGCAGGAGCGCGCCAATGTCGGCCTGGCTCATCAGACGGCTGAACAGATAGACAAACGCCATCACCCCAATGACGCTGGCGACGCGGCCGATAAAATGGATCACCCGGTAGCCGAGTACCGTGACCAGCACGATGACACTGGCGAACATCAGGATACCGGTGCTGTCACTGACGCCGAACAGCTGGCCCAGTGCCTGGCCGGACAACACGGTGCCGGTGGCGGTGAAGCCCAGGTACATCAGGCACACCAGCACAATCGGGATGGCCGCGCCGTATACCCCGAACTGCACACGACTGGAGATCATCTGCGGCAGGCCGAGCTTGGGCCCTTGTGCCGCATGCAGGGCCATGACGCCACCGCCGATCAGCTGGCCGATCAACAGACCGATCAACGACCAGAACACATCACCGCCCAACACCACGGCCAGGGCCCCGGTGACGATAGCAGTGATCTGCAGGTTGGCACCGAGCCACAGGGTGAACTGGCTCAAGAGACGACCGTGTCTTTCTGCTTCCGGAATGTAGTCGATCGAACGTTTTTCGATCAGCGGTGGGGTGTCGTTTGCCGCCATGTGGGTTCAACCTCTGATGGAGTGTTGGGTACTAAAACCGCTCATCTTTGGGAGCCAGCTCCCACAAAAGCTCTTCCACATTGCCTATTTGATCATCGGGAGATTGAGGCCCTGCTCCCTGGCGCAGTCGATCGCGATCTGGTAACCGGCGTCCGCATGCCGCATCACCCCGGTGGCCGGGTCGTTGTGCAATACCCGCGCGATGCGTTCGGCCGCTTCATCGGTGCCGTCGCAGACGATGACCATGCCCGAATGCTGAGAGAAGCCCATGCCCACGCCGCCGCCGTGGTGCAGCGAGACCCAGGTCGCGCCGCTCGCGGTGTTGAGCAAGGCGTTGAGCAGCGGCCAGTCGGACACGGCATCGGAGCCGTCCTGCATGGATTCGGTTTCGCGGTTGGGGCTGGCCACGGAGCCTGAGTCCAGGTGGTCGCGGCCGATCACCACCGGGGCCGACAGCTCGCCGCTGCGCACCATTTCGTTGAACGCCAGGCCCAGCTTGGCGCGCTGGCCCAAACCAACCCAGCAGATACGCGCCGGCAAGCCCTGGAAGCTGATGCGTTCGCGCGCCATGTCCAGCCAGTTGTGCAGGTGGGCGTCGTCCGGGATCAGCGCTTTGACTTTGGCGTCGGTCTTGTAGATGTCCTGCGGGTCGCCCGACAGCGCGGCCCAACGGAACGGGCCGATGCCACGGCAGAACAGCGGGCGGATATAGGCCGGCACGAAGCCCGGGAAATCGAAGGCGTTTTCCACGCCCACTTCCTGCGCCATCTGACGGATGTTGTTGCCGTAGTCGAAGGTCGGGATGCCCTGCTTCTGGAATTCGAGCATGGCTTTGACATGCACGGCCATCGACTGCTTGGCGGCCTGAATCACGACGGCCGGCTCGGTTTTGGCGCGGGCGCGGTATTCGTCCCAGCTCCAGCCGGCCGGCAGGTAGCCGTTGAGCGGGTCGTGGGCGCTGGTCTGGTCCGTGACCATGTCCGGGCGCACGCCGCGCTTGACCAGCTCCGGCAGGATTTCTGCCGCGTTGCCCAGCAGGGCGATGGAGATGGCTTTGCCTTCCTGGGTGTATTTGGCGATACGGGCCAGGGCGTCGTCGAGGTCGGTGGCTTGCTCGTCGACATAACGACTGGCCAGGCGGAAATCGATGCTGACCTGCTGGCATTCGATGTTCAGCGAGCATGCACCGGCCAGGGTGGCTGCCAAGGGTTGCGCGCCGCCCATGCCGCCAAGACCGGCGGTGAGTACCCAGCGGCCCTTGAGGTTCGAATCGTAATGCTGGCGACCCGCTTCGACGAAGGTTTCGTAGGTACCCTGGACGATGCCCTGGCTGCCGATGTAGATCCAGCTGCCGGCGGTCATCTGGCCGTACATGGCCAGGCCCTTGGCATCCAGCTCGTTGAAGTGTTCCCAACTGGCCCAGTGGGGTACCAGGTTGGAGTTGGCAATGAGCACGCGCGGCGCGTTGCTGTGGGTTTTGAACACGCCGACCGGCTTGCCCGATTGCACCAGCAGGGTTTCGTCATCATTCAGATGGGTAAGGCTTTCGACGATCTGGTCGTAGCATTCCCAATTGCGCGCCGCACGGCCAATGCCGCCGTACACCACCAGTTCTTTCGGGTTCTCGGCCACTTGCGGGTCAAGGTTATTCATCAACATGCGCAGCGGCGCTTCGGTCAGCCAGCTTTTGGCAGTGAGCTTGTTACCGCGGGCGGCACGGATTTCGACGTCACGGTACTGGGTAGGCTTGGTCACAACACTGACTCCTCGGCGATCGATGCGCGAACAGGCGTGTGGGAAGAAGAGTCCTACACACACCTTTACTTGTATGTACAAGCATATGCAATCGAGCGGCCAACTCGGTGAGTCAGTCATGGGGAATTTTTTTTGAGTACACGGGAGCCTTGCGAATTAAGGCTTTGGGGGCTTTTTGAAATTTCCCGGGTGGGTGTTTTTAACGAGGGCGAAACACTGGAGCTGCATCACGCTGGGGCATTCGGTAACAAATTGGTGCGCCGTTTTGTAAACACCGCAGAGAAAATGTGAAAGGGGGCTTGCTCCCGATGGCGGTGTGTCAGTCAGCCCATTTGGCAATGACCCACTGCTATCGGGAGCAAGCCCCTCCCACATGTTTAACCGCGCGCGGTCAGTTCGATAATGCAGCTACGGCCTGCCACGGAAATATCCAGCAAGCCGGTATTACCCTCCACTTGCAGGCAGTCGTGATGACCCAGCTTCTGGTTCAGCACCTTCACTTCATCCGCCACGCTGAACACCAGCACCGTCTGCGCCGTGCTGAAAAACCGCTGCAAGCCGTCCACCCACTGCAAACGCGCGTGATAACGCTGGGGCGAATAGATCAGGTTGAAATCGCGAATCGGTCCGGTGATCAGGCGACAGGACACCTCGCTGTCGCCACTGAAGGCGAAGGGTTGCAGCGGCAGCAGGCCGCGCTGCTCTTGGCCGTCCACGGTCAGCACCATACCTGCGCCCTTGATCACGGTGATGATGCGCTGGTAGCCGGCGAAGGTGGAGAACCCGCCCGACTCGGCAATGTCGGCAATCGACAGGCGCCAGCCAAACCCATCGAGGCCTTCGCCTGCGTCACGGGTGATTTCTTCGGTGCTGCCGCCGCCATTCTTCCAGGGCATGCGCACGTAGTCGGTGGCGCGCCAGACAGAGACTTCACTCATTTGCTGAAACGCCCTTCGAGGCTGTGCCGGGAACCGGGGTGGATCAAGCGCGCGGCAGTTACCGGCTGACGGCCCGACCAGGTGCGTCGGCGAATCAACAGGCAGGGTTCGCTCGGCTCGATCTGCAGCAGTTTGCACTCGGCGGCGTCAGCAAGAATTGCTTCGACCACATGCTCGCCTTCGGTAAGCGGCGCCACCTGGTTGAGGTACGCGTAGGGCGTTTGCTGGGTGAAGTCCTGCTGCAGGTAGTCCGGCGCGACTGCGGCGTTGACGAAACGGTCTTCAATTTGCACAGGAATGTCGTTTTCGTAGTGCACGATCAGCGAGTGAAACACCCGCCCGCCTTCACGCATTTCCAGGGCAACGGCGCGCTCGGAACCGGCAGCCTCTTCGCACAGGTGGATGACCTGGCAGGTGTGACGATGGCCGCGCGAGGCGATCTCATCGGCAATGTTGTGCACTTCGAACAGTGCCGACTGGCTCTTGGGTTCAGCGACGAATGTGCCCACGCCCTGCATGCGCACCAGCAACCCTTCGGCGGTGAGTTCGCGCAGGGCGCGGTTGATGGTCATGCGGCTGAAGCCTAACTGGCTGACCAGTTCGCTTTCCGACGGCACGCGGTAATGGGGCGGCCAGTTGCCGGTGAGAATCTGCTGGCTGATCATCTGTTTGACGCGGGCATACAAGGGCGCCGGACTTTCGTCCATGTGGGCAGCCAGCGAAGACTTGGCAGGCGGAGTCGGCACAGGGAATCCTTGCAGGGAAAAAGAAGCATAGATTGCCGGAGTTTACCGAGCAGGCAAACGTCTGTATATGTATATACAAATAAACACACGACCGGAGTCTTCTGATCATGTCCGCATTCTTTGCCGAACGCGCACTGCTGCCTGATGGATGGGCCAACGATGTACGCCTTGAGGTGGGCACCGACGGCCTGTTGACTCGGGTCGAGGCCAATGCCGATGCACAGAGTGCCGAGCGGCTCAGAGGCCCGCTGTTGGCCGGCATGCCGAACCTGCATTCCCATGCTTTCCAGCGCGCCATGGCCGGCCTGGCGGAGGTGGCGGGCAACCCGAATGACAGTTTCTGGACCTGGCGCGAGCTGATGTACCGCATGGTTGGCAAGATCAGCCCGGACCAGTTGCAGGTGATCGCACGCCAGCTGTACATCGAAATGCTCAAGGCCGGCTACACCTCGGTGGCCGAGTTTCATTACGTGCATCACGATGTCAGCGGTCAGCCCTATGCCGATCGCGCCGAGTTGTCGCGGCAGATCAGTCAGGCAGCAGCCGCCAGCGGTATTGGCCTGACGCTGTTGCCAGTGCTCTACACCCACTCGGGGTTTGGTGCCAAGGCGCCGAACGAGGGACAGCGGCGGTTTATCAACAGCACGGACAGCTACCTGGAGCTGCAGGCCCGCTTGCGACCGATCCTGGCAGCGCAACCGGCGCAGCAACTGGGCCTGTGTTTCCACTCGCTGCGCGCGGTCACCCCGCAGCAGATCCACGACGTGCTGGCGGCCGGCGACAAGGCGTGCCCCGTGCATATCCACATCGCCGAGCAACAGAAAGAAGTCGACGATTGCCAGGCCTGGAGCGGCAAGCGTCCTCTGCAATGGCTGTATGACAACGTTGAGGTCGATGAGCGCTGGTGTCTGGTGCACGCCACCCACGCCGATGCGGACGAAGTCGCGCGCATGGCCAGGAGCCGCGCGATTGCGGGGCTGTGCCTGACCACCGAGGCAAACCTGGGCGACGGGATTTTTCCGGCGGTGGATTTTCTTGCCCAGGATGGGCGCATGGGGATCGGCTCCGACAGCCATGTGTCGCTGAGCGTGGTGGAGGAATTGCGCTGGCTGGAATATGGCCAGCGGTTGCGTGACCAACGGCGCAATCGCCTGTATCGCCGCGATCAGCCGATGGTCGGCCGCACGTTATTCGATGCCGCGCTGGACGGTGGGGCTCAGGCGCTGGGACAGCCGATTGGTCGATTGGAAGTGGGCAGGCGGGCGGACTGGATCGTGCTGGACGGTCATGATCCTTACCTGGCCACGGCGAGCGAGGATGGGATTCTCAATCGCTGGCTGTTCGCCGGGGGGGATCGACAGGTGCGCGATGTGCTGGTGAACGGCAAGTGGGTGGTGCGCGACGGGCATCATGCCGACGAAGAGCAAAGCGCCAGGGCGTTCACGCAGGTGCTGAGAACTTTACTCGGATAAAAAATGTGGGAGGGGGCTTGCTCCCGATGGCGGCGTGTCAGTCATGAATAAGCGACTGACGCACTGCTATCGGGAGCAAGCCCCCTCCCACATTGGGTTCAGGGGTGTTATTGAGAGGTCTTGGCCATCTGCTTGTCCGAGGTGCGGAAGATCAGACGCGTGGTGTCATAGCCCTGTTGCCGCGCCCTGCTGAGCAGGTCCTCACGGGTGTCGGCGCTCACCGTTGGTGTACGCGACAGGATCCACATGTAACGACGGCTCGGACTGCCGACGATAGCGGTCTTGTAGTCATCGCTGACGTACAGCACCCAATAGTCGCCCTTGGCAACGCCCGGCAGCAGCGCGGTGAACCAGTTATTGAATTCCACCCAGAGCTTGTCGGTCTTGCCCGGCACTTGCGGTGTGGCGGTGCCCTTGGCTTCTTCCCACTTCCACTCGGTGGTCAGGCAGCGGTTGAACACCGACATGTCGCCATCCGGCAGCAGGCTGTAGCGGGCTTCCGACTGGGCGCAGTTGCGCTGGAAGTACATCGGCAATCGGGCCAGCTCGTACCAGGTGCCCTGGTAGCGCTTGAGATTGACGTTGTTCGCCGTCTTGGGTTGCAGATCATCGCCAGAATGGCTGGCGCAGCCCGCCAAAAACAGGCTGGCGCAAAGAAACAAAACAAAACGCATCATTCTTCTTCTCCCGCAGGCTTGCGCCCCGGTTTACTTCAGGCCTTGCCCGGAAAACAACACAACCTTGTCACCGGCATATTGAACGCTGATAAAGCTGTTCTTATCGCCCCAGGTGCAGCTGGACATACCCAGTGCGCCGGAACAGTCAGTTGGCTTACCCAGCAGCGACTCCACCTCGGCCTTGGGCATCCCGGCCGACAACTTCGCGAAATTCTCTTGATTGACCTTGCTGCAAGCGGCGAGCAGCACGCAAAAAGTCAGCAAGGCGAGACGACGTAACGACATGGATAAACTCCTGGAGGGACGAAGCAGCATGGGTGTCTGCCAGAAGCTTAGAAGGGAAAAGGGGGGTCTGGTTCCCGACACGCAAAAACAAAAAAAGCCCCGAAAACGCTGAAACGTTTCGGGGCTTCTTCAAGGGTGATCCGCCTCACAACATGGCGGATTGCTTATCGCCCGTGCTTACTTCTTGTGATACGCCGTCACACGCTCAACTTCTTCCTTCGAACCCAAAAACACCGCCACACGCTGGTGCAGGCCTTCAGGCTGAATGTCGAGGATGCGCTGGTGGCCGTCGGTGGACGCACCGCCGGCCTGCTCGACCAGGAACGACATCGGGTTGGCTTCGTACATCAGGCGCAGCTTGCCCGGCTTGGAAGGCTCGCGGCTGTCGCGCGGATACATGAACAGGCCGCCACGGGTGAGGATACGGTGCACGTCGGCCACCATCGCAGCCACCCAGCGCATGTTGAAGTTTTTCTTCAACGGGCCTTCTTCGCCGGCCATCAGCTCGCCAACATAGCGGGTCACCGGTTCTTCCCAGTGACGCTGGTTGGACATGTTGATCGCGAATTCCTGAGTGGATGCAGGAATGGTGATGTCTTCGTGGGTGAGTACGAAGCTGCCCATTTCGCGGTCCAGGGTGAAGCCTTTTACGCCGTCGCCCAAGGTGAGCACCAGCATGGTCTGTGGGCCGTAGATCGCGTAGCCGGCGGCAACCTGCTCGGTGCCTGGCTGCAGGAAAGCCTTTTCGTTCAGCGCTTCGTTCTGGCTCAGGTATTCGTTAGGGCAACGCAATACCGAGAAGATGGTGCCGACCGGTGCGTTGATGTCGATGTTGGACGAGCCGTCCAATGGGTCGAATACCAGCAGGTAGGCGCCCTTCGGGTATTTGCCCGGGATCTGGTAGGCATTGTCCATTTCCTCGGACGCCATGCCGGCCAGGTGACCGCCCCATTCGTTGGCTTCGAGCAGGATCTCGTTGGAGATCACGTCGAGCTTCTTCTGCACTTCGCCCTGCACGTTTTCAGTGCCCATGCTGCCCAGGACACCGCCCAATGCGCCTTTGGACACGGCGTGGCTGATTTCCTTGCAGGCACGCGCCACCACTTCGATAAGGAAGCGCAGATCGGCAGGCGTGTTATTGCTGCGGGTCTGCTCGATCAAATAGCGACTCAAGGTAACGCGGGACATGTAAGGCTCCGGACAATGGGGGGCTGAAAACCCGCGCAGTTTAGCGCGAGTCGGGGCTTAAATCCTCTCATCAGAGGATTTAACGCCAATAGAGTTCACGCAAAGCAGCACCGTGCTGCAGGAGCGAGCAAGCTCGCTCCTGCAAGGTCAGTCCAGGGCCTTCCAGATCTCGGTCGCGTACTCGCGAATTGTCCGGTCGGACGAGAACCACCCCATGCGCGCAGTGTTGAGCACCGCCGAACGCCACCACGCCTTGGAGTCGTGCCAATGCGCTTCGACCCGTGCCTGGGCGTCCCAGTAGGAATCGAAGTCGGCGCACACCAGGAAGCGGTCGTAGTCGATCAGCCCGTCGATCAGGCCCACGTAGCGGCCCGGATCATCCGGCGAGAACACCCCGCCGCGAATCGCCTGCAGCACATCGTTGAGGCGATGGGACGCAGCGATGTCCGGCCCGGCACTGAACTCACCGGCGTGCTTGCGGGCTTCCACCTGTTGCGCGCTGAGGCCGAAGATGAACATGTGCTCGGCACCGACCTGCTCGTGCATCTCCACGTTCGCGCCGTCCATGGTGCCGATGGTGAGCGCGCCGTTGAGGCCGAACTTCATGTTACTGGTGCCCGAGGCCTCGAAGCCTGCGGTGGAAATCTGCTCCGACAAGTCCGCCGCCGGGATGATGCTTTCCGCCAGGCTTACGTTGTAGTTGGGCAGGAACACCACCTTGAGCAGACCGCGGACGGTCGGGTCGTTGTTCACGGTGCGCGCAATGTCGTTGGTGAGCTTGATGATCAGCTTGGCCTGGTGATAACTCGCCGCCGCCTTGCCGGCGAAGATCTTCACCCGTGGCACCCAGTCAGTGCCCGGCTCGGCACGGATCGCCTGGTACAGCGCCACGGTGTGCAGCAGGTTCAGCAGTTGGCGCTTGTACTCGTGGATACGCTTGACCTGTACATCGAACATCGCCGCCGGGTTGACCGAAATGCCCAGGCGCTCATGGATAATCTCGGCCAGCGCACGCTTGCTGTGCAGGCGCTGATCGGCGAAGGCTTTGCGGAAGGCCTGTTTCTCGGCGAAGGTTTCAAGCTCCGTCAGGCGGGTTTCCATGGTGTCGAGAATGTCCGGCCCCAGCGCGTCCACCAGCATCTGCGTGAGCTTGGGGTTGGCCTGGTACAGCCAGCGGCGGAAGGTGATGCCGTTGGTTTTGTTGTTGATGCGCTCCGGGTAGAGCTTGTGCAGTTCGCTGAACACGGTGCTGCGCATCAACTGGGTGTGCAGGCCGGACACGCCGTTGACGCTGTGGGAACCGAGGAACGCCAGGTTACCCATGCGCACGCGTCGGCCATTGTCTTCTTCGATCAGCGAAACGGCACGCAGCACGTCGAAGTCGTGGATGCCTTTGGCGCGCAGCGAGTCGATGTGCTGGGCGTTGATCAGGTAGATGATCTGCATGTGGCGGGGCAGCATGCGTTCCATCAAACCGACCGGCCAGGTTTCCAGGGCTTCGGGCAACAAGGTGTGGTTGGTGTAGGAAAGCGTTTCGACGGTCACGTCCCACGCGGCTTCCCAGGGAATGTCGTGCAGGTCCACCAGTTGACGCATCAGCTCGGCCACGGCAATGGACGGGTGAGTGTCATTGAGCTGGATCGCCGCGTGCTCGCCCAGGCTCAGTACCGAGCCGTGCATGTTCTTGTGACGGCGCAGCAGATCCTGCAAGGAGGCGGAGACGAAGAAGTACTCCTGGCGCAGGCGCAGCTCTTGCCCGGCTTCGGTGCTGTCGGCCGGGTAAAGTACGCGGGAGATACTTTCGGCGCGGGCCACTTCGGCGACGGCGCCCAGGTGGTCACCGGCGTTGAAGCGCTCCAGGTGCAAGTCCTCCACGGCGCGCGCACGCCACAGGCGCAGGGTGTTGACGCTGGCGCCGCGCCAGCCGACCACCGGCGTGTCGTAGGCCACCGCGCGTACGGTTTCGCCCGGCGTCCACACCTGGATCATTTTGCCGGACGCATCCGGCAGGGTTTCGACGCTACCGCCAAAACCGATCGGGTAAATCACTTCGGCCCGCTCGAATTCCCACGGGTTGCCGAAATCCAGCCAGCGTTCGGTCTGCTCCTGTTGCCAGCCATCGACAATCGCCTGGCGGAACAAGCCGTGCTCGTAGCGGATGCCGTAACCGTGCCCGGCAATGCCGAGGGTGGACATGCTTTCCATGAAGCACGCGGCCAGACGCCCAAGGCCACCGTTGCCGAGCGCCGCATCGGGCTCCAGCAGACGAATGCGCTCAAGGTCGACGCCCAGCTCAGCCAGTGCGTCCCGCGCGATCTCCAGCACGCCCAGGTTGCTCAGGCTGTCGTAGAGCAAGCGGCCGATAAGAAATTCCAGAGAGAGGTAATACACCCGCTTCTGACCTTTGCGGTAGATACGCCGGGTGTGGTCCATCCAGTGTTCGACCATCTGGTCGCGGGCGGCCAGGGCAATGGCTTCGAACCAGTCGTGGTCGAAGGCGTGATCCGGGTCCTTGCCCACCGCATAGGTGAGTTTGGTCAAGACGGCATCGCGAAATGCGGCTACCTCTGCTTCTCGTGCAAGTGGTTCCTGAGACATCAATTGCGACCTCGGGCGAGATAGAAGGAGTTGCTAGAGCCTAGACCGTCTGACAGACGGTAGCGGCTGCGGTTCGTCAGTTTTTTAACTCATTCACCGTTTGGTGAATTTGATGCAGGCGCCGTGCCCGCTTTTGGCCCAGGCGTGCCTTTTGGCCGAAACCCGCAAAATATTGTTCAAAAAACCACCAATCCCGGTATGATCGCGCGCCCTGCTACCGCCCCACCCTGGAACCCTGATGAAGCCTCAACTGATCGCCGCCGCGGAACTCGACCGTCTAGAGACCTGGCAGAAATATTCCGCCCACATGTGCGGCGGCTGCGTGTCCAGCTGCTGCACGCTGCCGGTGGAGGTGAAGATCAAGGACCTGATCCGCATTGGCATCGTCGACGAATTCGAGCGCGGTGACCCGCCGAAGAACATCGCCAAGCGGTTGCAGAAGGAAGGCATCGTGGAGCGCTTCAATTCCAAATCGGAAATCTTCACCCTGCAACGCATGAGCAACAACGATTGCCTGTACCTGGATCGTAAGACGCGCTTCTGCACTATTTATGACAAGCGCCCGGATACCTGCCGCAACCACCCGAAAATCGGGCCGCGGCCAGGGTATTGCGCGTATAAGCCGAAAGAAGTGGTGCGCGAGACTAATTTCAAGACCCTCGACAAGTTCTGATCCAAAAGCCGATTCCCTGTGTCCTGCGGGCTTGCCCCAATGCCATTCAGTTAAGCGCAGATTCCCTGTGGCGAGCAGGCTTGTCCTGCGTTGGGCTGCGCAGCAGCCCCCAATAAGGCCGCCGCATTCTCCCAGACAAACCGCGGCGCCAGGTTTTAGGGCCGCTTCGCAGCCCAACGCGGGGCAAGCCCGCTCGCCACAACAATCTATGGTCACTCCCACACCCGGCCAGGGCTAAGCTTTCACAGGGTGTTGGGAGTGACCATCTCATTGGCCTGCTGCCCACAACAAGCCTGATCATCACAACAGCCCAGCACAAAATGCAGGCATAAAAAAACGCCCCCGGCCTTTCGACCGGGGGCGTTTTTATTCAGCCTGAGTTAACTCAGTTCTTGGATTTCTTGGCAGCGCGGGTACGCTCGCCTTCGTCCAGGATCTTCTTACGCAGACGGATCGACTTAGGCGTGACTTCGCACAGCTCGTCGTCCTGGATGAATTCCAGGGCCTGTTCCAGGGTGAAGCGAACAGGTGGGACCAGAGCGATGGTTTCGTCTTTACCCGAAGCACGCATGTTGTCGAGCTTCTTGCCTTTGGTTGGGTTGACGCCCATGTCGTTGTCACGGCTGTTCAGACCAACGATCTGACCGTTGTAGATCTCTTGACCGTGTTCAACGAACAGCTTGCCACGCGCCTGGAGGGTTTCCAGCGAGTAGGTCAGCGCCTTGCCGGTTTCTACCGATACCAGTACACCGTTCTGACGGCCGGACATGTCGCCGGACTTCATGGTGTCGTAGCGATCGAAGATCGAGGTCAGGATGCCAGCACCGTTGGTCAGGGTCAGGAACTGGTTACGGAAACCGATCAGACCACGCGCAGGGATGTTGTATTCCAGACGTACACGGCCCTTGCCATCCGGCACCATGTTGGTCAGGTCGCCCTTACGCAGGCCCATCTCTTCCATGACCTTGCCCTGGGATTCTTCCGGGGTGTCGATGGTGACGTTTTCGAAAGGTTCCTGCTTCACGCCGTCAACCTGACGGATGATCACTTCCGGACGACCCACGCCCATTTCGAAGCCTTCGCGACGCATGGTTTCGATCAGTACCGAGAGGTGCAGCTCACCACGGCCGGAGACTTTGAACTTGTCAGCCGAGTCGCCTTCTTCAACGCGCAGTGCAACGTTGTACAGCAGCTCTTTGTCCAGACGCTCCTTGATGTTACGGGAGGTCACGAACTTGCCTTCCTTGCCGCAGAAAGGCGAGTCGTTCACCTGGAAGGTCATCGAAACGGTTGGCTCGTCAACGGTCAGAGGCTTCATCGCCTCGACGGTGTCCGGCTGGCACAGGGTGTCGGAAATGAACAGCGAGTCCATACCGCTCACGCAGACGATGTCGCCGGCGAAAGCTTCTTCAACGTCTACGCGGTGCAGACCGTGGTGACCCATCAGCTTCAGGATACGACCGTTACGCTTTTTGCCGTCGGCGCCGATAGCCACAACCGGGGTGTTCGGCTTGACGCTGCCGCGAGCGATACGGCCAACGCCGATAACACCCAGGAAGCTGTTGTAGTCCAGTGCAGAGATCTGCATCTGGAACGCGCCTTCACGGTCAACTTTCGGCGCGGGTACGTTGTCGACGATCGACTGGTACAGCGGGGTCATGTCTTCAGCCATGTCGGTGTGGTCAAGACCAGCAATACCGTTCAGGGCCGAGGCGTAGATGACTTGGAAGTCCAGCTGTTCTTCGGTGGCACCCAGGTTGTCGAACAGGTCGAAGATCTGGTCCAGAACCCAATCCGGACGCGCGCCTGGACGGTCAACCTTGTTGATGCACACGATCGGACGCAGGCCGGCTTCGAAGGCCTTCTTGGTCACGAAACGGGTTTGCGGCATAGGACCGTCTTGAGCGTCAACCAGCAGCAGCACGGAGTCAACCATCGACATCACGCGTTCCACTTCGCCGCCGAAGTCGGCGTGGCCCGGGGTGTCCACGATGTTGATGTGGTAGCCGTTCCAGTTGATGGCGGTGTTTTTCGCCAGGATGGTAATACCGCGCTCTTTTTCCTGGTCGTTGGAGTCCATCACGCGCTCGTCGTTGAGCTCGTTGCGCTCCAGGGTGCCGGATTGACGCAGGAGTTTGTCTACCAGGGTGGTTTTACCGTGGTCAACGTGAGCAATGATGGCGATGTTACGTAGATTTTCGATCACTTGTGTATCTCGATCAGAGGATTCGGTGTGCTGACAGGTCGTGGCAGCGATTAACAGTAGAGTCAGGCCTTGCCGTTACAGCTTGACGGCAGAGTCGGGGGGCCGGTGACGCAGGCCACAGGCAAACAGCCCCGGGCTCTTAGCTCGGTCGATAAACGCGCACATTGGCATGCCCCTCACTGAGCAAATGGTGGGCATGCAGGCGACTCATCACGCCTTTGTCGCAATACAGCAGGTACTGACGGCTGTTATCCAGTTCCTTGAAACGCGCGTTCAATGCATAGAACGGCAGCGTTTGTACGTCGATGCCGGCGATTTCCAGCGGCTCATCCTCGGCAGCATCCGGGTGACGGATGTCGACGACGATCTGACCGGCCAGGGCTTCGCTGACTTCTTCGATCTGCACATCCTGGCCCAACTCGTCGATCACACGATCGATCGGGACCAGCTTGGCGTTCTCGAGCGCACGCTCCAGAACCGCCATATCAAACTGTTGTTCTTCGTACTCCACGCGGTTGCGCTTGGCGTGGGTCTTGGGGTTCACCGAGATGACCCCGCAGTATTCCGGCATATGCCTGGCAAAATCGGCGGTACCGATTTCTTCGGCCAGATCGATAATGTCCTGCTTGTGACTGGCGATCAGCGGGCGCAACACCAGCTTCTCGGTCACGCAGTCGATCAGCGACAGGTTGGGCAGCGTCTGGCTGGCCACCTGGGAGATCGCCTCGCCGGTCACCAGCGCGTCGATCTGCAATTGATCGGCAATGCGGGACGCAGCGCGCAACATCATACGCTTCAAAACCACGCCCATATGACTGTTATCGACTTTAGCGAGAATTTCGCCCAGTACTTCCTCGAACGGCACGCTCACAAACAGCACGCGCTGGGAGCTGCCGTACTTCTTCCAGATAAAGTGCGCGACTTCCATCACGCCCAATTCGTGTGCACGCCCGCCCAGGTTAAAGAAGCAGAAGTGGCTCATCAGGCCACGGCGCATGATCTGATAGGCCGCCACTGTGGAATCGAAACCGCCGGACATCAATACCAGGGTCTGTTCCAGGGCGCCCAGCGGGTAGCCGCCGATGCTGTTGTGCTGGCTGTGGATCACAAACAACCGTTGGTCGCGAATTTCCATGCGCACTTCAATTTGCGGCGCTTTGAGGGAAATTCCGGCGGCGCCGCACTCGCGACGCAGCTTGCTGCCGACGTATTTCTCCACATCCATGGAGCTGAACGGGTGCTTGCCGGCACGCTTGCAGCGTACCGAAAAAATCTTGCCTTCAAGCTCATTACCGAAGTGCAGCTTGCACTTCTCGGTGATGTCATCGAAGTCACCCAGCGGGTACTCGTCCACTTGCAGGAAATGCGCGATGCCCGGCATGCAGCTCAGGCGCTCGGTCATGTCCTTCAGGGCTTTGGCGTCGGTCAGGCGGGTTTCCAGCTCGAGGTTGTCCCACACACCATTCACCACCACGGCCGGGTCCAGATCACGGAGCACGGCGCGGATATTCTTGGCCAACTGACGGATGAAGCGCATCCGTACCGGTCGGCTCTTGATGGTGATTTCGGGGAAGACTTTTACGATTAATTTCATGGAAACAGCGCGTGCCGGGCCTGCTGAAAAAGGGGGGCGCGGATTATAGCGGAAATCGCTCAAGGTTTAACCAGTTAATATGCAACGCACTTATCGCGCACTAAATGCGTGCATTTGCAGCTCGCAACGCTACATTGAGGTGCGCCGCTTTGCGGCATTTGTCGCTATGCACCTTTATAGGGTCGCATTTGGAGCATAAATCCCATGTTGGCGCACTGGCATGCAATTTGCTCTCTTGTGAGGCAGGTTGCCATGGCGGACTATCCGCGCCGGCATCACCAACATTCTAAGGGCTAACTCCACTACCCCAGCCCGAAGCCACCCGGAGGACACCATGTCGAAGTCGGTTCAACTCATCAAAGATCATGACGTTAAATGGATTGATCTGCGCTTCACGGACACAAAAGGCACTCAGCATCACGTGACCATGCCGGCTCGCGATGCGCTGGATGATGCGTTCTTCGAAGAAGGCAAAATGTTCGACGGTTCCTCCATTGCCGGCTGGAAAGGCATCGAAGCCTCCGACATGATCCTGATGCCGGACGACACCACTGCCGTCCTCGACCCGTTCACCGAAGAGCCTACTCTGATCCTGGTGTGCGACGTGATCGAGCCTTCGACCATGCAGGGCTATGACCGCGACCCACGTGCGATCGCCAAGCGTGCCGAGGAATACCTGAAGTCGACCGGTATCGGTGACACCGTATTCGTGGGCCCCGAGCCAGAGTTCTTCATCTTCGATCAAGTGAAGTTCAAATCCGACATCTCCGGCTCCATGTTCAAGATCTACTCCGAACAAGGCTCCTGGATGTCCGACCAGGACGTGGAAGGCGGCAACCACGGCCACCGTCCAGGCATCAAAGGCGGCTACTTCCCGGTGCCACCGTTCGACCACGACCACGAAATCCGTACCTCCATGTGCAACGCCATGGAAGACATGGGCCTGGTCATCGAAGTGCATCACCACGAAGTGGCCACTGCCGGCCAGAACGAAATCGGTGTGAAGTTCAACACCCTGGTTGCCAAGGCTGACGAAGTTCAGACCCTCAAGTACTGCGTACACAACACCGCCGTTGCCTACGGTCGTACCGCGACCTTCATGCCCAAGCCTCTGTACGGCGATAACGGTTCGGGCATGCACGTTCACCTGTCCATCGCCAAAGATGGCAAGAACACCTTCGCTGGCGAAGGCTATGCCGGCCTGTCCGACACTGCCCTGTACTTCATCGGCGGTATCATCAAGCACGGTAAGGCCCTGAACGGCTTCACCAACCCGTCGACCAACTCCTACAAGCGTCTGGTCCCAGGTTTTGAAGCGCCAGTGATGCTGGCCTACTCGGCGCGCAACCGCTCCGCTTCGATCCGTATTCCTTACGTGTCCAGCCCGCGCGCTCGTCGCATCGAAGCCCGCTTCCCGGATCCGGCTGCCAACCCGTACCTGGCCTTCGCTGCCTTGGTCATGGCTGGCCTGGACGGTATCCAGAACAAGATCCACCCTGGCGACGCCGCCGACAAAAACCTGTACGACCTGCCGCCTGAAGAGGCCAAGGAAATTCCACAGGTGTGTGGCAGCCTGAAAGAGGCCCTGGAAGAGCTGGACAAGGGCCGTTCGTTCCTGACCAAAGGCGGCGTGTTCAGCGACGACTTCATCGATGCCTACATCGAGCTCAAGAGCGCTGAAGAAATCAAGGTTCGCACCTTCGTACACCCACTGGAATACGAGCTGTACTACAGCTGCTGATCCGGTAGCGCCGCTTAAGGTGGCGTGATGAAAAAGACCTCCTTCGGGAGGTCTTTTTTTTGCCCGAGCATGAAGAATGCGGGAAGGAGCCTGCCGCCGATGGCAGAGTTTCAGGCAATACCTGTATAACCTGACCCACCGCCATCGGGAGCAAGTCCCCTCCCACAAGGAGATCACCGTTGAAATCACGATTTTTGTTTGCCTTGATGTTTGCCGGCGCCAGCGCCACTGCCAGTGCCGCGCCGCCCACCCTTGAGCCGCTGCTCAACAGCATCGCCGAGCGCCTGGAGATTGCCGATCAGGTGGCACTGAGCAAATGGGACAGCCACAAGCCTGTGGAAGACAAGAAACGCGAGCAGGAAGTGATTGCCAGCGTTGTCGCCCAGGCCCAGAGCTACAAGCTCGACCCTGCCGCCGCAGAGCAATTCTTCTCTGCGCAAATCGAAGCGAACAAACTGGTGCAGTACACCCACTTGTCCGACTGGCAGTTCCAGGGCAAGGCGCCTGACGATCCGCGCCCGGACCTGGTCAAGCAAATCCGCCCGCAACTGGACGAACTGCAAAAAAGCCTGCTCAAGCAACTGGCTGATTTCACCCCTCAACGCACCGACCCTCAATGCCCGCAATGGCTGGCCGAAGCCGTGCACGAACCGCTCAATGACCCGCTGCGCCAACTGGCGATGATCCGCGCCACCGCCGAGCTGTGCATATACAAGGGCTAAACCTGCAAACCTGATCCACCGTGTGGGAGCAAGCGCGCTCCCACATTTAGCTATCACGCATTCAGCATCCTCGTACGACAGCTTCCTGAACAAACCTGAAGAAATCGCACTATATTAGTGCGCAAGCCTGCACCCTACTCACCTGCCCATCCCATTTTGGTTCGAAACTTCCCGCTCAAGCTGGCAGAACGCCACAGTTTCGCGCCTAAAGTCGTTATTTCAGGCGTTACGCGCTTCTTTTCGGAGCCTTGGTTTGGTTTTTGCATTTTCCTTGTATCAGCGTGTGCCTCAAGCCTGCGCCTTGCTCCAAAAGAGGTCCCGATGACCATCAGCGATGCACTGCACCGTTTGTTACTCGACAACCTGACCACCGCGACCATCCTGCTCAATGCCGACCTGCGCCTTGAGTACATGAACCCGGCGGCGGAGATGCTCCTGGCCATCAGCGGCCAGCGCAGCCATGGGCAGTTCATCAGCGAATTGTTCACCGAATCGGCCGAAGCCCTGAGCTCGTTGCGCCAGGCGGTAGAACAGGCACACCCGTTTACCAAGCGCGAAGCGATGCTCACCGCCCTCACCGGCCAGACGCTGACCGTCGACTACGCCGTAACCCCCATCCTCAGCAACGGCGCCACGCTGCTGCTGCTGGAAGTGCACCCGCGAGATCGCTTGCTGCGCATCACCAAGGAAGAGGCACAGCTGTCCAAGCAGGAAACCAGCAAAATGCTGGTGCGCGGCTTGGCCCATGAGATCAAGAACCCCCTCGGCGGCATTCGCGGCGCGGCACAGCTGCTGGCGCGCGAGCTGCCCGAAGAGCATCTCAAGGACTACACCAACGTCATCATTGAAGAGGCCGACCGCCTGCGCAACCTGGTGGACCGCATGCTCGGCTCCAACAAGCTGCCATCCCTGGCGATGACCAACGTGCACGAAGTGCTCGAACGCGTCTGCCAACTGGTCGAGGCCGAAAGCCAGGGCTGCATCACGCTGGTGCGCGACTACGACCCGAGCATTCCCGACGTCTTGATCGACCGCGAACAGATGATCCAGGCGGTACTCAATATCGTGCGCAACGCCATGCAAGCCATCAGCAGCCAGAACGAACTGCGCCTGGGCCGCATCAGCCTGCGCACCCGCGCGCTGCGTCAATTCACCATCGGCCATATACGCCATCGCCTGGTCACCAAGGTCGAGATCATCGACAACGGCCCGGGCATTCCTGCCGACCTGCAGGACACCATTTTCTTTCCCATGGTCAGCGGCCGCCCGGACGGTACCGGGCTGGGCCTGGCCATTACCCAGAACATCATCAGCCAGCATCAGGGCCTGATCGAATGTGAGAGCCATCCCGGCCACACCACGTTCTCGATCTTTCTGCCACTGGAACAAGGAGCCCCATCGACATGAGCCGTAGTGAAACTGTCTGGATCGTCGATGACGACCGTTCTATCCGCTGGGTCCTGGAGAAAGCCTTGCAACAGGAAGGCATGACCACCCAGAGCTTCGACAGCGCCGACGGCGTCATGAGCCGCCTGGCGCGCCAGCAGCCCGACGTGATCATCTCCGACATCCGCATGCCCGGCGCCAGTGGCCTGGACCTGCTGGCGCGGATTCGCGAGCAGCATCCGCGCCTGCCGGTGATCATCATGACCGCGCATTCGGACCTGGACAGCGCTGTCGCCTCCTATCAAGGCGGCGCGTTTGAGTACCTGCCCAAGCCGTTCGACGTGGACGAAGCGGTGGCGCTGGTCAAGCGTGCCAACCAGCACGCCCAGGAACAGCAAAATCAGGAAGCGCCACCGGCCCTGACCCGCACCCCGGAAATCATCGGCGAAGCGCCAGCGATGCAGGAAGTGTTTCGCGCCATCGGCCGCTTGAGCCACTCCAACATCACCGTACTGATCAATGGCGAGTCGGGCACCGGCAAGGAGCTGGTGGCCCATGCCCTGCACCGTCACAGTCCACGGGCAGCGGCGCCGTTCATTGCGTTGAACATGGCCGCCATTCCCAAGGACCTGATGGAATCCGAGCTGTTCGGCCACGAGAAAGGCGCGTTTACCGGCGCGGCCAACCTGCGGCGCGGGCGCTTTGAGCAGGCCGACGGCGGTACGTTGTTTCTCGATGAAATCGGCGACATGCCGGCCGATACCCAAACCCGCCTGCTGCGCGTACTGGCGGACGGCGAGTTCTACCGGGTTGGCGGGCACACACCGGTCAAGGTCGATGTGCGGATTATCGCCGCGACCCACCAGAACCTGGAAACCCTGGTGCACGCGGGTAAATTCCGTGAAGACCTGTTCCACCGCCTCAACGTGATCCGCATCCATATTCCGCGCATGTCGGACCGTCGCGAAGACATCCCCACCCTCGCCCGCCACTTCCTCAGCCGCGCAGCCCTTGAGCTGGCGGTGGAGCCGAAGTTGCTCAAAAGCGAGACCGAGGAATACCTCAAGAACCTGCCGTGGCCCGGTAACGTGCGCCAGCTGGAGAACACCTGCCGCTGGATCACGGTGATGGCCTCCGGGCGCGAAGTGCATATCAGCGACCTGCCGCCGGAGCTGCTGAGCCTGCCGCAGGATTCGGCCCCGGTGACCAACTGGGAACAGGCGTTGCGCCAATGGGCCGATCAGGCCCTGGCGCGTGGCCAGTCGAACCTGTTGGACAGTGCCGTGCCGGCGTTCGAGCGGATCATGATCGAGACCGCGCTCAAGCACACGGCCGGGCGTCGTCGCGATGCGGCGGTGTTGCTGGGTTGGGGGCGCAATACCCTGACGCGCAAGATCAAGGAATTGGGCATGAAGGTGGATGGCGGGGATGACGACGAGGGCGATGACGCCTGAAGCTCGGGTCCACTGAAAACCCATGTGGTAGGGGGCTTGCTCCCTCTTATAAAACTTACAATAACGTGTTGATTTTAAAGCCTGACAGTCACCTTGAAGTATTGACTGTGCACGACCATTTGGGGCGACCACATCCCTGTGGCGAGCAGGCTTGTCCCGCGTTGGGCTGCGCAGCAGCCCCAAGCCCATGCTCTGGGCAGTGTCAGGTGTACCGCGTTGTTCTTGAATGGGGGGCGCTTCGCACCCCAACGCGGGGCAAGCCCGCTCGCCACAGAAGCCCGTGCTTCACAACTCGCTCGCACGCAGGTTTCAAAGGCGTGCACCGCTTCAATGCAACCTGAACCGCTATCGAGCATGGATACAGCGCAGAACAATCCGGTAATCGCAGAAAAAAACCAACCGTGCAAAACACCAAAGCCCCGTATTCCGGGGCTTTGCGCTTTCTAGCAAAGGTTTTTAACAAAAAATGCAAATTCTGGCACGCGCCCTGCAATAACCCTTGTACTACCCAGTTTCGGGGACCTTGGTACAGGCAGGCCGAGAATCCCCTCTTTAACACCGAAGCCTCTGGCTTCACCCCGTTTTGGGAGCCCTGGTACAGGCAGGCCGGGAACTCCCTCTTTTATTGCTCCTGGAGATGGATCTCCAACCGCCAGCGGTCGTCGACCGACTGGCCCTTCCAGTCCCCGCGCAACGGCCGAGCCGACACCAGGTTCAGCAGCAGACCACCATCGGTCTTGCGCACGCGCCAGTTCACCAGACTTTCATTGACCTGCAACTGCCCGCCGGATGATTTGCCCTGCGCACCGAACAGCAGTGCCACGGTGCCGTCGATGTGTTCGCCATGCAGCCTGGGCTCGCGGTTGAACCACACCACGACGCCGTCAGCGACAGTCTCCACCCGCAGCAGCTCGACGGGATCCGCAATGGTGAGGCGACCAATCATCAAACCCACCATCAAGCCGACAATCGCCAAAGAGCCCATCACACGCGGCAATAGCTTCGGCCTTGGGTCGTCTTCAGGGGTAGAATGCAGCGCATCTTTGCCTTCGGAGCCGTGCATGTTTCACGTCATCCTTTTTCAACCAGAAATTCCGCCGAATACCGGCAACGTTATCAGGCTGTGCGCCAACAGTGGCTGCCACCTGCATTTGATCGAGCCTCTGGGCTTCGACATGGACGACAAGCGCCTGCGCCGCGCCGGGCTGGACTACCACGAATACGCCACGCTCAAGCGCCATGCCGACCTTGCCAGTTGCCTGGAAAGCCTGGGCCACCCCCGGCTGTTCGCGTTCACCACCAAGGGTTCGCGGCCCTTCCATGATGCGAGCTTTGCCGACGGCGACGCGTTCCTGTTCGGCCCGGAAAGCCGCGGCCTGCCTGCCGAGGTGCTCGACGCGCTGCCCGAGGGTCATCGCCTGCGTCTGCCGATGCGCGAGGGCTGCCGCAGCCTGAACCTGTCCAACACCGTAGCGGTGGCGGTCTACGAAGGCTGGCGCCAACTCGGTTTCAACTGACACATAAAACAAATGTGGGAGCGGGTTTGTGTGGGAGCCGGGCTTGCCCGCGATACAGGCACCGAGGTGTATCAGGTACACCGCGGTGATGCTATCGCAGGCAAGCCAGCGCCCACACAAGCCAACTCCCACATTTTTTACCGCTTCGAGATTACTGAACGGTCGACGAACCTTCACTTTGCATGCGCTGCAGCTCTTGCGCATACAGCGCATCGAAGTTCACCGGGGCCAGCATCAACGCCGGGAACGAACCACGGGTAACCAGGCTGTCCAGGGTCTCACGGGCATACGGGAACAGGATGTTTGGGCAGAACGCGCCCAGGGTGTGGCTCATGGACGCTTCGTCCAGGCCCTGGATCAGGAAGATACCGGCCTGTTGCACTTCAGCGATGAAGGCCACTTCTTCACCATTCTTGACGGTGACCGACAGGGTCAGCACGACTTCATGGAAGTCGCCTTCCAGCGCCTTTTGACGGGTGTTCAGGTCCAGCGCAACGCTTGGGGTCCATTCCTGACGGAAGATGGCCGGGCTTTTCGGCGCTTCGAACGACAGGTCACGCACGTAGATGCGCTGCAGGGAAAATTGTGGGCCTTGGGCTTCTGCTGCTTCGGTATTCTGTTGGTCAGTCATCGCAGATCCTTGATCTTGGGGGCGTTAGGGGGTTGGGAGTCAGGCGAGCAGCGCATCGAGCTTGCCGCCGCGCTCGAGGGCAAACAGGTCGTCGCAACCACCGATGTGTGTGTCGCCGATCCAGATCTGCGGGACCGACGTGCGGCCAGCCTTCTTGGTCATCTCGGCGCGCACCTGAGGCTTGCCATCGACCTTGATCTCGTCGAAGGCCACTTTCTTGCTCTGAAGCAATTGCTTGGCTCGAATGCAAAAAGGGCAATAATCGCTGGAATACACGACAACCTGGCTCATATCACTTCACCAGCGGCAGGTTGTCGGCCTTCCAGCTGCCGATGCCGCCAGACAGCTTGGCGGCGGTGAAACCTAGCTTGAGCATTTCGCGGGCATGGGTGCCAGCGTGCTGGCCCTGGGCATCGACCAGGATGATGGTCTTGGCCTTGTGCTTTTCAAGCTCCGGCAGGCGCGCAATCAGCTTGTCCTGGGGGATGTTCAGGGCGCCGACGATGTGACCGGCGGCGAAATCCTTGGCCGGGCGAATGTCCACCACAACGGCCTCGTCCTTGTTGACCAGCGAGGTCAGCTCCGAGGTGCTCAGGCTGCGACCACCACGGCTCATTTCATGAGCGATCAGCAGCGCCAGCAGGATGACAAAGGCACCCACGAGCAGATAGTGGGCAGTGGCAAATGCAATCAGGTGATCAACCATCAAGGAGGTTCCAGGGCGTTAAAATGGCGGTAAGTATACACAGCCGTCAGGGGGGGCCAACCCCTGTAAAGCGGTGACGCAGTCTGAACTTCGCTTTAAACTGCCACTCACTTTTCAAACGCCTTCCTTTATTACCGCCGCGAGAGGATCTATGACTACCACGCCTAAACCTTTGGTCCTGATAATTCTCGATGGCTTCGGACACAGCGAAAGCCACCACGACAACGCGGTATACGCGGCGCGCAAGCCAGTGCTGGACCGCCTCACCGCCACCGTGCCCAACGGGCTGATCTCCGGATCGGGCATGGACGTGGGCCTGCCGGACGGCCAGATGGGTAACTCGGAAGTCGGCCATATGAATCTGGGCGCCGGACGAGTGGTATACCAGGACTTCACCCGCGTCACCAAAGCCATCCGCGACGGCGAGTTCTTTGAGAACCCCACCATCTGCGCCGCGGTAGATAAAGCAGTGGCTGCCGGCAAGGCCGTGCACTTCATGGGCCTGCTGTCCGACGGCGGCGTACACAGCCATCAGGACCACCTGGTCGCCATGGCTGAGCTGGCCTTCAAGCGCGGCGCCGACAAGATCTACCTGCACGCCTTCCTCGACGGTCGCGATACCCCGCCGAAAAGCGCACAGTCGTCCATCGAACTGCTCGACGCCACTTTCGCCGCCCTCGGCAAGGGCCGCATCGCCAGCCTGGTCGGTCGTTACTTCGCCATGGACCGCGACAACCGCTGGGACCGCGTCGCCCAGGCCTACAACCTGATCGTCGACGGCCAGGCCGAATTCAACGCCGCCACCGCCCAGCAAGGCCTGGAAGCCGCCTACGCCCGTGGCGAGAGCGATGAATTCGTCAAAGCCACCACCCTCGGCGAGCCGGTCAAGGTCGAAGACGGCGACGCCGTGGTGTTCATGAACTTCCGCGCTGACCGTGCCCGTGAGCTGAGCCGCGTGTTTGTCGAAGATGGCTTCAAGGAATTCGAGCGCGCGCGCCAGCCGAAAGTCCAGTACGTGGGCCTTACCCAATACGCAGCCAGCATCCCGGCCCCCGCCGCCTTTGCCGCGAGCAGCCTGGACAACGTGCTGGGCGATTACCTCGCGAAAAACGGCAAGACCCAACTGCGCATCGCCGAGACCGAGAAGTACGCCCACGTGACGTTCTTCTTCTCCGGCGGGCGCGAAGAACCGTTCCCGGGCGAAGAACGCATCCTGATCCCGTCGCCAAAAGTCGCCACCTACGACCTGCAGCCGGAAATGAGCGCGCCGGAAGTCACCGACAAGATCGTCGATGCCATCGAGCACCAGCGTTATGACGTGATCGTGGTCAACTACGCCAACGGCGACATGGTCGGCCATAGCGGCAACCTGGAGGCCGCGACCAAGGCCGTGGAATGCCTGGACCTGTGCGTCGGTCGCATTGTCGACGCGCTGGACAAGGTCGGCGGCGAAGCGCTGATTACCGCCGACCATGGCAACTGCGAGCAGATGTCCGATGAATCGACTGGTCAAGCCCATACCGCCCACACCACCGAGCCGGTGCCGTTTATCTATGTCGGCAAGCGCGACTTCAAAGTGCGTCACGGCGGCGTGCTGGCAGATGTGGCGCCGACGATGCTGATGCTGCTGGGGATGGAGAAGCCCAAAGAGATGACCGGGACCTCGATCCTGGTCTAATTCTATAAAACACCAAAGGACCGTGTGGGAGGGGGCTTGCTCCCTCCCACATGTACTTCAGTGTTTAGTCGATATCTTTTCGCCACACTCGCGCCACTCGGCACCTAACTTGCTCGCGAGCCCCAATTGGGCGTTTTTTTTGCCGCGCTTGGCGGGCATACTAGGCCGTCCATTTCCCTGGTGTCGCCCGCCTCTATGCTTCGCGCCTTGATTACCCTTGCTCTTGTCTGCCTGCTCCAACCGGCGTTTGCCGATGAGCGCGCACAAACCCAACAACAGTTGGACGCTACGCGTCAGGACATTACCGAGCTGAAAAAACTGCTCGGCAAGCTTCAGGAAGAAAAATCCGGGGTGCAGAAAGACCTGCGCGGTACGGAAACCGAGATGGGCAAGCTGGAAAAGCAGGTCCAGGAGCTGCAAAAAGAATTAAAGAAGAGCGAGTCGGAACTGGAGCGACTCGACGCTGAGAAAAAAAAACTCCAGAGCGCACGCGTTGAACAGCAACGCCTGATCGCGATCCAGGCCCGCGCCGCCTACCAGAGCGGCCGCCAGGAATACCTCAAGCTGTTGCTCAATCAGCAGAATCCCGAGAAATTCGCACGCACCCTGACCTATTACGATTACCTGAGCAAAGCGCGACTGGATCAATTGAAGGGGTTTAACGAAACCCTGCGCCAACTGGCCAATGTCGAACAGGAAATCGCCGACCAGCAATCGCAGCTGCTCGACCAGAAAACCGCCCTCGACACTCAGCGCGATCAGCTCGACAAAGTACGCAAGGAGCGCCAGCTGGCCCTGGCCAAGCTCAATGACGACGTCAAGGCCCGCGACGCCAAGCTGCAGGCGCGCGTGCAGGACCAGGCTGACCTGGCCAAGGTGCTCAAGACCATCGAGGAAACCCTGGCCCGCCAGGCTCGCGAGGCAGAAGAAGCGCGGCAGAAAGCGCTGATCGCCCAGCAGGAAGCGGAAAAAAAGCGCCAGCGTGAGGCCGAACAAGCGGCCACCACCGACGCTCCGGCGCCGCGTAAACCGGCACGTGCGGCGCCCGGCCCGATGGTTTCCAGCACCGGCGAATCGTTTGGCGGCCCTTTTGCTTCAGCGCGCGGCAAACTTCCATGGCCGGTTGATGGTCGATTACTGGCACGCTTCGGTGAAACCCGTGGCGACGACACCCGCGCCAAGTGGGATGGTGTGATGATCAGCGCCGCCGCCGGCAGCCAGGTCCACGCCGTTCACGGTGGGCGCGTGGTGTTCGCCGATTGGCTGCGCGGTGCCGGTCTGCTGGTGATTCTTGACCACGGCAATGGCTATTTGAGCCTTTACGGCCACAATCAGACATTACTCAAGTCGGCAGGTGATGTTGTAAAAGCCGGTGAGTCCATCTCCACTGTGGGTAACAGTGGCGGCCAGGACACCCCGGCGCTGTACTTCGCTATTCGTCAGCAGGGCCGCCCGAGCGACCCTGCACAATGGTGCCGTTCCCAAGGATAGGGCCGTACCTACATTAGGAGTTCGTTCGACATGCTGCATTTGTCCCGCCTCACTTCGCTGGCCCTGACGATCGCCCTGGTGACCGGTGCGCCGCTGGCTTTCGCCGATCAGGCCGCACCGGCAGCGCCCGCCGCCACCGCCGCGAGCTCTGCCGCGACCACCAAGGCGCCGTTACCGCTGGACGAGTTGCGCACCTTTGCCGAGGTCATGGACCGGATCAAGGCAGCCTATGTCGAACCGGTAGATGACAAGACCCTGTTGGAAAATGCCATCAAGGGCATGCTCAGCAACCTCGACCCGCACTCCGCCTACCTGGGCCCGGAAGATTTTGCCGAGCTGCAGGAAAGCACCAGCGGTGAGTTCGGTGGCCTGGGCATTGAAGTGGGCGCCGAAGACGGCCAGATCAAAGTGGTCTCGCCCATCGACGACACTCCGGCGTCCAAGGCTGGCATCCAGGCTGGCGACCTGATCGTCAAGATCAACGGTCAGCCCACCCGTGGCCAGACCATGACCGAAGCCGTCGACAAGATGCGCGGCAAGCTCGGCCAGAAAATCACCCTGACCCTGGTGCGCGACGGCGGTAACCCGTTTGACGTGACCCTGGCCCGCGCGACCATCACGGTCAAAAGCGTGAAGAGCCAGTTGCTGGAGTCGGGCTACGGCTACATCCGCATCACCCAATTCCAGGTCAAGACCGGCGACGAAGTGGCCAAGGCCCTGGCCAAGCTGCGCAAGGACAACGGCAAGAAACTCAACGGCATCGTGCTCGACCTGCGTAACAACCCGGGCGGCGTGCTGCAATCGGCGGTGGAAGTGGTCGATCACTTCATCACCAAGGGCCTGATCGTCTACACCAAGGGGCGCATTGCCAACTCCGAGCTGCGCTTCTCGGCCACCGGTAACGACCTCAGCGAAAACGTGCCACTGGCCGTGCTGATCAACGGCGGCAGCGCCTCGGCCTCGGAGATCGTCGCCGGCGCCCTGCAGGACCAGAAGCGCGGCGTACTGATGGGCACCACCAGTTTCGGTAAAGGCTCGGTACAAACCGTGTTGCCACTGAACAACGAGCGCGCGCTGAAGATCACCACCGCGCTGTATTACACGCCCAACGGTCGCTCGATCCAGGCCCAGGGCATCGTGCCGGACATTGAGGTGCGCAAGGCCAAGATCACCAACGAGATCGACAGCGAGTACTACAAGGAGGCCGACCTGCAGGGTCACCTGGGCAATGGCAACGGCGGTGCCGACCAGCCTACCGGCAGCGGTGCCAAAGCCAAGCCGATGCCGCAGGACGACGACTATCAGTTGGCCCAGGCGTTGAGCCTGCTCAAGGGCCTGAGCATCACGCGCAACCGTTGATATGCGCCTTGCCCTGATCATCGCCGTGCTGTGCAGCCTGGCAGGCGTCGTCCACGCGATGCCTGCCGGCGAACCGCACAAAGCCTACCTGACCCTGATCATCGACGACCTGGGGCAAAACCTGCCGCGGGATCGGCGCGTGCTGGCCCTGCCTGGGCCGGTCACCACCGCGATCATGCCCGACACGCCCCACGCCGCAGAATTCGCCCGCGAAGCCCACAAGGCCGGCAAGATCGTGATCCTGCACATGCCCATGGACCCGGCCACCGGCCCGTTCGCCTGGCATCCTGAATTGCCCATCGAAGAACTCGGCAAGCGCCTGGACGCCGCCTTCGAAGCGGTTCCCTTCACCGCCGGCATCAACAATCACATGGGCAGCCGCATGACCGCCCAGCCACAGGCGATGGCCTGGCTGATGGGCGAGCTGCAGCGGCGTCACAAGTTCTTTGTCGACAGCCGCACCAGCGCGCAGACCGTCGCTGCCGCCGAGGCGCAGAAGATCGGCCTGGCCAGCGTCTCGCGGGATGTGTTTCTGGATGACGAGCGCACCGAAGCGGCGATCACCACCCAACTGCAAACCGCGATCAAGCTGGCGCACAAGCAGGGTTCTGCGGTGATGATCGGCCACCCGTATCCACAGACTCTGGCAGTACTGGAACGCGAGCTGCCCAAGCTCAAGGCCCAAGGCGTCGAGTGGATCGATATCAAGTCGATGATCGGCCTGCGCAGCAATCAGGCCATGGGCGGCCATGGCCGTGACGGCACCTACCGCACGAGCCCTAGATAACTAACGCCCGCCCTGCACGCCCGCCCTGAATAGTGAGCCCTCACTCACTCTTTTCAGGACACGTCATGAACCTCACAAACGTTGTTGCTTCTGGGCTGCTGCTGGCCAGCCTGTGCGGCGCATTGCACGCCGCCAACAAGGATTTCGGAGAAGGCCTGGCCAATAGCGGCCCGGCACAGATTCTGCGTAACGCCAGGCATCAACACGACCATTGGAACGGCGTCGGCCGCATCCGCAATGAAAGTCAGACGTTGTGCACCGCCAGCCTGCTGGACACCCGTGATGAGAGCGGCAAGTCCGGCCCAGCTTATGTGGTCACCAGCAGTCATTGCCTGCATCGCCTCAACGGCGCGGTGCAACGGGATTTGCCGATCAAGGGCAGCATCAGCTTCAACTATTTCGACGACACCCTTGAGGCCCTCAAGACCTACCCGCTGAAAACCCTGAGATGGGGCAGCAGCCACGGGGTCGACCTGGCCGTGATTGAATTGCAGGCGACCCTGGCAAGCCTGATCACGGAGGGCATCACGCCGCTGAAACTGGCCGAGGAAGTACCCGCTGACGGAGTGGATATCCTCGCCCTCACCGCTCCCGAATGGGACACCCTGCACCTGGCGGCCTGCACTCAACAGGCCTCGCGGGAACTGGTGGAACAGCCGTTCGTGTGGCGAGTCACGATGAAGAACCAATGTCAGGGCGTCGCCCTCGGCGGCTTTGGCGGGCCGCTGCTCGACCGCGCCAGCAACCGGCTCTTCGGCATCCTCAGTACCAGCACCCGCGGGCAGCCCGCCGAGCGCAAATGCCAGCGCGACGCGCCGTGCGAGGTCAATAACGGCATACCCGTCTGGCAGACCGAGACCAACTACGGCAGCCCGATAACGTTCCTCAACCAGTGTTTTGTCGGCGGTGTGCTACAGACGGATGGCGAGCACTGCGAGCTGTACCCGACCACCTCCATCACGTTCAAAAAACCGGCACCCATCCAGCAGTACTTCCTCAAGAAAGCCGACGGCAGGGGCAAGGACATCGTGCCGCGCTGGAACCTGGCCTTCAGCACCAACACGCCGTTCTATCGCTACAAAACCACGCGCCGAGCCATCGACTGCGAAAACCCGGCGCTCTACAGCGTGCCGATCAAGGCTGCCCATGCCTACGTCAATGACCCCATCGGCCCGCAAACCGGCATGCACATGCTGTGTATCGTCGGCGTGGAGTCCGCCGAGCAGCGCGTTACGTCGGGCATGATGAAAAATGCGCTGAGCCTGGCCGTCGAACTGGCCGAGCCGGGCCCGGCGCGTACACCGAACCTGAGCATCAGCCTGGATAAACAGGGCCTTGCAGCCTATACGCTGGTCTGGCACCTGGCACCGCCCTTCATGCAGCGTTACACCTACAAGTACGGTCCGGCCGCCACCACCGATTGCCTGCGTCCGGTGGACTATCTGCCCATACCGCCGACGCCGGTGAAGGAAGACGAAGACGAGGACGAAGAGGTCATCGCCCTGGTGCACCCACTCAACGATGACCCGGCCACGCCGCCGGAAAAATACGCGCAATTGATCAGCGTCCAGGGCACGCCCTACAAGATCTGCACCTACGCCTACGACCAGGCGGACCAGCCCTCCACCTTGCGTGTGGACGTGCTAAAGCCGCGCTGAGGGCTAGAGGTAGCGCGCCATGATTGCGTCGACCACGCCTTCCTTGCGTAACTGGTTCAGGGCCGCTTGTAGCCTGGCAACCAACTCGTCCGGCACATCCTTGTTGAGCGCCAGGAACAACTCGGCGCTGTTGAAGCGCAGCACCGTCTTGAGCCCGGTCACGCCCACCTGGCGTGCCAGGTAGCGGCCGGCGGGATCGCCGGTGGCCCAGAGGTCGATCTGACCGTCCATGAGTCGTTGCGCATTGTCCTGATCGCGCAATACAACCAGCGGCTTGAGGCCTTGCTTGTCCAGGGTCTGGGCAATGGCATCGCCCTTGTAGGCGCCGATTTTATAGCGGCGCGCTTGCTCAAGGCTGCTGAGCTGGATCTTGCTATCGGCCTTGGCCAGCAGCACCCAATCGTCCGGGCCGATGGGGCCGATCCATTTGAATGACGCTTCACGATCGGGCAGGCGCGCCATCACGAAGACACCGTAGCCGGGTTTTTCCAGGGTGAGTTTGTAGATACGTTCCCAGGGGAAGCGCAAGGTGAGGTTGTAAGCAATGCCGGCGCGCTTGAAGGTTTCGCGCACGATGTCTGCGGCGATGCCTTCGATGTTCTCGTCCCTGGCGAAATTCTTGCCGTTTTTTGCCATGTTGTAAGGCGGAAAATTTTCCGTCAGCAACACCAGCGCGGCGTCAGAGGGATCGTCGGCGTGGGCCGTCCCTGCCAACAGCAGGGACGTGGCGAGCAGGAGTTGTTTGAACATGTAGGCTACCGGAATCCATGGCAGGCGCAGAGAGTGCCGCGCGCCTGCCATGCTGTCCAGCGGCGTTTAGCGCACAACGATGCCGCGCGCCGCCATGTAGGCCTTGGCCTCGGGAACGGTGTATTCGCCAAAGTGAAAAATGCTCGCCGCCAACACTGCGCTGGCGTGACCTTCGATCACGCCGTCGGCCAGGTGCTGCAGGTTGCCGACGCCACCGGAGGCGATCACCGGAATGCCAAGGGCATCGCTGATGGCACGGGTCACGCCCAGGTCGAAACCGTTTTTCATGCCGTCCTGGTCCATGCTGGTCAGCAGGATTTCGCCAGCGCCCAGGCCTTCCATCTTCATCGCCCACTCCACCGCGTCCAGGCCGGTCGGCTTGCGTCCGCCGTGGGTGAAGATCTCCCAGCGCGGGGTTTCGCCGGGGCCGGAGACCTTCTTGGCGTCGATGGCGACCACAATGCATTGCGAACCGAAGTGCTGCGCAGCCTCGCCGACGAACTCAGGATTGAACACCGCAGCGGTGTTGATCGAGACCTTGTCGGCACCGGCGTTGAGCAGGTTGCGAATGTCCTGCACGGTGCGCACGCCACCGCCCACGGTCAGCGGGATGAACACCTGGCTGGCCATGCGCTCGACGGTATGCAGCGTGGTGTCGCGGCCGTCGACGCTGGCGGTGATGTCGAGAAAGGTAATCTCATCGGCACCCTGCTCATCGTAGCGGCGGGCGATTTCCACCGGGTCGCCGGCATCACGGATGTTCTCGAACTTGACGCCCTTGACCACGCGACCGTTGTCGACGTCCAGGCAAGGGATGATGCGTTTGGCCAGCGCCATGGTCAGTCCTCAGCCGTTATAGGCGTCGCAGTAAGCCTGGGCTTGTGCGACGTCCAGAGTACCTTCGTAGATCGCGCGGCCGGTGATGGCGCCGATGATGCCGGGCGCACGGGCGTCCAGCAGCGACTTGATATCGCCCAGGTTGTGGATACCGCCGGAAGCAATCACCGGAATCTTCGTCGCGGCGGCCAGCGCTGCGGTGAACGGCACGTTGCAGCCCTGCATCATGCCGTCTTTGGCGATGTCGGTATAAACGATGGCGGACACGCCGTCGGCTTCGAACTGTTTGGCCAGGTCAATCACCTGCACGGTGCTGATTTCAGCCCAGCCGTCGGTGGCGACGAAACCGTCTTTAGCGTCCAGGCCCACGATCACCTTGCCGGGGAATGCACGGCAGGCTTCGGCAACGAAGGCCGGGTCTTTCACTGCCTTGGTGCCGATGATCACGTAGCTCACGCCTGCCTTGACGTAGTGCTCGATGGTTTCCAGGGAACGGATACCGCCACCGATCTGGATCGGCAGGTTCGGGTAACGTTTGGCGATGGCGGTGACCACCTCACCATTGACCGGCTGACCTTCGAAGGCGCCGTTCAGGTCTACCAGATGCAGGCGACGGCAGCCCCCTTCCACCCACTTGGCGGCCATGCTCACCGGGTCATCGGAGAACACGGTGGAGTCTTCCATGCGGCCCTGGCGCAGACGTACGCAGGCGCCGTCCTTGAGATCGATAGCGGGGATAATCAGCATCTGGCAAACCTTATTCGATATTCAGCAATGCTTGGGAAATCAGGGTTTCTCAAGCGACCACAGGTCGCTTTCGATGCTTTCGAACCTTTCTTTAAGGAGCGTCTGCGTGTCGAAAATCGCCCTGTTGTAATAGTGCGGCGCCACCTCAAGGGTGAACAGCTCAAGAATCTCGGCCACTTCGAACGAGCCCAGCGTGAGTTCGAAACGGTCCTGCATGAAGCGCTTGATCTTGTCGGTGGCCTCACGTTCCTGCTCAGGCGCAAGCGTCAGGATCGGTGGCTTGGCCTTCCTGGCCATTACCAGCGGCCGTCCCACGCGGCGAAGTTCTGCAGCAGTTGCAGGCCATGGGTATGGCTTTTTTCCGGGTGAAACTGCACGGCAAAGCGCGAACCCTCGGCCAGCGCCGCAGCGAAGTCGACGCCGTAATGCCCGCCACCCGCCACCTGGCCCGCTTGACCGGCGGCGATGTAGTAGCTGTGCACGAAGTAAAAGCGCGCCATGTCCGGCACCTCGTGCCACAACGGGTGATCCAGCGTCTGGCGCACCTCGTTCCAGCCCATGTGCGGGACTTTCAAATGGGCGCCGTCTTCATGCAGATCCTTACCGAAGAACTTCACTTGGCCTGGGAACAGACCGATGCAGTCGACGCCATTGTTCTCTTCGCTGCGCTCAAGCAGGGCTTGCATGCCCACGCAGATGCCGAGGAACGGCCGGTCCTGGCTGACTTCACGCACCAGGCTGTCAAAGCCCAGGCGACGAATCTCGGCCATGCAGTCGCGAATCGCGCCCACACCGGGGAACACCACGCGGTCGGCTTCGCGAATCACATCGGCATCGCTGGTGATCAGCACCTTGCCGGCGCCCACATGCTCAAGGGCCTTGGCCACCGAGTGCAGGTTGCCCATGCCGTAGTCGATAACCGCGACCGTCTGCATTACAGGACGCCCTTGGTCGACGGCATTTGCCCGGCCATGCGGTCGTCCAGCTCCACGGCCATGCGCAGCGCGCGGCCGAAGGCCTTGAACACGGTTTCGATCTGGTGGTGGGTGTTGGTACCACGCAGGTTGTCGATGTGCAGGCTGACGAGTGCGTGGTTGACGAACCCCTGGAAGAATTCCTGGAACAGGTCGACGTCGAAGCCGCCTACGGTGGCGCGGGTGTAGGGCACGTGCATCTGCAGGCCCGGGCGACCGGAGAAGTCGATGACCACGCGCGACAGCGCTTCATCCAGCGGGACATAGGCGTGGCCGTAGCGACGGATGCCTTTTTTGTCGCCGATGGCCTTGGCAAAGGCCTGGCCGAGGGTGATGCCCACGTCTTCCACCGTGTGGTGGTCGTCGATGTGCAGGTCGCCCTTGCTGACGATATCCAGGTCGATCAGCCCGTGACGGGCGATCTGGTCCAGCATGTGCTCAAGAAAAGGTACACCGATATCAAATCGGGCCTTTCCGGTGCCATCCAGGTTGATCGAGGCTTTGATCTGGGTTTCCAGAGTGTCGCGCTCGACGGACGCCATACGTTCGACCATCACCAGCTCCGCAAATCATTGGGCGAAAAAGGTGGCCATTATAGGGGCGCGGGCGGCAAACAGAAACATCGGAGGGGATAAGACTGATGGAGTGTCGGGGATAGACATGTGCATACAACTGCCAGCCAGACTATTTCCGGGGACTGGCTGTTGTGGGAGCTGGCTTGCCTGCGATGCGGGCACCCCGGTGTGTCAGGTACACCGAGGCGATGCCATCGCGGGCAAGCCCGGCTCCCACAGGAACCGGGCCCACCCTTATTGCGGTATCAGTGGAACAGTACCGCCGTCTTCTGCAGGGTCACCCACACACCCCACGCCAACGGAATACCCACCACCAGCCAGGCGGCAATCGCCAGCGGCTTGCTGCCTGGGGAGGCTTTCCACTCCAGTACGGTAGACGCGTCAGCGCCCTTGTCATGGCCCAGCGCCTGTTCGGCAGCCAGCTCCGCGTCGCTCATGAAGTACTTGTCGGCCACCGGACGCACCAGCAGGTTGCAGATGAAACCCAGCACCAGCAGACCGGCGAGGATGTACAAGGTAATGTCATAGGCCGCAGCGCGTTCAACGCCGATGCTCAATTGATATTCACGCAGGTAGTTCACCAACACTGGGCCCAGCACGCCGGCAGCAGCCCAGGCGGTCAACAGGCGACCGTGGATCGCGCCGACCATTTGCGTACCGAACAGGTCGGCCAGGTAAGCCGGCACCGTGGCGAAACCGCCGCCGTACATCGACAGGATCACGCAGAACGCCGCCACGAAAAGCGCCACGTTGCCCAGGTGCCCCAGGTTCGGGATCAGTGCGTACAGGGCAAAGCCCAGGGCGAAAAACAGGAAGTAGGTGTTTTTGCGACCCAGGTAGTCGGAGAACGACGCCCAGAAGAACCGGCCACCGATGTTGAACAGGCTCAACAGACCGGTAAAGCCTGCCGCAATGGCAGCGATCGACGCCAGTTGCCCGGCATCCAGTTGACCGAACGGCACATCCACACCCAGCAGCTTGCCGCCGAACACTTCCTGCAGCAGCGGCGAAGCCATGCCCAGGATGCCGATACCGGCGGAAACGTTCAGGCACAGCACCAGCCACACCAGGCGGAATTGCGGGGTTTTCCAGGCCACGTTCACGTGCACGTGACGGTTGGTGATCATCGCATTGCTGGCTTTTTTCGCCGGTGCCGTCCAGCCCTCAGGCTTCCAGCCGGTCGGCGGTACGCGGTAGGACAGTGCGCCGCCGATCATGAACACGAAGTAGATCGCAGCCATCACCAGAAAGCTCTGCCACACGCCCACGCTGGTTGGCGAAGCGAAGTGACCCATCAGCGCTGCGGCCAGAGGTGCACCCACCATCGCGCCGCCGCCGAAGCCCATGATCGCCATGCCGGTGGCCATGCCGCGCTTGTCCGGGAACCACTTGATCAGGGTCGAAACGGGCGAGATATAGCCCAGGCCCAGGCCGATACCGCCAATCACGCCGGAACCGATCCACATCAGCCAGATCTGGTGGGTATAGATACCCAACGCCGAGATCAACAGGCCACCGCACCAGCACAGGGCCGATACGACGCCGGCCTTGCGCGGCCCGGCATGTTCCAGCCAGCCGCCCCAGATCGCTGCCGAGCAGCCCAGGAAGATGAAAAACAGGGTGTAGATCCAGCCCAGCATGGAGATGGGCCAGTCACATTGGGACGAAAAAACCTGTGTGATAAAGCTCATGTCCGGCGCACATGCGACCGGCGCAGTGATACCCAGCGCTTTGGACAGTGGCAGCCAGAACACCGAGAAGCCGTAGGCCATGCCGATGCACAGGTGGATGGCCAGGGCGGCCGGTGGAACCAGCCAGCGGTTGAACCCCGGCTTGGCGATGATGCGCTCCTTGGACAGGAACGCAGGCTTGGTGCTCATTGGTGTTTCCCCCAGTTGTTAGTATGTGTCCGTCAGGCGCTCTCCCCCTCGGCCTTGCACGCAGAGCGTGGCCGTGGTGGTCGAGTAAAGCTCCATTTTGGCGCGACGATAAGTCGCAGAAGGCGGACGAACGCGCAGAGATTAGCACCTGTGGAGCCGATAAAAACCAAACTGATATCACTTTTTTCAGGAAATTCGCTTTTTCTGACGCCAAATTCCTGTTCTGCCCGATCTGGATACAATGTAACGATCGCTGAACTGACGCAGGTCGCCTGGCGTTATACTCTGCGGCTAAATTTTGAAATCGACATACAAGGACTCGCCCATGAAAGCGTTCGGCAAAATCCTGGGTCTGGTACTCCTCGGGCTGTTGCTGATCATTGTGGCTCTCGGCTTTGCCCTGACCCACCTCTTCGATCCCAACGACTACAAGGAAGAGATTCGCCAGATTGCCCGCGACAAGGCCCACATCGAGCTGACGCTCAATGGCGATATCGGCTGGAGCCTGTTCCCCTGGCTCGGCCTCGAACTGCATGACGCCAGCGTGGCGACCCTGACCACCCCGACCCAACCGTTCGCCGACCTGCAGATGCTCGGCCTGTCGGTACGCGTGCTGCCCCTGCTGCGCCGCGAAGTGCAGATGAGCGATGTGCGGGTCGAAGGCCTGAACCTGCGCCTCAACCGCGACAAGCAGGGCCATGGCAACTGGGAAGATATCGGCAAGAACGCGCCTGACGCGACGGCCGACACCCCTGCTCCTGCCCCGACGGAACCCGTGGCTGAAACCAGACCGGAGAAACCGCCGCAACCGATCCGCCTGGACATCGACAGCCTGACGGTCAACAACGCCCGCGTCGAATACAACGACGAGCAGACCGGCAAGCAGTTCAGCGCCGAGAGCATCCAACTGAGCGCCGGTGCCGTGCATGAAGGCGCAAGCATTCCGGTGAAGCTCACCGCGTTCTTCGGCAGCAACCAGCCCGTGATGCGCGTCAAGACCGAGCTCAACGGCAACCTGCGCATCCAGCGCGCCCTCAAGCGCTACCAGTTCGAAGACATGAAGGTCACCGGTGAAGCCACCGGCGAGCCGCTGCAGGGCAAGACCGTGACCTTCTCCACCCAGGGCCAGTTGCTGGTGGACCAGGCGGCGAATATCGCCGAATGGACCAACCTGAAACTGTCAGCCAACCAGCTGCGCGCGCTGGGCGAGCTGAAAGTCAACGACCTGGACAAGACCCCGCAGCTCAGCGGCGCCCTGTCCATCGCCCAATTCGACCTCGCCAAGTTCCTCGACAGCGTCGGCCACCCACTGCCGCCGATGGCCGACGGCAGCCTGAGCAAGGTCGAGCTGGTCAGCCGGCTCAAGGGCACGCCCACCAGCGTGGCGCTTGAAGACCTGAACTTGAAGCTCGACGGCAGCACCTTCACCGGCCGCGTCGCCGTGGAAGATTTCGCCAAACAGTCGCTGCGCGTGCAACTCAAGGGCGACAGCTTCAACGCCGACAACTATTTGCCGGCCAAGTCCGAATCCGCCAAGGGTGCCACCGCCGCTCGCCAGGCCGAAGTGCAGAACAGCGAAGCCGGGGCGATGGCGGCCGGCGGCACCACGCCACTGCCCGACGCGCCGACCAAAAGCGCCTGGAGCACCGACAAACTGCTGCCGATCACCCGCCTGCGCACCCTCGACGTGAATGCCGACCTTGCCTTTGGTCAGTTGACCTTGAGCAAACTGCCGATCCAGAACGCCGTGCTGAAAGCCTCCGGCATCGACGGCCAGCTCAAGCTCGACGCCCTCAGCGGCGGCCTCTACAACGGCACCTTCCAGGCCAACGGCACGCTCGATGTGCGCCAGGATATTCCGCTGCTCGCGCTGCAAAGCCAGATCAAGCAAGTGCCGGTCGAACGCATCCTGCAAGCCCAGGGGCAAACCCCGCCGGTGAAAGGCCAGGTCACCCTCGACAGCAACCTCAGCGGCCGTGGCAACAGCCAGAAAGCGCTGATCGACAGCCTCAACGGCACTGCCAGCTTTGTGATCAACAACGGCGTGCTGCTCAATGCCAACATTGAACAGCAGGTGTGCACCGGCATCGCCCTGCTCAACCGCAAGACCCTGAGCAGCACGCCACCGGGCAAGGACACGCCGTTCGAAGAATTGCGCGGCAACCTCACGTTCCGCAATGGCGTGGCCAGCAACCCCGACCTGAAAGTGCGCATCCCGGGCCTGACCGTCAACGGCAACGGTGACGTCGACCTGCGCGTGCTGGGCATGGACTACCGCGTCGGCATCATTGTCGAAGGCGACCAGCGCGAGGTGCCGGACCCGGCGTGCCAGGTCGGCGCCAACTTCCAGAACATCGAAGTGCCACTGCGCTGCCGTGGCCCGCTGGAGCTGGGCGCCAAGGCCTGTCGCCTGGACAAGGACGGCCTGGGCCAGGTCGCCATCAAGGCCGCTGGCAATCGCCTCAACGAGAAACTGGAAGAGAAGCTCGACAAGGTCAACCCGCAGCTCAAAGATGCTTTGAAAGGCCTGTTCAAACGATGAGAAACGAGCAGTTTTCAGAGGCCGTACTCGACTGGTACGACCGTCACGGTCGCCACGACCTGCCCTGGCAACAGGGCATCACGCCTTACCGGGTGTGGGTCTCGGAGATCATGCTGCAACAGACCCAGGTGAGCACCGTGCTCAGTTACTTCGACCGGTTCATGGCCTCGCTGCCGACGGTCGACGCCCTGGCCGCCGCGCCGGAAGACGAAGTGCTGCACCTGTGGACCGGCCTGGGCTACTACACCCGGGCGCGCAACCTGCAAAAGACCGCAAAGATCGTGGTGGCCGACTACGGCGGCGAGTTTCCCAGAAGCGTCGAAAAACTCACCGAACTACCCGGCATCGGCCTGTCCACCGCAGGCGCCATCGCCAGCCTGAGCATGGGCCTGCGTGCGCCGATCCTCGACGGCAACGTCAAACGCGTGCTGGCGCGCTTTACCGCGCAGGAGGGCTACCCCGGCGAACCCAAGGTGGCCAAACAGCTGTGGGCCACCGCAGAGCGCTTCACGCCCCATGAACGTGTCAACGCCTACACCCAGGCAATGATGGACATGGGCGCCACCCTTTGCACCCGCAGCAAACCCAGCTGCCTGCTGTGCCCGCTGGAAAAAGGCTGCGAGGCCCACATGCTCGGCCTGGAGACGCGCTACCCGATCCCCAAGCCGCGCAAGACCATCCCGCAAAAGCGTACATTGATGCCCATGCTGGCCAACGCTGAAGGCGCGATTCTGCTGTATCGCCGCCCCTCCACCGGGCTGTGGGGCGGGTTGTGGAGCCTGCCGGAGCTGGACGACCTTGGCGACCTCAAGCACCTGGCCGAACAGCACGCGCTCGAGCTGGGCAAGCATCAGGAACTGCCAGGACTGATCCACACCTTCAGCCATTTCCAGCTGGCCATCGAACCCTGGCTGGTCGAGGTCGAGGAATCGGCCCATCACGTGGCCGAGGCCGACTGGCTCTGGTATAACCTCGCCACCCCGCCGCGCCTGGGCCTTGCCGCCCCGGTCAAGAAACTGCTGAAGCGCGCGGCCGACGTATTGAATGCAGGAGTGTCGTCATGACCCGCACCGTAATGTGCCGCAAGTACAAAGAACAACTGCCAGCCCTGGACCGCCCTCCGTACCCGGGCGCCAAGGGCCAGGACATTTACGACAATGTCTCCGCCAAAGCCTGGGGCGACTGGCTCAAACACCAGACCCTGCTGATCAACGAAAAACGCCTGAACATGATGAACGCCGAAGACCGCAAATACCTGGCGGGCGAAATGGACAAGTTCTTTTCCGGCGAGGAATACGCCCAGGCCGAGGGCTACGTCCCACCTGCTCAATAATTGAGCAAAAACCGGGGCCGACACGTAAGCGACGGTAATAATTAAATATTTTTCCAAAACTTGCTTGACGACCCCCTGAAAAACCCGTTTAATGCGCCCCGTTGCCCAGATAGCTCAGTCGGTAGAGCAGGGGATTGAAAATCCCCGTGTCGGCGGTTCGATTCCGTCTCTGGGCACCACTAATCAGTTTCAGGTGGTGCAGCTATCATCCGAAACACACAAAAAACCCGCCTGGTGCGGGTTTTTTGTTGCCTGCGATTTGGCACTCCTCACTCACTTCAACAAAAACACCATCAACGGATTGTCATTCAGTCGCCCGTTGAACGCCGGAGCCAGGTGCTCCACCGGTGAGCCCTTCAGCAAGGCCGTTTCCGTGCGTTCCACAATCACCCAGGCCGGCCTTGGCAGCGCGCTCAATTTCTCCAGCTCATGGCGCCCCACGAACAGCGGTCGCTCGTCGTGATCCAGGTTCATCATGTAGCGCACGCCCCAGGTGTCCTGGCCAAGATCGACGAAGACCAAAGGCCCGGGGTTCAGGGCGCGAAGCGATTCGACCTGACCGACAAACCTGCGGGTGTCGAATTGCAGGTCCTTGGACGGCTCTACCACCGCCACCAGCAGCAACCACTGCGCCGCCAGTGCGATGAGGCTGAGCCACACCAGACGCGCAGCCCGACGCCAGGCGACCAGCGCCGCCACCTGCAGCAACGCCAATACACTGAACAACAACGGCAACGACACGTCCGGCCAATAGCCGTGCCTGTGCCACGCCTGCCGACACACCAGGACCGCCACCACGCACAACGCCGGCAGCGCCGCGACGAGGCCTTCGTAGCATCGGCGCACGCCAGCAAGCCAGCCCTGCGCCTGCAGCAGCCCATAGGCCGCGACAGCGGCAAACATCGGCACCATCGGCAGGATGTAATAAGCGCGCTTGAAGTGCGGCACCGACAGGCCAAGTAGAATCATCAAGCCGCACGCGCCGAGCCGCACGACCATATGCACGTCTTCATCGGTCCGTCGCAATGCCCATCGGTGGCGCAGCGCGAACAAAGTCGCCAGGGCCAGCGGCACCACGGGGAAGTAACGGTACAAACTCAACTGGAAGTAGAAATAGAACGGCTCACCGTTTTCATCGAGGCGCCCGCCCACCTGCATTTTGAATACCTCGTCGGCAAACGCGTCGCCCCCGCTGATCCGCGCCAGCTTCATCAGCAGCCACCAGCAAGCCGCCAACAGCACCAGGCCGACCACGCCGTGAATCAACACCTGCCTGACCCGCTCGCCGGGACGACCCAGCGCCCAGTAAACGCACGCCACGCCGCAGACTTCGACGAGCCCAAGCGGCCCGCGAATCGCAAAGCCCAGGATGAACAACGGGAACACCGCCAGTTGTCGCCAGCGCGAGCCCAGGCGTTCACCGCTGTGTAGCAGATAGAAGCTGCCCACACAGAGCAGCGCGACCATTTGATCGAGGCACACCGAGCGGGACTTTTCGAGCAGTTGTGTCGTGAGCAAGGTCAACAACACAGTGAGCAGTGCCCATTGCCGACTGCGGGGGGCCAGCAGCCGATAGATCACGGCAATCACCCCGGCGGATGCCAGTGCGGTGGGCAAGATATTCGCCAGGTGATTGGGCGCGCCGAACACGCGGGCAAACACGAAACTGAAGAACGTCGCCGTGCCAGGGTAGTCCGCGTAGGGCTGGCCGTAGGTCGTAGGGAAAAGACTCGCGCCATGGCGAAACATTTCTTGCAGGAACAGCGCCCAGCGCCCGTCAAAGCCCTGGGGCTGCTGGTCCCAGATACCCAGGGTGAACAACAACAGGGCGATCAGAAACAGGCCCAGAGACTCCAGGCGAAAACGGTTGCGGTGATCCATCGGTTGACCTGTCAGGTGTAAGGCGCCGCTCATGGTGCACAACGCACCCCTGAATAGCGCCTGAACAGACCTGAACCTTCATGCGTTTACCGGTTTTTGCGCCACACCACTGCGGGGACAAGGCGCACGTAAACCAATTCGGCAACCAACTCGACCAGGGTTTGCAGGATCACCGCCGTCGCCGCCAACCCGCGCACGTCGTGAGGCAGCGCCAGTGCCAACGGCAGCACCACCAGCGAGTTGCGCGTGGCGGCGCTGAAAGTCACCGCTCGCGCCGCTCCTGCCGGCAACGCGAACATTCGTGCGGCCAGCATTCCCAGCAATGGCGCCAGCAACACGAACCCCAGATAAACCGGAATCACCGGCAGCAGCAGATTGAGATCGCGCACCACCGAGGTGATCTGCGAACCGATCACCACAAACAGCACCCATGCCATCGCTGGCACCGGCAACCAGCCCCAGGCACTGCTCCACGCACTAATGACAGCCGATCGTCGCGCCAGGGACGTCGTCATTACCGCCAGCACCATCGGCACCACAATCAACCAGACAAACGCCGCGATAAACGGCCCGACCTCAACCACCACCTCGGGCTGCGGGCCCAGCATCAACCCCAGGTACACCGGCAACAGCGCCAACTGCAACAGCAGCAACACCGGCGTCGCTGCCAGCATCAACCGCGAATCGCCCTTGCCGATGTGGGTGAACACCACCACGTAATCGATGCACGGCGTCAGCAACACCAGCAAGGCTCCCACCAGCAACGCCGGGTGCTCCACAAGACCACGGGTCAATGCCCAGACCAGCCACGGCACAAGAGTGAAATTGGCCAGCAGCAGCGCCGCCATGAAACGCTTGCTGCCCAAGCCCTGACGCAAATCCAGAAAAGGGATCTGCAGAAACATCGCGTACATCAGCACGGCGATGGCAGGCGTGACCAGAGCGACGAGACCATGCCCCAGCGAAGGCGCGAACAGGCCCAGGGTGGCAGCAAGAAAGACCGCGACGAAGTAGAGGGGGATCTGGTTGTGTTCGAGGGTTTCGCGGGTCATGAAGAAGCTCTGGGCCGATGCAGACGCGAGCGTATTAGCAGCACAAGCAAGGAGCAATAGCAGCACCGCGAATCGCCCCCTCACATAACCCCTTGGGATTTACCCCAACCTGCGCTTCAATACCCCACCCAATCCAAGGAAACCGACCCCATGGCCTCGCCGAACAAGCAGCAAAAACGTGCCCATCGGGCCAAGGCCAAAGCCAAGCAGAACCGCACCCAGCGCGCCGTGGCGACCAAGCCGGATGCGTTTGCCGGTGACGACGATCGTATCGACCTTGAGTCGGTGGATTTGACCGAGTTGTTCATGGAGATGCGCGCTGCCAGCGAAACCAGCCAACAGGCGATGTGTGCCGCGTTCCTGGCGCACCCGTTGCTGGCGCTGGTGCTGGAGCAGGAGGGCGAAGAACAAGCCACCGACTTTATCCTGGCCGCGCTGATCGAGTATCGGCAATGGACCACGGACAGTGACGATGAAGCGGCGGCGTTGGCGTGGATTGAATCTGCCCAGTTCCAGGCCGATTACGTGGCGGCGTCACAGTCGCTGGTGAATGCCCAGGACTGACGCAAAATAAAATGTGGGAGGAGGCTTGCCCCTCCCACACAGGAACCACATCAACTCAGTTAAGTACCGCAGCGCCCGCCCGCTGAGCCTTGCGCCGGCTCGCCACGACCAGTCCCGCCGTTACCACCAGCAAGCTCAACACCCCGGTCGCGATGATCTCGACCCGGTGCGCTTCCTGGAACAGCATGATGGTCAAGGTGCCGACGATAAACACCATCACCGCGTAGGTGAGGCCAGGGAACAGCCACATCTTGAATTCGAGTTTCTCCCCCGCCGCCACACTCTTCTGACGCATGCGCAGTTGCGACACCGCGATCACCAGGTACACCAGCAACGCGATGGCGCCGGAGCTGGCCAGCAGGAATTCAAACACCGCCGCCGGTGCCACATAGTTGGCGAATACCGCCAGGAACGCAGCCCCTGTCGACAGCAGCACAGCCCAATAAGGCGTGCCGCTCTTGTTGGTGCGCTTGGCCACGGCCGGGGCATCACCGCGACGGCCCAGGGAAAACAGCATGCGCGACGCGGTGTACAGCGCTGAATTCAGGCAACTGGTCACGGCCACCAGCACCACCAGGTCGACGATCAGCTTGGCATTCGGGATGCCCATGCGTTCCAGCACGGTCTGGTAGGAACCTACCGCCGCCAGGGTCGGATCATTCCACGGCACCAGAGACACCACGATGAAAATCGACAACAGGTAGAACAAACCGATCCGCCAGATCACCGAGTTGGTGGCCTTGGTGATTTGCTTTCCGGGGTTCTTCGATTCAGCCGCCGCAATGGTGACGATCTCGGTGCCCATGAACGAGAACATGGTGGTCAGAATTGCCGCCAACACAGCCCCCATGCCGTTGGGCATGAAGCCCTGAGTGTCGAACAGGTGCGACACGCCGCTGACCTGGCTAGTGGGCAATATGCCGAAAATTGCCGCCAGGCCCAGCAGCACGAAGGCCACGATCGCGACGACCTTAATCAACGCAAACCAGAACTCGAACTCGCCGTAGTTCTTCACGCTGAACAGGTTGGTCGCTGTCAGCAGCAAGGTGATGATCAGGGTGAAGGCCCAGATGGCCACGTCGGGGAACCATGCATGCAGGATGGTCGCCGCCGCGTTGGCCTCCAGCGGAATCACCAGCACCCAGAACCACCAGTACAACCAGCCGATGGTAAAGCCGGCCCAGTGCCCGATGGCGCGGTCGGCGTAGGTGGAGAACGAACCGGTGTCCGGCGACGCCACGGCCATTTCGGCGAGCATGCGCATCACCAGTACCACCAGCGTGCCCGCAGCGGCATACGCCAGCAGTACGGCAGGGCCAGCGGCAGCAATCGCGTGGCCGGAGCCGACGAACAAACCGGCGCCGATAACGCCGGCAATCGACAGCATGGTGACGTGACGCGGTTTGAGCCCCTGTTCGAGGTCATTGGAGCTTTGCGTACTACTCATTGACACACCTTTGCGAGGAATTGCGAAAACGGTCCGCCCGGTTTGGATGCTTTCTCGTGAAAAGAAACCAACAGAGGCGTTCTTTATTTTTTACGCAAGATTTGCGCCAAAATGTTACGAAACCTTAGCTGGCGCGGCCTGTAGGACATTTCCACGCTTATCGCAAGTCATTGAGAACAATGGCATTTCGCTATAGCGTTACCGTGCACCCCACATTCAAGACGCATGAGCGCACCAAAAACACACACAAAAAGTACGTGACGCCCCATTAAAGGGCTGATGTGCACCGTTTGCCCGGTTAACCCTTCCAACCCCCGGCCAAAGCTGGCACCATCGCGCCCTTTTTTACGCAAAGCCTGCGCATTCTGCGGGTCAAACGGTTGTTCGGTTGTTGATGGCGCGACACGCCGCTGTGCCGATGCGACACCCTGCCGCAGACCACCGTTTAACCGCCCGCCGCGCTGTTGGCTGTCCTTCGGACGCTATGCTAGCTTGGCGCCTCGCCAGAAAGGCGGCCCCGCAGCGCCGAATGCAACGAACACAATGAGGACCCCACATGGCCGAGGCCACGCCCGCGCTTGAAATCCGCAACCTGCATAAACGCTATGGTGAGCTGGAGGTACTCAAGGGTATCTCGCTGACCGCCCGCGACGGCGATGTGATCTCGATCCTGGGTTCTTCCGGTTCCGGCAAATCCACGCTGCTGCGCTGCATCAACCTGCTGGAGAACCCGCACCAGGGCCAGATCCTGGTGGCCGGCGAGGCGCTAAAGCTCAAGGCCGCAAAAAATGGCGAGCTGCAAGCCGCCGACGGCAAGCAGATCAACCGCCTGCGCAGCGAAATCGGTTTTGTCTTTCAAAATTTTAACCTGTGGCCGCACATGAGCATCCTCGACAACATCATCGAGGCGCCGCGCCGTGTGCTCGGCCAGAGCAAGGCCGAGGCGATCGAAGTGGCCGAAGCCCTGTTGGCCAAGGTCGGCATCGCCGACAAGCGTCACGCCTACCCTGCGCAATTGTCCGGTGGCCAGCAGCAACGCGCGGCCATCGCGCGCACGTTGGCGATGCAGCCTAAAGTCATTCTGTTTGACGAGCCCACTTCCGCGCTTGACCCGGAAATGGTCCAGGAAGTACTTAATGTGATCCGCGCACTGGCCGAAGAAGGCCGCACCATGCTGCTGGTCACCCATGAAATGGGGTTTGCCCGTCAGGTGTCCAGCGAAGTGGTGTTTCTGCACCAGGGCCTGGTCGAAGAGCAAGGATCGCCACAGCAGGTGTTTGAAAACCCGCTTTCGGCGCGCTGCAAACAATTCATGTCCAGCAACCGCTAACGGAGCAACATGCATGCAGAACTATAAAAAATTCCTTCTGGCCGCGGCCGTCTCGATGGCGTTCAGCGCCACGGCCATGGCGGAAACCTTGAAAATGGGGATCGAAGCGGCCTACCCGCCGTTCAACAACAAAGACGCCAGCGGCAACGTGGTGGGCTTTGACAAGGACATCGGCGATGCACTGTGCGCCAAGATGAAAGTCGAGAAGTGCGAAGTGTACGTATCCGACTGGGACGGCATCATCCCGGCCTTGAACGCCAAGAAGTTCGACTTCCTGGTGTCTTCGCTGTCGATCACCGATGAGCGCAAACAGGCCGTCGATTTCACCGCCCCCTACTACTCCAACAAGCTGCAGTTCATCGCGCCCAAAGCCACCACCGACTTCAAACCCGATGCTGACTACCTCAAAGGCAAGGTCATCGGTGCACAGCGCGCGACGCTGGCCGGCACCTACCTTGAAGACAAACTGCCGGACACCGAAGCCAAGCTGTACGACACCCAGGAAAACGCCTACCTCGACCTGACGTCCGGTCGCCTGGACGGCATTCTTGCCGACAAGTACGTGCAATACGAATGGCTCAAGAGCAAAGACGGTTCTGCGTATGAGTTCAAGGGTGACCCTGTGGTGGAAAGCGACAAGATCGGTATCGCCGTACGCAAGGGCGACCCGCTGCGCGAGCGCCTGAACAAAGCCCTGGCAGAGATCAAGGCCGACGGCACCTACAAGAAAATCAACGACAAGTACTTCCCGTTCAGCATCGAATGACCTGAACGGCCTGCCCGGCGCGCTCACCTGAGCGCGCCGGCTTTTGCCTTGCCTGCCGCGATATGAAAACACCATGAATTTCGATCTCTACGGATTCGGCCCCGCGCTTGCCGCCGGTGCGCTGATGACCGTCAAACTGGCGCTCACCGCCCTGTGCCTGGGGCTAGTGCTAGGCCTTGCCGGCGCCCTGGCCAAGACGTCCCCCTACAAGCCGTTGCAATGGCTGGGCGGTACTTACTCGACCATCGTGCGCGGTATCCCCGAACTGCTGTGGGTGCTGCTGATTTATTTCGGCACCGTCAACCTGATGCGCAGCCTGGGCGAGACCTTCGGTATCCCCGACCTGTCACTCAGCGCGTTCGCCGCCGGCGTCATCGCCCTGGGCCTGTGCTTTGGCGCCTATGCAACGGAAGTGTTCCGTGGCGCGATACTCGCCATTCCCAAGGGCCACCGCGAAGCCGGTGTAGCGTTGGGGTTGTCCAGGTATCGGATTTTTACCCGCTTGATCATGCCGCAGATGTGGCGCATCGCCCTGCCGGGCCTGGGCAACCTGTTCATGATCCTGATGAAGGACACCGCGCTGGTGTCGGTGATCGGCCTTGAAGAAATCATGCGCCACGCGCAGATCGGCGTGACGGTCACTAAACAACCGTTCACCTTCTTCATGGTCGCGGCGTTCATGTACCTGGGTCTCACAGTGCTGGCCATGACCGGCATGTACTTCCTCGAAAAACGCGCCGCCCGCGGCTTTGCAAGGAGCACCCAATGAGCGGCGACTACAGCTGGCTGGCGCACTTCGACCTGGGCCTTAACTGGTCGGTGATCATCAAGTGGCTGCCCAAACTGGCACAGGGCGCCACCCTGACTCTTGAGCTGGTGGCCATTGCCGTCATCGCCGGCCTGCTGCTGGCCATCCCGCTCGGTATCGCCCGCTCCTCACGCCTGTGGTACGTGCGCGCCCTGCCCTACGGCTACATTTTCTTCTTCCGTGGCACGCCGCTGCTGGTGCAGCTGTTTCTGGTGTACTACGGCCTGGCGCAGTTCGACACGGTGCGTCACAGTTTCATGTGGCCGTACCTGCGCGATCCGTTCTGGTGCGCCACCGCCACCATGACCCTGCACACCGCCGCCTACATCGCCGAGATCCTGCGCGGCGCGATCCAGGCCATTCCGCCCGGCGAAATCGAAGCGGCGCGCGCCCTGGGCATGTCCAGGCCGAAGACACTGTTCTACATCATACTGCCCCGCGCCTCGCGCATCGGCCTGCCGGCGTACAGCAACGAGGTGATTCTGATGCTCAAGGCCAGCGCGCTGGCCAGCACCGTGACCCTGCTGGAACTGACCGGCATGGCCCGTACGATCATCGCGCGCACCTATTTGCCGGTGGAGATCTTCTTCGCCGCTGGGCTGTTCTACCTGCTGATGGCCTACATCCTGGTACGCGGCTTCAAATTGCTGGAACGCTGGCTGCGCGTCGATGCCTGCCAGGGACGTTAAGGCGCGCTTTCACGCGCTGGATGCGTTCCTGATCGAACACCAGGGGCTGTGGCGACCACGGCCCTTTGTTCATCGGTACTTGCCCTGGGAAACCGAGCATCCGCAACTCGCTGCGTGGCTGCGCCAACGCACCCTGGGCGAGGCGCAAGACAGCCACAACCAACCCCATGATTTGCCCGCACCGGCACCGTTTCCACAGCTGGCGCGACAAGCGTTGCAACTGAGCGCTGTGGATAAGTTACCGATTCATCCTCTGGCGCCTGCCCGCTCTCGCTTGAACGTCGACGTACCGGGCCGCAAGTGGCAGCAGATCGAAGCCTTCGGCGCAGCCCTGCCCTTTGCCGACACGCCCAGGCACTGGCTGGACTGGTGCGCGGGCAAAGGCCACCTCGGCCGCCGTCTGCTGCACGCCGGGCAAGCGCTGACGTGCCTGGAATACGACCCGGCCCTAGTCGCGGCCGGGCAAGCCTTGAGCGATCACCATCGGCTGCCCGCCACCCACCGCCTGCAGGACGTGATGGCAGACGTGGCAATCGGCCCCGAGCACACGCCCATCGCCTTGCACGCCTGCGGCGACCTGCATGTGCGTCTGCTGCAAATGGCCAGCGCCGCCGGCTGCAAGCAACTGGCCCTGTCGCCTTGCTGCTATAACCGCATCAATGCCGAGCGCTATCAGCCACTGTCCGGCGCAGGCCGCGCCTCGGCCTTGCACCTTTCGGTCGATGACCTCGGCTTGCCTCTCACCGAAACCGTGACCGCCGGCAAGCGCGAGCGCCAGCAGCGCGACCGCTCCATGGCCTGGCGCCTGGGCTTCGACCACCTGCAACGGCAACTGCGTGGCGTCGACGCCTACCTCGCCACTCCCTCATTGCCTGCCAGTTGGCTGGACAAATCCTACGCCGACTACTGCAAGGAGCTGGCACGCCTCAAGGGTTTATCCACAGGAGAGCAACCGTGGGAAACCCTGGAGGCGCAAGGCTGGCGTCGTCTGGCAGAGGTCAGAAATCTGGAGTTGCTGCGTGGGCTGTTTCGACGGCCACTGGAAGTCTGGCTGGTGCTCGATCGCGCGCTGTTTTTGCAGGAACAGGGCTACGCCGTCGAGGTGGGCACCTTCTGCGAACCTTCGTTGACCCCGCGCAACCTGATGTTGCTGGCCGAGCACGATTAAGGGGCAGCGTTCATACGCTGCGCCCTGTGGATAACTCTGTTGATGAAATATTTACAGACGCTGTAGTCATCTACCCTACAGCCCGCAAGCCGCCCTGGTCATTTTTTGTTCACATAATAAAACGCACGCAAAACAGGCAGTTGCAACGTCACGCAGACGGCGCCACGTCATGGCTGTTTCATGACAGGCGGCACCGAGCCATTGTGCATAAGCATCTGGCGTTACGTGCATAAACGGCAATTACAGACGCTTTTTACGGGCAATCAACCGGCGACACAGGCGGTTGATATCGTCGCCCGCCAGGCTCGCTCGTGTGTTATCCAAAGGGTCGGATGCGAAAGCCAAGGCTTCGCTGATGGAGGGATCGTAGTGGATCACTTCAACGGGTCTGTCACTCAGACGTTGCTTGAACGCCTCGAACATCTCCAGGCTGAACGCCGACTTATCATCCATTTGATTGATCACAACGTGGCAACCCGGAGCGCGCTCAAGGCACGGCGTCAGCAATGCATCCAACTGGTCCAGGGTGCCGAGGCAGGCGGCATTCGGCTGAGCGACCACCAGCACGATATCGGCCACACTCAGTGCCTGCTGCAAATAGACGTTGTTGCCGGCCGGGGTATCGATGATCACCAGGCCGCGCTCATCCAGCGCCAGTGCCGACAAGCGCTGCGCCAGCCACTTCGGCTCACGCGTAAGCCAGCGCTGCAGGCTTTCCTTCTGATGGCTGTCGGTGTTGCCAAACGGGATGACCTGGCACCCGGCAAACCCCGATTGCACAATGCTCGTCCAGGGCGCATTAAGCAGGCTGGCACGGCCCAGGCCGGGTTGCTCGGCCTCTACGCCGAAGTGGTGGCGCAGCGCATTCTGCGGGTCCAGATCCAAGGCCACCACCGACTCGCCAAGTCGTTGCAGCCCGCTGCTCAATGCCGTGACCAACGTGCTGCGACCCACGCCACCATTGATCGATACCACCGCCACCACCATGGGGCGCGCGACCGTCTGCTCCTGCGCCTGGAGCCGTTCCTGAGGATGGCTGCGGTAATGCGAGCCATCTCTCTGGTTTACCCGCGTGCCATCGTCAAAGGGCACGGTGCCGAAGAAGTGCAGCCGAGCGTTTCTTCCCTCAGGATCGCGGGAAACGCTTTTGCCGAACAAGGCAAACAGATAATCGGTGCGGCTCATGGCCGGAGCTCCTTAACAGCGCCCTTTAAAGACGTGAAAGGCCGGCAGGTTACTGGCTTCACCGCAGGTCTTTTTGTAGGCATTTTGAGGGTTCATTCTCCGACAGCTCCTTGCAAGTGTCATTATTTTGATTAAATCGCCAGCAGCCTTTCAGACGAGTGGAAAATAGCCAATTAAATGACGATCACTTTCTGTATTTCATCAAAAGTGATTTCACTGTGCCATTGTCTTTTGCATGGTATCACCTCACCATTGCCGCACCTTCCATGCTGCATGCCTGGGTAATCGCAGTGGCGTTACGCTTCAAACTCCCTCGGATCCTCTCCGGTGTTGCCATCACGCTGCTGCTGGCGTGCGGACTGCTGGGCGATTTGCTGGCCGATTGGGATTTCAGCCAGATCAGCAGACGCGCCGAAACGCTCTACGGGCCGCTCGGTGCCGGCCGTCAGCGCATCGATGCGTGGCAACAGTTGCTGTCTACCCAGAAACAGGTGAGCGAGGCCGAGCAACTCAAGGTGGTCAACCTGTTCTTCAACCGGCAGATGCACTACGAGGAAGACATCGACCTGTGGCACGAGGTCGATTACTGGGCAACCCCCATTCAGTCGCTGTGGAAAGGCGCCGGCGACTGTGAAGACTACGCCATCGCCAAGTACTTCAGCCTGCGCCACCTCGGCGTGCCGGCCGAGAAACTGCGTATTACCTACGTCAAGGCCTTGCGCCAGAACCGTGCGCACATGGTGCTGACGTATTATGCGAGCCCCGAGGCCATGCCCCTGGTGCTCGACAGCCTGATGGACCCGATTCTGCCTGCCAGCCAACGCCAGGATTTGCTCCCCGTGTATGCCTTCAACGGCGAAGGCCTGTGGCTGACCGGCGCGGCAGGCAACAAGAAAGTCGGTGACACCAAACGCCTGTCACGCTGGCAGGATGTGTTGAAAAAAATGACCGCTGAAGGGTTTCCGGCCAGTTCGGACAATTAACAGGAGCTACGATGTCACTGTTCAAACAATTGCTGATCGCTATCTGCGTGTTCCTGATAGTCGCGTTCAGCGGTAGCTTCATGGTCAGCCTGGAGAGCTCGCGTACCCAGTACGTCAATCAGCTGCGCTCCCACGCTCAGGACGCGGCCACCGCGCTGGCCCTGTCACTGACCCCGAACATCGATGACCCGGCGATGACCGAGCTGATGGTCAGCTCGATTTTCGACAGCGGCTACTACGCCAGCATCCGCGTGGTGGACCTGAGCAATAACCAGGTGCTGGTGGAGCGCGCCGCCGAGCCGGATGCCAGCAATGTGCCGGCGTGGTTCGTGAAGATGATCGGCCTGGAACCGGCCGGCGGTGATGCCATCGTCAGCCGTGGCTGGCAGCAGGCGGCGCGGGTCGAGGTGGTCAGCCACCCGATGTTCGCCCTGGCCAAACTCTGGCAGAGCGCCCTGGGCAGCCTTGGCTGGTTGCTGGTATGCGGAGCGGTGAGCGCGGTACTCGGCGCCCTGCTGCTGCGCCGTCAATTGAAGCCGCTGGACTACATGGTCGAGCAGTCCCATGCGATTGCCCGTCGCGAATTCCTGAGCCTGCCCGACCTGCCGCGCACCCCGGAGCTGCGCCGTGTCGTGCAGGCGATGAACCAGATGGTGGAGAAGCTCAAGGCCCTGTTCCATGAGCAGACCGAACGCAGTGAGAAGCTGCGCGTGGAGTCGTATCAGGACAGCCTCACCGGGCTGGCCAACCGTCGCTATTTCGAGATGCAGCTGCAATCGCGGGTCAGCAATCTGGAGGAATCCAGCTCCGGCTACCTGCTGATGCTGCGCGTCAACGACCTGAGCGGCCTCAACCAGCGCCTGGGCGGGCAACGTACCGACCAGTTGCTGCAGGCGGTCAGCCAGCAACTGGTGCGCACCTGCGCCAAGTACCCGGAAACCCAGAACCTCATCACCCGCAGCCGTGGCGGCGAATTCGCGGTGCTGGCCCCGGGGCTGGTGCGCGACGAAGCCTTGCAACTGGCCCAGGCGCTGGAAGCAACCCTGCAAAGCCTGCACGAAACCGGCGCCACCGACATGCCGACCGTGGCCTTCATCGGTCTGGCGCCGTACAACCCGGGCGACGCCTCCGCCGACCTGCTGATACTGGCCGACCAGGCGCTGACCCAGGCTGAAGCCAGCGGCGGCCAGAGCTGGGTGTGCCTGGAGCATCAGGTTACCGGCACCGTCAGCGATGACCCGCACAGCTGGCACACCCTGCTCGATGACGCCCTGAAGCAAGGTCGCTTCCGCTTGTTTTTCCAGCCGGTGGTGAGCAGCGGCGACACCCAACAAGTGCTGCATTACAAGGTGCTGTCGCGCCTGCTCGACAGCCAGGACCAGACCATCGCGGCAGGCCACTTCCTGCCTTGGCTGGAACGCTTCGGCTGGACCGCGCGGCTCGATCAACTGATGCTGGACCTGGTGATCAAGCACCTGACCCAGCACCCCGTGTCGGCCGCCTTGAACCTGTCGGCCGCAACCCTGCAGGATCCTCAAGCCCTGGAGCGGGTATTCGAACGCCTGGCCCAGCACCCCACGCTGGGCGCGCAGTTGACGCTGGAGATCGGCGAGGAGCAAGTGCCCGAACAGACCGAGCTGGAGCGCATGACCCGGCGCATGCGCAACCTGGGCTTCAGCCTTGGTCTGCAGCGTTTCGGCGGGCGCTTCAGCATGATCGGCAACCTGGCGAACCTGGGGCTGGCCTACCTGAAGATCGACGGCAGCTACATCCGCGCCATTGACCACGAAAGCCACAAGCGCTTTTTTATCGAAGCGATCCAGCGCGCCGCCCACAGCATCGACCTGCCGTTGATTGCCGAGCGCGTGGAAACCGAAGGTGAGTTGCGGGTGATCCGCGAGATGGGTATCGAAGGGGTGCAAGGCCGACTGGTCGGCGAACCCGCGCCCTGGAAGTGAAGCGCTGATACCTCGAGCCTCCTTGCCGGTCACGCCGTAAAGGAGGTGGCCGCGGTCAGATCAAGCCGGTTTCATCGTCGTTGATCAGCTCACTCAAGCCGCCCAGCGCGGCCCGCGCCTGGGTACGCTCAAGAAACTTGACCTGCGCCGCCGGTGGCAGGTCGGTGATGCTCATCACGTTCTTGGTGATCAGCACCTGAATCAAGTCATCCAACACTCGAATCATCTCAAGGTCGCTTTGCTTGAGCTGCTTGAGGCTGGTGTCCACCGCATCACCGGCGAACCACGCCTGGATTTCATGGTGGTCGGCCGGCAGTGTCTCGGTGGCTTCGGCAAAGGCCTGCGCCTCGACGCGAACCAGCGCGCTATGTTGATCGCGTTGCACGTAGAACATCACGGTTCTCCCAATAAAAATCCCTGCAGGCACCGCGCACGGCGCCCACAGAGATTACACAGATTTTCCCGAAGCAGATGCCCGACGGCGCCAATCTTCGAAGATTGGCGCCGTCGGGGTGATCAGTCGTGATGCTTGACGGTCAGGTCGCCACCGGCGATCAGGTTATTGATCGCAGCGCTGCCGTTGCCCCAGCTGGCGCCATCGACCTTGATCGTGACATCGGCCGTACCACCGCCCGAAGCGGTGAACGTACCGGCGCTGCTGACGCTCAATGTCGAGGTGCCGGAGGCATCGGTGGTCAGTTTCAGGTAGTTGGACAGGTTGTTGTCGTTATTGCCTTGCAGCAAGTCGGACAGGTCCAGCTTGTCGCCTTCGCCGTGCTTGAAGTCGGTGATGCGATCGAAGCCGCCGCTGGTGTTGGTGTCACCTTTGAGCCACACGAAGGTATCGGCACCTGCACCGCCGCTGAGCACGTCATCGCCCTTGCCGCCCACCAGGATGTCGTTGCCGGCGCCGCCGGAGAGGCTGTCGTTACCACCCTGGCCGAACAGAATGTCATTGCCGGCATTGCCGATCAGGGTGTCGTTGCCATCCTTGGTGCCGTAGATGTTCGACGCGTTGGCCAGTGCGCCGATGTCCTGCACGTGCTCGGTGATGTACTGGTGCAAGGTGCGGTCGTCGATGTGGTCGACGGTAGTGGCCAGTTTCTCGGCAGCGAAGGCCTTGAGCGCGGCGCTGCCTTCCTGGCCTTTGTAGGTGATCAGGTCACCGAACAGAATGTCGTTGGCCGAGCCGCCGGTGAGGTTGTCGGCGCCCGCATCGGCGGTGTGGCCGGTGATGGCATCGGCCAGCTTAGCTGTGTCGATGGTGGCAACCACCTTGTCGGTGTCGAACTGCTTGAGCACCGTGGTATCGATGCTCGACCCCAGGCCGATGGCCTCGACCACGACCTTGCTGTCCACCGCGTTGACCAGGTTGGCGTAGGCCGCCTTGGCGTTGGCCAGGGCGGTGTCGTCGTCCTGATAGACCGCCGCCACGTCAAAGCCGCCCTTGGCGTTCGCCACAACGGTGCCTTCATAGATCGCCTGGCCCCAACCGTTGTAGGAATAGACCTTGCCATTACCGTCCACAATCATCCGCGACCAGCCGTTGATGGTGGTGTAGACCGCGTTGCCCTGGCCCAACACGTAGTTGGAGCTGTTGACCACGCTGTCGAAGTAAACATCCGAGCCCCAGAACGAGCTGGTCGTTCCCAGGTAAGGGTTGCCGTGCACCTCGGTAAATACGTTCGGCGAACCGTCGGTAATGAAGTACGTGAGGTTGGTCGCGCCCTTGTTGCTGGTGGCGTCGCTGCTCTTGAACCAGTTGGTGGCGGCGTTGAACGCATCCTGGTAGTTGGTCATGTCGCTGGAGTTGGAGGTCATTTGGGTCAAGACCGCCTGCAAGGCCGCTTTGGCAGCGTCCTTGTCGGCCAGATTGACCGAGACCTGAGATTCGATGCGCGTGTCAAAATCGACCAGCAGCACTTTCACCACGCCCGAGTCTTTATTGCCGGCATTGGCAATCAAGGTATTGAACACACTGGCCAGTTGGTTCTTGATCGAGTCCATGGCAGTGGTGCCGATGCTGCCCGAGGTGTCGACCAGGAACGCAATGTTGTAGTTGCTGCCCTGGGTAACGACGCCGGCCTTGTCGCCGACCACCACGTTGTTGACCGAGGAACTGCTCAAGTTGACGACATCGGCCACGCCAGTGCCTTCGGTCACCAGGTAAGCCTGCGGCGTCACGGTGATGGTGCTGGTGGCGATGCTCGAACTCAGGCTGTTGCCGCCTTCGTTGTCCATCACCGAGACCTCGATGGTACGGTCGCCGGTGGCCGGGTACTTGCTGGTGCTGGAATATTGGAACGACTCCAGCAGCGCCTTGTAGGTCGCCGCATCCGCCGCGCCCGAAAGGCTCAGCATGATCTTGCCGCTGACGTCGGTGCCGACGCTGGTCAGGGTGATGCCTTTGTAGGTGCCGCCCACCGCCACCAGGCCGGAGGTCAATTGATCCCCGGCACTGGCGTTTTTGAGGGTGATGCTCGCGCTCTGCATCTGGCTGCTGTCGACGTCGCCGATGGCCACGCTGCCGGTAATCGCCACGCCGCTGGTGCTGCGTTCGTTGTAGGTGGCGGCGAAGCCAGTGGCGACCGCGCCGTCGGCCGTGCTGAGGTCCAGGGTCGGGGCGTCGTTGACGGCAGTGACCACGATGCTCACTTTGCCGGTGGTGACTTCTGCAACGCCGGTACTCAGTTCGGTGGCCGTGGCTTTCACGGTCAGGTCGAAGCTGGCCGTCGAGTCCTTGAACGGGGTGACCGTCAGGGTTTTCAGGTTCCAGGTGCTCACATCGTAGAACGCGGTAGCGCCGGTCGAGGTGAAGCTGTGGCCGCTGGTGCCGTCGGTGATCACGGTGCCGGCCGGCAAACCGCTGATTTCCACCTTGTGGGATTCCGAGCCGTCGTTGTCGACGAACGTGGTGGTGATCGGCGCGACCTTGATGGTGGTGTCTTCCAGCCCACGGTTGTAGACGTAGCCGGTGTAGTAGCCCTCGCCATTGACCACATGACTGTCGCCCAGCACCGCACCTGCGGCCTTCAGGGCATCCACGCCGGTGTAGGTCTGTACGCCGCTGTTGCCCAGCGACATCGACGGGCCGTTGTTGATCGACACATTGATGTCGTAGTTGCCTGCGCCAGCCTGGTTGTAGTGGTAGATGTCGAGGGTGTAGTAACCCGATTCGGTTGGCGTGTATGCGGTGCCGGTAATCGCACCGCCCTGTTTGCTCCAGGTCTCGCTGGCGACCAGCTTGCCGCCCACGGTGATTGCCAGACTGTCATCGGCAGTGCCGGTAAAGTTGTAGCTCTTGCCGGCTTCCAGGTAGATCAGGCCGGAGACCTTGGTCGCCGTACCTTCCACCACGTTACTGTTGCTGACGCTGCTGACCACACCGGTGGAGACTGCGGTGGCAGCGGTCTTGGCGTCGATCACGCGGATCAGGTCGCTGGACTGCGCAACGCCGTTACCGTTGGTGCCCAGGTCCTTGGCCAGTGTGCCGCCAGTCCAGGTCTGCAGGGTCAAACCGGTCGGCACCGCGCCGTATTGGCTCAGGCTTACCACCGGCACGTCCGTCACCGGGTGAATATCCACGGTGATGATCTTGGTGTCGCTGTAGAGGCTGCCGTCGTAGGCCTGGAACTTCAGCTGGGTGTAGTCGCTTTGCTTGTTGCCCACGCCAGTGCCGCCGAAGCTGTTATCGCCCGACTCGTTGGCCACCGGGGTGTAGCGCACATTATGGCTGTCGAAGTCGGCCTGGCTGAACGCCTTGCCAGCCGAGGTATCGGTCTTCAGGTCAGCGGTGGTCAGTTGCGTCCACACGCCGTTGACTTTGTACTCGATGGCGCCGGCAGGCAGGCTGGTGAACACCACTTTCGGGTTGGCAGAGTCCACATCGTTGACGCCGAAGGTGGCCCAGGTCAGTTCGACCGGGGTGTCTTCGTTGCTGGCGATATTGCCATTGGTGGCGGTCGGCGCGTCGTTGACCGGCGTGATAGTGATAGTGCCGTTGACGGCTGACGAAGTCAGCACGTTGCTGCCGTCAGCGTTGCCGCTGTCGGTGGCGGTGTAGGTGAAGTTGACGGTGCCGTTGAAGTCGGTGGCCGGCTTGAAGTAAACGGTCGCCTCGCCATTGCTGGCAGTGATCGGGCCGGTCACTTTGGTGGTCATCGCTGCATCGGTGTAGAACGTGCCGTTGCTTGGCGTGCCAACGGAGAACGTTTTCACGTTCGCCAGGCCGTCTACATCGGTCGCGCTCAGCTTGACGGCGATACCGCTGGTTGGGTCTTCAGTACCGGTTGCGGTGGTTGCGATGGCGACCGGCGCATCGTTGACCGGGGTCACGGTGATGGTGCCGTTGACCGCTGGCGAGGTCAGCACGTTGCTGCCGTCAGCGTTGCCGCTGTCGGTCGCGGTGTAGGTGAATTTCACCGTGCCGTTGAAGTCGGTGGCCGGCTTGAAGTAAACGGTCGCCTCGCCATTGCTGGCGGTGATCGGGCCGGTCACTTTGGTGGTCATGGCCGCGTCGGTGTAGAAGGTGCCGTTGCTTGGCGTGCCAACGGAGAACGATTTCACGTTCGCTAGGCCGTCTACATCGGTCGCGCTCAGCTTGACGGCGATACCGCTGGATGGGTCTTCAGTACCGGTTGCGGTGGTTGCGATGGCGACCGGCGCATCGTTGACCGGGGTCACGGTGATGGTGCCGTTGACCGCTGGCGAGGTCAGCACGTTGCTGCCGTCAGCGTTGCCGCTGTCGGTCGCGGTGTAGGTGAATTTCACCGTGCCGTTGAAGTCGGTGGCCGGCTTGAAGTAAACGGTCGCCTCGCCATTGCTGGCGGTGATCGGGCCGGTCACTTTGGTGGTCATCGCCGCGTCGGTGTAGAAGGTGCCGTTGCTTGGCGTGCCAACGGAGAACGATTTCACGTTCGCCAGGCCGTCTACATCGGTCGCGCTCAGCTTGACGGCGATGCCGCTGGTTGGGTCTTCGGCACCGGTTGCGGTGGTTGCGATGGCGACCGGCGCATCGTTGACCGGGGTCACGGTGATGGTGCCGTTGACCGCTGGCGAGGTCAGCACGTTGCTGCCGTCAGCGTTGCCGCTGTCGGTCGCGGTGTAGGTGAATTTCACCGTGCCGTTGAAGTCGGTGGCTGGCTTGAAGTAGACGGTCGCCTCGCCATTGCTGGCGGTGATCGGGCCGGTCACTTTCGTGGTCATCGCCGCGTCGGTGTAGAAGGTGCCGTTGCTTGGCGTGCCAACGCTGAACGATTTCACGTTCGCCAGGCCATCTACATCCGTCGCGCTCAGCTTGACGGCGATACCGCTGGTTGGGTCTTCAGTACCCGTTGCGGTGGTTGCGATGGCAACCGGTGCGTCGTTGACCGCCACCATGTTCACGTTCAGCGTACTGCTTGAGCCGGTATTAGTGGTGTAACCGATTTGCGGTACGTCACCGTTGAAGTCTTTGACCGGGGTGAAGGTGTAGGCACCGTTGGCGCTGATGGTGATAGAGCCCACGCCAGTGATGACGGCGGTTTGGCCAGCAGCGTAGCTAGCGGTTCCGACGCTGAATGTGGCTACGCTCAGAACGTTATCGACATCGCTGTCGTTGCTCAGCACGTTGCCGGTGGCAACGTTGTCTTCAAGCGCACTGCCGGTATCGGCTTTGAGGACGCTTGCGTCGTCAACTGCGTCGATTTTCACATCCAGGGTGCTGCTTGAGCCGGTGTTGGTGGTGTAGCCGATTTGCGGCACGTCACCGTTGAAGTCTTTAACAGGCGTGAAGGCGTACGCGCCGTCTGCACCGATGGTGATTGAGCCGACGCCCGCAATGGTCGCGGTTTGGCCGGCGTTGTAAGTGGTGCCACCTACGCTGAAGGTCGCAACGGTCAAGACGTTATCGACGTCAACGTCGTTGCTCAGCACATTGCCGGTGGCAACGTTGTCTTCCAGCGCACTGCCGGTGTCGGCTTTGAGGACGCTTGCGTCGTCGACTGCATCGATCTTCACGTCCAGCGTGCTGCTTGAACCGGTATTGGTGGTGTAGCCGATTTGCGGCACATCGCCATTGAAGTCTTTAACTGGGGTGAAAGCGTATGCGCCGTCTGCACCGATGGTGATGCTGCCCACGCCCGCGATAACGGCGGTCTGGCCTGCGGCGTAGTTGGTGCCACCCACGTTGAACGTGGCAACAGTCAGGACGTTGTCCACGTCCACGTCATTTGAAAGGACGTTGCCGGTAGCAACGTTATCTTCAAGCGCGCTGCCCGTGTCGGCTTTGAGCACGCTTGCGTCGTCGACTGCGTCGATTTTCACGTCCAGCGTGCTGCTAGAGCCGGTGTTGGTGGTGTAACCAATTTGCGGCACATCGCCGTTGAAGTCTTTGACTGGCGTGAAGGCGTACGCGCCGTCTGCACCGATGGTGATGCTGCCCACGCCCGCGATAACGGCGGTTTGGCCGGCTGCGTAGTTGGTGCCACCCACGTTGAACGTTGCGACAGTCAGGGTGTTGTCTACGTCCACGTCATTCGAGAGCACATTGCCAGTGGCTACGTTATCTTCAAGCGCGCTACCGGTATCTGCTTTGAGCACGCTTGCGTCGTCGACTGCGTCGATTTTCACGTCCAGCGTGCTGCTCGAACCGGTGTTGGTCGTGTAACCAATTTGCGGTACATCGCCGTTGAAGTCTTTGACTGGCGTGAACGTGTACGCGCCATCAGTGCCGATGGTGATTGAGCCAACACCCGCGATGTTCGCGGTCTGGCCTGCGTTGTAAGTGGTGCCACCTACGCTGAAGGTCGCAACGGTCAAGACGTTATCAACATCGACGTCATTGCTCAGCACATTGCCCGTTGCAACGTTATCTTCCAAGGCGCTGCCGGTGTCAGCTTTGAGAACGCTTGCGTCATCAACCGCATCAATCTTCACATCCAGCGTGCTGCTTGAGCCCGTGTTGGTCGTGTAGCTGATTTGCGGAACATCGCCGTTGAAGTCTTTGACTGGGGTGAAGACGTAGGCGCCGTCTGCACCGATGGTGATTGAGCCAACGCCTGCGATAACAGCGGTCTGGCCGGCTGCGTAACTGGTACCACCGACGTTGAACGTGGCGACTGTCAGTACGTTGTCGACGTCCAAGTCATTCGAAAGGACGTTGCCAGTGGCAACGTTGTCTTCCAGCGCGCTGCCGGTGTCCGCTTTGAGGACGCTTGCGTCGTCGACTGCGTCGATTTTCACGTCCAGGGTACTGCTCGAACCGGTATTGGTGGTGTAGCCGATTTGTGGAACATCGCCGTTGAAGTCTTTGACCGGCGTGAAGGCATAGGCGCCATCAGTACCGATGTTGATTGAGCCAACACCCGCGATAGTTGCGGTTTGGCCGGCGTTATACGTGGTGCCACCCACGTTGAAAGTGGCAACAGTCAGGATGTTGTCGACGTCAACGTCGTTGCTCAACACATTGCCAGTGGC
>NZ_JYLI01000048.1 GCF_001439785.1 Pseudomonas poae | reverse complement strand
AAGGAAAGTATTAATATCGCGCATAAGAACGCCGGTTTGGTAGATGTGTTTGCTCGCACGAACATCATCAATCAAATCGGCGTTCTTGTTTCTGTGTTTCCCGGGATTCCGTGAAGAACCTTTTTTTATCCCGGAATTCTGAGCTCCGAAATCAGATCTAAGAATTCAGACTCAGTCAGCTCAAACGCTTTCCCTTCTTACATTGCCATCAATGAGAGAAGTATTCGATCTTCCGGAGGAGTAATTTCTAATCCATGATGCTGATAAATTTCCAACGCAAATTTAGAAATGCTGAATACGTCGAAATCTGCGGACAGTTTCTTCTCAAGATCATTAGCTATGATCATATCGTGTGTACATTAGCCCAACCTTCAACTCTGCAACTGTAAGGAAAAACAAAAAAAGGGACAGATTTATTAAACCACTTTCTACTATCAACTCAAATTAAAATAAAACTCTCCTTTTTCACTATAGAAGATATAACAATTTTCAAGGTAACTAGTTTCATACTGCCATGAGACTATCTTACTTTCGGGCGATACAAATACCGAATAGCGGCAATCGCTGGCCCAAGTTATAGATTAGCGTGCACAGCTGCTTTCCTTTGTTACCCTATCGAACGTTTATCGTTGTTGGCGGGAGACCAAAACGGCTCAGTACATGTATGTGGCGTGCTGGAGCAAATGCTGTATACGTGAGAATCAAAGCTGGATCCGATCCATCTGTGCTTACTGGACACCCACGCTGAGCGCGAGGGCGCGCATCCCGCGACCAAAAACATAAATACCATTGCGACGATAACTTCGCTCATACTTTTTCTCCGCTTCAGACAGCAGCTAAAATACATAACATCCTTTTACGTTAGAGGTTTCGTACCTCCATGACTTTATTGACCGATCGGCAGCGACAAAAACCGAATATCGACAATCCCTAATCCAGGTTATGTAATACCGCTTGCCTCCGCTTTCATCAACAACCTTATCAAACGTCCGCTTATTATTTACAGGCGACCAATATGAGTCGCCACATCCTCGTGTGCAGTGCTTGTAAAGGTGGGAATCGAACTGAGTACCTACCCTGAGGTTCATTCCATTTTCCCAATTGGAACGGGAAGGTGCGCAGCCAATTAAGGCTGCCAACAATAAGATCAGCAACCATATATAAATTTTCAAAACTTTCTTCCATTCAATAAAAGGGGGAATAAAAGGATAGATTATTTAATTTTCTTCAGCCATGACAGCGTCCAAATGCCTATCCCAACAGGGATCGCGTAAGCAAAAACACCCGGAAACAGATCTGCAATATCAGCCCAACCAAAATCCCAAACACCAACCTTTGATTAATACACTAGCGAACCTATAAACTTTGCAACAACTCCTATCACCAGAAACACGCCTGTAATCTGGGCTTTGGCTTGATCACTTTTCTCTCCCGCAGCACTTATTTTTGCGCCAAGCACTTCTATTAAAATTCTTTCTTCACATGAATATAACTAACAAACCCGCTATCAGCATCATAATAAACAGTCACCACTTGCTCCCTCACTATAAACTCACATCCAGGGCTTGTAGGGGCCCGTCCTGGAATTTTTATGGAAGGTACATCGCGTGAGGGAGCACCAAAATGAGTAGTCGCATCTTCAATGGTTTCAAGATCCAAACACGCTTTTTTAGTTTCAGAGGAAGCCGGATAATACTCCCCAACCGCCTGATAATAAACTCTATAGGCTGCAATTACACCATCATCGCCAGCCTGAAAGTAAACACCACACTCCGGCAATTTCAAAAACTCATCACTTTCAACTTTCGCGTAGTAAACTATTGAGATGCTCTTTCTAAAGCTCTCCAGCGCTTTAATTAATGGCGTACTTATGTATTTATTTGGATTCATATTTAATACCTATCTCTTGAAATAACTTTTCATTAGCTTCGTGAAGTTCTTTCCGGGTATTTTTAATCTTGCTAGCCGACCAACCTTCGCTTTTCCATACAGGCACCCAAGTATCGATATCAGCTTCAGCTGCCTTATAAAGATTGGAGCCATCTAACCTTACTTTCTCGGGGTTGTTTCGCCCACCAAAAGTTCGTGACTCTGCCATATGACTGCAAGTTTTTACGATAACACAATTGGTATTATTGCGAAGGGCCTTCAACTCAACGTCTGTCAATTCAACGCCCATCTGACGTAATGATTCTTTAACAGCCGCAAACGAAGGGATATGGTCCAGGGTGAGACCATCACCGACGCTACGAGGTGCCGTAGATCCATATGTACCCACTTCGCCTTCAGCTACTTTGTCGGCTGTGCTGACGCCTCCTTTTTTTGGTTCTTCACGGAATCCCGGGAAACACAGAAACAAGAACGCCGATTTGATTGATGATGTTCGTGCGAGCAAACACATCTACCAAACCGGCGTTCTTATGCGCGATATTAATACTTTCCTTCCTTT
>NZ_JYLI01000047.1 GCF_001439785.1 Pseudomonas poae | reverse complement strand
AAGGGCGATGGTGTCCGCCTATTTTTAAGCGGACGCGATCACCCTTATCGCCAGGATTCTCATGCGCCAACGAAGCTCTTACCCCAAACCCTTCAAGGCCCAGGTCGTGCAGGAATGCCTGCAACCAGGCGCCACGGTGTCCAGCGTCGCCATCAGCCATGGCATCAACGCCAACGTCATCCGCAAGTGGCTGCCGATTTACCGGGACAAACCCGTCGCTCCACTTCCCGCGTTCGTACCGCTGCAACCGATACCTAAAAGGCACGCTGATGAAGCGGTGGTTATCGCACTGCCGCTGGGCGACAAATCCATCACGGTCAAATGGCCCATCTCCGACCCGGACGGCTGCGCACACTTTATCCGGAGCCTATCGCAATGATCCGCATCGACGCCATCTGGCTCGCCACGGAGCCCATGGACATGCGTGCCGGCACCGACACGGCGCTGGCCCGCGTGGTCGCAGTATTCGGTGCGGCGAAGCCGCACTGCGCTTATCTGTTCGCCAATCGCCGTGCCAACCGGATGAAGGTGCTGGTGCATGATGGCGTGGGCATCTGGCTTGCCGCACGGCGGTTGAACCAAGGGAAATTCCATTGGCTTGGCACTCATCGCGGCCTGGAAGTCGAACTCGACGCTGAACAACTTCAAGCGTTGGTGCTCGGTTTGCCATGGCAGCGGGTTGGCGCTAACGGCGCAATCACATTGATTTAGCCTTGTTTTTGCGCTGTGGCAGGTGGATCGCTTTGGTAAAATCCACTGCATGACTTCCTCGCCCAATCTCGACCAGATGACACCTGAACAACTGCGCGCACTCGCTGCGCAGTTGCTGTCGAAGGTCGACACCATGGGCCGAAAGAGCCATCGTGATGAGACGATCATCGAGCAGCTCTCTCACGAAATAGCCATCCTCAAGCGCCATAAGTTTGCCAAGCGCAGCGAGCAAATCAGCCCGGCGCAAGGCAGCTTGCTGGATGACCTGCTCAACACCGACCTTGAGGCCATCGAGGCAGAACTGAATGCGCTTCGTCCTACCCCGACGTCGGACGAAACCCGCCAAAAGCCCAAGCGCGCGCCGCTGCCGCCGCAGTTCCCACGTACCGTCATTCGTCACGAGCCAGAGAACACCCAGTGCGTTTGCGGGTGCCAGCTTCAGCGCATCGGCGAAGACGTCAGCGAGAAGCTGGATTACACACCGGGCGTGTTTACCGTTGAGCAGCATGTACGTGGGAAGTGGGCCTGCCGCCAGTGCGAAACACTGATCCAGGCGCCGGTACCGGCCCAAGTGATCGACAAGGGCATCCCAACTGCCGGGCTGTTGGCCCACGTGATGGTGGCCAAGTTTGCCGACCATCTTCCGCTGTACCGACAGGAAAAGATCTTTGGCCGTGTAGGCCTTGCGATCCCGCGCTCAACACTGGCTCAGTGGGTGGGCCAAACTGGCGTGCAACTCCAGCCGTTGGTGGATGCCCTGCGCGAGGCGGTGCTGGCTCAGCGAGTCGTGCATGCCGATGAAACCCCGGTGCAGATGCTAACGCCTGGCGAGAAGAAAACGCACCGAGCTTATGTCTGGGCTTATTGCACGACGCCGTTCTCGGCACTGAAGGCCGTGGTCTACGACTTCAGCCCCAGCCGTGCTGGGGAACATGCACGTAACTTCCTTGGCACGTGGAACGGCAAGCTGGTCTGCGATGACTTCGCGGGTTACAAGGCCAGCTTTGAACTGGGCATCACCGAAATCGGCTGCATGGCGCACGCTCGCCGTAAGTTCTTCGACCTGCATGTGGCGAACAAGAGCCAACTGGCCGAACAGGCACTGCACTCAATTGGCGGCCTGTACGAGATCGAGCGGCAAGCCAAAGAAATGAGCGATAAAGACCGCAGGCGATTACGTCAGGAAATAGCGGTTCCCATCGCAGGAAAGTTGCATGAGTGGATGCTGGCTCAGCGCGAGCTTGTGCCAGAAGGCTCGGCTACGGCCAAGGCTTTGGACTACAGCTTGAAACGCTGGGTAGCGCTGACGCGCTACTTGGATGATGGTGCTGTGCCCATCGACAATAATCCGGTGGAGAACACGATCAGGCCATGGGCGCTTGGGCGTTCCAATTGGTTGTTCGCTGGGTCTCTTCGTAGCGGTAAACGAGCGGCAGCGATCATGAGTTTGATCCAGTCGGCACGCATGAATGGACATGATCCGTATGCATATCTCAAGGATGTGCTGACGCGGCTGCCGAGGCAGAAGGCCAGTGAGATTGGGCATCTACTGCCGCATCAGTGGATGCCGGGCTGACCTGCGCAAGGTGACTCGGCTGAGCACTTATTCTAATTTTAGGAGAAAACCATCAAGGCTTTATCAATTGTACGGCCCAGTGGCGGCCGAATCGCTTCTGGCGAGAAAACCCTCGAAGTTCGTCGTTGGCATCCAGAATTAGATCCTTCCGAGGATCTCCTGATTGTCGAAAACGGCCGATTTCTCCATACCGATAGGGACGAAGACGATGACGGTATTGCCGTCGCAATTGTGCGCGTGAAAGCCGTGCGCCCCTTCATCCTCGCTGACATGCAAGCAGCTTGTGCAAGCTATTTTGAAGATGGCTGGCTCGCATGGGAGTTGAGTGACGTAAGGCCAGTCACACGCCCTGTGAGCATCCGTGCGGCCCGGGGTATTTACGAGGTAGATTTCAGCTTCTAGACGGACGCTGAACATTGAGCAAGATGTGTTGGGCAGACGCTTAC
>NZ_JYLI01000046.1 GCF_001439785.1 Pseudomonas poae | reverse complement strand
CAGGATCGAGCCGCGGATCACGTATTGGTAAAACGTGTCGATGTTCTTCAGGTTCATCGCGTTTTCGATGATCGCCAAAATCAGCACCCCGGCAATCACATGGCGGATCATGCCGATGCCGCCGCTCAGCGATACCCCGCCCAGCACGCACGCCGAAATCACTGTCAGTTCGAAACCCTGGCCGATCATCGGCTGGCCCGAGGTCATGCGCGAGGCGAGGATCACCCCGGCCAGTGCGCCGATCAGGCCGTGCACGGCGAAGATGATGATCTTGGTGCGGTCCACGTTGACCCCGGCCAGCAGCGCCGCTTCCGGGTTGCCGCCGATGGCCATGGTGTTGCGCCCGTAGGTGGTGTAGTTGAGCAGCCAGCCGAAGAACACGAAGCACACGATGGTAATCAGGATCGGCACCGGCACGCCCAGCAACTGGCCGTTGCCGAAGATGAAGAACTGATCCTGAGACACGCCCACCGCCTTGCCGTCGGCAAAGATGTAGGCCAGGCCGCGCACGATCTGCATGGTCGCAAGCGTGGTGATCAACGCATTGACCCGCAGCTTGGCGATCACGATGCCGTTGATCAGCCCCACCAGCAGGCCCATGCCCAGGGCGGCGCCGATGCCCAGCATCACGCTGTCGGTGTCGCGCATCACAATCGCCGCCACCACGCCTGCGCAGGCGATCACCGAGCCCACCGACAGGTCGAAGTGCCCCGACGCCAGGCAGAACAGCATGGTGCAGGCGGCGATGCCCACCGTGGAAATCGCCAGGCCCAGGCCGCGCATGTTCAGCGGCGAGAGGAAGTTGTCGATGAGCAAGGCGCACAGCACGAAGATGCTCACCGCCGCCAGCAGCATCGCCCAGTTATCCAGCAGCGCGCGCAGGTCCAGGGGTTTGCGTGCTTTGGGCAGCGCGTTGTCTTGGGTCGTCATAGTCGTCTCTCAGTGGGCCGGGCCGCGCGGCAAGGCCAGCTGCAGCAAGTTGGATTCAGTGGCGTGTTCACGCCGTTGTTCGCCGCGCAGAGCGCCTTCGCACAGCACCAGGATGCGGTCGGAAATCCCCATCACTTCCATCAGGTCGCTGGACACCACGATCACCGCAATGCCGCTGGCGGCCAGATTGTGGATGATCTGGTAGATCTCCGACTTGGCGCCGATATCGATGCCCCGCGTCGGCTCATCGAGCAACAGCACCTTCATCGGCATCGACAGCCAGCGACCCAGAATGGCCTTCTGCTGATTGCCGCCGGACAGGTACATGATTTTCTGCTCGGCGTTGGGCGTCTTCACCTTCATCGCCTGGATCTGCTGGCCGGCGTTGCCCTTTTCCCAGCTGTCGCGCAGCAGCCAGCCAAACGAGGCGTGGGCGCCACGGGCGCTGATATTGATGTTTTCCGCCACGCTGGACAGCGGGATGATGCCTTCCTTCTTGCGGTCTTCCGGGCACAGCAGCACGCCGGCGTCGATGGCATCGCGCGGGGAGCGCAGGTGCAGGGTTTCGCCGCACAGCTCCAGTTGCCCCGCCGTGCTGCGCTCCAGCCCGCAGAGCAGCCGGAACAGCTCGGTGCGCCCTGCCCCCACCAGCCCGAACAGCCCCAGAATCTCGCCCTTGCGCACCGCGAAGCTGACCGGCTCGCGCAGGCCCGGCCCGAGCAGCCCGTCGACCTTGAGCGCCACCTCGCCATGCTCGCGCGGGCGGTAGTCGTAGATGTCCTGGATATCGCGCCCGACCATGCAGGTCACCAACTGGTCGTGGGTCAGCGCGCGCATGTCCTCGAACGTGCGCACGTAGCGCCCGTCCTTGAACACCGTGACCGCGTCGCAGATGCGGAACACTTCTTCCATGCGGTGCGACACGTAGAGCACCACTTTGCCCTCATCGCGCAGGCGCGCGATGATCGCCATCAGCCGGTCGATTTCCCGCGCCGAGAGGCTGCTGGTGGGTTCATCGAAGGCGATCACATGGGCGCCACGGGACAGCGCCTTGGCGATTTCCACCAATTGGCGCTGGCCCAGGGACAGGCGGCCGAGCTTTTCGTCCGGGTCGATCTCGTCGGCCAGGCCCTTGAGGCAGGCCAGCGCCTGCTTGCGCAGCAGGCCGCCGTTGACCACGCCAAAACGCGACGGCAGGTGGCCGAGGAACAGGTTCTCCGCCACGCTCATTTCCGGCACCAGGTGCAGCTCCTGATGGATCACCGCCACGCCGCTGGCAATGCTGTCAGCGGCGCATTTGAACGCCATGGTCTGCGCGCCGATCTGCACCGAGCCACTGCTGGGAATGTAAGCGCCGCCGAGAATTTTCAGCAGCGTCGACTTGCCCGCGCCGTTCTCGCCCATCAGCGCATGCACCTGCCCCGGGTGGGCGGTGAAACAGATGCCGTCCAGCGCCTTGACCCCGGGAAAGGTTTTGCCGATACCCTCAAAACGCAGGGCGGCCGCACTCATTTCCACAGCCCGATTTTGGTCAGCTCTTCCTTGAAGTTTTCCCGGGTGATCAGCGTCACTTCATCCATCGCCGTGTATTTGGGCGGTTCGGTGCCCTTGGTCACCCACTCGTACATCATCAGCGCGGTGTTGTAGCCCTCGATGTGCGGGCTGGGCAGCATCGAGCCGAAGAAACCGCTGTTGGCCTTCTTCAATTCGCCGATGGCGTCGGTGCCGTTGATGCCGATACCGATCACGTTGGCGGCGGCAAACCCGGCGCTTTCGGTGGCGCGCACGCCGCCGAGCACGGTGTTGTCGTTCATGCCGCCGATGATCAGGTTTTTCGCGCCACTGGGCAGCTTGACCAGCGCCGAGTTGGTGGCGTCCATGCTGCCCGGAACGTCGAGGGTTTTCAGCGCGGCGGTGAGGATGTGGTCCTTGGGAATGCCGGCTTCTTCAAGGGATTTGATCGACCCGTCGGTGCGTTTTTTACCGGTGTCGAGTTCGTTGAAGGTGTTGATCACCGCATAGGTGTCCTTCCAGTCCCAGCCACGTTTTTTCGCTTCGGCGGCCATCGCGGCGCCCTGCTTCTGGCCCACTTCAAACGCGGCCATGCCCAGGTACGGCACGTCCTCCATGAACGCACCCTTGGCGTCGACGAAACGGTCGTCCACGGCAATCACCTTGAGGCCGTTGGCCTTGGCCTTGGCGACAATGGCCGGGCCGAGGGATACATCCGGCGGGCAGATCACAAAGCCCTTGGCGCCGTTGGCGGCGAGGCTGTCGATGGCCGACAGGGTTTTCTCGCCATCGGGCACGGCGATCTTGATCACGGTGAAGCC
>NZ_JYLI01000045.1 GCF_001439785.1 Pseudomonas poae | reverse complement strand
TGGCCGTAGGCGCGGTAGTGGGCGGACCAGACGATTTCGCCGTCTGGTGCGGTCAGTTCCTGTGGCGTGCCGAGGTGGTCGAGTTGGTAGTGGTAGGGGCTGGTGGCGTCGGAGCCGAAACCATCCAGTAGCGCTAAAGGGCGGAAGCTGTCGGGTTCGTAGAGGTAGCTGCGGTGGCGGTCGGCGTGGTGTTCGGCGATCAGTTTGTCGCCTTGCCAGAAAAATTCCGTCGTGACGCCGTCAACGGTTTTGCTGATGCGTCGGCCAAAGGGGTCGTAGCGGTAATGGGCGATTTGGCCGTTGGGTTTCTTGACGGCGATCAGGCGGTGCTGGCAGTCGTAGCGGTATTCGGTGACCAGTGCGTGAGCTTTGCCTCGGCGTTCGCGTATCAGGTTGCCGAAGGCGTCGTGGTCGTAATGCCGGTCGCCCTGGATCATCAGGCGATTGCCGGCGACGATGTCCGGGCCGGGGCGGTCGTGCATCAGCAGGTTGCCGGCCGGTTTGTGGCCGAAGCGTTCCTGTAGATCCTGCGAGTGATCGGCGCGGGTCAGGCGGTGGAGCGGGTCGTAGGCGTAGTGGTGTTCGCCTTTGCGCGTATCGAGAATGCGGGCGAGGTTGCCGGATTTGTCGTAGTCGTATTGGCGGCGGTAGTAGCGGTTTTCCTGTTGCGTGATGGCGTGGGCGTGGAGGCGGTGTTGGTCGTCGTAGTGGTAATGGTTGAGCAGTTGGCCTTGCTGTCGTTGCTGCTCCTTGCCCGCTTTGAATAGATGCGAGGTGAGCACTTCACCGTTGAGTTCGACGGTGCCGAGGTGGCCACCTTTATCGTGATTAAACGTGACGCGGTTGTTGTCCGGCAGGCGCAGGCGCTGCAGTTGACCGCAGGCGTCATAGCCATAACGCAAGGTGCCCCAGCCTTGATGCTCGGCGATGAGGCGGTTTTGTCGATCGTACTCATAGGCCAGCGCCCAGTGACCGTCTTCGACGCTGAGGAGATTGCCCTGGCGGTCGTAGGCGTAATCCACCTTATTGCCGTCCGGCAGGGTTTTTCTGACAAGGCGCCCGGCAGCGTCTCGCTCATAGCGGGTGATGAGCTGACTGCCATCGTCGCCATGTTCGGTCTTTTCCTGCAGATGGCCGTTGAGGTCATAAACGTAGGCGGTGCGCTGGCCATCAAAGCCGATTTCCTGCTGGATCAACCCGTTGGGGTGATAGGCAAGCCGGTAGGTCTCGCCCACCTCGTTTTCGATCTCGGTCAGCAATAACCGCGCGTTGTCATAGCGATACTGGACCTGCGTGCCATCAGCATTGAGTCGCCGACTGATCAGGTGCAGCCCGTCGGCATACTCGTAGCGCGTAACGTTGCCCAGTTCATCGCGTTCGGCGGTGATTTTTCCGTAGGCGTTGTAGCTGTATTCCCTGCATGCACCGCCCGGCAATATCAGGCGAACCAAACGGCCCACGCTGTCCCATTGATACTGGGTCAGCGCGCCATGCTCATCCTCGCGGGCCACCTGTCGCCCGAGGTCGTCATAGCGATAGCGCCTGATCCCGCCACTGGGCAACTGTTCCTCAAACAGTTGCCCGCGCTCATTCCACACCAGCCGTTGGCAGCTGTGATCGGGATACCACACCCCAATCAGTTGCCCCTGTTTGTTGTAGCTGTAGTCGGTGACATGGCCGTCCGGATCGGTCTTGCGCGTTACGTCGCCTTGTTCATTACGCTCGTATTTCCAAACCGCCTCACCCCGACGCACCACCCGTACGAACCCGTTGTCATGCTCGTAGGACGTCGGCTCATCGTCCCCCGGAAACAGCGCCACTAACCGCCCTGCGTCGTCGTACTGATACGCCGTCACCGCGCCCAACGGGTCCTGCTCAACCGTCAGCCGGCCTTTTTCATCGTAGGATTTGAAGTGCTGAGCGCCATCCGGATCCATCCGCTGCACCAGCCGTGCCCGCTGATCGTGGACGTACACTTCCTGGCTACCATCGGCGTTATGCACGGTGACGCGCCCGTCATCGGCCCACACATAGCGCGTGTCCATCTGCGCAAAACTGGCCCAGTGCCGCACACAGCGCGCCGCCTTGCCGGACCGTTCCCACGCCCAGAAGAAACTCGCCCCACCGGCCAGCCCACGTTCCAGAATCACGTGCTGCTCGTCGTACCGGTAAACCTCGCATTCACCTACGGCATTGGTCGCCGACACCAGTCGGCCCGCGTCGTCGTAGGCGTAGGACATGACCGTCTGTTCAGTGACCCAGTCGTAGGGTTCACGGCCCTTGGCGCGATGAATCTGGTAGTCCACCGCCACAATTCGACCCTGCGCATAGCGCAACCACAGCGAGCGCCCGGCGCCATTGTCCAGCCGCTCAATGCGCCCCAGCACGTCGCGGGAAATGCGCAGCCGGTTGTCGTACGCATCGCTGATCGCCACCAGCACGCCATCTCGAAAGTGATAAAACCGCGACGCCTGGGCCAGCACCAGCTCATCGGGCAAGTCCCCCAAAAAGATCGCTGCTTCCGCCAGGCTGTTGGTGATCGCCGGGCGAGCAATCGTCGGCAAGGGCAGGGTGGTCGAGCGATTTTCATGGTCCGTCCACACCACCGAATCGCCGGACATCTCCAGCCGCTGGGCCAGGGCATGGCTCCAGCCAAACCCCAGCCCGACATCGATTTCCACCGCACTGGTGCGATAAACCCGTGTCCACTCGAATGGCAAAATCCCATCCAGGATGCCGTCGGTGAGGGTGAGTAATTCCTCGCCGGTGACCATCGACACCGGGCAGCCATTGGTCACGGTCTTGTCCGCAGACGCAGACGCTTCCCCCGCCGGGTTTTTTGCCGACACCGGCACATCATCCACGGGCGATTCGTGCACGAGTGCCGTGCGCTGCGTCTTTTTTCGCACCGTCGGCACCGCGTTCGGCACCAGTGCCTCGCCCACCTTCAGCGGCGCCACCGCCTTGATTGGCGTGGCCGCACTGCCCAACAGCAACGGCTTGGCCGCCTCGACATGCTGTGCCAACCCCGGCTGCGCCAACTGCTCGGCGAGCATCTCCAGCCAGCGGCGCACCCGCCCGGACTTGATGTGCCCCACCACCTGCACACCCAGGCGAATCTTCACGCCCATGCCCCGCGTGGCCCAGATCAGCAACAGGTTGATCAGCACCTCGCCGGTGATTTCGCCCACCAGCTCAACCATCTGCGGCGGCGGCAGCAGGCGAATCCAGCCGATCATTGCTGACAGATAGATAAACAGCAGCGGCTCATCACTGAGCACCAGCAGGCCATGGGCAATGGCGTCCTTGCCCAGCTTGAGCAGCTCATCCAGCTCGCGCTGGGAGACATAGCGCAACCACTGCTCGCTGTTGGCCTTGAGGTTGGCGATCAGGTCGTACAGTTGCGTGATGTTGTCCCACAGGTTGTAGAGGGCTTTGGCCAAGCCGCCCGCGAAGGCGGTGCCTTGCAGGGCGCTGCGCTTCAGGGGCGGCGCTTTGGCAAACTCAGTCCACTGCGCTTGGAAGGTGTCTTTCCATTCCTCGCGCAGGCGAGATTCCAGCCCGGCGATCAGCGACTGATAAGACGCATACAGCGCCTTGACGTGGTCTTTGGAAACGTTGGGGTAGAAGGTGATGTGATACGGCTGGCCACGGGTGCATTCCGGGATTTCAAGCCGGCCGCTGGCATCTATTGTGCGATGGAGCGGGGCACCGAGAGCGCTGCCATCCGGGGCGATGGCCTGCACCCTCACGGGGGTATTACCGATGGGCACAAGGCGCGTGCTTTCAAACAGATGCACCAGGGTCAGCGAACCCTGGGCCGGGCAGGTCGCGACAACAGCGCTTGGCGTGCGCGAAGACACCGGCGCACTCAGCGTGACGTCTTCGCCGACGTTGAAGACTTGTTCAAGCTCCAGCGCCGAGCCGCTCCAAAAAC
>NZ_JYLI01000044.1 GCF_001439785.1 Pseudomonas poae | reverse complement strand
CGATATCAGCCATTTTTTGATGCATCGCTATAACTGGATTAGGCCTCATCAATTCAACGATGGGTTGGCCCCAGCGCGGGCCGAGGAAAAACTTAACGTCGTGTCCGGGATTAGTTGACCACTACATTGCGTCAGCGAACGCCTTCAGCCCCCCTCTGCTTTCCATAGCCTATTCCTGCCAGCGCACAAATTAACGCACCGAGGAAAAATTAGACGTGGTGCCGAATCAATCCTTCTCGACGCTGTCACAGCCATAATTATGGAGAGGACGGCGTACATGTCTATTCGCATACCATTCTGTTTACTGCTATTAACGATGCTCGCAGGTTGCCAGTACCTACCCCACACCAATTACTTCGTCGCTCCAGACAATGAGCCGAATCCTGCTTGGATTCGTATCGTCAATTTCACCCAGCATGCTGCAATTTACCAATCCGTAAACGGTGTGAAGACGGGTGGTGTAGTCCGTACCGGTCTTCTTCCCTTTACCCATACACAGGATATCGGCATGCCTAAAGCGGGACAAAATCTAACCTGGGACTATTATGAGTCAACGATTCGACCAGGGCTCGAAACCAGTGTCTACACGTCATGGGAGGGATCGCGTACTAGGACCTGCTTCGTCACGACGACATTCACACCAGAAGCTGGGCGCTACTATCAGTTCCTACTCACGTCAGGCTCCAGTGGGACATGCACGCTATACCCCACCCTGATTGAGCGTGATAAAGAAAGCGCAGGCTGGCATCTAGTCCCCAACAAAACCGTAACCTACGAATACGACGGACCTACCGCCAAGACCTTCTATACCAACAGTAAATTCGAAGATTCCAACTATCAGCCACCGCCTGAACTGTATCCCGGCACCGACGTTAGGTAGTGGCAACACTGAGCAGGTTCACAGATGAAGCTAAAGCCTCTGCACCTAGTTGCTGATGTGAAAAAACCATGCGCATACCGCCCAAATGTCTCAACAATCGTGTTGTTTGGCCTTGAGGTCGAGGGTGAGCACGAACCGCCGATATATATGGAGATTCGATTCTTGGACTACGACAGCCAACAAATTGAAGGAGACCATCTGATGCACTCGCTGGAGGAAGCCTTAGAATCCGCTAAACAGGATTACGGGATTTTTAGGGATGATTGGCACGAGATGAATGAAGTAGAAATTGCCCGGATTCCTTGGTCGTGATGTGGTGGTCACTGCTGCAGTTGAGAGTGGTTTGCTAGGATGCAATCACTCAACTGCTGTTCAGAGCATGATCCGAGGCTTACTATTCCAGCGATAGAATTCGTCAAAGACCTTCACACCCAACAGCTGGGTATACTCCAGGAATCGTAGGTTCAGGGAATTGACCGAATGGACAAGGGATTCAGCTACAATCCTCAAATTCCGTGCATTGTGCTGCACAATGGCCAAGACGTTGGTGCAATGGTGGATGGCAAGCTCTACAGGTTCGATTCCAGCCTCACTGTGCAGAACCAGCATGCAGAGGCAGGGTTCCTTGTGGATAACGTCCTGTTTCAATACGGAGAGCCCATAGGCCACCTTGAAGGCCGAAGGCTCATCATTGACAGCCGTAGCGAAGTTCTGGAGCTGGTAGAAGCCTAAACGCCCTTCTCTGCCCCACTGGCAAGCTTATTTCTTTATCAAAACCAGTTTTTCCAAACAGGCTTTTAGTATACCAATCGCCTGCATATTGATTGCAATCGCCCTTGATAATGGCCCATTGCCAGTTTAAGAATTTGCTATTTTAGAAACCTGCATGGCAGCCATTAAATTAAATTGACTTTAAACGCGAGCAGACTTTGTATCTAAAATATTACTTTCAGAACTTGATAATCTCGGTAGGAATTTTCATTTTATTCTTTACCGATTGGTTTGGAGGGGAGGCATTCGTAGAAAGGACAAACCCAATTTTTCTAACGCTGGGTATATGCAGTGCTTTTTTATTCCCCTTTTCGCGGATGATAATAGAAAAAACGGCGCTTCGCTTCACTACGCGAGAATTCTGGACTACAGGCTTATTTACTGAGTCACCAGGAAAAAATGGTCTGTACGCAATATTTTATGTAGCCTGCACGATCCTAGCAGTCCCCATTTTTTGTATATATTTAATTTATATGGCATTAAAAAAAGCTGCCTAAAAAGGCCACTTTCTCCCTTCTCTTTTAAGGCAGAATTGCATCAAGTGCGTCGTTGAATTGCTTAACGTGCGCATCATCAATATATGCACTGACAAGTGCCATAATCAGAGCAAAAGCTACGATACCGACTGGCGTGGAGACGGTCACTCCGAAAGCAAAAGCAATTAGACCTGTAGCTGCACTGCCAGCAAAAAGAGTTTCCACTTTCAGCACGGTATTGTTCCAGTCACCCGATGCGTAGCTTTTCTTCACCTCTTCAACCAGGTCATACGCATCCAAAGCTTTGCCTGTATAGCCAAACCCTTTTGCGAAGAGGTTGAGGTTTTTTGCCAACTCAGCTCGATCAAGCGAATCCAGAGCGTTCACGATTGCTGCACGATCTGCAGCACTGAATTTCTTATCCAGATGATCCTTGTATTGATCAAAAGCCTTCAAAGCCTCTTCAGCACTGCGAAGCGTTTTACCCTTTGCAGTTTCAGCCAAATCTGTGGCTAATGCCGACATCTGAGCACCATATTTTTCACCGGTTTCTTTGTAGAAATCAGCAGTGAATTTAATAGCCCCCTTAATTTCTTCTTCTGCCTTTGCTTGTTCCTCGGCAATACGTTTTGCTTCTGCTTCCTCTGCAGCTTTTTTGGCTGCGGCTTCAGCCGCAATACGTTCATCCTCTGCAGCCTGTGCTGCTGCAACAGCAAGGTTCAAGGTGTTAGACTTTTCAGTGAGAATCCGGATTTTTTCAACCAACTTTTTACTTTCATAAACAGCCGAAATCGAAGCGATAAAAGATCGATAGATTTCAATCGGCGTGCCTGGGCGCTTTCCGTTTACAATATCAGTTGCGAGAATTGCGGAATTCTTTTTGAGTTCTACGGCAAGAGGATCTCTTCCAAAATAAGAATTAGCAACTGCATTACTGTTAACGAGTAGCTCTTGTGCTTGTGCAACCAGCCCATCTACTACTGCTTTCTCTCTTTGTGCTTTTTCCAATTCACTCAGAAGGCTGACATCACCAAGTGCAGCGGCAACTTCGCTTTCGGTTTGGGTTGGAATATTTGGAAAATTCGCATTGTAGGCCGTTTCAATGTCCACCTGGGCACGAGCTGCTTTACCTGCAATGGGCAAAACATAATCCGACGAAGATCGAATGCCAGGAAGACTCAGAAGGGTCTCAACGTCTGTACCAACCGGCACATCTACTGAATGCGGAGGCTGTGCACCAGGTACACCCGGTACAACTACTGGTACAGGTGGTAGAGGAGGCGGAGGTGGAAGGGGATCTGGTGTGATGATGATAGGGGGTAGCTCAATTCCATTTGTAGACATATGAATCTCCATGTGACTTGGCATAAATGAAAAATGCTCAAATCTTAAATTTCAGCAGTCCAAAATCAGACTGTGTCCTGTTTTGTCTAGATACGATCCTAGACGCCAGGCAAAACAACTGTACATAAAACCAGCTATTTCCGCAATACCATATATGCACTAATGCATTTTCACTCGCTTTGACGTGGCCCTGGCTCAACAGGAAGGCCAACACGTCATCACCGCTGTAATGCTCTGCAAAAGCTTGTCTAGCCACCCTCCTGTCGATCACATCATCGATCACGGAATCACCAAGCAGCCTAGATTTGTACACCAACGTTTCGCGCAAGGTCATCAGATAGAAAGCCGCATCATCAGCGCTACCAGCTCCAACCGCAGGAGCTGTGAGCTTCATTCCCTTGGCCTTTTTAAAGGTTCTTCACGGAATCCCGGGAAACACAGAAACAAGAACGCCGATTTGATTGATGATGTTCGTGCGAGCAAACACATCTACCAAACCGGCGTTCTTATGCGCGATATTAATACTTTCCTTCCTT
>NZ_JYLI01000043.1 GCF_001439785.1 Pseudomonas poae | reverse complement strand
GGCACGAGGGTCGTATTGCGGTGCAAACCAGTGATACGCGTTGGTGCTCGGACGGCTTTGAGTTCCGCTGTGAGGACGGCGCCAAACTGAGCGTGACCTTCGCCCTGGATTGCTGTGACCGCGAAGCCATCGGCTGGGTCGCGAGTCCGACCGGGTACAGCGGCGATGACATCCGCGACTTGATGCTGGAGAGCGTAGAGAAACGCTTCGGTGATCAACTGCCTGCAACGCCGGTTCAATGGCTAAGCGACAACGGCTCGGCGTACACCGCCGAACAGACACGCCTGTTTGCTCGACAGATCGGTTTGCAGCCGGTGACCACCCCGGTGCGCAGCCCGCAGAGCAACGGCATGGCCGAGAGCTTCGTGAAGACGATCAAACGTGACTACGTTGCGCACATGCCCAAGCCGGATCGAGAAACGGCGCTGCGCAACCTGGCAATTGCCTTCGAGCATTACAACGAGCAGCATCCGCACAGCGCCTTGAACTATCGCTCACCGAGGGAGTTCAGGCGCTTGGCAGCAGCATCAATTTGACGGGGAGTTGGTGTCCGGTTTTGTAGGGGCAAGTCCAGATTCAGACTTAAATGTGATGGGGAAAGAAATCCGTTTCGCTTCATCTGAGGCTTCATCCCAGGAGGGTTTAACAATTCCTCCCCAGAACGAGACAGCTGTGCCGTCATTGAGGAACAGCGTGGGTTGTCGATGGCCAATATGTTCAACCAGACTCCAGTGCACGTACCCCAGATAACGAGTGCCATCGGCATCGCAAAATTCGGCTCGCACGATCATCGCCAAGCCTACTTCCTCAACACAAGGTCGGACTGTGCATTCATCCTCAACGGACTCGTCCATCGGAAAGCACCATACCCCAACATCGTGCAGATCGTTTTCTGTCAGTTCCCAAATCTGCTTGTCGCGCACCTCACGCCTCCTTGTACGTTGATTAAGATCCTGCACAGTGCAGGGTGCCAGCTTTGTCCTTCAACAAGCTAAATAGGTCAGGGCTGTTGTTTTAGTCTAAGCGTTCGGCTTGAAGCGGGCGCTAGGGCTACAACTGATTGTGCCGTTTTGACCGTACGTACTTAGCCGAAAGGTTGCTGAACGTCCGCCATGGGTCGAAAGTCGTCAATCGCGAAGCGCAGCTATTGGCCGGGAGCTGCGGTACGCAACTGAAAGCTTCCGGCCCAAAAAAGCGGCTCCGAATCGCCGAATGAAGGCTAAGAAACCTGATCACCTATCACTATGATGGGTGCTCCGAGCCACCATTTGCACCTACTTTATAAAAAGGGACGAGTTGATTTCCTAACTCTACTTGCCAGCCCAGAGTGTGTAAAAGCGCGTCGGCAAACTCTTAAAGCGGGAAGAAATTCGACGAGTTCATTGCCCCAGCTTTAAACATCCGGTTCTGGCCGATTACTGCCCGCTACGACAGGCAGAAATCGGCCAATAGCGGAAAGTTGGTGACCAGAAAAGTCGAAAGAGGAACGAGCCACCGAGACTGCGGCGACTACGCCCTATCTATTCGTCCGGAGTAGCAACCCTGCTTGGCATTGTGAACGTGAATGTAACTAACCCCTGGATCAGCAAACATCCGAGTAACAACAGGTTCTATCGCTATTCCATCTACGACGTCGGCATTGAGCATCATCCCATCATCAGTGAATGCACGAAGTGATAGCAGACGGATTCGCATAGACTCGGGTATCTGATCGACTGCGTCATAAGCTTGCGTAGCCCACTCCCTTATGAAGATCGCATGTGAGGCACGGTATGGCGTCTCGGCTGGCTGAGAGAGATGGTTGAGTAAAAGCACACTCTGACCTAGCTCTGCATCCTTTATTTCGATACGGTCAGGAAAGCCTGGGTTGCTGTCGACCATGTAACGCTTTATCCCGAGAGATGCTAGCTCTTGGTCGGGCAATCCAAACAGTGACTGGAATGGCTCGGGGGAAAGGCCAGTTATACGAAACGCCATGGTTAAACTCCTATTAGTTGGAGTCGTATCAGGCTGGAATTCGTCCAGCACTTACTATCCGTTTCTTGCTGCCTTATTCAAGCTGACCGAGACCGACTGCTTAGGGTCGAAAGCGCGCAGTCGTATGCAAACGCAGACATGCCCTTTCGAGCAGTCAAATTGAGTTGAACAGACCGAGATATGAAATGGTTGCGGTGCTCTCCGGTAAGCGCACCAGCGGCTCTACATCGGTAGTGGTCGAACGTCGGTCGCCCCAGATGGCATTCGAAACCAGCCTCTTCAAGGGCGGCTTTCGCGAGCCGAGCCGCCGGGGGGTCTCGGCCCTTCGGGCATTCATCCTTCACACCTACGGGCTTAGGCATGCGCGCACCGCTTGCGATGGAACGCGCCAGTCATCGTTAATCTGTAACCTGCGGGCAAGGGTTAAAAACCTCGGTTACGTCGAGTGTTGTATGCCACGGGATGGCAGTGCCTGACACCATTCCGCCTACGGTTTGCTTTCGACCCGACTTGCGCACATATCCGCCATCCGTCCCAGTGAAGACGTGCTGCCCTGGCTTCGTCAGATAATCAAAGAAACTGACTTTCACAGGCACGTTCATTTGCCCACCCGGCGTAATGACGGCGAGCATGATCGCTCGGTCTTTGGTGAATACAACGAACGGTTCGACTCCAGTGCGACCACCAACTGTCTTCACGCACTGCACTTGTTCTGGGAGGATGCGTGCGGTTTCAGTGTAGGTGTGGTTGTTGTAGAGGCTGAGGATCAGGCCTTTGCTGGTCAACACTCCCAGGCCCTGAGTGGCCCTGCAGCTGCCTTCGCTTCCATATGGGAACAAGCACCAGTTAGTTTCCGATACGGCTTGAATATCCGATGGTGCAATTTTCAGATCGCGCTGGATTTGGGCTTTTGATTCCGGCGTGTCGTAAGGGATCATGACGCATCCGCCGACTGTCACTGCTGCGATGAGGCCTATGGCCGCAGCTACGTTTTGAACTGATGATTTGAAGGTGTTCATTGTTCGCTCTCCTTGCTGTATTACCACCACTGGAAGGCTGTGGCGATTTTGGTAGCGAACCTTACGGCATGGGCGGCAAGCAGTCATCCTCGTGCTGATAGCTGGATCGGTAGATGACTTGACTGGACGCTTACCTATTTCTGGCCGATTGCTGCACCCTGGCAGAATCGTACGCAATACCTTGCTTAAACAGCCAGCAACTCAACGCTCGAGCCTGTCGTCACTCTCCTCCGACATTTTGGTATTCGCTTTCATAGCAGATAGCGTCGGCTTGGCAGCAGCGATGACAAGGCGCCATTGAGGGAGCGCAATTGCCGCATCGTCGTGCTCTATCGGGTTAGGTGTCGCTTCGCAAAAATCCTCAATGGCGGCACTCACGTTTAGCAAAAATTCGCTCTCGGCTGGGGTGAAACCTTGAGTGGTGAAATACCCCTTGGAAGACAAAGGTGGCACCCAGTCCTCCCATGAATTGATTAGCTCATTCATACCGAACCGAGGTGGCTCGTTTTCGCATTCAATCAGCCACTCTAGTAGCTCGACAATTCGATTTCGTATTCGTGGGTAGACGAGCTGTCTGGTCATAATTTCACGCCTAGTTGAATCGTCACTTTGCCCAAAATGAGGACAAATTTTAGCCTTACTGCAGTGCCCGCCCCTGGTCGAAAACATGCCTAACCTATGAGGCCGTCAGCTCAGTTGAACAAGCCGAGATATGTGATGGTTGCAGTGCTCTCCGGCAAGCGCACCAGCGTTTCTACTTGGGTAGAAGTCGAACGACGGTCACCCCAGATGGCATTCGACCCCACCAGAATAAAATGGGTAAATTCTGTTGCCTTGGAGCTGAACAGCGCTCTCTCAGAGGGGCTGCGGATTTGCGCTATGACGTCTTCTGTGGTGCCGATAAGCTCAACGAAGTCTGAATCCATATAGAACCCAAGTTCTTCCGCTAGTCGCCAGGTTGGATTGCGCTCTTCCCATGAAACGTACTCGGCTTCGCTCGCGCTTTCAGGGGGCTCCGGCTCCCACTGTTCACACACGAATTTCTTCGCCTCAGCTTCAGTGGCGAAGTTGGCGCCAAAAAGATGAAAGGGCCAGCAGCCATCACGCATGACACGATCTCAGTTGTTGATGAGTCCTCAGGATCGTACCTGATTAAAGGTGTAGGAGCAGCTTGTCAGGGACAACTGACGGGGACATACGCGCACAATTCCACCTCATTGCTGTGACAAGCTCAAAGCTGCCAGTCCGTCCAAGCTGGATGTACGCCGTCCTTCAAGCGTCCAGGATTAGTGAGCCGACGCGTAGGGTGATACCGCTGTAAATGTCCGGCTGTAGTGGTCAACTAATCCCGGACACGACGTTAAGTTTTTCCTCGGCCCGCGCTGGGGCCAACCCATCGTTGAATTGATGAGGCCTAATCCAGTTATAGCGATGCATCAAAAAATGGCTGATATCG
>NZ_JYLI01000042.1 GCF_001439785.1 Pseudomonas poae | reverse complement strand
AAGACCAGGCGCTGAGCCGTATCAGGTACACCGCGTTTTGCTGGATTGGGGGCGCTTCGCACCCCAACGCGGGGCAAGCCCGCTCGCCACAATAAGCCCACACATTTTCCTTAGCTGAACGGCATTAGGGCTTGCCCGCTCGCCACAACCCGCTAGCTAGCCACACAGATTCCAGCGTGGTGATCATCAGCGCCGTTGAAGGCGTACGCTGGCGAAGGTCGGTTCATCTCGTGCCTGTTCCAGGGTGCTTCTGGGGGTTGCCGGCGCGGGGGCGTGCAGCGGGGGCGGTGAGGCGAGTGGCGGGTGCAGGCGCATGTCGGCGCGCTCGTCGCTGGGGGCGATGCCAAAAAAATCGCGGTAGCACTTGGAAAAATGCGGTGTCGACACGAAGCCGCAGATCACCCCAAGCTCGACAATCGACAGCGAGGTCTGCATCAGCAGTTGCCGCGCGCGGGTCAGGCGCAGTTTGAGGTAGTAACGCGATGGCGTGCAAAACAGGTAGCGCTGGAACATGCGCTCCAGCTGGCGCCGCGAGACGTTCACGTAGGCCGCCAGATCGTCCAGTTCGATGGGTTCTTCCAGATTGGCCTCCATCAGCGCAACCACTTCCTGCAGCTTGGGCTGCTGCGTGCCGAGCAGGTGCTTGAGGGGCACACGCTGCTGATCGCGTTCGTTGCGAATGCGCTCGTACACGAACATCTGCGAGATCGCCGCCGAGAGTTCGTGACCGTGATCGCGGCTGATCAGGTGCAGCATCATGTCCAGCGGCGCAGTGCCGCCGGAGCTGGTGAAGCGATTGCCGTCGAGGGTGAACACGCTCGCACTCACCGTGACGCGGGCAAAGGCCTCCTGCATCGACGCCATCAGTTCCCAATGCACGCTGCACTGGAAGCCATCGAGCAACCCGGCCAGGGCCAGCGCCCAACTGCCGGTGCACACCGCCCCCAGCCGCCGGCAATGCAGACGCGCCTGGTTGCGCAGCCAGGCAATGTGCTCGGCGGTCACGGCCTGTTGAATGCCAATACCACCGCACACCACGACCGCGTCGAGACTGAGCAGGTCGCGGGTGGACGCATCCGGCGTGACCGCCACGCCATCGCTGGCCCACACCGGCTGGCCGTTGAGGCTCAGGGTCTGCCAGCGGTACAGCTCCTCGCCCGCCAGTTGATTGGCCATGCGCAACGGCTCGACCGCACACGACAGGGAAATCAAGGTGAACTGGTCCAGCAGCAAAAAGCCGATGGTCTGGCAGACCGGCGTCTCAGGTGCCACGGCATTCACTCCAAAGCGACTGATCAGGATTGCTTCAGCGCCACCGGTTTGGCCACCGGCCCGTGCTGGCGCGCAGTGACCAGGCCGATAAACGAAATCACCAGCGCCAGGCCAATCGTCGACGACACTTCCAGGCGATGATCCGGCGTCACCATCATCACCCCCAGGGCCAGGCAGATGAAGACAATCACCAGGTAGGTCAACCAGGGAAACAGCCACATGCGAAAGGTCAGCTCAACGTTTTGCCGCAGCAGCAACCGACGCATGCGCAATTGCGACACCGCGATCACCAGGTACACCAGCAACGCGATGGCGCCGGAGCTGGCCAGCAGAAACTGGAACAGCCCGGCGGGCATGAAATAGCTCAGCAGCGTGACGCCCGCGCCAATGATGGTGCTGGCAATCACGGCCGCCCTGGGCACGCCCGCCGCCGAGGTGGCTTTGAGCGCGCGCGGCGCATCGCCGCGCTTGCCCAGGGAAAACAGCATGCGCGAAGAAATGTAGATCGAGGAATTCATGCAACTGGCCACGGCGATCAGCACCACCAGATCGACCATGAACTTGGCGTTGGGGATGTTCATCAACTCCAGCGCGCGCTGGTAAGAACCCACGGAGGCCAGCAGCGGATCGTTCCACGGCACGACCGAAATCACGATGGAGATCGACAGCAGATAGAACACGCCGATGCGCCAGATCACCGAGCGCGTCGCCTTGGCGATGTTCTGCGCCGGGTTGCTCGATTCGGCGGCAGCGATGGTCACCGCTTCGGTGCCGATAAAGCTGAACATGATGGTGATAAACGCCCCCACCACCGCCGACAGACCGTTGGGCGCAAAACCGCCGTGTTCCTGCATCAGCCGGCTCAGGCCGCTGGCTTCGCGGTCCGGAATCCAGCCCATCAGCACGCTGAAACCCAGGCCGATAAAACCGACGATGGCGATCACCTTGGCCATGGCGAACCAGAATTCGAACTCACCGTACTTGGCCACGCTGAACAGGTTGGTGATCACCAGCAGGATGATCGACAGCAGCGCGAACAGCCAGGCGTCCACCTGCGGGAACCACTGGTTGAGCACATGCCCGGCGGCCAGCGCTTCAATCGGGATCACCAGCACCCAGAACCACCAGTACAACCAGCCGATGGTGAACCCGGCCCAGGGGCCGATGGCCTGGTCGGCATAGGTGGAGAACGAGCCAGTGTCAGGCCGCGCCACCGCCATTTCGCCGAGCATGCGCATCACCAGCACCACCAGCAGCCCGGAGGCCAGGTACGCCAGCAACACCGCCGGCCCGGCCGCCGCGATGGCATGCCCGGAACCGACAAACAGCCCGGCGCCGATGATGCCGGCAATCGACAGCATGGTCACATGGCGGGGCTTGAAGCCTTGCGCCAACTGACCGCTGGAATCCTTGGAGTTGAGGTTAATCATTGTTTTTGTTGTGCTCTGCGACCCAATTGCGCACCACCATACGGGCGCAGCGCCAGGCGAAAAGGCCTGAGTACGTCACGATCGTGCCTGATGTCGACATGCAGAGAAGTGCTCACAGCCCCGTGGCGTCGGCGGCGTTACTCCTGAACGCTGCGGATCAACGCACCAAACAGGTCGCCACGGGGCATTTTGTCCAGCGGTATATCGGCGTTCTCGAACCACTCGCGCCCGGCTTCCGGGTGCGGACCACTGAGCACCACCACGCCCTTTTTATAGGTGTAGCGCGCGGCCGCGACGTCGCCATTGTGGTAGGTCGCGAGGGTCTGGTAAGGCGTGGCCGCCGTGGACGTGGGGAAATACGGACCGTCCTGATAGAACACGTAGTCCGGCTTGCCGGCCCAGGTGACGCGCACCGCCGCATCGTCGATGCCGCTGACTTCAAAGCCCGGACGACCGGCTTCGGTGTCGATGGCGTCGGGGATCAGGCCGAGGTTGTTGTCGTCCGCCAGATAGGCGCCCATGCACAGTCCCAGGTAACGGCCGCCCTTTGCCACGTAACTGCGAATAGCTTCGGCGCGCTCATCGCCCAGGCTGTCGAGGGCGCCGGGAATGTCCTGCCCGCCGCCTGGCTGCACGTAGAGGTCGTAGCGTGCGAGGGTTTGCGCGTTGATGTCGATAGCCTCGTCTGCGCCGACGAAGTCGACCTGGTAGCCGGGGTTGAGGCGCAGCAGCGCCGTTTTCACGTTTTCCGAACAGTCATCGCACCCCGCCGGGCCGCGGTAGATGGCGACGTGGGTGATCGGCACGGCGGCGTGCCCCTGAAAGGTGGCGAAGGCAAGGAACGTGGCGGCAATAACGTGCAGTTTCATGGTGGCGGGTTCTTCACAGGTTGGGGGCACGCGCCTAGCCTAATGCGAATGGCCGCGCAAAAAAGTTAACAGTTGTAAACACCCTGGGGAATGCCGGGGCACTCTGCGGCGCTGTGACAGTCCATTCCTGCACACCCCACACTCTGGAGCCGTCCATGATCATCGTCCATCACCTTAACAACTCACGTTCCCAGCGCATTCTGTGGCTGCTGGAAGAGCTTGGCCTGCCGTATGAGATCAAGCGTTACCAGCGCGACCCGAAAACCAACCTGGCGCCGCCGGAACTCAAGGCAATCAATGCGCTTGGCAAGTCGCCGGTGATTGAGGACGAGGGCAACGTGGTGATCGAGTCCGGCGCCATTGTCGACTACCTGATCCGCCGCCACGGCGCCGGCCGCCTGCAACCGGACGCCGCCAGCGCCAGCTACGACCAATACGTGCAATGGCTGCACTTTGCCGAAGGTTCGGCCATGTTGCCATTGATGCTCAATCTGTATGTGGGTCGCCTGGGTGAAGCCGGTGCGCCGTTGCATCCGCGTATCGAATCGGAAGTGGCCAATTACCTGAGTTATCTGGATAACGCCCTGGCAAGCACGCCTTACCTGATGGGCGAGTCGTTGAGCGGCGCGGATATCCAGATGAGTTTCATCGGCGAAATCGCCAAGGCTCAGGGCAAGTTGCAGGCCTACCCTAACCTTGCCGCGTGGGTGCAGCGCTTCCAGGCGCGGCCGGCGTATCGCAAGGCGGTGGAGCAAGGTGGCGAGTATGCGTTTGCCAAGTGAGGCGTAGAGCCGGTTTGTTGTAACAAGCTGACTTGCCCTATGCCGTTCACTTAAGCGCAGATTCTCTGTGGCGAGCGGGCTTGCCCCGCGTTGGGCTGCGCAGCAGCCCCAAAACCAGGCGCTGAGCCGTATCAGGCAAACCGCGTTTTGCTGGATTGGGGGCGCTTCGCACCCCAA
>NZ_JYLI01000041.1 GCF_001439785.1 Pseudomonas poae | reverse complement strand
GCCCTGGATCAGGCTGTTGCCGCGCACGTTGCGCGATTCGGCCTGGGCCAGGTAAAGCACGGGCACGAGGACGGTCTGGCCGTCGATCACGCGGTTTTCCATCCACACGATGTCGTGGGTCAGGGCGTCCTTGCTGGCCAGCGCGTTGTCCATCAGGTAGCGGAACTGGTCGGCGTCGCAAAGTCGTTTTATGACGGCCGTGCGCGGGAGACCTTCGGGTCTGCCGGTTTTCTCTACTGCCGGTTCGCCAACCTGCGTACAGCTGTCACCCATAAGTTTGGCGACGTTTGAATGATGGCATTTATCACTTAAGTAGAGAGCTTAAAGATGAACCGATACATTCCATTAACAGGCCACGACTCAACCATTCCCGCGCTGGTGATCGACACGCAAGCGCCTCTCGATGTTCTCTATGACGCCGCCGCGTATCGTATTCGCGCGGTGACGCAGTTTTTGGAGAACCTGTCGTTTCGGGAGGAAATCAGCAGTGATGCGATTGTGTTGTATGATTTTGCGCTGCTGCTGGCTATCCCGCTGAGGGATGGGTGTGGTTGGGCGGAAGTTGAATTCACAAGTTTCCTATACAAAAATGGGCGGTTATTTGGTAACCGCCCTGCTTAAATCTAAAGCAGAAAAATAAATTTATTTTTAAAGAGCAGAACTTTGGAAAATAGCGCAACAAAACCAGAGAACATCAAAGGGGATATCTGATACCGATGTCGCCTTAGAAATTAAATTTTGACCGACACCAATTCCCATAAGATCTCTCGAAATCTCTTATTATTCGGGCGGCCGCTCAAATAACTGGTCTAAAAATTCTGAAAATGAAGAAGCGACAAATGATAGTTCGGAATCGCTACCTGGGACGGCCTCATGATGCCACATCATCACTTCTGGGTCATCAGAAAGCCGGTTTTTACGATAATCAAAACAGAGCGCATCTCCGTTCCCTAATACTGAGAAAATAATTAAACCTTGAACGAAATCCTCTGGCGGATGACAGTATTTCATCTCCATTGTCTCGAATGAGCCTTCGATTTCACCGAAAGGTAAAAACATACCAGCGCTAGTCGTAACATCCTCGCCGAGAAGACGATTGTAAAAATTGAAAACAGGTTTATTTAAAATAAACGCGCCATTAAATCCTACTGAAACTTCCTTGTATTTCGCAGGAAAAACTATACCCGCCAATGCTTCAAAGGCTTCTATATCAGCAGAATCACCTTGACCATAATAAGAATCAAAACTTACTCCAGCGATCATTTATTGCCCCTTACTCATCGATTCCCACCCGACGTGACGCGCACCATTATGAAAAACTTCGGGAACCAGCTGCATCCTACCGGTATCCTGATGGTGATGCCAAGTATAGCCGGGGATTTTATCTTGGCCACTGCGAATTGCTTTTAGCTGTACGTCCGTAAATGCGGACCTTGGAAAGGCGCCATTCTCTATCTGCACTCGCAGATCACGGGTCGCCATCCTTAGCTGACCATCATAACTGGCAGCTCGGAAATCTCTAATGTTTATCTGAGTGTCAAACTTTGTAATATCATCAAATATAGGGAACCCTTTATTATCAAAGACCACCCGGGCGCTGGTACCGTCTGGTAGGACAATATCTTTATGCATTCCGGCCAGTTTTACATTAGGCATTCCTGCGGGCGGCACTGTCGTGGATAACACATTGTCAGCTCCGTATTTATTAACCAACTCCTCCCGCATAGTTCGTGAGTCGTAAGGCACATCGCCGAGATTGCCATGAAGCGAACACACTCCCGAATTACACTCATAACAAGGCCCAACGTTATGTACCCAGGTACTTAACTTGCCAACGTAGAACGTATGACCAATATCAACTGTCAGATTGTAGGTCTTCCCCTGTGACTGCAGCAGCTTTATTGATACAACGGAGATCGAAGCCTCTTGCGTCGCCCCATCCCCCAACGACTGCAGTTGATCACCCGGCTTGAGCTCTATAAGTGGCACAAAGCCTTTGCGCGCTGGCACGTAGAACGGATGCCCCGGCGTCACTTGCAGAGTCTCAGTGATACCTTCACCGGCACTGCCGTTCTTCACAAGCGTCAACTGATAGATCGGTTGATCCGTGCGAATGTGGGTTGCTGAGACCTTCGAGGCGAACGGCTTACCGCCTTCTTCAGGTTTGGTCCAGACGACATCGCCCACCCTGAGCGCGTCAATGGCTCGTTCACCATCAGGGGTGGCGACCATAGTCCCGGCTGCAAAACAGCATGGGCTATAGCCTGCTAATTTGGCCTGTGCTTGGTTGGCAAACTGTTCAGTCCCCTTACCCGCCGCCGCATCCAAGCCTTTACCAGCTGCTGACTCAATGCCCTTTCCGGCAACAGTCTCTGCAGCCTTGCCAGCGATAGCCTCCGTACCTTTAACCGCTAATGCGTCGCGCGCTGCCAACTCTTTGATTGCGCTTAACAATGCTCCCTTGCCTACTCCACCTACGGGCATAAGCTCAGCAAGCAGCTTGAGATCAATATCTGAATTAATGCCACCACTTGCCAAAACACGTAGCCGGTCTATTTGCTCTGCTTGGGAGGCGGCGTCAGAACTGAGCGCGGCGATCTCAGGGAGTTTCGTGATAGCCGTACGCTCTCCGTATTGCTCGGACCACGCATCAGGCACAACACCCATGCCACCAGGTTCGTTGTTGTAGGTTGTGTTACTTGAAGGATTGAACAGCAGCGAATCCTTGTACTGCTTTTCTGTGGACTTGAACGCAACGACCTGATCCCCGTTGGCAACAATGGGGCTGCCATCTCCCCAGGTCAGCAGGACTTTCTCGTTTTGCAGCTTGGTGATAACTCCCCGCGCAACAGTCAGGTCGTCACCTAATGCTTGCCCTTCAGGGTTAGAAGGACCGTAACCGGCCAGAATCCCTTGAAGCTCATTGTTGGTTTTCTGATCGACCTCGCCTCCGGCAACAAACGTTAGGAGCGCATCCCACTCAAAACCAGATCGGCTTTGACCTTTGGTGGCATCTAAACTCTTGGCCTCTTGGGCCAGTCGTTTCTCTTCTTGAACGTGCAACTTGCGGTTGTATGACTGTGCATTCCCGGCGATTTCCGAGCCCATGGCGACATCGCCATTAACACTCGCGGCAGCGAGCAGTCCCACCAGCTTCGAAGCCGCATTGACCAGTCGATCGTGTTCCGCTGGATCATTGCCACTGAGCAAAGGCGACTTATCCAACGCCACAATAAGGGCTTCATTAGCACCCGCAGCCATCGCGCCCGTTTTAAAGTCGCCGCCCATTGCTTCTGAAAGCAAACCACCTACAACAGCATGCAGTGCAGTTTTGCTCAGGCCGCTGTCTTGAAGTTTGAAGGCATTACCAAAATCACCAACGCCGGTGAACGCGGTCGCCTGCATTACATCGAAAAGGCTGCCCTTCATTGCATCCTTGAAGCTGCCTTGTCCAAGAGCTTCAGAGAGCGTTCCGCGTACGGCCCCGCCAGCCAATTGAATCGTTCCAAAACGGCCAATCGCTGCGGGGTCATTCCAATGGGGTACGACGCTTGGTCCGCTTACCTTGTTAGTGACAGGGTCGCTCTGCGCGCCAAACCAATTGCCACTGGCGTAATTCACAAAGCCCGCAGAAGCCCCCGCGATCAGTGACTGCTTCAAGCTGTCGCTGCTGAAGGTTTCCTTGAATGCGGCCCCCAAGTTGCCTTTATTGTTTATGGTGCTGACGACGCCGGTACTGGCAAGCGAGGTCAACGAGGCAGTCGCGATGACGTTGCCCAACCCTGCTGCAGTTCCTGCAACTGCTGCGGTGGTCGACGTCGCAGCGGTAGCGGCTGTCGCGGCCGCCATAGTGGAGCCAGCCCCTACTGCGCTACCTGCCGAAGCAGCTAGCGCACTGGCCGCTCCCGCCGTCAACACGGTGACAACGATAATGATTGCCAACATTGCGCCTTGGCCGAGGCTGGAGTGGCTGTATTTAAAGGAGTCGTGCAATTCCTTCACATGCCGCCAATCCACATCCCCACGCTTCTCGGCTTCTTTCAACCAAGCCAACTGTGGATCTGCCTTGACCATCACATCAATCGTCTGGCTAACCGTGTTCTGATCGATCTGTTTAATATCGATCTTCAGCCCATTAACAGCCTTGATCGCCAACGCTCCCTGCGCCTGCAACTCACTCTGGCGCAACGTCTCGTCGGTATTACCCTTGCCCTTGGCACTGGTCCAAGCCAAGTCACTCTTACTCTTCTCGTGACTCTCTTGATGCAGGTCCTTCACCGCTTCAAACGTCACCGCACCGCCGCTGGCAATCGTCAGATCGTTACCGCTGTTCAGCTTGGCACGTTGGTAGAGTTGATCCCCACCACTGACCAGCGACAAATCACCACCGGTCTTGATCTCGGTTCCTACATTGGTGACGCGCGTGACTTCATCCCGCTTGGTTTCCTTGGCGCCCCAGCCTCCCTTCTTTTTCATGTCGTAAAGGCTGTAGGTGCTGTCCTGCGCCGCCAACAAACTCAACTTATCCCCGCTATAAAGATAAGCCTCATTCCCCGCACTGATCTTGCTCGCAACAATCGTCGTATCACGCCCGGCCTGGCTGACAAAATCCCCACCCG
>NZ_JYLI01000040.1 GCF_001439785.1 Pseudomonas poae | reverse complement strand
GCGCCATCAGTGCCGATGGTGATTGAGCCAACACCCGCGATGGTCGCGGTCTGGCCGGCGTTATAAGTAGTGCCACCAACATTGAACGTGGCAACGCTCAACACGTTATCCACATCGACGTCGTTGCTCAGCACGTTGCCGGTGGCTACGTTGTCTTCCAGCGCACTGCCGGTGTCTGCTTTGAGGACGCTTGCGTCGTCGACTGCGTCGATTTTCACGTCCAGCGTGCTGCTAGAGCCGGTGTTGGTCGTGTAGCCGATTTGTGGCACGTCGCCGTTGAAGTCTTTAACTGGGGTGAAAGCGTAGGCGCCGTCTACACCAATAGTGATGCTGCCCACACCTGCAATTACGGCAGTCTGGCCAGCGTTGTAGCTGGTGCCGTTTACGCTGAAAGTCGCAACGCTCAACACGTTATCGACGTCGACGTCGTTGCTCAGCACATTGCCAGTGGCAACGTTGTCTTCAAGCGCACTGCTGGTATCCGCCTTGAGGACGCTCGCGTCGTCAACCGCATCGATCTTCACGTTCAGCGTGCTGCTCGAACCCGTGTTGGTCGTGTAACCGATTTGCGGTACATCACCGTTGAAGTCTTTAACAGGCGTGAAGGCGTACGCGCCGTCTGCACCAATGGTGATGCTGCCAACACCTGCAATCACGGCAGTCTGGCCGGCTGCGTAGTTGGTGCCACCCACGTTGAACGTTGCAACAGTCAGGGTGTTGTCGACGTCCACGTCATTCGAAAGGACGTTGCCGGTAGCAACGTTATCTTCAAGCGCGCTGCCGGTATCCGCCTTGAGCACGCTTGCGTCGTCGACTGCGTCGATCTTCACATCCAGGGTGCTGCTGGAACCGGTGTTGGTGGTGTAACCGATTTGCGGTACATCGCCGTTGAAATCTTTAACGGGGGTGAAGGCGTACGCGCCGTCTGCACCGATGGTGATTGAGCCAACACCCGCGATAGTTGCGGTTTGGCCAGCGTTATACGTGGCGCCACCCACGTTGAACGTGGCGACAGTCAATGTGTTATCGACGTCGACGTCATTGCTCAGCACGTTGCCAGTGGCAACGTTGTCTTCAAGCGCACTGCCGGTATCCGCCTTGAGAACGCTTGCGTCGTCAACCGCATCGATCTTCACGTCAAGCGTGCTGCTTGAACCGGTGTTGGTCGTGTAGCCGATTTGCGGAACGTCGCCGTTGAAGTCTTTGACCGGCGTGAAGGCATAGGCACCGTCAGCGCCGATGGTGATGCTACCTACACCTGCAATTACGGCCGTCTGGCCAGCGTTGTAGCTGGTGCCGTTGACGCTGAAGGTCGCAACGGTCAAGACGTTATCAACATCGACGTCGTTGCTCAGCACATTGCCAGTGGCAACGTTGTCTTCAAGCGCGCTGCCGGTGTCGGCTTTGAGGACGCTTGCGTCGTCGACTGCGTCGATTTTCACGTCCAGCGTGCTGCTAGAGCCGGTATTGGTGGTGTAGCCGATTTGCGGCACATCGCCATTGAAGTCTTTGACCGGCGTGAAGGCATAGGCGCCGTCTGCACCGATGGTGATTGAGCCGACGCCCGCGATGGTCGCGGTCTGGCCTGCGTTGTAGCTAGTGCCGTTGACGCTGAAAGTCGCAACGCTCAACACGTTATCGACGTCGACGTCGTTGCTCAATACGTTGCCAGTGGCAACGTTATCTTCCAGCGCGCTGCCGGTGTCGGCTTTGAGGACGCTTGCGTCATCAACCGCATCGATCTTCACGTCCAGCGTGCTGCTCGAACCGGTATTGGTGGTGTAGCCGATTTGCGGTACATCGCCGTTGAAGTCTTTGACTGGCGTGAAGGCGTAGGCGCCGTCTGCACCGATGGTGATTGAGCCGACGCCCGCGATGGTCGCGGTCTGGCCTGCATTATAAGTGGTGCCACCTACGCTGAAGGTCGCAACGGTCAAGACGTTATCAACATCGACGTCGTTGCTCAGCACATTGCCAGTGGCAACGTTGTCTTCAAGCGCACTGCCGGTATCGGCTTTCAGAACGCTTGCGTCGTCAACCGCGTCGATCTTCACGTCCAGCGTGCTGCTCGAACCGGTGTTGGTCGTGTAGCCGATTTGTGGCACGTCACCGTTGAAGTCTTTAACTGGGGTGAAGGCGTAGGCGCCGTCTGCACCGATGGTAATAGCGCCGACACCTGCGATGGTTGCAGTCTGGCCGGCGTTGTAAGTGGTTCCACCGACATTGAACGTGGCGACAGTCAGGGTGTTGTCGACGTCCACGTCATTCGAAAGGACGTTGCCAGTGGCAACGTTGTCTTCAAGGCGTTACCGGTGTCAGCTTTGAGAACGCTTGCGTCGTCAACCGCGTCGATTTTCACGTCCAGGGTACTGCTCGAACCCGTGTTGGTCGTGTAACCGATTTGCGGCACATCACCGTTGAAGTCTTTGACTGGGGTGAAGACGTAGGCGCCGTCTGCACCGATGGTGATGCTGCCCACGCCTGCAATTACGGCCGTCTGGCCGGCGGCGTAGTTAGTGCCACCCACGTTGAACGTGGCGACAGTCAATGTGTTATCTACGTCGACGTCATTGCTCAACACATTGCCAGTGGCAACGTTATCTTCCAGCGCACTGCCGGTATCCGCCTTGAGAACGCTTGCGTCATCAACCGCATCAATCTTCACGTCCAGGGTACTGCTCGAACCCGTGTTGGTCGTGTAACCGATTTGCGGTACATCGCCGTTGAAATCTTTGACTGGCGTGAAGGCGTACGCGCCGTCAGCACCAATGGTGATTGAACCGACGCCAGCAATGGTCGCGGTTTGGCCGGCGTTATAAGTGGTGCCACCAACATTGAACGTGGCAACAGTCAGCGTGTTATCGACGTCGACGTCGTTGCTCAGCACGTTGCCAGTGGCAACGTTGTCTTCAAGCGCGCTGCCGGTGTCCGCTTTGAGGACGCTTGCGTCGTCGACTGCGTCGATCTTCACGTCCAGCGTACTGCTCGAACCGGTATTGGTGGTATAGCCGATTTGCGGCACATCGCCGTTGAAGTCTTTAACGGGGGTGAAAGCGTAGGCGCCGTCAGCGCCGATAGTGATGCTACCCACACCTGCAATTACGGCAGTCTGACCAGCGTTGTAGCTGGTGCCGTTGACGCTGAAAGTCGCAACGCTCAACACGTTATCGACGTCGACGTCGTTGCTCAGCACATTGCCAGTGGCAACGTTATCTTCAAGCGCGCTACCGGTATCGGCCTTAAGGACGCTTGCGTCATCAACCGCATCAATCTTCACATCCAGCGTGCTGCTAGAGCCGGTGTTGGTCGTGTAGCCGATTTGCGGTACATCACCATTGAAGTCTTTGACTGGGGTGAAGGTGTACGCGCCATCAGTGCCGATGGTGATGCTACCCACGCCCGCGATAACGGCGGTCTGGCCTGCGTTGTAGCTGGTGCCGTTAACGCTGAAGGTCGCAACGGTCAAGACGTTGTCAACATCGACGTCATTCGAAAGGACGTTGCCGGTAGCAACGTTATCTTCAAGCGCGCTGCCGGTATCCGCCTTGAGCACGCTTGCGTCGTCGACTGCGTCGATTTTCACGTCCAGCGTGCTGCTCGAACCGGTGTTGGTCGTGTAGCCGATTTGTGGCACGTCACCGTTAAAGTCTTTGACCGGCGTGAAAGCATAGGCGCCGTCTGCACCGATGGTGATAGCGCCAACACCTGCGATGGTTGCAGTCTGGCCGGCGTTGTAAGTGGTTCCACCGACATTGAACGTGGCAACAGTCAGGGTATTGTCGACGTCAACGTCGTTGCTCAACACATTGCCGGTGGCAACGTTATCTTCAAGCGCGCTACCGGTATCGGCTTTGAGGACACTTGCGTCGTCGACCGCGTCGATTTTCACGTCCAGGGTACTGCTCGAGCCCGTGTTGGTCGTGTAACCGATTTGCGGCACGTCACCGTTGAAGTCTTTGACTGGCGTGAAGGCGTAGGCGCCGTCTGAACCGATGGTGATTGAGCCGACGCCCGCGATAACGGCGGTTTGGCCTGCGTTATAAGTGGTGCCACCAACATTGAACGTGGCAACAGTCAGCGTGTTGTCTACGTCGAAGTCATTGCTCAACACATTGCCAGTGGCAACGTTGTCTTCAAGCGCACTGCCGGTATCCGCCTTGAGGACGCTTGCGTCGTCAACCGCGTCGATCTTCACATCCAGCGTGCTGCTAGAACCGGTGTTGGTGGTGTAACCGATTTGAGGCACATCGCCGTTGAAGTCTTTGACCGGCGTGAAGGCATAGGCACCGTCAGCGCCGATAGTGATACTCCCCACACCTGCAATTACGGCCGTCTGGCCAGCGTTGTAGCTGGTGCCGTTGACACTGAAAGTCGCAACGCTCAACACGTTATCGACGTCGACGTCGTTGCTCAGCACATTGCCAGTGGCAACGTTGTCTTCCAGGGCGCTGCCGGTGTCGGCTTTGAGGACGCTTGCGTCATCAACCGCATCAATCTTCACATCCAGCGTGCTGCTCGAACCGGTGTTGGTGGTGTAACCGATTTGCGGCACATCGCCGTTGAAGTCTTTAACGGGGGTGAAAGCGTAGGCGCCGTCAGCGCCGATAGTGATGCTACCCACGCCCGCGATCACGGCAGTCTGGCCAGCGGCGTAGTTGGTGCCACCCACGTTGAACGTGGCTACAGTCAATGTGTTATCGACGTCGACGTCATTGCTCAGCACGTTGCCTGTTGCAACGTTATCTTCCAAGGCACTGCCGGTGTCTGCTTTGAGGACGCTCGCGTCGTCAACCGCATCGATCTTCACGTTCAGCGTGCTGCTCGAACCCGTGTTGGTCGTGTAACCGATTTGCGGCACATCACCGTTGAAGTCTTTAACAGGCGTGAAAGCGTATGCGCCGTCAGCGCCGATGGTGATTGAGCCAACGCCTGCGATAACAGCGATCTGGCCGGCTGCGTAACTAGTGCCTCCCACGTTGAAAGTGACAACAGTCAGGGTGTTGTCGACGTCAACGTCATTGCTCAACACATTGCCGGTGGCAACGTTATCTTCAAGCGCGCTGCCGGTGTCCGCTTTGAGGACGCTCGCGTCGTCAACCGCATCAATCTTCACGTCCAGCGTGCTGCTCGAACCGGTATTGGTGGTGTAGCCGATTTGTGGCACATCACCGTTGAAGTCTTTGACTGGCGTGAAGGTGTACGCGCCATCAGTGCCGATGGTGATTGAACCGACGCCAGCAATGGTCGCGGTTTGGCCGGCGTTATAAGTGGTGCCACCAACATTGAACGTGGCAACAGTCAGGGCGCTGTCTACGTCCACGTCATTCGAGAGCACATTGCCAGTGGCAACGTTGTCTTCCAAGGCGTTACCGGTGTCTGCTTTGAGAACGCTCGCGTCGTCAACCGCATCGATCTTCACGTCCAGCGTGCTGCTCGAACCGGTGTTGGTCGTGTAACCAATTTGCGGTACATCGCCGTTGAAGTCTTTGACTGGCGTGAACGTGTATGCGCCATCAGTGCCGATGGTGATTGAGCCAACAC
>NZ_JYLI01000003.1 GCF_001439785.1 Pseudomonas poae | reverse complement strand
GCGATATCAGCCATTTTTTGATGCATCGCTATAACTGGATTAGGCCTCATCAATTCAACGATGGGTTGGCCCCAGCGCGGGCCGAGGAAAAACTTAACGTCGTGTCCGGGATTAGTTGACCACTACAGAGCCTACCCAGCGACCTCAACGGAAATTCGGAAATAGGTACACCGGAATTCTAATCCAGTTGTTCAAGACGGGTTCGGCAGACGCTTACACGTTAAGTTTTTCCTCGGCCTGCGCTGGTGCCAACCCATCGTTGAATTGATGAGGCTGAATCCAGTTGTAGCAGTGCATCAAAAAATGGCTGATATCGCGCTGTGCTTCCTGCGCAGTTCGATAGCCCACGGTCGGTATCCATTCTGTTTTCAAGCTGCGAAATACGGTAAGCGGCCAGCAAACACACGTTCATAATCTAGGCGATATGAATCGCCCCGGATTCTCTAGACACCTTGCAAGCTCATTGCGTAACGCTTTTCAAACTCTACCGGTGACAGCTGATTGTTGAAACCATGGCGGCGTTTTACGTTGTAGAACATCTCGATGTAATCAAACACATCACTCCGAGCATCTTCCCGCGTGGTGTAGATTTTTCGCTTGATCCGTTCCCGTTTCAGAAGCTGGAAAAAGCTCTCGGCCACGGCGTTGTCATGACAGTTGCCTCGGCGACTCATGCTGGCAACCAAATTGTCTGCCTTCAAAAAGCTGCGCCAATCGGAGCTGCTGTACTGGCTGCCTTGGTCGGAATGAACCATCACCTCTTGCTTCGGTTTACGCCTCCAAACCGCCATCAACAACGCATCAATAGCCAAATCACTGGTCATCTGCGACTTCATTGACCAGCCAACGACCTGCCGAGAAAACAGATCCAGTACCACCGCCAAATACAACCAGCCTTCATACGTACGAATGTACGTGATGTCGGTTACCCAAACCTTGTTGGGTTCCACAACATCGAACTGGCGCTTCAGCAAATTGGGTGAGACGAACGCTGGCTTGCCGCCGTACTTTCCAGGGCGGCGCCGATAGCCTGTCTGAGAACGCAGACCTTCAAGACGCATCAGCCTCGCCACACGATGACGACCACAATCCTCGCCGACCTCGCGCAGATCGTCGTGGATTTTGCGATAGCCATAAACGCTGCCGCTCTCCAGTCAGGAATGCTTGATCAAACCCAGCAGTCGCTGGTCGTCTTTGGCGCGTACAGATTGCGGCTCAGACAGCCAGGCGTAATAACCGCTGGGATGGACTTTCAGCGTCAGGCAAAGCCGTCGAATCGAATAGTCGCCCGCGCGCTGCTTGATAAAGGCGTACTTCAGCCGCACTCCTTGGCAAAGTACGCGGCGGCCTTTTTTAATATGTCTCGCTCTTCAGTGACGCGCTTGAGTTCCGCTCGCAGACGACGTAGCTCAGCGTGCTGATCATCATCCTGCTGCCGTTCTTCTTGAGGTTTGCTGTAGCGCTTTATCCAGGCATAGAGGCTATGCGTCGACACGCCGAGACGGGCCGCTACCTCAGCGACAGGCAGCTTCTTTTCGGTCACTTGATTGACTGCTTGGATTTTGAATTCTTCGGGATAACGCGGGTTGCTCATGGCACCTCCTGATTGGCCTCATTTTAAGGCATGGAGGTGTCTACGAAACCCGGGGCGATTCATCATTAGATCCCTACAAATCAGCCCTTGAGCAACTCTAAAGATTCATGTAGATGGCTCTCCGACGCCGAGCTCCTGGGTTAGACCTTCCAACGCCTGTCACCTAGACATGAGCAGTAGGTGTGCAATCAAGCAAAAACCAGAATTTTCCGGGTTATTTCTGACAATAATTTAAACAGAATTGTCAGCTCTTAAACAGACACAAACTTTATCCGTAATTAATTTTTACAGGCGCTTAATATATGAAGCTAGTGAACAGGATTTACTGCCTGCTTTTTTTTGTATTTTTTTCAGGCTTGGCGAACGCGAATGTTATGGTATACCCGATGTCCATAACCATGAACGACGTCAACCCTAGTAAGAATCAGTTTAAAGTCTACTCTAAGTCAGACAAAGTTCAATATCTAAAAATTTATGTAAAACAGGTATTGAATCCGGCAACCCCGGAGGAAAAAGAAGTTAACGTTTCGATTCTCAGCGGAAACGGAATTATAGCGTCGCCGCAAAAAATTATTTTGCCACCTGGAGGAGAGCATACTGTTCGGTTGCGCAGTCTTTCAAGTCCGAGCAAAGAACTACTGTATCGCGTGTATGTTGAACCTGTGGCCGCAAACTCGGATGACGCTCAGGTGACTACTGAGGATGGTGCCAGTGTGGGCATCAGCCTGACATGGGGAGTATTGGTTTACAGCAAACCACAAGATCCTGAAGTCAAACTAGGTGTAGACATTAAAAATAAGATTATCGAAAACACGGGTAATGTTCATGTATGGATTAAAGATATCTCAGTGTGTTCGGGAGCGACACAAAGCACTTGCAAAAAAACCATGATCGAAAAAAGTGTGTTCCCCGGACTGTCTCTGCAAATACCCAAAGAAACGACAGGCGTGAAGTCTATTGTTGTTAACTATCAAACTCAAGATTCCGACTTGAAATCACAACACTGGGATTTCTAGTCTGATCAGCGCCTGCCATTGCCTGCTAGAAAATGGTCATCTTAAATAGTTTATCCTAGGATAATGAGCATCATGAAGAAATCACTTCTGCTACTCCCGCTTACGCTTGTTGCATCTGGCTTGCTGGCATCCACAGCAAATGCATATGAAACAGACATAGTCGTCACTGCTGATGTAGATACCACGCTTGGATTTATGCAGGCCGATGGTAATGCGATTCCAAAAACATTGGAAATGAGCTACCTGCCAACAACGGGACTAAAAGACTATATTATTCGAACCAAACTATATACCAATGACACCTCAAAAAATCTGTTGATGCGTCTAGGCTCCAAGCCACAATTGGCTAACACCACCAACTCTTCCGCGCCTGTGGTACCACTCGCTGTCAGCTTCATGGGCACCCAGCTGGATGCTGCTAAGGACCTGACGATTAAGCCGAGTGATTTAATTTGGGATAATGATGGCGCCTCTCAAGCTCAAGATCTCAAAATAAGTCAAGCGACTCAGGGAAAACTGAGCGTTGCGGGCCGATACTCGGGCACCGTGAATTTAATTATTACTCAAGACGCATCGACGACTACGCCTTAAGTTAAATTTTAGTCTGTCAAAGCCCGTACTTATCGATTCATTAACGATAAGTACGGCACGCGCTAGACCGAAGAACATTAGCAGCGATGGAAAAATGCTACCTATATTAAATAGAAAGTATCACTATTTTAGTGCGCTGTTTTTGACGATTATACTAACTAACGCAAACGGCTCTGAACGTCCACCTAAAGACTTTGAGTTTTTAGCACAGACTCAAACAGTATCATTAGAAGCCTCCGTGCCCGGTAAAAAAATTGGCATGTTTTTGGCCGACGTCGATGCTGACTCGGTAACACTCGACGATCCCAAAGCCGTCCTTGATGCCATGCCACTTTCTAGTGCGATTACCAAAACTGAACGTCAGCAGTTGATGAGCCTTCTGAGCACTCCGCACAAACGTAACTCCCAACTGGCCTGCCAAGATAATATTCAAGTAAACGGATGTGGCTATATAAGCACTGATTCGGTGGCCTACATCTACGACGAAGCCAATCAAGCTATTTCTATATTTTTGAATCCAAAATGGCTTAACTTGAACGATGTCAGTGCGCAACCTCTATACTTTAAGCCTAATGAAGATCTTAAAAATGCATTGATTCATCGTCAAACAATTAACTATTCGGGCAACAGCGCCTATAAAAATTTGTCCATCAGCGGCATCGGCGCACTCGGCGTCGGCGAAAGGGGCTATGTTGGAACTGCTTGGCGCTACATCGGTACGCAATCGCCCCAACAACGCATCAGTAATACCTATCTCGACCAGTTTTACTACCGCTATGACATTAACAATAGCTACTACCTGCAAGCTGGGCGAATGGACCAGAGAAACCTTTCGAGCAATTTGGGTGGCTCTTTCGGCTTTTCCCTTTTACCCACAGGCAAGACGGATGGTATACGTTTTGGGACGACGCAGGCCTATGTGAATCAGGCAGCACAAAACAAAGGAACGCCAGTTAATCTGATTTTGACCGTCCCTTCGCGGGTGGATGTATATCGCGGCAACCAGTTGCTAAGCACTAACTATGTACAAGGTGGTCTACAGAACGTTGATACGACGCTTTATCCAGACGGCAGCTATATCTTAACCTTAAAGGTATTTGAAAACGGACTGCTCGCTCGTACCGAAACCCGACCTTTTTCCAAGACGGGTTCGTCCAGCGGAAAAGTAGGCTACTTTCAGTGGTTTGCCCAGGCCGGCATAGCCGAAGACCCAACCACTCAAAATCTTGATAGAGGCCGGACTCAAAAAAGCCCTTCCGCATTAGTTGGGGGAAAATTAAATACCGGTTTCAACACTGTAACCACTGTGGGTGTTGCACAGATACGTGACGTTAAGTATGCAGAAAACAAACTCGACTGGAGCCTGCCAACCCGCTTCGGCAACCTCAATGCTACGGCAAATTTTTTTTATGGTTCGGATGGCAGCCGTGGTGACACCCAACAAATTTACTGGAACGACGGTTTCAGCGCTAGCCTTTATCGTTACAATATCAGCAATCCACGCTGCGAAACAGATACTTACCTGAGCTGCTACCAATCTCTGAACGCGACGATAGGTACAGATCTTTTTAGTTGGAGCACCACCTTGGGGTATAGCGTTTCAAAAACACAGAATCGCCAGAGCAACCTGATCAGTGATCGAGACATCGCTATCCCTTTTAATCAAGCATCCGGTTCTTATACCAACGAATATGGATCTTCGATAAATCAATTTACTCATCACTCTGTGACGTTAAACTTCAGCAGAGCTTTCGTAAAAGATGACTGGATCTTCAATCCCAGCGTTTCGTTGTATCAGGCGCAAAACGGCCAGCTTCGCGATAACGGTGTGACCCTTACATTGAGTTTGTCTCATCGAGCTCGCGCTACCTCCAGCGGGCGTACCGACTTCCAGTCGGCGCAGATGACCACGAGTCAGAACAAGCAACAGACAGCCAAAGAAAACTATCAGCTCAGTCATGTCAGCAGTTGGGCCGATAGGGGTTACCGCGAGCTCGGTGCTAATCTTTCTACTAGCAACGACAACCAACGTAGCATTAACATCAATGGCCGCGCGGAAAGCGCCATGGGTCGATTCAGCGGTGCGGTGAGTCAATACCAATCGACGGCTCAAACGCGCACCGACGTAAGCGGCGCGTATTCCTCATCGTTTGCAGTCACCCCTCACCAATTCGTTTGGGGTACGGACAATGGGGGAAGCGATCCGATGGGCGGATTGATATTTGAAGCAGCGAGACAAAATGGATCTGATGAGCAACGCCTAGCAGTCGCAGATATTCAAATGCCGGGAATAACAAAAACGACGTTGTATGCCGGCCAAAAAACGTTTGTTCCTGTTGAGGGGTTTCAGAGTGTGCAGAGCCATGTCGAAGATTCTACATCGCGTACTGGTGACGGCATCGCAACCTTGGAGCAGGGCGCAGGCGATCTAAGTTGGTTTATGCAACCTGGGAAACTAGGGGTACGACAGCTGACGGCGACTACTCAGTATACCTATTTGGGACAGCTGATGCTCAATGGCGAAAATTTGCTGGCCGGTGGGTTCATTTTAAACGCAACTGTGCCAAACATAAATGACGACGGAAGTTTTGTAGGCGAGTTCACAGGGCAGCCTAAGCAGCTGTATGTTGTGAAGGAAAAGACACTATACCAATGCCCGGTTAGGGTTCTGAAAAGTCAAAATGGGTTAAGAATGCTAGGCAGCGTTGATTGTAAAATTATTACGGCCAATGATATTCCGGAAGAAATCAAGGCTCTACCTCGAGTTGTGAAGATACTAAAAAAATCTGACTTTTTAGCTAAGAACTAAACACTTACGAGTTGGGCAGGCTATAGAACATGAAAAACCTGCACTTCAGTTTTTTAGCCTGCCATAGATTTGCGAAGTATATCTGTTCCTAGCTTTGCATAATCGCTTATCGTGACGGATTTCACCACGCCATCGATCCTACAAAAATGCCACAAACGCTCCAGATAGATGAAGCCCACTATCTATCTAGTATCCAATCTGAAATTCAACGCCCCCCCCCACTTTGAATCAAACTACTCTTGGCGTTCTCCAATATTCGCGTTGTCCAGCGCAGCAGTCATAACTGCGACATGTTTCTAAATCGTGCGTGCAGCCAAAATAAGCTCATAAATTGGCGGAAAGCGTATTGCTTATCCACTAACGCGGCAACTGCAGTCGTGGCGATGCTGTGGCTATTTGGGGCTTGGAAAGACCGGTAGTCAATACGCGGTAAGCGTCAAGTCGGCTAAGGCCTTACGGGTCAAATGTCCATTCTCCTCTCTCTGGGTTATCAAAGTGAATGACGAAGACAAAGAGCACGGGTCGAACACGGAAACTTTGATATCTAGCCGGACCATCGCAGCCAGGCCATCAGCGGCCTTTCGGACGTCAACTGGCTTTGGATAAAAGGTAGAACTTTTCGACTTTGACGTCGGTTCGCATCATGGTAGATGGGTGCCAGACGCTATCGGCAGCAAGCATCCGGCATCAGCTGAATTCTTTGAATGTGGGGTTCATCAGCAATCGGCCTGAAACCGTAAACTAAGGTTTCAGGGAGACCGTTGAGACTAAAGCAGAGATTGACTTCGAGAGAACCGCCAAAGGCTTAACGCCTTATAAACTTGGAATGTTCCAGAATTTTCCGGGTTACAGATTAGGAGTTCTATACAAAAATGTACCTATCAGTGAGCTCTAAAAATCCAGAGCTATTGGTCGAAGGTAAAATTTATTTACTTTTATAAAATCATTGTGACAAGTGAACAGAGAATATTGAAATTATGAAGCCTAGTAGAAACCCCATTAAAATTAGCCTTTCTATATTACTATTTCTTTACTCCATCGCTTGTCTTGCCAAAGTATCTCCTCCAAGCATTCCAGTTACGAATAGGACGGACACTAAAACAACATCCATCTACAAAGACTTAGCTACTGACATCTCTATATGGAGTAACGTCTCCGGTGGAAAGGGCTCCATAAATAGCACCCCTCAACCGACTGATGACTACAACTATTATTCAAGGATGTCTTGGGCTTGCACTTCTTCGTCAGATAAAACTTTCGGCGCTTGCGCTACCGCCCCAGTTTGGGCCGCCGGTTCAACTGAAACCCCCATCGACATTGAGTTCACCGAAAAAAAGACCGGAATTAAGCAAGTACTCTCTCTCTCAGGGTATAATGTTAAGGCGAACTATAACGATATTCCAGTAATCGCAAGGAAAAACATATACGATGCGGTTGGTGGAGATGGTACCGCCCAATCTTTACTATCTATATACATATCAAAACAACAATTGGAAAAACTTCCGATAGGTGGAACATGGAAAGCTTCTCTAGTACTTAACCAGTGGCGCTGGGATCCAAATGTTAAGGTAGCTAAATGGACTGCTAATATCACACTTAACGTGATTGATCGCAATAACATTCAAATTTACTTACCAAATTACAACACCGCATCACCTACTGTAGATCTCAAATTGAAAAGCACGCCAGGGGCACATAATGATCCTACACTATCCGGAAACGTGAGTATTGATGCGTGCCTATATGATGGCTACAACGCACAAAGCAACCACTATTATATTATTATATCCGACCCGAACTCTAAAGACAAAGGATTTTACATAACGAATAAAATCATAAATCCCAATCCGAAATTTAGCAATACAATTCCTTATCAAGTTTGGGTTTCTACACCAGTTGAACCCTCTATTGCTTCAAAACAGGTTCTTTCGAATCAACCGTTCGTGCTTGCCAACGTTGCTCAATCAACGCCGCAGCTTGTGACACTTCCAAATGTGCCAAAACCGGTATATTGCACACCTTGGTTGATCAATCTGAAAACAGCCAATATTAAACAGAAAAATCAAGCTTCTGGTCGCTACCAAGGCTCACTGCACTTAAAATTCACAGTACCGTCAAGCAGTTTGTAGAAGATACATTCAGTAACCAAGTAAATCTAGAAGCCACTAATAATATTATTGACAATAATCGGCTAAATTAGCCAGTTGTTGAAGGAGTCCGTTATGATTTTTTTCAAACGGAACTACATTGGTCATGGAGCGATAAGAGCTATTTAAAACTTGTAGGAGTTGTTTCTTATGCTTAAGAAAAAATTAGATTCAGATTTCTCAGGCCACATTCCGGCTGCTAATGATATTATTTCTGCGCTCAAGCGCGGAGAATTTAAAGCTTATTATCAACCAAAAGTTGAATTAAACGGCCTTGAGCTTTCAGGCCTTGAGGTGCTGGCAAGATGGCAGCATCCTAGTTTTCATCTCTTGACTCCCGACCATTTTCTAAACGCTGTCAGAGTGGCAGGTCTATTAAATGAGTTAACACACTCATTAGTAGATCAAGCATTGGATACTCATAATATCTTGATGCGCTCTGGCATAGATGCTCCCATGGCACTGAATTTAGAGACCAGTCAGATCGGCGATAGCGATTTTATATGCGCACTCATTGCCCAAGTAAGTCGCAATACTATACGCGCCCAGCCATTAACAATCGAAATTACAGAGAACGGAAGGGAACCCTTAACATCAGCCCGCTTCATCGAAAATATGGCTAAGCTCACTACATCTGGGTGGCGTTTGTCAATCGACGACTTCGGTACTAAGTATTCGGCGCTGGAGCGTATATGCCAAATACGTTGTTCTGAAATAAAAATTGACCCATCTTTTACTCGCAACATGTTGACAAGCGCGCGCTACAAAAAAATTGTTAAATATATTATTGCCATTGGTAAATCGCTGCAGATGAACGTTGTTGCAGAGGGAATAGAAACGCTTCAACAACTTAATTTTCTACAGGAGTTTGGCTGCGATCAGGGTCAAGGTTTTCTCTTTTCGGCCGCTCTTTCGGCTGAAGATATCGAGCACTGGTGCTTGAAGTGGAATGGAGCACTTTTGCTTTAGCACCTATGAAGATGATGGTTAACTACTCTCACTGACTATTTTTTTTAAATCCTTAAGTATTACACGTACATCACTCAGAAAATTTGCAAGTTCAAAGGATATTACATCTCCCCCCCCTGCAAGCTCTCGTTCAATGAGCTCAGAGCGGCCGGCCAATTCCATTAGACGAAACATTTGCAGCCCGCCGCGCAAGCGGTGGAGTTGCTCCAGCAGCGTCTTCTGTTCCTTTGGCATTGAAAGGCTTTCAATATATGCGATATCTGCCTCAGTCGTATGGATAAATCCCTTGATCAGTTCTTTGAACTCAGGATTTTCATCCAATAAACTGAGCAGAGCCTGCCAGTCTGCGCTCTTTTTTTCTTTCTCGTTGAGTGGCAACTTTAAGAAAGTCTTTGAGTCTGGCAACCATCTCTTCAGAGCTTGACGTAAGGTGTCCAGACTCAGGGGTTTCAGCAAACACTCATCGATTCCTGCTGATGCACAGCGCTGCTTCTCCTCCACCAAGATACTGGCAGTCATTGCCAGAATCGGAAAATTCTTCTGATCTTGAAGTTTGCCTCGCAATTTTTCCGCAAGTGAATAACCATCCATCACGGGCATATAACAGTCGGTGATAACCATGCAGTGAACATTTTCATTGAACTGATGCAGCGCTTCGCTGCCGTTTGCAGCTATTTCACAATCGAACCCAAGCCGATCAAGTTGGCTTTTAATCAAAGCTTGGTTGGTGGGGTGGTCCTCGGCCACCAGTATCAATGGTCGATGAGAAGTCTCTGTGCGTGAACGTGAAGCGGTATTTCTGGTTCCAACACCAAGCAACTCTCTGCATACGTATACCACGCTGCCCCACATGAAGGGGTTGCTGCTCAGGCTGGGGTATCCAGAACCTGAGTCTCGCCATCCCGATAATATAGGGGTTGCCGTGACCTCGACGGCGAGCGTATTAGAAAAATATTGGATCTTCTCGGGGTTATCAAAGAAGTACAAGTCGCAGGGCTGTGCGGGTTGTATTTGTGTTGAGTGGACCGGGTTCAAACCCAGCGCCAATAAAAGACAAGTTAATTCTGCTCGATCCTCATCATCAGTCAGATCAATGCACACGCGCTTGCCCAGTAGCATTTTGAATTGACTATCGTCACTCGACGTACTGACCGGCAAAGCGACTGATACCCTCGTACCTACTCCTTCCTCACTGTCCAGTATCAGCTCCCCCCCCATCAAGCGCACTAGATGTTGACTGATCACTAGACCCAACCCGGTCCCACCATATCTTCGCGTTATGGATTCGTCGCCCTGTGTAAAGGGCTTGAAAATTCGCTCTCTTTGAGAACTAGTCATCCCCGGCCCGGTGTCATTTATCGAAATATCAAGATGTTGAGTATTGTCGCTGGAGCGAGTAACTACAACTTTTATCGAGACAGTTCCGACTGCTGTGAACTTTATAGCGTTGCTCAGAAGGTTTAGTATAATTTGACGAAGGCGCATATCGTCTACTTCTACACTGGTTGCAAGAGCAGGACTTATACTGACACGCACACGAAGCCCTTTAGCATGCGCTTGGTGCGCCATAATTCCCGTTACACTACTAATTAAGGCCCGAAGATCTGTCGGCTGTTTTTGAAGTTGAAGCTGGTTAAATTCAATCTTCGAAAGATCTAGCACATCGTTGAGCACGGTCATCAACGACTTTGCTGACTCATCAATCATCTGCATAATTTGCTGTTGATCGGGACTCATTGACTTAGAGTGCAGTAGCTCAAGAAGGCCGAGAATGCCATTCATGGGCGTACGTATCTCATGGCTCATCGTTGCGAGGAATTGAGACTTAGCGTGAGTTGCCTCTTCAGCGGCTTCCTTTGCCTGTGAGAGCTTCAACGATTTTTCCCTGGACTCCGTAACGTCCACCCACACGCCCTTCCATATTACCGAACCGCTAGAGGTTTTCTCGGGCACAGCGTCAACACGAATATGCATTTCACGGTCCACTGCCCGGCAACGAAAGAAAGTCCGCATCGGTTGTTCGCTTTCCGCCTTAGCTTCCATGTCTGACATTAATACAGGAAGATCCTCTGGCAGAACCGTGTCGAAAAGCACAGTCGAGTCGGCTAATACATCCTCGATTTTTTGTCCCAGAAGTCCTGCGAGATAAGAGAATACTGGTAGCTGACCGCGCTCTTGAGTCGCTTCAAAAACTCCCACGAAAAGATTGGTGGTAATTCTATTTAAGCGAGCCTCAAGTGACTTTGCTCGCTCATCAGCCTCCCGGATAAGCGTGATATCTACCAACGACACCATCACCCCAGCCAGCCCCTGATCCGCACGGTAGAAGGGCTTCATCCAGTAAAGCCAGGTACAAACCTCTCCTTGGCCGTTAGGGATAGAAAATTCGGAGTGGAAATTTTCACGCGTTCTCATCACTTGAGTTGCAAGTTCATCAATAGTTATTGACCAGTCACCCGGATAATGTTGTGTCTCTAAAGTTGTTCTGCCAAGCAGATCTTGTTTGTTGATTGCAAATGCCAACTCATAGGCGTGATTGATCAGCAAATAACGTTTATCTACGTCTTTCACAACAACTGGGTAAGGGTAGGTCTCGATCAACGCATCTCGGAGTTGCAACTGATCGCCGACAGAACGTTCCGCATCACAACGTTGATTGATTTCCTTGCGCAAGCGACGATAAAATACGAATAAAAGAATGCCGACGAAAAAGAAAACTGACACGGCAACCCAAAGCGTCTGTTTAATGGCAACCCAAGGAACACCCTTTTGCTGCGCAGTATAGAGCCACTTAGCACTCATGGCTTCGCGCTGCTTTTTTGGGATAGCGCGTAATGCTCGATTTATCAACGGTAGCAACTTCGTGTATCTGGACGTCACTCCTATATACAGATCACCTGGTATTTCTGCGGGAGCGACTATTTGCAGCACTCCGGAAAAGCGCTCGATCATCAGCGAATTGATGATCGAGAGGTTTCCTATGTAGGCAAACGCAGTGCCGTCCACAACTTGTTGCATAGCCTTGGAGGGCGAGTCTGCGACCTCGACAGTGCTGACTGGTAACAACGCTTTCAGTTGATCCCTCAAATATAGTGGGTCACTCACTACAAGCTTCTTGCCGTTTAGTTCAGCTAGGCGCGAGACTCGAAAACCGGTGGTAACAATGACGTTGCTAAATGAGAGCATGGGGCGGCTGTATAGCACTTGACCATGGTTACTTTCAGCATATGCAACCGGCAAAGCAATGTCACCTTGCCCTGAAGCCATTTTGAACAACATTTGTTTCCAACTCTTCGCGGGAACTAATTCTGTTTTCAATCCCAGCTTGGCAACAACCTCGCGCCAATATTCGCTTGCCAAACCGTCTTCTCGCCCTTGGGCATTAATAAAAGCTACCGGCCGCCAATCTGGATCGTATGCAACCTTTAGAACGGGCAGGCTAGCAAGGTAGCTCCGCTCCTCATCGCTTAAGAAAAATTCAGAAATAGATAACTCCCGACTCAACCAGCGGGATTTGAGCTGCGACAGAGTAGAAGGCGCAAGATTGTGCATAGCTTTGGTAATGAGTGCGAGGCGAAGCGATTCATCCTGCGCAGCGGCAAAATGCAAAGATGTCTCAAGATCCGGAATTGGCCGAGCAGCTAGTTGAAGAGATACTAAGCCGGCCATGTCAGGGTAAGCGACAGCCCCGTCCTCAACGATAACGTCTGCGCTTCCGGACTTTATCAATTTTAACGCATCCGCCAAGTTTAGCGTTTCTCGTGTAGGCGTATTAGGATGCAAAATCTTCAGCCAATCGGCTGCCGAATCATTTTTAACCGTCACAACCCGCAGCCTGAGCAAGCTCTCAACTGATGCACCGCTAACGGCTTTATCAAAGCCCAATATTAGTGCAGGCGTCTTAAAATAGGGCTGTGAGAAAGCTGCGCAGGATGCGCGGCGGCTGGTCATCGAAACGTCTGTAACGACGTCAATACTTTTCTGACAAAGTGCGTCATCCAGATCGCTTGTAGATGAAAACTTTTTAAACACCAAAGATACCTTTAGCTGCTTAGCTAATATCGTCAGAAGTTCATTTCCATAGTTAAAACTGGCGGGAGCTCTTACACTGCCTAGGCCACCATCAACGTAACCCACAATCCATTCTGGATTCTGTTGAAGGAAGTATTGTTCGGATATGCTAAGATCAAGGTCATCAGCCTTAATAGTTGCACTGTAAAATATTGAAAAAATTGTCAAAAATAAGACACTTAACACAGTAGCTGATACGAGCGAGAATGATTCGCGATATTCTTTATGCCGTACTAGCACACGAAAAATAGGAGTTGACATGCAGCTTAGAATCGTCATAGCGGATGACCACCCCATCATCTTGTTAGGAGCAAAAATTATAGTTGAAAAAAATGGTCTTGGACTGATTGTGGGCCAGGCAGAAAGCCCCGAAGAACTTGAGCTCATTTTAAATGATATACCTTGTGATTTACTATTAACCGACTTCGCCATGCCACATAGCCAGCGCGACGGACTGACCATGCTCAGGCGCCTCAAACGCCTCTACCCGCAACTAAAAATTATTGTGCTTACCTCAATACAAAATCCAAGTTTAATTCTAAGTATTCTAAACCTTGGAATTCTCGGAGTCGTAGAAAAAAACGCAAATCACGACGAGCTCATAGCGGCAATAAAAAATGCGGCTAAAAATCAACGCTACATAAGTCCCTATTTTCGTGAAGCCTTAGCTGATGTATCAATATTAAACTCCAACAACCCTAATATAAAGCTGGCAGCTAGAGAGCTAGAAGTCATCCGGCTTCTAGCAACCGGGCTGACGCCAACGCAAGTTGCTGAGAAACTTTCCAGAAGCATCAAGACTGTTAGTTGGACCAAGGTCTCAGCAAAGAAAAAACTAGGTATCACATCAGATGCTGATCTTTATCAGTATGCTCGTAATACTCATCTTAGCGTATAATTCAAAGCTTGCTGAAAAACCTTCTTTCTGCAGGAGGTTCCATTATGAGGAGAGACTTCTGATTTTTATATGTAGGAAGCTCAGCATATTTCGCTCATGGTGCCGACCTGAATTTATTGACTAGAATCCATTACCTTAACTTTTACAAGTATTATTATAAAAATTACCCAGGCTAAAAATAGTGTAATTGTATAGATAGTCCATCGCAAGCCCATGGTCCTATAATCCTGTAACCCCTTACCGAGCTTAACTATGGCCAGCTGAGAGCTTTAGGTCTACCAGAAAATTCTTGAACTTATCGATTATTTATCATAACGAAGAAGTATTAGTACGTTGAAAGATGTCCACGATGTAGACTTTCCGTCATGACTGAGTAGATGACAAATGAAAAAATTCACGAATATTAAACCCCTCATAGGAAACGATCCGGCATTTATATATTCTTTCAATGTCGTAGTTCTACTCACTTTTTATTCGCGTGAAAAAGCAACTCCAAAAGAAATCGCTATAACGTGCTTTCGAGCAAAATTGAAACGGCTTCGTCATCGCAAGTCCAATGTCGCACCATTAAACTTTACGCGCTCATCAGTGTTAACTCAGGTAAATGGTGGTGGTCGCCCTGACAGAGAACTTTCCGATAATAGAGACGTGATCACAATGCACAACTTGATCGAGCCGCATTGTGGCACTCCACTCTCGCACATAGTTTTTAAGACACGTTATCAGTTTTTCATCTTGGGAAGTTATTTACCTGCATGGATGAAACCGCCAGGAGTGAATTTAAGTGGCAGTCCGTAACGGCCACTCCATAACTTATCGTCGCCCTGCAGTCGCATTGCCTCATAATTAAAATACTCGATCGCTTCAGAGTTGGTCAGACTACGCTTAATTTCGCCAGCGGGAGGGGGCACTAAGTTCCTTGATACGGAAGTTGGGATGATCTGCAAACTTCCATTCTCATAAGCGATAGCATAGTTTCCGAAAGTGTCTGGGCCCACCGGTGCAATAGAATAATTTCCCGCTACAACAGCGTTTTGGGCGGAGCCTGCATAGCGCAGGGGCAGACCAGCGAGTTCGTTTGCATCTTCGCCTGCCACGAATCCGGCATAACGGACGCCGTTACCTCCCGAATAGGGGCGACCGCTCGGAGGCACAACCTGGTCGTTCGCCGTTATCTTCAAGGTAGCCGGGAGTATTGAAGCGACAACGCTGCCATTACTCGGGGCGATAAATTGATAGTTGCCCGCATCGGCTCCGGTCAGGCTGCCGAGGACGCTGACGGCTTTGCCTTGACCGACGTTCTTGTCGGCAAAAAGACCGCTGGTGGTGACGTTCAAGTCATCACCCGCCACGACAGTATTGCTGTCGAGACTGCCATGCACTGTGACGGTGGTGGTGCCGTCATAGACCTTGTTGTCAGCGGTAAATGCACCGCCAATCGTCCTTGGCGTGATGGCGGCGACAACGCTGCCATTACTCGGAGCGATAAATTGATAGTTGCCCGCATCGGCTCCGGTCAGTCTGCCGAGGACGCTGACGGCTTTGCCTTGACCGACGTTTTTGTCGGCGAAAAGACCGCTGGTGGTGACGTTCAAGTCATCACCAGCCACGACAGTATTGCTGTCGAGACCGCCATGCACAGTGGCGCTAGTGGTGCCGTCGTAGACCTTGTTGTCGGCGGTGAAGGCACCGCCAATCGTCCTTGGCGTGATGGCGGCGACAACGCTGCCATTACTCGGAGCGATAAATTGATAGTTGCCCGCATCGGCTCCGGTCAGGCTGCCGAGGACGCTGACGGCTTTGCCTTGACCGACGTTTTTGTCGGCAAAAAGACCGTTGGTGGTGACGCTCAAGTCATCACCCGCCACGACAGTATTGCTGTCGAGACCGCCATGCACAGTGGCGGTGCTGGTGCCGTCGTAGACCTTGTTGTCGGCGGTGAAGGCACCGCCAATCGTCCTTGGCGTGATGGCGGCGACAACGCTGCCATTACTCGGAGCGATAAATTGATAGTTGCCCGCATCGGCTCCGGTCAGACTGCCGAGGACGCTGACGGCTTTGCCTTGACCGACGTTTTTGTCGGCAAAAAGACCGTTGGTGGTGACGCTCAAGTCATCACCCGCCACGACAGTATTGCTGTCGAGACCGCCATGCACAGTGGCGGTGCTGGTGCCGTCGTAGACCTTGTTGTCGGCGGTGAAGGCACCGCCAATCGTCCTTGGCGTGATGGCGGCGACAACGCTGCCATTACTCGGAGCGATAAATTGATAGTTGCCCGCATCGGCTCCGGTCAGACTGCCGAGGACGCTGACGGCTTTGCCCTGACCGACGTTTTTGTCGGCAAAAAGGCCGTTGGTGGTGACGTTCAAGTCATCACCCGCCACGACAGTATTGCTGTCGAGACCGCCATGCACAGTGGCGCTAGTGGTGCCGTCGTAGACCTTGTTGTCGGCGGTGAATGCACCGCCAATCGTCCTTGGCGTGATGGCCGCGACAACATTACTTGGGGCAGTAAATTGATAGTTGCCTGCATCGGCTCCGGTCAGGCTGCCGAGGACGCTGACCGCTTTGCCTTGACCGACGTTTTTGTCGGCGAAAAGGCCGTTGGTGGTGACGCTCAAGTCATCACCCGCCACGACAGTGTTGCTGTCGAGACCGCCATGCACAGTGGCGCTAGTCGTGCCGTCGTAGACCTTGTTGTCGGCGGTGAATGCACCGCCAATCGTCCTTGGCGTGATGGCCGCGACAACATTACTTGGGGCAGTAAATTGATAGTTGCCTGCATCGGCTCCGGTCAGGCTGCCGAGGACGCTGACCGCTTTGCCTTGACCGACGTTTTTGTCGGCAAACAGACCGCTGGTGGTGACGCTCAAGTCATCACCCGCCACGACAGTGTTGCTGTCGAGACCGCCATGCACTGTGGCGGTGGTCGTGCCGTCGTAGACCTTGTTGTCAGCGGTAAATGCACCGCCAATCGCGCGTTGGGAGATGGTGTATGTCCCCTGGACATAACTGATGTCGTAGCCGAACTGATCGGAGTAGAGGCCACTCATGCTCAGGGCGTAGGCGCCGGCGTTACGGGCAGAGGTGCTAGCATAGGTCGGCGTGCCCAGGACCTGGGCACTGCTAGCTGATAGCGTAAAACCATTTCCGCTTACCGTTGCAGTGCTCCCATCGTAGACCCGGCCATTATCGTTCACTGTTGCATTCACTGGTTTGAGAAAGCTGCGCAGCAAAGGCGTCGTCTGCCCCTCGTATAGGCGCCAAGCCCTCCCGGTCCCGCCCGTAGCATCGATGTCCCAGTTCTGGAAAGTGCTGAGCGTGGTCAGCTCGCTCCGGCTCTTACCGATGCCGAAGCTGTTGTAATTGCTCGCATTATTAATGCCCGCGCCTGAGCTATCGGTGGTCGCGTAGAAGGAGTCGGTGATGGCATTGCCACTGTGCTGCCCGAGCAAACCGCCAACGAAGGTCCGATTACCGCGTAAGGCTGTTGCGCTGCCCAAGGCGTAACTTTGCTGCACTGTACCGACATTGTTTGCGACCAACCCGCCGGCATAGTTCGAATCGAGACCATCACTGGCGGATGCAGATCCCGTGGCGTAACTTCGATAGATGGTTCCCTGGGCATTGGTACCGACTAACCCTCCCGCGTATGCAGAATTTTTGCCCTCGGACGCGATGACTGACGCCGTGGAGTAGCTGCCGCTAATAGTGCCTCCTTGCACGATACCGTTCACCGTTGTGAAGGTGTTATTGCCTACCAATCCTCCAGCAAAATTCGCATCCGCGTTGGCGTCGCCAGTTGTAACGGAACCCGTGGAATAAGTGCTCTCGATACTCCCCAAATTGCGCGCGGCGAGGCTACCAGAAAAATTTTCATTGCCGCCGGAAGCCGAGAAAAAACCGTCAGTAAGGCCCAAGTGGGTAACATGAGCCCCGCTTCCTAAAGTGCCAAACAGCCCGGCCTCAGCATTGGTGCTTTGCGAGGAGGCATGGACCGAGACCTGAAGCTTATCGATCAGGTGACCGCCACCATCCAAAGAGCCTGTGAAAGGTCGATCGAAGTTGCCGATAGGCACAAATCCACTGCAAGAGGAATCACAGTTCCAGTTCTGGGTACCTACAGCCTGGATATCATTGGCCAGTTTGAAGTGGCTGCTCAGGAAACCTTGCATCCCCTGCACACCATAAACGTCGGTGAGCAGGTAAGGGTTGCTTGAACTTCCATCCCCCCCGTTCGCGCGCAGGAACGAGCCGCCATTCAAGCGAAAGTCATGGGCCTGAAATGTTGGTAAATTTGCACTGTTTTGAATCCAGGTTCCCCCCAGGAAGTTAAAGGTTCCCACATCAATCGCGGCGTTGACGTTAACGTTGCGCGCGATGCTCAGTGTCAGGCCGCCATTGACGGCGCTGATGGGCGCATTGATATTCAGGTCGCGCAACGTAAGCAGGCTCAGGGTAGTCGCGGCATTCCAGCTGATTGGCGCCTGGATATTCAGATCTCCAGGCTCGCTGCCTTGAGCGTCAGTTTGCAGAAGAATATTGGTGCTGGCCAGATTGGAGACGAGAGTGTCTGCACCAATGCCGCTGGTGGTTTGAGCTTGGCCACCCGCCGATACGGTGAAATCGGTGGGGTCGACAAGCCACTTGCCGGTCCGTCCCTTGGGCGCCTGAGTAGTGACTCGAGTCGCCGGTGCTATCTGTACCTGTGCACCACTCGTTTCGACGAAACCGCCGTTGCCACCGTTGATGGCGCTGGCATCCAGAGTGCCGGCCACCTCGGCACGCCCACCGTGCTCCAGATCGGCCAATAGCAGGATCTTGCCCTCGCGTTCCGCCACCGTGTGAGCCTGCAGCGTGCCAGTATTGCTCACCACTGCCGAGGCGAGCGCGTTGGCGCCCTGAGCATTGAGTACGATCTGTCCACCATCGGCGTAGATTGCACCGCCGTTACGGATGCTGGACTGCAACTCAGACGCACTGACGGCAATCTGCAGATGGCCGTCGGCACCCGCCGCGAAGCTGACTTCCTGACCGCCCGCGAGCACGACGTTGCCGTTATCGGCCGATATACTGCCGGTGTTGCCGACGGTTCGCCCCAGCAGTGCTACGGTGCCATTCCTGGCGCTGATGTGACCTTGGTTGACAACCTCGCCCTTGCTCTGGTCTGTGAGCACGAATCGGTCCCGCCCGGCCAGGAAGTCCTCGTTGGCAATATCCAGCGTCGAGGCGACCAGACCTCCCGTGTTGACTTGGGCGCTGGGGCCGAAGAGTACTCCTGCGCCGTTGACCAGATACACCCTGCCATTAGCGGAAAGGCTGCCCTGGATCAGCGATTGACCACCGCCGCCCGTGACACGATTAAGCGCTGTCGCATTCGCGCCTGGCTGGTTGAAGCGCACACGTGCGTTCTGACCTATGTCGAAGGATTGCCAGTCAAGGATGGCACGATCGGAATGCTGCTCGACAACCAGCTGATTACCCTGCTGCTGAAGCAATGCCTGGCCGCCGACGACCTTCCCGCCCGTTGGTAGCGTACCGGGCTCAAGCGCCACGCCAGGTGTGGACACCATCAACAGGCTTACCACCATCGCCAGGTGCACTGAATGGAGCGCTGGTTTTTGATAGGAGACGTTAACCCTGAAAGTCCACCTCAACCACGCCGCAGGTTCGCAGTTCAGTGCACGTGACGCCGCAGGCCAGGGAGTTGCAAGGGGGGCTTGTCGTTTCATGGTTATGTCCCGCGCAAAAGTCTGAGCAGTTGTGAGTCGATGAACCTAGAAGCTTTGACTGGCGGTGAGCCAGACACGCGGTCCGGTCGAGCCACCATCCTGGTCTTGATCGCTTCGGGTACCACCAGGATTGTTGCCCAGCGGCACCGCGAATATCCCATTGATGGCGAAACCATGCGCATGGGTCCAGGCAAGACCGACGCCGCTGGCATAAAGGGGGTAGGTGTTACGGCCGCTACCTGCAGTATCCCAGCCTCGCCAGGGAGTCTGATGTTGGCGTGTGACACCCGCATCAAAGAAGGCATAACCATCCAGGTTCGCAATACCCAGCATGGGTAGCAGGCTATGCAGTTCCAGTTGCATCAGGGCACCACTGTCGCCACTGCCCTCGTTGACCGGATACCCCCTCACGCCGTAGGGGCCACCCAGGCTGAACTGCTGCGACGAGGCAAGGTTATTGAAAGCGAGCTGACTGGCGAAGCGCCCTCTCAGATAGAGCGCCGGAGCCAGTACCTGATCGCGGCGAAGTTCGACCCCAAGCGCAGCGAAGCCGCCTTCAACGCCCGCGCTTTGGGCGTCCTGATCACGGTCCGCGGCGATCCGCAGCGCGGCGCGCCCGCCCTCCAGTGAGAGTCTTGCGGCGGTGACACCGCCACCGCCCCAACCATCCCTGGCGTCGCCGCGCAGTTCGAGCGTCGCCAGTTGAATATCTCGCCGGCGCAGGGTGACGTCAAAGGCCTCGTCTTCCAGGCGCGCATGGCTGACGTCCAGCGCCACCGTGATATTGCGTTCTGTGCTGCGCAACAATGGATAGCTCAGGCTCGCATACAGGGTGCGACTCTGGCCGCGTGCGTCCAAATCGGCAAACTCTTTACCCAGTTGGTAATGCAATTGACCATAGCCGACGCTGGCGCGCAGGCCGTCATAACCCACAGGCGCGCTGTAGGAAACGCTCTCATAATCGAGTCGCTCACTAAGAATCCCACTGATCTGCAGTTGATCACCGAAGCCGCTGGGATTGTCGAGTCTGACGGTGCCGAAGCCCTGCCCTCGCCCGGTGAAACGGTTGCCAAAGTTGTTGGCGCCGACGAGACCCGCGAATAAAGGCGTGTCGCTGATCTGCAACGCCAGATCACTGGTGCCCGGCGCCTGACCTGGGCGCAGCGTACCTTCAGCCCGAACTCCGGGTAGATCGTTGGCCAGCAATAGCCCGCGCTCAAGTTGTGACAGTGAGTACGGCTCATCAGCATTGAGATCTCGGCCCGCTAGAGTGGATACGAAATCTCTGCGGACACGACCTGTACCGGGTGCAACTTGCAGACGTCCAAAGCGCCCTTCAACGATGTTGATGCGCAGCGTACCGTCGCTGACATCCTGCGTAGGCAATTGCACTCTTACAAACCATCCGCGCTCGCGGTAGTAACCTACCAGTTGTTGTGCGGCAGTCTGCACCTCACTCAACGTCAAAGGACGATTAAGGTAAGGGTCGAGTTGAGATGCAAGCTCGGTAACCGGTATCAGTTTGGCGCCGACAATATCGACACGCCGAATAACAACCTTGGGCCCGCGGTGATCGGCGCCTGAAATGGGCGCCGGTGCGGCTGGCGACGGTGCAACGACCGGCCTCTGCAGGTTCTGGTCTATCTGGCGCTGAAGCTGGCCCGCGTCCGGCGCAACCTGGGCTTGAGCCGCTGAAGCACAGAAAAAAGCTCCGCCTAAAACTAAAAGCCTCAAGTGACTACAACCATAATGGAATATCGCTCGCATAATTTAGATCCGTTTGGAAAAATGCGTCACGTCCGAGATTCCAATCTATAGAGTTTGTAAATTTTATCTAGAAAATTAGAAACGCTACACAACCGTTCGTCACATGGCTGCCGACTACTCCCTCATTTTTTTACGTAAGTCTCCGCTTCGAAGACTGATGTTAAAAACCGTACTGTACGTGAAACCAGCTCTTCTGATGTGTCCACGCTATAGGCTAACCTCCACCTCTGACGGACGCTCGAATAGGGTGCGATGGAGTCGCTGTGAGGCTGGTTGGCAGCCACTCATTCGTTCCAAGAGAAGAAATATAGAAATAGTTAGATTATGTAACTGTCTAACTTATTGAGGAAAAATAGATATAACCACAACCGATTCTGCTCGTACTATACAGTACGTAAAACTCAGGAAGTCAAAGCCCTACGATTTGGTCAAGCTTCAAATACAACCATCTCTCGAAGAAAAACAACCAGGGGGGCGGGGTGTATTGCCCAGGCGTTTTTTGGATCGGCGCTTTAAACTTGGATTCCAGCCGGTCCAGCCAGAGAACTCCTGCGGCTAAAGCGCCTAGCACCAGAGCAATCGCACAATGCGACATTACTGACTTCCAGTATCTGAGAGATTCGCCGACCAGCGTATACATCGTTCTCGGGCCCTATTTATTTGTTAGAGTAGTGGCTCCGCTAATCAGTTCTTGGACTACGCTAAGGATAAGCATTGTGGTGAAGACTACCAAGAGATAATCCACAGCCCGGGTCGTCCAGATGCCCAGTTTCGGATTTAATATGCGCATTGATAACTTGGAATTAAATGACAATACGTACGCAGTCGAGCGCCGCGCCGCTAGGAATGAACTGCACCCTATGCACGCGTTAGCCTACTCGCGCGCAAAAACTTGGCGGCTGTTAAGTAATAACATTGAGATACACTTGACCTCATCGTCTGTTAACCAAAAAAATCAATACCAAACAATCATCTAATAAACTGCCCACTCTCAAGAACATACACCCTGAGTGACACCATGAAAAAATGTAAAAAAGGTTATACCCAACGAAATATTCATTTTAACCGTCACGCCCTTACAAACCGTTTGATTTCTTACGGCTTTGTAGAGTGCGCCTCGCTAGCCTATTTCATTCAGTACATCTGCGAAGATTCTCCAAAACTAAGCGATCTCATCTATATAAGCGAAAAGTTGAAAGAGTGCCTTAAAACGCATGACAACGGAAGCGCATGGTTTGACGACCTACGCGCAATGCAGTGCGAGATTGAAAATACTTATCTGACTCAACCTGCAGCATGAAAAAGGACAAACGAACTATAGTTTTATTCAACTAAAAGGCCCTAACAAATATGTTCGCTGAGTCCGACTTAGATCCATCCCAACCTAAACATCTCCCCAGGCATAGAGCCCCCTTACTGCCCCTAGCCAAATTAAATTTACTGAAAGCCATTCCATCTCCAACCTGACTTATATAGGGCGGAGTAGCTGCTTTAAAACCAATATCGCAAAATAAAAAAATTAAAAGAAATACTCTAATTACTCTAAGCACGCGCCTCATATCCCCCCTATTTATTTGATACGAGTTATACATTTAGCGCGAAAACCTCTACAAAATCTAAGTCCTGAAATCGCGTTCGAAACCGCTAAGTAGCAAGTCCATATTCGCAAATTCGATAGTAGGCAGAGGCGTATCAAAACCGTCCGCTTCACGCTTTTTAGTTAAGAGGCGCCTGAAGCAGTATTACAGAAGGAAGGTCGAAATAGCGCGATGCTGTAGACATTTTAAGCATACTTAAGATCTAGAAAGCGTTAAATTGACTCCTTAAGCGAGCACTTTTAAGCCTTATGAGTACATTTACGCAACCATTCGGCCGTCACTTAGCACATCTACCGCTCTATTGAGTCCTTAACACTTTATCGTGCTGCCACTTCAGCTCATGCCTTTCTAGTTAGAGAGTAAAAATAGGCTTCTACAAAATCATGACTTAACTTTACCTGACAAATGCACTGTAATCTGGCAGCTCAGAACTTATGACAATGATGCCCGGTTTTGGGCGCATATACTCCAAAAAAGGTACATCCACCACTTTTCTGTTCATTGCCAGAGAGGAAGCATTCCTGAACCATACTTGTCCGTCGTGGCGAATGACGATGCCAACATGCGAAACGTCAAGACCCTCAAGCGCAGAATAAACACCAACGTAATCGCCAGTTTTCAGACCATCCAATATTTTCTGATTAATGGAACTTCCAGGAATGTAATTTATTTTACGATGATGAATGCCTAAGCCATTAATATATTCACCACCACCCGGTTTTTCATTAAGTTGCTTGTCAGCAACCTTATAGTCAGGGCTTATAAATGGCGTTACGTCTCGACCGTTGTATGGAGCACTGGCAAACCAGTCAGAGAAAAAATGCCGACGACTGAGATAATCAACGGTACCTCCAATGTAGCGTACTCTTGCAAGACTATGTATGAAAGATTTCTGATCATGGCTTCGAGCAAGGGCCTCGACGTAATCTATAAATGTAAAGCAGTCCACATTGTTGAAATTCGCAACAAGAGCTTCAGTTGTATCAGAATCACCAATTAGCGTATTTTCCTGGTAAGGCGTCCCAAGAAGGCTAAACGATATGCGATTTATAAGCTCCCCATGCTTCTCGCCAGATAGTGGGATTAGCTCCGAGCGAATAATCCTATCTACTTTTTTCGCCGTGACTTCATCAATAATTTTTTTACATCTTTCTTTGTCAGTTTCAGCACACGCCGACAACCAAAAAAACGCCAACAAAAACATCCACTTATTTATATTCATTAGCACATAAGCTTAATTTGAAATCAGACGTTATGAGGAGGGGCGAGAAACACCCCCAATTAACCATACAACTAAAATACTATAAACTATTTTTTTCCCGACACGCTGCTAAGGCGAGGCCCATTTCGGCTAGGCGTTGCACCTGAATCCACAACATAGAAATATCGGCACTTTTCAATGCAGATACCGCCTCCAGCCCTTTAAAATAACCTCCAAGACGAATGATACTGATATCCCTCTCAAATCTGAACTGCAGAGATTTAAGCATGTCAATTAACGCCAACTTAGCTTCTGTAACAATCGGGACGTCAAGCCGACGGAAAACCTCAGAAACTATGCTATTAAGCTTATGATTGAAACGATGACACTCAGACTCATATAGCTTTCTTTGAGCTTTCCGTTTAGAAGAACGGCTTTCTTCGTCTAGGTAGATAGGAAATCTCCCAGCACCATCTGGAAACATAACGCTCATGCCGGATACATTTATTTGGCCAGACCAAGCTTGAGGCACCTCAAATAACCCATCGCATGAGCTAAAAATAATGCGACCTTGAACCGAGACCTCTGATCCATCATCGCTAGAAATCCAGCCAATATTATGATAATATATTTCTCCATTAATGATCCACACATCCTTAAGCATAGGATGATCTATCCTGTACCTAAGTCCCTTTTCCATTATTCCAGACATATATATGCTCCGGGCAATATTTATTTAACTCTCAGATAACTCAACAAAGCACCATCTCATTTCTTTGTATACCCCCTTGAAGCACTGAACTTTTCAGCTCGTCAAAAGATCAATCTCGACACAACCAGAAGAAACAATTAATAAAAACCATACACCCATCGGAGGCATTCAAATTTCAGCAAAAAAATCATCTAAATTTGCATCAATGAAAAACATTAAGAACAATTTCCCGCCCCCCCCCAACGCCCCTCATTAAAACTATTTGCACCTAAATGATTTTTTCGTTATCTTTTGTATCCTTCTATTTTGCATCAATGCTCGCTTGAAACAACCAGAAAATTCTGGTTACTCTAGAAGAGTCGTCCGCTAGCTGGAAATATGCGATTATGAGGAACCATATATCGAGTCGATGCAAAGGATAAGCAAAAACTAAAGCGCTTAACTACTCACAGCCCTATTGGAGATCTTGATGCACAAGAGCAGGCAAAAAATCACTAAGCCATCTTCACTTTAGTCGAATTGAAACTCCTAGCCAAACGCAAGAGCCTAGCCTATTACAACGCCCCATTTGCAAGCATCTAGCGGCCATAGCCGTTCTGCTCAGTACGTCATTAGCCATGGGCGCCGAAATACCGCCATCGGCATATAAAATGATCGCCCTACCTGAGGATGTTCAGTCTGAGGTGCTGTATGCAAAAGTTCTGCAGGAAAGCGTTACTTCGTACAGAAACCCCTTACATCTGGCAGCAAAGCCGAAGGCAGATTCGGCAAGCAGGATTTCGCCTATCTTGCGTCGTCGGACGAATATCGATGCCCTGCGGGGCAGTTACTAAGCAGGCGGTATTCGTCGATGGAAGACGGCATGTTATTGTATTGTTACTACTTCTCGGGCTGTCAGTCCTGCTCAATGCAAAAACAATGTACGACGTGTAAGGAGCGCCGTGTTAAGCGCTGGGAACATGAGGCAGTAAACGACGCGATGCAGGTTCGGCTGGAGCATGACCCGGAAAAGATGAAGGCTCGCCGCCAGACTGTGAAGCACCCTTTTGGGACGCTCAAATATTGGATGGGAAGCCAACAAAGATTTTGCCTAAATGAATCCCTCAAATGTGGGAGACAATGGTAACGGTGTGTGTCTGGGGAATTTAGAAGACGGTAGGCGAACTCTTGTTCGTCCCAATAGCAGCAACGGTCGGCCAACCATCGAAATACAACGACCTGACGGAAAATAGCCGGTGATCAGATGCATTACGACTAAAGGATGCTGACATGAATACACAAATATTCCGTCCATGGACTGCATTAGGCTTGCCTGCTTTAGGTAGAGTGTTGGCGCTGATTGAAAACTGACCCACCGGGGATGCGGACAAAAACTTGGACTGGTTATGCCGCTAAGCCCAGGCTTTCACGATACTCAATGGGACTGAGCGCGCCGAGGGAAATCTTTATACGTTTTTCGTTGTACCAGCGGATGTATGAATCCAAGGCCTGAATGAACTGCTCGATGCTCGTTGACTGCCAGTTGCCAGGATAGAACAGCTCCGTTTTCAGTCGGCCGAAGAAACCTTCACAAGCCACGTTGTCAGGTGAGCAGCCTTTGCGCGACATCGAACGAATCAGCTTCGCATCAGCGATGCGCGATAACCAGCCGGGCCAGCGGTAGTGAGCGCCACGATCGGAGTGAACAACAGGCCGTTTATCGTTGCTGGCCACCGTTTCGACAGCGGCATCCAGCATCGTGTTCACAAGCTCGGAGTCGGGACGCGTGCCGATCGACCAACTGATTACCTTCCCATCGAAGCAGTCGATCATGGGGGACAGGTACACCTTGCCTGCCGGGATCTGGAACTCCGAGATGTCGGTCAGCCATTTCTCATTCGGAGCTAGGGCCCTGAAGTCGCGGTTGAGGAGGTTTTCCGGCGCCGGACTGATTTCCCCGAGGTAGGAACCGTATCGACGCCGTTTCGGCTTGGCGACGACTAGGCACTCCTGCTTCATCAAGCGCTGCACCACCTTCTCTGAAAGGCGCACACGCTGCCTGCTCAACGAAGCACGCATCCGACGGTAGCCATAGCAACGATGATTGCGCTCGAATATGTCCGCCATGGCACGACGCACTTCGGTGTACTTTTCCGCGACCTGCATTCGGGCTCGATGATAGAAATAGGAGCTTCGGGCCAAGCCCAACGCGTCAAGCAGCTCTAGCAAGGAGTACCTCGGCCTTAGGGCATCAGCCAGCAATGTCTTCTCCCGATTGGTCAGGACTTGCCGGTTGATGCCCGTCTCTTTTTTTATGAGTTCATTCGCCCTCATCAGCAGGTCATGTTCAAGCTGCAAACGGCGAACATCGAGCTGGAGAGATTCGAGTTGCCGCTGCAACTCCTCTCGTTCCGGTGACGATGAGGGTTCAAGCCGACACTTCATGGATGGGGATACCTCTGGGCCGAGTAGCTGATTTTTCCAGTTGTAGAAGGTCGGCCTGCACACGCCCAGCTTTTGAGCCAGGGCTTTCGCACTTTCTTTTCGCGTGCACAGCGCGATGACCGCTGCCTGCTTCACCGCTGGCGGCCGGGCTAACCCGTCTGATCGACCGACAATACGCGTATGCAACTCGGGGTGCATTTCGTAAATCCAGGCACGCAACGAATCCCGCGCGGGGTAGCCCAACGCCTTGATGGTCGCGGCGATGTTGCGACCGTATTCGAGATAGTGCCCGATAGCCTTTTCCCTTTGGGCCAGAGAGTACTTCGACTTCGAGTTCTCGTAGCCACGCGGCAGGTCGAGGCATCGCTCATACTCTGCGTGCCAGCTCTTCAAAGAGTTCTTCGTCGGGTAGCCCAACTGACGAATAGTTGCCCCGGTTCGCTTGCCCAGTTTGATGTAGAGCTTGACCGCTCGGATACGGTCTTCGTATGAATACATGAACTACCTCCAGGTAGTCCAAGATTTCCGCCGCATCCCCAAGAGCCTCTACTGGGTCAGTTTTCGGTCAGCGGCAACATGCGATTAGTACATCCGCACAATGGGCAGTGACCGATCGATGCAAAAGGCAAATCGCCTTCTACCAGAACCGAAAGATTTCGAGCTTTCTTATAAAGCTTTTCAAACATTCGTACATGCTGAATCTGCAGCGAATATATTTGAGCTTTTAAATCAGCATTTTCATTTTTTAAATTACTGATACTGGCAACGGCTTGTTTCAGCCCCACTGAGCCGTTTGATAAACGACGGGAACTATCTAATTCAGCAATCAGCCCATCCAAGTGAAGCTGTTTGCTGCGAATCGTCTCTCTGGAAACGCCGGCATATTTCGCAAATGCCGCTTGTGTATACACCCATTTACGGCCACTCCCTGTGATTTCTCTACACCAATCGGCAAGAAGCGTACGAAGCTTATCCTCTAGTTTCTTTCCTCTATTCTGCTTGCGACCATGAGCTCTTGATTGTTCGTGATCAAAATCAGTTCTCATCGAGCCCTCCGAATTTATTCGCATAAACGGCCTGCTGGACATCGTTTACATTGAACAGAATTTTTTCAAAGTGTCCGAACTGAGGAGAGTGCTCACCACCCAAATTTTTTATATGGGAAATCATAAACTTTGCATTCTCAGCAATTTTCTCTAATTGCTGTTCGGCCTGACGATCCTCGATGTGAATCACGAGTTTCGAGCAACATTTACCAGTCTTGCCATCTACGAAACATGACAGATGATTCTGACATGGAGTTAGTACAACATTTAAAGAGCAACTTCCGTGAGGCATCCAACTCACGGTTTGAGTTGAAGCACTTAGATATTCTTCAGCTGCACTCTCACTACTCAAGCGTATTTTTTTAAATGTATCGGGAACTACACCAAACACTTTCCCTTCACGTATATCCTCACGCATTTGCGCCAGTCCGATAGACCTATCCTTAGCCAAAATTTGGTCATAGACAGCTGCATGTCTCGCTAACCTCCTCCCGGCAAGCATACTGGCCTGAATATCTGTCAACCCTCCTTTTAGGTAGATAGTCTGCATCCAATGACGAACATCATGCCACTTAAAGTTAGGAGTTAGCCCTGTCTTGGGATCAATAATTCCTCGGATTGAGAAAAGTGAAAACTCCCCTGTCATGGATGTGTTTAACCACTCTCTGAACATCCCATGAGTAATTAGTGAGTAATCGTTTAACCGAGTAACCTCAGTACTCAAGAGCGACCTAGGAACAATAAATAGGGCATGTTCCGGCTCCAAAATCGTCACACCATCGATAGCGACCACAGGTAAAATTATCTTTGAAAACTCATTTTCAAAGTAACTATCAAACTTCGGCAGGGGAATTTTTTGTCCCAGCAGCTGAGCCCTCAGCCCTTCATCTAAAATTTCACGAACAACCTCTTTGTAACCATACAAAGAATATTCTAACTTTCTCTCAAGAGCCTTAAGCGAGAGAGCTTTTGGATTAATTCTGACTTTCCGGCAATGGGATAAGTTGAACGGATCACAAAAAAAGCGCTCGCTCTGGTTAATTAGCAACACCTTACCCTGTGTTAAGGCTACTTGCTTATCATGCAGTTCCAAAAAGCTTTTGTAACTCAAACCACACTGTTCGGCTGCGCGGACTTTTGAGTACCGATTACATATCAAAAAATATTTAGGATCTATGAATTTTTTCTGGCTCTGACACCAAACCGAACTAGGGTCAAGCAAGTTATTTTCAATCACCCATTGTGAGACAGCTTTCTTCACATGATAGCGCAAAGCCGAGGGTTCCTTTACAATTCTACTCCAGTCCAAGGATTTGTCCTGCCGTAGCCTCTTCACTATTTCCCGACCCTCTTCAGTCGTCGACTTAAGAAACGTTAAGGATCGCTCTACAACCGGAAGTAACACTCGTGGAAATATCCTAAAATCTAGCAATCCACTCTTCTCTGAAAAAACCCGGAGCGCGCACATATCTTTATTAAGGCAGTCTACTGGCAAAGTAGCCAATTCATTGATACGCCCCTGAAGAACTACTTCCAACACAAAAGCGTTCAAATGAAATTTGTCTTTTAATGCAAGATCTTCCTCGCCTGCCAAGGAAAAAATTGATGCTACAACCTCATCCGAAATTTTCTTAGCTTTTCGCCCCTCATCAGTGCCTTCGCGTCCATACGAGGCTCGTCTTGGATCCGGCGCCACATATGAAATAGATGGGTCAAAATTACTGGAGTACCAATTTGCAAATGATTGAAGAACCCTATAATAAGTAGTGTAACCATCTTTCCGAGTTTCTTTCCAAAATTGTTCCACACGACTAAAGTCATCAGAATCCATACTTGAAACTTTACGATCGGCCAACATATAATCCAAACTTAAAAGCGCATAATAATAGGACATTATAGCCTCTAAGGAAATCGCACCTCGCTGACGCTTATCCAAAATGCAAAGCTTAACTAAAAACTTTAAATCCTCATTTTTATAATCTAAAAAAGTTAGAGATTTTGTGATAGCATTTCCAGGCCTGGAGCTCCACAAAATAAGCTCCCAATGGTCTTCAAGCATATCTTGCCCTGTGGGAAGAGTATAACGGAGCGAATCAAACATAACCTCAAGTGAGTCACCATACTCAACAGATGAGATAAATTTTTTAACCAGAACTATATCACTCACACCCTTCCCCTTTTTTTATTTCCTGAATAACTTGGGTGATCCCTGTATAAACACGTTCAAAGTCCTTTATTGACTTACTCCGATCATACCTTCCCTCAGCCGAACGCCATACATCTAGTTCACGTTGAACATAATCTAGCGCTTTTTTATGATCAGCCCCTCTCCATGCGATGAAATATCTACAACCATTATAACAACTAAAAAAAGGATGCTTACTGCACCCATTATTAGAGTTGCAACCACCTACAACCGCAGGAGTCTCCGAGACAGGTATCAATATCGGCGCACCTTGTTTCGTCCCAATTCGCCCAAGAAAGTAAGCTTCAAGCAATCCAGAAAAAATCCCACCTAGTTTCCTGTCAACCTTTTCAACTAGAGGACATAACTCAGAACCGATTGCATCTATATAGACGTAACACGACTCAGGACTGTCGTGTTCCAAAATGTACTGAATTTGCGGAGCCGGCATGCCTCTTAGTGCAAGTGCCGTAGCGCCTGAATGCCTTATCCGCCTAGGACTTAAATGGATAAAATCACCGGTACGAGAGCTAATGATATTTCGCTGTTCGACCCAGCGCTTAATGAAACCAGATAGATTATAGTTAGGTCTTCTAGGATTGGCATAAATACAAACTAGAAGACGGTTACAGGAAATTTGGTCTGCGTGAACGCTAGGTCTATTGCAAAACTTCTCGAGTTCGGCTGCAAGATCACAAGTAATCGGCCATTTTTCTGGTGGCCGGCCTAGTTGACGCTTTGCTTTGGGAATAGTCAGAAAATAGGAACTACTGCCGTCTGAAGTAAATACTGTCGTCAACGCATCGGCGGTCATCTCAAGAATTTGGCCAGGCCGCTTTAGCGTTTCAATGCAGATCCATAGCAAAATCCTGATGTAATGATCATTTTGGCTTTCTTCGGAAGCGGCAGAAGAAACTGCTAACCGCACAAGCTCGAATTCACCTGAGATCATGGCGCCATACCGGGGATGCCATGCCAAAAGATCTCTATAATTTTTACGACCGCTAGTGCACCTCCAGCCTCTCATCCTTTTGTAAATCGCTGTTTCCGCACCGCACAAAGAATTATTTTCGCAATATTTATAGAATCGAACAAGCTCCTTTCTGAATTCCCTATTGCTCTCTGCCACTGCAGAGTTCCATATTTCTGTCACCATGAACAATGTGAGAGAACCAAAATCCACCCAAGATCCTTGCCAACAAATAGACAAATCTCTCAATAAAAACTTAACAGCATCTATCGAACCAGGACCAGTACTTCGCAATCTATAGCGAAGCGATGCTTTTGCTGCATCGATAATCGAGCTTGGTAAAGAATAGCTTGAGAAATCGATTTGACAACCTTTTCTCCAAGTACAAAACCACACGTCTCCTGATACAGATATCTTTACAGGTAATACGTTATTAATCTTGCAAAAAAAATGAACGCAATTGGCCATTACACCACCTTCTCAAGATTCAGAGCCTGAAGACCTTGTTTTGCCCTTTCCCTGGTGACACGCTTTATATATAGCTCCAAAGAGCGCTCGCTGGCCCAACCTCCGAAATACACTAAATCTCGAATATTTTCTTTTGGAAGCTTGCTATTAAGTGCGTCTTCATACGCCCGATTAAAAAAAGAGTGACGATTACGATGCCAGCGTAGATGGACACCAGACTTCTTCGAAATATTCTCCGCTACCTTTTGAGCACCGGACAAAGAGAGTGCATTGGCGGTAGAATCATGAGCAATAAACACGTAATTATGGGGTAAAAATTGAGTCAAAATCTTTTCATTTTTTACAAGCCGCCATGCTCGCCGGTGTTGACTCAGGTATATATCCAAGATTTCTGGCAAGTCGCTATTAGCGTTTAAGTAACCCAATTCACGAGATTTTGTTTTTACTCTCGGTTGGTTTGGCGCTCGTGGATCTAGTTCAGTTCTATGATTTATTCGCACTATAGCGAGATACTTAAATCCCCCCTCTTCACAGATGTCTTCTAAACGTAAAGCCAGAATTTCCCCAATACGCAGTCCAAACTCCCATGCTAAACGCCAGAGAATATAATTTCGCAGCTCCAATGAAGTCATATCTCCAAACTCCTTCACACCACGAAGCGCGCTTTCCACCTTCTCATATTCTTTATCCGAAAGATCATCAAAATCTCTATCACTTTCTTCATGCTGGCGATATTCTCTCCAGACATCTAAATGAGCGGATATTTCAATACTTTTATCAAGCGCGCTAGCCATAGAGCACCGCCTAATAAAGTAGATAATTAAATCTCTACAATTATTTATAATCTGATTAAGATATTCCGCATCCAAACATTTACCCTTATGTCGTCTTTGACCTAACCACTCGCAAAATTGTTGAACACAAAAGTCATCAACTCCTGAAGCGCTAAACAAAGCGTGCTCTAAATCATAGCGGTGAGCGTCTGCCCAGCTATACAAATACGTAATATGACGCGCCTTTAGCCCAAACGTACCGCCCCTAGTACGATATTTCTGGGATAATCGAGCGATGTAAATAGAGGCGCTAATTGGAATAGTTAAATTTAATCGATGCATGACAATATACTGAACAGAGTCCTCAACAACAAATGAGCACAGCTTATAAACCAGGCCACTTTTCAACATAGCCCTGCTCCCTTCCCACCCTCGGATAGGCAACCGGCAGTTAAGTCATTTTTTGTAAGGCAACAGCCGACAGGCCATAGATATGAGAACAGGTTGAGCGCCGAGCAGCACCACATAGTTAATATGATGCTTTTCACATCCAATATATTTATCGGATGCCCATTCGGCAGCCACTCTTTCCTGCTATGAGAGAATGGTGACTCGTCAAAAATTGAGCTTGGCTTATTGCCTGCTATAGGGCGAGAATTTTTTTCAGTGCAATGCATGGCTGTGCTCCCGACATTTGGGTCGTTTGCACAGCCATGTCGTGTCACGCGAAACGCAGTAACACGAAGTCAGTAGCTGTGGGAAATCAGGCTTCGCTGGCCACATGCTTAAACTATCGCACCGCTGCTCAGAGCTCAACCCTCACAGATTCACTCACACCCAATCTGGAGGTATCTAGGCAGTTTCCATGGAAGAAAATCATGGATAAAGCCGAAGCTGACCGTCATGACAAAATGCTTGAACTCGCTGAGTTGCTGGCAGAAGTGTTGCAAAAAGCCGTGCCGTCCCTGAGCGAGCAGCAGGTGGAGGAAGCCGGCATCTACATGGCGAAGAATCGCGATGTGTTTGCCAAGGCGTTCAAGAGTCAGCCGGACGCGTTGTCCGAGCTGCTGAACGCAGCGGCGGAATAAAGCCCGAATTGAACAGGCCCTGAATCATTGATTCAGGGCCTTTTTAATGCCCGGTCAGCGGTAGAGCAGACGTTCGGCCAGTTCGTCGGCCACCCGTGCGGGTGAGCGTTTTTCGGCCTGGGCATGGGCGAAAATTTCGGTCAGGCGCGTGCCGATGTTGGACAGGTGTGCGGTAATGGTCGGCAATTGCGCGCCACTGTGCTTGAGGGCCACGTAGATCAGCCCCCCGGAGTTGATCACGTAGTCCGGTGCGTAGAGGATGCCGCGCCCTTCCAGTTGGTCGGCGATCTGCAGGTTGGTCAATTGTGCGCTGGCTGAACCGGCCACGGCGGCGCAGCGCAGTTGGGCGACGCTCTGGCGATTGAGCACGGCACCGACGCCGCAGGGCGCGAGGATATCGCAGGGGGTGCTAAGCAAGGCGTCGTTGGCGATGGGGTGCGCGCCGAGCTGTTCCATGGCCAGTTGCACCTTGCCGTGGTCGATGTCGCTGACCAGCAGTTCGGCGCCGGCGGCGTGCAGTTGTTCGGCCAGCGCGTAACCCACATTGCCCAGGCCCTGGATCGCCACGCGCAAGCCTTCAAGGTTGTCACTGCCCAAGCGAGCCATGGCCGTGGTGCGAATACCGGCGAACACGCCCATGGCCGCGTGGGGCGAGGGGTCGCCAGCGGCGCTGGTGCTGGTGACAAAACGGGTGTGCTGGGCGATGCAATCCATGTCGGCCACCGAGGTGCCGCTGTCGGTGGCGGTGATGTAGCGTCCGCCCAGTTGCTCGATGCAACGGCCAAAGGCTTCAAACAACGCAGCGCGGTTTTCCACGTGGGCAGGCCGCAGGATCACCGCCGTTGCGCCGCCCACCGGAAGCCCGGCCAGGGCCGCCTTGTAGCTCATGCCCTGGGCCAGGCGCGCAGCATCCGCCACGGCACTTTCGTCATCGGGATAGGCGAGGTAGCGACAGCCTCCCAAGGCCGGGCCGAAGCGGCTGTTGTGAATAGCGATGATCGCCTTGAGGCCGGTCACCGGGTCGGTGCTCAGGTGCAGCGATTCAAGGCGGGTACTGTTCATGAGAGCAAACATCGTCAAGCTCCCGGATCACGTCTGGTCGTGGGCCAAGTATAGGCTCGCGGCAAAAATTCGCTGAAGCGTGCTGGAATAAGCAGGCAGATTTCGTAGGCGTTCCGACATAAGCACGTAGGATATTTTTCAAGACACTGGACGTATATTCGCAGCAAGGCTAAAACGGGGCATCTGCCGGAGAATGCAATGACTCCCCGCCAAGCCTTTTTCGCCTGTCTGCAACGCTCGCCCCCGGCGCTGTTCGAAGCCGCGCTGTGGATTGCCGCCGAGCATGACGCGGCCGTGCAGCCGTCAGCCATCCTGCGTGATCTCGCCTTGCTGCAGCAACAGGTCGGCCTGGCCATGCCGACATTGCCAATGGATGAACTCGGCCAGCCGCTGCTGCGACGCATGAACGACCTGGGCTTCGCTCAGGACGACTTCACCCCTCTGCGCCCCGCCGCTGCCCTGTTGGACAAGGTACTGCAACGCAAGCGCGGGCAGCCACTGGCTATGGGGCTAATCGCGCTGGAACTGGCGCGGCGTCTGGAGATTCCCCTGCAGGGCGTGAATTTCCCTGGCCACTTCCTGCTGCGCGTGCCGGGGGCCGATCATCTGCTCGACCCCTGCGGCGGTCGACGCCTCTACCCCAACGACTGCCGCGAGCTGCTGCAACGTCAATACGGCCCCAACCTCGCGCTGAAATCCGAACACCTGCACACCGCCGAGCCGCGCTCGATCCTGCAACGGCTGTCACGTAACCTGCGGCAGTTGCACCTGTCCAACGATGATTACCTGGCCGCCCTGATCGACGCCGAACGCGTACTGGAACTGGGCAACGCCAGCGCCGCCGACTACCTGGCGCGGGCCAGCCTCTATCAGCGCCTGGACTGCCCCAACGCCGAGCGGTTTGACCTGGAACATGCGCTGCTGCTCAGCGAAGACCCGATCCAGCGTCTGCGCCTGGCCGAACGGCTGGGTCATCTGCCCCCCAACTCGGTCGTGCACTGAACACTTGCATTCCTATGGCAAGAGGGCCTGTTGTGGCGAGCAGGCTTGCTCTAATGCAAGTCAGTTAAGCGCAGATTCCCTGTGGCGAGCAGGCTTGTCCTGCGTTGGGCTGCGCAGCAGCCCCAAAACCAGGCGCTGAGCCGTATCAGGTACACCGCGGTTTGCTGGATTGGGGGCCGCTTCGCACCCCAACGCGGGGCAAGCCCGCTCGCCACAATAAGCTCGCTCGCCACAGAGTCTCCCGCATTTGAAACTAAGGCGCGTCAGCCTGACTGCCGGGATGTGCCCGGACAAACGCCGGATGCTGCGCCGCCAGCGCCGATACCCGCTGAATTCGCGGATACGCCTCCAACGACACCTTGAAGCGCTGCGCGGCATATACCTGCGGAATCAGAAACACATCCGCCAGCCCAGGCTGCTCGCCCAGACAATACCCTTCATCGCCAATCAACTGCTCCACCGCCGCCAATCCCTGGCTGACCCAATGGCCGATCCATTCCAGCAATTGCGCCTCATCGTGCCCCCACTGCCGCAGCAGGTTCTGGGTACTGGAGTTATGCAGCGGATGAATATCGCAGCCGATAATCGACGCCACCGCACGCGCGTGGGCACGGGTCGCCAGATTCGTGGACAGCAACGGCACCTGCGGATAGCGCTCCTCCAGGTACTCGATGATCGCCGGTGACTGAATCAGCAGTTCGCCGTCGTCCGTGCGCAACGCCGGGACGCGCCCTTGCGGGTTGATCGCAAGGTACTCGGGCTGATGGTTCGCACCGCCCGGCGGCACCAGCAGATTGATCGGCACCGCATTGAACGTCAGGCCTTTGAGCGCCAACGCGATACGCACCCGGTAGGACGAGGTCGAACGGTAGTAAGTATAAAGTTGCATCGCCCTGCCCTCTCAGCGCGCCGCGATCACAGTACCCCGGCATTCACCGAACCCGATGGACGCAAACCCGTCACGGCGGCAGCGCGCGCGCAGGATGATTTCATCACCGTCTTCGAGGAATTTGCGCACCTCACCATTCGGCAACTCGACCACCTGCTTGCCGCCTTCGGTCATCTCCAGCAGGCTGCCGAACTGCCCTGCCTGGGGCCCGGACAAGGTGCCTGAACCGAACAGGTCACCGGCCTGCAACTGGCAACCGTTGACACTGTGGTGTGCCACCAACTGCGCCACGGTCCAGTACATGTGCAGGCTGTTGCTCAGGGCCAGGCGATGCGCCGGCAGATCCTGCTCGCGCATCGCCTGGGTGAGCAGCAGCACTTCGAGTTCGATATCCAGCGCCCCGGCGGCTTGATCGCGGGTGTCCAGCAGGTAGGACAGCGGTTGTGGGTCGCCTTCAGGCCGTGGCGGCTGCGCCTTGCGGAATGGCTCCAGCGCTTCCACCGTCACCACCCAGGGCGAAATCGTGGTGATGAAGCTTTTCGACAAAAACGGCCCCAGCGGCTGGTACTCCCAGGCCTGAATATCCCGCGCCGACCAGTCGTTGAGCAGGCAGAAACCGCCGATATGCTCGGCCGCATCGCCAATGGCAATCGCGTCGCCCATGGCATTGCCCTGGCCGATCCAGATGCCCAGCTCCAGTTCGTAATCGAGCCGCGCACAGGGGCCGAAAACCGGTTCGCTGTGGCCTGCCGGCAAGGTCTGGCCTTTGGGGCGACGCACCTCGGTGCCCGACGGGCGAATGGTCGACGCACGGCCGTGATAGCCGATAGGCACATACTTGTAATTGGGCATCAGTGGGCTGTCGGGACGGAACAGTTTGCCGACGTTCTGCGCGTGTTCGATGCCGACGTAGAAGTCGGTGTAGTCGTTGATCCTGGCCGGCACGTGCATCTGACAGTCGGCGGCGCGATGCAGCACCTGGGCTTCACGCGCCTGCAGCGAGCTGCCTTCGGCCAGCAGCGCCAGCAGGCGTTCACGCAGCGCCACACGCGGGCCACGGCCGAGTTCGAAAAAGGCATTCAACTGGCCGCCAGCGGTGGCCTCGACCGCGCGGCGGGCCTGGCCTTCGAAAGCATCCAGGGCGGCGTGCAGATCGAGAATGCAGTCACCAATCGCCACGCCACTGCGCGGGGCAGAACCGTTGATGCTGAACACGCCCAGGGGCAGGTTTTGCAACGGGAAATCAGGGTGACCGTTGGCGGAGGCGACCCAGCTACGGGTGAGGGTTGGCTGCGTCATGGTTATCTCCGATTCGGGTTGAAGGTGGCGGGCAACGATGCCCAGCACGCGTCGTAAGAAGGTTGCAACTGCTCGCACTCAAGGGCGAACCGGGTGGGCCGCAGCACTTGGCTGGTCTCGAACATGAAGGCCATGGTGTTATCGATCTTGTGCGGCGCCAGGTCGGCATTGATCGCTTTGGTGCAGGTCTCGCCGTCCGGGCCATGGGCGCTCATGCAGCTGTGCAGCGATGCGCCGCCGGGCAGGAAGCCTTCAGCCTTGGCGTCATAGGCGCCCTGGATCAAGCCCATGTATTCGTTCATCAGGTTGCGGTGGAACCACGGCGGACGGAAGGTGTTTTCGGCCACCATCCAACGTGGCGGGAAGATCACGAAGTCGAGGTTGGCCAGGCCGTGAGTGCTGGTGGGCGAGGTCAGGACGGTAAAGATCGACGGGTCGGGGTGATCGAAACTCACGGTGCCCAGGGTGTTGAAGCGGCGCAGATCATATTTGTACGGCACGTTGTTGCCGTGCCAGGCCACCACGTTCAGCGGCGAATGGTCGAGTTCGCAGGCCCAGAGTTCGCCGAGGAACTTCTGCACCAGCGTTGTCGGTTTTTTCAGATCTTCGTAGTGCGCCACCGGGCTGAGAAAGTCGCGCGGGTTGGCCAGGCCATTACTGCCGATCGGGCCCAGGTCCGGCAGGCGCAGCGGCGCGCCATGGTTTTCGGCAACGTAGCCACGGGCCTGTGCGTCGAGCAGTTCGATACTGAATTTGAGCCCGCGCGGCAGCACGACGATCTCCAGCGGCGCAACCTCCAGCACCCCGAGCTCGGTGGCGATGCGCAGGCGGCCCTGCTCGGGAACGATCAGCAGTTCGCCATCGGCGTTGAAGAACACACGCTCCATCGAGCGGTTGGCACGGTAGGTATGGATGCTGATGCCTGAGGGCTGCTCCGACGCGGCATTGGCAACCATTCCCACAAGGCCGTCGATAAAGTCCGTCGGCTCATCCGGAATATCCAGCGGGTTCCAACGCAAGCGATTAGGCGTCACCGCACCCAGCGGCCCGCCGGCCAACTGCCGTTCCAGTTTGACGAACGCGGGGTGATTGGCCGACGGCTGAATGCGGTACAGCCAGGTGCGCCGGGCTTCGCTGCGCGCCACAGTAAAGGCGGTGCCGGAGAACAGCTCGGTGTACAGCCCGTAGGGCGCTTTTTGCGGGGAGTTCTGGCCGACGGGCAAGGCGCCGGGCAAGGCTTCGCTGGTGAATTGATTGCCGAAGCCCGACAGGTAGTCCAGGTGCATGGATCGTCCTCTGCAAGGAAGTTATTTTTATCGTAATCCAGTTACGCACAACGTAATTTGATCACTGTTGAGCGTCAAGCTATAAAGACGCCCACTCACCTCTCGGATTCTCGCCCCTCCATGGAAAAGCCCCGCGACACCGGTAAACAGAAAGTCCGCTCGGCCGAAGTGGGCACCGACATCCTCAAAGCCCTCGCCGAGCTGTCACCGGCCACTTCGCTGTCGCGCCTGGCCGAGCATGTGCAGATGCCGGCCAGCAAGGTGCACCGCTACCTCCAGGCGTTGATCGCCTCGGGGTTTGCCGAACAGAACGTCGCCACCAACCATTACGGCCTGGGCCGTGAAGCCCTGCGCGTGGGCCTCGCCGCGCTGGGCAGCATGGACGTGCTCAAGGTGGGTGCCCTGCCCCTGGCCGAACTGCGCGATGACCTGAACGAAACCTGCTTCCTGGCGGTATGGGGCAACCAGGGCGCGACCGTGGTGCAGATCGAACCGGCGGTGCGCGCGGTCACGGTGGTGACGCAACTGGGTTCGGTGCTGCCGCTGCTCAGCTCGTCCACCGGGCTGGTGTTCAGCGCCTACCTGCCTGCGCGGGAAACCGTGGACTTGCGCGAGCGTGAAATCCAGGCCGGCATCGCCCACGTACTGGCGGACGATCAGGCCTACGCCAGCACCTGCGCGCAGATCCGCAGCCGAGGCCTGCATTTTGTACATGGTTTGCTGATGCCCGGCGTGGATGCGTTGTCGGCGCCGGTGTTCGACGCGGTCGGGCAAGTGGCGGCGGTAATGACCGTGGTCGGCCCCACCTCGGTGTTCCATGCCGATGAAGACGGCCCAGCAGCGCAGCGCCTGCTGGCGGCAACCCGGGCCGTGAGTTGGCGCATGGGCTACCAGCCCTGAATCAGTCGTGCCACTGGCTCAGCGCCACGGCCAGGCGATTTTCCAGGGCGCGAATCGGCGCCGCATCGCTGACGTAGTTATTGCTGATCATCGAGAACACCAGGCGCCGCCCGCTGGCGTCGGTGATGTAGCCACTCAGTGACGACACCCCGGCCATCGAGCCGGTCTTGGCGTGCAGGTTGTTTTCGGCGGCGGTGCCCCGCAGGCGATAACGCAGGCTGCCGCCGGTGAGGCGGTCGGCATTACCGGCAATCGGCAAGGCGTTGTACCAGGCGTCGAACCAGGGCTGTTTTGCCGTCGCCAGCAGCACGTCCGTGAGGTTCTGCGAAGACACCAGATTACGCCGCGACAGCCCCGAACCATCGACCTGACTCAACGTTGCCGGGTCCAAACCCTGGCGCGTCATGAACGCCGCCACCGCCGCCACACCGGCCTGCGCGGTGCCCGCATTGGCGGTCTTGCGCCCCATGGCCTTGAGCAGCGCTTCGGACATGTTGTTGTTCGAGAGTTTGAGCAGTGGCGTGATCAGTTCCTGCAACGGCGCCGAGTGATGCTCGGCCAACAGCTTGGCCGTGGCGGGGCTCGCGCCACCGATCACACGCCGGCCCAACACCTCAATGCCCTGCTGCGCCAGAGCCTGTTCAAACAGATTGGCCACCAGTTGCGTCGGTTCCCACACACTGACCCACTGCCGGCTCTGCTTGCCCGGCGCCAGCGCGCCGCTCAGTTGCAACAGGTTGGTGCCGTGCTGGCGGGTGATGCCGTAGGTGTTGCCAGGCCCGCTGATGGCTCGATTGCTCAGCTGCACGTAATCGGTGGCGGGGCTGATCTCCACGCTCACCGGCTGCCCGACCGCCGCAGGTGCCTTGGCGGTGACCAGCAAGGTGCCTGCATCAAAATCGGCATTCGGTGACACCGTCAGCGCCGAAATCTGCGCGCCGTAGTAGGTGGACTCATCGTCCTGGGCCCAGTCGACGCCCAGGCGCTCGGCATCAAACCAGGTGTCGTCGAGCACCAGGTCACCCTGCACCTGGCGCACACCCAGGCGCGCCAATTGCGCGGCCAAGGCCTGGTAATCGGCGAACTGCAGCGTGGGATCGCCCAGGCCACGCAGGTACAGGTTGCCCGTCAGGCGATCACCCTGCTGCACGCCGTTGCTCAACAATTGCGTGGCAAAGCGGTACTGCGGCCCCAACACATCCATCGCCGCCGCCGTGGTGAGCAGCTTGAGATTGGACGCGGGAATCAGCCGTGTGCGCGGGTTGTGCTGGTACAGCGTGCTGCCGCTTTGGGCATCGCGCACCATCAGCGACACCGTGGCGCCGTTGAGCGCCGGGTCCGCCAGCAGTTGGTCCAGCGGTGCGGGGGACGTGTGCGAGACGCTCGCGCAACCGCCCACTAACAGGCTCAGGCCCGCCAGCAGCGTGAAGGGATGTAACCATCGTCCAAAAGACATCGCCAGTGTGTATCCGCAAAAAGTTGCGGCAACGCTACCAGCTCGCCTCCCTTGTGGCGAGCGGGCTTGCCCCGCGTTGGGGTGCGAAGCGCCCCCAATCCAGCAAAACGCGGCGTACCTGATACGGCTCAGCGCCTGGTTTTGGGGCTGCCGCGCAGCCCAACGCAGGACAAGCCTGCTCGCCACAGGGAATCTGCGCTTAACTGACGGCATTGGGCCAAGCCCGCTCGCCACAACAGTCAACCCGTCAGCCCTTTTCGCAGCAAACCCGCCCAGCGCTAGAACGCCAGCGTACTGGACACCGACACCTGCCGCGCATCGCCCAGCGACACAAACAGAAGGCTCGCCGCCGAGGTGTAGTAGGTGCGATCGAACAGGTTCTTCACGTTGAGCTGAAACTTGACCTTCTGCCCTTCGATCCGCGTGTCGTAGGTGGCGAACGCGTCGGCCACGGTGTAGCCCGGCAGATTGAAGCTGTTGTTCGCGTCGCCTTCGCGCTGGCCCACATAACGTGCGCCGGCACCCACGCGCAGGTCATCGCCGCCCATGAGGCTGCCGAAGTCGTACACCGCCGACAGTGAGCCGGTGTGCTTGGCCACGTTCTGCAGGCGCTTGCCTTCCAGGGCAGGGTCCTTGGTGACTTCGGCGTCGGTGTAGGCATAGCTGCCAATCAGGCTCCAGTTGTCGCTGAGCTGGCCGGTGGCGTCCAGTTCCAGGCCGCGCGAGCGCACTTGGCCGGCGACGCTGTAGACCGTATCCAGCCCGGTCCCCACCGACACCAGCACATTGCGCTTGTGGATATCGAACAACGCAGCGCTGGCGGTGATGCGCCCCGGAATATCCAGCTTGGCGCCCAGCTCCCAGGCCTTGGACTCTTCCGGCGTGAGGCTGCCGCTCAGGGTGCTGCCATCGGCCAGCGCCGCGATGGTGGAGTTGGGTTTGAACGACTCGGTGTAGCTGCCGTAGAACGACAGCTCATCGGTGTAGCGATACACCAGACCGGCACGCGGCACCCACTTCTGGCCGTTGCCGTCGGTATTGGCCTTGAACGGCACGCCTTTGCCGGCGTACTGGTCGTACATCTGGTAGCGCGCGCCGCCCACCAGAATCCACTGATCGGTCAGGTGGATGGCGTCCTGGAAGAACAGCGAGTCGCTGCGCAGCAGGTCGGTCTGGGCGCTGTCCGGGGCGCTGACGGTGGAGCCCGCCACTTCGTTGCCATACACCGGATTAACGTAGCTGAAGACACCGCGCGGCTTCTGCCGAATCAAGTCGGCGCGGTAGACCTTGCGGTACTCGTCATCCAGGCCGAACACCAGGTCATGTTGCAGGCCGCCGGCCCGCACCTTGCCTTCCAGGCTGGCGGTGGTGAAACGGTCGGTGGTGATCGCGCCCTGGGTGCCGTCCATGCTGCGGGTCAGGGTGCCGTTGGCGTTCACCGCGCTGACGCGCACTTGGCTGGCGTCGTAGGTCTCGCGGTTCCAGCTGTAGCCGAAGTGGGCTTTCCAGTCGTCGTTGAGGTCGTGGTCGACTTCCAGTCGGTACAGGTCGGAACGTCCTTGCATGTTGTTGAACGGCTCGTCCAGGCGACGGGTTGCGGGCAGGTTCAACGGGTGGTTGGTCTTGGGGTCAATGGCGGTGCCACGGTCGAACGGCGAGAGAAACTCTCGGTGCTCGTAGGCCAATACCACGTTGGTGGTGTCGCCGTACCAGGCCAGAGACGGCGCCACCAGCGTCTCGCGATGGGTGCCGAAGTTGCGCCAGTAGTCTTCGTCTTCGTGGTCGACGATCAAGCGGTAGGCCAGGCCCGAGTCACCGATGGGTCCGGTGGTGTCGAGGCTCCCGCCGCTGCCGTTCTTGCCGTCGCCGAAGGTCGAGCCGCGGGCGGTCAGGGAGGTGGACTGCACCAGCGCGGGCTTTTTGCTGACGATGTTGACCACACCGCCCGGGTCCTGGATGCCATACAGCAGCGACGACGGGCCCTTGAGCACTTCGACGCGCTCGGCGGTGGCGTTCAGCGCACGGCCCTGCACCACGGGCATGCCGTCCTGCATGATCGAGCCATTACGGTTGTCGCCAAAACCGCGCAGCATCACCGCATCCTGGGTGCTGCCGAGGGTGTTGGCCTGAGTAATCCCGCTGATATTGGCCAGGGCATCGTCGAGGTTGCGCGGGGTCTGGTCGCGCAGCACCTGGGCAGGCACCACGTTGACGGTCTGCGGGGTCTCCAGCAGCAAGCCCTGGGAACGCATCACCGAACTGGTGGGCGGCGGCTGATAGCTGTTGCTGTCCTGGGCAAGGCCGGCGCCACTGATGGTGGTGGCGCCGAGGTTGACCGCGCCACCAGTGGGCACGGGCTCCAGGGCCAGGGTACGGGCGTCGATCTGGCGGAAGGTAAAGCCGGAGTTGCCCAGCAGGCGTTGCAGCGCCTCGGTGGCGCTCATCTGCCCGCTGACCGCTGGCGCATTGAGGCCATAGGGCGCGTCGTCGGTGTAGATCACACTGAGCCCGGTCACCCGGCTGAAATCGCTCAGCGCCTGGGGCAGCGGTTTGGCTGCCAGGGCAAAGTTGGACCGCGCGCTCTGCTGCTCCTGCGCCTGCGCCACCGCCAGGGGCAGCAACGCCAGCCCCGAGACCGCCAATACCGAGGCTCCCAGCCACTGTTTAACCCAACTGCCCGCCGTCGACTTCATGCTCAAAGGAACCCGTATAGAAAAGCTGGTAATGCGAATAGCTCGCAGTTTCAAGCACTACACGGATGGGCAGCCGGTTTACCTCACATTTGTTTGCAACTATTTTTCAGTTATTGCGCCTGCAGGCGGAATCCCCAGCGCGGGAAATGCACATGCACGGTACCCGCGCGTTCATCCGTGCGGCGCAGAATCAGCGCTTCGCGCCCGGCAAACAGCAACTCGCCCGCTACCGGGTCGACGCCATAGTCTATCGCGCTGACGGTGACCGCCTGCCCGGCGTGGAAGCCATTCAAGTCCTCGAACACCTCGTCCGGCAGCGCGGCCGGCGTGGCATTGCGCGAAATGTCCAGCGCCTGTTCGGCAGTCATCGGCGTGGCAGTGCCGTGACCAAACTCAAGCACCCGCGCCAACCACGCAGTCACCACCGGATAAGCATCCACCAGCGGCGCGGTCACCGGCGTGGCCTTGAGAAACCACAGGCAATGGGCCAGGGCAAAGTCGGCAATCGAGGGTTGGCCGAACAGGAACTCCCCGGCGCCTGCGCGCAGTTGCTGCTCCAGACGCGCCATGATCGCCGGCCATTGGTGCTTGGCCAGTTCGGCTGGCAGCCTGCTCGCGGTGCCGCCACTGAACAGCGCGGCGCGGTCGGCGAGAAACGCCTTGACTGCATCCGGCGGCAATTTGCCGAAACGCACCGCCACTGACTCGGGCTGAAACACCAGGCTCACCGCATGGGCGAATACCACACTGTCGGCCCAGGTGGCGAAGGTTTGGGTGGTCATTTCCTGGCCGAGGGGGAACAGCGCCGGTGCTGCTTTTTCCTGCTCCAGACGGCGGGCGATCAGGGCCGTATCGCAGTAGATATCCGCGCCAATTTGCAGCACCGGAGTCTTGCGATAACCACCGGTCAGGGCGGTCAGGTCGGGCTTGGGCATCACCGGCGAGATCTGCACGGAATGCCACGACAAGCCCTTGAAACCCAGCAGCAGCCGCGCTTTTTCTGCGAAAGGGGACGTCGGGTAGTGGTGCAGGATGAGCTCAGACATGCGGGAGTCCACTTGATAAATGAACCCGCAGCTTAACGCGCAAGACGCATGACGGGAGTGATGACGCCTTATCAGTCGGATCAATGGGTATCAGGGCAAGGGCACGCCCTGCCTGCGCATATACGCCGCAAACAGTGAAACCGCAAAGTCCTGATAGCCGTGAGCGGTGCGGTAGATCATGCCCGTGGCAATTATCGTCGCTCGGGTTGGCCCGAGTGAAGGTTTCGCTCAGGTCAACGCACCACTGCCCGCCAGACATTCCTTGGCGCTCTTTTTCAGTTTTTTGATCAAGCGCTCCTGACGCAACGCCTCGCCCTTGCTCGCGCATTGCTCGGTATACACCAGCGCCACTGCGGGGCTGGACAGAAAAAAGCGCGCGCCCTTGCCGCTCTGGTGCATGGCAAAACGGCGCTGCGGGTCGTTGCTGATGCCGCAATAGAGTGAGCCATTGGCGGCGCGCACCAGGTAGACGAACCAGGGCTTGGCTTCAGGGGGTGTGGTCACGGGTCGATTCGTTTTACGCGCAAAGCGCCAAGCTTATCAACGACCGGCCTGGAATGCCTGCAAGCCTTTGCGCGCCTGGGCACGCACGGCGTTTTTCAGCGCCGGCGACCAGCCCAGTAGCCACCCCTTGAAGCCCAGGGCCTGGCGTGACCAACGCCACAGGTCAAAGTGGTCGTGGTGCTCGCAGATTTTGCCGTCGCGAAACACGAACCGCGCGCCAATGTCGTTGACCACGGTATTGCCGGTGGCGCTGAACAGGTAGGTCGCCACCCAATGCGCACTGCCGGTGGTGTCATCGCTGCGCACGTGGTCGAAGGTCAGGGAGAAATCCTTGGCCCGTGTGGTGAGCATGCGCCACATATCACCGGCATCGCGCCCGCGCAGTTCGCCGAAGGCAGGATCGCTGAATACCACGTCTTCGGTGTAGCAAGCCGCCATGGCTTCAGCATCCAGCCGTTGGAAGGCCTCGTAGAAACGGGTGATCAACGCGGTATGGGCATCACTCATGTGCAGCTCCCTGAAACGTTATGGTCGACAGGAGCGCACGATAATCCGCGCAACGCTGGAAAGCCACGGGCATTCGCCAGAGACGGTGACTAAGGCACCATCCCCACATCACGCGCATAGGCGAACAAGTCCACATCAGTGGAAATACACAAGCGGTGCATGGCGGTACTTTTCTGTTTGCTGATCGTGGAAATACTGCGATTGACCCGCGCGGCGATCTGGCTGACGGTCATGCCACTGGCGAGCATTCTGACCACTTCCTGCTCCTTGCCGGACAACTGCGGCGTGCGCGTCGGTTGCGCGAGGCCGGCCTGATCGAGCTGCAGGCGCAGGGACTCACTGACAAAAGTGCGTCCCTGCACCACGGTCTGCAGGGCCTGGGGCAACTCGCGCGCCGACGCACTCTTGGCCACCACGGCCCGCGCACCGTGGGACAGCGCGGTGCGCAGGGTGGCGACATTGGCGAACATGGTCACCACGATCACCGGCACCCGCGGGAACTGGCGATGCAACAGGCCCAGCAAACCGTAACCATCGGCCTGCTGATCGCCCGGCATCGCGAAGTCCGTCACGATCACATCACAGGGGGTCTTGTTCACCAGCGCCAGCAGCTCGTCCGGGCCGTTGGCCTCGCCCACGACTTTGCATTTACCACTCGCCTCAATCACGACTTTTTGCCCGACGCGGACAATAGGGTGATCGTCAGCAATAATTATGCGAAGCATTGGTTGTTTCCATGATGGCAATTAGTTAGTAGCAAAATATCCCGACTGGTTGTAGGCAACAACCACCAATAACTGAGTGAAATCTGTGCCAACCAATGTTTTAAGTGCCATCAGTTAATACCCACACAAATAAAAGAAATTACATACAGAAAAGTACTACATAACAGAGTAAGCAATTCCTACAACAACTAAGCCTTACAGGCTGCTCAAGTACTGTAGGTAATTTTCCACCTCACGAAAAAAAACCTGCAGTGCCAGCACATTGTCCGAAACACCGGACTGGTTGACCTGTTCGATCAGGCGCACGGCCTGTGACTCAAGACCGGTGTTGCCCAAAAACGCGATGCTGCCCATCAGACGGTGCAGACGCTGAGTGGTCAGCACTCCATCCAGGCAGACCAGAGCCTGCCCCAGGGTGGTCAAGTCATGCTGAGCTTCCTGAATCAGGTTCACGAGCAGTGGCTCTGCGATGTCCCAGGACCCGAATGTGGCAATCAAGCTGGCGCGCGTGGGCCGACTCACAGGCAGGCCCGAGGCGCAATGCGCGACCGCGCGCCCCCGGGCCTGGGGCGCCGACAACCAGTAGCGCAGCACTTCCCGCAGTTTGCCCAGGCCGACCGGCTTGACCAGCCAGCCGTCCATGCCACAAGCCAGGCAGCGCTGGATGTCCAGCGGCCCGGGGCTTGCGGTCAAGGCCAGCACGCAGCAGGCAGGACTGCCTGCGGCCCGTTCGCGGCGGCGCAGCTCACGGGTCATGGCGTACCCGTCCATCACCGGCATGCGACAGTCGGTAATGACCACGTCAAAAGGCTGCGCCACCATCGTGTCAAGCGCCTGTCGACCGTCGCAGCAACACTGGTGCGCAATACCCAGCTTTCCCAACAATGAGCTCAGCAACAGCCGGTAGGTGCCATGGTCGTCCACCACCAGTACGCGAGTACCGCGTTTATCCCATGGCATGGCCGCGTCGGACTCTGCCTGGCATGAACTCCCTTCTGGAAACGTGCCCGGCATAAGCCCTCTCTAGAGAGCGAACAGCTCAGCCGGCATGACGGTGGCCACACGCGAACCTTTCGCCCCAAGACGCTGTTTTGAACCTCAAAAATTGATGTTCAAAAAAATGTTCTTCGAGCCTTGAACATATCCGAACGAATGTAGCGCAGCGATACAACAACTACGAAAACCGCATAAAGCGTGGGCTATTTCATAAAGCAATACGACACCGCCTACTTGTCTTGTGAGACATCCGCTCAGTCTCGTATTAGTTGCATTCCCCCACAGCCTTTCTCTCACTAAATTGCGCGGTGCCCCATCAAGAGGGACACCGCTGACTACTTAAAGGCGGTCGCTACTACATCTGCCCCACTTAAAACGGACACCGGAGCCGCATCACATGAAAAAGCCGCTAGTTGCCTGCTCGACCATTCTTCTCAGCGCATGCCTGGGCAACGCCTTCGCCGCCAGCAACATCGACCTGAGCGTCAAAGGCCTGATCACGCCCAGCGCCTGCACACCGGGACTGCCCAACAACGGCGACGTGGATCTGGGCAAGATTTCGGCCAAGGACCTCAAGCAGGACACCTACACCTTGTTGCCCGAACGCACCTTGCAGATGAGCATCGATTGCGATGCCAGCACCTTGTTCGCCCTGCAGGGCACCGACAATCGCGCCTCGTCTTCCACCACCTCGACGGACTACGGCCTCGGCCTGATCGACAACACGCAAAAGATCGGCCGCTACAGTTTGCTGATGTCCAACTCCGTTGCCGATACCGTGACGGTCGCGGCGCTGGAGTCCTTCGACGGCGGCCTGACGTGGATGGAGCTCGACGGCGCCATCTGGCAACGCAAAAACCTTGCAGCCTTCGGGTCACGCACCAATGGCCAGTGGGCGCCGATTCCGATCAAAGCGCTGACGACTGACCTGATACTCAAGCCCCTCATTGCGCCTGCCAAGGACCTCAACCTGGCCAATGAAGTGCAGATCGACGGCTCCGCAACCCTTGAAGTGAAGTACCTGTAGGCCGTCGAGCCTTCGACAGCGCCCGCCAACCTGCATGCACCACCAAGCCTGACCCCGGAGAACCCATGAAATCCCCCCATACTCTGCTCGCCGCGCTTTTGCTTTTGAGTGCAGGCAGCGCCTTCGCAGCCTCCCCCGTGGACCTGAACGTGCAAGGGTCGATCACACCCAGTGCGTGCGAACCCGGACTCTCCAAAGGCGGCAACCTAGACCTTGGCAAACTGTCCGCCAAGGATCTGAACGTGGATACCGCCACGAATTTGCAACACCACATATTGCAACTGAACGTCAAATGCCAGGCGGCAACGCTCCTGGCGCTGGAACCCAGGGACAACCGCGCAGGTTCGGGCCACGATGAAACAGCAGAGCGTTTCGGCCTTGGCTTGGTCAACGGCAACGAAAAACTCGGCGATATGGCCCTGGCTTTAATGAATGCGACTGCCGACGGTGTAGCGTCGCGAACCATTACCTCCTGGAATAACGGCCTTACGTGGCATCCCAGCGTCTATTTCAGGCCTGCTGAAATCCTTTCGGTCGCGGTGGATACCGTCAACACGCCAACCCCGGTCCAGCAGTTGATTGCCGATTTCTACGTCATGCCACGGATTGCCCCCAGCAAAGACCTGACTCTGGACAACGAAGTCCCCATTGATGGCTCTGTCACCCTGACCGTCAAGTACCTCTGATACGCGGGCGGCCTCGCAGTCAACAGCGCGGCCGCCACAAACCGACACCACCCTCAAAAACAAGCCGCCGACATCATTGCCACCGTGTCATTCGTATTAGTTGTATTTCCGTCCTCCCGCCCCGGCGCTAAATTTCCTCCCGCGCGCCCAGCAGCGCTTTAACGACGGCCTTGGGCACCTGCACCAGGGTGGTTTCACCCATGGATTTTTCTCAACACCCAAGGACGTATACCTATGGACAGAGTCACCCTCGCTTTCCTGCTCGCGGCTTGCGCACCGGGCGTGTTCGCCGCCAGCACTGCCGACTTGAGCGTTTCCGGGGCGATTGTGCCCAGTTCCTGCACGCCCACCCTCACCAATGACGGGTTGATCGACCACGGCAAGATGACCGCCAAGGACTTGCAAGCCACCCGGCCCACGCTGCTGGCCCCTGCCGAGCTGCGCCTGGAAGTGCACTGCGACGGCGAGACTTTTTTCACCCTGACCACCATCGACAACCGCTCGGGCACCTCGGCCATCAACTGGCGCGACCACGGCCTGGGCCTGACCCCCAACGACGAAAAACTCGGCAGCGTGACGTTCACCCTGTTCGACCCGGTGGCCGATGAAAACGCAGTCAACGTGATCGTCTCGCGTAATGGCGGCAGCAGTTGGTCGGCATCGAACTACCTGGGCCACGAGGGGCTGACCTCGTTTGCCGCCATCGGCACCAACACCCCTATGGCCCTCAAAGACCTGAACGCGCGGCTGCGGGCGTTCTCGATCATCGTGCCGGCCAATGCGCTCACGCTCATCGATGAAGTGCCCGTTGATGGCCAGGCAACGCTGCAGCTCAAGTACTTATGAATCCGTTAACCCCTCTTCCCCTGTAGGAGCACCACCATGAAGTCCCTCAACACTCTGTTTGCCGCCTTGCTGCTTGCTGGCGCTGGCACCGCCGTCGCGGCCTCCAGCGTTGACTTGACCGTGCGCGGGCTGATCACCCCCAGCGCCTGTGAGCCCACCCTGCCCAATGGCGGAAACGTGGATATCGGCAAGATTTCCGCCAAGGATCTGAATACCGATAAACCGACATTTTTGCCCCATCAGGCGGTTCCACTGACCGTTACCTGTGACGCGGCAACCCTGATGGCACTGGAGCCGAAGGACAATCGCGCCGGCTCGGAGTACGAAAACGACGGCGGACTGTTCGGCCTGGGGCTAATCAATGAAAGCGAGAAGCTCGGCGGTATGGAACTGAGACTCTCGAATGCGACCGCCGATGGCGTTGCCTCGCGAACCATTGCATCGAGCAACAACGGCTCGACTTGGCGGGCCATGCCCTACTTTCAAAAGGGCGACATAATGTCGGTCACCACCACCGACATCAACACACCGACAGCCGTGCAAGTGATGACAGCGGACATGAGCATCCGTCCGATTATCGCCCCCGCCAGTAGCCTGACCCTGACCAACGAAGTGGTCATCGACGGCTCCGTCACCCTGACCGTCAAGTACCTCTAATGCACGGTTGCGCCATGCCGGTACGGCGTGGCGCGATTGCCACGGATGTCTCCTTCACTCACGGTTTCAAACCTGACCATGAACATCTTCTCGCGCCGTCTGCTGACGTTGTGCCTCTGCCTGCCCGCCACGCCCGCCCTGTGTGCTTCGTCCGTCGAAATGACGTTCACCGGGATCATCACGCCCAGCGCCTGCACGCCGTCTCTGTCTGCCGATGGCATCGTCGATCACGGACGGGTGCCAGCGCGCTCACTCAACCACTACGAATTCACCAAGCTGCCCACCCGCAACCTTGACCTGGAAGTGAGCTGCAACGAGCCGGTGCTGTTCGTGCTGGTGGGCGTGGACAACCGCGCCGCGTCGTCGGTTGGGCCAGGCTTTTATTACGGCCTGGGCAACAACATTCATGCACCGAGTGAACGCCTGGGCTCCGTCTCGCTGGCGATTCGCGAAGCCTTCGGCGACAACGTGCGCGCACTGGTGCTGGCGTCGAGCAACCAGGGCGAGACCTGGTTTCCCGAGTCCAATGCCTACCCGGACAACTTCATGGGCTTCGCCACGCCCGGCACGCTAGTGCCCGAACCCCATCGCCGGATCACCGCCACCTTGCAGATCGACACGTCGATCAATGCCGCCGCCTTCCTGACCCTCGACCAGGAGGTGCCGCTGGACGGCTCCATCGTGCTCGACCTGAGGTACCTCTAACCATGTTTCCCATTCCGCGTTTTGCCCTGCTCTCACGGCTGTTCAACCTTGTTCGCTATACCGGACTGTACCTCGCCGCTGTGGCCTTGACGTTGTGGGGCCCGACCCTGGTGCTGGCCGACGGCATGGTGCCGGACACCTCGGTGGTGATCGTCAACGAGGCCGACGGCGAAGCCTCGGTGTCCGTGACCAACACCGACTCAAAACTGGCGCTGCTGCACGTGACTCTCGAAGACATTCCGGAAGACACCGCGCCGCTGCTGTTTGTCACGCCGCCGCTGACGCGGGTCGAGCCATCCAGGAGCCAACTGATTCGCTTTATCCTGCAATCGTCGACGCCGCTGACCACCCAGCGGTTGAAACGCGTGATTTTCGAAGGCATGCCCCAGGGCCGCGCCGCCGCCGAGGCCGGCCATGCCCGAGTGGGCGTGACAGTGCGGCAGAACCTGCCGGTGATCCTGCATCCCAAAGGCCTGCCGCCCAACCGCACGCCCTGGACCGGGCTGACCTGGAGCCTGCAAAACGGCCAACTGAGCGTGCATAACCCAACGCCGTACGTGGTGCGCCTGGCACAGGAGTTGAGGCTGCTGCCAGGCAACGGTTCGGCGCTGCTGCCGCGTACCTATGTGCTGCCGGGTGAAACCCTGACAGTCACCGCCAGCCAGGCCCAGGCCAGCACCGTGCAATTGCAGCCGGCCACCGTTTACGGGTTTGCCGTGGGCCCCTACGAAGCACCGATCACCCTCTGATCACCGCGCCGCAGGGACGGGTTGCGGCGCCCTGACAATGAAGTGGCCTCCCATTGAAGGCCGCCGGGAGTCTGCCGCGTCAGGGAATGGCGTGGCGCTTCTCTCTTATGCGAGTACACCTTGTGAGCACAGCTAAGACTGACCGCGACGGCGCAGCCTTGCCCGGCGTTTCACCGCGCGCCATGCGCCGACTGCTGGCGGGCCTGGCGCTGAGCCTGGGCACCGCGGGGCCGAACGGCGACGCCCTGGCCGACAACAGCGCCGGTTCGTTCGACCCGCAAACCCTGTCCCAACGCGGCATCGACCCGCAACTGGCCAACCTGCTGTTGCAGGCCCCGCGCTTCACCGCAGGGCGTCACGCCCTCAACCTCAACGTCAACGGCCAGCGGCGTGGCCGAGTGGACGTGGTGTTCGACGACCAGGGCGCGCTGTGCTTCAACCAGGCGCTGCTGAACGCGGGCAACTTGCGCGTGCCAGACGCCAACGCCGACTGCCACGGATTTCTCGACGCCTACCCGCAAACGGTCATCGAACAAGACCCGGCCAGCCTCAGCCTGTCGCTGGTGGTGCCCACCGATGCGCTGCGTCCGGCCGTGCAGGACGTGTCCGGCTACCAGACCGGCGGGTTTGCCGGGCTGCTCAACTACGACCTCACCGGCCTGTACAACGAATACGGCGACGACAACAGCCGCTTCGGCTCGGCCAACACCGAGGTGGGCTTCAATGCCGGTGACTGGATCGTGCGCAGCCGCCAGGTGCGCACCTGGCAGGACAAGGTCTCGCGCACCACCCACCTGGACGCCTACGCCCAACGCACCTTTGCCGAACAACAGGCGGTGTTCCAGGCGGGTCAGCTCAATCTCTACAACCCGGTGCTGGCCGGCGCGCAAATCACCGGTGCCCAGGTGCTGACCGAAACCGCGCTGCAGGACCAGAACCAGGGCGCGACCATCACCGGCATCGCCAACAGCCCGGCCCAGGTGGAAGTGCGCCAGAACGGCACGCTGATTCATTCCACCGTGGTGCCCGCCGGGCCGTTTTCGCTGACGGACGTGCGACGCCTCAACGGACGTTCGGATGTGGAAGTCACGATCAGGGAAACCACAGGTGAAGAACGCCGCTTCACGGTGCCCGCCGCCATGCTCGGCCTGGGTTTGCCGGCGCCGGGCTATTCGGTGGCCGCTGGCCGTGTGCGCCAGGTGGGTCGCGGTGAAGGCGCCGAACCCTGGGTGGTCAGCGGCGGCTGGAGCGGCGCGCTGCATCCGCAGATCACGATTGGCGCCGGTGTACTGGCCGCTGAAGATTACCGCGCCAGCGGCCTGAACCTGGGATGGCTGCCGTGGCAGGACAGCCAGTTTCAAGTCTCGACCCAGCTCGCCCAGGCCACTCGCCAGGGTAACGAACGCGGCGTGCAAACCGATTTTTCGTGGTCCCAGCGCGTGTCCGAACGCTGGTCGATCACCACCGCCGGTTCCTGGCGCAGCCTGGGTTACCGCGACCTGGAAGACTCCACTTACACCACCACGACCCGTGAACAACAACGCTCACGCTATCGCGACCAGCAAAGCGCCACAGCGTCCTGGTCGCACCCGCTGCTGGGCGCGTTCAGTGCCGGGGTCTCGCGGTCTTCCAACTTTACCGGCGACAGCAGCAGCCGCGCATTGGCGTCGTGGGGCATCAGCGTTGGCCGCGTGTCGGTGTCGGCCAGCGCCGAGTGGCAAGTCGGCGGGCGCCAGCAGAGCGATGACAGCGTGTACGTGAACATCAGCGTGCCATTGGGCGAAAACCGCAGGGCCCGTGCCTGGACCCGTAATGCCGGCGGCGAACAGCGCATCGGCGCCGGGCTCAACGAACAGCTCAACGACCAGTTGAGCTACCGCGTGGGGGTGGAGCGCGACAGTCGCGACCGCGAGGTGGAATCGTCACTCGGCGTCTCGGCGCTGCCCTATTACAGCCAGCTGGACTTCAACTACACGCGCAACAACGCCGAGCGCTCCAGCTATCAGGGCGGCGCACGCGGTGGCGTGGTGCTGCACGGCGATGGCCTGACCTTCTCGCCTTACCCGGTGCGCGAAACCTTCGCGCTGATGTCGGTGGGCGATATGGCCGGCATCAAGGTCAGCACCCCCAGCGGCCCGGTGTGGACCGACTGGCAGGGCCAGGCCGTGGTGCCGCAACTGAGCGCGTATGGACGCAGCCCGGTGGAGGTGCAAACCCGTTCGCTGCCGCGCAATGCCGACATCAGCAATGGTCTGGCGGTGCTGTCCGCCGGGCGCGGCGCGGTGGATAAAGTCGAGTTCGGCGTGGCACTGACGCGCCGCGTTTTGCTCACCGTCAGCACCGCTGACGGCCGTCCGCTTGCGCGGGGAGCGGCCGTGAGTACCGACGACGGCGAATTCGTGACCCTGGTGCAGGAAGGCAGCCAGGTATTCCTGCCCGATGTACTCAACCGTCGCCCGCTGTGGATCAGCGCGCCGGGCCAGGCCCGTTGCCGCCTGGACTTCGCACTGCCCGAACGCGGCGACCCCGAGGTGTATTACGAAACCGCAGACGCGCGGTGCCAACCATGAGGACTCTCACCATGGGCATGAAACCTGCCTTGCTCGCCCTCGCCCTCCTGCAGGCTGCCAATGCCTGGGGCGCCGATGAGTGCCAGTTGCACCTGAGCGAACCGAGGGTGGATTTCGGCCTGATGAACCGCACGCTCGCACTCACGCCAGCCACCGAGCGTTCGTTGGGCGAACGGCGTTTGGGCCTGACCCTGAACTGTCCCAACCCCACCGACATGAGCCTGTTCTATCGCGCCATGGCAGCAGACCTTGAGCGCTTCGCGTTTACCCCTCGCGGCAGTTACAGCCTGCAGGTGAGCGATGCGCTGCTCGACGGTCAAGGCGTGGAATTGGGCCTGCTCGCCGGCAGCGGCCAGCCCCCGGTCCAGACCGCGACAAGCCTGCGCTGGCGTCCGGAACACGGCATCGTGCCGCTGCGCGCCGGGGTAGCCGCGGGGGGTCGCAGCCTGTCAGTGCAGATCCAGATCAGCGCCTGGGCCAGCGAAGCCGCCTCGCAGGTCAACGACGCTGTCACCTGGGACACCAACGGCGTGTTCGATGCAATAAACGCCGGCCGCTCGCGGGAACTGCGCCTGCAGGCACGCTTCGCCCCGGCGGCCTGCACGCCGAGCCTGTCCGGGGGCGGCACGGTGGACTTCGGCAAACTCTCGGTGATGGACCTGAACATGGACAAGGAGACCGCGCTGCCCGCACGTCCCTTGATCGTCAGCGTCGCCTGCGATGCGCCCAGCGCCTTCACCCTGCGCCTGGGGGACAACCGCCTCGGCTCGGCCACGGGGCCCGCGGACGACACTCTCTTCGGCCTGGGCCTGGACGTCCGGCAAAACAGGATTGGCCGCTACCGCCTGATGTTCGATCCCACGCGCACCACCGCCGACAGCTGGCCGCAGCTGTATCGCACCGACTCGGCCACGGGCACCTCGGCCTGGAGCAGCGCCAGCGCCCTTCCCTTGGCGATAGGCGCCAGCCGTTACCTGGGTTTCAGCACCAGCGCCGGCAGTACCAGCGGCCCCGTGCCGATCAAACAACTCAGCGCCACTGCGAGCCTGGAAGCGGTGATCGCACCGCTGGGTTCCCTGGACCTGGGCAGCGAGGTGCAGCTGGATGGCGCGGCCACCCTCGAACTTCACTACCCCTAGGAGCACCGCCATGACCCCCCTGCTATTTGCTGTATTGCCTTTGCTGGCAGGCACTGCGCACGCCGCCTCCAACGTCGACCTGAGCGTCAAGGGCCTGATCACGCCGATGGCCTGCACGCCGTTGCTGTCGAGCGGCGGGCGAGTGGACTTCGGCAAAATCTCGCGCAACGACCTCAACGAGGAGGTCGGCACACGTCTGCCCCTCAAGTCCCTGACCCTGACGGTCAGCTGCAATGCCCCCGGCCGCTTCGCCCTGCGCATGCGCGATAACCGCGACGGCACGGCGCATGTCAACAGCGAAATTTTCTACGGCCTGGGGTTGGACACCAGCGGTAACAAGATCGGCGTGTACTCGGTGAGCGTTGACCCGAAACAAACCGTTGTCGACGACATGAGCGTGGTGTACGGCACCGAGTCCACTACCGGCGGGGTCGCCTGGCGCACCGCCAACCTCAACCCCATCGACATTGGCTCACGCAGCCTGTTGGGGTTCACCGACCTGGTGGGCAGCGTTGCCGGGCCGTCGGCCATCCGCAGCCTGACCAGCACGCTGACGCTGGAAGCCACGCTCAACGCGCGCAAAAACCTCGATCTGAGCGTGGAGACGCTGATGGACGGGTCGGCCACTCTTGAAGTGGTTTACCTGTAGATTCAGCGCCGCGCGCTGCCGGCCCCCACGTACAGTGCGCGGCCGGCGCCGAGGCCGGCGATGATGGCGGCCACGCCGATCACGCCGAACACCCAGCCGACCGCACTCCAGCCGCCGGTGACGTCGTGGATCACACCCACGGCCAACGGCCCCATTGACGCCAGGGTGTAGCCGATACCCTGGGCCATGCCCGACAAGCTGGCCGCCACGTGGGCGTCCCGCGAGCGCAACACGATCAGGGTCAGCGCCAGACTGAACGTACCGCCCTGCCCCAGGCCGAGCAAAACCGCCCAGCCCCAGAGGCCGTCGATCGGCGCGTACAGGCAGCCGAACAGCCCGCCGAGCGTCATGACCATCACCACCACGATTGCCAGGCGCTGATCCTTGCCACGCGTGGCCAGCCACGGCGCGGTCAGTGCACTGAGCAGTTGCACAATGATGGAACCGGACAGCGCCAAACCCGCGTCTGTGGCGCTAAGGCCCCGCCCCATCAGGATCGATGGCATCCAGCCAAACACGATGTACGACAGCGACGATTGCAGGCCCATGTACAAGGTCACTTGCCAGGCCAGCGGGTCGCGCAGCAGGCCCTTGACCCGCGCGGCGACCTGGTGGGTCGCGTGTTTGCGCCCGGCCTGAGGCAGCCAGCACAACGCTGCGAACAGCGCCGGCAGCATCCAGAAACCCAGGCCGAGCGACCAGTCGTCTGCAAAGTAATGGCTCAACGGCACCGTCGCCCCTGCCGCCAACGCCGCGCCGAGGCACAGCGCCATGGTGTACACGCCGGTCATCGCGCCGGCCTGCCTGGCGAAGTCGCGCTTGACGATGCCCGGCAACAACACGCCGATAACGCCGATGCTCGCCCCGGCGAGCAGGCTGCCACTAAACAGGCCCACTTCACCGAACGCACTGCGCAGGGTGATACCGGCGGCCAGCATCAGCAAAACGCCCAGCACCACGCGCTCGGCGCCAAACCGCCGCGCCAGGATCGGTGCCAGCGGCGCGAACAGGCCCAGGCACAACACCGGCAAGGTGGTCAGCAACCCGGCCCGAGCCGCCGATAACCCCAGGCTATCGGACACCTGGCTGAGCAGCGGTGCGAGGCTCGACAACGCCGGGCGCAGATTCAGCGCCACCAGGATCAGGCCCAGCAGCAACAGCCACGGGCGAGTCACAGGCGCGGGCGCCTGTTGCACCGCATCGTCGTCGGCTTCGGCGTCAATCAGGAGTGCTTCCAGGTCGGGTGTGCGTTGGGCTTGAGGGCTCATGGATCAACTGTAGGAAAAGAAAAAACAAGGTCTGACAGGTGCGTGGCGCAAATGACCGAGCAACTGGCGAATAGCCCTACAGCCTACAGGCAAAAATAAACCCGGCACCAGGCCGGGTTTATTCATTCAACCATCGATCAATGCAGAATCTGGCTCAAGAACAACTTGGTCCGATCGTTCTGCGGGTTGTCGAAGAAGTCGTTCGGCGCCGCCTGTTCCACGATTTCGCCCTTGTCCATGAAGATCACGCGGTTGGCCACGGTGCGCGCAAACCCCATTTCGTGGGTTACGCACAACATGGTCATGCCGTCTTCGGCCAGGCCGATCATAGTGTCCAGCACCTCTTTGACCATTTCCGGGTCGAGGGCCGAGGTCGGTTCGTCGAACAGCATGATCTTGGGTTTCATGCACAGCGCGCGGGCAATCGCCACACGCTGTTGCTGGCCGCCGGACAGTTGCCCCGGAAACTTGTGCGCCTGCTCCGGAATGCGCACGCGCTCCAGGTAGTGCATGGCGATTTCCTCGGCCTTGCGCTTGGGCATCTTGCGCACCCACATCGGCGCCAGCGTGCAGTTCTGCAGGATGGTCAGGTGCGGGAACAGGTTGAAGTGCTGGAACACCATGCCCACTTCACGGCGGATCGCTTCGATCTGCTTGAGGTCGTTGGTCAGTTCCACGCCATCGACCACGATGCGGCCCTGCTGGTGCTCTTCCAGACGGTTGAGGCAGCGGATGGTGGTGGACTTGCCCGAACCCGACGGGCCGCACAGCACGATACGCTCGCCCTGCTTGACGTTGAGGTTGATGTCTTTCAACACGTGGAACTGGCCGTACCACTTGTTGACGCCCTGCATCTGGATAATGCCTTCAGGGCTCACAGGCTGTTTGATCGCTTCGCTCATCACATCAACTCCTAACGCTTGTGGCCTGTGTCGAGCTTGTGTTCCAAATGAATGGAATAGCGCGACATACCAAAACAGAAAATCCAGAACACCAGGGCGGCGAACACGTAGCCCTCGGTGGCCATACCCAACCATTTCGGGTCGGCGGCAGCTTGCTTGACGCTGTTGAGCAGGTCGAACAGGCCGATGATGATCACAAGGCTGGTGTCCTTGAACAACGCGATAAACGTGTTGACGATGCCGGGAATCACCATCTTCAGGGCTTGCGGCAAAATCACCAGGCCCATGCTGCGCCAGTAACCCAGGCCCATCGCCGCAGCGGCTTCGTACTGACCTTTAGGGATCGCTTGCAGACCGCCGCGCACCACCTCGGCCACGTAGGCCGACTGGAACAGGATCACGCCGATCAATGCCCGCAGCAGCTTGTCGATGCCCATGCCTTCAGGCAAAAACAACGGCAGCATCACCGAGGACATGAACAGCACCGTGATCAACGGCACGCCGCGCCAGAATTCGATGAAGGTCACGCAGACCACCCGAATCGCCGGCATGTTCGAGCGTCGGCCCAAGGCCAGCACGATGCCCAGCGGCAACGCGCCAGCAATGCCGACGGTGGCGATCACCAGTGTCAGCATCAGGCCGCCCCATTGGCTGGTCGCCACGTTGGTCAGGCCGAAAGCGCCGCCGTGCAGCAGGAAGAACGCAATGATCGGGTACAGCACCAGAAAGCCCAGGCCGTAGATCGCCTTGCGCGGAAAACGCGAGATGAACAACGGCGCCACGCCAACGATGGCCAGCCACACGGTGAGGTCCACGCGCCAGCGCAGGTCGCCCGGGTAGTAGCCATACATGAACTGCCCGAAGCGCTGTTGGATGAACACCCAGCAGGCGCCCTCCTTTGTGCAATCGGCGCGAGTCGTACCCACCCAGTTGGCGTCAAGGATGGCCCAGTTCAGGATCGGCGGGACCACCAGATAGATCAGGTAAAACGCCAACAGCGTCAGCAGGGTATTGAGCCAGCTGGAGAACAGGTTGGCGCGCATCCATGCCATCGGCCCGAAGACTTTGTTCGGCGGCGGCATATCAGGTTTGAACGTATGCGAACTCATGCAGGTTTCCTCACCGCTCGATCAGCGCAATGCGCTTGTTGTACCAGTTCATCAGCAGGGAAATGCTGATGCTGATCGCCAGGTACACGCTCATGGTGATGGCAATGACTTCAATCGCCTGGCCAGTCTGGTTGAGCACCGTGCCGGCAAACAGCGAAACCATTTCCGGGTAACCGATACCGGCGGCCAGTGACGAGTTTTTCGCCAGGTTCAGGTATTGGCTGGTCAGCGGCGGAATGATCACCCGCAGCGCCTGTGGAATGATGACCTTGCGCAGCGTCGGCCCAGGGCGCAGGCCCAGGGAGCGGGCGGCTTCGGTCTGGCCGTGGCTGACGGACTTGATGCCCGACCGCACGATCTCGGCGATGAACGCCGCCGTATAGACCGTCAGCGCCAACGTCAGCGCCAGCAGTTCGGGGATCAATACCCAGCCGCCAACGAAGTTGAAGCCTTGCAGTTTTGGCATTTCCCAGTGCAGCGGCGCGCCGAAGATCAAGGCGCACAACGCCGGGATCACGATGAACAGCGCAAGGCCGGCCCAGAACTTGTGGAACGGTACGCCCGTGGCCTCGAAGCGCTTGTTGGCCCAGCGCGCCATCAACACGATAGCAACGATGGCGAGCACCACACTGATCACGAACGGCCAGAACCCGTCGGCGGCCAGCGCCGCCGGCATGTTCAGGCCCCGGCTGCTGACGAAGAAGGTATCGCCGAAGTTATGGCTGTTGCGCGGCCCCGGCATGGTCAGGAACACCGCGAAGTACCAGAACAGGATCTGCAGCAACGGCGGGATGTTGCGGAACACTTCCACATACACCGTCGCCAGCTTGTTGATCATCCAGTTGGGCGACAGGCGCGCCACGCCGATGATGAAGCCCAGCAGGGTCGCCAGGACCACGCCGATCACAGTCACCAGCAAGGTGTTGAGCAAGCCGATCACAAACACCCGGGCATAGCTGTCCGATTCGGTGTAGTCGATCAGGTGCTGCGCGATGCCGAAGCCGGCACTGCGCTCAAGAAAGTCGAACCCCGAGGTGATGCCCCGGTGCTGAAGGTTGGTCTGCGTATTGTTGAAGAGGTACCAGCCCAGGGAGACCACCGCCACAATCGTGATGATCTGGAAGAGCCACGCACGCACTTTGGGATCGCTGAAGCTGAGCTTCTGCTTGGGTGCGCCGATTTGATTTTGCATGAAGTGCCCCGAAAAGAATGGAACAGAACATCACCCGGCGGTTGGCCCACCGGGTGACAGAACCATCAGCGATCAGCGCACAGGGGGTGCGTACTGGATACCGCCGTTGTTCCACAGTGCGTTCAGGCCGCGGTCGATTTCCAGCGGGGTGCTCTTGCCCAGGTTGCGCTCGAACACTTCGCCGTAGTTACCGACTTGCTTGACGATCTGCACGACCCAGTCTTTCTTCACTTTCAGGTCTTTGCCGTATTCGCCGTCGGCACCGAGCAGACGTGCAACGTCCGGGTTCTTGGTGGACTTGGCTTCAGCTTCAACGTTTTTCGAGGTGATGCCGGCTTCTTCAGCGTTGAGCATGGCGTAGCCAACCCAGCGCACGATGGCCAGCCACTCGTCGTCGCCGTTACGCACGACCGGGCCCAGCGGCTCCTTGGAAATCGTTTCCGGCAGAACCACGTAGTCCTTCGGCGAGGCCAGCTTGCTGCGCTGGGCGAACAGTTGGGACTTGTCGGAGGTCAGCACGTCGCAACGCCCGGATTCCAGCGACTTGGCGCTTTCATCGGAGGTGTCGAAGGTGATCGGGGTGTATTTCAGACCGTTGCCACGGAAGTAGTCGGAAACGTTCAGCTCGGTGGTGGTACCGGCCTGGATGCAGATGGTTGCACCGTCCAGTTCCTTGGCACTTTTAACGCCCAGCTTGTTGTTTACCAGAAAGCCGATGCCGTCGTAGTAGGTGATGAAGCCCGGGAATTTCAGGCCCATGCCCGCGTCGCGAGAGCTGGTCATGGTGGTGTTGCGCGACAGAATGTCCACTTCGCCCGATTGCAGCGCGGTGAAACGCTCCTTGGCATTCAACTGGCTGAACTTGACCTTGGTCGCGTCGCCAAACACGGCGGCGGCTACAGCACGGCAAACGTCAGCATCGATCCCGAGGATCTTGCCGCTGGCATCCGGTACCGAGAAACCCGGCAGGCCGTCACTCACGCCACATTGCACAAAGCCTTTCTTCTGCACGGCGTCCAGGGTGGCGCCGGCTTGGGCAAAACCACTGACACCCAATACAGCGGCCGCGGTCACGATAGCCAGGGTGGATTTCAATACCTTCATTCAAACCTCCAGTTTTGCTCTTGTTGTGTCGGAGCTCGAACCCCACCGCACCCTTTTGAGGCGACTTTGACCCGTGTTGGCTTTTTTTGGGGTCAAACGGTTTGAGGCTGTCGCTATAAGTCCAGTTGCTATCCCACAAGCGGCGTCACTGATAGTGTTACCGACGTGGAAGAGACCTGACATCGCTGTGTGCATAGCAAGCGCCGTACCAGAGTGACGACTGAGTCGATTCAGCACACGGTCAAGAGCAAAAGATTCAACCTTGCGACACTTTATTAACAAATCCACCCGTTACGCACCGTTCCGACGCACTCAATCGGAGCGCCCGCACATTTATGGAGCAGACATGACCGACCCCTTGATTCTTCAGCCCGCCAAGCCCGCAGACGCCTGCGTTATCTGGCTGCATGGCCTGGGCGCTGATCGCTACGACTTCATGCCGGTGGCCGAAGCGCTGCAGGAAACCCTGCTGTCGACCCGCTTTGTCCTGCCCCAGGCACCGACCCGTGCGGTGACGATCAACGGCGGTTACGCGATGCCCAGCTGGTACGACATCAAGGCCATGAGCCCTGCGCGCTCGATCAGCCTTGAAGAGCTGGACGCGTCCACGCACATGGTCACGGACCTCATCGAAGCGCAGAAGAGAACCGGAATAGACGCCTCGCGGATTTTTCTCGCAGGGTTTTCCCAGGGCGGCGCGGTGGTTTTTCACACCGCGTATCTGAACTGGCAGGGGCCACTGGGTGGCGTGATTGCGCTCTCTACCTATGCGCCCACTTTCGACAATGAGCTGCAATTGTCTGCCAGCCAGCAGCGCATTCCGGCGCTGTGCCTGCACGGTCAGCACGATGAGGTGGTGCAGAACGCGATGGGCCGCAGCGCCTTCGAGCATTTAAAGAGCCGTGGTGTCACCGTGACATGGCAGGAATACCCAATGGGCCACGAAGTGTTACCTCAGGAGATCCACGACATCGGTGCCTGGTTGCTCGCACGGCTGAGCTGAAGCCGGCGTTTATGTAGCCGTATGACAGACGCACTACGCCGCGCCCGATTCTTGCATTACACTGGCCGGCGTACATTCCTTAACCCATTTAATGAGATCACCGTGCTCAAAGCACTCAAGAAGATGTTCGGCAAAAGCGAGGCTGAGCCGCTCGCGCCAGTTGCCAGTGCGCCTGCCCCTGCCGCCCCCCGCCGCACCGAGGCTCAGCAGCCAGCGCGCAGCGCACCGGCTGCCCGGCCGCCTGAACCTGCCGCACCGGTGGAACCCGTCGCCGCTGCCAGGCCACCTCGCGAACGTGCGCCCAAGCCCAAACCGGTAGTGATCCCCTGGAAACTCGAAGACTTCGTCGTCGAGCCCCAGGAAGGCAAGACCCGCTTCCACGACTTCAAGCTCGCTCCGGAACTGATGCACGCCATCCAGGACCTGGGCTTCCCGTACTGCACGCCGATCCAGGCGCAAGTGCTGGGCTTTACCCTCGCCGGCAAGGACGCCATCGGCCGCGCCCAGACCGGCACCGGCAAGACCGCCGCGTTCCTCATTTCGATCATCACCCAGCTGTTGCAAACGCCGCCGCCCAAAGAACGCTACATGGGTGAACCGCGCGCGCTGATCATCGCCCCCACCCGCGAGCTGGTGGTGCAGATCGCCAAGGACGCCGCCGACCTGACCAAGTACACCGACCTCAATGTCATGACGTTCGTGGGCGGCATGGACTTCGACAAGCAGCTCAAGCACCTCGAAGCGCGCCACTGCGACATCCTTGTGGCCACTCCGGGACGCCTGCTCGACTTCAACCAGCGCGGCGACGTGCACCTGGACATGGTCGAAGTGATGGTGCTGGACGAAGCCGACCGTATGCTCGACATGGGCTTCATCCCGCAAGTGCGGCAGATCATTCGTCAGACTCCGCCGAAAAACGAGCGCCAGACCCTGCTGTTCTCCGCGACCTTCACCGAAGACGTGATGAACCTCGCCAAGCAGTGGACCACTGACCCGTCCATCGTCGAGATCGAAGCGCTGAACGTCGCCAGCGAAAACGTCGAGCAGCACATCTACGCCGTGGCCGGTGCCGACAAGTACAAGCTGCTCTACAACCTGATCAACGACAACGGTTGGGAGCGCGTGATGGTGTTCGCCAACCGCAAGGATGAAGTGCGCCGCATCGAAGAGCGTCTGGTGCGCGATGGCGTCAACGCCGCGCAACTGTCGGGCGACGTGCCACAACACAAGCGCATCAAGACCCTGGAAGGCTTCCGCGAAGGCAAGATTCGCGTGCTGGTGGCCACCGATGTGGCCGGGCGCGGGATTCACATCGACGGCATCAGCCACGTGATCAACTTCACCCTGCCGGAAGTGCCGGACGACTACGTGCACCGCATTGGCCGAACCGGTCGTGCGGGCGCCGCAGGCGTGTCGATCAGCTTTGCCGGGGAAGACGACTCGTATCAGTTGCCGTCGATCGAAACGCTGCTGGGGCGCAAGATCAGCTGTGAAACGCCGTCGACGCATCTGTTGCGAGCCGTCGAGCGCAAGCGCCCTTAAGCGTTGGAATGCAGTCAAAAATGTGGGAGCGGGCTTGCTCGCGAATGCGGTCTGTCAGTTAAAAATGTACTGACTGATCTACCGCTTTCGCGAGCAATCCCGCTCCCACATTTAGATCTCCATTGACCTTGAACCATTTACTTCCAGCGATCCGCTGCCGCGTGATCACTGCTGCGCCCTTCCACCCAGCGTGGCCCGTCCGGCGTGTTTTCCTTCTTCCAGAATGGCGCCCGGGTCTTCAGGTAATCCATCACAAACGCACAGGCATCGAACGCGGCCTGGCGATGGGCACTGGCGGCCGCGACAAACACAATCGGCTCGCCCGGCTCCAGCGCGCCAATGCGGTGCAGCACTTCCAGCTTGAGCAACGGCCAGCGCTGCTCGGCCTCCACGGCGATTTTGGCCAGGGCCTTTTCGGTCATGCCGGGATAGTGCTCGAGAAACATCCCCGACACGTCGCGCCCATCATTGAAGTCGCGCACATAGCCGACAAAACTGACCACCGCGCCCACACCGGCATTGGCCGCGTGCATCGCATTGACTTCGGCGCCCGGATCAAAGGCGTCGGCCTGCACACGAATCGCCATGTTCAGCCTCCCGTCACGGGGGGGAAAAACGCCACTTCATCACCGGCCTGCACGGGCTCGTCCAGCGAGCAGAGCTCTTCGTTGCGCGCACACATCAGACTGGACTCATTGAGCACTGCAAACTCCGGGTCACTGGCCAACGCCAGGCGCACTGCATCGACGGTGGCGAAATCACCTTCCATCTCCAGCGAATCAAAGCCCACCGCTTCGGCGTAGCGCGCAAAAAACAGCACGTTGATACTCATTGCTCCTCCGCCTTGAAGTGCCCGCTCTTGCCACCGAGCTTTTCCAGCAGGCGCACACTTTCGATGGTCATGCCGCGATCCACGGCCTTGCACATGTCGTAGATCGTCAACGCCGCGACACTCGCGGCGGTCAACGCTTCCATCTCCACGCCGGTCTGCCCGGAGAGTTTGCAGCGCGCCACGATGCACACGGTATCCACGCCTTCGGCGCTGAGTTCGACCTTGACGCCGGTGAGCATCAGCGGGTGGCACAAGGGGATCAAGTCACTGGTTTTTTTCGCCGCCTGGATCCCGGCGATGCGGGCCACGGCAAACACGTCGCCCTTGGGATGGGCGCCGTCGACAATCATTTGCAGGGTGGCCGGCAACATGCGCACCCGCGCTTGGGCCATCGCCTCACGGAACGTCACGGACTTGTCGGTGACATCGACCATATGGGCGCGACCTTGGGAATCGAGATGAGTCAGCACAGCGTTACTCCTGAACAGGAGCACCGATTGTAAACCTTACACACAATAAATGTGGGAGCCGGCTTGTGTGGGAGCTGGCTTGCCAGCTCCCACATTGACCGCGTTTATAGGTGAGATTCGGCGTATTCCGCCAGAATCGACCGTGGTACCCCTTGCAGCGCAATATGCACGCCGTTCGGGAAGTCCTTGAAGCGTTCCGTCAGGTAAGTCAGCCCGGAGCTGGTCGCGGACAGGTAAGGGGTGTCGATCTGTGCCAGGTTGCCCAGGCACACCACTTTGGAACCGGCGCCGGCACGGGTGATGATGGTTTTCATCTGATGCGGCGTGAGGTTCTGGCATTCATCGATCAGGATCAGGCTCTGCTGGAAGCTGCGACCTCGAATGTAGTTGAGGGATTTGAACTGCAACGGCACTTTGCTGAGGATGTAGTCGACGCTGCCATGGGTGTTTTCGTCATCCATGTGCAAGGCTTCGAGGTTATCGGTGATCGCCCCCAGCCACGGCTCCATTTTTTCCGCCTCGGTGCCGGGCAGAAAGCCGATCTCCTGGTCCAGGCCCTGCACACTGCGGGTCGCGATAATGCGGCGATAGCGCTTGGTGACCATGGTCTGTTCAATGGCCGCCGCCAGGGCGAGGATGGTTTTGCCCGAGCCCGCGGCGCCGGTCAGGTTGACCAGGTGGATGTCCGGGTCGAGCAACGCATACAGCGCCAGGCTCTGGTAGATGTCACGCGGTTTCAGGCCCCAGGCTTCCTGGTGCAACAGGGGCTCCTGATGCAGGTCGAGGATCAGCAGCTTGTCGACCTGAATCTCTTTGATCCAGCCCACAAAGCCCTGCTCGTCGACGATGAATTCGTTGATGTGCACGGAGGGCAGATTGTCGATCAACTGCACCTGGTGCCAGGTACGGCCATGATCCTGACGGGTCTCGACCTTGGCGACCAGGTCCCAGAACGAGCCCGGCACCGTGTGATACCCGCGCGAGAGCATCGAGACGTCGTCGACCAGTTGATCGGTGCTGTAATCCTCGGCCGCGATCCCGCATGCACGGGCCTTGAGGCGCATATTGATGTCTTTGGTCACCAGCACCAGGCGCAGGTCCTTGTCGCGCGCGTGCAGGTCGATCAATTGATTGATGATCTTGTTGTCGTTGAGGTTTTCCGGCAGCAGGCTGTTGGGCTCGCCGCGCTTGCTCATCAGGATCGACAGCAGGCCCTTGGGTCCGCTTTTGCCACGCTGGATCGGCACGCCCACTTCAACGTCTTCAGGCGAAGCTTCGCCCAGCGTCTTGTCGATCAGGCGAATGGCCTGGCGGCATTCGGCGGCCACGCTGTGGTGCCCGCTTTTGAGTTTGTCGAGTTCCTCAAGCACGATCATGGGGATGGCGACGTGATGTTCTTCGAAGTTAAGCAGTGCGTTTGGATCGTGGATCAGTACGTTGGTATCAAGCACATAAAGGATTGGCTGGTCGGAAGAAGGGTTACGTCCATGATCATCCATACTCGGTCACCTTTGTGGGAGCCATTCGACGCAATACCTGAGCGGTGCTGCGCCTCGATTCGACCACCGCACACACCTGAGTGACGTCAAGTGCATTGCCCACAGGAGGAGTCTTGGAAGACGCCACCTGTGTTGCAGGGTTCGGCGGTCTGACTTCGTAATACCGCAAAACCCATGACAGAAAAAAGCACTTTGACGTTTTTTTGAAGTTTATTTTTCAGGATGACGAATAGCACTAGCCGAGTGCCACCTACCCCGCTAAAGTCGGAAGTCCGCCTGCCTTGAAATGCTTTGAAAAATCGCCCCAAAAACGCCTGATCCCCAACAGGGCCGGGCACTTGCGCTTTTCAGCGAAACGCCTCCCGACAGTCCTGCCAGCCCAGCCCGCTCTGCGCCGTTTCATGCAGCAACATCGGCAATGCCAGCCGCGCCCGGTCCTGGGTGTCGTGGAATACGATCACGCCTTTGCGCCATAACAGCATCAGGGTGAGCACCCGCTGCGCGGACTCATCGGCCTTGAGCTTGCCCGGCTCGTCCTGGGAATCGATATCCCACAACGCCACCTGCAAACCCTGTGACTGGAAAAACCCCTGGCTGTCGGCACGGCGCTGCCCATAGGGCGGCCGGAACTGCGGCACATAGTTTTCCGGCATCAGGTTCTGCGCCAGCGTGGCGCTGCGGGTGATAGAGCTTTGCCAGTCGACCCAGTGACTGTGGGAACGGTACTGCCAACCCTGAGTCCCCACGCACTGCCCCTGATACAACGCCTGCACGTCGCTGGCCGAGCTGCGCTCCACACGGGTTTGCAGACTGCTGCCGAGCACGAAGAAGGTTGCGTTCATTTTCTGTTTGCGCAGGTAGTCGGCAAGCCAGTCGGTATTGCCGCCGACCGCAGCCGGCCCGCCATCGAAGGTGAGCAGGAACACGCGGTCGTTGAACTCGTCGCCATTGCGCTCATGGTCGCCGAAGCGCGCGACTTCGCTGCTGATCTGCGGGAACAGGGCCGCCTTGCGCAGCAGCTCGTCCAGGTAACGCTCATGGAAGGCATGGCTCGGGGCGGCCCACCCTATATAGAAGGAGTCTTCGCTGAGCTCAAGCTTGCCGGCCTGCTCGCGCAGGTCGTCCATGCTCTCCACCAGGTAGCAGAACGAGGCATCTTCCTCGCAGCTCTGCTGGGCGAAGATGTAGTTTGCCAGCAGGCGCTTCCACAGTTGGCGGCGCAGGTCGTCGATGGCGGCCAGGTTGATGATCTTCAAGCCTAGGCGCTGTTTGAGCGAGGGTTCGTCAAGGGACTCGCTGGCCAGCAGGCTGCGGGAGAACATCAGGATTTCGGCGCGTGAGGCTACGTCGAACAGCGCCGGGCTGCCGAGCTTTTCGGGCCAGGTGCCGCGGTCCAGGCTGGCAACGTCAGCGGGGGCAGCTTGGGCGTTCAGGCATAGCAGGCATGCAGACAATAAAAGTGCTAATCGCACAGGGGGACTCCCTTCCTGAATGGTTGGGCACTATAGCTGATCGACTCGTGGGATTGGGGTGGGCAGGCCGCTTGAGATCAAGATCAAAAGCCAGAGCAAAAGCAGTGTGATGTCCATCAGACAAGTGGAGATCCAAATGTGGGAGGGGGCTTGCTCCCGATGAGCTGGGTCAGTCAGCTTATTTGTAGCTGACCCACTGCTATCGGGAGCAAGCCCCCTCCCACATTTTGATAGCGTTCGGCAAACCATTCCGGTCGGCTTTAAGGCAGTCGCGCTCTTGATCTTGATCTGGGGCGCGCCGCAAGGGCGCAACCCATATCAGCCATTACCGCAGCAACGGATATACACCCAATCCCCTCAACCCCCTACAATCCTCCAACGACTATAGGAGCCAACCCATGCTGACGGTCATTTCCCCCGCCAAAACCCTGGACTTCGAATCCCCCCCGGCCACCCCGCGCTTCACCCAGCCGCAATACCTCGACCATTCCCAGGAGCTGATCGAACAACTGCGTGAACTGACACCGGCGCAAATCAGCGAGTTGATGCACGTCTCCGACAAGATCGGCGGTCTCAACGCCGCGCGCTTCGGCAGCTGGACGCCCTCCTTCACCCCCGAAAACGCCAAGCAGGCGCTGCTCGCGTTCAAGGGCGACGTCTACACCGGTCTCAACGCCGACACCTTGAGCGACGCCGATTTCAGCTACGCCCAGGACCACCTGCGCATGCTTTCAGGCCTCTACGGCCTGCTGCGTCCGCTCGACCTGATGATGCCGTACCGCCTGGAAATGGGCACTAAACTCGCCAACGCCCGTGGCAAGGACCTGTACGCTTTCTGGGGCACGCGCATCAGCGAGTGGCTCAACGAAGCGCTGGCCGCACAAGGTGATGACGTGCTGCTCAACCTGGCTTCCAACGAATACTTCTCTGCGGTCAAACGCACGGCTTTGAACGCCCGGATCATCAATACCGAGTTCAAGGACCTGAAGAACGGCCAGTACAAAATCATCAGCTTCTACGCGAAAAAAGCACGGGGCATGATGAGCCGCTTTGTCATCGAAGAGCGCATCAACGATCCGGCCAAACTCAAGCAGTTCGAGATGCAGGGTTATCGCTTCAATGCGCAGCAGTCCAAGCCGGACACGCTGGTGTTCCTGCGCGATCATGCACCGGAATAAAGCCTGACACACATTGAGCGCTCAAAGACGGGAGCGGGTACCTTCCCGCCCTCCTCCCGCATCTCCCGCCGCAAAAAACGCTGTCTTTTTGACGTCAAAAAAAATTCACATGAAATCCTGAAAAATCTTTCACTCGACATTCGTCGATTTTTTTCGTAGTGGCACCCATTTTCCAAAACACTAGTGGCACAAAACCATCTCCGCGCATGATCTCCCCACAACTACTGGCTTAGATAGCAAGTGCTATCAATATAATACCAGTGCCATCTTTTCTAATATTTCAAGAAATTTCCAGAAACAGGATGAGCGGCCAGGAACTTCATCTCAAAGCACCGCTCATACCACCGGTAACGAAATTCTATGTTTCTGTAGGAGATGACTTACATGGCAGACCAACGGAAGTAGCGAAGTTGTCTTAATAACTTTCGCTCAGGGGTCAGAACACCAACCCACTAGTTAAGAGCGGCGATAAGGATGCATTGCCACACACTATAAGGCCAAGGCCGAGCTTCCCCTGATGGGTCAGTGAGACAACCCAAGCCATTGATAATTAAAGGCTTATAGCCACTATCAAGGTCTTGCGGCACTGGCGCCACGTCCTTCTCCCAGGAAGGCTGGCTGCATTTGAGGGCAAGCCCCAATAACAAGGCCACGTTGCGCACAACTTGAGTGCAATAGTTAGTCACTCGTTATTCAACATGCCTGCATGCGGCAAGTCGGCGTCTATTCGCCTAACTTTCGCGGCATTAGTGACGCTTGCAAACATGAACTCCGGCCATCCAATGGCAATGATTTAAATACAGAGGTAATTGCGATGCGCATCAGCATATTTGGTTTGGGTTACGTTGGCGCAGTCTGTGCCGGTTGCCTGTCTGCCCGTGGCCACGACGTGGTTGGCGTAGACATTTCCAAGGACAAGATCGACCTGATCAACGCTGGCAAATCGCCCATCGTTGAGCCTGGTCTGGGCGAGCTGTTGAGCCAGGGTATCCAAACCGGCCGACTGCGTGGCACCACCAACTTCGCCGAAGCGATTCGTGACACCGACCTGTCGATGATCTGCGTCGGCACGCCAAGCAAGAAAAACGGCGATCTGGAACTGGATTACATCGAAGCCGTGTGCCGTGAAATCGGTCTTGTGCTGCGTGACAAGACCACCCGTCATACCGTGGTGGTGCGCAGCACCGTATTGCCAGGCACCGTGGCCAATGTGGTTATCCCGATCCTGGAAGACTGCTCCGGCAAAAAGGCCGGTGTCGACTTCGGCGTCGCGGTCAACCCGGAATTCCTGCGTGAATCCACTGCCATCGCCGACTACGACCTGCCGCCGATGACCGTCATTGGCGAGTTCGACAAAGCCTCCGGCGATGTCCTGCAATCGCTGTACGAAGAACTCGACGCACCGATCATCCGCAAGGACATCGCCGTTGCCGAAATGATCAAGTACACCTGCAACGTGTGGCACGCCACCAAAGTGACCTTCGCCAACGAGATCGGCAACATTGCCAAGGCTGTCGGTGTCGACGGTCGCGAAGTGATGGAAGTGGTGTGCCAGGACAAGACCCTCAACCTGTCCCAGTACTACATGCGCCCGGGCTTCGCGTTCGGCGGCTCGTGCCTGCCAAAGGACGTGCGCGCCCTGACATACCGCGCAGGTTCCCTGGACGTGGAAGCGCCGCTGCTCAACTCGCTGATGCGCAGCAACGAATCCCAGGTGCAGAACGCCTTCGACATCGTTTCCAGCCACGACAAGCGCAAAGTCGCCCTGCTGGGCCTGAGCTTCAAGGCCGGCACCGACGACCTGCGCGAAAGCCCGCTGGTGGAGCTGGCCGAAATGCTGATCGGCAAGGGCTACGACCTGAGCATCTACGACAGCAACGTCGAGTACGCCCGTGTCCACGGTGCGAACAAGGACTACATCGAAGGCAAGATCCCGCACGTGTCGTCCCTGCTCAACTCGGACTTCGACGACGTGATCAACAACTCCGACGTGATCATCCTCGGCAACCGCGACGAAAAATTCCGCGCCCTGGCGCAGAACGCACCGCACGGCAAGCAAGTGATCGACCTGGTGGGCTTCATGTCCAAGGCGACCTGCACGACAGGTCGTACCGAAGGCATTTGCTGGTAACAGCAACGGCAAGTTCCGCGCTGCACCTGTCCTGCTCCCCCAGCAGGTGCAGCCGGAGCCTTCTTCACCTTCGGATGACGCTTATGTCCAAGTTAAAACACGTACTGCTCCAATCCGCCGGCTGGCTGTTCTTTCTGAGCCTGCTGATGGGTCTCGCCCTGCTGTTGCCGGCGAGTACGTTCGACTCCGAGTCGAAGAATTTTATTTTCCTGATTGGCGCCGTGGGTATCTGGCGCTACTCGATGGGTGCGACGCACTTCTTTCGCGGCATGCTGTTTCTGTACGTGGTGTACCCGCACCTGCGCCGCAAAGTGCGCAAGCTGGGCAAGGCTGCCGACCCGTCCCATGTGTTCCTGATGGTCACCAGTTTTCGTATCGATGCGCTGACCACCGCACAGGTCTACAGCTCAGTGATCCGCGAAGCCATCGAATGCGGCTTCCCCACCACCGTGGTGTGCTCGCTGGTGGAAATGTCCGATGAGCTGCTGGTCAAAAGCCTTTGGGAAAAGATGAACCCACCCGAGCATGTGAAGCTCGACTTCGTGCGCATCGCCGGCACCGGCAAGCGCGACGGCCTGGCCTTTGGTTTTCGCGCCATCTCACGTCACCTGCCGGATGACCGCGCCGTGGTGGCCGTGATCGATGGCGACACCGTGCTGGCCGAAGGCGTGGTGCGCAAGACCGTGCCGTGGTTCCAGCTGTTCGGCAACGTTGGCGGCCTGACCACCAACGAATTCTGCGAAGTACGCGGCGGCTACATCATGAGCGAATGGCACAAGCTGCGCTTCGCCCAACGCCACATCAACATGTGCTCCATGGCCCTGTCCAAGCGCGTACTGACCATGACCGGACGCATGTCGGTGTTCCGTGCCCGCGTGGTCACCGACCCGGGCTTTATCGCCGACGTGGAAAGCGACTCGCTGCAACACTGGCGCCTGGGCCGCTTCAAGTTCCTCACCGGTGATGACAAGTCCAGCTGGTTCAGCCTCATGCGCCTGGGCTACGACACCTTCTACGTGCCGGACGCCGCGATCAACACCGTGGAACACCCGCCGGAAAAGAGCTTCATCAAGGCCAGCCGCAAGCTGATGTTCCGCTGGTACGGCAACAACCTGCGCCAGAACTCCCGCGCCCTGGGCCTGGGTGTTCGCCGCCTGGGCCTGTTCACCAGCGTGGTGCTGTTCGACCAGCGCGTGTCGATGTGGACCTCCCTGCTCGGCCTGACCGTGGCAATCATCGCCACCTTCAAGTACGGCGGCGCCTTCATCCTCGCGTACCTGCTGTGGATCGGCATCACCCGCCTGATCCTCACTCTGCTGCTGTCGTGCTCCGGCCACACCATCGGCCCGGCTTACCCGGTGATTCTCTATTACAACCAGATCATGGGCGCGCTGGTGAAGATCTACGTGTTCTTCCGCCTTGATCAACAGTCCTGGACCCGCCAGGACACCAAACTGACCCGCGATTTGGCCAGCTTTCAACGTTGGTTCAACACCTGGTCGTCTCGGACCATGACCTTCTCCGCCGGCAGCATTTTCGTCGCCGTGCTCTTGATGATGGTCTGACCCTGCCAAGCCTGAATTAACCTAGGAATTACACCGATGAATAGCCAAGTAAACGCCAACGTTGTCCACGAATCCGAAGCCCAGCGCCAACATGCCCGGGTCAAGATCCCGGCCAAGCTGCGCTTTTTCAACACCGACCGCACCCAGACCGAAGCACGGGTGATCGACCTGTCCGCCGGCGGCCTGGCGTTCACCGCCACCCAGCCGTTGACCGTCGGTGAGGTGCACAAGGGCCGTCTGCAATTTGTGATCGACAACCTCGGCCTGGCGATGGACGTGGAGCTGCAGATCCGCTCCTACGACCGCCAGACCGGCCGCGCCGGTTGCCAGTTCCAGAACCTCGACGCCCAGGATATTTCCACCCTGCGCCACCTGATCACCTCGCACCTGTCCGGCGACATCGTGACCATGGGCGACGTGCTCGCCACCCTGCAGCGCGACAACTTCACCAAGGCGCGCAAGGTCAAGGACGGCGGCAGCGGCATGACCGCGTTCGGTCGCCTGCGCGCCGTGGTGTTCAGCGCCGGTATCTTCATCGTCGGCCTTGCTGCGTTCGGTTTCGTCTTCAAATCGGTGTACGGCATGTACTTCGTCAGCCACGCCCAGGCCGGCCTGGTCAGCGTGCCCGGCATGAACGTGACCATGCCGCGCGACGGCACTGTGCAGAGCCTGCTCAAAGGTGACGCTGTCGCCGCCAAAGGTGCGCCACTCGCCACCTTCAGCACCAGCATGCTCGACGTACTCAAGGGCCATCTGGACGAAGACCAGCTGCAACCGGCCAAGGTTGAGGAACTGTTCGGCAAGCAGATGACCGGCACCCTGACCTCGCCGTGCGATTGCGTGGTTGCCCAGCAAATGGTCGCCGACGGCCAGTACGCCAGCAAAGGCGATGTGATCTTCCAACTGGTGCCACGCGGTGCCCAGGCCAACGTGGAAGCGCGCTTCACCTATCGCCAGTTCGGCGACGTGCGCCCAGGCACCCCGGTGACGTTCCAGGTGGCCGATGAAGAACAGGTGCGCACCGGCACGATCGTCAGCAGCTCCAGCCTGAACAGCGCCGACCTGTCCTCCGACATCCGCGTGCAGATCAAGCCCGATGCACCACTGGACAGCGCCTACGCCGGCCGCCCGGTGGAAGTCACCAGCGACCGTGGCCCGTCGCTGAACTGGCTGATCGACAAAGCCATGGCTCACGGTCTGTAAGCGAGGACATGCCTGTGAACCCTATTTTAAGAACAACACAGAACTCCGTGGGAGCCGGGCTTGCCCGCGATGCAGGCAACTCGGTGTCCCTGACAAACCGTGCCGATGCCATCGCAGGCAAGCCAGCTCCCACACAAAGCAGATCCCATTCCACTTTGGCCTACTGCGCTCTGGCACTGGCTGTCAGCCTCGCCGGTTGCGCGGGCCTGCCCGACCAGCGCCTGGCCAACGAAGCCCTCAAGCGCGGCGACACCGCCACCGCCCAGCAGAATTACCAGCAACTGGCCGACCTGGGTTACAGCGAGGCCCAGGTGGGTCTGGCTGATATCCAGGTGGGCACCCGGGATCCTGCGCAGATCAAACAGGCCGAAGCCACTTACCGGGCCGCGGCCGACACGTCGCCGCGCGCCCAGGCACGCCTTGGTCGCCTGCTGGTGGCCAAGCCCGGCGCCACCGAAGCCGAGCACCATGAAGCCGAAGGTCTGCTGAAAAAAGCCTTTGCCAATGGCGAAGGCAACACCCTGATCCCGCTGGCCATGCTGTACCTGCAATACCCTCACAGCTTCCCGAACGTGAACGCCCAGCAACAGATCACACAATGGCAAGCCGCCGGTTACCCGGAAGCCGGCCTGGCCCAGGTGCTGCTGTACCGCACCCAGGACACCTACGACCAGCATCTGGATGACGTCGAGCGCATCTGCAAGGCCGCGCTCAACACCACCGACATCTGCTACGTCGAACTGGCCACCGTGTACCAGAAACAGGCCGCGCCGGAAAAACAGGCCGAGTTGCTCAAGCAGCTGGAAGCCGGCTACAGCCGTGGCACGGTCACTGCCCAGCGTGTCGACAGCGTCGCCCGCGTCCTCGGCGATGCCACCCTCGGCACCCCGGATGAAAAAACCGCCCAGGCGTTGCTGGAAAAAATCGCCCCCGGCTACCCGGCCTCCTGGGTCAGCCTGGCGCAACTGCTTTACGACTTCCCCGAACTGGGCGACGTCGACCAGATGATGCAGTACCTGGACAACGGCCGCGCCGCCGACCAGCCGCGCGCCGAACTGCTGCTGGGCAAGCTCTACTACGAAGGCAAGTGGGTGCCGGCGGACGCACAGGCCGCCGAAGCGCATTTCGAAAAAGCCGTGGGCAGGGAAGTCGCAGCCGACTACTACCTCGGCCAGATCTACCGCCGTGGCTACCTGGGCAAGGTCTACCCGCAAAAAGCCCTCGACCACCTGCTGACCGCTGCGCGCAACGGCCAGAACAGCGCCGACTTCGCCATCGCCCAACTGTTTTCCCAAGGCAAGGGCACCAAGCCCGACCCATTGAACGCCTATGTCTTCAGCCAGCTGGCCAAGGCCCAGGACACCCCGGAAGCCGTTGAGCTGGCCACCCAGCTCGAAGCACCGCTGACGCCTGAGCAACGCGCCGAAGGCCAACGCCTGGTGCAACAGGAACTGGCCGCTCGCGGCACCCTGGCCCAGAGCACGTTGCAATTGCACGCCCTGGATGAAGAAGACGACGGCGAGGAATCCCTATGAAGCTCAACCCATTCGTCAAGGCCGGTATCGGCCTGACCTTCGCCCTGCTGTGGTCGTGCCCGACCCTGGCCGCGCTCACCGAAGCGAAGAACTTCGGCCTGGAAGTCAAAGTCACCGGCCAGTCCGAGGATGACCGCGACCTGGGCACCCAGAAAGGCGGCGACGTCAACGGTATCGGTATCGACCTGCGCCCGTGGATCTACGGTGAAAGCGGCAACTGGAGCGCCTACGCCATGGGCCAGGCGGTGGCCTCCAGCGACATCATCGAGACCGACACCCTGCAACAGTCGGCCGATGACGAGAACCAGCAAACCAGCAACAGCGACCGCAAGACCAAAAAAAATTACCTGGCGATGCGCGAGTTCTGGGTGGCGTACGGCGGCTTCACGCCCTACCCCGGCGAGATCCTCAAGTTCGGTCGCCAACGCCTGCGCAATGACGACGGCCAATGGCGCGACACCAACATCGAAGCGCTGAACTGGACCTTCGACACCACCCTGCTCAAGGCCAATGTGGGCGCCGCCGAACGTTTCAGCGAATACCGCACCGACCTCAAGGAACTGTCCCCGCTCGACAAGGACCGCCAACACCTCTACGCCGACGCCGCCTACCAGTGGACGCCGGGGCAGTGGATCGGCCTGCGCGGCCACCACACCCATGACAACGGCAAGCTCGACTTCCCGGAACCGGGCGTGGCCACCGACTCGCTGGACAAGCGCGAAAACGGCGACCTGACCTGGCTCGGCATCGAAGCCAACAGCGACGCCTATAACTGGCGCAACACTAACACCGTCAACTACTGGGCCAGCGTCACCGGCATGAAAGGCGACCGCGACACGGTCAACGCCCTGAACGCCGACGGCAGCCGCCCTGCCACCGCCAAGCGCAGCGACAACATCAGCGGCTGGGCCACCGACCTGGGCGTGCGTCTGCGCCTGGACCCGCAGTGGCAAGTGGGCGCGGCGTATTCGCGTGCCAGCGCCGAGTACGAGCAGAACGGCCTGCAGAGCAACCGTTCGAACTGGACCGGTACCCAGTCCCGCGTGCACCGCTTCGGCGAAGCGTTTCGCGGTGAGATGAACAACATGCAGTCCATGAGCCTGTTCGGTTCCTGGCAACTGCGCGAGGACTACGACGCCAGCCTGGTGTACCACAAGTTCTGGCGTGTGGACGGCAACAAGCCGGTGGGCAGCAACGGCATCGACGCGGTGCAGAACAACACCGATGACGTGACCGGCGCGATCCTCTCCAGCACCTCGCTGCCTCTGGAAGACGGCAAGAAAGACCTGGGCCAGGAGATGGACCTGGTCGTCACCAAATACTTCAAGAAAGGCCTGCTGCCGGCCGCGCTCAGCCAGTCGATTGACGAGCCGTCAGCGCTGGTGCGCTTGCGTGCCGGTGTGTTCAAGCCGGGTGATGCCTATGGCAGCCAGGTCGACTCGTACATGCATCGCGCCTTTGTCGACGTGATCTGGAAGTTCTGATGGGAGCCTGCGCAATGAATGCTCAAAGCCTACTCGTCGCGGCAATGCTGATGGCCAGCGCCACGGCCTTTGCCGACACGGCGGCCAAGGCGCCGACCATCGCCAAGGAACTGCAACAGGCCAAGACCTACACCATTTCCAGCCCGCCCACCGCGCCGCTGGAAATGGCCAAACCGGCGCTGCCCGACCTGTCGGGCTACACCGCAGCGGCGATGGAAAAGAAGATCGTGCGCAACAAGCCGGGCAAGGTCAGCATCCGCCGCATGATGCAGGAAGACGCGCTCAAGGACTTTATCGGCGGTGACAACAAGATGGCCGAATGGGTGGTGCGCCAGCACGGCATTCCCCAGGCGATCTTTGTCGACGACGGCTATATGAACCTCAAGGACCTGTTGGCCAAAGTGCCCAAACAGTACCTGAGCGAAACGTCACCGGGCGTATTCCTGGCCAAGCTGCCGATCGTGGTGGGCCGTCAGGGCATCCTTGAAATCGACGGCAAAACCCAGGAGCTGCGCCTGTCCCAGCAAGCCGGTTCGTTCCTGATCAACGACGGCCAGCTGTTTGTGCGCGACACGCGGATCACCGGTTGGGATGAGAAAGCCAACGGCCCGGCGCTGTTCAAGTCGCCCAAGGAATTTCGTCCGTTCCTGCTGGCCTGGGGCGGCACCCAGACCTACATCGCAAACAGCAAGATGGCCAGCTTCGGCTATGCCAACAGCAAATCGTACGGGGTGAGTATTTCCCAGTACACGCCGAACATGGCCAAGGTGCTCAAGCGCCCTCAACCAACCGGCTGGATCGTCGATTCCGAGTTCTCGGACATGTGGTACGGCTTCTACTGCTACGAGACCACGGGCTTCGTGATCAAGGGCAATACCTACAAGGACAACATCGTCTACGGCATTGACCCCCATGACCGTTCCCACGGCCTGATCATCGCGGACAACACCGTGTACGGCACGAAGAAGAAGCACGGCATCATCATTTCCCGGGAAGTGAACGACAGCTTCATCTTCAACAACCGCAGCTACGACAACAAGCTGTCGGGCCTGGTGATCGACCGTAACAGCGAGAACAACCTGATCGCCGACAACGAGATCTACCGCAACCACACCGACGGCATCACGCTCTATGAGAGCGGCGACAACCTGCTGTGGGGCAACAAGGTGATCGCCAACCGTCGCCACGGCATCCGCGTGCGTAACAGCGTGAACATCAAGCTGTACGAAAACACCTCGATGGCCAACGGCCTGACCGGCGTCTACGGCCACATCAAGGATCTGACCGACACCGACCGCGACATCGCCCTCGACCCGTTCGACGCCAAGGTGTCGCTGATCGTGGTCGGCGGTGAACTGGCAGGCAACGGCAGCGGGCCGCTGTCGATCGACTCGCCGTTGAGCATCGAGCTGTACCGCGTGTCGATGCTGGCACCGACCAAAACCAGTGGCATCAGCTTCTCCGGGATTCTCGGTGAACGCCAGGAAGAAATTCTCGACCTGCTGGTGCGCCAGCAGAAAGCCGTGCTGATCGACCCTGTCGAACGCCAGACCGAAATGCTGGACTGAGGATGACCCTTATGCACCCACACATGATCAAACTGCTGAGCCTTTCGGGTCTGACCCTCGGCCTGCTGGCGGCCAGCCAGGGCGTGCGCGCCGATGAAGTGAAGGCGCCGACCTTCACCGCCGAACCATGCTGCAGCCTGTGCCCGGCCGCCCATGACGCGAAGAACTACACCACGCGCTACCAGCAGAACTTCACCACCCTGGTGCAAGCCCAGGGCGACTGGCTGTTCCGTACCCAGGAAGACCTGCGCACCGAATTCGACACCAGCCCCGCTGGTTACAAGCGTCTGCAACAACTGCACGATGCGTTCAAGGCCAAGGGCGTGGAACTGGTGCTGGTCTACCAGCCGACCCGTGGCCTGGTGAACCGCAACAAGCTCAACCCGGCAGAAAAAGCCTCGTTCGATTTCGACAAGGCGCTGGGCAATTACAAGACCATGCTCGGCCGCTTTGCCAAGATGGGCTACGTGGTGCCCGACCTGTCGCCGCTGACCAATGAGCAACTGCCGGATGAATTGCCGGCCCACGATTTCTACTTCCGCGGCGACCAGCACTGGACCCCATACGGCGCCCAGCGCACCGCGAAGATCGTCGGCGCCAAGGTGCGCGCACTGCCCGAATTTGCCGATATTCCCCGCCAGGAATTCGAAACCAAGCGCTCCGGGCGCATGGGCAAGACCGGCACCCTGCACAACATGGCCGGCCAGCTGTGCGGCACCAGCTACGCGATCCAGTACATGGATCAGTTCACCACCGAGCCCAAGGGCGAAGCGGGCGACGGCGACCTGTTCGGCGATTCGGGCAACCCGCAGATCACCCTCGTGGGCACCAGCCACAGCGGCAAGAACTACAACTTCGCAGGCTTTTTGCAACAGGAAATCGGTGCCGACATCCTCAACGTCGCCTTCCCTGGCGGTGGCCTGGAAGGCTCGATGATCCAGTACCTGGGCAGCGAAGAATTCCAGAAAACCCCGCCGAAAATCCTCATCTGGGAATTCTCGCCGCTGTACCGCCTGGACCAGGAAACCATCTACCGCCAGATGATGGCGCTGCTCGACAACGGCTGCGAAGGCAAGCCCGCGCAGATGAGTGCCAGCACCACGCTCAAACCCGGCAAGAACGAACTGATGGTCAACAGTTCGAACAAGGACCTGCGTAACGTGAACCACCAGGTCGATATCCGCTTCGCCGATCCCTCGGTGAAAACCTTGCAAGCCACCCTCTGGTACATGAACGGGCGCCACGAGGACATCAAGATCGAGAAACCCGAAACATCCGATACAGACGGGCGTTTCGCCTTTGAACTGCGCACCGATGAAGACTGGGCCTCGCAGAACCTGCTGGCCGTGGAAGTGCAGGGCCCCGAAGCGGGCGCTGCTGCGCAGAAAGTCGAAGCGAAAATTTGCACACGCAACGTATTTCCAGGCGGTGGTCAGCAGACCGCCCAACTCGGGAAGTGAGGTTACTTATGCAAAAGTTATTGATTCCATCGTTGCTCGGCCTGGCGATCTTCGCCGGCGCTGCCAACGCCGCCGCGCCGCTGCGTCCGCCCCAGGGCTATTTCGCACCGATCGAAGCGTTCAAGACCGGCGACTTCAAGGAAAACTGCGACACCATGCCCGCGCCCTACACCGGCCCGTTGCAGTTTCGCAGCAAGTACGAAGGTTCGGACAAAGCACGCTCCACGCTGAACCTGCAGTCGGAAAAAGCCTTTCGCGACAGCACCGCCGACATCACCAAGCTGGAAAAAGACACCAGCAAACGCGTGATGCAGTTCATGCGCGACGGCCGTCCGCAGCAGCTTGAATGCACGCTGAACTGGCTGGTGTCGTGGGCCAAGGCCGACGCGTTGATGTCCAAGGACTTCAACCACACCGGCAAGTCCATGCGCAAATGGGCGCTGGGCAGCATGGCCTCGGCCTATGTGCGCCTGAAGTTCTCCGACTCGCACCCGTTGGCCAATCACCAGCAGGAATCGCAGTTGATCGAAGCCTGGTTCAACAAGCTGGCCGACCAGGTGGTGAGCGACTGGGACAACCTGCCGCTGGAAAAAACCAACAACCATTCCTACTGGGCCGCCTGGTCGGTGATGGCCACGTCCGTCGCCACCAACCGTCGCGACCTGTTTGATTGGGCGGTTAAGGAATACAAGGTCGGCGTGAACCAGGTCGACGACCAGGGCTTTTTGCCCAATGAATTGAAGCGCCAGCAACGCGCCCTGTCGTACCACAACTACGCCCTGCCGCCGCTGTCGATGATCGCCAGTTTCGCGCTGGTCAATGGCGTGGACCTGCGCCAGGAAAACAACAGCGCGCTCAAGCGCCTGGGCGACAAGGTGCTGGCCGGGGTCAAGGACCCGGAGATCTTCGAGCAGAAGAACGGCAAAGAGCAGGACATGAAGGACCTGAAAAAGGACATGAAATTCGCCTGGCTCGAACCCTTCTGCACCCTCTACACCTGCGCCCCGGACGTGATCGAGCGCAAGCACGGCATGCAACCGTTCAAGACGTTCCGCCTGGGGGGTGACTTGACCAAGGTCTACGACCCGGCGCATGAAAAAGGCAACAAAGGCAGCTGATACATAGCTCCCGGTTGGACTCGGTCCAACTGTGAGAGCTGGCTTTATGTGGGAGCTGGCTTGCCTGCGATGCAGACACCTCGGTGATTCAGACAATCCGAGTTGATCCCATCGCGGGCAAGCCCGGCTCCCACATAAGCCAGCTCCCACACTGAACGCGTACACCCTCCCGAAATCGTGGGGGGGTTTGGGGGGGCTTCGGCCCTTGACTGTTGGTTAAACATGGAGAGATCGGGATGGTTTTCTCGTCCAATGTGTTCCTGTTCCTGTTCTTGCCGATCTTTCTCGGCTTGTATTACTTGAGCGGGCAACGCTATCGCAACCTGCTGCTGCTGATTGCCAGCTATGTGTTCTACGCCTGGTGGCGAGTGGACTTCCTGGCGCTGTTCGCCGCCGTCACGCTGTGGAATTACTGGATCGGCCTGAAGGTCGGTGCCGCCGGCGTGCGCACCAAGCCGGCCCAGCGCTGGCTGCTGCTCGGCGTGGCTGTCGACCTGTGCATCCTCGGCTACTTCAAGTACGCCAACTTCGGCGTCGACAGCATCAACGTGATGATGAAGTCGGCGGGCCTGGAGCCGTTCATCCTCACCCACGTGCTGTTGCCGATTGGCATCTCGTTCTACATCTTCGAGTCCATCAGCTACATCATCGACGTGTATCGCGGCGACACCCCGGCCACGCGCAACCTGATCGACTTTGCCGCATTCGTGGCGATCTTCCCGCACCTGATCGCCGGCCCCGTGCTGCGTTTTCGCGACCTGGCCGACCAGTTCAACAACCGTACGCACACCCTCGATAAATTCTCCGAGGGCTGCACGCGGTTCATGCAGGGTTTCATCAAGAAGGTATTCATCGCCGACACCCTCGCGGTGGTGGCCGACCATTGCTTCGCCCTGCAAAACCCCACCACGGGTGACGCCTGGCTCGGCGCGCTGGCCTACACCGCGCAACTGTATTTCGACTTCTCCGGCTACAGCGACATGGCCATCGGCCTGGGCTTGATGATGGGTTTTCGCTTCATGGAAAACTTCAAGCAGCCGTACATCAGCCAGTCGATCACCGAGTTCTGGCGCCGCTGGCACATCAGCCTCTCCACCTGGCTGCGTGACTACCTCTACATCACCCTGGGCGGCAACCGCAAAGGCACACTGACCACCTATCGCAACCTGTTCCTGACCATGCTGCTCGGTGGCCTGTGGCACGGCGCGAACATCACCTACATCGTGTGGGGCGCCTGGCACGGCATGTGGCTGGCGATCGAAAAAGCCATCGGCCTCAACACCGCGCCGCGTAGCTTCAACGTGGTGCGCTGGGCCTTCACCTTCCTGCTGGTGGTGATGGGCTGGGTGATCTTCCGCGCCGAAAACCTGCACGTGGCCGGTCGTATGTACGGCGCCATGTTCAGCTTTGGCGAGTGGTCGCTGTCGGAACTCAACCGTTCCAGCCTCACCGGCCTGCAAGTGGCAACCCTGGTGGTGGCCTACGCAACCCTGGCGTTCTTCGGTCTGCGCGACTTCTACACCAACCGCCCTGCGGATAAAGCCAAACCGGCCGACCCGAGCCTGATCAAGGCCGTACCGGGCGACAACCCCGGCAGCATCCATCAGCCCGGTTTCAGCGTGGGTCGCGATGCGGCCGTGCAACCGGCCTACTGGACCGCTGACTGGCCACGCTACGCCATGCGTGCGGCGGTGCTGCTGCTGTTCGTGGCGTCGATTCTGAAACTGTCGGCGCAGAGTTTCTCGCCGTTCCTTTACTTCCAATTCTGAGGGAGCCGACCATGACCCGTTCATTACGCGTCCTCTATATCAGCCTGTTCCTGGCGCTGCTGCTGGCGCTGGGCGCCTGGTCGCTGCGCAGCTTCATGGGCTTTAGCACCAACGCCGATGCGACTGTGCTCAACGGTCGCTGGACCAAGGCCGTCGAGACCCATTACGACAAAGAGTTCCCGATCAAGCGCCTGGGCACCAACCTGTGGGCGGCGCTGGACTACAAGCTGTTCAACGAAGGCCGCACCGGCGTGGTACTGGGTCGCGATCACTGGCTGTACAGCGATGAGGAATTCAACGCCATCGCCAACCAGGACCAGAACCTGCAAGACAACTACGCGCTGGTCGAAGGCGTACGCCAGAAGCTCAAGGCCCGTGGCATCCAGTTGGTGATGGCGATTGTGCCGGCCAAGGTGCGCCTGTACCCGGAGCATCTGGACGAGGTGAAACCGGCGAGCATCCACGCCAACCTGTACCAGGACTTCCACGCCCGTGTCGCCGCCGACAAGATCGTCGCGCCGGACCTGCTGGAGCCGCTGCAACAGGCCAAGCTGACCGGCACGCAAGTGTTCCTGCGCACCGACACCCACTGGACCCCGGACGGTGCGGAAATCGCAGCCAAGCAATTGGCCAAAACCATCTCCGAGCAGACGCCATTGAGCGGCGAGCCGCAGCGCTTTGTCACCGAGGCGGAAAAAACCGAGCCGCACAAAGGTGACCTGCGCCTGTTCCTGCCGCTGGACCCGCTGTTCGAAAACCTGATGCCGCCCAAGGAGCCCCTGCAAAAACGCGTGACGCACCTGGCGCAGGACAAAGGCGAAGACGCCCTGTTCGCCGACAGCGAAACCCCGGTGGCCCTGGTGGGCACCAGCTACAGCGCCAATCCCAACTGGAATTTTGTCGGCGCGCTCAAGCAGGCCCTGCACAGCGACGTCATCAACTACTCCGAAGACGGCCACGGCCCGATTCTGCCGATGCTCAGCTACCTGAAAAGCGATGACTTCAAGAACACCCCACCGCAAGTGCTGATCTGGGAGTTTCCTGAGCGTTATCTGCCTGTGAACAACGAAATCGGCGACGCCGACCCCGACTGGGTTGCGCAGCTCAAACAAGCCGGTATGCGCCAGCAAGACCTGGCGTCGAACAACCCCCTTAAAAAATCCGAGACGCCCGACCGGGCGCACAACTGAAAGAGAGGTAACTCACATGACTTTCACTACAACTGCGCGCCATCTCACCAAGACTCTGGCCATCGCTGCCGGCTTGAGCTTCGTATCGATGTCCGCCTTCGCCGGTGGTGACGCCGCCCTGTACGGCCCCACCGCACCAAAAGGCTCAAGCTTTGTGCGTATCTACAACGCCAGCAACCAGGAAGTCAGCGCCACTGTGGGCAATACCAACCTCAATGAGGTTGCGCCACTGGCCAGCAGCGACTTCAGCTTCATGCCCGGCGGTGACTACAGCGCCAAAGTCGGCAGCCAGACCGTACCGGTCAAGCTGGCCGCCGACCACTACTACACCCTGGTCAACAGTGGCAGCGGCCAGCCGCAGCTGATCGAAGAGCCGCCGTTCAAGAACAAACAGAAAGCGCTGGTGCGTGTGCAGAACCTCAGCGACAAGGCCCTGACCCTGAAAACCGCCGATGGCAAGACCGATGTGGTCAAGTCGGTGGCCGCCAAGGGCCGTGGCGAGCGTGAAATCAACCCGGTGAAGGTAAGCCTGGCGTTGTATGACGGTGACAAGAAAGTCGGCGATGTGAAGCCGGTTGCGTTGGAACGTGGTGAAGCGGCGGTGCTGTATGTCACCGGTTCTGGTTCGAGCCTGTCGCCAGTGTGGGTGAAACGCCCCGTGTCGACCCGCTGATGATTTCCCTGAGTTGACACGCCCCCTTGTGGGAGCTGGCTTGCCTGCGATGGCGGTCTTGAAAACGCCATCGCAGGCAAGCCAGCTCCCACACTGAACGGGTTTCAGCTCAGGACCGAGACAAAAACAAGAGTGAAACGACAAACCTTCGTAGCTCTGACCCAAACTGATTCAAGGAGAAACACCCATGATCCCAGTAATCCTTTCCGGTGGTAGCGGCTCACGTCTTTGGCCGCTTTCGCGTAAACAGTTCCCTAAACAATTCCTGGCCCTGACCGGTGAGCACACCCTGTTCCAGCAAACCCTGGAGCGCCTGGTGTTCGAAGGCATGGACGCGCCGATTGTGGTGTGCAACAAGGACCACCGCTTCATCGTCAACGAGCAGTTGAGCGCTCGCAAGCTCGAGTGCCAGCGCATCCTGATGGAACCCTTCGGCCGCAACACCGCGCCGGCCGTGGCGCTGACCGCGATGATGCTGGTCAACGAAGGCCGTGACGACCTGATGCTGGTGCTGCCGGCCGACCACGTGATCGACGACCAGAAAGCCCTGCAACGCGCCCTGGCCCTGGCCACCGTGGCGGCCGAGCGCGGCGAGATGGTGCTGTTCGGCGTTCCGGCCACCCGCCCGGAAACCGGCTATGGCTACATCAAGTCCGCCAACGACTCGCTGCTGCCCGAAGGTGTCAGCCGCGTCGAACAGTTCGTGGAAAAACCCAACGAGAAGCGCGCCGTCGAGTTCGTCAAAAGCGGCGGCTATTTCTGGAACAGCGGCATGTTCCTGTTCCGCGCCAGCCGCTTCCTCGAAGAGCTGAAAAAGCACGATCCGGACATCTACGACACCTGCCTGCTGACCCTGGAGCGCAGCGAGCAGACCGCCGACACCGTGACCTTCGACGAAGCCACTTTCGCCTGCTGCCCGGACAACTCCATCGACTACGCCGTGATGGAAAAAACCCAGCGCGCCTGCGTGGTGCCGCTGAGCGCTGGCTGGAGCGACGTGGGCTGCTGGGCCTCGCTGTGGGCGGTCAACGATAAAGACGCCAATGGCAACGTGAGCAAGGGTGATGTGGTCATCCAGGACAGCCGCAACTGCATGGTGCACGGCAACGGCAAGCTGGTGTCGGTGATCGGCCTGGACAATATCGTGGTGGTGGAAACCAAGGACGCGATGATGATTGCCCACAAGGACAAGGTCCAGGGCGTCAAGCAGATGGTCAACACCCTCAACGAGCAGGGCCGCAGCGAAACCCAGAACCACTGCGAAGTCTATCGTCCGTGGGGTTCCTACGACTCGGTGGACATGGGCGGCCGCTTCCAGGTCAAGCACATCTCGGTCAAGCCGGGCGCGTGCCTGTCGCTGCAGATGCATCACCACCGCGCCGAACACTGGATCGTGGTGAGCGGCACCGCCGAAGTCACCTGTGACGAGAACGTGTTCCTGCTCTGCGAGAACCAGTCCACCTACATCCCGATCGCCTCGGTGCACCGCCTGCGCAACCCGGGCAAGATCCCGCTGGAGATCATCGAAGTGCAATCGGGCAGCTACTTGGGCGAAGACGACATCGAGCGCTTCGAAGACATCTACGGTCGCTCGACGCCGATTGAACGTGGCGTGTCGGTGAAAACTATCGCGCAGTAACACGGTCGTAGAACAAGCCCCCACCCGGCCCACTGCGTCCCCTATCCGCAGTGGGCCGGGTGGGGGCTTTTTTTCGGATGGTTGGTGGTGACTGTACGGGCCTCATCGCAGGCAAGCCAGCTCCCACAGTTGACCGCGCATCCACTTTAGAATGCGGTCGAACGTGGGAGCTGGCTTGCCTGCGATGGCGTCCGTGCGGCCCACACACTGCTCAAGGTAACCAATCCCACCTCAGCTTAAGTTAGGATGCTGGTTCCCTATTCGAGGTGGTCTCCATGTTCTTCGGCGTTCTCCTGATCATCACCTGGCTGATCCTGCTGGTGCGCTACCCGGCCAGGGCCTTGCCGGTGTCCCTGGCCGCCGCCGCAGGCCTGGGCCTGGTCGCGGTGTGGGTGGTGTGGCTCGACAACCGCGAAGCCTCGCAATTGGCGCGCCTTGAACTGCGCATCACCTACTCGCCTCAGGAATGCCCCGCCGACCGCCCACTCAAATTGACCCTGAACAACGGCAACGACGTCCCCCTCACCGAACTGCGCTGGCGCGTCGCCGCCTACGCACCGGGCGACAGCGTCAACCTGGCCGACAACGTCTACGCCGCCCCCCGCTATCGCGGCCCCGGCGAATTGCAGGCCGGTGCCACCTGGGACGATTGCCTGCCCACCCCGCCGCTGCGCCCCGGTTACCGCGCGCAAACCCTGGAATTTCGTGCCGAGCACCTGCAAGGCAGTTTCTCGGACTGACAAAGGATTGACCCATGCCCAACGTACTCATCACTGGCTGCTCCAGCGGCATCGGCCGCGCCCTGGCCGACGCGTTTAAAGACGCAGGTTTCGACGTGTGGGCCAGCGCCCGCCGCGCGGACGATGTCGCCGCCCTCGCCGCCGCAGGCTTGCGGGCCGTGCAACTGGACGTCAACGACAGCGCCGCTCTGCAGCACCTGGCCGAGCAACTGGGCGAGCTGGATGTGCTGGTCAACAACGCCGGCTACGGCGGCATGGGGCCGCTGCTCGACGGCGGCACCGAGGCCATGCAGCGCCAGTTCGAAACCAACGTATTCTCCATCGTCGGCGTGACCCAGGCGCTGTTCCCGGCCTTGCGCCGCAGCAAGGGGCTGGTGGTAAACATCGGCAGCGTCTCCGGCGTGCTGGTCACGCCGTTTGCCGGTGCCTACTGCGCCTCCAAGGCCGCCGTGCACGCGCTGAGCGACGCCCTGCGCATGGAACTGGCGCCGTTCGGCATCCGCGTGATGGAAGTGCAACCCGGCGCGATCGACACCCACTTCGCAAAAAATGCCGGCGCCCAGGCCGAACGCCTGATCCACGAACAATCACCCTGGTGGCCCCTGCGCGACGGCATCCGCGCCCGCACCCAGGCCTCACAGGACAAACCAACCTCCGCCAGCGTCTTCGCGGTGGATGTGCTCAAGGCCACGCAACGGCAAAAGCCCCCGCGCTTGCTGCGTTCGGGCAATGGCAGCCGGGCGTTGCCGCTGATGGCAGCGTTGTTGCCCAAGGGCTTGCTGGAGAAAGTGTTGAAGAAGCGTTTTGGCTTGAATGGGAGTTTATAAATGATCGACTACAGCGACTTTTTCGAAGAAGTGATCCAGACCCACATCGAGATCGAGCAATGGTTTGCCGGTGTGGCACCGGAAGGTACGCTGCAACAGTTGCTGGCGCGCTTTTCGCCGGAGTTCACCATGATCGCGCCGTCCACCGGCACGCGCATGAATGCGGCCGGGGTCAATTACCTGTTTACGCGGCTCGGCGGGCAGCGGCCGGGGTTGAAGATTACCTTGAGCGAGCTGACCGGCATTGATCGGCATGCGCGCGGGGCCATCGTCAGTTACCGCGAGCATCAGGTTGATGACAGCGGCACCCAGACAGACCGCCGTGCCACGGTGGTGTTCGAGAAGCTGGCCAGCGGCGCCCTGCTGTGGCGCCATTTGCACGAAACCTACTGCCAGGCCTGATCGGCCACCTTCCCCATGGCAGACGACTGCGCGTGCGGTCGTCTGCCCCTTCATTTGCCCGCAATACAATTTCGCAACAGAACTGAACGGACGCTATGGGTACAGTCGCGCCCTGAATCCTGACTCAGCATCCTCAGACCCCTATCGCGTTTGTCGTTGATCGTAGTCCGCATCGATCCCATCACGCCCTGGGTGACCCCTATCAAGCTTTTCAGCAGATCGCGCTCGTGTCGTACGCTGTGCACCCTGTCCCTGGTGTTGGTCGCCGGCTGTTCGGTAGCCCCGCTGCCCGCCTTGAAACCGTCCACGCCGCAGGCATGGCGCAATACGCCGGCTGCCCTGGCGGCGCACAAGCCCGATTTGAATCAGTGGTGGCACGCCTTCAACGATCCCGAACTCGATGCCCTGGTGGTGCGCGCCCTGCACAACAATCTGGAGGTCGGCGCGGCCATCGAGCGGTTGCGGGCCACCCGCGTGCTCAGCCGCAGCGCGCAGGCGCCCTACCTGCCGTCGCTGGGCGTGAAGACCCACGATGCAATCAGCCCCGACACCAGCACCTCATACTTTCTGATCGGCTTCGATGCGCAGTGGGAATTACCGCTGTTCGGCGCCCGGCAAAGCGCCGAGCGCCTGGCCCAGGGTCATGAAGCGCTGGTGCAGGCCGATGTGCGCAGCGTGCAGGTGTCACTGGTAGCCGAGGTTACCCGGCAGTGGCTGGAACTGCGTTCGGCGCAACAGGCAGAGCTCAGCCTGACCCGCCTGCGCGACACCCAGCAGGAAAAACTGGCGCTGCTGCGGGTGCGCGAGCACCTCGCCCTGGCCTCGCCCGCCGAAGTCTGCGCCGCTGAAGCGGAACTGGCGCAGGCCGAGATGAGCCTGAGCGCGCCGCGTCAGTTGATCAACCGCCACGGGCAACAGTTGGCGCTGCTGGCGGGCCAACCCGAACCTGACCCGCGCTGGCTGCAACCGCGACCGCCGCCTACCCTGGGCCCGTGGCAGCTCGGCACCCTGCCGGCGGACCTGTTGCGCACGCGCCCGGACATCGCCAGCGCCGAGGCCCAGGTGCTGGTCGCCGCCGGGGAGCTGGGCATGAGCCGCGCCGACCTGTACCCACGCCTGAGCCTGGGCGCGTCGTTGCAGTGGTCGGTGAACATCGCCAGCAACCGCAAACGCACGCCCAGCGGCAACGGCATTTTCTCGGCCGGGCCGGGCATCAGCATTCCGTTGTTCGACTGGGGCCAACGCGCCAGCGCCGCTCGCGCCAGCGACCACCTGCTACAAGCCGCCCTGCTGGATTATCGGCAGGCCGTTTTGCAAGGCGTCTCCCAGGTGGAAACGGCGCTGGGGGATCTGCAACAAACACGGCTGCGTGAGCAGGCGGCCCGCCAGGCACAGACGGCAACGCAAGCACGCCTGCACGCCTTGCGACAGCGCGCGCAGCTGGGGTTGATGAGCACGCTGGCGCTGGCGGACGCCGAGATGCGCGCGCAACAGGCCCTGCAACAGGCGGACGCTGCCAGTACGGAACGAGGTATCGCCTACATTGCGCTGTACAAGGCGCTCGGTGGCGCACCGTTGCCAGCGGGCGCAATCAAGGAAGCTGACTGATGGTCGCCCTTGCCCGCCTGACCCTGATCCATGAATGGCGCCGCTTCCTGCCGGCAATTATCGCCGTGGGCTTCGCCGGGTTGCTGCAATTGCTGCAGGCTGCGCTCGTGCTGGGCATCTTTGGCAGCGCCAGCGTGTATATCACCGGCTCCACGGCCGACCTGTGGGTTGGTTACCTCGGCACCCAGAGCGTCAACCTCGGCAGGCCCATCGACGCCGGCGTGGAGATGCGTTTGCGCATGGACGCCGATGTGGTACGGGTGGAACCGTTTCGCTGGGTCGACGCCGATTGGCGCGGCGCCCGGGACACTGGCGGCGTGTCGGTGTTTGTGTCGGGTATCGATGCCGGCCCGCAAGGCCTGATGTTTGAACGCGTGCTGCCGACCGCGCTGCGCGCACGCCTGGATGAACCCGGCGCAGTGATCGTCGACCGCGCCGACCTCGACAGCCTGGGCGTCAACCTGGGGGACGCCGCGACCATCAACGGCCATCGCGTGCGCGTGGTCGGCATCACCAACGGCCTGCGCGCGCTGGGCGGGGTGAACGTGCTGGCGTCGCTGGCCACCGCGCGACAACTCGACACCACCGCGCCCGCAGACCGCATTACCTACCTGGTGGCCAAGGTGCGCGACCCCGCCCAGGCCGAGGCGGTTGCCGCGCGCCTGGGCGACGGCGCCGCGTTCGGCAGCTACGCGGTATGGACGGCACAACAGTTCGCCCAACGCTCGCAGCTGTACTGGATGTTCGACACGGGCGCCGGGGCCGGCGTGCTGTTTCTGGCGGCGATCGTGTTTCTGGTGGGCGCCGTGATCACCAGCCAGACGCTGGTGGCTGCAGTCGTCGGCTCGATCCGCGAATACGCGACCTTGAACGCCCTGGGCGTTGGCGTCACGGCCCTGCGTAAAGTGGTGATGGAGCAGGCGTTCTGGGTCGGGGCCCTGGGCCTGCTGGGGAGTTCGGTGCTGGCCGGGCTGTTCTTCGCGCTGGCCGGCTACTACAACGTGCCGTTGCAGCTCTCGCCCATCGCAGCGCTGGTGTGCCTGCTGCTGAGCATGACCCTGGCCCTGGTGTCAGGCCTGGCGGCCATCCGCACCCTACGTCACGCCGACCCGGCGAGTCTTTTGAGATGAACCGTCCATGAGCGTTCTGACCTCGGCATCACCCATCACCCTGCACGCCAGCGGGATCAGCAAAGCCTTCACTTCGGGACGGGTGGTAACCCCCGTGCTGCACGACATCACCCTGGCGATACGCCCTGGCGAACTGACCCTGATCTCCGGCCCGTCCGGCTGCGGCAAAAGCACCCTGCTCGCGATTCTCAGCGGCCTGCAACGGCCAGACCGGGGCAGCGCCTGCGCACTTGGGCAAGACCTGGGCAGCCTCGACGCCCGCGCTCTGGAGCAGTTTCGCCTGCGGCACACCGGCTTTGTGTTCCAGGGCTTCAACCTGTTTCCGGCGTTGACCGCGCTGCAACAGGTGGCGCTGCCCTTGGGCTACCTCGGGCTGCCGGCCAGGGAAATCCGGCAACGCGCCATCGAAGCGCTGGAAGAGGTCGGCCTGGGTGCGCGCCTGAAACTGCGCCCGGCCGAATTGTCCGGCGGCGAAAAGCAGCGCGTCGCGATTGCGCGGGCGGTGGCCAAGGCGCCCGAACTGCTGTTCGCCGACGAACCGACCAGTGCGCTGGACGCCGCCAACGGCCACATTGTGATCGACATCCTGCACCGCATCGCCCGCACCCGTGGCACCACGGTGCTGTGCGTCAGTCACGACCCGCGCTTGATCAGCAATGCCGACCGGGTGCTGACCATCGAAGACGGCCGCATCCTCAACGACACCCCTTTTCCCTTCCAGCCGGCGACAACCGCCGGTGCCCAGGAACCCTGCGCATGAACCCACGTCTGTTTCGCCCCTGGCTGTTGTTGAGCAGCGCACTGCTGGTGCTGAGTGCCTGCTCCCGTGAAGACGTCCCGGCCAGGCCCGCTGCGGCGCCCCCGACCTACCTCGCAGTGGCGCGCGGCCGCATTGACGTGGAAGGCGGTTTGCTCAGGCTCGGTGTCACCCGTGACGGCGTGGTGGCCGAGATCAAGGTCAATGAAGGCGAAGCCGTCAAGCAGGGTCAACTGCTCGCCACACTGGACAGTGAACCGGCGCAACTGGCGGTGGCTGCCGCACTGGGTGAGCAGCAGCAGGTGGAGGTTCAGGCCAGGCAACTGGCCAGGCAGCTCACGTTCGCCGAGCAAACGGCCACGCGCCTGAGCACTGCTGCCGCCGCCGGTGCCGGCGATAGCCAGAGCGCCGACGAGGCCCGCGAGAGCGCCGCGCGGTTACGCGACGCGCTGGAAAAAAATCAGGGCGACGCCCAGGCCGCCGCAAGAAAGCTGACGGCGGCCCGCTACGAACTGACCCGGCGCAGTCTGCGTGCACCCATCGACGCCGAGGTGGTGCGCCGCCTGATCCAGCCTGGCGCCGCCGTCTCCGCACAATCGGGCGCGGCATTCGTGTTGCTGCCCAACCAGCCACGCATCGTGCGCGCCGAGCTGAATGAGTCATTCACCAGCGTGGTCGTCCCGGGGATGAAGGCCGAGGTCACGGACGACAGCGTCAACGGCTCCACGCCGCTGATCGCCCACGTGGTGCGCATCAGCTCAGTGCTGGGCAGCAGCACCCTGGAAGACGACCCCCAGGTCAGGGCCAATATGCGCACGGTCGAATGTATCCTCGCGTTCGACCAACCACCGCCAGCATCACTGCGGGTGGGGCAGCGCATGCTGGTGCGGTTTGGGCCGTAGCTATCGGCAAATGCTGCCCTGTGACAGGCGGGCTACTGTGGCAAGCCCGCTACTGTGGCGAGCAGGCTTGTCCTGCGTTGGGCTGCGCAGCAGCCCCAAAACCAGGCGCTGAGCCGTATCAGGTACACCGCATTTTGCTGGATTGGGGGTGCTTCGCACCCCAACGCGGGGCAAGCCCGCTCGCCACAAAAGCCCGCTCGTCACAGCCTGCTCGCCACAGGTGGCTTCACGATCACGGTGCAGGTGATCCCGGCCGCCAACAAAACACCTTCCGGTACCTGATCAATATGAATCCTCACCGGCACGCGCTGGGCCAGCCTCACCCAGTTGAAGGTCGGGTTCACATCCGCGATCAGCTCGCGACTTTCGGGGTTGTCGCGGTCATAGATGCCGCGCGAGATGCTTTCCACATGCCCCTTCAAGGTCTCGCCGCTCATCAATTGCATATCGGCGCTGTCGCCCACCTTCACATGGGGCAGCTTGGTTTCTTCAAAGAAGCCGTAGACCCAGAACGAGTTCATGTCCACCACGGCCATTTTGGCTTCGCCGATGCGCGCATAGTCGCCGCGATGCACGTTGAGGTTGGTGACGTAGCCGTCGACCGCCGCGAGCACTCGGGTGCGTTTGAGGTTGAGCTCGGCGGCGTCCAGTTGCGCCAGGGCGTGCTGGTAATCGGCCAGGGCCGCGTCGGCGATGTTGCTGGCGTCGTCGCGGTTTTCCCTGGAGATCACCAGCGCGTCGAGGTCGGCGCGGCGGTGAGCGTTGACTTTGCGCATGTCCCAGGTGGCTTTGCGTGAGGCCACCAGAGACTGCGCCTGCTTGACCGCAATGCGGTAATGCTCGGGGTCGATCTGCATCAGCAGGTCGCCTTTTTTGACCAACTGGTTATCGCGCACGGGCACCTCGACCACCTCGCCGGTCACGTCGGCCGCGACATTGATGACGTCGGCGCGCACACGGCCGTCGCGAGTCCATGGCGTGTCCATGTAATGCACCCACAGCGCGCGGCCAATCCAGATCGCCAACGCCAATACCAGCAAGGTGGCGAAGAGGCTGAAAAACTTTTTCATCGGGGCATTCTCAACGGTAAATGCAGAGCGCCAGGGCGCCGAACAGGCAGACGAACAGGCTCAGGCGCAGCAACGCCGGGTGCCAGAAAAAACGGTACAGATCAAACCCTGCGATACAGCGATCCAGCGCCCAGGCAAGGGTCGCCGCGATCAGGAACATCAGGGTGATACTCGGCAGGTAGAGGCCGTGGAACGCGATTTCACGAGGCATGCAACGGTCCTTGCGGGTCGAGCAATGAGGTGCGGATAAAGTGCAGGTAGCTTTTGACCCGACGCAGGGCCGAGGTGTCGAAGTGCGGGGCGAAGGGTTCGTCGGTGGCCTGCACGCGGCTGATCGCGTGGTCGACGGCGATCAACCCGCGCTCCAGGTTGCAGGCGTTGGGTTGCAGAAACAGGCGCATCAGCGCACGACCCATCACGCGGATGGCCTGGCGCCACGGCTGGGACTCGGCGTAGGCCGGGTGCACCGGCAGCATTGCCTGCTCGTTGCGCAATTCGATGATCGCGTGGCCGACTTCCTGCACCTGCAGCATCCAGCGCAACAGGTCGCGCTGCACCTGCGGCTGGGCGACGGCGAGGCCGTAGGCCTGGTGCAGGAGATCGCGTGTACGGCTTTCAAACCGTGCGGTCAGGCCCTTGAGCTTGCCGCCGATGGCATACACCACTTGTTCGCGCAGGTCCTGCTCCAGGCGCCGCCACAGCCAGCGGCTGTTGGGCGGCAGGATGATCGCCCCGGCCGCCGCGCACACCAGCATGCCGATCACCATGGCCAGGTAGTCGTTGATGAAGGTGTAGGGGTTGTAGACCGTGAGGTTGTCCGGCACCGAGCCGGTGCCGAAGAAAATCAGCAGGCCAAGCCCCACCCCGGCGTACTGCGGGCGTGAAGCGAGGAAGGTGCCAAGGACGATCACTGGCGCAAGCATCACGCACAGCAACGGAAAACCGTCGATCCACGGGAAGATGAAGAACATCTCGACAAAGCCCACTAGCGCGCCGAGCAAGGTGCCGCAGGCCATCTGAAAGGCCATGCGTTTGGGGTTGGGCGTAGCCGCGCAAAGGCCGACCGTCGCGGCGGCGATCAGCGTCATGGTTGCGCCGCTGGGCCAGGCAGTGGCCACCCAATAACTGCCCAGAACAATCAGGATGAACGCCGCGCGAATGCCTGAAGCGGCGCAGGCCAGCCAGTTGGTTTTCGGCGTGTAGGGTTCGTTCCCCTGCTCCCGCGCATGGCGGTGATCGGCCAGGGACGCGTGGGTGTGCGCGTAGCTGTGCAGGTCGTCGACGAAGCGATAGAGCAGCTCGCAGGCGGTATGAAAATCCAGGTGCTCGGCGCCGCCGGAACTGCCCTGCTCAAAGTGCGCGCGCAGGCTGCGCAGTGTGGTGGGCAAGTCTTGCCTATAGGCGCTCAGTTGCTCGGCAAGGTGTGCGGCGTCAGCGCTGGTGAGGGCGCGGTTCGAGAAACCATCGAGCAATTCTGCGAGGTCCTGCAGGCCCGGTTTGATCGCATCCGCCCCCTCATTGGCACCGCCCGCACGCAGTCGCACCAGCAACTGATGCAGGGCGTTAAAGCGCGTGGTGAGGCTCATGAATTCGCTGTTGAGGCGGTTGAGTCGACCGCTGCGCCGGCGCATGTGCGGGTCTTCGAACACCGTGACGCTGCGCAGCCCTTCCAGGCCCACGGCCTCGGCCATAAAACGCACGTTGGCGGCTTCGAACCCCTCGCGTTGACTGCGCCCGCGCAGGCCGTCGGTGACAAACAGCGCGAACACGCCAAAACGCTGATACAGCGCATTGCGCATCGCGGCGCTGGCGGTTTGCGGCAGGATCGCAGCGCTGACCAGCGTGGAACACACAATCCCCAGGGAGATTTCCAGCACGCGCCACACCGCCGCCATAAAGGCGCTGTCCGGGTGCGACAGCGCCGGCAAGCCGACCATCGCCGCCGTGTAGCCGGCCAGCACACAACCATAGGCGCGAAAGTTGCGATAGCGCGTCGCGCCCGCCGTGCACAGGCCCACCCAGATTGCCAGCGCACCGAGGAACAGTTCGGTGTTCTGCGCAAACAAGGCGATCAACAGCACCATCACCGCCGAGCCGGCCAGGGTGCCCAGCAAGCGGTAAAAACTTTTGGCCAATACCTGGCCGCTCTGCGGCTGCATCACGATAAACACGGTGATCATGGCGGTGCGCGGTTGCGGCAATTCCAGGCGCATGGCCAGCCACAGCGTGAGGAACGCGGCGATCAGCACCTTGAAGATATACACCCAGGTCACGCCGTCGCTGCGCGCCCAGTCGAAGAAGCCCCGGCGCCATTCAAGGGACTGCAGGTATTTCATTGCGGCACGTCCTGCCCGGCTTCGACGCCGCCGCCCAGTGCTGTCACCAGTTCGGCATGGGCACTCAGGCGTGCGGCCTGCACCTGCTGCTCGATCTGCTGTTGGCGAAACAGCAGCGTTTGCGTGCTCAGCACAGTGAGGTAGTCAGTGAGGCCGCGCTGGTAGGCGATGGTCGCGATGTCATGGGTTTTCTGCGCTGACGCCACGGACTGCGCGGCGAAAGAGGCTTGCTTGTCCATGGATGCGCGGCGGATCAACTGGTCGCTGATGCCCTTGAGTGCATTGACCAGAGTCTGGTTGTAGTGCGCCACGGCGATGTCATATCCGGCGCTGGCTTCACCCAGCTCGGCACGCAATCGCCCACCGTCGAAGATCGGCAAGCTGATCGCCGGCCCGACGTTGTAGTTGAATTTTTTGCCGGCCATGAAGGCCAGCAAGCCGCCGCCGGTGGCCATGTAGCCAAGGCCGCCGACCAGGTCGACATTGGGGTAAAAACCGGCCTGCGCGACATCGATGCCACGTGCCTGCGCCACGACCTGCCAGCGGCTGGCGACCACGTCCGGGCGCTGGCCGAGCAACTGCGCGGGCAGGCTCGATGGCAACTTCAGCGGCGCGGCGAGCGACAACGTCGGGCGCTGTAACTGCGCGCCCTCACCGGGTCCTTTACCGGCGAGCGCCGCCACTTGGTTGCGCCCCAGGGCGATGTCTTCGTCGAGCGCGTCCAGTTGGCGATGGGTTTCAGGCAATGAGCTTTCAGCCTGGCTGACCTCCAAATGCGTACCGATGCCGGCGTCCAGTCGCTTATTGGCCAGGTCGAGCATTTGCTGTCGCTGGGCCAGCGTGGCCGCCACGATATCGCGATTGGCGTAGTGCAACGACCACTGGATATAGGCGCGCACCACGTTGTTTTGCAACTCGAGTCGAGCCTGGCGCGCCTCGGCCGCGCGCATATGGGCCAGGTCGACGGCACGCTCGAAGGCCTTGCTTTCACGACCCCACAGGTCAAGGGGGTAGCTCAGGCTCAGGGATGAAGTGTTGTCCCAGGTGGTCGACCCGCTTAGCTCGCCGGGGCCATAGAACTGATCCTTCGGCCAATGGTGGCGCTTGAGAGTGTTGGCGCTGTTGATCTGCAGGGATTCGGCCGACTCGGCCATCCCGGCCAGCGCCCGAGCCTCACGCACCCTGGCGGCGGCCATGGCCATGCTCGGACTGCCTTGGGTGGCGAGCTCGACCCAGCGGTTGAGCTGCGGATCGCCATAGGCCTGCCACCATTGCGCGGTGGGCCAGTGCGCGTCTTGGGCGGCGTGCTGGATAGCCGCATCGGTGGCCAGGTTATTGGCATTCAAGGGCTGGCCTTGGGGGGCGATGCCGCCGGTTCCGATACAGCCGCTGATTGCTAACGATAAAGCCCAAACACTGAGAGTCTTCAGCTCTCTGCTGATGCGACGCGGCACGGCAAGCGAATTCCTGATGGGTAGGTGCGGGAGAGGCGGCGCAATTCTAGGCGGGGCGCTGGAGGAGGATAAGCTGGCATTCCTGTGAATCTTTGTTACCGTTCACGCGACAATCCGTTGGTAGGGATCACTGGACGGGGCCACTTTCTGTCACAATTTGTCATCTCCCCTGAGAACTCTCCATGGACACTTTGCAAAACATGCGCGCGTTCAGTTGCGTGGCCGAAGCCGGCAGCTTCACCGCCGCCGCCGTGCAACTGGACACCACCACCGCCAATGTCTCGCGCGCGGTCTCCAACCTTGAGGCCCACCTGCAAACCCGCTTGCTCAACCGCACCACTCGCCGCATCGCCCTCACCGAAGCCGGCAAACGCTACCTGCTGCGCTGCGAGCAGATCCTGGCCTATGTCGAGGAAGCCGAGGCCGAAGCCAGCGACGCCCATGCCCGCCCCGCCGGGCAACTGAAAGTGCACACCATGACCGGCATCGGCCAGCATTTCGTGATTGATGCCATCGCCCGCTACCGCCGCACGCACCCGGACGTGACCTTCGACCTGACCCTGGCCAACCGCGTGCCCGATCTGCTCGACGAGGGCTACGACGTGTCCATCGTGCTGGCTAGCGAGCTGCCGGACTCGGGCTTCGTCTCCCAGCGCCTGGGCATCACCTACAGCATTGCCTGTGCCTCGCCGGATTACGTCAAGGCCAAGGGCTGCGCCCATCGCCCCCACGACCTGCTCAACCACGCCTGCCTGCGCCTGGTCAGCCCGGTGATCCAGCTGGACAAATGGATCTTCAACGGCCCCGAAGGCCAGGAAAGCGTGGCGATCAACACCTCGCCGTTTCTGGTGAACTCGGCCGACGCGATGAAAACCGCCATCACCAGCGGCATGGGCATCGGCCTGCTGCCGGTGTATGCGGCCATCGAGGGCCTGCGCAACGGCACGCTGGTGCGGGTGATGCCCAACTACCGTTCCCAGGAGCTGAACCTGTACGCCATCTACCCATCGCGCCAATACCTGGATGCGAAGATCAAGACCTGGGTGGAATACCTGCGCGGTTCGTTGCCGGAGATTCTGGCGGCGCATCAGGCGGAGCTGGTGGCGTATGAGCTGAGTGGCAGCCTCAGCGGGGCGCGGCTGGCGAACTGAGCTGTCCGCTATTTCAGGTGCCCAGATCGCTGTGGCATAAGGGCCTGTTGTGGCGAGCAGGCTTGTCCTGCGTTGGGCTGCGCAGCAGCCCCAAAACCAGGCGCTGAGCCGTATCAGGTAAACCGCGCTTTGCTGGACTGGGGGTGCTTCGCACCCCAACGCGGGGCAAGCCCGCTCGCCACAATAAGCCCACACATTTTCCTTAACTGAACGGCATTGGGCTTGCCACAACAAAGCCCGCTCGTGCTGGCTGCGCGGCCTGACAATTGTCAGTGGGGATGTTAGCGTGCCTGGCATTCTTCCGTAGTCGATGAGCCCGCCTGCCATGAAAAAGACTGTCCTCGCCTTCAGCCGTATCACCGCGCCCATGATCGAACGCCTGCAACAGGATTTCGAGGTGATCGCACCCAATCCCAAGCTCGGTGACATCAACGCGCAGTTCAATGAAGCCCTGCCCCATGCTCACGGTTTGATCGGTGCGGGGCGCAAACTGGGCCGCGAGCAGTTGCAGGGCGCGAGCAAACTGGAGGTGGTGTCCAGCGTGTCGGTGGGCTACGACAACTACGACGTGGCGTACCTCGATGAGCGCGGGATCATGCTCACCAACACTCCGGATGTGCTGACCGAAAGCACCGCCGACCTCGCTTTTGCGCTGCTGATGAGCAGCGCACGCCGGGTCGCCGAACTGGACGCCTGGACCAAGGCCGGGCAGTGGAAAGCCAGTGTCGGCGCAGCGTTGTTTGGCTGCGATGTGCACGGCAAGACCCTGGGCATCGTCGGCATGGGTAACATCGGCGCCGCCGTGGCCCGGCGTGGGCGCCTGGGTTTCAACATGCCGATCCTGTACAGCGGCAACAGTCGCAAGACCGCCCTCGAGCAGGAGCTGGGCGCGCAGTTTCGCAGCCTGGAGCAACTGCTGGCCGAGTCGGACTTCGTCTGCCTGGTGGTGCCGTTGAGCGACAAGACGCGTCATCTGATCAGCACCCGGGAGCTGGCGCTGATGAAGTCCAGTGCCATCCTGATCAACATATCCCGAGGCCCGGTGGTGGATGAACCGGCGTTGATCCAGGCCTTGCAGAACCAGACCATTCGCGGCGCCGGGCTGGATGTGTACGAGAAGGAACCGCTGGCCGAGTCACCGCTGTTCCAGTTGAGCAATGCGGTGACCCTGCCGCACATTGGCTCGGCGACCGATGAAACCCGCGAAGCCATGGCCGACCGCGCCCTCGACAACCTGCGCAGCGCCCTGCTGGGCCAGCGCCCGCAGGATCTGGTGAACCCGCACGTGTGGAAGGGCTGACAGCACACCCTGTGGCAGGGGCTCCAGCAGACACAAAATCCGGTTAAAGCCTGGCTCTGCGAAGTCGATAACCTTCCATAGACTGTCTTCCCTGATCCACAGAAGGTTTTTATGCCCACCACCAAAGCCCGCGCAGACTCACTCTCACTTCTGCTCTTTACCTTGCGCAGCGGCAAGCTGATGGCGATCAACCTGCTCAAGGTCAGCGAAATCATCCCCTGCCCGCCGCTGACCAAGCTGCCGGAGTCGCACCCGCACGTCAAAGGCATCGCCACGCTGCGCGGTAACTCGCTGGCGGTGATCGACCTGAGCCGGGCGCTGGGTGAAATGCCCTTGGCGGACCCTGACGGTGGCTGCCTGATCGTCACCGATGTAAGCCGTTCCAAGCAGGGCCTGCATGTGCAAGCGGTGAGCAAGATCGTGCATTGCCTGACCACCGACATCCGTCCGCCGCCCTACGGTTCGGGCGGCAATCGGGCGTTTATCACCGGGGTGACCCAGGTGGAAGGCGGCCTGGTACAGGTGCTGGATATCGAGAAGGTGATCCACGGCATCGCGCCGGCACCCATTGAAGCGGCGCCCACCGACTTGACCATGGACGAAGCCGAAGTGCTCGGCAACGCCCGCATCCTGGTGGTGGACGACAGCCAGGTGGCCCTGCAGCAATCGGTGCACACGCTGCGCAACCTCGGCCTGACCTGCCACACCGCGCGCAGCGCCAAGGAAGCCATTGATGTGCTGCTGGAACTGCAAGGCACCGCCGAGCAGATCAACGTGGTGGTGTCCGACATCGAAATGTCGGAAATGGACGGCTACGCCCTCACCCGCACCCTGCGTGAAACTCCGGACTTCCAGCAACTCTACGTGCTGCTGCACACCTCCCTGGACAGCGCGATGAACAGCGAAAAAGCCCGCCTGGCCGGAGCCGACGCGGTGTTGACCAAGTTCTCCTCGCCCGAGCTGACCAAGTGCCTGGTGATAGCCGCGCAGGCCGTGGCGCAAAAGGGCCTGTAAAGGGTGACCGAGTATTACCAGTTACTGCGGCGCGACCTCACGGGCAACCTGCCCGCGCCGCAGTGGCCACAGGCTATTCGGTTGGAGCCTTACCGCGACGAGCTGGCGCCGGACATTCATGCGCTGTTGCGCCTGACCGAAGACCAGGGCGGTGGTCGTGTCGCCAGCCTGGCGCAATGGCGCCAGTCATTTTTCACCGATGCCGAGTTCGATCCTGCGTTGTGCCTGGTGGTCAGTCGCGCGGATTGCGTTCTCGGCGTGGCGCACTGCTGGACCAGCGCGTTTATCAAGAACCTGGCGGTGCATCCCGATGCTCAGGGGCAGGGGCTCGGTCGAGCGCTGTTACTGCACGCGTTTGCAGTGTTCAAGCAGCGCGGCGAACCCTGTGCCGATCTCAAGGTGCGCGAGAGTAACCAACGCGCCCGGAACCTGTATGAAAGCGCCGGAATGAGATTTGTCCTACGCGACGTGGTGCCTGACGTCTGACAATCACTGGCGCATAACTTGCTTTCAGAGAACCTAAACGCTGGGTAGCGGTAAAAAACCGCCGCCGTTCAAGAGCGCCCTCTGACCTTGCCTGGTGACAGATACGCCATGAACACTCACTTTTCCTGCGTCGGTTGCGGCAAATGCTGCAGCGACCATCATGTGCCCCTCACCCTCGCCGAGGCCCGCCAGTGGGCGGCCGACGGCGGCAATATCATCATTCTGGTGGAAGCTTTTCTCGGCAACGGCCTGGGTCTTCCCGTCAACCAGCGCGAGCATGCCGAACGCCGTTCGGTGGTGGTGCCCAGCGGCACGGCCGAGGCGTTCGTGGCGATCACCTTTGCCGCCTACAACGCCGGGCGCTGCCGGAATCTTGACGAAGACAACCGCTGCGGCATCTATGAGCGTCGTCCACTGGTGTGCCGCATCTACCCGATGGAAATCAACCCGCATATTCCGCTCAGCACCGCTACCAAGGACTGCCCGCCGGAATCCTGGGAACAGGGCCCGGCATTGATCGTCGGCGGTGAACTGGTGGATGCGCAATTGGCCGAGCTGATCAGGCGTTCACGCCAGGCAGACCGCGATGATGTGCAAACCAAGGAGGCGGTGTGCGCGCTGCTGGGCATCTGCACCACGGCGCTCAAAGGTGATGGATTTACCGCGTACCTGCCGGACATGAACGCCTTTGCTCAGGCGATCGAATTGGCGGTGCAGCAGCCGACAGCGAGCAACGAGTGGGTGTTTCATGTGTCTGCGATGGACGTTGCCGAACAAATGCTCGATGCCGGCGCCCGAATCGCCACCCAGGTGCCGGCCAATTACGCCTTTATTTCATTGCGCGCGTCCTAGCGCGCCAGTTCACAGCCCGGCCAGGCATTCGATTTCTATGCGGGCATTGTCCAACAGCTTGCCGGCGGCGAACGTGGTACGCGCCGGCAGGCGGTCAGAAGGAAAATAGCGGGTATAAACGCTGTTCATCGCCGAAAAATCGTTGATGTCGGCAAGAATCACCGTGCATTTGGCCACCCTGTCCATTCCCACGCCTCTGCTCTTGAGCGTGTTGCGCAAGGTCTCAAGGGCCTGGGCCGTTTCTGCGCGGATGCCGCCGCGCACGAGCTTGCCACTTTCATCCTGCCCCAGCAGCCCGGAGAGGTAGAGCGTTTGCCCCAGTTGCACGGTTTGCGAAAACGGCAAACCAGCGCCTGCCGGAACGTGAACCATTGTGGCCGGCTGTGGCTCTGCGGCCACCGGCGCCAGGTACGACTGGGTAATCGCCGCGTACTTGCCATTGTCTTTCAGGCGTTGCAGGGCGCGATTCAGGGCGGCCGTCAACGTGGGGTCGCTCTTGCGCGTGGCAATCGCAACGCCGCCGCCGAGCATTTCATCGACGATGCGGGGGCCCGCAAAGGCAAATGCAGCGCCTTGCGGGGTGTTCAACAAGGCTTCGGTGATTTCGATGGTGTTCTGCAGGGTCGCGTCCAGCTCGCCTTTCAACAGGCTGGCGATCAGCTCTGCATTGAGGTTGAAACTGCGTATCACCACGCCCTGGGGCGCCCAGCGTGCCTTGGCAAAGGCTTCGCGGCTAGTGCCGGCCAACACGCCGACACGCTTGCCCTTGAGCGATTGCGCCTCGGGCAGCAGATTGGCCCCGGTGCGGGCGACCAGGCGGCTTTCCAACGGATAGAGCAGGTCGGTGAAGTCGAGGTTTTCGCGTCGAGCCGGGGTCGGCGTCATCGGCATGATTGCGTCAAAGCGCCCGCCCTGCAGCGCCTCGATATTGCTGGCATAGGGCTGATCGACCCACACGCAGCGCGCGTTGAGCTCGGCACACAGCGCGTTGCCCAGTTCGATATCCAGCCCTTTGAGCTCGCCTCGCTCATCCCGGTACTCAAATGGTTTTACATCGGCTTCGACGCCAAAACGTATCTCGCTCCACGACGCCGCAGGCGGCGGGGGAACCGCACATCCGCTCCCGGCAAACAATGCCAGGCTAAGCGCCAGTATTCGTCTAGTCATACAAACTGTCCTGTGCAAAGAGGGTGGGAGGCGTCCCGACTCAATCACTCAAGCCCGACCGCACTCAACTTTCCAACAGGCCACTTTTTAGCAGGCACTCGACCCTGTCTAAGCGCGACATGTCCGCTTGGCGCGTAGGTAATTTCCCAAAGGCACTGAACGGTATGGGGCGTTTATCACAGATCGGTCAGCCATCACTGCGGGGAGCGAGCATATCCAGTCGGTAAGGCTGGACGATCCGCTGGTATTCGCCGTTGTGCATCAACTGCTCAAGCGCGCCATTAAGATCGCGCCGCAACGCGGTATCGGACTTGCGCACCGCGATCGCCACGCTGTCGCCAAGAAGGGGCGACGAGACGACTGGGCCGAGAAAATCGAAATCCTGGCCGACGGCGGTGTCGAGCAGCACGTCGCGAATTTCTACGGTGCCTTGCAATGTGGCGTCGATATCCCCCGCCACCAGTGCGCGAACCAGTTGATCGTTGAGCCAGTAGCTCTTGATCCGAACTCCCCTGGGAGCCCATTCGGCCAAGGCGAAGGCCTCGCGGTTGCTGCCCAGCAAGACGCCCACGCACTTGCCCCTGAGCGCGCGCGCGGTGGGCATCAGGCCGGAGTTTTTGCGCGCAACCAGGCGCGTGGTGAACGGATAGAGGTCGTCGGTGAAGCTCACCTCTCGGCGCCGCTGCGGTGTCGGGGCGATGCCCATGATCGCGTCGAATTGCCTGGCCTCAAGGCCCGAGAAATTTTCTGATAACACCTGGTCGACCCAGGTGCACCGCACATTGAGCTGCTGGCACAAGGCCCTACCCAGTTCAATATGCAGCCCGACCAACTGGTCCTGCTGATTGCGGCTTTGGAAAGGTGGAAATTGTGCGACGACGGCAAAACGGATTTCGTTTCGTGGCGAGTCATCCGCCAGGGCGAAGGGAAAAATACCAGTCGACAGCGCTAAGGCAAACACTACGCAGACGCGTATCTGGGCCACGGGAACGTCCTTTTCCAGAAAAATCGACATGGCCGACGGACCCTTTCAGAGGGGGCCGTGGGCGAATGCCGTGCAAGCTTTCAAGAAACGGACGTAGACCTACAAGCGGAAATATCAGCCAGCTTTGTAGGCAAAGGCCGATACAGCACTCAACTGAATACTCTCAACGTTTGCCCATTGACCGACGCGTACCCGGCGGCGCCATGCCCGGCGACTTGGTGTGACCGTTCCTGGCACCGTTCTTGTACCAGGGCTGGGCAGTTTGCTTCGCGCCAGCCAGTTCACCCGGTTTGAACGGGAATTTGAACGCCGCAATCTCGGTTTTTTCAACGCCGTCAGCGCTGGCCGGATCGGCGAGATCAGTCGCCTCAACAGGGGGTTGTGTCGGGGAAGTCATGAAAGCTCCGGCGCTGCGATGGGTGTGAGGGCGCCAGTATAGCGGGGCCGGAGGGGCGAGCGGTAAGCTTCAAGCGGCAAGTTGCAAGCGCCAGCTGTCACGGCTGTCAGTTTGACGTCACGCTGCTGACCGGATGCCACCGCTATAACGCTCACTATAACTATCCACTTGCAGCTTGCGGCGCCGCGCCCGCAACTGCGCTTCTGGCGCTCGCCCATGCTCATTCAACGCAAAACCGCTCTTATCGTTGGCGTCCTCGTGGTGCTGGCCGTTACCGCCTGGGCCTTGACCCGCCCGGCCAAAACCCGGCTGGCAGCGCCGAGCGCCATACCGGTGCGAGTGGTGAGCGTGGCGCAGCAGGACGTCCCGCGCTTTGTCAGCGGCATTGGCACAGTGCTGTCGTTGCACAGCGTGGTCATTCGCCCCCAGGTGGACGGCATTCTCACCCAATTACTGGTCAAGGAAGGCCAACGGGTCAAGGCCGGCGACCTGCTCGCCACCCTCGACGACCGCTCGATCCGCGCCAGCCTCGCCCAGGCCAGGGCGCAATTGGGCGAGAACCAGGCCCAGTTGCAAGTGGCGTTGATCAACCTCAAGCGTTACAAGGAGCTGAGCATCGATAACGGCGTATCGAAGCAGACCTATGACCAGCAACAGGCCCTGGTCAACCAGCTCAAGGCCACCGCACAGGGCAACCAGGCCGCGATTGATGCGGCTCAGGTGCAGCTTTCCTACACGCAAATTCGTTCACCGGTCAGCGGTCGCGTAGGGATTCGTAGCGTCGACGAAGGCAACTTCCTGCGCACAAGCGACACCCAGGGGTTGTTCTCGGTCACCCAGATTGACCCGATTGCCGTCGAGTTTTCCCTGCCGCAACAGATGCTGCCAACCCTGCAGGGCCTGATCGCAGCCCCCGACAAAGCCAGTGTCGACGCGTATCTCGGTGCCGACACCGACGGCCAGACCGGTGACCTGCTCGGCGCGGGCCACTTGAGCCTGATCGACAACCAGATCAGCTCCACCACCGGCACCCTGCGCGCCAAGGCCGAGTTCGACAACGCTGCACAACGCCTGTGGCCGGGTCAACTGGTGACCATCAAGATCCAGACCGCCCTCGACAAAAATGCCCTGGTGGTGCCGCCCACCGTGGTGCAACGCGGGCTGGACACGCATTTCGTGTACCGGGTCAACGCGGGCAAGGTTGAAGTGGTGCCCGTGCAAGTCACCTATCAGGACAGCGACCTCACTATCATCCAAGGCGTGCAGGCCGGCGACGTGCTGGTGAGCGACGGGCAATCGCGGCTCAAGGCCGGTGCCCAGGTGGACGTGCTCAAGGAGCCGCCGCAGGTGATCCAGACCGTCGATGCCAAGGTGCAGCCATGAAGTCGCCTTCGGCCTGGTGCGTCGACCACCCGGTCGCCACCCTGCTGCTGACCTTCGCCCTGGTGCTGCTCGGGATCATTGCCTTCCCGCGCCTGGCTATCGCCCCACTACCGGAGGCGGAATTTCCGACGATCCAGGTAACCGCGCAACTGCCCGGCGCCAGCCCCGACACCATGGCCTCATCGGTGGCGACGCCATTGGAGGTGCAGTTCAGCGCCATCCCCGGCATGACCCAGATGACCTCCAGCAGCGCATTGGGCTCAAGCCTGCTGACCTTGCAGTTCACCCTCAGCAAGAGCATCGACACCGCTGCCCAGGAAGTGCAGGCGGCGATCAATACCGCAGCCGGCAAGCTGCCCCGCGACATGCCCAACCTGCCGACCTGGAAAAAGGTCAATCCGGCCGACAGCCCGGTGCTGATTCTCAGCGTCAGCTCCGCCAGCATGCCCGGCACCGAACTGAGCGACTACGTGGAAACCCTGCTGGCGCGGCAGATCAGCCAGATCGACGGGGTCGGCCAGATCAACATCACCGGCCAGCAACGCCCGGCGATTCGCGTGCAGGCCTCGCCGGACAAACTCGCCGCCATCGGACTCACCCTGGCCGACGTGCGCCTGGCCATCCAGCAATCGAGCCTTAACCTGGCCAAGGGCGCAATCTACGGCAAGGACAGCGTGTCGACCCTGTCGACCAACGACCAGCTGTTTCAACCCGAGGACTACGCCCAGCTGATTGTGTCCTACAAAAACGGCGCACCGGTTCAACTGCGTGACATCGCCAAAGTGGTCAACGGCTCGGAAAACGCCTACGTGCAGGCTTGGTCCGGCGATACGCCCGGCGTCAACCTGGTGATCTCACGCCAGCCCGGCGCCAACATCGTCGACACCGTGGACCGCATCCAGGCCGAGCTGCCGCGTCTGGAGGCGATGTTGCCGGCGTCGGTGCAGGTCAGCGTGTTGACCGACCGCACCAGGACCATTCGCGCCTCGCTGCATGAAGTGGAAGTGACCCTGCTGATCGCAATCCTGCTGGTGGTGGCGGTGATGGCACTGTTCCTGCGCCAGCTGTCGGCCACACTGATTGTGTCCAGCGTGCTGGGCGTGTCGCTGATCGCCAGCTTCGCGCTGATGTACCTGATGGGGTTCAGCCTGAACAACCTGACGCTGGTGGCGATCGTGATCGCCGTGGGCTTCGTGGTGGACGATGCGATTGTGGTAGTGGAAAACATCCACCGTCACCTCGAAGCCGGGCTGGGCCAGCGCGAAGCGGCGATCAAGGGCGCCGGCGAGATCGGGTTTACCGTGGTTTCCATCAGCTTTTCGCTGGTGGCGGCGTTTATTCCGCTGTTGTTCATGGGCGGCGTGGTCGGACGGTTGTTCAAGGAGTTCGCGCTGACGGCGACCTCGACCATCCTGATTTCGGTGGTGGTCTCGCTGACCCTGGCGCCCACCCTCGCCGCGCTGTTCATGCGCGCGCCCACGCACGCGGCCCACGACAAACCCGGCTTCAGCGAACGCCTGCTGGCCGGTTACGCACGCAATCTGCGTCGCGCGCTGGCCCATCAGCGCAGCATGGCGGCACTCTTTCTGGTGACGCTGGCGCTGGCCGTGGTCGGCTACGTGTTTATCCCCAAGGGCTTTTTCCCGGTGCAGGACACCGGCTTTGTGCTCGGCACCAGCGAAGCAGCGGCCGACGTGTCGTACCCGGACATGGTCGCCAAGCACAAGGCCCTGGCCGAGATCGTCAAGGACGACCCGGCGGTGCTGGCGTTTTCCCATTCGGTGGGCGTCACCGGCAGTAACCAGACCATCGCCAACGGCCGCTTCTGGATCGCCTTGAAAGACCGGGGCGAGCGCGATGTGTCCGCCAGCCAGTTCATCGACCGTATCCGTCCGAAACTGGCGAAGGTGCCGGGCATCGTCCTGTACCTGCGCGCCGGGCAGGACATCAACCTCAGCTCCGGCCCCAGCCGCGCGCAGTACCAATACGTGCTCAAGAGCAACGACGGTGCGACGCTGAATACCTGGACCCAGCGCCTCACCGAAAAACTGCGCGGCAACCTGGCGTTTCGCGACCTGTCCAACGACCTGCAACTGGGCGGCAGCATCACTCACATCAGCATCGACCGCCAGGCCGCCGCGCGCTTCGGGCTCACCGCCACCGATGTCGATCAGGCGCTGTACGACGCGTTCGGTCAGCGCCAGATCAACGAGTTCCAGACCGAGACCAACCAGTATCAGGTGGTGCTCGAACTGGACACCCGGCAACGCGGCAAGACCGAGAGCCTGCACTATTTTTACCTGCGCTCGCCGCTGACCAACGAGATGGTGCCGCTGTCGGCGCTGGCCAGCGTCGACGCGCCCACCGTCGGGCCGTTGTCGATCAGCCATGACGGCATGTTCCCGGCCGCCAACTTGTCGTTCAACCTGGCGCCCGGCGTGGCCCTAGGCGACGCGGTGATCATGCTCGAGCAGGCCAAGAATGAAATCGGCATGCCGACCACGATCATCGGCAACTTCCAGGGCGCGGCCCAGGCGTTCCAGAGTTCGCTCGCCAGCCAGCCGTGGCTGATCCTCGCGGCGCTGGTGGCGGTCTACATCATCCTGGGGGTGTTGTACGAAAGCTTCGTGCACCCACTGACGATTATTTCCACCCTGCCGTCAGCCGGGCTGGGGGCGCTGATCATGCTGACGTTGATGGGCCAGGACTTTTCGATCATGGCGCTGATAGGCCTGGTGTTGCTGATCGGCATCGTCAAGAAGAATGGCATCCTGATGATCGATTTCGCCCTGGAGGCGCAACGCGTGCGCGGCATGGCGCCGCACGATGCCATTTACGAGGCCTGTGTCACGCGGTTCCGGCCGATCATCATGACCACCCTCGCCGCCCTGCTCGGCGCCGTGCCGCTGATGCTGGGCGCCGGCCCTGGCGCCGAGTTGCGCCAGCCACTGGGTATCGCGGTGGTCGGCGGGTTGCTGGTGAGCCAGGCACTGACGCTGTTCACCACGCCGGTCATATACTTGTACCTCGAAAGGTTTTTCCACCGGCCCAAACCAGCTGCCGAGCTGGCGACCACACGCTGAGGCGGTGCCATGCGCGTCCTGATTATCGAAGATGAAGAAAAAACCGCAGACTACCTGCATCGCGGCCTCACCGAGCAAGGCTACACCGTCGACGTGGCGCGCGAGGGCGTCGAGGGGTTACACCTGGCGCTGGAGAACGACTACGCGGTGATCGTGCTCGATGTGATGCTGCCCGGCCTCGACGGCTTCGGCGTGCTGCGGGCGTTGCGCGCGCGCAAGCAGACGCCGGTCATCATGCTCACTGCCCGCGAACGCGTGGAAGACCGCATTCGCGGCCTGCGCGAAGGCGCCGATGATTACCTGGGCAAGCCGTTTTCATTTCTAGAGCTGGTGGCACGCCTGCAGGCGCTGACCCGGCGCAGCGGTGGTCACGAGCCGGTACAGGTGACGGTCGCCGACCTGTGGATCGACCTGATCAGCCGCAAGGCCAGCCGCAATGGCGTGCGCCTGGACCTTACCGCCAAGGAGTTTTCGCTGCTCAGCGTATTGGCCCGCCGCCAGGGCGAAATCCTCTCCAAGACGGCGATTGCCGAGATGGTCTGGGACATCAATTTCGACAGCGACGCCAACGTGGTCGAAGTGGCGATCAAACGTCTGCGCGCCAAGCTCGACGGGCCGTTCGAACACAAGCTGCTGCACACCATTCGCGGTATGGGGTACGTGTTGGAGAATCGCAGTGTCGGTTGACTCGATTGCCGTGCGTCTGAGCGGACTGTTCACCCTGGTGGCGGCGCTGATCTTCCTGTTGATCGGCGGCGTGCTGTACCAGCAGGTGGATCGCGGCCTGGGCCTGTTGCCGGGGGCGGAGCTGGATGCGCGTTACAGCGTGCTGGAGTCGTCGGTCAATCGTTTCGGTACGCCGGAGCATTGGGTGAAAATCCGCGCCAAGCTCAAGCTGCTGGGAGAGGAAGACAAGCGCATCCGCTTCTGGGTGGTCAGCAGCGACCCCAACTACGAGTACGGCGAACCGGACGCGCAGATTCGCGCATTCGCCCAGGGCCCGGTCGGTAAACGCGATTTGCGCCTGCCTGACCATGCCTATCCGTTCAAGGTGCTGGTGAGCCAGTTCGCGGCCAAGGATCAGCGCCCGCCCCTGCGTTTCATGATTGCCATCGATACCGAGAACTTCCGCGCCACCCAGCATCACCTGCTGGTGGCCCTGGTCAGTCTTGCGCTGGTCGGCGTGGTGCTGGCCTCGCTGCTGGGGTTCTGGGTGGCGCGCATCGGCCTCAAGCCGCTGGAAAGACTCTCCGGCGAAGCGCGCAAGCTGGCGCCGCCCAAGCTCTCCGGGCGCCTGCAACTGTCGCCGTTGCCGCCGGAACTGAGTCAGTTCGTCAACTCGTTCAACGCCACCCTCGACCGCGTCGAACAGGCCTATTCACGCCTGGAATCGTTCAACGCCGATGTGGCCCACGAACTGCGCTCGCCGCTGACCAACCTGATCGGTCAGACCCAGGTGGCCCTCACACGCGGGCGCTCGGCCGAGCATTACTTCGAGGTGCTGCAATCGAACCTGGAAGAACTCGAGCGCCTGCGCTCGATCATCAACGACATGCTGTTCCTGGCCAGCGCCGATCAGGGCAGCAAGGCCACCAAGCTGATCGAAAGCTCCCTGGCCGATGAAGTGGCGACCACGCTCGACTACCTGGACTTCATCCTCGAAGACGCCCAGGTCCAGGTACGGGTACAGGGCGACGCCCAGGTGCAGATCGAAAAAGCCCACCTGCGCCGTGCACTGATCAACCTGCTGAGTAATGCGGTGCAACACACCGCGCCGGGGCAGATCATCGAGGTGACTATCGAGGTGCAACAGCAGCAAGTGGCGATTGCTGTGACCAACCCCGGCGAGGCGATTGCCGCCGAGCACCTGCCGCGGTTGTTCGAGCGCTTCTATCGGGTGGACGCGTCGCGCAGCAACAGCGGGGCCAATCACGGACTGGGACTGGCCATCGTCAAGGCGATTGCGTTGATGCATGCCGGCGATGTGTTCGTACGCAGCGAGGGTGGCGCGAATACCTTCGGCATTATCCTGCCGCGCTGACAACTGTTGCGGTTTTGGCAACAGTCATTATCTTGTTACACTCTTCGATTCTCAAAGCCGCCGATCATCAGCGGCTTTTTTTTGCCATCCATAAAGGAGCCACCGGTGCAGACCTCGCTCACCCCGTTATTCCTCGCCATTGCAGCAACGATCAGCCCCCTCGCCCACGCAGCCGACACCCCTCACACCGACGGTTTCGTCGAAGGCTCCAGCCTCAAGCTCAATGCACGCAACTACTACATGAACCGCGACCGTCGCGACATTCACACCGATGACAGCAAGGAGTGGGGCCAGGGCTTTCTCGGCACGTTCGAGTCCGGCTACACCCAGGGCCCCGTGGGTTTTGGCCTGGACGCCCACGCCATGCTCGGCCTCAAGCTCGACGGCGGTGGCGGCACTGACGGTTCCAGCATCCTTCCCTACGGCGGCGGCAACGGCAAGGCGCCCGGTGCGTTCTCGACCGCTGGCGGCACCCTGAAGATGCGCGCGTTCGACACCGAGCTTAAAGCCGGCGACCTGTTCCTCAACAACCCGGTGATCGCCGGCGGCATGACCCGCATGCTGCCCCAGACTTTCCGTGGCATCAGCCTGACCAACCACAGCATCGACGGCTGGCTGTTCGAAGGCGGCCAGGCCAGTTTCACCAAGCTCTATAACCAGAGTGGTCACCGGCGCATCGGCACCAGTTACGGCGCACTCCCACTCAATACCGACAGCCAGCACCTGAACTGGGCCGGTGTCTCGTTCAGCGCCATTCCCAGCGTGACCAGCAACCTCTACGCCTCCGAACTCAAGGACGTGTGGCAGCAGTACTACTACGACCTGGACTACACCTATGTGATGAACGAGATGATCAGTCTCAATCCCGGCCTGCACTACTACCACACCCAGGACACCGGGCAGTCGCTGCTGGGGGCTATCGACAACAACACCTACAGCCTGCACTTCACCGTTGCGGCCGGCCATCACAGCGTCACTGCCGCGTACCAGCGTGTCAACGGCAACACCCCGTTTGACTACATTGCCCAGGGCGACAGCGTCTTCCTCGACAATTCCCAGCAATACTCGGACTTCAACGGGCCCAACGAACGCTCGTGGAAACTCAAGTACGCCTATAACTTCGGCGGCCTGGGCCTGCCCGGCCTGACCTCGGCCGTGTCCTACATCAGCGGCCAGACTGACCTGACCAAAGTCGACCCGCAGAGCCGTGGCTACAGCGCGTGGTACAGCGCCGACGGCAAGGACGCCAGGCACTGGGAACGCGATATCGACTTGAAGTATGTGGTGCAGAGCGGCAAGGCCAAGGACCTCGCCGTACGTCTGCAATGGGCGACCCACCGAGGCAGCAACGGCTACTCGGCGGTGGATCGGGACGTGGACGAGTACCGCATGATCCTCGACTATCCATTCGAAGTGTTCTGACGCGCCAAATCTTTCTTTTTAGCAGGGCATTCACTTTTCATCGGGTAGAACTAAACTGCCAGCATCTGCGCTGCTGAAGTCTGCCCGATGAATAAACGCTCTGGTCGCACCCCGCCTGCCCACCCGGAACTGTTGCTGATGCTGGGCAGCGGTCTCACCGTCGCACTGATTTTGATCATCGTCACGGCGCTGTTGATCCGTGAGCACGCCAGCACGCTGCTGGCAGCCACGCGCTCGACCACCAACATTGCCCAGTTGATCAATGCCGATGTGTTGCGCAACGTCGAGCTGTACGACCTGGCACTCACCGAGCTGATCGAGACCGGGCAACGTGAAAACTTGTCCGGGGTGGCTGCGGATATTCGCCATCGGCTGCAGTTTGATCTGTCCACCGCCGCGCCCTACAAGGGCGAAGTCCTGCTGCTGGACGCCAAGGGCGACGTGATTGCGGACTCTTCGGCCCTCAAACCCACGCCGCGTAATTTCGCCAACCGTGATTATTTCCAGGTGCACGCCAATAACGCACAGGCCGGGCTGTTCATCAGCCGGCCCTTCAGGATTCACTGCAACTGCGAGCAGGTCTGGCGCATGGCATTCAGCCGGCGTGTGTCGGGGCCCAACGGTGAGTTCGCCGGCGTCGCGGTAGCGACCATGCGTCTGGCGTACTTCGACCAGCTATTCAGCAGCCTGACCATCGGCAACGGCAGCAGCATCAACCTGTTGAGCAGCAAAGGCATCCTCTTGGCCCAGCAGCCGCTGCTGGAGCGCGAAATGATCGACAAGGACCTGAGCGACCGGCCCAACTTCAAGCGAATGCTGCGTGAGGGCATGGGCAGTTTTCAGGCGATTTCCGCCATCAGCGGCAAGGAGCGTCTGTATACCTTCACCAACGTCGGTGCACTGCCGCTGATTGTCGTGGTGGCGCTGTCCAGAGAGGATGTCTTCGCCCAATGGCACCGCGCCGCGCTGCTGACCGGCGGGGCCACCGGCATATTGTGCATTGGCGTGCTGTGGCTGAGCTGGATGCTGCGCCGCGAACTGCGCCGTCGTCATCGCGCCGAGCGCGTGCTGTCGGAACTGGCCGCCACCGATGCACTGACCGGCCTGCCCAACCGCCGCATCCTCGATGAGCGCCTGCGCCTGGAATGGGACCGCGCGCAGCGCTCCACCGAGTCGCTCACGCTGCTGATGATTGATGTGGACCACTTCAAGGCCTTCAACGACCGGCATGGCCATAACGGCGGCGATGAGGCACTGCGCAACGTGGCTCAGGTGATCGGCAGCAACATACGCCGCCCCGCTGACCTGGCGGCGCGCTATGGCGGGGAAGAGTTTGCAGTGGTGCTGCCGCATACCGACGCCAACGGCGCCTGGGTGATTGCCGAGCACATCCGCAGTGGTGTGGAGCATTTGCCGAGGGTGGCCGAAGATGGTCGCCCCATCACCGTGAGCATCGGCTTGAGCACCTGGAACAAGCGCAGTCGAACCTCCCTGGAGGCATTATTGCTCAGTGCGGACCAGGCGCTGTATGAAGCCAAGCACACGGGTCGCAACCGGATTGTGGATGCCGCAACCCTGGGTTGAGAAACGCCTGCCCATAAAGACAGGCGTGGTTTGGGCGTCAGCGTTCAAACCGTATAGCTGGCGTCCGCCGAGACCCTGACATAGGGCTGAGCCCCCACGGATGCGCTGAGACTGACAGGCCAGTCGCGAGGCAACAGTGACGCGCCGATAGCGAAGGACCCGTCCAACCGAACGCCAGACGATACGGACACTTCGGTCTTGGGTGGCGTCTTGCTTGCGAGGTCAGTGCTCAATGTCACTTTGTACTTAACCGTGACACCCGGTAAGACACCGGCACCGGCACTGACAGTAAGCGGACCGGCCTGGGCATTCGCATTCACGGATGTGCGCGGCAGGAAGCTGTAACTGTTGGAGATGGACACCGTTTTATCGACATTCTGCGTTATCGTCGGCTTTGAGCCAGGAATCATTTCGAACTTGACGCCGGGGCCGCCGAGTTTGAATTCTTGCTGCGTCTGATGCGTAAAAGCCTGATCCACCCCAGCACCGGCCCCCAATCCCGAAGATGAAACACGGCCCTGCAATCCACCATTCAAGCCAATACGCTGAGTGGTCGTCAGGGCAGGATTGAGATGGGCGCTTGCATTGAATGAAAGGTCCGGATTCAGATTGAAGCGGGCCTCTGGAGCATTGAACGTAAACCACTTGGACGCACTGCCACCGCCCCTGACGCCAATGCCGGTCCCAAGGATATTGGGGATACCCGCCGTCAAATCGGCGTTCAGTTGGAGCTGCATCTTTGGCGTCACGCTGACATTGAGACCGCCGGCGTCGTTAGGGCGCAAGACGATATCAGGCAGGAACCGCGCGGTCGCGCTTGCACCCACACTCGGACCGCCAGGCAGCGGCGTGATTCTGGCCGCAATCGTGGCATGCGTAGCGGGCGTGAAGGTGACAGTGGGAATCGGTTGAAACTTGGCCTCACCGCCGAACACTTTGGCGGTATAGGGGGCAGTGAGGGCGCGCGGAGGCTGTCGTTTATTCACCTCATCGTTGTTTTGCGGTGGTGGGGTGGGCGAACGATACAGCGGATTTGCAGAAATCTGGCTCATAGCTAATACACTCGCTTTATAAGTTTCGTGCAGCGCTTCATGAATTGACGAATAAACCATTCGAACTTGGCTTCATCGATGCGAATATCGTCATTCAACGGCTTCACGCTGACTTTGTGGGACAGAGCGAAGTAACAGTTCCTACAAGTACGGCGTAGGTAGTTTCAACAAATGTCAGCGAAGGGAGGGTGTGCTCCCTTTCACTGACACGGCTGTTTCAACCATTAGAGGGTGTAGCGCCCACCACCGGACACGGACACGCCCGGATTGAAGCCGACCTCAGCCGATATATTCAAAGGTGATCCACTGGGAAGCAGGCTCACCCTGAAACCGAAAGAGCCATCGACACTTACGCCTGATCTGGCTGAAAACTCATGCCTTGGAGGCGCTTTCCTTGCAGGGTCGGTGTTGAAGATAACGTTGTGTTCTATGGTAAATGATGGCCCCGCTCCCAAACTCGCACGGGCATCTACCTGACCGGCACTGATTTGCCCATTCAAATTGGCCTTGGGCGAAAAGGTATAACTGTTCGAGATCGATACCGTTCTATCCCAGTTGGTGGATATCTTCGGCTGACCGGTGGAACTCAACTGAAACTGGACACCAGGCCCGCCCGCTTTTATCTGCTGGCCAAGACTATGGGAAAAACTTTGATTCGCACCGACGCTGATGGCTCCCACACCAAATCCCGCGCCAATATTCGCGCTTACTGTTTGCTCACTGCCAAGCGTGGGATTTAAATCAGCATGGGCGCTGAATACGCCATTGGGTTCGAGATTGGCGCTGAATTGCGGCGCACCAAAGGTAAACTTCTGTGCACCACCCAGCCCCCCATTCACGCCCAGGCCAGTATTGAAGATATTCGTCAGGCCTGCGCGAACTGCGCCGCTTAATTCAACTTCCAGCCGTGGGGTGAAACCCACAGTGACGCCGCCAGTGTCCGTCGGGCTAACCCTGATCAACGGATCGAATCGTATAGTCTTGCTGGCGCCTGCGCTGACAAGACCAGGAATGAGATTGGCTGTCGCACTGAGCGTGAGATAAGTTTTCGGGCGAAACGCAAGCGTGGGGATTGGCTGAAATGAGGCCTGACCGCCCAACACATTGGCGGTATAGGCGGCAGTCAAAGCGCGCGGCCTTTGGACGCTATTGGGTTCTTGTTGCTGCTTTTCCATGCCACTCTGACTTGGTGGCTGAATATCAACGGAACGATAAGTTTGAGCTGCAGATACGCCATTCATAGCAAAATCTCTTGAGAGTAATCAAATAGTTAGTTCTACATAAACCTTATCCAATATTCATACTCCGTTCGAACTTGCTCCCTACTCGCATATTGGAAACTCGACGAGCTTACCTCTAGCTTGTGGTGTACCTGGAAGCATCAGTTCCCACGACACAAACGTCGCCCGTTACAACACATGTCATTTGCGCCGAATTTTTGGCAAAAAAAAGGCTACCCGAAGGTAGCCTTTAAAAACTAAAGAAAGAGAGTTGTTACTTACACCGCCGCAACGGGACGCATGTAAGAGATCGGTGCGGTGCTGGCATCTTCGAAGGTCACGACTTCCCAAGCGTCTGTCTGCTCAATCAACTTGCGCAGCAGCTGGTTGTTAAGGGCATGGCCCGACTTGAAGCCTTTGAACTCGCCTATCAGGCTATTGCCCAGCAGGTAGAGGTCACCGATTGCATCGAGGATCTTGTGCTTCACGAATTCGTCTTCGTAGCGAAGGCCGTCTTCGTTCAGTACACCATCCGCGTCGACCACGATGGCGTTTTCAACGCTGCCGCCGAGTGCGAGGTTGTGCTTGCGCAGGTACTCGATGTCACTCATGAAACCAAAGGTACGGGCGCGGCTGACTTCTTTTACGAACGAAGTGCTGGAAAAATCCACGCTTGCACTTTGGGTGCGGTCACGGAATACCGGGTGATCGAAATCGATCTCAAAGCTCACTTTAAAGCCTTCGAACGGGACGAAGGTGGCGCGCTTGTCGCCGTCTTCTACTGTCACTTCCCGCAGAATGCGTATGAACTTCTTCGCTGCGTCCTGTTCTTCCAGGCCGGCAGATTGAATCAGGAATACGAAAGGTCCAGCGCTGCCATCCATGATCGGGACTTCGGACGCGGAGAGCTCGACGTAGGCGTTATCGATGCCCAGACCGGCCATGGCCGAGAGCAAGTGCTCCACCGTGTCCACCTTGACGTCACCGTTGACCAACGTGGTCGACATGGTTGTTTCGCCAACGTTTTCCGCGCGCGCAGGTATCTGCACGACAGGGTCCAGGTCGGCACGCACAAACACGATGCCGGTGTCGACAGGTGCAGGCTTGAGGGTCAGGTAGACCTTTTCCCCGGAGTGCAGACCTACACCTGTGGCACGAATAATATTCTTCAGAGTGCGTTGTTTAATCATGGCTTGGACCGCTTCAGCGCAAATTGCGAACTGGTATCAACAAAGGCTGGCGATAATAGCAGACCAGACCTTTGCTGAACACCAATCACCTTCATAGCCCTGATACATTCCATTAATCGGCCTGACGACGCAGGAATGCCGGGATGTCTAGGTAATCCAGGTCATCTTGCGGATTCGGGCTACGGGACGCAGCAGCACCGGCCTGAGCCTGGTTGCGCATCACGGTCGGACGATCCAGGTCACGGTAGTTCACCGACGGCAGTTCCTGGCGCGCAGGCGCTGGAGCGGCAGCCGACTGGCTCGCCTGGCTGTTATGCAGGGTGTTGTCGATGACCTTCACAGGCTTCTCGATTTTGGCACCCAGGCCGGTAGCAACCACAGTCACGTGCAATTCGTCGCGCATGTCTGGATCGATAACGGTACCGACTTTGACCATCGCGTGCTCGGACGCGAAGGCTTCGATGATGCTACCCACGTCGGAGTACTCACCCAGGGACAGGTCAGGGCCGGCAGTGATGTTCACCAGAATGCCGCGTGCGCCTTGCAGGTTCACGTCTTCGAGCAACGGGTTGCGGATGGCCGCTTCGGTCGCTTCACGCGCACGGTTCGGACCGCTGGCGCAGCCAGTGCCCATCATCGCCATGCCCATTTCGCTCATCACGGTACGCACGTCGGCAAAGTCGACGTTGATCATGCCTGGGCGCTTGATGATGTCGGAGATACCGCGCACGGCACCGGCCAGTACATCGTCAGCCTTGGCGAACGCGGACAGCAGGCTTGCGTCCTTGCCCAGAATGGTCAGCAGCTTCTCGTTGGGAATGGTGATCAACGAGTCGACGCTTTCAGACAGCAGACGAATACCTTCGTCGGCGATCTGCATACGCTTGCGGCCTTCGAACGGGAACGGACGCGTCACCACAGCAACGGTCAGAATCCCCATTTCCTTGGCCACTTCGGCAATGATCGGAGCTGCACCGGTACCGGTACCGCCGCCCATGCCGGTGGTAATGAACACCATGTTGGTGCCTTGCAGCACTTCAGCAATACGCTCGCGGTCTTCCAGCGCGGCTTGACGGCCGACTTCCGGGTTGGCGCCAGCGCCAAGGCCCTTGGTCACGGCTGTGCCCAATTGCAGGATGGTCCGCGCGCCGATGCTTTTCAGCGCCTGGGCATCCGTGTTGGCGCAGATGAATTCAACGCCTTCAATGTTGCTCTTGACCATATGGTTGACAGCGTTGCCGCCGCCACCGCCGACACCGATTACTTTGATAACCGGGCTAGCGGGGATGTTGTCTACGAGTTCGAACATGTTCCCTCTCCTTTCATTTTCTCTAGTTTTTTCGCCTACTGCTTGTTACGGGTGTTGCGGTGTCACGGTAAGTCTTTAGAAATTGCCTTTGACCCACGCCTGCAGCCGCTCGAACAACGGCGCTTTCGCTTCGTCGTCGCTGCGGTAGCTGTCGCGAATACTCGGGCCCGACATGGAGATGCCGTCGGTCTGCTTTTGCAGCCCATACAACAGCAAGCCCACACCGGTGGAATAAATCGGGTTGCGCACGACATCGCCGAGGCCTTTGACGCCATGGGGCAAGCCCAGGCGCACTGGCATGTGGAAGATTTCCTCGGCCAGTTCGACCGCGCCTTCCATCTTCGAGGTGCCACCGGTCAGCACGATGCCGGCCGGGATCAGATCTTCGTAGCCGCTGCGACGCAGTTCAGCCTGGATCAGGGTGAACAGCTCGTCGTAGCGCGGCTCGACCACTTCGGCCAAGGCCTGGCGCGACAATTCGCGCGGTGGACGGTCGCCCACGCTCGGCACCTTGATGGTCTCGCCGGCACCGGCCAGCTTGGCCAGGGCACAGGCGTAGCGAATCTTGATTTCTTCGGCGTACTGGGTCGGTGTGCGCAGCGCCATGGCGATGTCGTTGGTGACCTGATCGCCCGCAATCGGGATCACAGCGGTGTGACGAATCGCACCCTCGGTGAAGATCGCAATGTCTGTAGTGCCGCCGCCGATATCGACCAGGCACACGCCCAGTTCTTTCTCGTCGTCGGTGAGTACCGAATACGCCGACGCCAGTTGCTCCAGAATGATGTCATCGATTTCCAGGCCGCAGCGGCGCACGCATTTTTCAATGTTCTGTGCAGCGTTGACGGCGCAGGTCACCACGTGAACCTTGGCTTCCAGACGCACGCCCGACATGCCCAGAGGCTCACGCACGCCTTCCTGGTTATCGATCACGTAGTCCTGCGGCAGGGTGTGCAGCACGCGCTGGTCCGCCGGAATTGCCACGGCCTGGGCGGCGTCGAGTACGCGCTCAAGGTCCGCCGAGCTGACTTCACGGTCGCGGATCGCCACGATGCCGTGGGAGTTCAGGCTGCGGATATGGTTGCCGGCCACGCCGACGAACGCCGAGTGAATTCGGCAACCGGCCATCAGCTGCGCTTCTTCGATGGCGCGCTGGATCGACTGCACAGTGGACTCGATGTTCACCACCACGCCCTTCTTCAGGCCCCGGGACGGATGCGTGCCAATACCGACGATCTCGATCACGCCGTCTTCCCCGACCTCGCCGACCAGCGCCACCACCTTGGAGGTGCCGATATCGAGACCGACGATCATTTTGCCGCTTTGCACGTTTGCCATGGGTCCTGCCTCTTCTTAATTCTTCGCGACAGCGGGTTTGTCTGTCGTCGGCGCAGCCGGTTCACGCCAGCCGACGGCCAGGCCGTTGGCGTAACGCAGGTCGACGCTCGCAATGTTCGTAATCTGTTCTTTCAAGGTCTTGTCGTAGATGGCAATGAAACGGCGCATCTTCTCCACCAAGCGGTCGCGTCCCAGCAACAACTCGATACCCGGGCCGGAACTGCCTGCCCCGGTCGTCAAAAACCAGCTGCCCCGCTCACGCAGTTCCAGGCGTGCAATGGAGAAGCCCAGCGGCCGCAGCATCTGGCTCAAGGCCTGGTACTGCTGCATCACTTGCTGCTGCGCCCGCTGCGGCCCGAACAGCTGCGGCAGGTGCTCATAGTTGGCCAGCTCACGCGGGGTGAACGCCTGGCCCTGGTTGTTCAACAGCGCCTCGTTACCCCAACGCGCTACCGGCAGTTGCTCTTCCAGACGGATAGTCACCTGGTCCGGCCATACACGGCGCACCTCGGCGTGAGCGATCCACGGCATCTGTTCCAGCTCCGAGCGCATCCCGGCCAGGTCGATGGTGAAAAAGCTCGCCGCCAGGTACGGGCCGATGCGCTGCTGTACCGCCTGCTGGCTGATGTAGCTCAAGTCACCCTGCACACTGATTTTGGTGATCGGCCGGTCGGCATACGGCAACAGCCGCTGCGCACCTTCATAAGTGCCAAAGCCCAACACCACCAGCAGCACCGGCCAGAACAGCGCCTTGAGGAAACCAAAATTGGCTTTCGGCAGGCGCGCCGACATCGGCTCTTTAGCCACCATGCGGCTGGCACCCCGTGGCACCGGCTTGCGGCTCGGTGCTTGGGAGGGCTGATGACGAAGCGATGCGCCTTTCATGTCTTAGCCTCTTGGCTCAATACTTTCGGCAAGAATCGCCAGCACCAACTGCTGAAAATCCAGACCGGCGGCACGGGCCGCCATGGGGACCAGGCTGTGGTCGGTCATGCCCGGCGCCGTGTTGACTTCCAGGAACCAGAAGTTGCCCTGGTCATCCTGCATCACGTCTGCCCGCGCCCAACCGGCGATACCCAGCGCCTCGCAGGCCTTGGCCGTGAGGTCCATCAATAGCTGTTCTTTGTCTGCGTCAAGGCCGCAAGGGATCCGGTACTGAGTATCGGAAGCCACGTACTTGGCGTCGTAGTCGTAAAAGGTGTGGGGCGTGCCCAATGCGATGGGCGGCAATACCTGGCCACGCAGGGTGGCGATGGTGTACTCGGGACCCTGGATCCACTGTTCAACCATCACTTGCGAATCGTAGGTACTGGCCGCTTTCCATGCGTCGATCAATTCGGCGGCCGAGTTCACTTTGGCCATGCCGATACTGGAGCCTTCATGGGCTGGTTTGACGATCAAAGGCAGGCCCAGTTCCTTGGCCGCCGAAATACAATCGTCTTCGCTGCGCAGCACACTGTGACGGGGCGTTGGAATACCCAGGCTGTGCCACACCTGCTTGGTGCGCAGCTTGTCCATGGCCAGTGCGGACGCAAGGATCCCGCTGCCGGTGTAAGGAATGCCAGCGCATTCCAACAGGCCTTGCATGCTGCCGTCTTCACCGCCACGGCCGTGCAGGATGATGAAGGCACGGTCGATTTTTTCGGCCTGCAGACGCGCGAGAAAATCATCGCCGACGTCGATACCAAAAGCATTCACACCGGCGCTCTGCAGCGCTTGAAGCACCGCGTTGCCGGACTTGAGCGACACTTCGCGCTCGGCGCTCTTGCCGCCGAACAACACAGCCACGCGGCCGAAGTCGGCAGGCGTGATGGTGGAGAACAGAGACGCGTAGTCGGTGATCATTTCGACACCCCCTTCTGCGCGGCAAACAGCGGGCTGGCGAGCAACTTGGGTGCAAGGCCACCGATGTCACCGGCGCCCTGGCACAGCAGGATGTCGCCGGCACGCAGCAGCGGCTTTACGATCGGTGCCAGGTCCACGCCACGCTCGATGTAGATCGGGTCCAACTGCCCACGCTGGCGGATGCTGTTGCACAGCTTGCGGCTGTCGGCACCCGGAATCGGCTCTTCACCGGCTGGATAGACTTCCATCAACAACAGCACGTTGGCATCGGCCAAGACATTGACGAAATCGTCGTACAGATCGCGGGTGCGGCTGTAGCGATGCGGCTGGTAGACCATCACCAGGCGACGCTCCGGCCAACCACCGCGCACGGCCTTGATCACGGCGGCCACTTCGGTGGGGTGGTGACCGTAGTCGTCCACCAGCATCACGTCGCCGCCGTCCACCGGCAGTTGGCCGTAGACCTGGAAGCGACGCCCCACGCCGGCAAAGCGTGACAGGCCTTCGACGATGGCTTCATCGCTGACGCCTTCATCGGAGGCGATGCAGATGGTTGCCAGGGAATTGAGCACGTTGTGGTTGCCCGGCATGTTGACCGAGACATCCAGCGGCTCGCGGTCGGGACGCAGCACGGTGAAGTAGGTCTGCATGCCTTCCTGGCGCACGTTGATCGCCCGCACGTCGGCGTCTTCGCTGAAGCCGTAGGTCACGGTCGGACGCTTGACCTGCGGCAGGATTTCACGAACCACCGGATCGTCCAGGCACAGCACCGCCAACCCGTAGAACGGCAGGTTGTGCAGGAACTCGACGAAGGTCTTCTTCAACTTGTTGAAGTCACCGTCGTAGGTGGCCATGTGGTCTTCGTCGATGTTGGTGACCACGGCGACCATAGGTTGCAGGTGCAGGAAGCTCGCATCGCTTTCATCGGCTTCGGCGATCAGGTAGCGACTGGTGCCGAGCTGGGCATTGGTGCCGGCTGCATTCAGGCGGCCACCGATGACGAAGGTCGGGTCCAGGCCACCGGCGGCGAACACCGAGGCGATCAGGCTGGTGGTGGTGGTTTTGCCATGGGTGCCGGCCACGGCGATGCCGTGACGGTAGCGCATCAGCTCGGCGAGCATTTCGGCGCGCGGCACCACCGGAATGCGACGCTCAAGGGCGGTGGCCACTTCCGGATTGGAGGTGTTCACGGCGCTGGACACCACCAGCACGTCAGCCTCGGAAGCGTTCTCGGCACGGTGGCCGATAAAGATCTGTGCACCGAAGGTTTTCAGGCGGTCGGTCACCGGCGACTCTTTCAAGTCCGAGCCGGACACCTGATAGCCCAGGTTCAGCAGCACTTCGGCAATACCGCACATGCCTACGCCGCCGATGCCGACGAAGTGGATGCGACGGATGCGGCGCATTTCGGGTTGTGGCATGGCTTTCTGATTCTCAACCACGGGCCACCTCCAGGCAGATATCGACCACGGTGCGAGTGGCGTCAGGTTTGGCCAGGCGGCTTGCGGTGCTCGCCATGCTGTTCAGTCGTTCCGGTTGCATCAAAACCTCGGTCAGGCGTGCGGCCAAATCGGCGGCGCCAGTCGTTCTTTGCGGCAGCAGGAAGGCAGCGCCCTCCCCGGCCAAATATTCGGCGTTGCGAGTCTGGTGATCGTCGATGGCATGGGGCAAAGGCACCAGCAAGGACGGCAGACCGGCGGCGGCCAGTTCACTGACAGTCAGCGCGCCAGCGCGGCAGACCACCAGGTCGGCCCAGCCATAGGCTTGGGCCATGTCTTTGATGAAGGGCTGCACATTGGCGTCCACACCGGCTTCGCGGTAACGCGTGGCGGTGACTTCATCGTGGTTCTTGCCGGCCTGGTGGAAGATCTCCGGGCGCAATTCCTCAGGGAGTTGCGCCACCGCTTCCGGCAGCAATTTGTTCAACGGCTCTGCGCCCAGGCTTCCGCCCAGGATCAGCAGGTGCGCCTTGCGCCCGGCCAAGGCCTGGCGCGCGATGTCCATAAACAGCTCGGTGCGCACCGGGTTGCCGGTGGTGCGGCGCTTGTCCGAGGCGGCAAACGTATTCGGGAAGGCTTCACACACCCGCGCGGCCAACGGCACCAGCAAGCGGTTGGCGGTGCCGGCGACGGCATTCTGTTCGTGCACGATCACCGGCACGCCGGCGAGTTTTGCCGCCACACCGCCAGGACCGGTCACATAGCCGCCAAAGCCGAGCACGCACACCGGCTGTAATTGACGGATAACCTTGCGCGCCTGCCACACTGCCTTGAGCAACACCAACGGTGCCTTGAGCAGGGACAATTTGCTCTTGCCGCGCAGGCCGGTGACGTTGATCAGATGCAGCGGCAAACCGGCGTTCGGCACCAGCTCGTTTTCGATGCCGCGCGGTGTACCCAGCCAGTGCACGCTGTAGCCACGGTTCTGGAATTCACGCGCACACGCCAGGGCCGGGAACACATGGCCCCCGGTGCCGCCCGCCATGATCAGCACATTAGCGCCCATGGGTCGGCTCCTCGGCGAAGTCGCTTTCGCTGAACTCCATCTCTTCGCTGCCCAGGTGGGTTCGACTTTCCCACTCGATGCGCAGCAACAAGCCCAGGCACGCACAGCAAATCACCAACGAACTGCCGCCGTAACTGAGGAACGGCAAGGTCAGGCCCTTGGTCGGCAGCAGGCCGACGTTCACGCCGATGTTGATCAGGAACTGGCCGATCCACAGGAACGACAGACCGTACGCCACATAAGCGGCGAAATATTGTTTGGCCTTCTCGGCCCACAAGCCGATGTACATGCCGCGCACACACACGAACACGAACAGCGCGACGGTGCACAACGAGCCGACCACGCCGAGTTCTTCGGCAAGCACCGAGAACACGAAGTCGGTGTGGGCTTCCGGCAGGTAGAACTGTTTCTGCACGCTGTTGCCCAGGCCCACGCCCAGCCACTCGCCGCGACCGAAGGCGATCAGCGCCTGGGTCAACTGGTAGCCGGAGCCGAATTGATCGGACCAGGGATCGGTAAAGGTAATCAGACGCGCCATCCGGTAGGGTTGCGCCTGCACCAGCACGGTGACCGCGGCCACCGCCAGCACCACCATCAAGGTAAAGCGGAACAGACCGACGCCGCCGAGAAACAGCATCGCCGCCGCCGCGCCCATCATCACCACGGTGGCGCCGAAGTCAGGCTCCATCAGCAACAGGCCGGCCATCGGCAGCAGCACGATGAACGGTTTGAAAAAGCCCATCCAGCTCTCGCGCACTTCTTTCTGACGACGCACCAGATAACCGGCGAGGTAGATGACCACGAACACCTTGGCGATTTCCGACGGCTGCACGTTGAACGCGCCGAAGCCGATCCAGCGCATCGAGCCGTTCACCTCGCGGCCGATGCCGGGCAGGATCACCATGATCAGCAGGCCAAATGCACCGATCAGCATCAGCCAGCCCAGGCGTTGCCAGGTGGCGATGGGAATCATCATGGTGACGATGCACGCGCCGAGGCCGATCACCAGGTACACCAGGTGACGGATCATCATGTAGAGGGTGTTGCCCGACTGCACGGCGGCCACTTCGGACGATGCCGAGGTGATCATCACCAGGCCCAGGCCCAGCAGCGCGAGGCAGCCGGCGAGCATCGGGAAATCAAGGTCAATGCCGCGCCCGGTGATGATCGGCGACGGATATGGCTTGATGATGTTTCTCAGGTTGAGGCTCATGCCAAAGCCTCCACGGCGCGAGCGAACAACTGGCCGCGCTCTTCATAGTTCTTGAACATGTCGAAACTGGCGCACGCTGGCGACAGCAGCACCGCATCGCCCGATTGGGCCAGGGCCTTGCACTGGGCAATCGCGTCGTCGAGGGAAGCGGCACGTACTTGCACCACGTCGTTACCGAGGGCGGCGGCGATCAGGTCCGAGTCACGGCCCATCAACACCACGGCGCGGCAATGGGCGGCGACTGGCGCCTTGAGGTCCTTGAAGTCGGCACCCTTGCCGTCGCCACCGGCGATCAGCACCAGCTTGCCGTCAATATCGGCGCCCAGGCCTTCGATGGCTGCCAATGCAGCGCCGACGTTGGTGGCCTTGGAATCGTTGTAATAGCTCACGCCGTCAAGGTCGCGAACCCATTGGCAGCGATGCTCGAGACCGCCGAAGGTGCGCAGGCTCGCCAGCATGGCGTCGAACGGCAGGCCCACGGCATGCCCCAGCGCCAGGGCCGCGAGGGCATTGGACTGGTTATGGGCGCCACGGATTTTCAGCTCGCGCACCGGCATCAGGTGTTCGAATTCGAAGGCCAGGTATTTCTCGCCGTTCTCTTCACGAATGCCGAAGCCCTTGAAGTCGGGTTTGCCCAGGCCGAAGGTCCAGCACGGCAGGCCTTCGCCCATCAACGGACGGCTCAGGGCATCCTGGCGGTTGACCACCACCTGCCGCGCACCGCGGAAGATCCGGTGCTTGGCCAAGTGATAAGCCGGCAGGCCGCTGTAGCGATCCATGTGGTCTTCACTCACGTTCAATACGGTGGCGACTTCGGCGCCGAGGTCGTGGGTGGTTTCCAGCTGGAAGCTCGACAACTCCATCACGTAAAGCTCGACGTCGTCGCTGAGCAGGTCCAGCGCCGGTACGCCAAGGTTGCCGCCGACCGCCACGCGCTTGCCGGCCGCAGCCGCCATTTCGCCCACGAGGGTAGTCACGGTGCTTTTGGCGTTGGAACCGCTGATGGCCACGATGGGTGCCTTGGCATTGCGCGCAAACAAGTCGATATCGCCGGACAGCTTCACACCACGTGCCGCCGCTGCTTGCAGGGCGGGAGTCGCCAGGGCCAGGCCGGGGCTCACGTAGAGCTCATCGGCGCGGCACAGGAACTCGACGTCCAGCTCGCCACAACGCACTTCCACCTGCGGGTAGTCACGGCGCAGCGTGACCAGCTCCGGTGGATTTTCCCGCGTGTCGGCCACGGCAAACGACGTGCCCCGGTTCGCCAGGAAGCGAACCAGGGACATGCCGCTCTTGCCGAGGCCGACAACGATGCGGAAGTGGTCTGAAGCGATCAGGGACACTCGTTCTACCTCAGTTTCAGCGTGGCAAGGCCGACCAGGACCAGAATCACGGTGATGATCCAGAAACGGACGATCACGCGTGGCTCGGGCCAGCCCTTGAGTTCAAAGTGGTGGTGAATCGGCGCCATGCGAAACACGCGGCGCCCGGTCAGCTTGAAGGACGCCACTTGGATGACCACCGACAGGGTTTCCATCACGAACACACCGCCCATGATGAACAGCACGATTTCCTGGCGCACGATCACGGCGATGGTGCCCAGTGCGGCGCCCAGCGCCAGTGCGCCGACATCGCCCATGAAGACCTGCGCCGGGTAGGTGTTGAACCAGAGGAACCCCAGGCCCGCACCGATAAGGGCGCCGCAGAACACAATCAGCTCACCCGCGCCCGGTACGTAGGGAATCAGCAGGTATTCAGCGAATTTCACGTTACCCGACAAGTAGCAGAAGATCCCGAGCGCGCCACCCACCATCACCGTCGGCATGATCGCCAGGCCGTCGAGGCCGTCGGTCAGGTTGACCGCGTTGCTGGAGCCGACGATCACGAAATAGGTCAGCACCACGAAGCCAATGCCCAGTGGAATGCTGGCGTCCTTGAGCATCGGGATAATCAGCGTGGTTTCCACAGCGCTTGGCGCGGTGGTGTACAGGAAGATCGCCGCGGCCAGGCCGAATACCGACTGCCAGAAGTACTTCCAGCGGCTCGGCAGGCCCTTGGAATTTTTCTCGATCACTTTGCGGTAGTCATCGACCCAGCCGATGGCACCGAACAACAGGGTCACCAGCAGCACCACCCACACGTAGCGGTTGTGCAGGTCAGCCCAGAGCAACGTGCTGATGCCGATGGACGACAGGATCAACGCGCCGCCCATGGTTGGCGTGCCGGATTTGGACAGGTGCGACTGCGGGCCGTCATTGCGCACCGATTGACCAATTTGCAGGTTCTGCAGGGTGCGGATCATCCACGGACCCAGAAACAGCGACAAGCACAACGCGGTCAGCACACCGAGAATCCCGCGCAGGGTCAGGTACTGAAAGACCGCGAAGCCTTTGTGAAACTGTTGCAGATACTCAGCCAGCAGCAGCAGCATTAATGTTTCTCCGTACTGGAACCGCACAAGGCTGCGACGACGTTTTCCATCACCGCGCTGCGCGACCCCTTGATCAAAAGGGTTGTCTGTGGATCTTGTTCAGCCGCCGTCAGGGCCTGGATCAGCTCGCCCTGGGTGGCGAAATGCTGCGCACCGTTGCCAAAGGCCGAGACCGCATGGGCCATGTTCGGGCCGACGGCGTAGAGGGCGTCGACTTTGCCGGCGGCATACGCGCCGACTTCGCGATGGCCCTGCTCGGCCCAGTCGCCCAGCTCGCCGATATCGCCCAGCACCAGCACCTTGCGCCCGGCAAAACCTTTGAGCAGGTCGACAGCGGCATTGATGGAGGACGGGTTGGCGTTGTAGGTGTCATCGATCACGCGCATGCCGTTACCGGCCAGTTGCGCGACCGTGCGGCCCTTGACCGGCTGCACCGCGCCCAGGCCGCTGGCGATACCGGCCAGCGAGACGCCCAGGGCATGGGCGGCGGCGGCGGCGGCCAGGGCGTTGGCGACGTTATGGTTACCCAGCAGATTCAGTTGCACAGGCGCGCTGCCTTGTGGCGTGTGCAGGGTGAAGGACGGGCAGCCACGGGCGTCGACGGCGATGTGGGAGGCATGAAAATCCGCCGCGGCATTGAGCACCGCGAACGTCAGCACCTTGCGACCGTCGGCGCGGATGCGCCAGGTCTCGAAAGCCTTGTCGTCGAGGTTCAACACGGCCGTGCCCGAAGCGTCCAGGCCTTCAAGGATTTCACCCTTGGCCTCGACGATCTTTTCCGGGCCGCCGAATTCGCCCACGTGGGCGGTGCCTGCGTTGTTGATTACGGCAACGTGGGGCTTGGTCAGCGCCACGGTATAGGCGATTTCGCCGACGCGCGAGGCGCCCAGCTCGATCACGGCAGCGGTATGTTCCGGGGCCAGTTCGAGCAGGGTCAGCGGTGCACCGAAATCATTGTTGAGGTTGCCACGGGTGGCGAGCACCGGGCCGCGAGTACGCAGCACGCCGGCGAGCAACTCCTTGACCGTGGTCTTGCCGCTGGAGCCAGTGATGGCTGCCACGGGTTTATCGAATGCGCAACGGTTCAGCGCACCCAACTGGCCCAGGGCCAGACGAGTGTCGGCGACCAGCAGTTGCGGCAGGGCAGCGCCCGCCACTTCGCGCTCAACCAGGGCACCTGCGGCGCCCTTGGCGGCCACGTCGTTCAGGTAGTCATGGCCGTCGAAACGCGGGCCGGTCAACGCCACGAACAATTGCCCAGGCGTAATGTTGCGGCTGTCGATACTGACACCGTCGAATCGGCAATCGCCGGACAGCATGCGCGCCGACAGGGCCTGGGCCAGTTCGTTGAACGTCATGGCTTTAAGCATGGGCGGCCTCCCAGGCAGTCAGGGCACGATCGGCCTCGACCAGATCGGAGAAGGCATGGCGTTCGCCGTTGATTTCCTGATAGTCCTCATGACCTTTGCCCGCCAGTACCACCACGTCGTCCGCGCTGGCACTGGCGATCAGTTGGGCAATGGCGGCGCCGCGCCCGGCGACGAAAGTCACGTTCGCGGTGTCTTTGAAGCCTTGGCGAATGTCGTCGAAAATCCGCGCGGGATCTTCGCTGCGCGGGTTGTCATCGGTCACCAGCACGCCGTCGGCCAGGCGCTCGACGATGCCGGCCATCAGCGGACGCTTGCCACGATCACGGTCACCGCCGCAGCCGAACAGGCACAGCAGCTTGCCCTTGGCATGCGGGCGCAGCGCCGACAGGACTTTTTCCAGCGCGTCTGGGGTGTGGGCGTAATCGACCACCACCAGCGGCTGCGCGCCGCCGCCCAGGCGCTGCATACGTCCGGCAGGGCCTTCGAGCATTGGCAGCACTTTGAGAATTTCGTCGAGGGCGTAATCCAGGCCGAGCAAGGCGCCGACAGCGGCGAGCACGTTGCTCAGGTTGAAACGGCCGAGCAAGGTGCTGCGCAGGTGGTGCTCGCCTTGCGGCGTCACCAGCGTGGCGCGCACGCCTTCGTCGTTGAATTGGGCCTGACGGCAATAAAGGTAGGCGCTCGAATCTTCCAGGCTGTAGGTGATCAGACGCGCTTCGCTGTGCTGCGCAGCCAGTTGCCGGCCGAAGTCGTCGTCCAGGTTGATCACGCGGCACTTGAGGTCGTTCCAGGCAAACAGCCTGGCCTTGGCGGCACCGTACGCCTCCATGGTGCCGTGGTAGTCGAGGTGGTCGCGAGACAGATTGGTCATCACAGCCACATCGAAGGCCAGCGCGGTGACGCGTCCCTGGTCAAGGCCGTGGGACGACACTTCCATGGCGACGGCTCCGGCCCCGGCCTTTTTCAGGTCGGCCAGGGTCGCCTGCACGGCGATCGGGTTCGGCGTGGTGTGCAGGCCGCTTTGCAGAGCGCCGTAAAAGCCGGTACCCAGGGTGCCGACGATGCCGCAGTTCTGGCCCAGCAGGTCAAGGGCCTGGGCGACCAGTTGGGTCACGCTGGTCTTGCCGTTGGTGCCCGTCACGCCGACGAGGTTGAGATGGCGGCTCGGCTCACCGTAAAAGCGCCCAGCGATATCCGACAGCTGCCTGGCCAGGCCCTTGACCGGAATCAGCGGCACATCGGTGATCGGCAGCACGGTGGCGCCTTCCACTTCATAGGCCACGGCTGCCGCACCGCGCTGCAAGGCATCGGCAATATGTTCACGGCCATCGAACTTGCCACCCGGCACGGCCAGGAACAGGTCACCGGCTCGCACATTACGGCTGTCCAGGGTCAGCTCGCGAATCAGCAGATCGCGGCCGGCGTGAGCAAAAATCTTGTTCAGGCTAAGAGACATCAGCCGCGCCCTCCATTGGCTTTGACAGCAGCGGCCGGAGGTGCGGCGTTGGCTTGCTGGGTCGGCGGCAGGTTGTCCGGGGTGATGTTCATCAGGCGCAGGGTGCCGGACATGACTTTGCTGAACACCGGCGCCGAGACCAGGCCACCGAAGTAGCCAGCCTTGCTCGGTTCATCGATCACGACGACGATCGCGTAGCGTGGGTCACTCATCGGACCGAAGCCGGCGAACAGCGAGCGGTAGGAGTTCTCGGCATAGCCCTTGGTGCCCACCGACGTTTTACGCGCGGTACCGGACTTGCCGGCCACGTGATACGCCGGCACCTGGGCGCGGAATACACCGCGCGGCGCTTCGATCACCTGTTGCAGCATGCCCTGCATGGTCTTGGCCACTTTCTCCGGAATTACCTGGGTGGCTTTCGGTGCCTCGTCAACGTGAATCAGGCTCAACGGAACCATGCGGCCGTTGTTTGCCAATACAGAGAAAGCGTGTGCCAGCTGGATCGCGGTCACCGACAGGCCATAGCCATAGGACAGCGTGGCGGTCTCGGCTTTTTTCCAGTCGCGGTAGTTCGGCAGGTTCCCCACGCGCTCACCGGGGAAGTCGAGGCCGGTGGGTTGACCCAGGCCGATCTTCTGCGCCAGGTGATAAATGGTTTCGCCGCCGATATCAAAGGCGACCTTGCTCATGCCGACGTTACTGGAGTTGATCAGGATACCGGTCAGGTCCAGCACCGGGCCTTCGGTGCGAGATACGTCGCGAATGGTGTATTTGCCCAACTGCAAGGTGCCGGGGTACACCTCGACCTTGTCGCTGGGCTTCCAGCGTCCGGTCTCCAGAGCGGCACTCATGGAGATGGCTTTCATGGTCGAACCCGGTTCGAACACGTCGATCATTGCGCGGTTGCGCATCATCGCCGGTTGCAGGTTGCGACGGTTGTTGGGGTTGTAGGTGGGCTGGTTGACCATGGCGAGGATCTCGCCGGTCTTCACGTCCATGATCACCAGGCTGCCGGCCTTGGCGCCGTTTTCGATGATCGCGTTACGTAGCTCGCGGTTGGCCAGGTATTGCAGGCGCAGGTCGATCGACAACGCCAGAGGCTTGCCGGCCTTGGCGTTCTTGGTGACCTGGACGTCCTTGATCAGACGCCCGCGACGATCCTTGATGACCTGGCGCTTGCCGGGCACGCCCGCCAGCCATTCGTCGTAAGCCAACTCGACACCTTCGCGACCGTGGTCGTCGATGTCGGTAAAGCCGACCATGTGCGCAGTGGTTTCACCGGCCGGGTAGAAACGACGAAATTCCTCGATGCCATAGACACCGGGGACTTTGAGGTCGAGTACCTGCTGACCCTGCTCGGGCGTGAGGCCGCGCACCAGGTAGATGAATTCCTTGTTGGCCTGGGCTTCAAGCCGCTCAGCCAGGGCTTTTGGGTCCTGACCCAGGGCAGCGGCCAGTTGCGGCCACTTGTCCTTGGCCACCTGCAATTCCTTGGCGTTGGCCCACAGGGTGGTCACCGGCGTACTCACGGCCAGCGGCTCGCCGTTACGGTCGGTGATCAGGCCGCGGTGCGCTGGAATCGGGATATGTCGCAGGCTGCGCGCATCACCCTGGCCAATCAGGAAGTCACGGTCGACCACTTGAAGATCGATGATTCGCCAGGCGATAGCGCCCACCATCAAGGCCAGCAGGCCGAGCATCAGGCGGAAACGCCATGGGTAGAGTGCGCCCTCGAGCTTCATCATGGCGCCACCATGCGAACGTCAGCCGCGCCGGGAATGTGCATTTTCAGCTGTTCGGTGGCCAGCACTTCGATACGGCTGTGGGCCGTCCAGGTGCTTTGCTCCAGAATCAACCGGCCCCATTCAGCCTGCGCTTTATCACGCACGCTCAATTCCCCGTACAGGGTATTGAGCAATTGACGGTTGTAGTGGGCGCTGTAAGACACCGCAATGGCGGAAACCAGCACGCCGACAAACAGCAGCAACATAAAGAAGCTGCCGCCCGGCAGGGGCTTGGCGAAAAGCTTGCTCACCGCAACTTCTCCGCGACGCGCATGACGGCGCTACGGGAACGTGGGTTGGCCTTGAGTTCGGCTTCGGAGGCGAACTGCGCTTTGCCATGGATCTTGATTTTCGGCACGAAGGCCTCGAACCGCACCGGCAGGTTGCGCGGCAGGTTGTCGGACTCGCCCTTGACGAGGCGGCGCATGAACAGTTTGACGATGCGGTCTTCCAGCGAGTGGAAGCTGATCACCACCAGGCGACCGCCCACTTCCAGGGCGTCCAGGGCGGCTTCGAGGCCGGCTTCCAGGTCGCCCAATTCGTTGTTGACGTGAATGCGCAGGCCCTGGAACGCACGGGTCGCCGGGTTCTTGCCTTTTTCCCAGGCAGGGTTGGCGACTTTCAGCACTTCGGCAAGATCTGCGGTGCGCTCGAACGGCTGGATCTCCCGGCGTTCGACCACGGCACGTGCCATGCGGCCGGCGAAGCGCTCTTCACCGTACTCCTTGAACACGCGGGCGATTTCTTCCACCGGGGCGGTGGCGATGAACTGCGCGGCGCTGACGCCACGGGTAGGGTCCATGCGCATGTCGAGTGGGCCGTCGTTCATGAAACTGAAGCCGCGCTCCGGGTCGTCGAGCTGCGGCGAAGACACGCCCAGGTCGAGCAAAACCCCGGCCACCTTGCCTGCCATGCCGCGCTCGGCCACTTCGGCACCCAGCTCGGCAAAGCTGCGCTGCACAACGACAAAGCGGCCGTCTTCGGCCGCTAGCGCTTGCCCGGTGGCAATCGCTTGAGGGTCTTTGTCGAACCCGAGGAGTTTACCGTCGGACCCGAGCTGGCTGAGTATCAGGCGGCTATGCCCGCCCCTGCCGAACGTGCCGTCCAGATAGCAGCCATCCGCGCGTACGGCGAGAGCCTCAACGGCTTCGTCAAGCAGTACGGTGATGTGGTTAAAGCCGCTATCAATAGTCACAGGATCAGATCACGCAGTTCGTCGGGCATGGCGCCCGGTTGTTGAATAGCCGCCAGGTCAGCTGCGGAAACAGCATCCCAGGCATCTTCGTCCCACAATTGGAACTTGTTCAGTTGGCCAACCAGCATTGCGCGCTTGTCGAGCCTGGCGTATTCGCGCAAACGCGGGGGCACCAGGAAACGACCACTGCCATCGAGTTCGAGGTCGACGGCATTACCAATCAGCAAACGCTGCAGACGGCGGTTTTCTTCACGCAATGAAGGCAAGGCACGCAGCTTGGTTTCGATCAACTCCCACTCATCGAGCGGGTAAACACACAAACAAGGATCTACGGCATCGATCGTGATGATTAATTGCCCGGAACTTCGCGAAATCAGCTCGTCACGATACCGGCTCGGCATAGCGAGACGGCCTTTTGCATCGAGACTGATTGCGTTAGCTCCGCGAAACACAGATGCGTTTCTCCAAATTTTAGCGTTTTACGTTCAAAAAACCCACTTTGTGCCACTTTCCGCCACTTGCGCACACTATAGGAATGCGCCCACCACACCGTCAAGGCGCGAATACACGGAAAAGCCTTACAGAACGGAGATTTACGAGCGTTAAGGGAGGAGAAATCAGAGTTTGACGGTACTTTTGGCTCATCAAGCGTAAATAGCTCAAAGAGCTATGGCTTAAAGTTAAAGTGATTTATTAAGAGTAAGATTTTTTTGGTATTACGAAGACGCATCTGCCAATGATTTGGCAGGGAGGGATTCTTGCGTTACTACCGGTTTTCTGTCCCGGAGTCGGACAGAAGGAAAAAGGTGGAGAGTCGATCTGTAAGCCGGGTTCTGTCTTGAACAGTCATTCGTCTATGATGGCCATCACTGGACATCTTTAGCAACCTACCCGGTCCCAGCGCGGGCCACGCCTTGGGACCCTATTTGGTCTTGCTCCAAGTGGGGTTTACCTAGCCACGAACTGTTGCCAGTCGTGCGGTGCGCTCTTACCGCACCTTTTCACCCTTACCGGCACCGAAGTGCTTAGGCGGTTATTTTCTGTGGCACTTTCCGTAGGCTCACGCCTCCCAGGCATTACCTGGCACTTCGCCCTATGGAGCCCGGACTTTCCTCCCCCCCCTAATTTTCATAGAGGGCAGCGACTGTCCAATCGACTCTCCGCCGAGAAGGTTAACGGCCCGGCGGCCTCAGGACAAGTATTAAAAGTGCAGCAATGCCATCACGTTCAGACGAAATGCCTGCTTACCCCCGGAACTATTCGGCCTTCTGTTTATCCAGCGCCACCTGATACAGGACATTCTTGCGCAGCCCGGTAATCTCTGCTGCCAGGGCTGCAGCCCGCTTGAGCGGCATCTCCTTGAGCAATAGATCGAGGATGCGCATGGCCTCGCTGCCGACCGCGTCTTCGCTCTCCGGTGCGGTCCAGCCCGCGACCAGCACCACGCACTCGCCGCGCTGCTGGTTACTATCGCCCTCAACAAACGCGCGCAACTCTTCGAGCGGCAAGCCCTTGAGGGTTTCGAATGTCTTGGTCAGTTCGCGCGCCAGCAGCGCCAGACGATCACCGCCGAATACCAGCTCCATGTCCTGAAGGCATTCAAGGATGCGATGCGGCGCCTCATAGAAGATCAGGGTGCGCGGTTCTTCCTTTACCGCCTGAAGACGGGCACGACGCCCCACCGTCTTGGCCGGCAGAAAACCCTCGAAGATAAAGCGGTCCGATGGCAGGCCCGCAGCAGATAATGCAGCAATCAATGCGCACGCTCCAGGAACAGGCACTACATTAATACCTGCGGCACGCGCCTGACGTACCAGGTGGTAACCCGGATCGGAGATCAGCGGCGTACCCGCGTCGGAGATCAGCGCAACATCATCACCCGCCAACAGTCGGGTGATAAACCGACTGCCTTCTTCCCGTTCGTTATGCTCGTGGCACGCGGCTAGTGGCGTGCTGATACCAAAGTGCTGCATCAACCGCTGCGAGTGCCGCGTGTCTTCCGCCGCGATCAATTTGACCTCGCGCAGGATTTTCAGCGCCCGGGAACTGATGTCATCCAGGTTGCCAATAGGCGTCGCCACGACAAAAAGCGCGCCTGCAGTGGAATTCAAAGGACCTGGAGCAGTCAAAACGCACACCTCTATGATTGGCAAATGCGCATTGTAGCGCGTAGAGGCCTTGAAAATGTGCCATCACCGAGAGTGCCTGCTCAGACTCCAGAGGTGGTGGAAACGCTTTGCACGACCTTATTCAATGCTTTAACGCCACTAACATCGCGCCTGGGCCAGTGCTTGGGTACACTTCCACGCTAATTTGATCGGTATCAGGACACTTACATGATCGCTTGCCTGCGGCTGCTCTCCGCCCTCTGCCTCGCCGCCTTATTGGCCGCGTGCGCCAGCTCGCCCTCGTCCAGCCTTGGCGACCTTCCACGGACCCCGGACGCCAGTATCGAGCAACTGCTCGAACAGGCCACCACCGCCAAAACGCCCGAACAGGCTGCGCTGCTGCGCCTGAGCGCGGCCGACCTGGCCTACAAGCAGAACAACCCCGGCCGCTCGGCGCAAATCCTCGCGCAGGTGCCTCTGGACGCCCTCAAACCAGCCCCGCAAGTCTTTGCCAGCACCCTGGCGGCCGAACTGGCCATGGCGCGCAATCAGCCCAAGGCTGCCTTGGCCGCCCTGAACCATCCAAGCCTGCAAAACCTCAAGCAGTTGCCAGCAGAGCAGCAGGTGCGTACCGGCACCGTGCATGCACGCGCTTATGAAGCCGACGGGCAAATCCTGGCCGCTGCGCGCGAGCGTGTGGCAATGGCGCCATTGCTCACAGGCGATGCCGCCAGCAGCAACCACGACGCAATATGGGCCCTGATTGCCGCGCTGCCGGCAGAACAGCTGCAAGCCACTGGCAATCCCACGCTGGACGGCTGGATCAGCCTGGCCAAGGCAGTCAAGGGCGCCGGCACCCTGGAGCAACAACAGGCGGCCATCGACACCTGGCGCGCGCAAAATCCTGGCCACCCAGCGGCCGTGCAGCTGCCGACGCCACTGACCAAGCTCAAGGAACTGGCCAGCCAACCCCTGAACAAAATCGCCGTGCTGCTGCCCCAGGATGGCCCTCTGGCCGCTGTCGGCAAGGCCCTGCGTGAAGGTTTCATGGCTGCGCACTACCAGGCTGAACAAGCCGGGCAGAAGCCACCGGTGATCGAGTTCTACGACAGCTCGCGCCTGACCTCCCTCGATGACTTCTACGCCAAGGCCCAGGCCGCCGGCGTGCAACTGGTGGTCGGCCCTCTCGAGAAGCCGCTGGTCAAGCAGCTCAGCGCGCGTCCCCAATTGCCAATTACCACCCTGGCGCTGAATTACAGCGAAACCGATCAAAACCCGGCGCAGTTGTTCCAGTTTGGCCTGGCGGCTGAAGATGAAGCCCGCGAAGTATCACGCCGCGCTCGTGCCGACGGCCTGCATCGTGCTGCCGCAATGGTGCCCCGTGGCGAATGGGGCGAGCGTGTCTATAGAGCCTTCCGTCAGGATTGGGAAGCCAATGGCGGCACGGTGCTGGGTGTCGAGTACGTCGATCAGCCGGTCGCCCTCGCCCAGCAGATCGCCGACCTGTTCCAGTTGCGTAAAAGCGAAGGCCGCGCCAAGAGCCTGCAAAACGCTGTAGGCACTGACGTCGCAGCCCAGCCTTCGCGCCGCCAGGACATCGAGTTCATTTTCCTGGCCGTGCCGCCACAACTGGCCCAGCAGATCAAGCCGACCCTGAACTTCCAGTACGCCGGCGATGTGCCTGTGTATGCCACGTCCCACGTGTTCAGCGCCAGCGGTGACAAAAACCAGTACCTGGACATGACCAACGTGATGTTCTGCGAAACGCCATGGCTGCTCAACACCACCGACCCCCTGCGCAACCAGGTGGCGGCGCAGTGGCCGCAAGCCAATGGCAGCCTCGGCCGTCTGTACGCGATGGGCGTCGATGCCTACCGCCTGGCGCCGCGTCTGGGCCAGCTCAAGGCACTGCCGGACAGCCGCATTGACGGCTTGTCGGGCAGCCTGGGCATCAGCACCAACCAACGCGTTGACCGCCAACTGCCATGGGCCAAGTTCGTCGGTGGCGAGGTCCAGCGCCTGCCCGATACCGCACGCTGATGCCTGAGCGGTCCAGCGCACAAAGCGGCAAGGATGCCGAACTGCAAGCTCTGAATTACCTGCAGCAACAGGGTCTGCGCCTGCTGGCGCAGAACTGGTTGTGTAAACGCGGCGAGCTTGATCTGGTCATGCTTGACGGCGATACAGTAGTATTCGTCGAAGTCCGCTACAGAAAACACGCACAATGGGGTGGCGCGCTCGCCAGTATCGACGGGCGCAAACGTCAGAAGCTGATACTCGCCGCGCAGTTTTTTCTGCTCAAGGAGCATCGCTGGTCCGACGCCCCCTGCCGTTTCGATGTGGTTGCCATAGAAAGCACACCGTCTGGCAAGGCTGATCTGAACTGGCTCAAAAGCGCCTTCGACAGCTGATTCGCCGGGCATCTTCACCCTACATTTTTGCTCTTTGCTTTGCGGGCTGCACATTTCTGTGCCAAACAGCCGCGCTACTTAAGGTCACACAGATGGACATGCAATCCCGAATTCGCCAGCTTTTCCAGGCCAGCATCGACACCAAGCAACAGGCGATGGACGTACTTGCACCGCACATCGAGCAAGCCAGTCAGGTCATGGTCAATGCCTTGCTCAACGAGGGCAAAATGCTTTCGTGCGGCAACGGCGGATCCGCCGGCGATGCCCAGCACTTCTCGTCCGAGCTGCTCAACCGCTTCGAGCGCGAGCGCCCGAGCCTGCCGGCCATTGCCCTGACCACCGATTCGTCGACGATCACCTCGATTGCCAACGACTACAGCTACAACGAAATCTTCTCCAAGCAAATTCGCGCCTTGGGCCAACCAGGTGACGTGCTGCTGGCGATTTCCACCAGCGGCAACTCGGCGAATATTATTCAAGCGATCCAGGCCGCACATGATCGCGAAATGATTGTCGTAGCATTGACCGGACGCGACGGTGGCGGCATGGCCTCGCTGTTGCTGCCCGAAGACGTCGAGATTCGCGTCCCGGCCAATGTCACCGCACGTATTCAAGAAGTCCACCTGTTGGCGATCCACTGCCTGTGCGATCTGATCGACAGTCAACTGTTCGGGAGTGAAGAATGACCGTTAAACGACTCAGCCTGGTGACTATTGCGCTGTGCCTCGGCATCAGCGGTTGCAGCACGGCCATCACCGCGACACGGGATACCCCCATCCAGGACGACAGGGGCACGCGTACCTTCGGCAGCACCATTGATGACTCGCTGATCGAAACCAAGGTCAAGGTCAACGTGGCCAAGGCCGCGACCGATCTGGGCAACGGCGCTTCGCGCATTGTAGTGACCAGCTTCAACGGCGTGGTACTGCTGGCAGGGCAAACGCCGCGCGCCGACCTCAAGGCCCAGGCCGAACAAGCCGCCTCGGCGGTGCAGCGGGTCAAGAAAGTACACAATGAGCTGCAGGTGATGGACCCGATCACGCTGCTGGCCATCAGCAACGACGCCCTGCTGACCACCAAGATCAAGGCGCAGATGCTCACCGACAACGCGGTGCCGGGCTCGCGGATCAAAGTGGTTACCGACAACGGTATCGTTTACCTGATGGGCCTGTTGACTCAGGCGGAAGCGACCCGCGCATCCAATCTGGTACAGGGCGTGTCCGGCGTGCAGAAGATCGTGAAGGTGTTCGAATACATCGACTGATCCAAACCGCCGCCATAAAAAAGGGCGCCGTGCATTGATTGCACGGCGCCCTTTTTAGTGGCCGGGGCTTATTGGTACTGCTGGTACGGGTTGCCCTGGAACTGGTTGTTTTGCTGTGGCGCCTGCTGCTGACCAGCCGGTTGGCCGTATTGCTGGCCAGGGATCGGGCCCAGGTTGACCTCGACGCGACGGTTTTGCGCACGGCCGTTCACGTCAGAGTTGCTGGCAATCGGGTTATCCGGGCCGGCACCGCGTGCGCTCAGGTTGGCTGGGCTGACGCCTTGGGAGGTCAGGTAATTGGCCACGCTCTGGGCGCGACGCTGGGACAGGTCCATGTTCAGTTGGCGGCTGCCAGTGCTGTCGGTGTAGCCGACGATCTGGATAGTGTTCTGGCTGAACTGCTTGAGCGAGCTGGCCAGGTTGTTCAGCGGCTGATAGAAGCTGCTGGCGATCGCGTCCGAGTTGGTGGCAAAGGTGATATTGCCCGGCATGATCAGCTTGATCTGATCGCCCTGACGCTGCACTTCAACGCCGGTATTGGCCATGCTTTCACGCAGTTTCTTTTCCTGCTGGTCGGCGTAATAGCCATAGCCGGCAGCACCGGCACCGGCAACTGCCGCCCCAATCAGCGCGCCCTTGCCACGGTGGTTATGGTCGATGGCAGCGCCAGCCAGGGCACCGGCCAGGGCGCCAAGACCGCCGTATTTGGCGGTCTTGCTCATCCCGCCCTCGGAACCATTGCTGGCCTGCCCCTGATTGCCGCTGTAGGGATTGGGAGAAGCGCAGCCGGACAACAGGGCTACGGCGGTGGCGACAACAAGCAGACGACGCGGAGTGAACATGAAGAGAGCTCCTACTTTTGCATTCTGTGATGCAGAGGACATTGGCAACTGGCCTGTGCCGAGTTTTGAACGCGACAAATGGTAAAGATTCCGTGGCGGCTAGCCGAGGGGCATCGAGGGCAACCCGTTCTTGTCGCTTTACAGACCGTAGCAGACCCAGGCTGAACGCGGCCTGCAGTTCCAGTGGAACGCTTCTCCAGACAGGACAGCCCGATTCCTCCAAGCCTCACCTATCCAACTGCGTGTTAACGGTGACATTGTGCTATTAAACTATAAGAAAGCGAGTTATTACGCCAGAATAATTGCACTTTTAAACAGAGTTTAAGGTGCTATTATTCTTTCATCAAAACTCAGAAAATGCAGGAATACTGGCATGGCAAAAAAAGTATCTCCCCTGTTGCCTGCTACTGAGCGTCTCCTCTCGGATTTCGGCGAACGCATAAGACTGGCGCGCATGCGGCGTAAAATTACCGCAAAACAGGCTGCTGAACGTGCAGGCATGTCGCAGATGACTTTGCGCGCGCTTGAGCGTGGCTCATCCGGAAGCACAATTGGCGCCTATCTGGCAGTCCTGCAAGTGCTGGGGCTTGAAACAGACCTTAACGTCGTTGCCGCAGAAGATGAGTTGGGCCGGCATCTGCAGGATGCTGCGCTGTTGGCCCGCAAAGCCGCTGTGTCTCATAGGGACGCCCGATTGAAGTCAGGGAAAGTTACAACAAAGAACGCTCCCATTCTTAACGAGCCGCTAGCCTCAACATTCGAACCCTCGCTTGAACAGGACACGCTCAGCAGCGATTCGCTTGCAGCGCTGATTCCGGCGCGAAAAAGGACAGACAGGCCATGACAATGATAGGGGTGTACGCCGACTGGGAAGGCATCGACGGCCCCGTGCGCCTTGGCTGGCTGCATACTCGAAAAACCCGTACAAGCGAAAAATTCGAGTACGAAACCGATCCGGCCTCTCTGCAAAATCCAACACTGAGCGCCATTCAGATCGATCCGAGTATCGGGCCTTTCGCGGGGGCGCAGTTCCCAGCGAATGGCCGGAACATGTTTGGCGTATTCAGCGATTCATGCCCTGACCGCTGGGGACGGCTCCTCATGCAGCGTCGACTGGAGCGCGATATACGAGAAGGCGCAGTCAGTGCAGACACTCGACTCGGGGAATCGGACTACTTGCTGGGCGTGCATGACCTCTATCGCGCTGGCGCTCTGCGCTACCGACTGAACGATAGCGGCAACTTCCTTGATGATCGGGACGCGGTTGCGGCGCCCCCCTTTATCGAGCTGCATGCCCTTGAAAGGGCCAGCCGCGCGCTGGAGAACGACCCGGAAAACCGTGCTCCTGAAGGACGGGAATGGCTGCGCATGCTGATCGCGCCCGGCGGCTCCCTTGGCGGCGCCCGTCCCAAGGCGAGTGTGTCGGACACAAACAGTCACCTGTGGATCGCCAAGTTCCCCTCCACCCGCGATACCTACGATGTGGGTGGCTGGGAACTGGTAGTCAATGCCTTGGCCAAAGGCTGCGGCTTACGCGTTGCCTCTGCGGTTGGGAGGCGCTATGCCAGTGATCACCATTGCTTCATGGTCAAACGCTTCGACCGAACCGCAGCAGGCGGCCGCCTCCATTTTGCCTCTGCCATGACGCTGACAGGACATGTAGACGGCGACGACGCGGGAAGTGGAGCGAGCTACCTTGAGCTGGCCGAAATACTGATGCGCCATGGCTCGAACACCGATAAGGATCTGAAGGAGCTGTGGACACGTATCGTGTTCAACATCCTCGCGTCGAACACCGACGATCATTTGCGCAATCATGGCTTTATTCTCGAACCCGGCAAGGGGTGGCGCTTGTCGGACGCCTATGACTTGAACCCAACGCCTGTCGGGGATGGATTGAAGCTGAACATCACGGAATACGACAACACTCTCGACCTTGAGCTCGCGAGGGAAGTCGCCGGATTCTTCCGAATCAGCCTCGCGGATGCCGATGAAATAATTGCAGACTGCAGCAATTCAGTCAGTCATTGGCGCACCGTCGCCAAAGCCATTGGCCTCTCGCAACGGGAACAGGAATACATGGCCAGCGCTTTCGAAAAAGCCAGCGCTTAACCAATCAACCTCAACGCCTGCGCCCGCGCCACGGCCTGCGTCCTGCGCTCCACCCCCAACTTGCTGTTGATGTGGCTCGCATGGGTCTTGACCGTGTGCAGGGAAATAAACAGCCGGTTGCTGATTTCCTGGTTCGAGCAGCCCTGGGCGATCAATTGCAGCACCGCCAGCTCCCGACTGCTGAGGGTTTCGTGGGCAAGCATGGTGTCGGGCGCCAGCGCTGCCGGCAGCAGGGCCAGCAAGCTTTGATTGAGCACGTCCTGGGCGTCTTTGCCCAGTTGCTCGCGCATCCACTCAGGGTACGCGTCCAGCAGTCGCTGGAACGGCAGCAACGCGCCGCCCGCCCCCGCTTGCAGTGCACGTGCCAGTACCGGGCGTGCCTTGGCTTCGTCGCCGCAGTCCAGCAGCAATTGCGCCTGCTGGGTCAGCGCCAGCAGGGCGATCATCTGGCGCCCGCTATCGTGGCCGTGTTGCGCCAGGTCGCCGAGACGTTGCAGCGCGGCAGCGGGCTGATTGCGAATGGCATCAAGGGCGGCCTGCTGCAGCTCGATATGCTGCGCCAGATGCGGGTGAAACTCTGGCGCAGCGGCCGCATGCTCGCCGTTGTAGGTCTGCGCTAGCCGCGCAAGCCACGCGTCCGCCAGTTCGGTGCGGCCCTGAGCCAGCCACAGCTCGCATTTGATCAGGGTAATCATTGCCAGGTAGTAGATCGGCGGCACGTCCCAGATATGCATCAGGCGCTCGGCCTCGGCCAGTTCGGCAAAGGCCTTGGCGAAGCCTGCGCGGCGTCCTTCAAAGCTGGCGATCACACAATGACCTATCAGCACGCTGATATCGCGGCACGCCCGGGCTTCGGCCAGGCCGGCGCGCAGACAAGCGATACCGGCGTCGGACTGATTGCGCATCAGCAGCAGATACCCTTCGTACAGCGACAGCCGCGCACGCACCGCATACAGACGCTGCGGCGCCAGGCCTTGCAGGCGCTGCAGGCCCTGGCGCACTTCATCAAGGGCACGCAGGATCTCGCCGCGCGCCTGCAATACCCGCGCGCGGTCGTAATGGGCCAGCGCCTCGAATAGCGGGTTGCCCACCCGTTGCGCCAGTTCCAGGGACTCACGGTTAAGACCACGGGCACGCCACAGGTCGGCGTCGACGATGGCCAGGTTGGACAGCGTCGACAGGCATATCAGGCGCTGGCCATAACGCCGCTGCGGCAGACTCTCCAACGCTTCGCTGCAGTAACGTTGGGTCAGCTCACGGTCGCCACGCCCCCGAGCGATGATCCCGCTCAACGCCAGCCACTGGGCCAGCATCGACCTTTGCGCAGTGGCCGACGGCGCCGGCAGAAAGCGGCTGAGATAGCTGGATAGTTCTTCCGCCGCATCCAGCTGGCAGGCCAGACCCAATGCCCAGCTGTACAGCACGATCAGGCGCGGCGTGCTGATCAGCAGGCTGTCGGGCAGGTCCATTTTCCAGCGCAGCAACATGCCGATATTCTGCTCGGCCAGCAGTTGCTCTTCGGACAAGTTCTGCACCAGATTGGCCGCCACATCCAGATGGCCGGCGCGCAGTGCCTGCTCCACGGCCTCATCGATCAAGCCCTGGGCATTGAACCAGCGACAGGCACGCAGGTGCAGGCTCGCCGCCGGCAGCACGGCGGCACTGGCGCGGCGGGTGCGCAACAGGTCGGAGAACAAATGGTGATAGCGGTACCAGTGGCCTTGATCGTCAAGCGGCACGAGAAACACCTGGTGCGCTTGCAGGTAGCGCAGGATTTCCGCGCTGTCGTGCGCCTCGCGCACGGCGTCGCACAGCTCGCTGCAAAAACGCTCCTGGGGCGCGGTGTCGAATAGAAAGGCCTGCACTTCAGGCGGCAGGCAGTCGATCACCTCTTCGAGCAGGTAATCGCGGATCAGCCCCTCGCCACCGTGCAGACTCTGCGGCAAAGCCTCTTCGCTGCCAGCCTCGGACGCGGCCAGCAACCAGAAACGCAGGCCGGCCACCCAGCCTTCACTGCGGCGAATCAGGTTTTCCAGCGCCTCGCCGCGCAGTGAGTTGCTGTGGTGGTCCAGTACCGCCAGGGATTCGGCGTGGGTCAGGCGCAGGTCCTGTTCGTTGAGTTCCAGCAGATGCCGGGACAAACGCAGCCGCGCCAGATGCCAGTCGGGACGCTGGCGACTGGTGACCAGTAAGACCAGGCCATCAGGCAGATGATTGAGGAAAAATTGCAGGCAGCGATCCAGCACCGGGCCCTGGGCCAGATGGTAGTCATCCAGCACCAGCAACAGTGGCGCACGGGTGGAAAGGTAAAGCGTCAGCTCGTCGAGCAGGCCGTCGAGCCATTCTTCGAAGGCAAAGGGCTGATGGCGCTGGCGCATTTTCAGCAGGCCCAGAGACTGGACGCCGATCTGCGGGAAATAGTGCTGCAAACCCTCGAGCAGCCGTTCGAGGAATCGCCCCGGATCGCTGTCCCTCGCACTCAAGCCCAACCACAGGCTCTGCCAATGGGCCGGCAACGCCTGGCAGAACTCCACCGCCAATGAGCTCTTGCCGAACCCTGCCGGCGCGCTGACCAGCAGCAACCGCCCTTCGAGCCCCGCGCTCAGCCGTTCGCACAAGCGGGGTCGCGGCACGTAGCCGTCAGGCAGCGGAGGCCTGTAGAAGCGACCTCCCAGAAGCGGCATGACCGCGCTGGCAGGCCCCTGGATTCGGGACAGATCAGTCATCGCCGGGCTCTTGTATAAGGCTGTTGTCGGCATTGCAGATGTCCGCAGACTAGCGGTAAAAGCAGCTGCCTTGTAGATCTTTGCAACATTTGCCTTAAAAAGAACTGCGACAAGAAATGTGGAAAGGGGGCTTGCCCCCTCCCCCAGTGTGGAACCCTTATCGCTTAGCGAACACCATCCTGACGCAGCGCCGCCGGGGTGAAGTCGCTGGTGCTGGCGGTGAAGCCGAAGTCATAGGCCTGTTTCTCTTCGTTCTTCATGCCCAGCGCCAGGTAGCGGCCGGACTGCAGGTCGTAGAGGGTTTCCAGGGCATACCACGGCACTTGCTTGTCGTAGTAGTTCTCGGCATGGGCTTCGGCGACACGCCACAGTTGACCACGACCGTCGTAATGGTCGATCACCGCCGCCTGCCAGGTGTCTTCATCGATGAAGAAGTCACGCTTGGCATAGATATGGCGCTGGCCTTCCTTCAAGGTGGCGACCACATGCCAGACACGGCGCAGTTCATAGCGCGTCAGGTCCTGATTGATGTGGCCGGCCTTGATGATGTCAGCGTACTTGAGCTTGGGGTCGTCGATCTTGTAGCTGTTGGAGGCGATGTAGATTTCCTTCTTGCCTTCCAGCTTCCAGTCGTAGCGGTCCGGGGCGCCGTTGTACATGTCGAGGTTGTCGGAGGTACGCAGGCCGTCGGCGGCGGTGCCCGGACCGTCATAGGACACTTGCGGCGCCCGACGCACACGACGCTGACCGGCGTTGTAAACCCACGCCGAACGCGGCTCCTTCACCTGGTCAAGGGTTTCGTGCACCAGCAGCACGCCACCGGCCAGACGCGCCGGCGCGGTCACTTGCTGCTTGAAGTAGAACAGCACGTTGCCCGGGTTTTTCGGGTCGAAGTCCTTCATCTTGTCGCGGAATACAAACTGGTCGCGAAAGTACACCAGGCTGTAGGAACCGTTGGTTTGCGGCGTAGCCTGGGTGACCAGACGCGTCACGCTGCCACCGCGATAGCGGGTGATGTGGTTCCAGATCACTTCAACGCCGGTCTTTGGAATCGGGAACGGCACGGCCGTTTCGAAGTTTTCCAGGCCATTGCCGCCAGACACCAGGTTGGTGGTGGTGGCGTTCTTCTTGATGGCTGCGAACACATCCGCCGGCACGGTGGCGCCGCGATGGGTCGGGTAGACCGGCATCTTGAAGGTGTCCGGGTAGCGCTTGAACATCGCGTACTGCCCCGGCGCCAGCTTGTCCTTGTACTGCTCGACGTTCTGCGCGGTGATGGTGAATTGCGGTTGTTCACTGGCATAAGGGTTGGCCAGGAAACCACGGGCATCGACCGCACCGGCGTTGGTGGGCATGGGTGACCATTTAGGAATGGTGCCGGCCGCGTTACCGGCCATTTCGGCGCCCATCGGCGTCAGGCTCGTGCCCAGTTTGGCGGCTTCATCCGCCGAGACGGCGGCCATGACGTGGCTCGCCATGATCGACAGCCCCAGCACACCGATATGCAACAGACTTTTGCTTATTTTCATGTTCTTGTTCTTCCTGAAAATGCATGTCGCTTGGAAAAGTGTGCTTAGAAGTTGGCGCCGAAGCTCAAGGCCACGAAGTCGCGGTCATCCACGGTGCTGAACTTGCCACCAAAGAAGTTGGTGTAGGCCAGGCTCGCGGTGTAGGTGTTCTGGTACTCGGCATCCAGGCCCAGGCTGACCGCCTTGCGGCCTTCTTCAAAGTTGCCGCCAGGGCCTGGGGAGTAACCCTTGACGTCATGGGACCAGGCTACGTTCGGCTTGAGGTTGACCCCGGCGAACACGTCCGGGTATTCCCAGATGGCGCGTGCGCGGTAGCCCCACGACGTTGCGGTGGTGTAGCCGTCGTTGCTGCAGTTGGTGTTCAGGCCGGCCGCATTCGGCAGACCGGCGCCGCTGGCGGTGGAAGCGTTGAGCGCATTGCAGAACCCGCCCGGCAAGGTGCCCGGACCGAAGACCGGATCGCGGCCGTAACGGGCCTGGGACTTGCTCTCCAGTCCGCCCACGTGGGTCACGCCGATTTCGCCGACGGTGGTCAGGCGGCTGGCCCCCATCACCTGGTCGAAGAAGTGCGTGAAGGTGGTCTGGAACTGCGTCACTTCCTTGCGGTTGTAACCATGCAGGTCCTGGCCCGGGCTGCCTTTGAGCACGGATGCGTTGCCGAAGCCTGGAATCGGCGTGACGCCGGCAAACAGGATATCGGTGGTGCTCAGTTGCACTGGCGCATTCGGACGGTAGCTCAGCTCACCGCTCCAGGCGGTGCCGGTAGGCAGCGTGGTGGAGAAGCTCAAGCCGTAGAGGCGGATATCTTCCGGATATTCGACGAAGTAGTTGGAACTGCCCGCCACGATCAGCGGACGCAGTGCCGCCAGCGGCCCTAGTGGTCGAGTGAATGCCGACGCCGGCGCACCCTGGGCACTGAAGATCGGCGCACGGCTGTGGTAGTTCATGAAGTACGCGCCGAACTCGGTGTCCAGCGGTTCGAAGTTGTAGTGCATGGCCATGCCGAACTGGCCGCTGTCGCGCGCATCACGGTCCGGCCCACGGCGCACCAGCACGCCCTCGCCGTTGACGTCCACGCCCAGCGCATTCAGGGTCGGCAACGCCGCGCCTGGAATGGTCGAGCGCTTGTTCAGCACCCGCAGGTTATTGCTGCAGCCGTCGGAGATCACGTCAGGCTGGGAGAAGAAGGTGCCGCAGTTATCGGTAACGGTCTGGTCCCATTCCAACTGGTAAAACGCCTCGGCCGACAGGTTGTCGGTGAGCGTCTGGGACACATAGAACATGTTGACCGGAATCAGGCCTTCCTTGATCTCGGCGCCCGGACGACGGAACGCGGACACGTCGATCGGGTTGATGGAGTTGATGCCGCCGCCGATGAAGGTACTTTCACCCCAGCTCACCACCTGCTTGCCGAATCGCACGTTACCGGGCTGATCGGCGATGCTGTAGTTGTGGTAGATGAACGCATCGAGAATCTGCCCGCCCGAGGATTTGGCACCCTCTTTGCGGTTGTTGTCACTGATGTCCTTGAACTGACGGCTTTCGTCTTTGAGCTCGAAGTCATACCAGTACTTGCCACGCACAAACACGCCGGTATCGCCGTATTTCAGCTCCAGGTCGTGAATGCCCTTGAAGATCTTCGAGAAGGTCTCGCCGCGCTTGAAGTTCAGGTGACCGTCGTCGGACGTCTGGGACAACCCTCGGCCGCCGTTGTTGGCGCCGATCAGGTCGCGGTTGGCCTTGGCAGTGGACCAACTGGCGCCCACGGACAGCGACGAGTCAAAGCTCCCTTCGATTTCACCGATATTGAAACTGACGCCGAATGCAGGCCCGGCGAGCGTAGAGGCGAGACTGACGGCCAGGGGCAGTTTTGCCCGGCGCCAGAACTGGTTTACTGAGGTCATCGACGCTACTCCATGTGCATTATTGTTATGGCAGTGAGTTTTTTCGGTGATGCGTGTAACGGCCGGAATACAACGATTCCAATGCCGTCCGGCAGCCAGGCCCCCATGGCCTGAAGTGCAACATCCTTGAAAAACTCTGTGAGTGACTATAGCCAGCAGGGCATACCGCTTGATCCCTCTAAAGTGTGATTTGCATCACCAACCCGTCTGCCACAGTCCTTTCGCCACGTCGGCGAAGGCCGACGCGGGAAGGATGGCTGAAATTCGGCAAATCACAAGTAAAGCCGCAAGATAGAGCATTGCCGTGCCCGAACGGGCACGGCGGACGGGCTCAGAGAGTGGACAGGAACGTGCTGTTGTTGGCCTGCCATTCGATGATGTCGACGCGGATACGTTTTTTGTCGAGCTTGCCAACGCTGGTCTTGGGAATTTCCGTAACAACGGCGATCTGGCTCGGAATCGCCCACTTGCTCAAGTGGCCCAACTCCACGAATGGCTTGAGGTGTTCCTTGAGTTCGCGCGCACCGATCTCATGGCCGTCGCGCACCACCAGCAACGCAAACGGGCGCTCGCCCCATTGCGGATCGGCGATGCCCACCACCGCGACTTCGCGCACCGACGGGTGGCGGCTGATCAGGTCTTCGAGGGCCAGGGACGAGACCCACTCGCCGCCAGTCTTGATCACATCCTTGATGCGGTCGCGAATGTCGATCACGCCAAAAGCATCCAGGGTGGCCACGTCACCTGTGTGCATCCAGCCACCGGCCCACAACTCGGCGCCCTTTTGCGGCTCGTTGAAATAGCCTTCGCTGAGCCACGGCGCACGTAACACCAGCTCACCCTGGGACTCCCCATCGGCGGGCAAAAAGTTGCCCTCGGCGTCGACAATCGCCGCGTCCACCAGCGGCCCTGGGACACCGGCCTTGATGCGATACGTGGTGCGCTCGTCCTCACTGCCGGCCATCAACTCATCGTTGAGGTGGGCGCAGGACACCAGCGGCCCGGTCTCGGACATGCCATAGGCGGCCGTCAGTTGAATGCCCCGAGCCTTGGCCGTTTCATACAGGGTGCGGTTGAGCGAACTGCCGCCGATGACGATTTTCCAGCCGCCAAAGTCCACGTCCTGGGCGGCCTTGGCGTTGAGCAGCATTTGCAGAATGGTCGGCACGCAATGGGAAAAGGTGACGTGCTCCTTGCGCCATAACGCCACCAGGTATTCCGGGTCGTAGCGGCCGGGATACACCTGTTTCAAGCCGAGCATGGTCGCCACGTACGGCAGGCCCCACGCATGCACATGAAACATCGGCGTGATCGGCATGTACACGTCATTGGTACCCAGCAGGCGCACGCTGTCGACGCTGCCCATGATGGTCGCCACGCCAATGGTGTGCAGCACCAACTGGCGATGGGTGAAGTACACACCCTTGGGGTTGCCGGTGGTGCCGGTGGTGTAGAAAGTGGTGGCGACCGAGTGCTCGTCGAAATCCTCGAAGTCGTACGTGGGGCTCGCGGCAGCCAGCAGGGTTTCGTACTCGCCCACCAGGTTGGGCAACTCGGCGGTGCTGGCGTCGTCGTCGGTGAGCAGCAGGGTCTTGTCCACCGTGGTGAGTTGCCCGGCGATGGCCTGATAGAGCCCGACGAACTCGCTGTTGACCAGCACGAGGCGGTCCCCGGCGTGGTTCATGGTGTAGAGAATCTGCTCCGGCGACAGACGCACGTTGATGGTATGGACCACCGCGCCGATCATCGGGATGGCAAACATGCATTCCAGGTAGCGGTGGCTGTCCCAGTCCATCACCGCGACGGTGTCACCGGCCTTGACCCCGGCTGCGGTGAGCACGTTGGCCAGCCGCGCGACGCGCTCGATCAAGGTGGGATAGGTGTAGCGCAGCCTGTCGCGGTAGACGATTTCCCGGGTCTTTTCGTAGCGGGTGCCGGACATCAACAGGCGCTTGATCAACAACGGGTATTGGTAAGCGCCTTCGGCGGGCGGGATAACACGGGTCTGCAACATACGAATCCCTTTTTATGACTGCACGGTCTTGGCTTGAAGACTTGCACTGTAGAGGCCTTGTGTTTCAACCAAATCAGCCAAAGGAATGATTTGCAGAGCGCTGCAAATGCTAGCTTTGCGCCAGCTTTTGAGAAACGCCAGCGGGTTATTTCATGCTGGTGAACGCCAGCTTCACGCCGATGGCAATCAACACGGCGCCCATGGTGCGATCGAACCAGTGCCCCATCCGCGCAAACCCGGCGCGCACGCGCTGCTGGCTGAACAGCATCGCCACCAGGCAGAACCACAACCCCGTCGCCACCGCCAGGTACACGCCGTAGCCGGCCTGCACCGCCAGCGGCGTGTGCGGGTTGATCACCACGGTGAACAGCGACAGAAAGAACAGCGTGGCCTTGGGATTCAGGCCGTTGGTGACGAACCCGGCAGTAAACGCCCCACGCGGCGTGCGCTCGCCCGCTTCACGCTGCAACTCGCCCTCGGCGAGCGGTTTGGCCGGCTGCGCGCGCAGAGCCTTGAAGCCGATGTAGAGCAGGTAGGCGGCTGCCGCCCATTTCAGCGCGTTGAACAGTACGATGGACTGGGACACGATCAAGCCGATGCCGAGCAACGAGTAGCCCACGTGCACGAAAATCGCCGAGCCGACGCCCAGCGCGGTCCAAGTCCCGGCGCGACGGCCGTGGGTGACGCTTTCGCGCACCACCACGGCGAAGTCAGGGCCAGGGCTGGCCACCGCCAACAGGTGAATGAGGGCCACGGTCAAAAACTCGGCGAGGTACATGTTCGCTCCCATTACGTAACGGATTATTTCATCTGATAGTCTCGGCAGATTACGCCTTCGAACTTCGCCGCAAAAGGTACAGTTGAGCATGAACAATCGCCACGCCGTCTTCCTCGATCACCCCTCCCTCGACCTTGGCGACCTCGACCTCAGCGGTTTGCAGGCCTGCTTCAGCGACCTGCAGCTGTGCGAGCAGACCACCGCGCAGAATGTGATCGAACGCCTGCAGGGTGCCCAGATCGCCATCAGCAACAAGATCGTGCTCGACGCCGACACGCTGGCAGCCTGCCCCGAACTCAAGCTGATCCTGGTATCGGCCACCGGCACCAACAACGTTGACCTTGCGGCCGCCCGCGCCCACGGCATCACCGTGAGCAACTGCCAGGGCTACGGAACGCCGTCGGTGGCGCAGCACACGCTGATGCTGCTGCTCAACCTGGCCACGCGCCTGCAGGACTATCAGCGCGACGTGGCCGCTGGCAAATGGCAGGAAGCCAGGCAGTTTTGCCTGCTGGACCATCCGATTGTCGAGCTGCAAGGCAAGACGCTCGGCCTGCTCGGCCATGGCGAACTGGGCAGCGCCGTTGCGCGGCTGGCCGAGGCCTTTGGCATGCGCGTGCTGCTGGGCGCGATTCCTGGCCGCCCCGCCCGCGCGGATCGGGTGCCGCTGGATGAGTTGCTGGCGCAGATCGACGCACTGACCCTGCACTGCCCGCTCAACGAGCACACCCGCGATTTGATCGGCGCCCGCGAGCTCGCACTGCTCAAGCCCGGCGCGCTGGTGGTCAACACCGCACGCGGCGGCTTGATCAATGAACAGGCGCTGGCCGACGCGTTGCGCAGCGGGCATCTGGGCGGCGCCGCCACGGATGTGTTGAGCGTGGAGCCGCCGGTCAATGGCAACCCGCTGCTGGCCGGTGATACTCCTCGGTTGATCGTCACGCCGCATAACGCCTGGGGCAGTCGCGAGGCGCGCCAGCGTATCGTCGGCCAACTGGCGGAAAACGCTCGGGGCTTTTTTAGTGGTGCCCCGCTGCGGGTCGTCAGTTGATAGACTGCGCCCCTTTTTCAAGGAGCTGACCATGGATCCGCGCAGTGAAGTACTGCTTCGCCAGCCCGAACTTTTTCAAGGCAACCTGCTGCTGGTGGGTTTGCCGGCCGACGACTTGCTCGGTCGCCTGCCCAATGCCCACGGCTGGTGCTGGCATGCCGGTGACCAGGCAGCGCTCGACGCACGCTTCCCGGAGCGCAGCGCGTTTGGCGTGAATGTGCCCGAGCGCCCGTTCGACGCGGCGGTGATCTTCCTGCCCAAGTCCAAGGACCTCACCGATTACCTGCTCAATGCGGTGGCCGCGCGCCTGCCCGGCGCCGAACTGTTTCTGGTGGGTGAGAAAAAAGGCGGTATCGAAAGCGCCGCCAAGCAGTTGGTCCCGTTCGGCAAACCGCGCAAGCTGGATAACGCGCGGCATTGCCAGCTGTGGCAAATCACCGTGGTCGATGCACCGCAGGCCGTTGAACTGGAAAGCCTGGCACAGGTGTTCGAGGTGCCGCTGGCCGAGGGCCCGCTGAAAGTGGTCAGCCTGCCGGGCGTGTTCAGCCACGGGCGCCTGGATCTCGGCACCGAGTTGTTGTTGGCGCATCTGGACAAGCTGCCGAGCGGCCATCTGCTGGACTTCGGTTGCGGCGCAGGTGTGCTGGGGGCTGCGGTCAAGCGGCGTTACCCGCACAACAGCGTGACGATGCTGGACGTAGACGCCTTCGCCACCGCCAGCAGTCGCCTCACCCTGGCAGCCAACGGCCTGGAAGCCGAGGTGCTGACCGGCAACGGTATCGACGCCGCGCCGATGGGATTGAACGCGATCCTGAGCAACCCGCCGTTTCATGTCGGCGTGCACACCGATTATTTCGCCACCGAAAACCTGCTCCGAAAAGCGGCGAAACACCTGGCAAAAGGCGGCGAACTTCGCCTGGTCGCCAACAGTTTCCTCAAGTATCAGCCGCTGATCGAAGAGCACCTGGGCATCTGTGCGGTGAAGGCCGAGGGCAACGGTTTTCGCATTTACCGCGCCAAGCGTCCCTAACGGGCGTTTGAAAAAGAAGGCTTGCCGAATGTGTCCTGGCTAGGCAGAATCCGCTCCGTCCTAGGGGAGTAGTCTCCCACGAGTTCAATCTCGTCCGGCATACGTCAACATACTTGGTCAACAGACCATGGCGTATGCGACCCAGGAGTCCGCACAGACGGACCGGGGTTTGACAAGACCTATGACACGCACACCTTACCCGGGGCGGGAGGGCTGTACGTGTCATAGCCGTGTCGACCCGCCCCTGGAACCTACCTGATGCTGGATTCTCTGCTCGTCCCCACCGCAATCGTTGCCTTGGCCGAAATCGGCGACAAGACGCAACTGCTCGCGCTCATCCTTGCCGCACGCTTTCGCAAACCCTGGCCAATCATCGCAGGCATCGTCGCCGCGACCCTGGCCAACCATGCGGCCGCCGGTGCCGTGGGCGCCTGGTTTGGCAGCTTCTTCTCGGACGCAGTGCTGCACTGGATTCTCGCCGCGAGCTTTTGTGCCACGGCCTTGTGGACGCTGGTGCCGGACAAGCTTGACGATGACGAGGCCAGCACGACGCGCAAGTTCGGACCGTTCCTCACTACGCTGATTGCGTTCTTCCTCGCGGAGATCGGTGACAAGACGCAGATCGCCACGGTGATGCTGGCGGCGCAGTATCCGGAGCTGTGGCTGGTGATTATCGGCACGACGCTGGGCATGTTGATTGCCAACGTACCGGTGGTGCTGGCAGGGAATTTTGCGGCGGAGAAACTGCCGCTGACCTTGATTCGCCGACTGGCAGCGACGGCGTTTTTCATCCTGGCCATCGTGGCGGTCTACAAGGCGATGCAAAGCAGCGGGTGGATCTAGCCCAGTTTAAAACTGTGGGAGCGGGCTTGCTCGCGAATGCGGAGTGTCAGTTACTGCATCTCTCTGATAGACCGCTTTCGCGAGCAAGCCCGCTCCCACACTAGATCCTCACCAGACTCAAAATTATCAGGATTTTTTGGCCTGTTGGTACAGCGGCATCACTTTCGGAATGGCCGCCTGCAGCGAGGCGATCCGGCTATCGGAGGCCGGGTGAGTGCTCATGAACTCGGGCGGTGCGCCTTCGGAAGCCTTGGCCATCTTGTTCCACAGCGTGATCGCCGCGTTCGGGTTGTAGCCGGCGCGGGCCGACAGTTCAAGGCCGATCAGGTCGGCTTCGTTTTCATTGCTGCGGCTGTTGGGCAAGGTCATGCCGTAGTTGGCCACGGTATCGGCCAGCGCCAGGCTGTCCTGGCCCAGGCCGAATATCGCGCCGGCGCCCTGTTTGGCCATCTGGATGCCATAGGCCTTGGACATGGCTTCACGGCCATGCTCGCGCAAGGCGTGGGCAATTTCATGACCCATCACTGCGGCGAGCTCGTCATCGGTGAGCTTGAGGTTGTCGATCAACGCGCTGTACACGAAGATCTTGCCGCCAGGCCCGCAGTTGGCATTCATCTCGTCGCTCTTGATCAGGTTCACTTCCCACTTCCACTGCGCCGCATCCGGGCGGAAAGTGGGCGCCTGGGCGATCAGCCGATTGGCAATGGCCTGCACACGCTTGGCGTTGGCGCTGGTTTTGTCCACCAGGCCCTTGCCACTGGCTTCGCCCAGCGTTTGCTGATAGGACTGGGCATACATCTGGTCGACTTCCTGACTCGACAGCATGCTGAACATGTATTGCTTGCGCTCAACCCCAACGGCGCCGCCGCTGGTGGTGTTGACCGACTGACACCCGGCCAGCAGCATGGCCGCCGCCAATACACTTACTGCCAATGACTTTTTCATGCGAGACGCTCCCTGAAAACATGGCGCGTATCGTAGGCCCTCGTGTGTATCCGCGCCAGATACACATGACGTTTAACGGCTGTATTTCCGATACATCCCACACGCGAGCAGCATTGGCGGCACTGTCAGGCCGGGGTCAGGCACTCCGGCCCGTTGAGCTTTGGATCGTTGACCATATTGGCCAGGACCCTTTCGCGCAACGCGGTGGGCTCGCTGGCCAGCAGCGCCTGCAGCACATGCAACGGGGTCTCGGGATCGAGCCACGCCGCCTGGCCCGCCGCATCGAGAATCAGCGGCCGGCGCTGGCTTTGCGCGGCCTGGGTAACCACCGCGGTGCTCAGCCATACCTGCTCCTGCACGGGATACGCTTCCCAGATCGCGGCAAAAAACAACGTGGAGCCCTCCCCCGGCGTCAACCAGTACGGGCGTTTGCGCTGGGTGCCGCGCCATTCGTAGAACCCGTTGGCCGGCAGCAGGCAGCGACGCTGGCGAAATGCCTCGCGAAACATCGGTTGCTCCGCCAGGGTTTCGGCACGGGCATGGGCCGGCGTGCGGGACAGGTCGGTCAGCCACGGCGGGGTCAGGCCCCAGCGCGCGCGCGCCAGGGTGCGCTGGCCTTCGTTCTGGCGCTGGATCAGCACCGAATCATTCGGGGAAATGTTCCACTGGGCCTGCTGGTCCGCCGGAAAACCCGGCAGGGCGGCAAAACCGGGGTTCCAGCGAAACAGGGCATAACGTCCACACATGGGGCAACACGACTCTTGGGTAAACCGACCGACAGCCTAACAGACCAGCACGTCGGGAAAGCTGTCGGGTTCGTCGCCGGGCAAGGGCTGCGCGCCGATATAGGCGGTGACCAGCTCACGGGCATAGGCCGCCCGGTCGTTGTCGACCTCCAGACCCAGCAGGCCGAAAATCGGCAACTCGCCGGCGCCACCGAGCAGATGGCGCCCTACCAGGTGCGCATCGATGCCCTCGCTGGCGAGCATCTGTTGCAGCAACTCGCCCTCCATCAGGTTTTCCGGTTCGTAGATGCGCTGCATGGGCGTGCCTGCTATTCGTTCTCGGCGTGGACTTCAAGCATCCATTCATGGCCATCCGTTTGCAGGATGAAATTAATCGGTCGGCAACAGACCGGGCAATCCTCGATGTACTGCTGATCACCACCGGACAGATCCAGCACCGCCTCTGCCGGCTCACCACAATAAGGACAATCATACGGTTCAGTTTCCAGCATCGCAGTCTCCCAGGTGACTTGTGCGTATAATCGCCGGTCTATTTACAGGGCTATTGATCGGCCGGGCCAATTACCCGCGCCGCACCCTGGTATTTCCTTTACTTACCCTAGCCGTTTCCAACAAGAGAGCATGATGGGCGAATTCGATACCATCCGACCTTACAACGACAGCGAAGTCCCGGCAGTGCTGGCACGCCTGTTCAGCGACAAGGCCTTTCTGGACATCCTGACCCACTTCCGCTTCCCCCGCTTTGCCGGCACCCTGGGCTGGCTGCTCAAGCCAATGATCGCCCGCAAGCTGCGCCGTGAATTCGCCGGCGTCACCACCGTGGCCACGCTGCAGGACAAGGTCGAGTATTACGTCGACCACACCATTGACCGAGCGACCGACGGCGTGACCTACACGGGCGTCGAACAACTCAAGTCCGGCACCGCCTACCTGTTCCTGGCCAACCACCGCGATATCGTGATGGACCCGGCCTTCGTCAACTATGCCGTGTACCACGCCGGCCTGCCGACGCCACGCATCGCCATCGGTGACAACCTGCTGCAAAAGCCGTTTGTCAGCGACCTGATGCGCCTGAACAAGAGTTTCATCGTGCACCGCTCGATCACGGGACGAAAGGAAAAGATGGCGGCGTATCATTTGCTGTCGGCCTACATCAATCATTCGATCCGCCACGACTGCCAGTCGATCTGGATCGCCCAGGCCGAAGGCCGCGCCAAGGACGGCGATGATCGCACCGAATCGGCGATCCTCAAGATGTTCCACGTGAGCCGCAAGGACGAACCGTTCGCCGAGGTGATCCAGTCGTTGAACCTGACGCCGGTGTCCATCAGCTACGAGTACGACCCCTGCGATACCGCCAAGGCGCGCGAGCTGTACATCCGCGCCACCACCGGCACCTACAGCAAGGCGCCGGGCGAGGACGATGTGAGCATCGCGCTGGGCATCACCGGTTACAAGGGCCGCGTGCACATCAACTTCGCACCGCCGATCACAGAGCGCTTCGAAGATACCAAACTGCTGGCCGTGGAAATGGACCGGCAGATTCTCGGCGGTTATCGGTTGTTCCCGGTGCATTACCTGGCGTATGCGCAGTGGGCCGATGCGGACCCGCAATTGCAGGTGCCGACTGCGGCCGCAGTGTTCCCGGCGGATGAGTTGGCCAAGGCGAAGGCAGAGTGGGAACGGCGTTTGAATGAGTGCCCGGCGGAACACCGGCCATACCTGATCACGCAATACGCGACCCCAGTGCGTAACCAATACCGCGTCAAGGCCGGTATCCCGCTTTAAGCGCCGCTCCAGATGTGGGAAGTGCTTGTTCCCGATGACGGTGAATCAGTCGATACCTGTATTGGCTGAAATACCGCTATGGGAGCGACCACATGGGTTTTGCAGCGCTTTTAGAAGTGAGTGCCGAGCCAGGACAAGACCAGCGCCAACCCTAGACCTGCAAACCCTATACGGTAAGCCAGGCGGTGCGCCCGTTCAGTGCGTACATCCAAAAACAGCATCGGCTGATCGATTGCGCGCTCTTCGCTCTGCGCGCTGAGATCGGCCATCGCACGTTGTTCGTGCAGGCGAGTGATAAACAGCAGCACCGCCGCAAGGCAGGCCATCAACAGGGCAACAGCATTGATCAACAGTGCGGGCAGTGCCATCGCAAACCTCGGTGAATCGAAAACCTGGTATCCATTCAGATACGTACCTGGGCGTCTGTGGCCTCCTGTGCCCAAAAAGCTCCATGCCCCGTGTACGTTTAATGTATCCAGTAATTTACGACGTCACCTGAACGTCACCTTAACAAGCCATTCTGTTGCCCTTCGAACGCCCGGGAGCTTGTCATGTTGCACGCGCAGAACCAGGACCGGTTGTATCTGGTCGCCCAAAGTGATGAACAGGAGGCGCTGATCGGCAGCCTGGCGTTCAACGTTCAGGACCGCCACTGGCTGGTGTATTGCGCCTTGGGCGGGCATCAGCATGCGGATTGGCCGGAGATGGATCTGCTCACGGGCGTAAGCATGCTGGACTTCCACGTCCACAGCGCCGCGTGAAGAAACGCCGGGCGAAAAAAAACCGGGCTCAGCGATGAGCCCGGTTTTTTTGTGAACGGCTTACTGCTGCGAGCTGAGCAACTGGCCGATGCTTGGGTCCTTGAACAGGCGGGTCAGGGCGTCGCTGAGAACGTCGCTGACCAGCTTGGTGTTGGTCTCCTGGTTTGGCGACATGCCAAAGCGCTGATTGAGCGAAGCCGCATAACGGCCGCTGTAACGACGGGTACCGGCGCTGACATCGGACTTGAACGTGGCGCCGATGGAGGCTTCAGTCACGTACAGGCCTTCCTTGGGTGACTGGTATTTCAGTTCGGCCAGGGTGACCGTCAGTTGAGGCGCGCCCGGCGAAGTGGTCGGCGTGAACCCCAGCAGGCGCACAGCGGCTTCAGCCTGGGCCTGCAGCTTGGGCAGCACGTCCTGACCATTCACCGAAATCAGTGCAGTCTCCGGGTACAGGCCGCCGCGCGAGCCCAGGGTTGGCGATGGACGGCCGTCCACCACACGCACCGACACCGGCTGGCCATGCCCCACCGGCGCCAGCTGCGTGGTGATCTTGGGTTGCGGGCTGAGTTGTTGCGGGCTGTTGGCGCAGCCAACCAGGGTCAAACTGGTCACAGTGATCAAACCGAACAACAGGCGTTGCAACATACTCATTTCTCCAGGACTAGATGCAAACAGGCCGCCAGTATAACGGTGCACGCGCGCCACTCACCAGCGATCCTGAACGGCAGCTGAAGCCACGGCGAAATTACAATTTCGCATAAATTCGTCATTCCAGTGTCATGGCAGACTGGCAACCTTCAAGCATGTAACACAACCGGTACACGCCATGCGCCTGCTCAAATCGTTGTTCATGTCACACACCCGTCATCGCCAGTTCGCGTTGCTCGACGTGAAGGGCCATTGCCTGGCCTTCAAGCAATGCAGCCTGCCACCTGTCGGCGAAGGCTGGGTGGAAGTCACCGAGACGCGTCTGTGCTGGATGCACCGCCCACTGCCCGCAAACGCTCGGGTTCGGCCGCAGGTCACGCACGCACATTCGCGCCAGGCGTTGGCCTCCTGACCACAAACCTAATAAAAGCCATAAAACACGCCCATTTCTGCGGCGTTCTTCGCTACAATCTCCCCCCGATTATAAGGACGTCTCCTGATCGGGCCTCGCAGCATCGTTAATGCCTCGGCATTAACCCAAGAATCGCCCACAGAGAGCCGCCCACACAGATCGAGTGAAGCTGGCGTGCTTGCTGTTTTCCTTGCAAACCACCCCGCCTTTACCGGATCTGCCAGAGCTGCCATTGCGCTCGGCCACTTGAGTTGTTTGCCCGTTTTGCCGCATGTCGGCAAAAGTGTTTCGGGCCAGGTGCCAGGCTGAGGCAGCCCTTTTTTGAGGTTCACGTCTTCAAAAGAGCGTGAAAAAACGGGTTTTCACAACTTCACAAGAGTGTGGCGAGCAAATGAATAGTTTGGCGTTTGTACAAGCACCATCAGCGTCTGGAACAGCCCAACCCCGCAGGACCAACTACGCGTCAACCACCGGAGCTTGAGCCTGTCCGCGACGGATTGATTGCACGAATCGCACGCTTTGACCATAAGTCGAATTGCCACAGGCGCCCATGAATGCGTTCATAGGCAGATCAGCCCGGCAGCAAGCGTGCGCTGGAAGTTGCAAGAAAATTGCGAAACGGACATGGCGATCCTGGCCATGGGTTACCTGGGGCAACACGTGAACCGCCCCGTCACTCCTGGCAGCCATGCCGTCAATTTGGTGCTGCAGATTTTGGAGACGCGTTAAATGGCGCATAACGAAGCAGTCGACGTAGTACTGGTAGGGGCCGGCATCATGAGTGCCACCCTGGCCGTGCTGCTCAAAGAGCTCGACCCCGGCCTCAAGCTGGAAGTCGTTGAGCTGATGGACTCGGGTGCCGCGGAGAGTTCCAACCCGTGGAACAACGCCGGTACCGGCCACGCCGGCCTGTGTGAGTTGAACTACACGCCACAGGCCGCCGATGGCTCCATCGACATCAAGAAAGCCGTGCATATCAACACCCAGTTCGAAGTGTCGAAGCAGTTCTGGGCGTACCTGACCCAAAAGGGCACCTTTGGCTCGGCCAAATCCTTTATCAGCCCGGTGCCGCACCTGAGCTTCGTGCAGGGCGAAAGCGGCGTGGCGTTTCTCAAGAAGCGCTTTGACACCCTCGTCCAGCACCATGCGTTTTCGGACATGCACTACACCGAAGACCGTGGCGAAATGGCCGAGTGGATGCCGCTGATGATGCCCGGTCGTCCGCTTGACGAAAAAATCGCAGCCACCCGCGTGATGAACGGCACCGACGTCAACTTCGGCGCCCTGACCAACCAGTTGCTCGGTCACCTCACCAGCACGCCGGACGCCCAGGTCAAATACTGCAAGCGTGTCACCGGGCTCAAGCGCAACGGTGCCGGCTGGACCGTGAGCATCAAGGACGTCAACAGCGGCGAAAGCCGCGATATCGACGCCAGGTTCGTGTTCCTTGGCGCCGGTGGTGCGGCTCTGCCGCTGCTGCAAGCATCGGGCATCGAGGAAAGCAAAGGCTTCGGCGGTTTCCCGGTGAGCGGCCAGTGGCTGCGTTGCGACAACCCGGACGTGGTCAAGCATCACCAGGCCAAGGTCTACAGCCAGGCAGCGGTGGGCTCGCCACCGATGTCTGTGCCGCACCTGGATACCCGCGTGGTGGATGGCAAGAAGTCCCTGCTGTTCGGCCCATACGCCGGCTTTACCACCAAGTTCCTCAAGTACGGTTCATTCCTCGACCTGCCGATGTCGATTCGCGCCGGCAACATCGGCCCAATGCTGGCCGTGGCGCGCGACAACATGGACCTGACCAAATACCTGGTCAGCGAAGTGCGCCAGTCCATGGAACAGCGTCTGGAATCCCTGCGCCGCTTCTATCCAGAAGCCAACGCTGCAGACTGGCGCCTGGAAGTGGCCGGCCAACGGGTGCAGATCATCAAGAAAGACCCGAAGAAAGGCGGCGTGCTGCAGTTTGGCACCGAGCTGGTCTCAGCTAAAGACGGTTCGCTGGCGGCATTGTTGGGCGCGTCTCCAGGGGCGTCGGTGACGGTTTCGATCATGCTGGAACTGATCGAGCGTTGCTTCCCGGAAAAAGCTGCCGGCGAATGGGCGGCCAAGCTGCACGAGATCTTCCCGGCGCGGGAAAAAGTGCTGGAGACCGATGCGCAGCTTTATCGCAGGATCAACACGCACAACAACATCAGCCTGGAGCTGGTTGACGAGGCTGAAAGCTACGCTTGAGGTCCGAGCAATAAAAAACGCCCTTCGGGGCGTTTTTTTATGGCCTGAATAATCAGCCGCGGGCTTTTTCAATCAGTTCGATGTACTCAGACGCGTGGCGCTGGTCCTTGATCAGGTCGACAAAAGTCTGGCCCTGCTCGTCCTTGCCATCCAGGTCCAGGCCGGCCTCTTTGAAAAAACCGAGGAAGCGCTCGAAGTCATCGATACGCAAGCCACGGTAGGCCTTGATCAACTTGTGCAGGGACGGTGAGGTCGCGTCAACCGGTTCGAAATCCAGGAACAACTTGATCTGGTCGTCGCCGATCTCGTCACCAATCACCTGTTTCTTATCTTTACGCATTACCGACTCCAGCCTGCAGACATTTTCACGGGGATTGAAGTCTACCTGTGCAAGCGGTGAAGAGCCTAGTCGAACTGGGCCAGCATCCACTCTTGATAAGCCGCCACCTCGGCATCGCCTTCACGCGGCGCCCAACTAGCCAGTTCGCCCTCGCCCACCGGACGATAAGGGCCAGCCTTGCACTCGAACATCACCGTGTCGGGCTCCAGCACTACCAGCCCGTGGAATACCCCAGGCGGCAAGTCGACACCCGCGCACTCGCCACCGGCCTGCATGACCCGCCTGGCGATCACGTCACCGCTGTCGTTGAAGATCAGCAAACCCAGACTACCCTTGAGCACCAGCAAGGTTTCTGCCTTGTCTGCGCTCAAATGCCGATGAGGCGGCACATAGGTGCTGGGCTGCAGGCCGACGGCCATGCGGTGGCACGGATCCTCCATCTGATGAAAGTTATGGTGGTGCCTGCCACGAGGGCTGGCCTGTGCTTTCTCGGCCAATTCGGTAAACAGAGTCTGATCAAGAAAGCGGGTCATGACTTACATCCCTTTGACGGCGTAGATGCCATTAGCGTTGCGCCAGTAACCTTTGTAATCCATGCCGTAACCGAAGATGTAGCGGTCGATGCAAGGCAGGCCGACATAATCGGCTTTCAGGTCCGGGCGCGCCTTGCGGTCGTGATCTTTGTCGATCAACACGGCGGTGTGCACTTTACGCGCACCGGCGTGTTTGCAGAAGTCGATGATTGCGCCCAGGGTGTGACCTTCATCAAGGATGTCGTCGATGATCAGCACGTCGCGGTCGATGAACGAAACTTCCGGTTTGGCCTTCCAGAACAGGTCGCCGCCGCTGGTTTCATTGCGATAGCGGGTGGCGTGCAGGTAGGACGCTTCGAGCGGGAACTGCAAATGGGTGAGCAGCTTGCCGGCGAAGATCAGGCCACCGTTCATCACGCAGAACACCACCGGGTTGCTGTCGGCCAGTTCGCGGCTGATGTGCGCACCAACCTTGGCGATCGCCTCTTCGACTTGCGCTTCGCTGTACAGGCAGTCAGCCTCGCGCATGATTTGACGGATATGCTCGAGATCAGCGGACATGGCGCTCTCCAAGGGGTGCTGTGGCAAGAAAAGCGGGCAAAGGTACGCATGTGAGCGGCAACGTTCAAGCCTTTATGGACTAACGTACTTGATTGTCTATAGGACATCACCCTCGGATAGATTAATCTAGGCCGGTTTTTTTGCCCGCCGCCGGAGCCTTTCCCATGCCCACTCGCGAGATCCGCCACCCGCTGATCCAGCACAAGCTCGGCCTTATGCGCCGCGCTGACATCAGCACGAAGAACTTCCGTGAGCTTGCTCAGGAAGTCGGAGCGTTGCTCACTTACGAAGCCACCAAGGATTTACCCCTGGAAACCTACGAGATCCCCGGTTGGGCCGGTCCCGTCCAGGTGGAGAAAATCGCCGGTAAAAAGATCACCGTGGTGCCGATCCTGCGCGCCGGTATCGGCATGCTCGAAGGCGTGCTCAGCCTAATCCCGGGCGCCAAAGTCAGCGCCGTGGGCGTGGCCCGCAATGAAGAAACCCTGCAGGCCCATACCTACCTGGAAAAACTCGTTCCGGAAATCGACGAGCGCCTGGCGATGATCATCGACCCGATGCTCGCCACCGGCAGTTCCATGGTCGCCACCATCGACCTGCTGAAAAAGGCCGGCTGCAAAGACATTCGCGCCATGGTGCTGGTCGCCGCGCCCGAAGGCATCGCCGCCGTCGAGAAAGCGCACCCGGATGTGCAGATCTACACGGCCTCCATCGACGAGCGCCTCAACGAACACGGCTACATCATCCCGGGCCTGGGCGATGCCGGGGACAAAATCTTCGGCACCAAGCAGAAGGACGCGTGACCATGCAGGATGAATTCAACGACCCGCTTTGGCGCCAGATCCTGTCTGGCGCACAGATGCTCTTCGTGGCATTTGGCGCGCTGGTGTTGATGCCGCTGATCACCGGCCTTGATCCAAACGTCGCACTGTTCACCGCTGGCCTGGGCACGCTGTTGTTCCAGGTGGTGACCGGGCGACAGGTGCCGGTGTTCCTGGCATCGAGCTTTGCGTTCATCACGCCGATCATTCTCGCCAAGGGCCAGTTCGGCCTCGCGGCGACCATGGGCGGGGTGATGGCGGCCGGTTTCGTGTACACCTTCCTCGGCCTGGCCGTGAAGATCAAAGGCACCGGTTTTATCGACCGCCTGCTGCCGCCGGTGGTGATTGGCCCGGTGATCATCTCCATCGGCCTGGCCATGGCGCCGATTGCAGCGAACATGGCGATGGGCAAGTCCGGTGACGGTGCCGAGCTGATTCATTATCAGACGGCAATGATGATCTCGATGCCGGCGCTGCTGACCACGTTGATCGTGGCGGTGTTCGGCAAGGGCATTTTCCGCCTGGTGCCGATCATTTCCGGCGTACTCGTGGGCTTTGCCATGGCGTTCTATTTCGGCGTGGTCGACACGGCCAAAATCGCCGCCGCGCCCTGGTTCGCCCTGCCCCACTTCACCGCGCCGGAGTTCAACTGGCAGGCAATCCTGTTCATCGTCCCGGTGGCCCTGGCCCCGGCGATCGAACACATCGGCGGTGTGATTGCGGTGGGCAGCGTGACCGGTCGCGACTACCTGAAGAAGCCCGGCCTGCATCGCACCCTGCTGGGTGACGGCATCGCCACCACGGCCGCCGGCCTGTTCGGCGGCCCGCCGAACACCACCTACGCCGAAGTGACCGGCGCGGTGATGCTGACCAAGAACTACAACCCGAAGATCATGACCTGGGCGGCGGTATTCGCCATCAGCCTGGCGTTTATCGGCAAGTTCGGCGCCCTACTGCAGAGCATTCCGGTGCCGGTGATGGGCGGGATCCTGTGCCTGCTGTTCGGCTCGATTGCCGCGGTGGGCATGAACACATTGATCCGTCACAGGATCGACCTGGGCGAGGCGCGCAATCTGGTGATTGTGTCGGTGACCCTGGTGTTCGGAATTGGCGGCGTGCTGGTCGGCACCGGCACCGGCCCGGACGACTTCGGCCTCAAGGGCATCGCCCTGTGTGCCGTGGTGGCAATTGGTTTGAACCTGCTGCTGCCGGGCAATGATGGCTGGAAGCACAAGAAGCCGGATGAGCCGCTGCTGTAACTGACTAAACGCAAATCAGTGTGGGAGCTGGCAAGCCAGCTCCCACATTTGATTTTCAGCGTCTGTCAGAGTTCGCCGAGCCCATCGATCAGCGCCTGGTTCTGCTCAGGCGTGCCAATGCTGATCCGCAGGAACTGGGCAATCCGCGCCTGCTTGAAGTGCCGCACGATCACCCCTTGCTCACGCAGCTTCGCAGCCAGACCAGCCGCATCATGCCGGGGGTGACGGGCGAAGATGAAGTTGGCCGCCGACGGCAACACTTCAAAGCCCTTCCCTTCCAATTGCGCCACCAGCGTCTCACGGCTGTCGATCACCAACTGGCAGGTCTTGTCGAAATACTCACGGTCCTTGAACGCCGCCGCCGCGCCGGCAATCGCCAGGCGATCGAGCGGGTAGGAGTTGAAGCTGTTCTTGACCCGCTCCAGCGCCTCGATCAAATCCGGATGGCCCACGGCAAGGCCCACGCGCAAACCGGCCAGTGAGCGCGACTTGGACAGGGTCTGTGTCACCAGCAGGTTCGCGTAGCGATCTACCAGGCTGATGGCGGTGTCGCCGCCGAAATCGATATAGGCTTCATCGACCACCACCACCGAGTCGGGGCTGGCCTTGAGGATCTGTTCCACGGCGTCCAGGGCCAGCACGCAGCCGGTCGGGGCGTTCGGGTTGGGGAAGATGATCCCGCCGTTGGGCCTGGCGTAATCCGCCGCGCGAATCTGGAACTGTTCGTCCAGCGGCACCGGGGCCGACTGGATGCCATAGAGGCCGCAGTACACCGGATAAAAGCTGTAGCTGATATCCGGGAACAGCAGCGGCATGTGGTGTTGGAACAGACCGTGGAAGATATGCGCCAGCACCTCGTCGGAGCCGTTGCCGAGGAACACCTTGCCGGCATCGATCTGGTAATAGTCGGCCACGGCCTGCTTGAGCAGGTCGCTGTTGGGGTCCGGGTACAGGCGCAGATTGTCGTTCAACTCGGCCTGCATCGCCGCCAGCGCCTTGGGCGATGGACCGTAGGGGTTTTCATTGGTGTTGAGCTTGACCAGTTTGGTCAGCTTGGGCTGTTCGCCGGGCACGTAAGGCACCAGGTCCTTGACGAAGGGGCTCCAGAATTTGCTCATGGGTTATTTCCCCTCTTCAAGGATGCGGTATTCGGCGCTGCGCGCGTGGGCGCTCAGGGATTCGCCACGGGCCAGTACCGACGCGGTCTTGCCCAGTTCGGAGGCGCCTTGTGGCGAGCAGAAGATGATCGACGAGCGCTTCTGGAAGTCATACACCCCCAGCGGCGACGAGAAACGCGCCGTGCCGGAGGTGGGCAGCACGTGGTTGGGACCTGCGCAGTAGTCGCCCAGCGCCTCGCTGGTGTGGCGACCCATGAAGATCGCACCGGCATGACGAATCGACGGCAGCCAGGCTTGCGGATCGGCCACGGACAGCTCCAGGTGCTCCGGCGCGATGCGGTTGGCCACTTCGATGGCTTGCTCCATGTCGCGCACCAGGATCAACGCGCCACGGCCATTGATCGACTTCTCGATGATCTCGGCGCGCTCCATGGTCGGCAGCAGCTTGGCGATGCTGGCGGCGACCTTGTCGAGGAACTCTGCGTCCGGGCAGACCAGGATCGCCTGGGCGTCCTCGTCGTGCTCGGCCTGGGAGAACAGGTCCATGGCAATCCAGTCCGGATCGGTCTGGCCATCGCATACCACCAGGATTTCCGAGGGGCCGGCGATCATGTCGATACCGACCTGACCGAACACATGGCGCTTGGCGGTGGCCACATAGATGTTGCCGGGGCCGACCACCTTGTCGACCTTCGGCACGCTCTCGGTGCCATAGGCCAGGGCCGCAACCGCCTGGGCGCCGCCAATGGTGAACACGCGGTCGACGCCAGCGATGCAGGCCGCTGCCAGCACCAGCTCGTTGATTTCGCCACGCGGGGTCGGCACCACCATGACCACTTCGGTCACGCCCGCCACTTTGGCCGGAATCGCATTCATCAATACCGAAGACGGGTACGACGCCTTACCGCCCGGCACGTACAGGCCGGCACGGTCCAGTGGCGTGACCTTCTGGCCGAGCACGGTGCCGTCGGCCTCGGTGTAGCTCCAGGAATCCTGCTTCTGCTTTTCGTGGTAGCTGCGCACCCGCGCCGCCGCCACTTCCAGGGCTTCGCGCTGCGGGCCGGTGATGCGTGTCAACGCAAGCTCCAGGCGCTCGCGGGGCAGGATCAGGTCGGCCATGGACTTGACGTCCAGGCCATCGAACTGGCGGGTGAAGTCCACCAGTGCCGCGTCACCGCGCTCGCGCACGGCCTTGATGATGTCCAGCACTCGCCCGTTGACCGAGTCGTCGGACACGCTTTCCCAGCTCAGCAGATGATCCAGATGATGGGCGAAATCCGGGTCGGCAGCGTTGAGTCGGGCAATTGCAGTGGACGTGGTCATAGCGAGGGCCTCAATAGAATTGGCAAAAACTCAGGCGCCCTAAACTAGCAGTCGTTTCCGCTTGGGCACCTGAGAATTCTGGCTATGAGGCGGATAGACGGGCGCAGCCGTTGGGCTACGCGGGTGAGTCAACCGCGGTGTCGCGACTCCACTGCCTTGCGCAGGGTATCGATCAACGCCTGGATACGAGCATGCTGCATCTTCATGGAGGCTTTGTTGACGATCAGCCGGGAGCTGATGTCGGCAATGAAATCCTGGGGTTCAAGCCCGTTGGCACGCAGGGTGTTGCCGGTGTCGACCACGTCGATGATCTTGTCGGCCAAGCCGATCAGCGGCGCCAGCTCCATGGAGCCGTAGAGCTTGATGATATCGACCTGGCGGCCTTGTTCGGCGTAGTAGCGCTTGGCAACGTTGACGAACTTGGTGGCGACCCGCAGACGGCCTTTCGGCTCGACATCACCAACACGGCCGGCGGTCATCAGCTTGCACAGGGCAATGCGCAGGTCCAGCGGCTCATACAGGCCCTGGCCACCGTACTCCATCAGCACGTCCTTGCCGGCAACGCCAAGGTCGGCCGCGCCATGCTCGACGTAGGTCGGCACGTCGGTTGCCCGCACGATCAACAGGCGCACGTCGTCCTGGGTCGTGGGGATGATCAGCTTGCGGCTCTTGTCCGGATTCTCGGTCGGCACGATGCCCGCTTCAGCCAGCAGCGGCAACGTGTCGTCAAGGATGCGGCCCTTGGACAGTGCGATGGTCAACATGGAAACGTCAGTCCTTCATCAGGCGATTGCGGTCTGGTCGCAAAGGGCGCCAGACACAGATCGAGGCCATGACAGCCCCGATTTGAAACAAATTCAGCACACCGGCCACATAACGGCAAGCACCTGCCTGTGGCGAGCGAGGTTGCACCGCGCTGGGTTGCGTAGCGACCCAAAAACGGGACTGCTGCGCAGTCCAACGCGGGGCAAGCCCGCTCGCCACACAAGCCCGCCAGCCACATAAAACCTGCTCGCCGGAGCAGTGACGGTGTTAATGCGCCAGGGCTAGCCCGGTACGCGGCGGATTTTCGCGCCGAGCATCTGCAGTTTTTCTTCGATGCACTCGTAGCCACGGTCGATGTGGTAGATACGGTCGATCAGGGTGTCGCCGTCAGCGCACAGTGCCGAGATCACCAGGCTGGCCGACGCACGCAGGTCGGTAGCCATCACTGGCGCGCCTTTGAGCTTGTCGATACCGGTGACGATGGCGGTGTTGCCTTCGACCTGGATCTTGGCGCCCATGCGGTGAAGCTCGTACACATGCATGAAGCGGTTTTCGAAGATGGTCTCGATCACCGCGCCGGTGCCTTCGGCAATTGCGTTCAGGGAAATGAACTGCGCCTGCATGTCGGTCGGGAACGCCGGGTACGGAGCGGTACGCACGTTGACGGCCTTTGGCCGCTTGCCGTGCATGTTCAGCTCGATCCAGTCTTCACCGGTGGTGATTTCAGCGCCGGCTTCCTTGAGTTTTTCCAGAACCGCTTCAAGGATGGTCGGATCGGTGTCCTTGACCTTGACGCGGCCACCGGTAACAGCGGCTGCAACCAGATAGGTGCCGGTCTCGATACGGTCCGGCATCACTTTGTAGGTGGCCGAGTGCAGACGCTTCACGCCGTCGATGGTGATGGTGTCGGTGCCGGCGCCACTGATGTTGGCACCCATGGCGATCAGGAAGTTGGCCAGGTCGACCACTTCAGGCTCACGCGCGGCGTTTTGCAGGACGCTGCGGCCGTTGGCCAGGGCAGCGGCCATCATGATGTTTTCGGTGCCGGTCACGCTGACGGTATCGAAGAAGAAGTTGGCGCCACGCAGGCCGCCTTCAGGCGCCTTGGCCTTGATGTAGCCGCCTTCGACGTCGATGACCGCGCCCATGGCTTCAAGGCCACGGATGTGCAGGTCGACCGGACGCGAACCGATGGCGCAACCGCCAGGCAGGGCCACTTCAGCCTCGCCGAAACGGGCAACCATGGGGCCCAGCACCAGGATCGACGCACGCATGGTTTTCACCAGTTCGTACGGAGCGATCAGGGTCTTGATGGTGCGCGGGTCGATTTCGACCGAGAGTTTCTCGTCGATTACCGGCTCAATGCCCATGCGACCGAACAGTTCGATCATGGTGGTGATGTCGTGCAGGTGCGGCAGGTTGGCCACGGTCACCGGGCCATCGCACAGCAGGGTCGCTGCCAGGATCGGCAAGGCAGAGTTTTTCGCACCGGAGATACGGATCTCGCCGTCAAGGCGGGCACCGCCGGTAATAATCAATTTATCCATAAGAATCTCGACGCCTTGGGGGCTCAGGTGCGCTCGGCCCAGGCCGCGCGGCTGAAAAATTTCATAGTGACCGCATGGATGCTGCCATCGGTGATCCATGGGTTCAAATGGGCATAGATCTGCTGCTGACGCTTGACCGGGCTGAGTGCCGCCAGTTCATCGCTAATCACGTTCAGCTGGAAATTGCAGCCTTCGCCTTCAACCTCTACGGTCGTTTCCGGCAGCTTTCCTTCGAGAAAGCTCTTAACTTCTAGGGCCTGCATGTTCAACCTCTATCGGCGCCCAGTGCGCACGGGTCGCACATCATACAAAAAAGCCCCGCGCCTGCGAACCCCGCATAGCAGGACTCTGACGGGGGGCTTCTGTAATAACGTGTATTAAGGATGCGCCAACAGCTCGGTCAGACCGGAAACTTCGGCGATCTCGCGCATGTCCTCAGGCAACGCACGAATGCTGAATGGCTTGTTGGCCGCTTCGGCATCACGCATGAAGCACAGTAGCAAGGACAGGCCCACGCTGCTCGACTTGGTCACCGCCGAGCAATCAAGCACCACTGCAGGTGCGTCGCTGGCCTTGATCAGCGCCTGGCCCTGCTTGCGCAGGTCAGGCCCGGTGCGGTAATCCAGCACACCACTGAGGAACAGCTCGCCGGCAGCGCCGATACGAACAGCCGACTCGGTCATTGCGCAGACTTCCCGGCTTCCTTGTCGGAAGTTTCCTTGGCCTTGGCCACTTCACCGGCCCAGCCATTGATGGTCTTGTCCAGGTCGTTGCCATTGCGCTGCATCGCGTCGGCGAACTGGTCACGGAACAGTTTGCCAATGTTGATGCCATTGATGATCACGTTGCGCAGCTTCCACTCGCCCTTGACCTTCTCCAGCGTGTACTGCACAGGGTAAACCGCGCCGTTGTTGCCCTTGACGCTCATGTTGACGCTGGTGCGGTCACCCGATTCGTCGCCGGCCGGGGCCACGGTGATGCCCTGGTTGTTGTACTCGAGCAAGGCGTTACCGTAGAACTGGAACAGCCCGCGCTTGAAGTTTTCCTGGAAGGTCTGCATCTGCGCCGGGGTGGCCTTGCGCGAATACTTCACCGTCATGATGCTGCGGGAGATGCCTTCGGCATCCACCACGGGGCCCACGATGGTATTGAGCGCGTTGTAAAACTGGCTCGGGTCCTGTTTGTACTTTTCTTTGTTGGCCGTCAGGTCAGCCAACATCTTGTTGGTCGTGTCCTGCACCAGGTCGTGGGCAGAACCTGCCGCGTTTGCCATCAGCGGCAACGCTGCAAGCAGTACCAGCAGGCCACGTCGCAAGGTAGAGATCATGAACAGATTCCTCATTTGGCGTCTTTATTGACCGTGTTGAGCAGGAACTTACCGATCAGGTCTTCAAGCACCAGCGACGACTGCGTGTCGTGGATGGTCGAACCATCCTTGAGCAGGGCTGTTTCCCCACCCACGCTGACACCGATGTACTTTTCGCCCAGCAAACCCGCAGTAAGGATAGATGCCGTGGAGTCAGTCGGCAGGTTATCCACCTTCTTGTCCAGTTGCATCGTCACTCGCCCGGTGAAGCTGTCGCGGTCCAGATCGATTGCCGTGACCTTGCCGATGGTGACACCGGCCATGGTCACTTTAGCTCTGACCGTCAAACCGGCGATATTGTCGAAGTATGCGTAAAGTTTATAGGTATCGGCGGTGGGGCTGGCCGAAAGACCGCTGACCCGCAGGGCCAGCAACAGTAAAGCCAGGATGCCAGCCAGCAAGAAAAGGCCGACACCGATTTCCACAGTGCGGTTTTGCATCAGAAGTCTCCAAACATCAAGGCGGTCAAAATGAAGTCAAGGCCCAGTACCGCCAGCGAGGCGTACACAACGGTCTTGGTGGTGGCACGGCTGATCCCCTCGGATGTGGGCTCACAGTCATAGCCTTGGAATACGGCAATCCAGGTCACGACAAACGCGAAGACAATGCTCTTTATGATGCCGTTGAGCACGTCACCCGTGAAGGTCACGCTGTTTTGCATGTTGGCCCAGTAGGAACCGTCATAGACGCCCAGCCAGTCCACCGCCACCCACGAACCGCCCCAGATACCCACCACGCTGAAAATCATCGCCAGCAACGGCAGGGAAATGAAGCCGGCCCACAGGCGCGGGGCAACGATGTACTTGAGCGGGTCCACGCCGATCATTTCCAGGCTGGACAACTGCTCGGTGGATTTCATGTTGCCAATTTCGGCGGTCAACGCAGAACCTGCGCGCCCGGCAAACAGCAGCGCGGTAACCACCGGCCCCAGCTCACGCAACAGCGTCAGGGCAACCATCTGGCCCACCGCCTGTTCCGAGCCGTAGCTTGAAAGGATGTTGAACCCTTGCAGCGCCAGCACCATGCCGATGAACACCCCGGACACCACGATGATGACCAGCGACATCACGCCCACGGCGTGCAATTGCTTGATCAGCAGGCCAAAGCCCCCGCCGATGCCACCGCGCCCCAGCAGGGCATGGAACAGGAAAATGGTCGAACGACCCAGCACTTCGATGATATCGATGCCGGACCGACCGAAAAGGCGGACCTTCTCGATGAGAGATGTCTTGCGCATCAACGCTTCCCCAGAAGGTCTGAGCGGTAATCCGCTGCCGGAAAATGAAAGGGCACCGGACCGTCGGGATCACCGGTCATGAATTGACGAATGCGCGGGTTGTCGGCGTTCATCAGCTCTTCGGGCGTGCCCTGCCCCAGCACCTGACCATCGCCGACTACATACAGGTAGTCGGCGATGCTCGCGGTTTCGGCCAGGTCGTGGGACACCACGATACTGGTGATGCCCAGCGCATCGTTAAGCAGACGGATCAGACGCACCAGCACGCCCATGGCGATCGGGTCCTGACCAACGAAAGGCTCGTCGTACATGAGGATCTGCGGATCCAGCGCAATGGCTCGCGCCAGCGCGACACGGCGCTTCATGCCGCCGGACAGTTCGTCGGGCATCAGGTCGATGGCACCGCGAAGGCCGACGGCCTGCAGTTTCAACAACACGATGTCGCGAATCATCTCGTCGGACAGCTGGGTGTGCACCCGCAGCGGGAAGGCCACGTTCTCGAAAACGTCCAGGTCCGTGAACAGCGCGCCGCTCTGGAACAGCACGCCCATGTGCTTGCGCGCGTCGAACAGATCGCTGCGCGACAGCGTCGGCAGGTTCTGGCCGTTGACCCACACTTCGCCCGCGCTGGGCCGCAACTGCATGCCCATCAGACGCAACAGGGTGGTCTTGCCGCAACCGGAAGGCCCCATGATGCCCGTGACCTTGCCGCGGGGAATGCGAATATCGACGTTATTGAAGATGCTGCGCGTCCCGCGCTTGAAGGAAAGGCCCTTCAGCTCGACCGCGTAGGCGTTATCGGCACTCATCTAAACTCCTTGGGATGCGGACTCACACTCAGACACCACGTGAACGACAAACGTTTGCACGCTTGCGCAATATAAATAGCCGCGTGCACTGGGCGGGCCGAACAAGCGGCGAACTATATCACCGCTGGTGCAGAGCCCCCAAGGCCGGAACATCGCTCGTTCAGAATCAGGACAGCGAAAAAAACGCGAGGTATGTAACTGAGTGTAAATTTGAGCCCATCGAATAAAGCCTGACGAACTAGCGTGAGGGAATTGTTCATTACCGCTATAATCGCCGACTTTTCGTCAGGCTATACGACTTCAGACATGAGCCAATCCAGCGACCTCATTCAATCCGCACAACGTACGATCCGCCTGGAGCTTGAGGCCGTAGAAGGCCTGCTGGCCCATATCGACGCGGATTTCGTACGCGCCTGCGAGCTGATTCTGGCCAGCAAGGGCCGCGTTGTGGTGGTCGGCATGGGCAAATCCGGCCACGTTGGCAATAAAATTGCCGCCACCCTGGCAAGCACCGGCACCACTGCGTTTTTCGTGCACCCGGCTGAAGCCAGTCATGGCGATATGGGCATGATCACCCGCGACGACGTGATCCTGGCCCTGTCCAACTCTGGCACCACCAACGAAATCGTGACCCTGCTGCCGCTGATCAAACGCCTGGGCATCCAGATGATCAGCATCACCGGCAACCCGGAGTCGACACTGGCCAAGGCTGCCGAAGTCAATCTGAACGTACACGTGACCCACGAGGCCTGCCCGCTCAACCTGGCGCCGACGTCTTCCACCACCGCCACCCTGGTGATGGGCGACGCGCTCGCCGTGGCGCTGCTCGAAGCGCGCGGGTTCACCGCCGAGGACTTTGCATTTTCCCACCCCGGTGGCGCCCTGGGCCGCCGTCTGCTGCTCAAGGTGGAAAATGTGATGCATTCCGGGGATGAATTGCCCCACGTCCAACGCGGCACGCTGCTAAAAGATGCGCTGATGGAAATGACGCGCAAGGGCTTGGGCATGACCGTTATTCTTGAAGCGGACGGGCGACTGGCCGGCGTGTTCACTGACGGCGACCTGCGCCGCACCCTGGACCGCACCATTGATATCCACACGGCCACCATTGACGACGTGATGACACCCCACGGCAAGACGGCACGCCCCGAGATGCTGGCAGCCGAAGCGCTGAAGATCATGGAAGACCACAAGATCGGCGCGCTGGTGGTGGTCAATGCCGACGACCGCCCGATTGGCGCCCTGAACATGCACGACTTGCTGCGTGCGGGAGTGATGTAAATGAGCGACGACCTGCTGCAACGCGGCAAGCACATCAAACTGGCGATTTTCGACGTAGACGGCGTGCTGACCGACGGCCGCCTGTACTTTCTCGAAGACGGCAGCGAATTCAAGACGTTCAACACCCTCGACGGCCAGGGCATCAAGATGTTGATGGCCGCAGGCGTGCAAACGGCCATTATCAGTGGTCGAAAAACACCGGTTGTGGAACGCCGCGCACAAAACCTGGGGATTCCTCACCTGTATCAGGGCCGTGAGGATAAACTGGTGGTGCTCGACGAGCTTCTTGGCCAACTCAACCTAAGCTATGAGCAGGTCGCCTACCTGGGTGATGACTTGCCGGACCTGCCGGTGATTCGCCGGGTGGGTCTGGGCATGGCTGTCGCCAATGCTGCCGCGTTCGTGCGTGAACACGCCCATGGCATCACGACCGCACGCGGCGGTGAAGGCGCCGCCCGCGAGTTCTGCGAGTTGATCCTGCGTGCCCAGGGCCGCCTTGAAGCGGCCCACGCCGCCTACCTATAGAGCGTTTTATGCTGAGCAAAAAGATTCGCAACTTCCTGTTATTCGGGGTCATTGCCGCGCTGTTTCTCGCGGTAGGCTACTGGAATATCAGCCCGGAGCGCTTTCTCGACCAGCCTGTTGCGCAGGTTGACGAAGGGGTTATCGACTATTACGCCACCAACGCCTACAGCGTGCAGTTCCTGCCCGATGGCAAGGTGCAATACGAGATGACATCGGACAAGGTCGAGCATTTGAAGGCTTCCGAAGTCACCCTGCTGACCAACCCGGACCTGAATTTGTACCGTGGCACCGAGTTCCCGTGGCACGTGACCAGCAAGCGTGGCGAGGTCAACCCGGACGGCACCGAGGTGGAATTGATCGACTCGGTGCGCGTCGCACGTACTGACGCACAGAACCGCGACACCATCATTACCAGCAGTCGCATGACCGTATTCCCACAAAGGCAATATGCGCAGACCGAGCAAGACGTTAGAATCGACGGCGCTGGCGGTGTATCGACTGGCAAGGGAATGAAAGCGTATTTGAAAGAAAGCAGGATACACCTGCTATCGAACGTAAGAGGACAGTATGAGGCTCGTTAAAACTCTCCCTATTTTGCTCGGTCTGGGCGCAGCACTGGGAAGCGTGAGCGCCTGGGCTCTGCCGAACGATAGCCAGCAACCGATCCATATTTCGGCTGACGATGCTCAGCTCGATGACAAGCAAGGCGTCGCGACCTACACCGGCGGCGTCATCATCACCCAGGGCTCGATGAAGATCACCGGCAACACGGTGACCCTCACGCGCACCCCGGCTGGCGACATCGACGTGGTGACGTCGGTGGGCAACCTGGCCTACTTCGAACAGAAGCAGGCCCCTGCCGATACCGGCCCGATGAAGGGCTACGGCAAGACCATCCAGTATCACGCCCAGCAGAATCGCATTGTGCTGATCGACCAGGCCAAGGTGCTGAGCCCCGACGGCAACTCCACGGAAGGTGAAAAAATCACCTATGACACCGTGAAGCAGATCGCCAACGCCGGCCGCGCCAATGGCTCCAAGGTCACTGCACCGCGTCCGCGTATCGACATGGTTATCCAGCCGAAGAAGAAGGCCGAGTAATGGCAACCCTGAAAGCCCAGCATCTGGCCAAGGCCTACAAAAGCCGTCAGGTCGTGCGCGACGTCAGCCTGTCGATCGACAGCGGCCAGATCGTCGGCTTGCTCGGCCCCAACGGCGCCGGCAAGACCACCTGCTTCTATATGATCGTGGGTTTGGTCCAGGCCGACCAGGGCCGCGTGCTGATCGACGACCTCGATGTCAGCCACCAACCCATGCACGGTCGTGCACGCGCCGGTATCGGTTATCTGCCACAGGAAGCGTCGATCTTCCGCAAACTGTCGGTGGCCGACAACATCATGGCGATCCTCGAGACCCGCAAGGAACTCGACCGCGACGGCCGCCGTCAGGAGCTCGAAAGCCTGCTGCAGGAATTTCACATCAACCACATTCGCGACAACCTCGGCATGAGCCTGTCCGGTGGCGAGCGTCGCCGCGTGGAAATCGCCCGCGCACTGGCCACTGCGCCCAAGTTCATCCTGCTGGACGAACCGTTTGCCGGCGTCGACCCGATCTCGGTCGGCGATATCAAGCAGATCATCCATCATCTGAAGGCCAAGGGCATCGGTGTGCTGATCACTGACCACAACGTCCGTGAGACCCTCGATATTTGCGAAACCGCCTATATCGTCAACGATGGCCAACTGATCGCCGAAGGCGATTCGGCGACTATCCTGGCCAACGAACTGGTCAAGGAAGTGTACCTGGGTCACGAGTTCCGCCTGTAGACACGGTGGTATCCGGGCGTTCGCCAACGAGCGCGCGAGTCAATGAAGACCTCGGTATTTTTATTGTCATCGCGCTCTAGGCAAAGCACCCGATATCAGGCATATAATTTGCTTATGTTTGGCGCTCGCGCGCCCTGTCGTGGATGGCGCATTGCGCCGGCGAATAAGGTGTTAAGCCCCTGCCATGAAACCATCGCTAGTCCTGAGAATGGGCCAGCAGCTGACGATGACACCGCAGCTGCAACAGGCCATCCGCCTGCTCCAATTGTCGACCCTGGACCTGCAACAGGAAATCCAGGAGGCTCTGGAGTCCAATCCGATGCTCGAACGCCAGGAAGAAGGCGACGACTTCGATAATGCAGACCCACTGGCCGACAACATCGAGCAAAAACCCAACCCGGACGTGCAGGAAACCTCCTATCAGGAAACCGCACCCACGGTGGACAACCTCGAGGAAGGCGACTGGAACGAACGCATTCCCAACGAACTGCCCGTGGACACTGCCTGGGAAGACGTCTATCAGACCAGCGCGAGCAGCCTGCCCAGCAATGACGATGACGAGTGGGACTTCACCACCCGCACGTCCGTGGGCGAAAGCCTGCAGAGCCACTTGCTGTGGCAATTGAACCTGGCGCCGATGTCCGACACCGATCGCCTGATCGCCGTCACCCTGATCGACTGCATCAACAACCAGGGCTATCTGGACGAGACGCTCGACGAAATTCTGGAAGCCTTCGACCCGGAACTGGACATCGAGCTGGACGAAATCGAAGCCGTCCTGCATCGCATCCAGCAGTTCGAGCCCGCCGGCATTGGTGCGCGCAACCTCAGTGAATGCCTGCTGCTGCAATTGCGTCAATTGCCCGCCAAGACGCCATGGCTCACCGAAGCCCAGCGCCTTGTCACCGACTACATCGACTTGCTGGGCAGCCGTGACTACAGCCAGTTGATGCGTCGCATGAAGCTCAAGGAAGATGAGCTGCGCCAGGTCATCGAGCTGGTGCAGAGCCTCAACCCGCGTCCGGGCTCGCAGATCGAGTCCAGCGAAGCCGAATACGTGGTCCCCGACGTGATCGTCCGCAAGGACAACGAGCGTTGGCTGGTTGAGCTTAATCAGGAATCCGTGCCCCGGCTGCGGGTCAACCCGCAATACGCCGGCTTTGTACGCCGCGCCGACACCAGCGCCGACAACACCTTCATGCGCAACCAGTTGCAGGAAGCCCGCTGGTTCATCAAGAGCCTGCAAAGCCGCAACGAAACCCTGATGAAAGTCGCCACCCAGATCGTCGAACACCAGCGCGGCTTCCTGGAGTACGGCGACGAGGCGATGAAGCCGCTGGTATTGCACGATATCGCTGAAGCGGTGGGCATGCACGAATCGACGATTTCACGAGTGACCACCCAGAAATTCATGCATACCCCGCGGGGTATATATGAGCTGAAATACTTTTTCTCCAGCCACGTCAGCACCTCCGAAGGCGGCGAATGCTCGTCCACGGCAATTCGCGCGATCATCAAAAAACTGGTTGCTGCGGAAAATCAGAAAAAGCCATTGAGTGACAGTAAGATCGCTGGTTTACTGGAAGCACAAGGCATTCAGGTCGCCCGTCGAACCGTCGCCAAGTATCGCGAATCCCTTGGGATTGCGCCTTCCAGCGAGCGTAAGCGTTTGATGTGACGGGCGAGCCACAGCGTTCCAGTGGCAGGCGCTTTTCGCCTGTCGCTTTATGCACTGGCAACGAAGGAGAAGCTGTATGCAAGTCAACATCAGTGGACACCAGCTGGAAGTCACCAAGCCCCTGCGTGAATACACCGAGAGCAAGCTGAACAAGCTTGCGGGGCATTTCGACAAGATTACCAACGTGCAGGTCATCATGGAGGTCGACAAGCTCAAGCAGAAAATCGAAGCCACCCTGCACGTACCGAATGCCAAGCTCGTCGCCAATGCGGAACACGAAGACATGTACGCGGCGATTGACTCGCTCTACGACAAGCTCGACCGCCAACTCATAAAGCATAAGGAAAAGAATCTGCACCTGATGCAAGGTACAGGTCGTTAACGCCTCCCCATGATCCGACTTGAAACCATCCTGACCCCCGGCCGTTCCCTGGTGAACGCGCCGGGTGGCAGCAAGAAAAAAGCCCTCGAACACATTGCCAACCTGATCAGCCGTGAAGTGCCCGAGCTGGATGAGCAGGTCGTGTTCAAGGCCCTGATCGACCGTGAAAAGCTGGGGTCCACCGGCTTTGGCAACGGCATCGCCATCCCTCACTGCCGACTCAAAGGCTGCGACACCCCCGTCAGCGCCTTGCTGCACCTGGAAAGACCCATCGATTTCGACGCCATCGACGGTGCCCCGGTCGACCTGCTCTTCGTTTTGCTGGTCCCGGAAGCGGCCACCGATGCTCACCTGGAACTGCTTCGGCAGATCGCCAGTATGCTCGACCGCAAGGAAGTACGTCATAAACTGCGCAACGCCAGCAGCAATGAGGCGTTGTATCAGGTTGTGCTGGACGAGCAATAACCATGCGCCTGATCATTGTCAGTGGCCGCTCCGGCTCGGGTAAGAGCACCGCACTCAACGTGCTTGAGGACAGCGGCTTTTATTGCATCGATAATTTGCCCGCCGGGCTGCTGCCGGAACTGGCCGAACGCGCGCTCATCCACACCGAACTGGCGCAACCTCTGGTCGCCGTCTCGATTGACGCCCGCAACCTGCCCAGCCACCTTTCGCGCTTCCCCGAACTGCTCGAAGAGGTGCGCGGCAAGCATATTCATTGTGACGTGCTGTACCTGGACGCGGACGAAGAGACGCTGCTCAAGCGCTTCTCCGAAACCCGCCGGCGCCACCCGCTGAGCAGCCCGAACCGTTCGCTGGCCGAAGCCATAGAGGACGAAACCAAGCTGCTGGGACCAATCATTGATCTGGCCGACCTGAAGATCAACACCACCAATCTGAACCTGTACCAGCTGCGCGACGCGATCAAGCTGCGCCTGCTCAATCAGCCTGAGCCTGGTACGGCCTTTTTGGTCGAGTCATTTGGCTTCAAGCGCGGCATGCCGGTGGATGCCGACCTGGTGTTCGATGTGCGCTGCCTGCCCAACCCTTACTGGAAGCCGGAGCTACGTGAACAATCCGGGCTGGATCAGCCAGTGATCGATTACCTGGCCGCCCAACCGGATGTGGAAGATATGTTCCAGGACATCTCCACCTACCTGCTCAAATGGCTGCCGCGCTTTGCCGCGAGTAATCGCGCTTATGTCACCATTGCCATTGGCTGCACCGGCGGCCATCACCGCTCTGTCTACCTGACCGAACGCCTCGGCCAGGTGCTGCAGCAAACCCTCAAGAACGTTCAGGTCCGCCACCGCGACCTAAGCTGAAAGGAACACCTGCGCGATGCCCGCTCTGGAAATTGAAATTATCAACAAGCTGGGCCTGCACGCCCGAGCTTCGGCAAAATTCGTCGGCGTTGCCGGGCAGTTTCCTTGCCAGATCCGCGCCGGGCGCACGCCGGAATCGATGGTCGACGGCAAAAGCATCATGGCAATGATGATGCTGGCTGCGGGCAAGGGCACCAAAATTCATCTGAACACCGAAGGTGAACAGGAGGATGAAGCAATGGCCGCACTGGTGGAGTTGATCAACAACAAGTTTGACGAAGGCGAATGACCCCAACGGGTGAGCAGGATCAGACCTTAACCCAGCGCAGTGTCCATCACCATCATCAAGCAGAACCCCAGGCACAATCCCAGACTGGCAAGCTTGTCGTGACCATTGCGCCGCGATTCCGGAATGACTTCGTGAGTCACCACCAGCAGCATCGCACCCGCAGCCAACGCCAGGCCCAGCGGCAACAGCACCTCGGCCAGGGTGACCAGCCAGGCACAGAGTACGGCGAACACCGGCTCCACCAGGCCTGAAGCGGCACCGATCAGAAATGCCTTGACCCGCGACATGCCTGCCCCCGCCAACACCAGCGCGATCACCAATCCTTCCGGTACATCCTGCAGCGCGATGCCCATCGCGAGGCTGTCGGCATCCGGCATGCCGCCACCGGCGGACACCCCCACGGCCATGCCTTCCGGAATGTTGTGGGCGATGATGGCAAATACAAACAACCAGATTCGAGGCGGAATGACCGGTTTATCCGGGGTGCCCACCAGCATCTCCGGGCTGGCACCGGAAACCTTGCGATCCACCAGATATAACCCGAATGCGCCCAGCATGATGCCGAAACTGATCAGGCCACCAGCGCCCCAGGGCGACAGCCCCAGGCTTTCGGCAGCGGAAATTCCCGGCACCACCAGCGAAAAGGCGGTCGCGGCCAGCATGACCCCCGCCCCGAAACCTAACAGCGTATCGCTCAAGGCCACCGGCATGCGCCGGATCACCAGTACGGGCACCGCGCCCAAGGCTGTGCCGAGCGCGCAGATCGCACCGCCCTGCAAGGCCCTCAGGATGCGCGGCTCCAGGTCCAGCCAGGCCAGGCCGTGGGCCACCAGCAATGCAGTTCCTGCCAGTAGCAGCAGCGAGCCAAACGCATAGCGAAACAATCGCACGCTGCTGATCGCCAGTGTTCCAGTACCCATAGTCGGCCTTAGGTCTTGTTGTGGAGATAAATGTCAGACCACAGCGGCCTGGTAGCGTGCAGAAACTTCAGGCCAGTTGATAACGCTGTAGAAGGCGTTGATGTACTCCGGGCGACGGTTCTGGTACAGCAGGTAATAAGCATGTTCCCAGACATCCAGACCCAGGATCGGGGTATTGCCGTTCATCAGAGGGCTGTCCTGGTTACCACTGCTTTCCACCACCAGGGTCTTTTGCGGAGTAACGCTCAGCCAGGCCCAACCGCTGCCGAAGCGGGTCAACGCCGCTTTGGTGAATGCGTCCTTGAAGCTGTCGAAGCCGCCCAATTGCTCATCGATCGCCTTGCCGAGTGCGCCTGCGGGCTTGCCGCCACCTTTGGGCGACATGACGGCCCAGAACAACGAGTGGTTGGCATGACCGCCGCCCTGATTGATCACCGCGGCGCGCAATTTCTCGGGCAACTGCTGGACACTGGACACCAGCTTTTCAATCGGCCAGTCGGCAAACTCAGTGCCCTCAACCGCAGCGTTCAGGTTGTTGATATAGGTCTGGTGGTGCTTGGTATAGTGGATTTCCATGGTTTGCGCATCGATGTGCGGCTCCAGGGCATCGTAAGCGTAGGGCAAGGCAGGCAAGGTATAGCTCATATCAATGTGCTCCGTATTGAGACGGGATCGGTTGCACCGCGGTACCGCCCAGCAGGCGGTGGGTGCGTGGGTATTCACCGTGATCGCTGATGAAATTCAGCAGTTCGACGTAGGTTTTGCTGCTTTGGCGCAACGCCGCCTCGCGCAATTGCGGTCGCAGACGCGGGTCCTGCATGGTCTGCAACAGGCGCTGGTGGACGGCACAGAGGTATTCAGCGCTTTCCTCAGGCTGGTTTAGCCGCAGGTGCAGGTCCGCCAGGTTGTGATGGGAAATGACGCAGGCGGCCACCGCTTCGTCGGCATCTGCCCAGCGTTCGAACAGCACTTGCGCCAGGGCCAGGGCTTGCAGGTAGGCCTCGCGAGCGTCCACCAGTTCACCTGCCATAAAACAGCGATTGGCCCGTTCGATCGTGCGTTTCCAGTGCTCCATGATGAGCCTCCAAAGCGGGGTCGGTGATTACACGCCGCCGGCCGTGAGTTTTTCCGGGTCCAGCAGGACCTCCAATTGGCTGCGCGGCAAGTCAGTGTGTTCAAGGGCGACATCGATCACCGGGCGACCTTGCTGATAGGCCTTCTTGGCAATTTCCGCCGCCTTCTGGTAACCAATGATCGGGTTGAGTGCGGTCACCAGGATCGGGTTGCGCGACAACGCTTCCTTGAGCCTGGCTTCGTTGACCTTGAAGCCGGCAATCGCCTTGTCTGCCAGCAGACGGCTGGAATTGCCCAGCAGCTCGAGGCTGCTGAGCAGGTTCTGGGCGATGATGGGCAGCATCACGTTGAGTTCGAAGTTGCCCGACTGGCCGGCGATGGTGATGACCGTGTCATTGCCGATCACCTGCGCGGCGACCATGGCCGTCGCCTCGGGGATCACCGGGTTGACCTTGCCGGGCATGATCGATGAGCCCGGCTGCAAGGCTTGCAATTCGATTTCGCCCAGGCCGGCCAATGGGCCGGAGTTCATCCAGCGCAGGTCATTGGCGATTTTCATCAGCGACACGGCTGTCGCCTTCAGTTGGCCCGACACGGCAACGGCGGTGTCCTGGGAGCCGATCAGCGCGAAAAGGTTCTTGCCGGGAGCGAACTTCACGCCGGTCAGGCTGCTCAGTTGCTGACTGAAGCGCACGGCGAATTCAGGATGTGCGTTGATGCCAGTGCCAACGGCAGTGCCGCCCTGGGCCAGGGCCTGCAGACTGGGCAGCAGGTCCTGCAGATGCCCGATATTGGCCTTGAGCTGCTGCGCCCAGCCATTGAGCACCTGGCTCATGCGTACCGGCATGGCGTCCATCAGGTGGGTGCGGCCGGTCTTGATGAACGGATGCACCTGCTCGGCTTTCTGCTCGATCACCTGCACCAGATGCAGCAGCGCCGGCAACGTTTGCTCATGCAGCACCATTGCCGCGCTGACATGGATAGTGGTGGGGATGATGTCGTTGCTGCTTTGACCGCAGTTGACATGATCATTGGGGTCGACCCTCTCACCCAGCAGACGGCTGGCGAGGGTGGCGATCACTTCGTTGGCGTTCATGTTGGAGCTGGTGCCGGACCCGGTCTGGAAGATATCCACCGGGAAGTGGCGCATGAAGTCGCCTTCGAGCAGACCCTGGGCGGCATCGACGATGGCCTTGCCCTGCCCTTCGCTGAGCTGTTTGAGCTCGACATTGGCTTTGGCGGCGGCCGCCTTGGCCAGAATCAGCGCGCGAATGAAGGTCGCCGGCATGCGCTGGTGGCTGATCGGGAAGTTGTCCACGGCGCGCTGGGTCTGGGCGCCATAGAGCGCTTCGGCCGGTACGTGCAGTTCGCCCATGCTGTCGCGTTCGATACGGGTGTTACTCATCGGAGGATCCTTGCGCCAGGTCAGAAACAGAAAGGGAGGGGCGCAATTGGCAGGTCGCCAATTGCCAGGCAAACGCCTGCCAGCGCTTGAGGCGACAGGCACAGCAGGAGAGTTTTTCCAGATCGCGCAGGGGGCGCCAGGCCTGGTCCAGGCACAGGGATCGCCAGTGCCACGGCAGGGCGATATCGCTGGCAGTGTCGATCAGCAAGCGGAATGAAGTTTCAGCGATTGTCCATGGGTGAGTCGCCGTACAGCACGCCAGGTATCGACCTTCGTTGAGGTAATGCTCGATCAGGCGCGGCTCGTTGGGATCGAGGCCGCAGCGAATCTGACGGCTCATCCAGCGCCAACTGTCGAGGTAGGGATCTTCATGCAGGACGGAGCTCATGATCCACACTCATTCGGTAATGATATTTATTATTAAATGATAATCATAATCAACGCAATGCCGGCAGAGTGACCCGCCGGCAATCCAGGCATAAAAAAAGCGCGCTATTCGTGTGAATAGCGCGCTTTTTTTTTGCGTTTGCGAGTAGGTCAGCTGCCCGCCACTGTCATCCGCTCAATCAATACCGAACCCGTTCGAATGTTGCTGCGCAGTTCCAGATCATTCCCGACCGCCACTATCTGCTTGAACATATCGCGCATGTTGCCGGCGATGGTGACTTCCTGGACGGCAAACTGAATCTCGCCGTTCTCTACCCAAAAACCTGCGGCACCGCGCGAGTAGTCGCCGGTCACCATGTTCAGGCCATGCCCCATCAATTCGGTCACCAGCAGGCCACGCCCCATGCGCCGCAACAGCGCCGCCTGGTCTTCATCGCCATGGCTCACGAAAAGGTTATGCACGCCGCCCGCGTTGGCGGTGCTGGGCAGGCCGAGCTTGCGAGCGGCGTAAGTGCCCAACACATAGGACACCAGCTCCCCCTGCTCGACGAACGGCTTGGCATAGGTGGCCAAGCCATCGCCATCGAACGATGAACTGCCCATGGCGCGCATCAGGTGTGGACGCTCATCGATGGTCATCCACTCCGGGAACAGCTTTTGACCGATGGCCCCCTCAAGGAACGAGGATTTGCGGTACAGGTTGCCGCCGGAAATTGCCCCCAGGAAACTACCGAACAGGCCCCCGGCCAGCTCTGCGGAAAACAGCACCGGCACTTCACAGGTTGGTACCGGCCGCGCACCCAGGCGGCTGGCAGCACGCTGTGCCGCCCGCTGGCCGATGCTGACCGGGTCGGCCAGCAACTCGCCCTGGCGGTTGACGTCGTACCAGTAATCACGCTGCATCTGGCCATTGGCTTCGGCAATCATGACGCAGCTCAGGCTATGGCGGGTGGACGCATAACCACCGATAAACCCATGGCTGTTGCCGTACACGCGGCAACCCTGGTGAGTGCTCAACGTGGTGCCATCGGCGTTCTTGATGCGTGTATCGGCGTCGAACGCCGCTGCCTCACACGTCAACGCCTGTTCGATGGCCTGCTCCGGGGTGATGTCCCAGGCGTGAAACAGGTCGAAATCTTGCACGTCCCTGGCCATCAGCGCCTTGTCGGCCAGGCCCGAGCTTTCATCCTCGGACGTGTGCCTGGCAATGGCCAGGGCGGCAGCGACGGTCTCGCGTATGGCGTCCGGGCCACTGGCCGAAGTGCTCGCCGAGCCTTTGCGCTGACCGACATACAGAGTGATGCCAAACCCCTGGTCACGGTTGAACTCGACGGTTTCCACTTCCCGCTGACGCACCGAAGTCGACAGCCCCTGCTCAAGCGACACCGCCACTTCACAGGCACCGGCCCCCTGGCGCTTGGCCTCGGCAAGGATCTGCTCGACTTGTTCCTGCAGTGCCGGTAACGCTTGCGGACCGACGCTTTGGGCTGCACTCATGGTTTTCTCCACTCAAAATCTGCTTTCGGTTAAGGCCATCGAGCGACCGGGCCGGACAAGCGGCCCCCGACTGGTTATCATGGCGGCGTTTCTTTGCGGACTGCCACCATGGTTGATTCTTACGACGACTCCCTCGATGGGGAGAAAAGCAAAACCCAGGTCAAACGCGAGCTGCATGCGCTGGTTGACCTCGGCGAGCGCCTTACAACGCTCAAAAAAGACTTGATTGCCAAACTGCCACTGACCGACGAAATGCGTCGGGCGCTGGCCGATGCGCCCAAGCACAGCGCGAATATCGCGCGTAAACGGCACATCATGTTTATCGGTAAATTGATGCGCGATCAGGATATTGACGCCATCCTGGCCCTGCTTGATCAAACCGATGCCTCCACTCGCCAGTACAACGAACGCTTCCACAACCTGGAACGTTGGCGTGACCGCCTGATCGCGGGCGATGACGCCGTGCTGGAGAAATTCGTGCTGGACTACCCGGACGCGGACCGCCAGCAACTGCGCTCCCTGATCCGTCAGGCCCAGCATGAGCAGGCGCACAACAAGGCGCCGGCCACCAGCCGTAAAATCTTCAAGTACATCCGTGAGCTGGACGAGACTCAACGCGGCCTGCGCTGATTCTCTTCCCCGGGTGGCGGTCTGCGCCACCCGAAGCTCCATCCCTTACGACCCCGTGCCACCCACGGTGATCGCATCAATCTTCAGCGTTGGCTGGCCGACACCCACCGGCACCGACTGCCCATCCTTGCCGCATGTGCCCACGCCGCTGTCCAGCGACAGGTCATTACCGACCATCGACACCTTGCTCATCGCTTCCGGACCGTTGCCAATCAAGGTCGCGCCTTTGACCGGTGCGGTAATTTTGCCGTCTTCGATCAGGTACGCCTCGCTGGTGGAGAACACGAACTTGCCACTGGTGATATCGACCTGGCCACCGCCCAGGTTGGCGCAATAGATCCCGCGCTTGACCGACGCAATGATCTCCGCCGGGTCGCTTTCGCCGCCGAGCATGTAGGTGTTGGTCATGCGCGGCATCGGCAGGTGCGCGTAGGACTCGCGACGACCGTTACCGGTACGCGCCACACCCATCAGGCGGGCATTGAGCTTGTCCTGCATGTAGCCCTTGAGCACGCCGTTTTCGATCAGGGTGGTGCACTCGGTCGGAGTGCCCTCATCGTCGACCGTCAACGAGCCACGACGACCGGCCAACGTGCCGTCATCGACAATGGTGCACAGCTTGGACGCAACCCTCTCGCCCATACGGCCGCTGTAGGCCGAACTGCCCTTGCGATTGAAGTCACCTTCCAGGCCATGGCCCACCGCTTCGTGAAGCAGCACGCCGGACCAACCGGAGCCCAACACCACCGGCAACGTGCCCGCCGGCGCCGGAATCGCTTCCAGATTGACCAGCGCCTGGCGCAACGCTTCACGGGCATACCCCATGGCGCGGTCGTCGGCGAGGAAATACCGGTAGTCGGTACGCCCGCCGCCGCCATGCCCACCGCGTTCGCGGCGGCCGTTCTGTTCGACGATCACACTGACATTGAAGCGCACCAGTGGGCGTACATCCGCTGCCAGGCTGCCGTCGGTGGAAGCCACGAGAATGCGCTCCCACACCCCGGCCATGCTCACGGTGACGCGCTGGATTCGCGGGTCCAGCGCACGGGTGGCGGCGTCGACGCGCTTGAGCAGCTCGACCTTTTCCGCACGACTGATCACCTCCAACGGGTTATCCGGGGCGTACAACTGGGCCACATCCTGGGTACTGAACGCCTGCACCGTGCCATTCTGGCCGGCACGGGAGATCGAACGCGCAGCGCGCGCGGCTTGGCCCAGCGCTTCCAGGGTGATCGCGTTGCTGTAGGCAAAGCCGGTCTTTTCGCCGGATTGCGCACGCACACCCACGCCTTGGTCGAGGTTGAAACTGCCCTCCTTGACGATGCCGTCTTCCAGCGACCAGGACTCGGAAATCTGCCCCTGGAAGTAAAGGTCGGCCGCATCGATGCCTGGCCCGGCCAGATCACCGAGCACGGTTTGCAAGCTTTCGATGGTCACGCCACCGGGTGCCAGGAGGTGTTCACTGACTGAGGACAACAACTCGCTCATAGGTTTGGCCTTAAATTCATCGTTCTGAGGCAGGTCGCTGCGCGCCCTGCGAGAAAAAGCGTCGGTGATTCACCACCGGCATGCGCGCCCGTATCGACGCCTGTTCAGTACTGTCGCGCGCGGCTATCAACACCGCTTCGCCTTGATCCTGTTGCGCCAGCACGCGACCCCAAGGGTCGACGATGGCAGCATGTCCATGAGTTTCCCTTGGGCCTGGGTGCACGCCACCCTGAGCCGCCGCCAACACATAGCACTGGGTTTCGATGGCCCGCGCCCGTATCAGCACGTCCCAATGCGCAGCGCCAGTAACCGCCGTAAAGGCCGAGGGCGCGCTGATCAGCTCAGCCCCCGCCGCACGCAACTCGCTGTACAACTCCGGGAAGCGCAGGTCGTAACACACCGTCAACCCCAATCGCCCGACGGGCGTGTCAGCCACTATGACATTGCTGCCAAAAGCATAGTCGTCGGATTCACGATAGCGACCCCGGGCATCCGCCACGTCGACGTCGAACAGGTGCAGTTTGTCGTAACGGGCAACCACCTCTCCACGATCATCAATCAGCAACGAGCACGCCGTGGACTTGGCATTCGGTTGATCCCTGGGCGGTAACGGCAATGTGCCGGCCACTATCCATAAGGTGAGGTCGCGGGCCGCCTGTTTCAACCACGGCAGGATGGGGCCTTCGCCCAAGGCTTCGGCGCGGCCGATATCGGCCGCATCGCGACGGCCCATGGCGGCGAAGTTTTCCGGCAACACCGCAAGCCGGGCACCGCCCTCGGCGGCCTGTTCCAGCAGGCGCCGGGCCTCGGCCAGGTTGGCCAGCACGTCGCTCTGGCTGACCATCTGAATTACCGCAAACGTCATGGCCAATACTCCACAGAAGAATAGCCACAGGCTACTCCATCAAGTCTCACTTGGCCTTTTCGAAAGGCTTGTCGAAGGTAATCTTCGGATCCTTCCACGGGCCCTGCACGGTGTATTGCACGCTGGCGAAGCGCGAAACGCGGTCACCGATCAGCTTGTCGATCAGAAACAGCGCGCCACCGATGGCCGGCGCGCCAACAATCAGTGCCGCAATCGGCAGGTTATTGGTCACCGGCAGGGTCACCAGCAGCTTGGCATCCACGCGGTCGGCCACCAGGTCCAGGGTGCCATTGAGCTCCAGGTTGGTCGAAGGCCCGGTCATGGTGATCGGCTCTCGCGTCACAAACACGCCATCGCTGGCCGCCAGCAAGCCTTTGACCCGGTCATAGCTCAAGCCCTTGCCGAGCAGGTCGGAGAAGTCCAGGCGCAGGCGACGGCCGATGGAGTTGAAATTGAGCAGGCCAAACACGCGCAACGCCTGGGCACCGCCCTCGACTTCGACAAACTGACCCTGGCGGAAATCGGCATCGAGCATCCCGGAGAACCGTTTGGGCCCGACCCACGCCGGCGAGCCCGGCCAGCGGCCGTCCACATCGAGGTGGAATTCCTGACTGGTCACGGTAGGCGCAAAGCCCCAGCCCTTAAGCACATCGGCGATGTTCTTGCCGTCCAGGCGCCCTTTGTACCAACTGCTGCTGTCGCCAGTCGTGCCTTCCCAACCGCCAGCGCCCTTGAGCTGCAAGCCCTTGAGGCCCAGGTCCAGGCTGTTGAAAGCCAGGCCCTTGGCCGTCGGCCGGATTTTCAGCGACCATGCACCCACCAGATCCGGGCCCTGGAACAGTTGGTCGATGTTGATATCCAGCGCCGGAATGTCCTTGGGATCGATGTCGGCCAGCGGGTCCGGCGCGTTTTCATCCGCCTGCACCGTCGGGTCAACCGCAGGCAGTTTCACGTACTGCAGGTTGATTGCAATGGGGGCGCCCTTGGCATCCGGCAGGTTCACCGAACCTTTGGCCTGCTGGCTGTCGAGCTGCAGGCCCCAGGCCGCAGGTTTGCGGTCCAGCAGCAGGCTGACCTGATCGAACTGCTTGCCAAAGCCGGTCAGCTTGCCGACCTTGAAATCCGCACCACTGAGCAGTTGCTTGGCGCTGCCACCCGGGTCGTTGCCGGCGTAGCGCCCAACCAGTTTTTTCCACGGATCGATATCCAGCTCCGACAACACACCGCGGATGCGCAGGCCCTTCGCGCCCGGCAGCACGGCATCGCCATCGCCAAGGAACAACTCGCCGCGCCCCTCATTGAAGTTGTCGGGCGGTGCGGCGAACGTGAAGTTCGCCAGCTCCCCGTAATCAAACCAGTAGCGCCGTTCAGCGCCCTGAAGGGTCATGCGGAACGTGCTGTCACGGCCCTGGCTCGCTGGCATGCCAAACGGCGCCGGCAGATCCACCGCCACGCCCTTGAGGTCGGAATTGACCATCAACTGACTGTCTGCCCCATTGAGGATCACTTGCAACTGGTAAGGGATATCACCGGACACCGGCAGCGGCTGGGTGACATTCAGCCAGTCAGTCAGCCGCTTGACCGTGACCTGACCCTTGGCCACCACACGAGTGCTGATGGCGCCCGGCCTGCCCTCGGCGAAGATCTGGGCGCTGATGGGCCGATCGAACGCCTGGGCGCTGATTTGATCGCCGCTCAACCCCTTGGCGCTGTCGAAGCGGAAATTCCCCTTCAGTTGGTTGAGGTCCAGGGTCGGGTCGGCTAATTGCAGGCGAGCCTTGTCGGTCTGGAAGTCCACCACGATCTTCGGCTCGGTGCCCTTGGCCAGCGGCACATCCAGGTCCAGCTTGCCTTGCAGGTCGCCCTCGCCTTTCCAGCCGGCAAAGGTCGACGCCGTACCAATCGGCGCCTCCTGCAGAATCTTCAGGCCATCGCCCAGGCCACCGGAAAAACCACCGGTCAGCAACAGGTGGCTGTCCTTGCCCGCAGGGGCGTGGGGAATATTGACGTAGACGTCCTTGACCTTTGTGTCGAGCAACTGGCCCTTGCTGGCCAGAATGCGCACGCCGCTTTCCTCGACAAATACTTCGCCGTTGACCTTGCTCACATGGGGCCAGCCCGGCTGGAATGCCAGCTCGGCGTCATGCACCTTGAAGAACAGGCTGATATTGCGCGACGCCGGCAGCGCGTTATGACTCAACGAACCCTGGTACTGGAAGAAGCCCTGGTCGACAGCGCCCTTGAGAATTGCCGTGCGCAGCCACTCATCCAGGGCCGGGCTCAGCACCGCCGGCAAGTACTTGGGCGTGAAGCGCCCATCGCCATCGACCATGCCCACCCGCAGGTCCATGTAGTCTTCCTGGCTGTGATCGAAATGCAGGCGAATCAGGAAGTCGGCGGCCACCTTGCCTTCTTCGCCCAGCACCTTGATATAGGGAGCGATCAGGGTGAAGCCTTGTTTATCCAGCTTCCAGGTCAGCCGAGCATTGGCCTGGATGTACTGCCAGGGCTTGGCGAAGATCGGGTCCAGGTGCAGGGAAAAATCCTTGCTGTCCATGCGCAACTCGCCCTGACCCAGGTCGCCACTGATGCTGCCGGACACATTACGGGCAGCCGGCGCACCGGAGTAGGCATCGAAACCCACGCGCTCAAGATTGGCGGCGAAACTGAGTTTCTGGTCGGTGCTGTCCTGGGGACGGAAATCCACCAGCACATTGCGCAACACGCCGGTGACCTTGAGATGTTCGATGGTTTTGGCGAAGCCTTCCGGCAGCGGCGCCAGGGCATTCAACAGGGGGGTAATCGGGGTCAGGTCCAGGCGATCGGCCTGCAACTTCCAGGTTTCCGGGCTCTTGTCGGTCGCCAGCGCCTGCTGCAATTGCAGGTGCGATTCCCAGCGGCTGTCGCCGAGGTTCATCGCCAGCGAATCAAACAGCACCTTAAGGCCCGTGTCGCTGCGCTGCAGGTACGCCGTAAGGGCAAAGTTCTCGATATGCACCGGCTTGCGCGCGGCATAGCTGCCTTTTATCTCAGGCGCGTTGAGGCGCGCAGCCGCGCTTTGCACGGCGCCCTTGGCCCAGGTCAGCCAGAGTTCTCCGCCGGCCTTGAGCTCTGTGAGTTTCCATTGCTGGGTGAGCCGGGCGGGAATCCACTTGGCCCAATCGCTCTGAGGCAGACTCAGGTAAGCCCGGACTTCGCCGTCCTGCCACTGGCTCGCGCGGATGCGCGTACGCAGGTTCAGGGCCAGCGGCTGACCATCGGGGAGGGTCATACGCGCATCCAGCCGCTGGCGATCGGTGCCGGTGTGCAGGCTAAGACCGACATAGGTGAGGGTCGCCGGCGCCTGATCGAAGGGTTGCAGGGTAACCTGACTGTCGAGCACCGACACGCGCTGGACCCGCTGCATGCGCTGGAGCAACTGCTGCGGGTCCAGCGGCTGGTCGTCCGGCAGCGGCAAGCCCTGCAGGGCCCAGTGGCCGTCCTTGTCTTCCTTGACGCTCAGTTGCAGGCCGCTGACTTCCAGATGCGCCAGACGCACTTCACGGGCGATCAGGCTGGCCCAGATATCCGGTACCACTTCGACCTGATCCAGGCGCAAGGCGCTGTTGCCCTCGCCGACCATCACATCGTGAGCCAGCAACACCGGGGCAAAGCCGCTCCAACGCCCTTCCAGGCTGCCAATACGCAGAGGCATGCCCACCGCCGCCTGGGCCTTGGCTTCGATTTCGGCGCGGTATTCGGCCACTAACGGAGTCAGTTCACGCCCCAGGCTCACGTACACCGCCGCCAATACCAGCAGCAGCGCACACAGGCCCAGGCCCCAGCGGGTCAAAGCGGCAAAAAAGCGTATCAGACGCTCCATGTCAGGCGACCCTCAAGGCGGCAGGCGGACGGCAGATAGAGGTCTGCCGGGCTAGAAGAAAACAGGCGATTGGGGATCAGAGCAGCACCACGTCGTATTGTTCCTGGGAATACATGGTTTCGACCTGGAAGCGAATCGTGCGCCCGATAAACCCCTCCAGTTCAGCGACGTTGCCGGACTCTTCGTCCAGCAGCCGGTCGACCACTTTCTGGTTAGCCAGCACTCTATAACCTTCAGCCTGGTAGGCCCGCGCCTCTCGGAGGATTTCCCGGAAAATCTCGTAGCAAACCGTTTCCGGGGTTTTCAATTTACCGCGTCCCTGGCAACTGCTGCAGGGCTCGCACAGCACCTGTTCGAGGCTTTCGCGGGTGCGCTTGCGGGTCATCTGCACCAGGCCCAGCTCGGTGATGCCGATGATGTTGGTCTTGGCGTGATCGCGCTCCAACTGTTTCTCAAGGGTGCGCAGTACCTGGCGTTGATGCTCTTCATCTTCCATGTCGATGAAGTCGATGATGATGATCCCGCCCAGGTTGCGCAGGCGCAGTTGGCGGGCAATCGCCGTGGCCGCCTCGAGGTTGGTCTTGAAGATGGTCTCTTCCAGGTTGCGGTGGCCGACGAATGCCCCCGTGTTGACGTCGATGGTGGTCATGGCTTCCGCCGGGTCCACCACCAGATAGCCGCCGGACTTGAGCGGCACCTTACGCTCAAGGGCTTTCTGGATCTCGTCTTCGACGCCATACAGGTCGAAGATCGGTCGCTCGCCTGGGTAATGCTCAAGGCGGTCGGCAATTTCCGGCATCAGTTCGGCCACAAATTGCGTAGTGCGCTGGAAGGTTTCCCGCGAGTCGATGCGAATTTTCTCGATTTTCGGGCTGACCAGGTCGCGCAGGGTACGCAGCGCCAGGCCGAGGTCTTCATAGATGACGCTGGGCGCGCCAATGGTCTTGATCTGCTCGCCGATCTGCTCCCACAGGCGTCGCAGGTAGCGGATATCCATGAGGATTTCATCGGCGCCGGCGCCCTCGGCGGCGGTGCGCAGGATAAAGCCGCCGGCTTCCTTGATGCCTTCGGCCGCCACGCAGTCGCTGACCACTTTTTTCAGGCGTTCGCGCTCGCCTTCGTCTTCGATCTTCAAGGAAATGCCGACATGGGCCGTACGCGGCATGTACACCAGATAACGCGAAGGAATCGACAACTGTGTCGTCAGCCGCGCACCTTTGGAGCCGATGGGGTCCTTGGTGACTTGCACCACCAGGCTCTGCCCCTCATGCACCAGGGCGCTGATACTCTCGACCGCCGGCCCTTCACGCAGCGAGATCTCAGACGCGTGAATGAATGCCGCACGGTCCAGGCCGATATCGATAAATGCTGCCTGCATCCCCGGCAGCACGCGCACCACTTTGCCTTTATAGATGTTGCCGACAATCCCGCGCTTCTGGGTGCGCTCGACGTGCACTTCTTGCAGAACACCGTTCTCTACCACCGCCACGCGCGATTCCATCGGCGTGATATTGATCAGAATCTCTTCACTCATGGCTGGGTCTCGTTCTGGCGTTTTCACAATAGTGACCGATCGCTCAAGGCTTGGCGCTGTAATACGGCGTTCAGCGCGCGGTAAGGTTTTGCCAACAGGGTATGCCGAATCGGCCGAGCAGTTGCGCGGTTTCGCACACCGGCAGCCCGACCACAGCGGAATAGCTGCCATTGAGCCCGGCAACGAACACCGAACCCAGGCCCTGGATAGCGTAGCCACCCGCCTTGTCCTGGGGCTCGCCACTGTGCCAGTAGGTGGTGGCTTCTTCGACGTCAATCTCGCGAAACCGTACAAGACTGCTTACACATAAAGTTTCGCAGCGCTGACCATCCGTCAGGGCAACGGCGGTCAGCACCTCGTGTTCACGGCCTGCGAGGGCCATCAACATTGCCAGGGCATCGGCCTGGTCCACGGGTTTGCCGAGGATGCGGCCATCGACAATCACAGCGGTGTCGGCGCCCAGCACACAGCCATTGGAGGGTGACTCAACCACGGCGAAACCCGCCGTCGCCTTGCCGCGCGCAAGACGCTCGACGTAGGAAACAGGCGATTCATCGGTAAGAGGCGTTTCATCAATGGCGGCGCTGACCACGGTGAAGGGCACACCGATCTGGGTCAGCAGTTCACGCCGCCGGGGAGAACCCGAGGCCAGATAAAGCGAATTCATTGCAGACTCTCCCTGTGGGGTTCGATAACCAGGCAGAGCCTCGCAATCCATTCAATTTATTTTGTAACGGCGACGCAGCCCACGCAGGCCGAAACTGATCCAGGGCCACAGCAGCGCACTGACCAGGGCCGGCAATACCAGCGCCAGCGTTGGCTGGCGGTTGCCGGTCAAGGCGCTGAGCCAGAGTTGAACCAGTTGCGCCAGGCCGAAAATCACCAGGATCACCAGGCACTGCTGCCACATCGGGAACATGCGCAAACGCTGCTGCAACGACAGCACCAGAAAGGTAATCAGGGTGAGGATCAGCGCGTTCTGGCCAAGCAAGGTGCCATAGAGCACATCTTCGGCCAAGCCCAGAAACATCGCGGTGACCATGCCGACCCGGTGTGGCAGGTGCAGCGACCAGAACGCCAGCAGCAGGGCCAGCCACAACGGACGAAGGATTTCCATGAACTGCGGCAGCGGCGACACGCTAAGCAACAAGCCGACGGCGAACGTCAGCCAGACCACCCAGCCATTGCGCGAATGAGTACTGGCCATTATTCCTCCCTCTGCCGCGTGGTGGACGCAGCGCCGGCAGGCGGCTTAGCGGCAGGCGTGGTGCTGGCTGCGGGTTTTGCCGGGCGTGCGCTGTGCGTGGCGGGCTTGGCGGGTGTCGCAACCGGCGCCGTCGCTGCCGGAAGATTCGCCGGTGCCGGTGGCCCCACAAAGGCCGGCTTCGGCACGATGGCGGGCGTGACCGGCAGCGTGCCGTTCTGCTTGTCTTCCGCTTCCTGGGCCTGCGCGGCATCGTTGGCGCGCTCTTCCGGGGTACGGTTGTCGCTGAACACCAGCAGAAGGTAACGGCTACGGTTGAGGGCGGCCGTCGGTACGGCGCGCACAATGGCGAATGGCTGGCCGGAATCGTGGATCACTTCCTTGACCGTCGCCACCGGGTAACCCGCCGGAAACCGCTGACCAAGTCCGGAGCTGACCAGCAGGTCGCCCTCCTTGATATCGGCGGTATCGGCCACGTGGCGCAACTCCAGGCGCTCTGGATTGCCGGTGCCGCTGGCAATCGCCCGCAGGCCGTTGCGATTGACCTGCACCGGGATGCTGTGGGTGGTGTCGGTGAGCAACAGCACGCGGGAGGTGTAGGGCATCAGCTCAACCACCTGCCCCATCAGGCCACGCGCATCGAGCACCGGCTGGCCGAGCACCACGCCGTCGCGCTCACCCTTGTTGATGATGATGCGATGAGTGAAGGGATTGGGGTCCATGCCGATCAGCTCGGCCACTTCGACCTTCTCGTTGACCAGCGCCGAGGAGTTGAGCAACTCGCGCAGCCGAACGTTCTGCTCGGTGAGGGCCGCCAGCTTTTGCATGCGTCCCTGCAGCAGCAGGTTTTCAGTCTTGAGTTTTTCGTTTTCGGCGGCAAGCTCGGTGCGGCTGCCGAATTGGCTAGCCACGCCCTGATAGAGCCGTTGCGGCAAGTCGGTGATCCAGTAGGTCTGCATCAACACCAGCGACATCTGGCTGCGCACGGGCTTGAGCAGCGCAAAGCGGGCATCGACCACCATCAGCGCGACCGAAAGCACGACCAGCACCAGCAAGCGCACGCCCAATGAGGGGCCTTTGGCGAAAAGCGGTTTAATAGGCCGCTCCTCCCGGGCAAATGTTCTCTTTATTCATACGGCATCAAACCGGCCTGGATGCAGATTGAAGAAGATAAACGCCGACAGGCAGCACTGCAAAGTGCTGCCTGCGGGCGAATCATGGCGCGACCAGCGATCTTATTCGCTGGAGAGCAGGTCCATGGTGTGTTTATCCATCATTTCCAGTGCACGACCACCGCCACGGGCCACGCAGGTCAACGGGTCTTCGGCGACGATCACCGGCAAGCCGGTTTCCTGGGCCAGCAGCTTGTCGAGGTCACGCAGCAGCGCGCCACCACCGGTCAGCACCAGGCCACGCTCGGCGATATCGGAAGCCAGCTCCGGCGGCGACTGCTCCAGGGCACTTTTCACAGCCTGAACGATGGTCGCCAGGGACTCTTGCAGAGCTTCCAGCACTTCATTGGAGTTCAGGGTGAAGGCACGTGGCACGCCTTCGGCCAGGTTACGACCGCGTACATCGACTTCGCGCACTTCGCCGCCCGGGTAAGCGGTGCCGATTTCCTGCTTGATGCGCTCGGCGGTGGATTCGCCGATCAGGCTGCCGTAGTTACGACGCACATACGTGATGATCGCTTCGTCGAAGCGGTCGCCGCCTACGCGCACGGATTCGGCATACACCACACCGTTCAGGGAAATCAGGGCGATCTCGGTAGTACCACCGCCGATATCCACCACCATCGAACCACGTGCTTCTTCCACCGGCAGTCCGGCACCGATCGCGGCAGCCATTGGCTCTTCGATCAGGAACACTTCACGGGCACCGGCGCCAAGGGCCGACTCACGGATGGCACGACGCTCAACCTGGGTGGATTTGCATGGAACGCAGATCAGCACACGAGGGCTGGGCTGCAGGAAACTGTTTTCGTGAACCTTGTTGATGAAGTACTGCAGCATCTTCTCGCAGACGCTGAAGTCGGCGATCACGCCGTCTTTCATCGGACGAATGGCGGCAATATTGCCAGGTGTTCGGCCGAGCATGCGCTTGGCCTCGGTGCCGACGGCAACGACACTTTTCTGATTACCATGGGTCCGAATGGCCACAACCGATGGCTCATTCAGAACGATACCGCGCTCGCGCACGTAAATAAGGGTGTTGGCAGTGCCCAGGTCAATGGAAAGATCGCTGGAAAACATGCCACGCAGTTTCTTGAACATGGGGAAAGGACCCTAGGCAACGCGTGGGTAAAAAAGTGCGGCAAACTCTAACAACGACAGGGATTTTGGGCAAGGCGCCAATGTGCTAAATTGGCCGACTTTCTGTGCACCAACCCCCACAATCGCGGCCTTATGACCGTAGAAATGCGGTAGTGTTCCGACAATCTAACACACGGACGCTCTCCGTTCCGTTTTCCACTGGAGATTCCCATGGCGCTTGAACGCTCCGACGTGGAAAAAATCGCGCATCTGGCCTCGCTTGGCCTCAATGATGCCGATCTTCCACAGACCACCGCAGCCCTGAACAGTATTCTGGGGCTGGTTGACCAGATGCAGGCCGTCAATACCGACGACATCGAGCCCCTGGCTCACCCGCTGGAAGCCAGCCAGCGCCTGCGCGCAGACGTCGTGACCGAACGCGATAATCGCGAGGCCTACCAGTCCATCGCGCCAGCGGTCGAAAACGGCCTGTACCTGGTTCCGAAAGTCATCGACTAAAGGGAAAGAGCCTTTCATGCATCACATGACTCTGGCCGAGATCGCCCGCGGTCTCGCCGAAAAAAAGTTTTCCGCTGAAGAACTGACCAAAACCCTGCTTGCGCGCATCGCCGAGCACGATCCCAAGGTCAACAGCTTCATCAGCCTCACCGAAGAACTGGCCCTGAGCCAGGCCAAGGCCGCCGACGTGCGTCGCGCCAACGGTGAGAACGGCGCCCTGCTGGGTGCGCCAATCGCCCACAAGGACCTGTTCTGCACCCAGGGCATTCGCACCAGCTGCGGCTCGAAGATGCTCGACAACTTCAAAGCGCCCTACGACGCCACCGTGGTGTCCAAGCTGGCCGCCGCCGGCGCGGTCACCCTGGGCAAGACCAACATGGACGAATTCGCCATGGGTTCTGCCAACGAGTCGAGCTACTACGGCGCGGTGAAAAACCCCTGGAACCTCGAACACGTGCCGGGCGGCTCGTCCGGTGGTTCGGCCGCTGCCGTGGCCGCGCGCCTGTTGCCGGCCGCCACGGCCACCGACACCGGCGGTTCCATTCGCCAACCGGCTGCCTTCACCAACCTCACCGGCCTGAAGCCGACCTACGGTCGCGTGTCGCGCTGGGGCATGATCGCCTACGCGTCGAGCCTCGATCAGGGCGGCCCGCTGGCGCGCACCGCAGAAGACTGCGCAATATTGTTGCAAGGCATGGCCGGCTTCGATGCGCAGGACTCCACCAGCATCGATGAACCGGTGCCGGACTACAGCGCCAGCCTCAACACCTCGCTCAAGGGCCTGCGCATCGGCGTGCCGAAGGAATACTTCAGCGCCGGTCTCGACCCGCGTATCGCAGAGCTCGTGCACAACAGCGTCAAGACGCTGGAAGGCCTGGGCGCCGTGATCAAGGAAATCAGCCTGCCGAACAACCAGCACGCGATTCCCGCCTACTACGTGATCGCGCCGGCAGAAGCCTCCTCCAACCTGTCGCGTTTCGACGGCGTGCGTTTCGGCTACCGCTGCGAAAACCCCAAGGACCTCACCGACCTGTACAAGCGCTCCCGTGGCGAAGGCTTCGGCGCCGAAGTGCAACGGCGCATCATGGTCGGCGCCTACGCGCTGTCGGCCGGCTACTACGACGCGTACTACCTCAAGGCGCAAAAAATCCGTCGCCTGATCAAGAACGACTTCATGGCTGCCTTCGAAGAAGTCGACGTGATCCTTGGCCCAACCACGCCGAACCCGGCCTGGAAGATCGGTGCCAAGACCGGCGACCCGATTGCCGAGTACCTCGAAGACCTCTACACCATCACCGCCAACCTCGCAGGTCTGCCGGGCTTGTCCATGCCGGCCGGCTTCGTCGACGGTCTGCCGGTGGGCGTGCAATTGCTCGCACCGTATTTCCAGGAAGGCCGCCTGCTCAATGTGGCGCACCAGTACCAGTTGAACACTGACTGGCACACTCGCACCCCAACCGGCTTCTGAGGAGAACACTATGCAATGGGAAGTTGTGATCGGGCTGGAGATTCATACCCAGCTCGCCACCCAATCGAAGATTTTCTCCGGCAGCGCCACCACGTTCGGCGCAGGGCCCAACACCCAGGCCAGCCTGGTCGACCTGGGCATGCCCGGCGTGCTGCCGGTGCTGAACCAGGAAGCGGTGCGCATGGCGGTGATGTTCGGCCTGGCGATTGACGCCGAAATCGGCCAGCACAACGTGTTCGCGCGCAAGAACTACTTCTACCCTGACCTGCCCAAGGGTTACCAGATCAGCCAGATGGAATTGCCGATCGTCGGCAAGGGCTACCTGGATATTCCGCTGGAAGACGGCACCATCAAGCGCGTCGGCGTGACCCGTGCGCACCTTGAAGAAGATGCGGGCAAGAGCCTGCATGAAGAATTCAACGGCGCCACCGGCATCGACCTGAACCGCGCCGGTACGCCGCTGCTGGAAATCGTCTCCGAGCCGGACATGCGCAGCGCCAAGGAAGCCGTGGCCTACGTCAAAACGATCCACGCGCTGGTGCGTTATCTGGGCATTTGCGACGGCAACATGGCCGAAGGCTCCCTGCGTTGCGACTGCAACGTGTCGGTGCGCCCAAAAGGCCAGACCGAGTACGGCACGCGCTGCGAGATCAAGAACGTCAACTCGTTCCGTTTCATCGAAAAGGCGATCAACACCGAAGTACGTCGCCAGATCGAACTGATCGAGGACGGCGGCAAGGTGATCCAGCAAACCCGCCTGTACGACCCGAACAAAGATGAAACCCGCGCCATGCGCAGCAAGGAGGAAGCCAACGACTACCGTTACTTCCCCGACCCGGACCTGCTGCCGGTGGTCATCGAGGATTCGTTCCTCAATGACATCCGCGCCACCCTGCCGGAGCTGCCGCCGCAGAAACGCGAGCGCTTCCAGGCGCAGTTCGGTCTCTCGGTGTACGACGCCAGCGTACTGGCCTCCAGCCGCGAGCAGGCCGACTACTTCGAAAAGGTCGTGAGCATTGCCGGTGACGCCAAGCTGGCGGCCAACTGGGTCATGGTCGAGTTGGGCAGCCTGCTGAACAAGCAAGGCCTGGAAATCGACGAAGCGCCGGTCTCGGCCGAGCAACTGGGCGGCATGCTGCTGCGCATCAAGGACAACACCATCTCCGGCAAGATCGCCAAAACGGTGTTCGAAGCGATGGCGACAGGCGAAGGCAACGCTGACGAGATCATCGAGAAACGCGGCCTCAAGCAGGTCACCGACAGCGGCGCCATCTCGGCCGTACTCGATGAAATGCTCGCGGCCAATGCCGAACAGGTCGAACAATACCGCGCGGCGGATGAAGCCAAACGCGGCAAGATGTTCGGTTTCTTTGTCGGCCAGGCGATGAAAGCGTCCAAAGGCAAGGCCAACCCGCAACAGGTGAACGAGCTGCTGAAAAGCAAACTCGAAGGCTAAACGCGGTGAAATGGTCGGAGCAGGACCTCACGTCCAACTCTGACCCCTTGTGGGAGCGGGCTTGCTCGCGAATGCGGTGTGTCAAGCAACGAATCTGCTGACTGATCCACCGCTTTCGCGAGCAAGCCCGCTCCCACATTTGTAATGGGGGAACCTTGAACATGAAGCGTCTACTCGGCCTGCTGGCCCTGTTCTCTCTGCTTGCCGGCTGCGCCAGCGGCCTCATCGACCCCAATGGCTACGACGAAACCGGCACCGCCTCTTATTACGGCGCCAAACACCATGGCAACCGAACCGCCAGCGGTGAACCCTTCAACCAGAACGCCCTGACCGCCGCCCATCGGCGCCTGCCCTTCGGCACGCAGGTCAAGGTGACCAATCTCGACAATAACCGCTCCGTGATCGTGCGCATCAATGATCGCGGCCCGCATGCCCGTGGGCGCCTGATCGACCTTTCACGCAAGGCTGCCGCGCAATTGGGCATGCTGAGCAGCGGTACTGCGCCGGTTCGCGTGCAGGCCATGAGCAATTGAAGAAGGAGCACCGGTCATTTCCGCACTAACCGCCCTCTCGCCCTGGAGCCTGCTCGAACTGGTCAGCGGCCTGCTGCTGCTGATCCTCGGCGCCGAAGTCCTGGTGCGCGCCGCCGTACGCCTGGCCGCGAGCCTCAAGGTGCGCCCGCTGATCATCGGCCTGACCATCGTCGCCTTCGGCAGCAGCGCGCCGCAGATGACCGTCAGTCTGCAGGCCACGCTCGCCGGCAACACCGATATTGCCGTGGGCAGCGTGATCGGCAGTAGCATCTTCAACGTCCTCGTCACCCTGGGCCTCGCGGCACTGATCATCCCGCTGCGGGTGTCGCGCCAGTTGGTACGCCTGGACATCCCGGTGATGATCGTCGCTGCGCTGCTGGTGTTCACCCTCGCCGCCAATGAGGAACTGACACCGCTCGACGGCCTGCTATTGCTGGTCGCCCTGCTGGCCTACCTCGGCGTGCTGCATTACCAGACGCGTCACTCACGCCGCCCGCGCACCCTCGACACCGTGGCCCGGGCACCATGGCTGAGCAGCGTATTGCGCATCTTTGGCGGGCTGCTGGTGCTGGTACTGGCCGGGCATCTGCTGCTCGGTGCGGCAGTGGACGTGGCGGGCGACCTGGGCCTGTCGGAGCGTATCGTCGGGCTGACACTGATCGGCGTCGGCACCTCCTTGCCGTGCCTGGCGACGTCACTGATTGCCGCCCTGCGCGGCGAGCGCGAGATTGCCGTGGGCAACGTGATCGGCAGCAACCTGTTCAACCTGCTCGGGGTGCTGGGGCTCACCGCCCTGCTCGCGCCGACGCCACTGTCGGTGTCGCCCAATGCCGTGGATTTCGACCTGCCGGTGATGCTCGGCGTGGTGTTACTGTGCCTGCCGGTGTTCTACAGCGGCTACCGCGTGACCCGCGCCGAAGGCCTGGTGATGCTGGGCCTGTATCTCGCCTATGGGCTGCATGTGATGGCGTTCACCACTGGCATGCCCCTGGCCGGCAAGCTTGAACACCTGATGCTGTATTACGTCCTGCCGACGCTGGTGGCTTTTCTGCTGTTCAGCACGCTGCGCGCCTGGCGCCGCCAACACAAGAGGGAACCGCAATGACCGATCAGAAGAAACCCGGCGTCGCCATGCGTCGCCAAGTGATGGGCGATGTGTTCGTCGACCGAGCCCTGGGTAATGCCACCGCGTTCACCCAGCCGTTGCAGGACTTCGTCAACGACCATGCCTGGGGCAGTGTGTGGAATCGCGAAGGGTTACCGCTCAAGACCCGCAGCCTGATCACCCTCGCCGCCCTCACCGCGCTCAAGTGTCCGCAGGAACTCAAGGGTCACGTGCGCGGCGCGTTGAACAATGGCTGTACCGTGGAAGAGATTCGCGAGGCACTGCTGCATTGCGCGGTGTATGCCGGCGTGCCGGCAGCGATTGATGCGTTTCGGGCGGCGCAGGAAGTGATTGAGGTGTATCAGGCAGAGCAGCAGTGATCTTCAGGTAGGCATCGCAGGCAAGCCCACCGCAACCTCAGATCCAGCCACCTGCCTGCAACACGAAAATCCCGATATTGGTGGTCACCGCCGCCATTAGCGTGGTGATCACGATAATCGCGGCCGCCAACTCGTGGTTGCCCTCGGCCGCACGGGCCATCACATAACTGGCTGCGGCGGTGGGCGCACCGAAGTACAGAAACAGAATCCCCAGCTCCGGCCCGCGAAAACCCAGCAGCCACGCTCCCAGGGTTGCGACGATCGGCAGCCAGACCATCTTCATCAGGCTCGCGCTGAGCGCCATGTTGCCGCTCTTGCGCAGCGCCGCCAGGGACAAGGTGCCGCCGATGCAGATTAGCGCCAATGGCAGCGTGGTGTCGGCCAGGTACTGCATGGATTTTTCCAGCCAGCCGGGCACGCCGAGCTGAAAGTAGGCGAACGGCGCGGCGACGATCACGCTGATGATCAGCGGGTTGGCCAGCACACTCTTGCAGATGCTCCATGGGTCGGACTTGATCACCGGGCTGTACACCGCCAGCACGATGGTCGACAGCGTGTTATAGAGCAGGATCACCAGCGCCGCGAGGACGGCGCCCAGGGAGATGCCATAGTCGCCGTACATGCTGGCGGCCAGCGCCAGGCCGATCACCCCGTTGTTGCCGCGAAACGCGCCCTGGGCATAGATACCCCGGTCTGCCGGCTTGCAGCGAAAAATCGCCCAGCCCCAGGCAAAAGCGAAACTCAGTACGGTGGCGACGGCAAAATAGATCAGCAAGCCCGGCTGGAGCGCGGCATGCAGGTCGGCGTGCAGGATGCCGAGAAACAGCAGCGCCGGCATGGTGACGTTGAACACCAGGGATGAGGCGGTGTGGATAAAGTTGTCGTTGATCCAGTTGATGCGCTTGAGCAGCACACCGAGAAACAGCATGGCAAACACCGGCGCGGTGATGGTGAGGGTAGTTAGGAAGATAGCCAGCATGCCGGGGAGAACCTTTGCGCGTCGTCAGAGGGCCAATGATAAGCCATGCGGCGCGGTGGCGTCTGGTAGGCCGCTATCGGGAGCAAGCCCCCTCTCACATTGTGAACTGTGAATGCAGTCAAATGTGGGAGGGGGCTTGCTCCCGATGCAGGCGACGCGGTCTCAGGTAATCGGCGCCGGGTTGAACAGGGTGATGTCGTTATGCAGCTTGTGATGCTCGGCCCACGTCTGTTTCTTGCCGCTGGCCACGTCCAGGTAGAAGTGAAACAACTCCCAGCCCAGCTCCTCGATACTCGCCCGCCCGGTGGCGATACGTCCGGCGTCGATGTCGATCAGGTCCGGCCAGCGCTGCGCCAGCTCCGTACGCGTCGACACCTTCACCACCGGCGCCATCGCCAGCCCGTAAGGCGTGCCGCGCCCGGTGGTGAACACATGCAGGTTCATACCCGCCGCCAGTTGCAAGGTGCCGCACACAAAGTCGCTGGCCGGCGTCGCGCAAAAGATCAGGCCTTTGCCCTTGAACCGCTCGCCGGGGCCCAGCACGCCGCTGATCGCGCTGCTGCCGGACTTGACGATGGAGCCCAGGGACTTCTCGACAATGTTCGACAACCCGCCCTTCTTGTTGCCCGGCGTGGTGTTGGCGCTGCGGTCCGCCTCGCCCTTGGCCAGGTAGCGGTCGTACCAGTCCATTTCCCGCACAAGCTCTTGGGCAATTTCCTTCGTTTGCGCGCGCGACGTCAGCAGGTAGATGGCATCACGAACTTCGGTCACTTCGGAAAACATCACCGTGGCCCCGGCCCGCAACAGTAGATCCGAGGCATAGCCCAGCGCCGGGTTGGCGGTGATGCCGGAAAACGCATCGCTGCCGCCGCACTGCATGCCCAGGATCAGCTCGGACGCCGGTACGGTTTCGCGGCGACGCTGGTCGAGTTTTTTCAGGCGGGTTTCGGCCAGCGCCATGATCTGCTCGATCATTTCGGTGAAGCCGTGGCTGGAATCCTGTAGCCGATACAGCCACGGCTCGCTCAGGTCGACCGAGCTGTCGTTCTCATGCATCACCTGCCCGGCCTGCAATTTCTCGCAGCCCAGGCTGATCACCAGCGCTTCGCCGCCCAGGTTCGGGTTGCGTGCCAGGTTGCGCACCGTGCGGATCGGGATGTAAGCGTCAGTCGCGGTGATCGCCACGCCGCAACCGTAGCTGTGGGTCAGCGCCACCACGTCATCGACATGCGGGTATTTGGGCAGCAATTCGTCCTTGATGCGCTTGACCGCATGGTCCAGCACGCCGGTGACACACTGCACCGTGGTGGTGATGCCGAGGATATTGCGCGTGCCCACCGTGCCGTCGGCGTTGCGATAGCCCTCGAACGTGAACCCTTCCAATGGTGCCTGGGCTTCAGGCACCTCGGTGGACAGCGGCAGGCTGTCCAGCGGCGGCGCGGTGGGCATGCGCAGTTGGTCTTCCTGCACCCAACTGCCGCGCGGGATCGGCGCCAGGGCGTAACCGATGGTCTGGCCGTAGCGAATGATCTGACCGCCTTCGGGAATATCTTCCAGCGTCACCTTATGGCTCTGTGGGATGAAATCCACGGTGACCAGGCCGTCCGGGAACTCGGTCCCGGCCGGGACGCCCTGGTCATTGACCACGATCACCACGTTGTCGCGCTCGTGCAAACGGATCGAGCGCGGCGAGTCGGCATGTTCAATCAATTGCATCACGGGGCCTCTCAGGAATGCGCTTCGGTTAGGTTGGTCAACGATGGCCCCTTGCTTGGCGGCTCTTTGAGGACTACACGCTTGATCGGACCAACGATGACCAGGTAGCTGAACACCGCCACCAGCGCGTTGGCACCGACGAACACCAGCGCCCATTTGAACGAGCCGGTGGTGCTGATGATGTAACCGATCACGATAGGCGTGGTAATCGACGCCAGGTTACCGAAGGTGTTGAACAAGCCGCCACTGAGGCCGGCGATCTGTTTGGGCGAGGTGTCGGACACCACCGCCCAGCCCAGTGCGCCAACGCCTTTGCCGAAGAAGGCCAGGGCCATGAAGCCCACCACCATCCATTCGATATCCACGTAGTTGCACGCCACGATGCTGCTGGAGATCAGCAGGCCGCCAATGATCGGCGCCTTGCGCGCGAAAGTCAGCGAATGCCCCTTGCGCAGCAGGTAATCGGAAATCACCCCGCCCAGCACACCGCCGATAAAGCCGCAGATGGCCGGCAACGAGGCGATGAAACCGGCCTTGAGGATGGTCATGCCACGGTCCTGAACCAGGTACACCGGAAACCACGTCAGGAAGAAATAGGTGATGCCGTTGATGCAGTACTGGCCCAGGTACACGCCGAGCATCATGCGGTTGGTCAGCAACTGGCGGATGTAATCCCACTTCGGACCGTCGGTTTTCTTGCCCTTGCCCTTGTCCTGATCCATGTCGACCATCGCGCCATTGGCCGCGATGTAATCGAGTTCGGCTGCGTTGATCATCGGGTGCTGGCGCGGACTGTGGATAACTTTCAGCCAGATCAGCGAGAAGACGATGCCGATCACGCCCATCACGATGAACACGTGCTGCCAGCCGAAGCTGTAGACGATCCAGCCCATCAGCGGCGCGAACAACACGGTGGCAAAGTACTGCGCCGAGTTGAAGATCGCCGATGCCGTGCCGCGCTCGGCCGTGGGGAACCACGCCGCGACGATACGGGCATTGCCAGGAAACGACGGTGCTTCGGCCAGGCCCACCATGAAGCGCAGCATGAACAGCGCAACCACGGCGGTGGAGATACCGAACTCTCCGACATAGCCTTGCAGCACGGTGAACAGCGACCAGGTAAAGATGCTCAGGGCATAGACTTTCTTCGAGCCGAACCGATCGAGCAGCCAGCCACCGGGAATTTGCCCGGCCACGTAGGCCCAACCGAATGCAGAGAAGATATAACCGAGGGTGACCGCGTCGATGCCGAGGTCTTTTTGCAGGCTGGAGCCGGCGATGGCGATGGTGGCCCGGTCGGCGTAGTTGATCGTGGTCACCAGAAACAGCATGAGCAGGATCAAATAGCGGACGTGGGTCGGCTTGGTCGCTTGCATGTAGAAGTACTCCCACTAATTATTTTTTTTGCGGGTCATCAAGTTGTGCTGCGGACAACGCTTTCTGTAGGAGCCGGCTTGCCTGCGATAGCATCACCGTGGAGTGATTGACACTCCGAGGTGACTGCATCGCAGGCAAGCCAGCGCCCACAGACAGCGTTGCCACAGGTGTTGCGTATTACGAACCGATATAGCTGGTCTTCACCACGGTGTAGAACTCTTGCGCATAGCGGCCCTGCTCGCGCGAGCCATAGGACGAGCCTTTACGGCCACCAAACGGCACGTGATAGTCGACGCCGGCGGTGGGCAGGTTGACCATCACCATCCCGGCCTGGGAGTGGCGCTTGAAGTGGTTGGCGTATTTCAGGGACGTGGTGGCGATGCCCGCCGACAGACCGAACTCGGTGTCGTTGGCCATCGCCAGCGCCGCCTCGTAATCCGCCACGCGCACCACGTTGGCCACCGGGCCGAAGATCTCTTCACGGCTGATGCGCATCGCCGCTTCGCTGTCGGCAAACAGCGTTGGCGCCAGGTAGTAGCCTTCGGTGTCACAAGTCACCAGGCCGCCGCCACTCACCAGCCGCGCGCCTTCGCTTTGGCCGATGTCGATGTATTTCAGGTCCTGGTCCAGTTGGGCCTGGGACACTACCGGGCCGATGTCGGTACCGCTTTTGAGGGCGTGGCCGACCTTGATCGACTTCATGCGCTCGGCCATCGCCGCGACGAACTGGTCGTGAATACCGGCGGTGACGATCAGACGGCTCGACGCGGTGCAGCGCTGGCCGGTGGAGTAGAACGCACTCTGCACCGACAGCTCGACAGCCTGCTTGAGGTCGGCGTCATCGAGAATGATCTGCGGGTTCTTGCCGCCCATTTCCAACTGCACCTTGGCCTGGCGCGACACGCAGCTGACAGCGATCTGGCGCCCGACGCCCACGGAGCCGGTGAAGCTGATGCCATCCACTTTCGGGCTGTTGACCAGCACGTCACCGACCACGCGACCGCTGCCCATCACCAGGTTGAACACACCGGCGGGGAAGCCCGCGCGCGAGATGATCTCGGCCAGGGCCCAGGCGCAGCCGGGTACCAGCTCAGCCGGTTTGATCACCACGCAGTTACCGTAGGCCAGGGCCGGGGCGATTTTCCAGGCGGGGATGGCGATCGGAAAATTCCACGGGGTGATCAGGCCGACCACGCCCAATGCTTCGCGGGTGACTTCGACGTTGACGCCCGGACGTACCGAGGGCACGTAGTCGCCGGACAGACGCAGGCATTCACCGGCGAAGAACTTGAAGATATTGCCGGCGCGGGTCACTTCACCAATGGCCTCGGGCAGGGTCTTGCCCTCTTCCCGCGCCAGCAGGGTGCCGAGTTCTTCGCGGCGGGCGAGGATTTCGCTGCCGACCTTATCCAGCGCGTCATGGCGAGCCTGGATCCCGGAGGTGGACCAGGCCGGGAACGCAGCGCGGGCGGCGTCGATAGCAGCGTTGACCTGGGCGACATCGGCCTTGGCGTATTCACCAATGACATCGGACAACTCCGACGGGTTGAGGTTGGTGCAGTAGTCGGCACCGGCTACCCATTCGCCATTGATGTAGTTTTCAAAACGCTTTGCTTGGGACACGAATCTTCTCCTGACGCAAAAGGCCGCTGATTGCTCAGCGGCCTTGTTGATAAGTTATTGCGGGCCTTGCTTGTCGATCAGCGCGGCCAGGGCTTCGTACTCTTCCGGCAGCAGGTCGGTCAGCGGCGTGCGCACCGGGCCTGCGTCGTAGCCAGCGATTTTCGCACCCGCCTTGACGATGCTCACGGCGTAGCCGGCTTTGCGGTTACGGATATCAAGGTACGGCAGGAAGAAGTCGTCGATGATGTTGGCCACGGTGGCGTGGTCGTCTTTGGCAATCGCGTGGTAGAAGTCCATCGCGGTTTTCGGGATGAAGTTGAACACCGCCGAGGAGTACACCGGCACGCCCAGGGCCTTGTAGGCAGCGGCGTAAACCTCTGCAGTCGGCAGGCCGCCGAGGTAGCTGAAACGGTCACCCAGACGACGGCGGATCGACACCATCAACTCGATGTCACCCAGACCGTCCTTGTAGCCGATCAGGTTCGGGCAGCGCTCGGCCAGGCGTTCCAGCAGCGGCGCAGTCAGGCGGCAAACGTTGCGGTTGTACACCACGACGCCGATCTTGACCGATTTGCACACGGCTTCAACGTGGGCGGCAACCCCGTCCTGGCTGGCTTCAGTGAGGTAATGCGGCAGCAGCAGCAGGCCCTTGGCACCGAGGCGCTCGGCCTCCTGGGCGTATTCGATGGCCTGGCGCGTCGCACCGCCCACACCGGCAAGAATCGGCACGCTGGAGGCGCAGGTATCGACTGCGGTTTTCACCACCTGGGAGTATTCGCTGGCCGCCAGGGAGAAAAACTCACCGGTGCCGCCTGCGGCGAACAGGGCCGTGGCGCCGTACGGGGCCAGCCACTCAAGACGCTTGATATAGCCCGCCTGGTGAAAGTCACCCTGGGCGTTGAAATCGGTCACCGGGAAAGACAGCAGACCGTGGGAAAGGATGGACTTCAGTTCTTGTGGATTCATTATTCGAACACCCTGGGCGAAAACTTTCTGTCGAAAGGTTATTGTTGGTTGTGATGATGTCGTACGTCATCGTACAACTATAAAAGGATTCGTCAACTGCAATTCATCGCAACGGGTGTGCAGCAGGATTTTCCAGACGATGGAAATCAATGTGGGAGGGGTTTGCTCTGATGCCAGTCAGTTAAGCGCAGATCCCCTGTGGGAGCGGTGGTGCGACTTGTTCGCGAAAGCGTCGATCCATCAAACATTGATGTTGACTGACCCACTGCCTTCGGGAGCAAGCCCCCTCCCACATTTTGACCGCGTGCAACCTCTGCTTCAGTTGCGCTGCGCCTCTGCCTCTTCATGGGCATGGCGCAGGCGCTCGCGGCTGTTGGTCAGGTGCAGGCGCATCGCGGCGCGGGCCGCGTCCGAATCCTGGCGGGCGATGGCGTCGTAGATTTCTTCGTGTTCGCGACTCAGGCGGACCATGTAGTGCTGCTGGTCGTCATGGGCCAGACGCGCCGAATTCAGGCGGGTTCGCGGGATGATGCTGGTGCCCAGGTGAGTCATGATGTCGGTGAAGTAACGGTTGCCGGTGGACAGGGCGATTTCCAGGTGAAACGCAAAGTCCGAGGCAACCGCGTCGCCGGCGTGGGCGGCGCTTTCGTTGAGGGCGTCGAGGGCGGCGCGCATGGCGGCCAGTTGCTCATCACTGCGGCGCAAGGCAGCCAGGCCCGCCGACTCCACCTCCAGGCTGATACGCAGCTCGAGGATCGCCAATACGTCACGCAGGGTCACCACGGTGGCCGGGTCAATGCGAAAGCCGCTGGGGCTTGGCGTATCGAGCACAAAGGTGCCGATGCCGTGGCGGGTCTCCACCTGCCCCGCCGCCTGCAGGCGCGAGATGGCTTCGCGCACCACCGTGCGGCTGACCCCATGGGCGTCCATGATCGCCGACTCGGTGGGCAACTTGTCACCGCGCTTGAGCTGGCCGTCACGGATCTGCTCGGACAACACCGTGACCAATTCCTGGGCAAGGCTGCGGCGCTTGCGGGGAAGACGAGGGGCGGTGCTGGCGTTTTCCATGATGAATCATCTTTCTCGGTGAGCTTGAACACGCATCATAGCCCATGGTGGTTGTACGATCACCGTCCAGGCGCGACTTTCACCCCTATCCTGCGCGCAAAAAAATGCCCCGACACAGGTCGGGGCATTGATTGGGAGCGTCCGCAAGGACAAACCCTTTACTTCACCACTTTCAAGCTCGGCCGGCCGCTGGGGCGCGGTGGCTCCGAATCCGGCGGCGGCAGATCATTACCGCCGTCGTCTTCGATGGATGGCTCGTCCTCGAAAGGCGATTCGAGATCAAACACCATGCCCTGGCCATTTTCCCGGGCGTAGATGCCGAGGATGGCGCCAATCGGCACGAACAGCGTATGCGGCACACCGCCGAAACGGCCTTCGAAGCTGACGGCTTCGTTGTCCATGTGCAGGTGGCGCACGGCACTGGGTGATACGTTCAGCACAATCTGTCCGTCACTGGCAAAACCCTGAGGTACATCCACCTTGGGGAATTCGGAATTGACCAGCATGTGCGGGGTGCAATCGTTGTCCACAATCCACTCGTAGAGGGCGCGGACCAAATAGGGTCGACTGGAGTTCATCAACGGCTCCTTAAGCCTTAGCGCATGTCGCGTTCGACGCCAGACAGACTCGCCTGGAAAGCCTCACGCGCAAATTGGCGATCCATGTAATCAAGCAGCGGCTTGGCCGGCCGTGGCAATTCAATGCCCAGGATCGGCAAGCGCCAGAGTATGGGTAGTAGGCAGCAATCCACCAAACTTTGTTCCTCGCTGAGGAAAAAAGGTTTATCCGCGAACAGCGGCGAAACGCCTGTCAGGCTCTCGCGCAATTCCTTGCGCGCCACGACACGGGCTGCCTCTTTGCTGCGCGAATCGAGGATCACATCCACCAGCCCGCACCAGTCGCGCTGGATCCGGTGAATCAACAGGCGGCTGTTGGCGCGCGCCACCGGATACACCGGCAGCAAGGGCGGATGCGGGTAACGCTCATCCAGGTATTCCATCACCACGGTCGACTCCCACAACGCCAGGTCACGATCGACCAGGGTGGGCAAGCTGCCGTAAGGGTTCACTTCGATCAGCTTCGGCGGATGACGACCCGCTTCCACACTGATGATCTCGGCGCTGACACCCTTCTCTGCGAGCACGATACGTACTCGGTGGGAATAGTGGTCGGCGGGGTCGGAGTAACAGGCCAACCGGTTGGTCACGCCCATGGCGGTCCTCCTCGCTTGTTGAAATTATCGAAAGCTCAAAAACGAGCGCGCCCAGGGCGCCTCTCTGCAGCACCCGGTTCAACCAGGTCGCCGTGTAGTCAGAGAAGCCGCTGGGCGCGCAAGATTAACAGCAATTGCTTACGGTTGGATCAATGCACATCTTTCCAGTATTCACGTTTGAGCAGATAGGCGAATACAAAGAAGAAAGCCAGGTAGAGCAAGACGTACGTACCGATGCGCTGATGCTGCAATTTGACCGGGTTGGCCGAGTAGGCCAGGAAGGTCACCAGGTTTCTGACCTTCTCGTCAAACTGCTCTTCGTTCAGCGTACCGGTGTTGGGCAGGATGGTCAGTTGATCACACGCTTGATGGGTCAGCGGCGTACCGGTCAACGGGTCATATTGCTTCTTGCCATCTTCAACGGCCTGAACCTGCGTGCATCCTACCACTTGGCGACCCTGCAGGCCGACCAGAACGTTCGGCATGCCCACATTCGGGAAGACCTTGTTGTTCACGCCCCATGGGCGGGCCGGGTCTTCGTAGAACGACGTGAGGTAGCCGTACAGCCAATCGTTGCCGCGAACCCGGGCCACCAGGGTCAGGTCGGGCGGTACCGCGCCGAACCAGGCCTTGGCATCCGCAGGTTGCATGCCAATGTCCATGTGGTCGCCGATTTTGGCGCCGGTGAACACCAGCTTCTCCAGCATCAGCGCGTGAGGGATGCCCAGGTCGTCGGCCACGCGCTCATAGCGCTGGTACTTGGCGCTGTGGCAGCCCATGCAATAGTTGACGAAGGTGCGCGCGCCGTCCTGCAGGGCGACCTTGTCGGACACGTCGATGTCGACGTGCTCCAGCGGTGCGTCATGCTCGGCGGCGCAGGCCAGCAGTGGCAGCGCAGCCAGCATTAATGCCACACATAGTTTTTTCATCAGCCCGTCACCCTTTGCGGAACCGGTCTGGTCTTCTCGATCCGGGTATAGAACGGCATCAGCATGAAGTAGGCGAAGTACAGGAAGGTGCAGACCTGCGACAACACCGTGCGCCCAGGCGTCGGCGCCAGTAGCCCCAGCACGCCCAGCGTCACGAACGACATGCAGAACAGCCACAGCCAGAGCCTGCTCAGCCAGCCCTTGTAGCGCATTGACTTGACCGGGCTACGGTCGAGCCAGGGCAACACGAACAACGCCGCGACAGCGGCACCCATGGCGATCACGCCCATGAATTTGTCGGGAATGGCGCGCAGGATCGCGTAGAACGGCGTGAAGTACCAGACCGGGGCAATGTGCTCGGGCGTCTTGAGAGGGTTGGCGGGTTCGAAGTTGGGTCTCTCGAGGAAGTAACCGCCCATTTCCGGGAAAAAGAACACGATCGAGCAGAACACGAATAGAAATACCACCACGCCGACAAGGTCTTTCACGGTGTAGTAAGGGTGGAATGGAATACCGTCCAGCGGAATGCCGTTCTCATCCTTGTGCTGCTTGATGTCCACGCCATCCGGATTGTTGGACCCCACCTCATGCAGCGCCAGGATGTGCAGCACCACCAGCCCCAGGATCACGATCGGCAGGGCCACGACGTGCAACGCGAAGAAACGGTTCAGGGTGATGCCGGAAACCAGGTAGTCACCCCGGATCCACTGGGCCAGGTCGTTGCCGATCAGCGGAATTGCGCCGAACAGCGAGATGATCACCTGGGCGCCCCAGTACGACATCTGCCCCCATGGCAGCAGATAGCCCATGAAAGCTTCTGCCATGAGCGCCAGGTAGATCAGCATGCCGAACACCCACACCAGCTCGCGGGGCTTCTGGTAGGAACCGTAAAGCAGGCCACGGAACATGTGCAGGTAGATGACGATGAAGAACATCGAGGCGCCCACGGCATGCAGCGTTCGAAGGGTGGCTCCATGGTTGACGTCACGCATGATGCCTTCAACGGAGGCGAACGCTTCCTCAGCCGTGGGCGTGTAACTCATCGTCAGCCAGACGCCGGTAATGATCTGGTTGAACAGCACCAGCAAGGCCAGGGAGCCGAAGAAGTAGAAGAAGTTGAAATTCTTCGGCACGTAGTACTTGCTGAGGTGGCCTTCCCACAGTTTGGTGGCGGGAAAGCGCGCATCGATCCAGTCCATGAACTTGCTCATCATCCGTTCTCCTGGTCGAGGCCAATGACAATTACGTCGTCCGTTTCGTAGGAATGCGGCGGCACGGGCAGGTTCAGCGGTGCAGGCTGGGATTTGTAGACGCGCCCGGCGAGGTCGTAATGGGACCCGTGGCACGGGCAAAAGTAGCCGCCAACCCAGTCCTTGCCCAGGTCGACCGGTGCGACTTCAGGGCGAAACGTCGGTGAGCAACCCAGGTGCGTACACAAACCGACCAGCAGCAGAATCTCGGGTTTGATCGAACGCACTTCATTCCTGGCATAGGCGGGCTGGTCGGAGTTCTCGGAGCTGGGGTCAGACAAACGGGCTTCGAGGCTTTTCAGATTCCTCAGAATTTCCTCGGTACGACGCACAATGAACACCGGCTGGCCGCGCCACTCGACAATCATCTGCTGCCCAGGCTCGATCTTGCTGACATTCACCTTCACCGGCGCGCCCGCAGCTTTCGCCTTGGCGCTGGGGAACCATGACCCCACGAACGGGACCGCAGCCCCCACCGCTCCAGCAGCACCCACCACAGAGGTGGCTGCTACCAGGAAGCGACGCCAGCCTGCATTCACGCCGTCATTGCTCATTCAATCCTCCCCCCCATCAGCTCTATAGCCCGCTAAATCAGGCGCCTGCTCAGTGTTGAATCTCTGCCTGTAAAAGCGTTGTCGGATGGTAGTTAAAAGCCACATCCGTGAAAAGGGAGTCCCCCTGAGCCTGGCCAACAGCCCTTGAAGTATAAGGACTATACGGACGTGGCATGTTGTCACCGAGGAAAATACGCACGAATCCCGAGCAATAAAAAACGCCCAGCTCCGTGAGGAGACTGGGCGTTTTTGTGGAACGTAAAGCGAATTAACGCTTCGAGTACTGCGGACGCTTACGCGCTTTACGCAGACCGACTTTCTTACGTTCAACTTCACGGGCATCGCGAGTCACGAAGCCAGCTTTGCGCAGAGCGCCACGCAGGGTTTCGTCGTACTGCATCAGAGCGCGAGTGATACCGTGGCGGATTGCGCCAGCCTGACCACTTACACCGCCACCGATAACGGTGACGTAGATGTCGAACTTTTCAACGGTCTCGGTCAGTTCCAGCGGCTGACGAACTACCATGCGGGCAGTTTCGCGACCGAAGAAGTTTTCCAGAGTGCGGTTGTTGATCGAGATGTTACCAGTGCCCGGACGCAGGAAAACGCGTGCGGTTGCGGTTTTGCGACGGCCAGTGCCGTAATTTTGAGTCGCCGACATAATGAACTATTCCGTTAAAACTTCAGTTCTTGGGGCTGCTGAGCAGCATGAGGGTGTACAGCGCCCGCATAGACTTTCAGCTTGCGAAACATATCGCGACCCAGTGGGCCCTTCGGCAGCATGCCTTTGACCGCGATTTCGATCGGGGCTTCAGGCTTCTTGGAGATCAGGCCTTCAAAGTTGGAAGACTTGATACCGCCTGGGAAACCGGAGTGACGGTAGTACATTTTGTCTTGCGCTTTGTTGCCGGTAACACGTACCTGCTCAGCGTTGATGATCACGATGTAGTCACCGGTATCAACGTGAGGGGTGTACTCAGGCTTGTGCTTGCCACGCAGACGGCTGGCGACTTCAGTGGCCAGACGACCCAGGGTCTGACCAGCGGCGTCGACGACAAACCAGTCGCGCTGAACTGTTTCCGGTTTTGCAGTAAAAGTTGTCATTCTTTAATAGCCTCAGGGGCCGCCCTGTAAATTAGACGGCGGATCTTACTGAATAGTGCGTACTTTGACAAGTCAAAGGCAGCCGGATACAGACGCTATCGGGGGCTCGGGTCGGCGCGTCCGTTCAACGGCAAGATTCTTCGGCAGACGGCGCATCACTTCCACTGCAGAAAGAGGTGGGCAATTATGCAGATTGCGAAAAAAAATTCAACCTGCTTTTATGATTGTTTTCCCTGCAAGGAGTACCCGATGGATTATCGACAGCTGGGCCGTACGGATCTGAACGTGAGCGCGATAGCCCTGGGCACCATGACCTGGGGTGAACAGAACAGCGAGGCAGAGGCTTTCGCCCAGATTGAACGGGCCAAGGCAGCCGGAATCAATTTCCTCGATACCGCCGAAATGTACCCCGTGCCGCCCAAGGCCGACACCTATGCCACCACCGAGCGGTATATCGGCAACTACTTCAAAAGCCGCGGCGACCGTGCCGACTGGATCCTGGCCAGCAAGATCGCCGGCCCCGGCAACGGCATCGACTATATCCGTGACCGCAACCTCAAACACAACCGCACCCACATCGTGCAGGCGCTGGACGCCAGCCTCAAGCGCCTGCAAACCGACTGGATCGACCTCTACCAACTGCACTGGCCGGAGCGCAACACCAACTTCTTCGGCAAGCTGAGCTACCAGCACGAGGATCAGCCAGACATCACCCCACTGGAGGAAACCCTCGAAGCGCTGGACGAGCAGGTCAAGGCTGGCAAGATCCGCCACATCGGCCTGTCCAATGAAACGCCATGGGGCACCATGAAATTCCTGGCCCTGGCCGAAGCCCGTGGCTGGCCGCGTGCGGTGTCGATCCAGAACCCCTACAACCTGCTCAACCGCAGCTTTGAAGTGGGCCTGGCGGAAGTGGCGATTCGCGAACAGTGCGGCCTGCTGGCCTACTCGCCGCTGGCGTTCGGCATGCTCAGCGGCAAATACGAAAACGGCGCCCGCCCGGCCAAGGCGCGGCTGACGGAATACAGCCGCTTCAGCCGCTACTTCAACCCGCAGTCGGAAGCGGCCTGCAGCCGCTATGTGGCGCTGGCGCGGGAGCATGGCCTGGACCCGGCGCAGATGGCCCTGGCGTTCGTCACGCAGCAGCCGTTCGTGACCAGCAATATCATTGGCGCCACAAGCCTGGCGCAACTGGACAGCAACATTGCCAGTGCCGAGCTGAAGTTGTCCAGGGACGTGCTGGACGGCATCGAGGCGATTCAGAAGGAGCATCCCAACCCTGCACCTTGATGGGTGTGTAAACCGCTATCGGCAGCAGGCGCCCTCCCACACTTGATCGGTAAACACCGTTGAATGTAAGTGGGTGCTCGCTCCCGACAGCGTCACAGGGGGCTGGACACGGCTGGCGAAAAATAAGACGATCCAGCCGTCTGGTGACCACTTTCCCCTATAAGAATAAATGAAATCATGTCCAACCAAGCCTCCACGCTGTTGCGGCGCGTCAGCATCCTGGCCATCGACCGGGTGTTCGCGTCCACGCTCATGCAAGCCAAGGATTTTTTTCACCTCGCCAGCCTGCGCTACGGCAAACAGCAGGGCCTGGGCCTGAACCCGGGCTTCGAAACCCGCCTGGTCAGCCCCGACGGCCAACCGGTGCGCAGCTTCAGCGACGTGATCATGCCGGTTGACGGCGGCCTGGAAGACGCCGACATCATCGTGTTACCGGCCTTCTGGGACGACTTCGAAACCCTGTGCACCCGCTACCCGCAAGTGCTGCCATGGCTGCGCGAGCAACATGCCCGTGGCGCCGTACTGTGCGGCGAAGCCACCGGGGTGTTCTGGCTGGCCGAAGCCGGCCTGCTTGATGGCAAGGAGGCCACTACTTACTGGCGCTTTTTCACGGCCTTCAGCGAGCGCTTTCCCCAGGTTCACCTCAATCAGGACAAGCACCTGACCGACGCCGATAACCTGTACTGCGCCGGCGGCACCACCTCGGCCTGCGACCTCTACATCTACCTGATCGAACGCTTCTGCGGCGCCAACATCGCCCAGGCCGTGGCCCGTGACATCCTCTATGAGGTGCAGCGCAGTTACTCGCCGGGACGCATCGGCTTCGGCGGACAAAAGCTGCACCAGGACGTCATCATCCTGCAGATCCAGCACTGGCTCGAAGAGCATTTCGCCGACAAGTTTCGCTTCGAAGACGTGGCCCGCGAGCACGGCATGAGCATTCGCAACTTCATGCGCCGCTTCCAGACCGCCACCGGCGACAAGCCGCTGCACTACCTGCAACGCCTGCGTATCGAGACGGCCAAGGGCCTGCTCTCGGGCAGCCGCAAGAGCATCAAGACCATCAGCTATGAGGTGGGTTATGACGATGCGAGTTTCTTCGCGCGGTTGTTCAGGCAGCACACCGAACTGTCACCGAACCAGTACCGCCAGCAATTCCAGCAAGCCGCATAAACCAAGCAAACACAAACCCATGTGGGAGCTGGCTTGCCTGCGATAGCGGTGTATCAACTAGCAGATTAGTTGCTGACACACCGCTATCGCGGGCAAGCCCGGCTCCCACACTGAACCTCCATTGCTCTGCAGATTGCTTACGGCTTGTGCCCGCGCGACAGGAACTCGTGGGACTGCATCTCCAGCAACCGGCTCAACGTGCGCTGGAACTCGAAGTTCAGGCGACCGCCGGTGTAGAGGTCCTTGAGCTCGACTTCCGCCGAGATGATCAGCTTGACGTTACGGTCGTAGAACTCATCGACCATGTTGATGAACCGCCGCGCGATATCGTCGGTGGTCACACTCATCTGCTCCACGCCGCTGAGGATCACCGCATGGAAGATCTTGCCCAGTTCGATGTAGTCGTTCTGGCTGCGCGGGCCGTCGCACAGCTGGCGGAACTCGAACCAGGCCACGTCGTCGCAGGTACGCAAGGCGATGATTTCGCGGTTCTCGATCATCAGCTTGTCGTTTTCCACCGCCTGGGTGCATTCCGGCGTCAGAGCGCGGAAGCTTTTTTTCAGGCTTTCGTGGGCCGCCTCGTTCAACGGAAAGTGGAACAGCTCCGCCTGCTCGAGATGACGCAGGCGGTAGTCGACGCCGCTGTCGACGTTGACGATCTCGGTATTCTGCTTGATCAACGCGATGGCCGGCAGGAAGCGCGCACGCTGCAGGCCATCCTTGTACAAGCCGTCGGGCACGATGTTCGAGGTGGCGACCAGGGTCACGCCGTTCTTGAACAGCTCTTCCATCAAGGTGCCGAGAATCATCGCGTCGGTGATGTCGGAGACAAAGAACTCATCGAAGCAGATCACCCTGGCCTCGTCGGAAAAGCGCTTGGCGATGATGGTCAGCGGGTTTTTCTCACCCGGCAGGGTTTTCATCTCTTCGTGCACGCGCTTCATGAAGCGGTGAAAGTGCGTGCGCACCTTTTCCTTGAACGGCAGCGCTTCGAAGAAGGTGTCCACCAGGTAGGTCTTGCCCCGGCCAACGCCGCCCCAGAAGTACAGGCCTTTGACCGGCGTCTGGTCTTTCTTGCCAAACAGCTTGCTGAACATACCGGGCTTGTTCTGCGAGGCCGCGACGAGGTCGTCGTACAGGCGCTGCAAATGACGCACGGCATTTTCCTGCGCCGCATCATGGAAGAATTCAGGGCGTTTCAGATCAGCTTGATATCGTTCTAGGGGCGTCATAATTTCGTTAGCAAGGCAACAAAAACGGGCCGTCACTGTAGCGGCGGCCCTGGGGAATGGCAATCAACCCTTGGTCGGGTTAATCCTCGGTTGGGGTCAACGCGACGCGCAAGGCGACGATGGCGGCATCGCGGCTCGCGTTATCGGCGAACTGAGCGCTGTCGGCGACTGCCGCGCCGTCCAGCCACACGCTGAAACCCAGAGCTTCAGGACGCACGTCCAGCATCACGCCACTTTGCAGCTGTTTGGTCACCGCACCCGCGGCTTTACCGTCGGCGAAGTTGCGCGACAGCAGCAGTTGCTCGCCATCGGCAGCCAACAAGCGGAAGCGGAAGCTGCCGTCGTCTTCACGGAAGCTCACGAAGCGCGCGGCTTTGGCGGCTTTCTTCTTGGCGCTGACGGGAGCAGCAGCCTGCTCGACGAATGAACGCAAGCCCACCGCCTCACGCAACTCGGCAAGGAACGGCGCCGCCACGGCGCGGGCCTTCCTGGCGCCGACCATCAGCAGGTCTTCCATGTCCGCCGGGCGCGACATCAACTGGTGATAGCGCTCGCGAGCTTCGCCGAGCTGGCCGTCGAGCAGGTTGAACAGGCGGCTCTTCGCCTCGCCCCAGCCCAGGCCTTGCAACAACTCAGCGCGGAACTCTTCTTCCTGGGCCTTGGTGGCGAACGCCTGGTAAAGCGTGAACAGGTGCGAATTGTCCGGGTCCTTGGCTTCGCCCGGGGCGCGGGAGTCGGTGACGATGCGCGAGATCGAGTCCTTCATGTCCTTGGCGCTGGTGAACAACGGGATGGTGTTGTCGTAGCTCTTGGACATCTTGCGACCATCCAGGCCCGGCAAGGTGGCGACGCTTTCTTCGATCAATGCTTCGGGCATGGTGAAAAACTCCTTGCCCTTGCCGAACAGGTGGTTGAAGCGCTGGCCGATATCCCGGGCCATTTCCACGTGCTGGATCTGGTCGCGACCGACCGGCACCTTGTGCGCGTTGAACATCAGGATGTCCGCCGCCATCAGCACCGGGTAGCTGTAAAGGCCCATGCTGATACCCGCGTCCGGGTCTTCGCCGGTTTCCACGTTCTTGTCCACCGACGCCTTGTAGGCATGCGCGCGGTTGAGCAGGCCCTTGGCCGCCACGCAGGTCAGCAGCCAGGTAAGCTCGGGAATTTCCGGAATGTCGGACTGGCGATAGAACGTCACCCGGTTCACATCCAGGCCACCGGCCAGCCAGGTCGCGGCGATTTCCATGCGCGAGCGCTGGATGCGCTGCGGGTCATCGCACTTGATCAGGGCGTGGTAGTCGGCCAGAAAGTAGAAGGAGTCGGCATTGGCGTCTTCGCTTGCCAGGATCGCCGGGCGAATCGCACCGGCGTAGTTGCCCAGGTGCGGCGTGCCGGTGGTGGTAATGCCGGTGAGGATACGGGTACGAGTCGTCATGGGTAATCGCTTGTCAGACTGCTGTCAATTCGAGAGGCGCGGCAACACCAGATCCTTCAGATCGGTGAGCTTGCCATGAAAAAAGTGCCCGCATTCTGCCACTTTCAGCAGCTCATGGGGGCGTTTCAAGGCGGCGGACCAGTCGTAGACGATTTGCGGGTCGACGACTTCGTCGGTTTCCGGCTGGATCACGGTCAGCGGGCAGCCCTGCGGCAGTACATCGGTATCGCGCATGCGCATCACCGCAGCGGCGACCATGAACAGATGCGCAAGTTGCTCGCCCTTTGCTTCCAGGCGACCGCCGAGGCTGGCGGCCACATAACCGCCGAAGGAAAACCCCAGCAGGGTGATCGGCAGGTCAGGGTGTTTTTCCCTCAGCCAAGTGGCGGCCGCTTCGGCATCGTCGACTTCACCGGTGGCCATGTCATGGGTGCCGGCACTGGCGCCGACGCCACGGTAATTAAAACGCAGCGTAATCAAACCGGCATCGCGCGCGGTGCGCTGCAGGGTCGAAACGACTTTATTAAGCATGGTCCCGCCCTGCACCGGGTTGGGATGGCAGATCAGCGCCAGGCCGCGTGGCTCGGGGTGATCCAGGTACAGGGCTTCCAATTGGCCCACCGGGCCATCGATCAAAACGGGGGTTTCACGCATGAGCAAGAGATGAACTCCGTGACCTCTCAAAGGGTCGACTCGTCTAGCTAAAAGTCTGTGCATGGCATCATTGCGAGCTTAATCGCGGTATACAGCGCAGGTCCGAGCCGTTAACGTAAAGCAAAGCCGTTTATAGAGGAAGGACTCGTGGAACACTCGCTCTTAGTTTGGTTGTTGCCGACTCTTGCCCTGGTTGCCGGTGTCGCCATTGGATTCCTGGTTGCTCGCCTGCTGCCGAATGCCGCGCCTAACCGCACGCAGCGTCAGCTGGATGACATTCAGGAACGTTTTGACAGTTATCAGAACGAGGTTGTTACCCACTTCAACAGCACCGCGACCCTGGTCAAGAAACTCACCCAGAGCTACCAGGATGTACAGGACCATCTCGCCGATGGCGCCAACCGCCTGGCCCTGGATGACATCACCCGCCAGCGCCTGCTGGCCGCGCTGCATTCCGATGCACCGCAAGCCCCCCGGGAGCGACTGACGCCACCTCGGGAAAACCAGGAGCCACCACGGGACTACGCGCCAAAAACGCCGAATGCCCCCGGCATGCTGGATGAGCATTACGGCTTGAAGAAGTAAGTCTTTTCAGGCACGACAAAAAGCCCGGCTGATCAATGATCAGCCGGGCTTTTTGTTTGAGCCTCACGTCTCGTCAAAATGTGGGAGGGGGCTTGCTCCCGATTGCAATGTTTCAGTCAGCTCACCGGTAACTGGCAGACCGCTATCGGGAGCAAGCCCCCTCCCACACTGACCGCATCCAATGCTCAGGAAACGGGCTGCTCCTGCAACCAGCCACCCTCGATCCGTACATGCCGTCCGTGGAAGCGCTTGAGGCTGCTGCGGTGACCGACGCTGACAATGCTCAGCCCCGGCAGCTCATCGATCAGGGCTTGGTACAAGCTGGCCTCATCCTCCTCGTCCATGGCCGAGGTCGCCTCGTCCATGTACAACCACTGCGGCGCGAACAACAAGGCGCGGGCAAAGGCCAGACGCTGCTGCTCGCCGGGCGAAAGCATGCGCTGCCAATGGTTGGCCTCGTCCAGGCGCGCCACCAGTTGCGGCAGGCGGCAGGTTTCCAGCACCTGTGCATAACGTTCGGCCGTGTAGGCGCTGTCGTCCTGTGGATAACTCAACACCGCTTTCAACGTGCCGATCGGCAGGTAGGGTTTTTGCGGCAGGAACAGATAACGCGCCGCCGGCAGGCGAATGCTGCCATGACCCGTTGGCCACAAGTGGCCCATCGCACGCAGCAGGGTGCTCTTGCCGCTGCCGGAGCGACCGCTGAGCATCAGGCGCTGGCCCGGTTCGACAATCATGTTCGCATCGGTAAGCAAGTGACGGCCATCGGCCAGGTTCATGCCCAGGCCCTGCACCATCAAGCGCTCGCCTTCGGCATTCACCTCGATGGAGGGCGGTCGTTGCTCGTTGTCGGTCATGGCTTGCTGGAAGCTCAACAAACGGTCACTGGTGGCGCGCCAGGCGGCGAGGTCAGTATAGGCACTGATAAACCAGCTGAAGTTGCCCTGCACGTTGCCGAACGCCGAGTTGATCTGCATCAGCTCGCCCAGCTCGATCTTGCCGGCAAAGTAACGCGGGGCCGCCACGATAAACGCGAACACGATCGCGATCTGCTCGTAACCGGCGGTAAAAAAGGTCAGGCGCTTGGACACTTTCATGATGTCCCAGTAGTTGTGCCACACCCGGCCGAAACGCGTCTTCAGCCGCTGATTCTCGTTGGGCTCGCCGTTGTACAGAGCGATGCTTTCGGCATTCTCGCGCACCCGCACCATGGAGAAACGCAGGTCGGCTTCGAAGCGTTGCTGCTGGTTGCTCAAGCCGATCAGACGACGCCCGATCAGATGGGTCAGCCAACTGCCGACGCCGGCATACACCAGTGCACACCAGAACATGTAACCCGGGATGGTGATGCCAAATACCTCGATACTGCCCGACACACCCCACAGGATCACGGAAAACGACACCAGGCTGACGACGTTGCGCAGCAGCCCAAGGCCCAGGCCCAGGGTGTTGGAGGTGAAACTGTTGAGGTCTTCGGAAATCCGCTGGTCGGGGTTGTCGGTGTAACCGCCCTGCTCCAGCTGGTAGTAGTTCTTGTGGGCGAGCCAGCGCGCGAAGTGTTTTTCGGTCAGCCAGGCGCGCCAGCGGATGGTCAGCATCTGCGTCAGGTAAAGGCGGTAGACCGCGCCGAGAATGGCCACCGTCGCGATCCCGCAAAAATAGCCGATCAGTTGCCAGAATGCGGCGGTGTCCTTCTTCTCCAGCGCGTTGTAGAAATCCTTGTACCAGTGGTTGATCCACACGGAGATCGCCACGCTGAACAGTGACAGCGCAATCACTGCGGCCAGCAGCAGCCACGCCCTGCCCTTCTCCTCACTGCGCCAGTACGGTGTGATCATCGCCCAGGTTCGACGGAAGAATTGCCCATGCACGGCGTCATTGACCGCGGAATACTCTGCGTTCTGGTTCATCGTTCAGGCTCTGTAGGAAAAATGGCAGGCGTTTGAACCGATCATAAGGGATCGGTTCAGGGCTCCGTGCGGCCTGAGACGGGTCGTTCAGCTTAGGTTCAGCGGCGCACCGGACGCTTTTGCAGCTTGCGTTGCAAGGTGCGGCGGTGCATGCCGAGGGCGCGGGCGGTGGCCGAGATATTGCCTTCGTGCTCGGTCAGCACGCGCTGGATGTGTTCCCACTGCAGGCGGTCCACCGACATCGGGTTTTCCGGCACCAGGGTGTCGAGGTCGGCGTGCTCGGAGAGCAGCGCCGCCAGCACGTCGTCGGCGTCCGCCGGCTTGCACAGGTAGTTGCAGGCGCCGCGCTTGATGGCCTCGACGGCGGTGGCGATGCTCGAGTATCCGGTAAGGATCACCACGCGCATTTCCGGGTCGAGTTCCAGCAGCTTGGGCAGCAGCACCAGGCCCGAGTCGCCGTCCATTTTCAGGTCGAGCGCGGCGTAGTCCGGCAGGTCGGCTTGGGCGATGCTCAAGCCTTCTTCGGCGGAGCCTGCGGTGCTCACGCGAAAGCCGCGACGGCTCATGGCGCGCGCCATCACCCGGGTAAAGGTGGCGTCGTCATCTACCAGCAACAGATGCGGCAGCTCTTCGCCTTCGACTTGGATCTCGTCACTCATCGCTATCTCCTCGTGCGGCACGGGGCAGGCGCAGCTCGGTGAGCGTGCCACCTTCCTCATGACTGTAGAGTTTCACTGAGCCGCCCGCGCGGGTCACGCTGGCCTTGCTCAAAAAAAGGCCCAGGCCGAAGCCTTTGCCCTTGGTGGTAAAGAAGGGCTTGCCGATCTGCTCGGCAATGGCCAGTGGCACGCCGGCGCCGTGGTCACGGATGCTGAGGGTGACGTGTTCGGCGTCCCAGTCCAGCTGCACGCCAAGACCTTCAGGGCAGGCGTCGGCGGCATTGTTCAACAGGTTGAGCAATGCCTGGGTCAGGTCAGGCGGTGGCGCCATGCGCGGCACGCTGCCCTGGCCCAGCAGGGTAAAGCGGTAACTGGCTTCGGGACGCATCAGGTGCCAGCGATTCAGGGCTTCGTCGATCCATTGGGTCACGTCCTGCATCTCCACCGCCAGGCGGCGATTGGCTTCGGCGGCGCGCACCAGTTGCTGCAGGGTCAACTTGCACTGCTTGACCTGTTCCTGAAGCACGCTGAGGTCATCCTGCAGCGTCGGGTCGTGATGGTCCTGGGTCATTTCCTTGAGCAATACGCTCATGGTGGCCAATGGCGTGCCGAGTTCGTGGGCCGCACCGGCGGCCTGGGTGGCGACGGCCAGCAGTTGCTGGTCGCGCAGGCCCTCTTCGCGGCGAATGGCGCGCAGTTCCTCCTGGCGGCGCAGCTCTTCGGCCATGCGTGCGGCAAAAAAGGTGATGACCGCCGCCGACAGCGCAAAGCTCAACCACATCCCGTAGATCTGCAGGTTTTCACGCGCGATGGGGAAAGTTTGCAGCGGATAGAACTGGGCCAGCAGCAGGGTGTAGAGGGTCAGCGCGATCCCCGACAGCACCACCGAATAGCGCCATGGCAAGGTCACCGCGGCGATGGTCAGCGGCACCAGATAAAAGGAGACGAACGGGTTGGTGGAACCGCCAGAGAAATAAAGCAACACACTGTGGATAAACAGGTCACAGGCCAACTGCAGCGCATATTCCAACTCGGTAACCGGCCAGGTGGTACGCAACCGGATCACGGTGAACACGCACAACACCGTGGAAAACCCCAGCGTCACGCCCAGCGGCAGCCAGGGCAGCGGTAGCAGATCGAACCAGTAGGCGAGCCCGACGGAGCCGGCCTGTGCGGCCAGTACCAGGGTGCGGATAAACGTCAGGCGCCAGAGGTTCTGGCGGGTGGCGGAAGTCAGTTTTACGGCGGCGAGCATGGGCTCTCCCGATGAGCGCTGCAGGCGGATCGGCAGGAGTATAAACGAAGCAGCGTCTCGGGCACCGGATGTGTGGCTCTTTGCCGCAGCCGGCACTGCCGCTACGAGCCGCACATTGAAAGCTGCAAGTTCGCCACGCATTCACTTGCAGCTTGTGGCTTGAAACTTTTTTTTCTAATTCGTAAACCCGAAGAACCCGACACCAACGTCTACAGTCATACCCAACACCACTGTCCCAAGGAGCTTCCATGTCTCGTTTCACTCGCAGCGCCGCCCTGCTCACCCTCGGCGCTAGCACTCTGGTCAGCCTGCCGGCGCTGGCCGCCGAGGAGCTGCATTACAACCAGATCTCCCTGCGCGCTGAAGTCAGCCAGGAAGTCGCCCGCGACAAGATGATCGTCACCCTCTATACCGAATCGCAGAACAGCGACCCGGCCAAGCTCGCCGCCGAAATCACCAACACCATGAACACCGCGCTCGGCCAGGCCCGCGAAGTCAAGGCCGTGACCCTGCGCCAGGGCAGCCGCAACAGCTACCCGATCTACGACAACAAGAACCAGAAGATCACCGGCTGGCGCGAACGCGCCGAACTGCGCCTGGAAAGCGCGGACTTCCCGGCGCTGTCCAAGCTCACCGGCGAGCTGCTCAACACCCTGAAAATGCAGAACATGGACTTCGCCATCGCCGACACCACGCGCAAGGCCAGCGAAGACGCGTTGCTCAAGGACGCGGTGGCCGCCTTCAAGGCCCGTGCACAACTGGCGACGGACGCACTGGGCGGCAAGGGTTACAAGATCGTCAACCTGAACTTCAACAGCAATGGCTACCCGATGCCCTATGCCCGTGGCGCGATGATGATGAAATCGGCGATGGTCGATTCAGCGCCGACGCCCGAGGTGGAGGCTGGCACCAGCCAGGTCAATATGAGCGCCGATGGCGTGATCGAAGTGCAGATGCAGTAACCCCTACCTGACACACCTAAACGGCGGTAACCTCGGTGACCGCCGTTTTCGTTTGGGCAGCGTTTATATGCCTGCCATCTAAGGGGTCTACATGGAAAGAATCGCCATCAAACCACTGCTCCTCGCTGCAGGCCTGCTGGCATTCATGCCGATGGCCCAGGCGGCTACCACCCTGGTTTACTGCTCCGAAGCCAGCCCCGCCGGTTTTGATCCCAGCCAGTACACCAGCGGCACCGACTTCGATGCCTCGGCCGAAACCGTGTTCAACCGCCTGACCCAGTTCAAGCGCGGCGGCACCGAAGTTGAACCTGGCCTTTCAACCAGCTGGGATATTTCCAAAGACGGCCTGGCGTACACCTTCCATCTGCGCGATGGCGTCAAGTTCCACACCACCGACTTCTTCACCCCCACCCGCGACTTCAATGCGGACGACGTGCTGTTCACCTTCAATCGCCTGCTCGATGCCGAGAGTCCGTTTCGCAAGGCCTACCCGTCCGAGTCGCCCTACTTCACCGACATGGGCTTGAACACCACGATCAAAAGCGTCGAAAAGCTCGACGACCACACCGTGCGTTTCAACCTCAACAACGTCGACGCCTCGTTCGTGCAGAACCTGGCCATGAGCTTCGCCTCTGTCCAGTCCGCCGAATACGCCGCGCAGTTGCTCAAGCAAGGTAAGGCCGAAGACATCAACCAGAAGCCGGTCGGCACCGGTCCGTTTGTGTTCAAGCGTTACCAGAAGGATTCGCAGATCCGCTATGTGGCCAATAAACAGTATTGGAAGCCCGAGGATGTGAAGCTCGACAACCTGGTGTTCGCAATCACCCCGGATGCGGCCTCGCGCCTGCAAAAACTCAAGGCCGGTGAATGCCAGGTCAGCGGTTATCCGCGCCCGCAGGACATTGAAGTGATCAAGCAGGACCCTAACCTGCGCGTGCAGCAGCAGGCGGGGTTCAACCTGGGCTTCCTCGCCTACAACGTGACCCACCCACCGCTGGATCAGCTCAAGGTGCGCCAGGCGCTGGACATGGCCATCGACAAGCCGGCGATCATCAAGGCTGTTTACCAGGGCGCCGGACAATTGGCGCAGAACGCCCTGCCTCCGGCGCAGTGGTCCTATGACTCGACGATCAAGGACGCGCCCTACGATCCGACCAAGGCCAAGGCGCTACTCAAAGAAGCAGGTATCGCCCCCGGCACCACGATCAACCTGTGGGCGATGACCGTTCAGCGCGCCTCCAACCCGAACGCGCGCATGTCGGCGCAGATGATCCAGCAGGACTGGGCCAAGGTCGGCATCAAGGCCAATATCGTCAGCTATGAGTGGGGCGAATACATCAAACGCGCCAAGAACGGCGAACACGACGCCATGATCTACGGCTGGACCGGCGACAACGGAGACCCGGATAACTGGCTGGGTGTGCTCTACAGTTGTGCCGCGGTCAAGGGCAGCAACTACGCCAAATGGTGTAACCCGGCCTACGACAAGCTGGTACAGCAGGCCAAGGTCAGCAATGACCGCGAGCAGCGCATCAAGTGGTATCAGCAGGCACAGAAAATCCTTAAGGAACAAGTGCCTATAACGCCTATTGCAAACTCGACGGTTTTCCAGCCACTGCGCAAGGAAGTGCAGGACTTCAAGATCAGCCCGTTTGGGCTGACACCGTTCTACGGCGTGAGTCTGGAGAAGTAACACAAGCGCCCCAACCGAGTGCGCCAGACGCCTCGGCCGGGCGTTTCTGGTGCGCCTTATGCACCGAAAAAACGCTCTAAATATATGCATTTATGTCAAAACTTTCATAAATGCGACATTCCTGTACGTTCGTACCACACTTTGAGCCTTGCAGCGGTTCAGCGTCTTGCAATGGGTATGGCGCCTGCATAAGTATCCGCAGGCCGACTCACGAGGTCGCCCTCACCACCAAAAATGACAACAAATCATGAGGCCAACATGCTCAAACACGCAGTCCTTCCGTTATTAGTGAGCGCGGGCCTAATGGCCGCCGCCCCTGCAGCCCTTGCGGCAACTAACCTGGTGTTCTGCTCCGAAGGGAGCCCGGCCGGTTTCGATCCAGGCCAGTACACCACCGGAACAGACTTCGATGCCTCGGCCGAAACCATGTTCAACCGTCTGAGCCAGTTCGAACGTGGCGGCACCGCCGTGGTACCCGGCCTGGCCACCAGCTGGGACGTGTCCCCGGATGGCCTGACGTACACCTTCCACCTGCGCGAAGGCGTCAAGTTCCACACCACCCCGTACTTCAAGCCGACTCGTGAATTCTCGGCAGACGACGTACTGTTCACGTTCAACCGGATGATCAATAAAGACGATCCATTCCGTAAGGCCTACCCCACCGAGTTCCCGTACTTCACGGACATGGGGATGGACACCAACATCAAGAACATCGAGAAAGTCGATGACCACACCGTCAAGTTCACCCTTGGCACCGTGGACGCGGCTTTCATCCAGAACCTGGCCATGAGCTTCGCCTCGATCCAGTCCGCCGAATATGCCGCTCAGCTGTTGAAGGAAGGCAAGCCTGCCGACATCAACCAGAAGCCTATCGGTACCGGCCCGTTCGTGTTCAAGAGCTACCAGAAAGACTCGAACATTCGCTACACCGGCAACAAGGACTACTGGAAACCTGAAGACGTGAAGATCGACAACCTGATCTTCGCCATCACCACCGACCCGTCGGTGCGTATCCAGAAGCTCAAGAAAAACGAATGCCAGATCACCCTGTTCCCACGTCCGGCCGACCTCAAGGCGCTGGGCGAAGACAAGGACCTGAAACTGCCGCACCAGGCCGGTTTCAACCTGGGCTACATCGCCTACAACGTCATGCCGGTACTCAAGGGCCAGACCGCAGCCAACCCGCTGTCCGACCTGCGCGTACGTGAAGCACTGGACATGTCGGTGAACAAGCAGCAGATCATCGACTCCGTTTACCAGGGCGCTGGCCAACTGGCCGTCAACGCCATGCCGCCGACCCAGTGGTCCTACGACACCACCATCAAAGATGCCAAGTTCGACCCTGCCAAAGCCAAGGAATTGCTCAAGGAAGCCGGCGTCAAGGAAGGCACCGAGATCACCCTGTGGGCCATGCCGGTACAGCGTCCATACAACCCCAACGCCAAGCTGATGGCCGAGATGCTGCAGAACGACTGGAAACAGATCGGCCTGAAGGTCAACATCGTCAGCTATGAGTGGGGCGAGTACATCAAGCGCTCCAAAGGCGGCGAGAACCAGGCCATGATCATTGGCTGGAGCGGCGACAATGGTGACCCGGACAACTGGCTGAACGTGCTGTTCGGCTGCGACTCCCTGGCCGGCAACAACTTCTCCAAGTGGTGTGACAAGAAATTCGACGGCATCGTGAAAGAAGCCAAGGCTACCTCGGATGTCGCCAAACGCACCGAGCTGTACAAGCAGGCGCAACATATCCTCAAAGATGCAGTACCGATGACACCCATCGCGCACTCGACGGTGTATCAACCCATGCGCAACACCGTGCAGGACTTCAAGATCAGCCCGTTTGGCTTGAACTCCTTCTACGGCGTCAGCGTAAGCGGCAAGTAAACATCACTGACGGCGACGTTTCATAACGTCGCCGTTATTGTTTCCGCCCGGACCGTAGGGAAAAGACTACATACGCATCCACTGCGTCCTACAGCAGCGGACTGCGATATGTGCATCCACTGCCTACATGGTCCATCCGATTTTGCGCATTTACTGCGAAGTCCGCGAACCATAACGTCGCAGGACAGCACAGAGGCTGCGTTCGGAAAGGCACTTGCTGTGTGTGGGATCAGTAATGTCACCCTGGCAGGACACCAGGGTGATTGCTTGCTGATCGATAACTACAAACAAGGATTGGGATCGTCATGCGCCATACCACCGTTCTATCCGCGATTTTCGGCACCAGCCTGCTGGCTGCGGCCACGCTGGGCCAGGCCGCCGACAAGAAGAGCCTGGTGTTCTGCTCCGAAGGCAGCCCGGCAGGCTTCGACACCGCGCAATACACCACGGCCACCGACAACGACGCGGCCGAGCCGCTGTACAACCGCCTGGTCGAGTTTGAAAAGGGTGAGACCAATGTGGTGCCTGGCCTGGCGACCAAGTGGGACATTTCCGAAGACGGCCTGACCTACACTTTTCACCTGCGCGAAGGGGTGAAATTCCACAGCAACAAGGAATTCAAGCCGACGCGGGATTTCAATGCCGACGACGTGTTGTTCACCTTCAACCGCATGCTTGACGCCGAGCATCCGTTCCGCAAGGCCTACCCCACCGAGTTTCCCTACTTCAACGGGATGAGCCTGAACAAGAACATCGCCAAGGTCGAGAAAACCGGCCCGTACACCGTGGTCATGACCCTGAATACGGTCGATGCCGCGTTCGTGCAGAACATCGCCATGAGCTTCGCCTCCATCCTCTCGGCCGAATACGCCGAGCAGCTGCTCAAGGAAGGCAAGCCCAGCGACATCAACCAGAAGCCGATCGGCACCGGCCCGTTCGTGTTCCAGCGCTACCAGAAGGATTCGCAGATCCGTTATGTAGCCAACAAGCAGTATTGGGACCCAAGCCGGGTCAAGCTCGACCAATTGATCTTCGCCATCAACACCGATGCGTCGGTGCGTGTGCAAAAGCTCAAGGCCGGCGAATGCCAGGTCACCCTGCACCCGCGCCCGGCCGACGTCGACGCGCTCAAGGCCGACCCGAACCTGCAATTGCTGACCAAACCTGGCTTCAACCTGGGCTACATCGCCTACAACGTGCGCCACAAACCGTTCGACCAGCTCGAAGTGCGCCAGGCGCTGGACATGGCGGTGAACAAGCAGAGCATCCTCAACGCCGTGTACCAGGGCGCGGGGCAACTGGCGGTCAACGCCATGCCGCCCACGCAGTGGTCCTACGACGACAGCATCAAGGACGCTGCCTACAATCCTGAAAAAGCCCGGGAACTGCTCAAGGCCGCCGGCGTGAAGGAAGGCACCGAAATCACCCTGTGGGCCATGCCGGTGCAACGTCCCTACAACCCCAACGCCAAGCTGATGGCTGAAATGCTGCAGAACGATTGGGCCAAGATCGGCCTGAAAGTGAAGATCGTCAGCTACGAATGGGGGGAATACATCAAGCGCACCAAGAACGGTGAGCACGATGTGAGCCTGATCGGCTGGACCGGTGACAATGGTGATCCGGACAACTGGCTGGGCACGCTCTACAGCTGCGACGCCATCGGCGGGAACAACTACTCCATGTGGTGCGACCCGGCCTACGACAAGCTGATCAAGCAAGCCAAGGTCGTCACCGACCGCGAACGACGCACCGTTTTGTACAAACAGGCGCAGATATTGCTTAAAAGCCAGGTGCCGATCACGCCAGTCGCCCACTCGACGGTCAATCAGCCGTTAAGCACCAAAGTCGAAGGTTTCAAAGTGAGCCCCTTCGGCCGCAACGTGTTCTCGGGCGTCAGTATCAACCCATAAGAAACTAACCGGATTGCAGAGAGCGAATCGGGCTCTCGCGCAGACGTGCGGCTTTTTGTAGCGAAATTTCCTACAGCAAACGTTTGCAACAGCTTGAACGAGTTACACACCCAATAGCCGGTTCACCTAAAAAGACCGGCATAAAAAAAGAGAACCAAAGGAGCTCCACCCATGAAACTGAGCAACAAAGCGCTTCTGGCCCTGGCCATCAGCAGCATCACGGCAACCGCCTTCGCCGACACGCAAAGCCAGGACTTCGTTCCTACCACACTGGCAGGCACCAGCGCCCAAAGCGAAGCCAAGGGTTTTGTCGACGGCGCAAGCCTGGGCGGTACCACCCGTAACTGGTTCTCCAACGAACAACGGTTTCGTGGCGGCAAGTTCACTTACCAGAAGCACGGTGAAGCACGCACTGACGCCTACCGTACCAACTGGGTACAAGGCACCATCCTCAACCTGAGCTCGGGCTTTACTCAGGGCACCGTGGGCGTAGCTACCGAAGTGGCGGCCTACAACGCAATCGTGCTGGACCGCAGCAAACGTGACATCAAGGGTGGCTCCAACCGTACCCTGGCCGACTCCGACGGCGACGCAGTCGACCAGTGGAGCAAACTGGGCCTGGCCAACGTCAAGTTCCGTGTCTCGAACACCACCTTGACCGCCGGCCGTCAAAACTTCAGCAGCGGCATCGTCGACACCATCGGCAACCGTGCGCTGCCGTCGAGCTTTGAAGGTTTTTCCCTCAACAGCGAAGAGTTCAGCAACCTGTCGTTCCAGGGCGCTTACTTCGACCGCGTATCGCCACGTACCGAGCAGAGCCTGTCGAAATTCCGTACCGAATACGGCAACGGCCAGGAAGCCGACCACGTCTACACCGCAGGCGTGAACTACCAGCCGTTCAAGAGCCTGAAAACCAGCTTCTTCGGCGCTCAGGTCAAAGACTTCTGGAACCAGTACTACTTCGGCGCTACCCATGAACTGGGTGACAGCCAGCAACTGAGCCTGACCACCGGCCTGAACTACTACAAGACCGTCGACGAAGGCAAAAAGTTGATGGGCAAGATCGACAACGATACTTACTCGCTGTCGCTCGGCCTGACTCACCAGGCTCACAGCCTGACCTTCTCGTACCAGCAAGTGAACGGTAACGAGTACTTCGACTACCTGCACGAAACCAACGGCATCTACCTGGCCAACTCCTTGACCTCTGACTTCAACGGTCCGAACGAGAAGTCCTTCCAGGTTGCCTATGGCATCAACATGGCCGAATACGGCGTGCCAGGCCTGAAGTTCAACATCTACTCGGCTCGTGGCTGGGGCATCGACGGCACCCACTACACCGGCGACGGTGGCGTGAAAGGCTTCGCTTACAACGGCATCCAGTCCCAGAACGGCGAGCACCACCAGGAATACGGCGTTGGCAGCTCCTACGCCATCCAGAGTGGCCCTCTGAAAGCCACCACCCTTCGCGCTACCTACGTGACTCACCGCGCCAGCGAAAACCAGTCTGACGGTAACCTGCGTGAATTCCGCCTGGTCACCACCATCCCGTTCAACATCCTTTAATTAGCACCAGGTATACGGCGGGCTCCCAGGAGCCCGCCGTATACGTTTGTCTGGTCCCATCGATTGCAGAGGGCTCTGAATGAAAATGCTCCCGCTACAAGCCGCCATTGCTGCTGCGCTGTTGAGCGTTGCGATCGGCGTTTCGGCCAAACCGCTGGTGGTCTGCACCGAAGCCAGCCCGGAAGGTTTTGACCCGGTGCTGTACACCACCGCCGTCACCGCCGACGCCGCGGCCGAAACCATGTTCAACCGCCTGGTGGACTTCAAGCCCGGCACTACCGAGATCGTGCCCGCGCTCGCCACCTCCTGGGAAATCAGTGAGGACGGTCTGACCTACACGTTCCATCTGCGTGACGACGTCAAGTTCCACACCACCGACTACTTCAAACCCACGCGCAACATGAATGCCGATGACGTGCTTTGGAGCTTCCAGCGCCAGCTGGACCCGAAACACCCGTGGCACAACAAGTCCAACGTGGGCTACCCGTACTTTGAAAGCATGGGCTTCAAGGATCTGCTCAAGAGCGTAGAGAAGACCGACGACCACACCGTGGTCTTCACGCTGACGCGCCCTGAAGCACCGTTCCTGGCCGATGTTGCGATGCCGTTCACCGCCATCCACTCCGCCGAATACGCCGACAAGCTGCTCGCTGCCGGCAAGACCGACGAGCTCAACAGTAAGCCGATCGGCACCGGACCGTTCATCTTCACCCGCTACCAGAAAGACGCCCAAGTGCGCTTCAAGGCCAACCCGGAGTATTTCCGTGGCAAGCCTCCAGCCGACCCGTTGATCCTGGCCATTGCGGTCGACAACAACGTGCGCCTGCAAAAGCTCAAGGCCAACGAGTGCCAGATCGCGCTGTATCCCAAGCCCGATGACCTGCCCAGTATCAAGAACGACCCGAACCTGAAGGTCGCTGAACTGGCGGCAATGACCACCGCCTACACCGCCCTGAACACCACCCACAAGTACATGAGCGACGCACGGGTGCGCCACGCGATCAACATTGCGTTCGACAAAAAGGGCTACAACGAATCGCTGTATGGCAAAGGCAACGCCGTCGACGCCACCGGCCCTTACCCGCCGACGCTGCTGGGCTTCAGCGACAAGCTGAAAAACCCGCCTCGCGACCTCGACAAGGCCCGTGCCCTGCTCAAGGAAGCGGGCGTGCCGGAAGGCACCGAGTTCACCCTGTTCACCCGTAACGGCGGCGGCCCGACCAACCCCAACCCGATGCTCGGCGCCCAGCGCATGCAGGCGGATCTGGCGCAGATTGGCCTGAAGCTGAATATCAAAGTTATGGAATGGGGCGAAATGCTCAAGCGTGCTAAAAACGGCGAGCACGACATGGTTTCCGCCGGCTGGGCCGGTGACAACGGTGACCCGGATAACTTCCTCACGCCCAACTTGAGTTGCGATGCAGCCAAAAACGGCGAAAACTACGCCCGCTGGTGTAACAAAGAGTTTCAGGACTTGATCGACAAGGCGCGCGCAATCTCTGAACCCGCCCAGCGCGCCGCACTCTATGAACAGGCCATGGACGTTTTCGACAAGGATCAACCCTGGATTCCCATGGCCTACCCGAAAATGTTCACCGCCATGCGTAAAAACGTCGAGGGTTATATCCAAAGCCCTCTGACCACAAATAACTTCGCCACCACCCAGGTGAAGTAAATAAGAGAAACGCTCGGCACCGTCGACATTGACGGTGCCGAACCTGCCTAACCGGCTGATTGAGGTAAACGACAAGATGTTTAGTTTTATTGCCCGCCGACTGGGGTTACTGATCCCCACGTTCTTCGGCATCACGTTGCTGACGTTTGCGTTGATTCGCATGATCCCCGGCGACCCCGTAGAAGTCATGATGGGCGAACGCCGCGTCGACCCCGAGATGCACGCACAGGCAATGGAGCGCCTTGGCCTTAACAAGCCCCTGTATGCGCAATACCTGGACTATGTCGGCAAGCTCGCCCAGGGCGACCTTGGCGAATCGCTGCGCACGCGCACCAGCGTGTGGACCGAGTTCACCGCTCTCTTTCCCGCGACCCTGGAACTGTCCATGGCCGCCCTGTTGTTCGCCGGCATCCTGGGCCTTCTGGCCGGGGTGATCGCGGCACTCAAGCGAGGATCCCTGTTCGACCACGGGGTGATGGGCATCTCCCTGGCGGGATATTCGATGCCAATCTTCTGGTGGGGCCTGATCCTGATCATGTTCTTCTCGGTAAGCCTGGGCTGGACTCCGGTGTCCGGGCGTATCGACCTGCTCTACGACATCGAGCCGCGCACCGGTTTCATGCTGATCGACACGCTGCTGGCTGACGAGCCGGACGCGTTCTGGGATGCGCTGCACCACCTGATCCTGCCCGCCATCGTGCTGGGTACCATTCCGCTGGCGGTGATCGCGCGGATGACCCGTTCGTCCATGCTCGAAGTGCTGCGTGAGGACTACATCCGTACCGCCAAGGCCAAGGGCCTGTCGCCGGCGCGCGTGGTGTTCGTCCACGGCCTGCGCAACGCGCTGATCCCGGTGCTCACCGTGGTTGGCCTGCAAGTCGGCACGCTGCTGGCCGGTGCGGTCCTGACCGAAACCATCTTCTCGTGGCCCGGCATCGGCAAATGGCTGATCGAAGCCATTGGCGCGCGGGACTACCCGGTGGTGCAAAACGGCATCCTGCTGATCGCCTGCCTGGTGATCCTGGTGAACTTCGTGGTGGATATCCTCTACGGCTTCGCCAACCCACGCATCCGTCACCAGCGCTGAGATCATGACCATGACCACACCTACACAAGCGTCGGCAGTCGATCAAAGCCTGCTGTACCCGTCCCCGTACAAAGAATTCTGGCAAGCCTTCTCCAAAAACAAAGGCGCGGTTGCCGGCCTGGCATTCATGCTGCTGATCGTGTTCTGCGCGATCTTCGCCCCCTGGGTTGCGCCGCATAACCCCAGCGAGCAGTACCGTGACTTCCTGCTGACCCCGCCGTCGTGGCTCGAAGGCGGGCAGATCCAGTTCCTGCTCGGCACCGATGAGCTGGGTCGCGACCTGCTCTCGCGCCTGATCCAGGGCTCGCGCCTGTCGCTGCTGATCGGCCTGTCGTCGGTGGTGATGTCGCTGATCCCGGGCATCCTGCTGGGCCTGTTCGCCGGGTTCTTCCCGCGCTTGCTCGGGCCGACCATCATGCGTCTGATGGACATCATGCTGGCCCTGCCGTCGCTGCTGCTGGCCGTTGCCATTGTCGCGATCCTCGGCCCTGGCCTGATCAACACCGTGATCGCCATCGCCATCGTCTCGCTGCCGTCCTATGTGCGTCTGACCCGCGCGGCGGTGATGGGCGAACTGAACCGTGACTACGTGACCGCCGCGCGCCTGGCCGGTGCCGGTTTGCCACGCCTGATGTTCATCACCGTATTGCCCAACTGCATGGCGCCGCTGATCGTGCAGGCCACGCTGAGCTTCTCCTCGGCGATCCTCGACGCAGCCGCCCTGGGCTTCCTCGGCCTTGGCGTGCAACCGCCAACCCCGGAGTGGGGCACCATGCTGGCCTCGGCCCGTGACTACATCGAACGCGCCTGGTGGGTCGTGAGCCTGCCGGGTCTGACCATTTTGCTCAGCGTGCTGGCAATCAACTTGATGGGCGACGGCCTGCGCGATGCGCTGGACCCGAAACTCAAGAACGCCGCCTGAGGAGATTTCCATGTCACTGTTAGAAATCAAGAATCTCAATGTGCGCTTCGGCGACAAGACCGCCGTACCGGTGGTCGACGGCCTCGACCTTTCGGTCGACAAAGGCGAAGTACTGGCCATCGTTGGCGAATCGGGCTCGGGTAAATCCGTGACCATGATGGCGCTGATGGGCCTGATCGAGCACCCCGGCATCGTCACCGCCGATGCGCTGACCTTCGACGGCAAGGACATGCTCAAGCTGAGCAACCGCCAGCGCCGCCAGATCGTCGGCAAAGACCTGGCGATGGTGTTCCAGGACCCGATGACCGCGTTGAACCCCAGCTACACCGTGGGTTTCCAGATTGAAGAAGTGCTGCGCCTGCACCTGAAAATGTCCGGCAAGCAAGCCCGCAAACGTGCCATCGAGTTGCTGGAAAAAGTCGAGATCCCGGGCGCCGCCAGCCGTATGGACGCCTACCCGCACCAACTGTCCGGCGGGATGAGCCAGCGTGTGGCAATCGCCATGGCGATTGCCGGCGAGCCCAAGCTGCTGATCGCGGATGAGCCGACCACTGCGCTGGACGTGACCATCCAGGCACAGATCATGGAACTGCTGCTGGCCCTGCAGAAAGAGCAGAACATGGGCCTGGTGCTGATCACCCACGACCTCGCGGTGGTGGCCGAAACCGCCCAGCGCGTCTGCGTGATGTATGCAGGCCAGGCCGTGGAAGTCGGCCAGGTGCCGCAACTGTTCGACATCCCGGCGCACCCCTACAGCGAAGCGCTGCTCAAGGCGATCCCCGAGCACAGCCTTGGCGCCACGCGCCTGGCCACCCTGCCGGGCATCGTGCCGGGCCGCTATGACCGTCCACAAGGCTGCCTGTTGTCGCCGCGCTGCCCGTACGTGCAGGACAACTGCCGTACCCAGCGCCCGACACTCGACCCTAAAACCAACAGCCTGGCGCGCTGCTTCTACCCCTTGAACCAGGAGGTGGCGTAATGGCCGTCGTTCTTACCGCCCGCGACCTGACCCGTCACTACGAAGTGTCCCGTGGCCTGTTCAAGGGCCACGCGCTGGTACGCGCGCTCAATGGTGTGTCGTTCGAACTGGAAGCCGGCAAGACCCTCGCCGTGGTAGGCGAGTCAGGTTGCGGCAAATCCACCCTGGCCCGCGCTCTGACGCTGATCGAAGAGCCGTCTTCGGGCTCGCTGCAAATCGCAGGGCAAGAAGTCGCCGGCGCCGACAAGGCCCAGCGCAAGCAACTGCGCAAAGACGTGCAGATGGTGTTCCAGAGCCCATACGCCTCGTTGAACCCGCGCCAGAAAGTCGGTGACCAGCTCGGCGAGCCGCTGCTGATCAACACTGATCTGTCCGCCGCCGAGCGCCGCGAGAAAGTGCAGGCGATGATGAAGCAGGTGGGCCTGCGCCCCGAGCATTATCAGCGCTACCCGCACATGTTCTCCGGCGGCCAGCGCCAGCGTATCGCCCTGGCCCGCGCCATGATGCTGCAACCCAAGGTGCTGGTGGCGGACGAACCGACCTCGGCGCTCGACGTCTCGATCCAGGCCCAGGTGCTCAACCTGTTCATGGACCTGCAGCAGGAGTTCAACACCGCTTACGTGTTCATCTCCCACAACCTGGCGGTAGTGCAGCACGTTGCCGACGACGTGATGGTGATGTACCTCGGCCGCCCGGTTGAGGTGGGCCCCAAGGAAGACATCTACGCGCGTCCGCTCCACCCGTACACCCAGGCACTGCTCTCGGCTACCCCGACGATCCATCCGGACCCGAACAAGCCGAAGATCAAGATCGTCGGCGAGCTGCCCAACCCGCTGAACCCGCCGTCCGGCTGCGCGTTCCACAAGCGCTGCCCGTACGCGACAGCACGGTGCAGCACCGAGGAGCCGATGTTGCGCCCGCTGGATAATCGGCAGGTGGCTTGCCACTACGCAGAGCAATTCGTGGCCTGACCTCCTGCAGGAGCAAGCTCGCGCCTACAGTAAACCGCGTTCTACAGCCCTTCCCGTCAGGTTGCGCATCAGCCTGGCAGGAGGGGTTTTTTATTGCGTGACTCAGGTTTCCCCGTCGTCAAAGGTTTCACTGTCTTCGCCTTCGTTGATGGGATTTTCCGGGTCCTTGATGTCTGTGGGCTGAGACTGCGGTTTCCAACTGCCTGAGTTGACCTCGTTCTGCTTTCTCTTTGTGACGGGGCCGGTGTCTTTCCATTGGGGAACACCCAGCTCCGCCGACGCGGGTAAAGCCGTCAAGCCGAGCGCTGCCACCAATACCAAAGGGATGGCGTAATGAACATTTCGCACAGTGGTCTCCTTTACAGTCGATGGGTACACGCTAGACCCGATGTGGGGTTAGCGCCAATCGCTGGCTGGTCAGGAGGGGGTTGTGGTGTACATATCCGTTGCTGCGGTAACGGCGGCTCGGTGTGCCCGCACCCCGGCCCGCGTGGTTGACGGGGCGCTTCAGATCAAAAGCCAAAGCAGAGCAAAAGCAGTGTGATATCCATCAGACAAATGGAGATGCACATGTGGGAGGGGGCTTGCTCCCGATAGCGGAGTGTCAGTCAGCTTATACGTAGCTGACCCACTGCTATCGGGAGCAAGCCCCCTCCCACATTTAAAGCGTACGCGGGGTTAGCGCGCAGACCTTAGTGATGCTCACGCGTTGCGCGGAATTTCACGTCCGGCCATCGCTCTTCCATCAATGCCAGGTTAACCCGCGTCGGCGCCAGATACGTGAGGTGCCCACCGCCATCCACCGCAAGGTTCTCCACCGCCTTGTTGGAAAACTCTTCCAGCTTCTTCTTGTCACCACACTCAATCCAGCGCGCCGAATACACGGTGATCGGCTCATAGGAGCACTCCACCTTGTATTCCTCTTTCAAACGGCTGGCGACCACGTCGAACTGCAGCACCCCCACGGCGCCGAGGATGATGTCGTTGCTGCGCTCGGGGAAGAACACCTGGGTGGCGCCCTCTTCCGCCAACTGCTGCAGACCCTGGCGCAGTTGCTTGGACTTGAGCGGGTCACGCAGGCGTACGCGGCGGAACAGTTCCGGGGCGAAGTGCGGAATGCCGGTGAAGCCCAGCGCTTCGCCTTCGGTGAAGGTGTCGCCGATCTGGATGGTGCCGTGGTTGTGCAGGCCGATGATGTCGCCGGCGAACGCTTCTTCCAGTTGCTCACGCTCGGAGGAGAAGAACGTCAGGGCATCGCCAATGCGCACGTCCTTGCCGGTGCGCACGTGGCGCATCTTCATGCCTTTCTCGTACTTGCCGGAGCAAATGCGCATGAAGGCAATACGGTCGCGGTGCTTGGGGTCCATGTTCGCCTGGATCTTGAACACGAAGCCTGTGAATTTCTCTTCCACCGGCTCCACGGTGCGCTCGTTGGCGACACGGGCCAGCGGGCGCGGAGCCCAGTCGACCACCGCGTCCAGCACGTGATCGACACCGAAGTTACCCAGCGCGGTACCGAAGAACACCGGGGTCAGTTGGCCGTCGAGGAACTCCTGCTGGTTGAACTCGTGGCAGGCGCCCTGCACCAGTTCCAGCTGATCGACAAAACGGTCGTACTCGTCACCCAGGTGGGCGCGGGCTTCGTCCGAGTCGAGCTTCTCGATGATCTTGGTTTCGGTGCGCTCATGTCCGTGGCCGGCGGTGTAGACAATGATGTAGTCGTCGGCCAGGTGATACACGCCCTTGAAGTCGCGGTAGCAACCGATCGGCCAGGTGATCGGCGCAGCCTTGATCTTCAGGACCGCTTCGATTTCGTCGAGCAGCTCGATGGGGTCGCGGATGTCGCGGTCGAGTTTGTTGATGAAGCTGACGATCGGCGTATCACGCAGGCGGCACACGTCCATCAGCGCGATGGTGCGTGGCTCGACGCCTTTACCGCCGTCGAGCACCATCAGCGCCGAGTCCACGGCGGTGAGGGTGCGGTAGGTGTCTTCGGAAAAGTCTTCGTGGCCGGGGGTGTCGAGCAGGTTGACCATGTGGTCGCGATACGGGAACTGCATGACCGACGTGGTAATGGAGATACCCCGTTGCTTTTCCATTTCCATCCAGTCGGAGGTGGCATGGCGGTCGGATTTGCGCGATTTCACCGTGCCGGCCACCGCGATTGCCTTGCCCATCAGCAACAGCTTCTCGGTGATGGTGGTCTTACCGGCATCGGGGTGGGAAATAATAGCGAAAGTGCGGCGTTTCGCGACTTCGGCGGCCTGGTGGGTCATGGGAAATCGCCTGGCAGGTGAGTCAAAAAAGGGGCGCGAGTATAGCGCAAACCCCACGGTTCGGACCACCGTTCACCCGATCAGGGGTGGCTAAATGCTGCCAAGTGTGGAACCTTTTAAAAGGTGGAGACGTCCATTCCCCTGCTATCGCACTCGTAACAGGGCTGAAAAATCAGCAAGTTAGCCTGACGGGGCTGCGCTCATGGCTCGATACATACCGCGTTGCCGGTATCGACGAGCTGCTTTTCGCGAACGCTTTCGCCGACAGCCAGCAATGGCATTGCCGCAGCAGAATGTGTTCGCCGACAAAAGAAAAAAGGAGTCCGCCTGTGGCTATTCGCTATGGCAAAGGGCTGATAGGAGGTGCGGTTGTCGTCGCGCTCCTGGCCCTGCTGGTCCACTGGATCGGCATCAACACGATCGAACTGTACCGCGACGATTTGTTGTTTTACCTGCAAGCTCATCTGATTCTGGTTTTAGTCTCCATGCTGGCCGCCCTTATTGTGGGCATCCCCGCCGGCATCCTGCTGAGCCGACCGAACATGGTCGGGCGCGCCGAGCGCTTCATGCAGATCTTCAATATCGGCAACACCGTCCCTCCCCTGGCCGTACTGGCCATCGCCCTCGGCGTTCTCGGCATTGGCAGCGGCCCGGCCATCTTCGCGCTGTTTCTCGCCTCACTTCTGCCTATCGTGCGCAACACCTATGAAGGTCTGAAGAATGTGCAGGGCTCACTCAAGGAAGCCGCCACCGGCATCGGCATGACCCCGCGCCAGGTGCTGTTTCGCGTGGAATTGCCCAACGCCGTGCCGATCATCATCGGTGGCGTGCGTGTGGCCCTGGCGATCAACGTCGGCACCGCGCCGCTGGCCTTCCTGATCGGCGCCAACAGCCTGGGCAGCCTGATTTTCCCCGGCATCGCCCTGAACAATCAGCCGCAACTGTTGCTCGGCGCCGCGTGCACCGCGCTGCTGGCGTTGCTGCTGGACGGTCTGGTGACCATGGCCAGCCGCCTTTGGCTGGAACGCGGGTTGCGTCCGTCTTGAGGTTGGGTAAAGGAATTCACATGAAAAAGCTGACATTGATACTGAGCTGCGTCCTGCTGTGCGCGGGGTTTGCGCAAGCCGCCGAAAAACCGGTGATTCGCATCGGCGCCCGGGTGTTCACCGAACAGACCCTGCTCGCCGAAATCACCTCTCAATACCTGCGCACCAAGGGCTACGACACCCGCGTCACCGGCGGTCTGGGCAGCAACCTGGCGCGCAGTGCCCAGGAAAGCGGGCAACTGGACCTGCTCTGGGAATACACCGGCGTGTCGCTCGTGGCCTACAACCACATCGACGAGAAACTCGACAGCGCACAGTCCTACGCCCGGGTGAAAGAACTCGATGCGAAAAAAGGCCTGGCCTGGCTGTCGCCGTCGCACTTCAGCAACACCTATGCGCTGGCGCTGCCGGACAAGGTGGCCAGGGAACATCCTGAAATCAACAACATCAGCGACCTCACCAAAGCCATGGCGGCAGATACCCGGGAACACCGCCTGGTGGCGCTGGACACCGAGTTCGCCAACCGCTCCGACGGCCTGGCCGGCATGGTCAAGCTGTACGACATGAACCTGACCCGCAAGAACACCCGGCAGATGGACGCGGGCCTGGTGTACACCGCGCTGCGTAACGGCCAGGTGTTTGCAGGGCTGGTCTACACCACCGACGGTCGCCTCAACGCCTTCAAATTGAAGCTGCTGGAGGACGACCTGCACTACTTCCCGGACTACACGGCCGCGCCGGTGATCCGCCAGGAATACCTCGACCAGCACCCGCAACTGGCTGCCGAACTCAAGCCGCTGGCCGACCTGTTCGACGATGCAACCATGCGCCAGCTCAACGCGCGGGTCGATGTCGACCATGAAAGCCCGTCCGCCGTTGCCGCAGATTTCCTGCGCCAACATCCCATCAACTAAGAGGAGAAGACATGGAATTCCTGAACGCCTTTTCCCATCTTGATTGGGCCCAGGTGCTGCAACTGACCTGGCAGCACATCACCCTGGTCGGCATTGCCGTACTGCTGGCAATCTTCATTGGCGTGCCCCTGGGCGTACTGATGACGCGCTTCCCGACGCTCGCCGGTCCCTTGCAGGCCAGCGCCACGGTGCTGCTGACCGTGCCGTCGATTGCGCTGTTCGGCCTGCTGCTGCCGTTCTACTCCAAATTCGGCCAGGGGCTGGGGCCAATGCCGGCAATCACCGCCGTGTTCCTCTACTCCCTGCTGCCGATCATGCGTAACACCTACCTGGCCCTCACCGGCGTGGAACCGGGCATCCGCGAAGCCGCCAAGGGCATCGGCATGACCTTCGGCCAGCGCCTGCGCATGGTCGAGCTGCCGATTGCCGTACCGGTGATCCTCGCCGGCGTGCGCACCGCCGTGGTGATGAATATCGGTGTCATGACCATTGCCGCCACCATCGGCGCCGGTGGCCTGGGTGTACTTATTCTGGCTTCCATCAGCCGCAGCGACATGTCGATGCTGATCGTCGGCGCCGTGCTGGTCAGTCTCCTGGCCATCTTCGCCGACCTGCTTCTGCAATGGCTGCAACGCTCGCTGACTCCAAAAGGACTGCTCAAATGATCGAACTTCAAAACCTGACCAAGACTTTTCAAAGCAACGGCAAAACTGTCTCCGCCGTGAACGACGTAAGCCTGACCGTCAATGAAGGCGAAATTTGCGTATTCCTCGGCCCCTCGGGCTGCGGCAAGAGCACCACGCTGAAAATGATCAACCGCTTGATCAAGCCCACCTCGGGCAAGATTCTGATCAATGGCGAAGACACCACCGACCTGGACGAAGTGACCCTGCGTCGCAACATCGGCTATGTGATCCAGCAGATCGGTCTGTTCCCGAACATGACCATCGAGGAAAACATCGTGGTGGTGCCCAAGCTGCTGGGCTGGGACAAGCAGAAATGCCACGACCGCGCCCGCGAGCTGATGAGCATGATCAAGCTCGAACCCAAGCAGTATCTGCACCGCTACCCACGTGAACTGTCGGGCGGCCAGCAACAGCGCATCGGCGTGATCCGCGCACTGGCGGCCGACGCACCGCTGCTGCTGATGGATGAGCCGTTCGGCGCGGTCGACCCGATCAACCGCGAAATGATCCAGAACGAGTTCTTCGAGATGCAACGCGCGCTGAACAAGACCGTGATCATGGTCAGCCACGACATCGACGAAGCCATCAAGCTGGGCGACAAGATCGCGATCTTCCGCGCCGGCAAGCTGCTGCAGATCGACCATCCGGACACGTTGCTGGCGCACCCGGCTGACGAGTTCGTGAGCAACTTCGTCGGCCAGGACAGCACCCTCAAGCGTCTGCTGCTGGTGAAGGCCGAAGACGCGGCGGACAACGCCCCGTCGGTGAGCCCGGAAACCCCGGTGGCCGATGCCCTGGAACTGATGGACGAGCATGACCGCCGTTATGTGGTCGTCACCTGCGCCGAGAACAAGGCGCTGGGTTATGTACGCCGCCGCGACCTGCACCGCCAGGCCGGTACGTGCGGCCAGTACCTGCGCGAGTTCAACGCCACGGCAGCCTATGACGAGCACCTGCGCATCCTGCTGTCGCGCATGTACGAGTTCAACCGCTCGTGGCTGCCGGTGATGGATGCCGAGCGGGTGTTCCTGGGGGAAGTCACCCAGGAGTCGATTGCCGAGTACCTGAGTTCAGGCAAGTCGCGTGGGGGCAAGACCAGTATTGTCTCGCCTGCCGAAACTGCTTTGGCCTGATAGATTGCTATCGCAGGCAAGCCAGCTCCCACAGGGGAATGCATTCCAGCATAAGAATGCAGTTCAAATGTGGGAGCTGGCTTGCCTGCGATGAATACACCGCAAATCCATCTGATTGGCCCCATCCGGGGAACATCAATCCGTCACACCTGTCGGTTACATAAGTAGCTGCACGCGGTAGCGCGACGAACGCGTGCAAAAACGCGACATTTTTAGTTGATCCCACGCCCATCAAGCCCTAAAGTTCGCGCCGAACGTCCATGCTGGAAACGATCCATCCGGCTCAAGTACTGACGACGAGACAGCAAGGCCAAGGGAAGCGGTACATCCCATGGCCTTTTTGCTTTCGGCGACATGCCTTGGGAAGTAGGCGAACCAAAGTGGGGATACGGAGGACGTTCATTTGCACCCATGGCTAATTTTAGTTTGCCCCTAGGAGTTCCCAGCATGTCGATCCAGGTCGAAGATTATTTCGCGCGCGCCACCTTTGACAAAATGAAGGCGTTCGCCGACAAGCAAGAAACCCCGTTCGTGGTGATCGACACCGCGATGATCAGCCAGGCCTACGATGACCTGCGCGCCGGTTTCGAATTCGCCAAAGTCTATTACGCCGTCAAGGCCAACCCCGCCGTCGAGATCATCGACCTGCTCAAGGAAAAAGGCTCCAGCTTCGATATCGCCTCGATCTACGAGCTGGACAAGGTCATGGACCGCGGCGTCAGCGCCGACCGTATCAGCTACGGCAACACCATCAAGAAATCCAAAGACATCCGCTACTTCTACGAGAAAGGCGTGCGCCTGTTCTCCACCGACTCCGAAGCCGACCTGCGCAACATCGCCAAGGCTGCACCGGGTTCGAAGGTGTACGTGCGCATCCTCACCGAAGGTTCGACCACTGCCGATTGGCCGTTGTCGCGCAAATTCGGCTGCCAGACCGACATGGCCATGGACCTGCTGATCCTCGCCCGCGACCTGGGCCTGGTGCCTTACGGCATCTCCTTCCACGTCGGTTCGCAACAACGCGACATCAGCGTGTGGGACGCGGCCATCGCCAAGGTCAAAGTGATCTTCGAGCGCCTGAAGGAAGAAGACGGCATCCACCTCAAGCTGATCAACATGGGCGGCGGTTTCCCGGCCAACTACATCACCCGCACCAACAGCCTGGAAACCTACGCCGAAGAAATCATCCGCTTCCTCAAGGAAGACTTCGGCGACGAATTGCCGGAAATCATCCTCGAACCAGGCCGTTCGTTGATCGCCAACGCCGGCATCCTGGTCAGCGAAGTGGTACTGGTGGCGCGTAAATCGCGCACCGCCGTCGAGCGTTGGGTGTACACGGATGTGGGCAAATTCTCCGGCCTGATCGAAACCATGGACGAAGCCATCAAGTTCCCGATCTGGACCGAGAAGAAAGGCGAGATGGAAGAAGTGGTCATCGCCGGCCCTACCTGCGACAGCGCCGACATCATGTACGAAAACTACAAGTACGGCCTGCCGCTAAACCTGGCCATCGGTGATCGCCTGTACTGGCTGTCGACCGGTGCGTACACCACCAGCTACAGCGCGGTTGAGTTCAACGGCTTTCCGCCATTGAAATCGTTCTACGTGTAACCCCTGCCCGATCAAAAAGCCCACGCCTTGTCGTGGGCTTTTTGCATGTAAAAAGGAATGTTTCTCGACAACCCACGGCATAATGCGCGCCGTCAATCCCTATCCAGTTCTGCGAGGCCGTACGACGTGTTGAAGAAAACCCTGTTCCAGTTGCACTGGTTCTTCGGCATCACGGCCGGGCTGGTACTGGCCCTGATGGGGATCACCGGGGCAGCGGTGTCGTTTCAGGATGAAATACTCAGGGCGCTCAACCCCCATGTATTGAGCGTTGAAAAGCGCGACGCCGGCGTGCTGCCACCCGCCGAACTGGTGCGCAAGCTGGAGGCCACCGAAGGCAAGACCGTGTCGATGCTGTGGGTGGAAAGCGACAGCGGCAACGCGGCGCGCGTGTTCTTCAGCGCGCCACCGGGTGAGCGACGGGGGCAGATGCGCTACTTCGACCCCTACACCGGCGACTACAGTGGCGATGCGACGGGTCAGGAGTTCTTCGGCTTTATCCTGCAGGTGCATCGCTTCCTCGCCATGGGTGAAACCGGTCGGCAGATCACCGGCGCCTGCACCCTGATTCTGCTGTTTTTCTGCCTGTCCGGCCTGTACCTGCGCTGGCCGCGCCAAGTGAAGAACTGGCGTGCCTGGCTGACGCTGGACTGGCGCAAAAAAGGCCGCAGTTTCAACTGGGACCTGCACTCGGTGTTCGGCACCTGGTGCCTGCTGTTCTATCTGTTCTCGGCGCTTACCGGCCTGTACTGGTCCTACGACTGGTACAACAAGGGCCTGACCCAATGGCTGTCCGACGCACCACAGAACGAACGGGTACGCACGCGTAACCCGGCGCCCGCAGACACCCTGCCTGTGGCCAATTACGACGCGATCTGGAGCAGCGTCTACAGCAGCGCCGGCCCCGGCCTGAGCGCCTATAACATCCGCATGCCGACCGTCGCCGGGCAGCCGGCCATCGTCTATTACCTGCTGCGTGACGCGTCCCATGACCGCGCGCTGAACCAGATCAACCTCGACCCCGCCACCGGCGAGGTCAAAGCCCATGAGCGCTACGCCAGCAAAAGTCTCAAATCGCAGCTGCTGACCAGCATTTATGCGCTGCACACCGGCAGCTACTTCGGCATCGTGGGGCGGGTCATCCTCACTGTCAGCGCGCTGTGCATGCCGTTGTTCTTTATCACCGGTTGGCTGTTGTACCTCGACCGCCGCCGCAAAAAACGCCAGGTGCGCGATGCCCGCAACGGCCTTGCGAACAACCACAGCCAAGCGCCGGCCTGGCTGATCGGCTTTGCCAGCCAGAGCGGCTTTGCCGAACAACTGGCCTGGCAGACCGCCGGGCAATTGCAGGCCGCCGGCCTGCCGGTAAAGGTGCAGCCCCTGGGCAGTGTCAGCCAGGATGAGTTGAGCCAGGCGCAAAACGCACTGTTCGTGGTCAGCACCTTCGGCGATGGCGAAGCACCCGACAACGCCCGTGGTTTCGAGCGCAGCGTGCTGGGCCAGGATGTGTCCCTCGCGGGCTTGAACTACGCGGTGCTGGCCCTGGGTGATCGCCAGTACGAACACTTCTGCGGCTTTGCGCGGCGCCTGCAGTTCTGGCTGACCCAACAGGGCGGCAACCTGCTGTTCGCCCCGGTGGAAGTCGACAGCGGCGACACCGCTGCGCTGCTGGACTGGCAACAGCAACTGGGCCAACTCACCGGCCAGGCGCCGGCAGCGGCCTGGCCGGTGGCGCAGTATGAACAGTGGACGCTGAGCCAGCGCACACTGCTCAACCGTGACAGTGCGAGCACGCCGGTGTACCTGCTGGGTCTGACGTCAGCGGCGCCCCACGCCTGGCTGGCCGGTGACCTGGTGGAAATCCTGCCGTGCAATGGCCAGGACGCCATCGAACAGCTTCTCCAGAGCCTTGGCCTGAACGGCAGCGACGATGTGCTGATCGACGGCCTGGCGCAACCGCTCGCTCGGGCTCTGGCCACACGCCAGTTGCCGGCCAAGCTTGCACACCTGGTCGGCTTGCACGCCCAGGCGGTGGTGGATGCATTGGTGCCGCTGGGCATGCGCGAATACTCCGTCGCCTCGATTGCCAGCGACGGCGTGCTGGAACTGATCGTACGCCAGGAGCGCCGCCCAGACGGCAGCCTGGGCCTGGGCTCCGGCTGGCTCACTGAACACGCCGCGATCGGCTCCGCCATCCGCCTGCGCCTGCGCCGCAACACTGGTTTCCATCTGCCAGAGATGCCCGTGCCGCTGATCCTGCTGGGCAACGGCACCGGCCTCGCTGGCCTGCGCAGCTTGCTCAAAGCGCGCATCGCCCTGGGCCAGCAGCGCAACTGGCTGTTGTTTGGCGAACGCACGCGCCAGCATGACTTTCTGTGCCAGGACGAACTCCACGGCTGGCTGGCCAGTGGCGACCTGGCGCTACTGGACCTGGCGTTTTCCCGCGACCAGGTAGAAAAAATCTACGTGCAGGACCGTCTGCGCGAATCAGCCGACGTGCTGCGCAAATGGCTGGCCGAAGGCGCGGCGATCTATGTGTGCGGGAGTTTGCAGGGCATGGCGACAGGGGTGGATCAGGCGCTGGTGGACATACTGGGCAGTGAGGCAGTGGAGCGGTTGATTGAGCAAGGGCGTTATCGGCGGGATGTGTATTGATGTGCCGAACGCTGTGCAGGCTGCAACCTCTGCTCAAACACAGAAACCCCATCCAGGTCGCGCAAAATCACCGTCAACTCCGCCGTCTGCCCGTCAATCTGTACCTCGCCAAAAAACTGAAATCCGGCGAACGGCGAGGTGTTCTGCGCCGGCGGTGCTTTCTCGAACACCACTTCCGGGCCAAAGGTTTTATCCAGCGGGTTAGGCCCGAAACTTCCGGCATTCAAAGGCCCGGCGACAAACTCCCAGAACGGTTCGAAATCCTGAAACGCCGCCCGGTCGGGGTGGTAGTGATGCGCTGCGCAATAGTGCACATCCGCCGTCAGCCACACGTGATTGCGCACCTGCTGGGCGCGCAGGAACCCAAGCAGTTCGGCGATTTCCAGCTCGCGGCCCTGCGCCGGGCCCGGGTCGTTGTTGGCAATGGCTTCCCAGCGCGCCACGCCAGGGCTGACTTCACCGTCGGGCACACCGAGGCCGATGGGCATGTCGGCCGCAATGACTTTCCACTGGGCCGTCGAGGCCTTGAGTTCGCGCTTGAGCCAGTCCAATTGTTCGCGCCCGAGAAAAGGTTTTTCACCGCCCAGGTTGTCATCATTGGCGCCGCGATAACTGCGCATGTCGAGCACGAACACGTCCAGCAACGGGCCGTAGGCGAGCTTGCGGTAAATCCGCCCGCCAGCATCGGCGCCCTGCCGGCGCATCGGTGAATACTCCAGCCAGGCCTGGCGCGCACGGCCGACCAGGGTATTGATGTCCTTGACCTTGTAACGCTCGTCGAGCTGCTTGCCGGGCGACCAGTTGTTCACCACTTCGTGGTCGTCCCACTGCCAGATCTGCGGCACCTCAGCGTTAAAGCGCCGCACGTTTTCGTCCAGCAGGTTGTAGCGATAGTTGCCGCGATAGTCGTCGAGGGTTTCGGCGACCTTGCTCTTGGATTCGGTGGTGAGGTTGCGCCAGATGCGCCCGCCTTCGGTGGGCAGTTGCGCCGGCACCGGGCCGTCGGCGTAGATGGTGTCGCCGCTGTGGATAAAGAAGTCCGGCAGGCGCAGACGCATGGCTTCGTAGATGCGCATGCCGCCGATGTCCGGGTTGATGCCAAAGCCCTGGCCGACGGTGTCGCCGCTCCACACAAAGCGAATGTCGCGGCGCTGCTGCGGCACGCTGCGCAGGTGGCCGAACCACGGCTCGCTGGCGACGCCGCTCTGAGCGTCCTCGAAATGCACGCGGTAGAAAATCGCTTGATCGACCGGCAAGCCGGTGAGCTCGACGCGAGCGGTGAAATCGCTGCGGCTGTCGGCCAGCGGCGAGACAAACCGGCGCGGGTTGCTGAACACGCTGCGGGTGTCCCACTCCACCACCATGCGCGCGGGGCGGTCGCTGCGGCTCCAGATCATCGCGCGGTCGCCCAGCAGGTCGCCGGACTGCACACCGTCGGTGAGCTGAGGCCGGTCCTTGACCGACGCGATCACCGCCGGGGCCAGGCCAGGCAACAACAGGCCGGCGCCGACGACTTGCATCACGCGGCGACGGCCGAGATCGAAGTGGCTCATGCGGGGGTGCCCTCTGGGTATCGAAGAGGCCACTAAACCATGCCGATATGACACCGACCTTACAGCCAATAAAGCGCTGAATGTGGGAGCAAGCCCCCTCTCACAGAAAGCCTCTCTGCCACATCTTCTAGGCGGGCGCGACTGCCAGCTCTACCGCCTCCGGGCGTTTGATCAGCGCATACACCACGCCGGTCACCACGCTGCCGGCCACAATCGCCAGCAAATACAACAGCGCGTGATTCATCGCATTCGGAATGATCAGCACGAACAACCCGCCGTGGGGCGCGGCCAGTTTGCAGCCGAAGTACATCGACAGCGCACCGGTCAACGCGCCGCCGGCGATGCTGGCCGGGATCACCCGCAGCGGGTCTTTGGCCGCGAAAGGAATCGCGCCTTCAGAGATGAAGCACATACCCAGAATCATCGCCGCCTTGCCGGCCTCGCGCTCGGTCTGGGCAAACTTGCGCCGCGCCAGAAAGGTGGCGATGCCCATGCCGATCGGCGGCACCATGCCGGCGGCCATGGTCGCGGCCATCGGCGCCCCGCTGGAGGCCGCCAGCAGGCCGACCGAGAACGCATACGCGGCCTTGTTGATCGGGCCGCCCAGGTCGACGCACATCATGCCGCCGAGCAGGATGCCGAGCAGCACGGCGTTGGTGGTGCCCATGGTGCTGAGAAAGTCCGTGAGGCCGGTCAGCAGTCGCGCCACGGGCGGGCCCACCAGGTAAATCATCGCCAGACCGGTAAACAGGCTGGCCAGCAGCGGAATGATCAGGATCGGCTTGAGGGCTTCCAGACTCTGGGGCAACTTCACCGCGCGGGTAATCAGCTTGACGCAGTAGCCGGCGAGAAAACCGGCGAAAATCCCGCCGATAAACCCCGCACCCAGGGTGCCGGCCAACAGGCCGCCGATCATGCCGGGCGCGATGCCGGGACGGTCGGCAATCGAGTAGGCGATATAGCCTGCGAGCAACGGCACCATCAGCATGAAGGCCTGGTCGCCGACGCTCTTGAGGGCCGCCGCCAGGGTGCCCTTTTCTTCGAAGGCATGAATGCCGAACACGAAGGACAAGGCGATCAACAAGCCGCCTGCCACCACCATCGGCAACATGAACGACACACCGGTCAGCAGATGCTTGTAGACCCCGGTTTTTTCCTGTTTGGCCACCGCGCCGCTGGCGGCGCTTTCCACCACACCTTCGGCCAGCGCCTTGTTGAGGGTCGCTTCCGATTGTTTGAGGGCAATGCCGGTGCCGCAGCGGTAGATCTTCTTGCCGGCAAAGCGCTCGGTGGCGACTTCGATGTCCGCTGCCAGCAACACCACATCGGCCTCGGCGATGGCCTGCGGACTCAATGGCGTGCGCGCGCCGACCGAGCCCTGAGTCTCCACCTGCAGGTCGTAACCCAGGCGCTTGGCCGTCTGCTGCAAGGCTTCGGCGGCCATAAAAGTGTGCGCCACGCCGGTGGGGCAGGCGGTGATCGCGACGATACGCGGCGCCTGGCTGGCCGCTTGTTGCGTGGCGACGTACACCTGAGCCTCTTCGGCCCCACGGCGCAATACCGCCTCGACATCGGCCAATGCCTGGGCCGGCGTGCTCTGGAACACACGCTTGCCGATAAACCGTTGCATGTCCACCGGCGTGCTGCTGACCAGCAAGACCCACTCGGCATCGTTGAGGATCGCTTCGGACAACTGACGTTCTGGGTGCTGCACATCGATCACTTCGACGCTGGTGCTCCACCCCTGGCGCTGCGCGGCGGCGTCCAGCAAGCGGGCGCACAGCACACTGGTGACCATGCCGTTCGGGCAGGCGGTAACAATGGCTAATTTCATCACAAACCCTCTTATTGTTCTGTCAGCGCGCGCACTTGGACGCCGCTCTGCAAAATATCCAGCTGTGCGTGGTCGCTGATGCCGAAACCGACCTGCGTCACCGCCATCGCGGCAATCGCCGTGGCGCGGCTCAGGGTCTGTTCCGGCGTATCGCCACTGAGCAGACCGTGGAGCATCCCGGCCAGCAGCGAATCACCGGCGCCCACGGTACTGGCCACCGTTACGTTGGGCGGCGTGGCGTGCAGGGCGCCGCCGGGGCGGTACCAACTCACGCCTGCAGCACCGTCGGACACCACCACATGTTCCACACCCAGCTGATGCAAACGGCTGATGGCATCCGGGGCATCGCCCAGGGCTTCGGCCAGTTCTTCGGTATTGGGCTTGACCAGCCAGGGTCCGGCCTGGAGCCCGGCGCTCAGGGCTTCGCCGCTGGTGTCGAGGGCGACTTTCAAGCCTTGCGCCTTGAGCGTCTCCAGCAACGCCTGAAACCACTGCGGGCTGACGCCGCGCGGCAAGCTGCCGGCGATCACCACCGCGTCGAACCGGGGGCCGATCTCTGCCAGCAGTGCGAGCAGTTGCGCTTGCGCCTGCTCGGTTACCTGCGGCCCCGGTGCATTGATATCGGTGACGCGGCCATTGTGTTCGGCAATCTTGATATTGCTGCGGGTTTCGCCCGGCACGCGAACGAATGCGTCGACGAACCCACAGCGGCTGATCAGCGCATCGAAGGCCTGCGGGTTGGCGTCGCCGAGAAAGCCACTCACGCTCAGCTGATGGCCCAGATCGGCCAGCACTTGGGCGACGTTCACGCCCTTGCCCGCCGCATGGGTGAGCATGTTTTCGCTGCGGTTGACCTCCCCCGGCTCAAGGCGCGGCAGCTGTACCGTGAGGTCCAACGCCGGGTTCAGCGTCAGGGTCAGAATCTTCGCCATTTAAACGGCCTCCACTAAGGCTCGCACTTCGGCGGGCGAACCCACCGCCAGTGCTTTTTGCGCCAGGCTTTGGGCCTCGCTCAGGCTGAATTCACGCACCCGCGCTTTGACTTCAGGAATGCTGCGGGCCGACACGCTCAACTCGTCCACCCCCAGCCCCACCAGCACCGGCACAGCCAACGGGTCAGCGGCCAGTTCGCCGCACACACCCACCCATTTACCGTGGGCATGAGCCGCGCGCACGGTGATGTCGATCAGTTGCAAAACGGCCGGGTGCAGGCCGTCAGCCTGGGCGGACAGCGTCGGGTGGCCACGGTCGATGGCCAGGGTGTACTGGGTGAGGTCGTTGGTGCCGACGCTGAAGAAGTCGACTTCCTTGGCAAGTACCGGCGCCAGCAGCGCGGCCGACGGCACTTCGATCATGATGCCCAACTGCAAGTCGGCCACCGGGATTTCCAGGCGCAGGCGCTCGGTCATGTCACGGGCCGCGCGCCACTCATCGACGCTGCCTACCATAGGGAACATGATGCGCAGCGGGCGGTTGTCCGCCGAGCGCAACAGGGCGCGCAGTTGCGCTTCCATGATCTGCGGGCGTTGCAGGGTCAGACGAATACCGCGTACGCCGAGGAAGGGGTTTTCTTCTTCGGCAATCGGCCAATACGGCAGCGGTTTGTCGCCGCCCACATCCAGGGTGCGCACCACCAGCGGGCGACCGTCGAGGCCGTCCAGCACGCGACGGTATTCGGCTTCTTGAGTGGCTTCGTCCGGGGCTTGCGAGTGGGCCATGAAAATCAGTTCGGTACGCAGCAGGCCGATGCCTTCGGCGCCCTGCTCCACCGCGCTGGCCACGCCGGCGCTTTCGCCGATGTTGGCGAACACTTCCACCGAATGACCGTCGCGGGTGCGCGCCGGCTCGTGGCGCTGAGCCGAAGCGGCTTGCAGACGCTGCTCACGGGTGTCGCGCTCCACGGTGGCACGTTGCAGCGTAGCGGCATCGGGGTCGACGTGCAGGCGACCGCGCTGGCCATCGAGCAGCAACGGTGTGCCCGCAGCCAGCAGCAACACGGCCGGCCCGGCGCCGACCAACGCGGGAATACCGAGGGCACGGGCGACGATGGCGCTGTGGGCCGTGGCGCCACCGCGGGCGGTGAGGATGCCGGCCACGCGAGCCGGGTCCAGGCGCGCGACGTCCGAAGGGCCGACTTCGTCCATCACCAGAATGTAAGGCTCGCTCGGCTCCTGGGCGCTTTCGACGCCGCACAGTTGCGCCAGCACTCGGCGGCCGATGTCGCGCAGGTCGGCGGCGCGCTCGGCGAGCAAGGCATCCTGCAGCGACTCCTGCTGTTTGGCAGCGCTTTCGATCACGCTCATCCACGCCGCCTGCGCGCTTTCGCCCTGCTTGAGGCGCGTGTCGACGTCATCGGTGAGTTCCGGGTCGTCGAGCATTTCCTGGTGGGTGATGAAAATCTCGCGGATCGCCTTGGCCTGGCTGCGCTCGATCAGGCCCTGGATGTCGCGGCGCACATCGGCCAGCGCATCCTGCAGGCGCTGACGCTCAATGGCACAGGACTCGCCGCGCAGCGGGTAATCAAACACCTGTTGCACCTGGACATGCGCAGGACCGATGGCGATGCCCGGCGCGGCAGCGATGGCCTGGCTCTGGCTGCCGGCAAGCGGCGCGCTGATGACGGGTTCGATCTCGACGGGTGTGAGCTGCTCGCTCACCGTCGGCAGCGGTTCGACCTCTTCGCCGAGGCCCTGCTCGACGGCGGCCAACAGGGCGGGCAAGGCGTCGCCGGCAATGGTGGGTTCGGCGACAAACTCCAGCACCTGACCGCGACGCGCGCCGAGGCTGAGCAGCTTGCTCAGGCTTTTGGCCGACACGGCGCCCACCGGCCCATCGACGATGCGCAGGCGGATATCGCCGTCAAAGCTTTTTGCCAATTGCGCGAGGATCTTCGCCGGACGCGCGTGCAGGCCGTGAGCGTTGGCCAGGGTGACGCGCGCGTTGGGCCAGTCCGGCGGCAGTTCGCCGCCGAGCACTTCGAGCACCGCGCGGCTGCTGGTGGCGCGGCCCAATTCCTGGCCACGTCCTTCGATCAACAAGGCACACAGGCGTTCGAGCAAGGCCTGATGCGCTTCGCCCAGGCTCGCCAGGCAGAACAGGCCATTGAGCGGCTGGCCAAGGTAGCGCATGGGTTTGTCCGGGGTGACGAACGCCAGGCCCGGGCTTTTCACCGTTTGCTCGCTGTGCAGCCACCACAGGCCATCGCCCAGGGGCAGCGCTTCGACCTGCTGCAGCACGGCGGCGAAACCATTGCTCACGCAGTCGGCCTGGCGCAGCAGGCGTGCGCCGCGCCAAACCAGCTCTTCAAAATCATCGGCGGACACGCCCAGGCTGATCATCTGGGCGTCCAGCGCCAGTTCCTGCGGCGCGCCTTGCAACAGTTTCAACAGCGCTTCGGCGCTTTCAGCGCGGCGCAGCGCCTGGCCCAAGTCGGTTTCACCGAGGGCGCGGGTCAAGAGTTGCAGCAGGCGCAGGTGTTCATCGGACTTGGCGGCAATGCCGATCGCCAGGTAGACGATCTGGCCGTCGCCCCAGTCCACCCCTTCGGGGAACTGAAGCAGGCGCACGCCGGTGGAAAATACCTGATCGCGGGTTTCCGGCGTGCCGTGGGGAATGGCGATGCCTTGGCCGAGGAAGGTCGAGCCTTGGGCTTCACGGGCTTGCAGGCCACTGAGGTAGCCCTCGGCGACCAGGCCGTCGGTCACCAGTTTGTCAGCGAGCAGTTGCAAGGCAGCAGATTTATCCACAGCCAATTGGCCCATGGATATCTGCTCTACAGTGAGCTCAAGCATGCCGTTCTCCTAGTTAGTGCGCGCAACGCACTAGGTATTGTTTTGAATAAAACAGTGTAAGCGTGTTTATGAACTAAACGGCTGATGGTCAATTGGCAGTAGCCAGTCAGTCGCGAACGTCGTAAAAATACGCTGGCTGAAACGTTTAATCTAGAATTTATGGCAGATTACGCGTTAATTGCGCAAGCTTGAAGGACCACTCGGCACTTGAGCTTGGACATTAGTCGCATGCAGGAATCGGTTACGATTGGACAAAATGTCGGGGCAAGCTCCAAAAAACAAGGAAATCCCGCTTTGAAACTCAGCGATATCGCACGTTTGGCCGGTGTGTCAGTGACCACCGCCAGCTATGTCATCAACGGCAAAGCCGAACAGCAACGCATCAGCAGTGCAACGGTCGAGCGGGTGCGTGCCGTGGTGCAAGCCCATGGTTTTACGCCCAACCCCCAGGCGGCAGGGCTGCGCAGTCGGCATACGCGCACCTTGGGCTTTATCTTGCCGGACCTGGAAAACCCCAGTTACGCACGCATCGCCAAGCTACTGGAGCAAGGCGCGCGGGCGCGTGGCTATCAATTGCTGATTGCCAGCTCCGACGATGACGCCGACAGCGAGCGTCAACTGCTGCAACTGTTTCGCGCGCGGCGCTGCGATGCGCTGTTCGTCGCCAGTTGCCTGCCGGCAGGCGATGACAGTTACCGCGAACTGCAAGCCAAGGGCCTGCCGGTGATTGCCATCGACCGGGTCATGGAAGCCGGGCAGTTCTGTTCGGTGGTCAGCGACGACCGCCAGGCGTGCCAGCAACTGACCAGCAGTCTGCTGCGACCGCTGCCCGGGCAGATTGCGCTGATCGGCGCGCGGCCCGAGCTGAGCATCAGCCAGGAACGCGCCGCAGGCTTTCACCAGGCGCTGCAAGACTTTACCGGCGAGGTGATTGTTGAACAGGGCGAGGCCTTCAGCCGTGAATGCGGCCGACAGTTGATGGAGCAACTGCTGCAACGCCTGGGGCATTTGCCTGACGCGCTGGTGACGACGTCCTACGTGCTTCTGCAAGGCGTGTTCGATGCGCTGCACGATTACCCGCTCAAGTCGCAACCGTTGCGCCTGGGCACCTTTGGTGACACCCAACTGCTGGACTTCCTGCCGCTGCCGGTCAATGCCATGGCCCAGCAACATCAGTTGATCGCCGACGCGGCGTTGAGCCTGGCCCTGGCCGCCATCGAAGAGGAACACTACCAGCCCGGCGTGCACGCCATTGGCCGCACCTTCAAGCAGCGCATTCACGAGGCCTGAGCGTGGAGCTGATTGACACCCACACCCACCTGGATTTTCCGGACTTTGACGCCGACCGTAGTGAAGTGCTCGCTCATAGCCGACAGCTTGGCGTGCAGCGCATGGTGGTGCTCGGGGTGTATCGGCAGAACTGGCAGCGGGTGTGGACGTTGGTGCAGGCGGATGAAGGCCTGTTCGCCGCCTTCGGCCTGCATCCGGTGTACCTGGAGCAACATCGCCCTGCCGACCTGACTGAACTCGGCGACTGGCTGACACGCCTGCACGGCCATCGGCAATTGTGCGCCGTGGGCGAGATAGGTCTGGATTACTTTCTTCAAGAGCTGAACCGCGAGCGCCAGCAACCGCTGTTCGAGGCCCAGTTGAAGTTGGCCGAGGACTTCCGGTTACCGGCGCTGGTGCATGTGCGTCGCAGCCATGCCGCCGTTATCGCCACGCTCAAGCGTATCCGCCTGTCACGGGGCGGCATCATTCACGCGTTTGCCGGCAGCCTGGAAGAAGCCCGCGAATACATCAAGCTGGGCTTCAAACTCGGCCTGGGCGGAGCCGCCACCTGGCCCCAGGCCCTGCGCATGCACAGGGTGCTTGCTCAATTGCCGCTGGAGGCCGTGGTGCTGGAGACGGATTCGCCGGATATGGCGCCGGCCATGTACCCAGGCCAGCGCAACAGCCCGCAGCACTTGCCTGCCATATGTACTGATTTGGCAGAGCGCATGGGCATCAGCCCCCTAGTGCTGGCTGAGACGAGCACACGCAATGCGCGCGAGCTGTTCAATTGGTAGCACGTGGGCCGGGTTGACCACTTGCAGCTCCAGGGTCATCTGCTGCCGGTAACGAACATGACGCAACACCAGCACGTGCACCAGCGCCGCGCCCAGCGATACGCTCAGTTGCTCAATGAGGCCGATGAACCCGATCCATTGCGCCACCTGCGCCGCGATCAGCGTGGCACAGGTCAGCACAATCATGCCCGGCCGCATCAGGGCCCAGTGGTCCAGGGCCTTGAACCGGCGCAACTGCCTGGGGCAACTCAGGTGCAGAATGCGCTGGCAATACGGGCAGTCGAAAGGCTCCTGGATCGCGATGGCGTTCAGTTGCCAGGGCTTGAGTTCAAAGGTGATGTCGCAATGGGCGCAGTGCCCCTTGATGCCGATTGCAGCCGTCATCGTCGTGCCTCCATTGGAACGTGAGTGAATGATATGAATTCTCACTCATCCACGTCGGCAGAAAGCGCCACGCGAGGAAATCAGGATATGCACCACAACCGCGAACGAAACACCCTACAACCTTCTCTCACATACAAAATATGGAAAGCGCCGCCAAGCCTTCGACCTGGCTTTTGTCACGCAGCAAACAGAGCTCCTGTGGCAAGCGGGCTTGCCCTAATGCCGTTCAGTTAAGCGTAAATCCCCTCTGGGAGCGGCGCTGCGACTTGCCCGCGGAAGCGGTGGGTCAGTCGACCTCAATGTTTGCTGGGCCGACGCCTTCGCGGGCAAGCCCGCTCCCACATTTGATCGCGTTCACATTCCCCATTCCGGTCGGCTCTCAGGCCACCGCGCTCTTGATCTTGATCTGAGGCGCCCCGTCAAACACGCTGGCCGAACGCAGGTTTAACTGAACGGCGTTGGGGTGCGAAGCGCCCCCAATCCAGCAAAACGCGGTTTACCTGATACGGCTCAGCGCCTGGTTTTGGTGCGCAGCCCAACGCTGGACAAGCCTGCTCGCCACAGGGAATCTGCGCTTAGCTGAGCGGCATTAAGGCAAGCCCGCTCGCCACAGCAATGTGGTTGACTGACTCAGCTCATGCCCCACCCAAAGAGGCAATTGATCAAGGCAACACGGTCCAGATGGCGAAGCCGGCATACCAGAGCACGGCGGCACGCAGCAGCAATTCCCACAGGCGATCCAGGCTGTTGATGCCTTCCGCCCCGACGACCGGCGGCGGGATTTCAGCGGCGGCCAGGCCGACCTTTTCCACCAGTTGCGCGGCGCTGATGTCCCAGTTCAGCAGTTCGTGCAGCATCACGCGGCCAACCGCGACGAAGTTGCCTACGAGGGCAAAGCTCGCGGCCAAAAGGCGCACGGGCACCCAGTCGAATGCATGCCGCAGTTGCCCGGAGCGCTCGGCCACCTGGGGGTTCTGGCTGTGTTCATTGGCCAGGGCCAGCAGGCGATAAGCCAGTGCCGCGACCGGGCCCAGCAGGAAATACCAGAAAATCACCGCAAAAAAGCTCTGGTAGGCCTGCCATAGCAGGTGGGCCTGGACGCGTTCCAGCAACTGCTCGCCGTTGTCGGCAGCCACGTTCAGGTCGCGCTCGGCCACGTGTTCGGCGGCCTGCAAATCGCCGCGCCGCCAGGCATCACGAAACGGACCGAGTGCCGTGAGCAGATCGCCACGCCCAAGGCTGTAAATCAGCACCAGCAAGTGCACCGGCAATGCCAGCAGGCCGTACGCCACGGGCTCCAGCACCAGCAACAGCAACGCCAGCAATGCCACCGGCAACAGCACCAGCACGGCCAGGACCAGCCAGGGCTGCTTGCCGAGCCGCGGGCTCGCTTCCAGCCTGGCCAGCTCGCGCAACCAACCGCCATCACGCTGCAACCGCTGGCGCAACGCCGAGAACTTTTCGATCCACACGGCCAATACCAACACCAGAAAACTCATTGTGCGTGTTCTCCTTGCTCCAGGGCGCGACGAAAGCGCGTCCAATCAAATGCAGGGCCCGGGTCGGTCTTGCGTCCCGGCGCGATGGCGCTGTGACCACAAATACGTTGAAGGGTGATGCCCGGGTAAGCCGCCAGCAACTGGCTCGTCAGCTCTATCAGCGATGCATACTGGGTATCGGTGTACGCCAGGTCGTCCGTGCCTTCCAGTTCGATGCCCAGGGAAAAGTCATTGCACGTCTCTCGCCCCTCAAAGCTTGAGACACCAGCATGCCAGGCGCGGTCGAGGCAGGACACAAACTGCGTCACGGCACCGTCGCGCTCAATCAGAAAGTGTGCAGACACGCGTAAGTCGGCAATCCCTTCAAAGTAGGGATGTTCCGTGACATCCAGTCGATTCTGAAAAAACGCCTGCACCTTGCCAGTGCCGAACTGCGCCGGCGGCAAACTGATGTTATGCACCACCAGCAGTGAGATTTCGCCTGAGGGGCGCTCGTTGAAGTTGGGCGAAGGGCAGTGACCAATGCCCTGGCACCAACCACTGGCGGGGTCCAGTTGCATGCAGGATCCTTGAACGTGACTAAGTGAACGTGACTAAGTGTGACCAGTATGCCGCGTTCCACCCCGCCGTTGCGATCACTTGCCGCGATTGAGTTGGCGCAGTTTGCCGGTCACTGCCGTCAACGCACGCTCGAACAGCAGGCCATCATCCAACGGGTGCAGAGCGCCACGCTTGAACGCAAGGGCCAGTTGGCCGACGCTTTTTTCCATGACCTTGAGCCCCGAGCGGTTGACGAACACGTAGCTACCCACAGGTGCCATGATCGCCAGCAGCTTGCAGCGCAGGGGGGCTGGCCGCTCATCCTGTAACTCGACCCAGCCGCCAATTCGCAGCTGCAGCGCTTTGAGCAGATCAGGATCGTCCGCCGCCAGGTCTTCGCAGGCATCGACTGCACCGGGGCCGAGTACACATGGCTCGCACACCTCAATCAGCGCCTCGACACTCTCCGCCGGTTGCAGATGCAACGCTTGCAGGCGCACAAAGAAATCGCGCGTGTCGAAGGGATCGACCGCTGCGCTGGTCAGGCCGTCACGCAATGCCTTGAGCAACCCCGGCAGTTGCTCCACCAGATGCCGACCGGCCTCGGCGTCGCGCTGCAGGCTGACGCTCCAGATCAGCTCGTCCATGGTGCGCAGCCCCGCCTGCCACTGCACCGACTGCTCACCATGCTTGAGGCTGGCCAATAACAACACCTGGCTCCAGGCCTGTTGCAGAAATTGCACCACGGCCTGCGGCAACACCTTGCCCAGCAGCCTTCGGTCAAGCACGTCAGCCACGTGTTGACGCGCCGCATCGGCACGAATGCGCCCATCCTCAGCGTCACGGGTGTGTTGTTCAATCAACTCGCTGCGCCGCTGCTCCTCGGCGCACGATGCGCTGAACTGCGCCAGCAACCGGGAAAAAATCGCCGGGTCGTCGACGTATTCATTGAGCAGGCACTGCACGACGTGTTCGATGCGCAGGTACAGACTGTCGCGCTGATAATCCTCGCACGGGTTCCAGCCCAGGGCCGAGGCGGCGATTTCATTGAGCAACTGCCGCGCGGGATGACTGGCGCAACTGAAAAGACGCTTGTCCAGCAACGCCACCTTCAGCAAAGGGATCTGCAAACGCGCAATCAACGCCTTGCAGGCTTCAGGCACCGCAGGGTCATTGAGCATGAATTCGAACAGCAGGGCGACCAGGTTGATCACGTCTTCGTCGGCGTCCTCCACCACGCGGGACTTGCCGCTCTTGACGCTGACGCGGGTCAATAGTTGTTCAAGCTGGTTACGCAGGTCGAAGTCGTCCTCGGCCTGGGGTTCCGGGACGTATTGCTGCAGATGGGAAAGCAGGCGCAGCAAGTCGCGGGTGGCAATCGGCTGGGGTTCGGCGCTGGCTTCCAGAGTGGGCGCCACACTGCCGCGCACGGCAGCGAGCATATGCTGCAGCGCGGCGAAGTCCTGCTGACCGTTTTCATCCAGGGTCTGGTCGGTGCCTGGCAAGCTGCCTGGCGGTGCAGGTTCGCTCGCCACACACCCAACACGACGACGGGAAGGCGCGCTTTTGAGTTCAGGTAAAACGCCGGTCGCCACCAGCAGCTGATTGGCCTCGCCGTACAACAGATCGGCGTCGCTGAGCACGTATTTTTCAAACAGCTTGAGCATGATCAGCTTGACGCGGATTTCCACGCCGAGACTGCGCCCGGCGCGCAGGAAAAATTCGCACAACAGGGCCGGGCCCAAGGGGTTTTCCCGCTCGTCCAGTTGCTTGCCAAGCAGGGCGTTCAGACGAGCGGTCAATTGCCCCAGGGCCAGGCCATCGCGGTGCCGCACCCGGCCGAGCATCGCCTCGAGCGCCACGGCTTTTTCGCGGGCATCGTCGGTGGTGACTGGCAGCGAATCGTAGGAGACCAGCGGGACCATTTTCGGCTCACCGCTGCTCGCTTGGCCGAGGTGGGCGAAGGCCTGGAACAGTTGCGCCATGAAGGCGCGTTCGAAATTCTTGCGCTTGAGCCGCAGGTCGCGCATGGCCTCGAAAAAGATATGGTGATCCGCGTTATTGCGGGCCTTGTCGGCCATTTCGAACAAGGTGTCGTCGGCGTTATCAAACAGCTCCTGCAAGCCCTGTTGCAACTGTTGGGCAGCCTTGTCGCGAACCTGCAGCAACACCACCGGCAGGCGCGCCAGCGGCGATGGCGTAGCCTGTGCCCTCTTGATGGACACCACCTTTCCGTCATTGTGCATCCTGGCCTCCTGAAACGGCGGTGTAGGGGGGTGGGACGATCAGGCGGGCGCCGCCGATATCCGATTGTCACCGGGACGTCAAAGCTATGACGCCAATTGCAAGGCGCGGGATTATCTTGCAAACAGGGGCCGTTACGCCAGCAAACTCTGAGTTTCACCGGCAAAAGAGCAGGTGGCGGTGGGTTCGGCCACGCAGTGCCCCTATAATCGGCGCACATTGTTTGTGGAGCCTGTTATGCCGAATCTCCGTCTTGCCGACATCACTGCCGAAATCGAAGCCAACGTGCGCCGCGCACTGCTGGAAGACATCGGCAGTGGCGACATTACCGCGCAGTTGATCCCGGCTGAACGGCTGGCGAAAGCCACGATCATCACCCGCGACGCAGCGGTTATCAGTGGCACGGCCTGGGTGGATGCCGTGTTTCGCCAACTGGATCCGCGGGTCGCCGTGCATTGGCAGGTGACCGATGGCGAGCGTGTCAGCCCCAATCAGGTGCTGTTTCACCTCGAGGGCCCTGCCCGCTCGCTGCTCAGCGGTGAACGGTGCGCACTGAATTTTCTGCAACTGCTGTCAGGCGTTGCCACGCGTGCCCAGTACCTGGCCGACTTCGTCGCCAGCACCCAGGTCAAATTGCTCGACACACGCAAAACCCTGCCGGGCCTGCGCCTGGCGCAGAAGTATGCGGTGACCTGTGGCGGCTGCCATAACCACCGCATGGGTCTATACGACGCGTTCCTGATCAAGGAAAACCATATCGCGGCCTGCGGCGGCATTAGCCAAGCGGTTGCCGCCGCGCACAAAATCGCGCCGGGCAAGCCAGTGGAAATTGAAGTGGAAAGCCTGGATGAATTGCGCGAAGCACTCGATGCCGGGGCCGATATCATCATGCTCGATGAATTGAGCTTGGACGACATGCGTGAAGCGGTGCGCCTGAACGGCGGCAAAGCCAGGCTGGAAGCGAGCGGCGGGATCAACGAAAGCACCTTGCTGCCCATCGCCGAAACCGGGGTGGACTACATTTCTATTGGTGCGATGACCAAGGATGTGAAGGCGGTGGATTTGTCGATGCGACTGAGTATCTGACACCGGATTAATGCAGGAGCGAGCAAGCTTGCTCCTGCAAAGGTTCGGGTTCAGACGACCAGGTTGTTCATCTCGCAGTACTCGTCCCATTCAACGCCCAGCACCTCGGCCGCCTCTTTGTGCAAGGCCAGGCGTGCGGTCTCGAATTCTTCCGGTGTCGAGGTGTACTTGAGGGTCAGCTCCCAAGGCTGGAGATTCTGGCTCTCGGCCTCATCCTCGAATGCCCACTGGATCTGGTCGCGCTGATCATCAGCACTCAGGTCCTTGATCTCTTCTTTGAGCTGCGGCGTGGCCTCAAGGTATTTTTTGAGGGCTTCTTCGTGCCGGGCTTCCTGGGTCAGTTCAGTCGTGGTCATGGTGTTCTCTCAGATCTGGGAATGGGGATGCATCTGGGTCATCAAGGTTGCGCAGATACGAAAGAGCGGGCGTGAATACCTGCTCGTCTGGCCTTCAGAACCATTCTTGGATCAGCTGAAAACAATATTGCCGTTGAGTCAGTTCGCGCATCGGACGCTCAGCCCGATACGCTGAACGATAATAGGCACTCTGCCGAAAGATCGCCACCCTCAGAAGGTGACGGGAGAAACCTCATTCGTTCGTTGACTGCCTGACGTTTCATGAGTGACGATCGAGCCAACATCCCTACGTGGAGAATGCATTTGCCCACCCCCCCGAAAACCTTCTCGCTTGCGCAGGTCCAGCAACAGCTACAGCAAATGGGTATCGCCTTCGTCGCCCATGGCACAGCTGCTCAAAGCGCCTTTGCATTCAAGAGCCTGCGTCAGATCGAGCAAGGCGGGATTTATTTTTTGGCGCAAGGCATTGGCCATCCGCCGCCGATAACCCATTCAATAGTCCTGCGCGAAGGGGCCGATGTGTGCGGCGAAGGCAATGTAATACTCCAGGTCGATCATCCACAGTTGGTGTTTTATCGCCTGATGGAAGCCATGGTGCCAGACCGAAAAAAAATTCAGGGCATCCACCCCACCGCCGTTATTGGCGAGGATTGCGAAGTCGACCCTGCGGCTTACATAGGACCTTTCTGCGTATTGGAGGACTGTGTTGTGAAGGCAGGTGCCAACCTTCACTCCCACGTGACCGTGATGCGCGGAACCACCATCGAAGAAGATGTCACCATTGAATCGCACTCCACCGTCGGCGCAACGGGGGCGGCCTGGATCTGGGACCCGACCACGCGCCAAAGAGTGGTTCAGCCGCAGATCGGCTACACCCGAATCATGCAAGGCACCTTCCTCGGTACCGATGTGACCGTGGTACGTGGCTCGGTCAACGAGACAACCACCGTTGGCCAGGGGTGCGTCATCGCACACGGCAGCAAGATTGGTCATGGCTCATTGATCGGCGACGAGTGTCACTTTGCCAATAACGTATCGATTGCTGGCAACGTCACCCTCGGCAATCAGTGCTTTCTTGGATCGGGTGCTATCGTAAGACCACAGACGCGCATAGCCGAGCGCACGGTGGTTGGTGCCGGAGCCGTGGTGGTGAAACACATTGAGGAGCCCGGACTTTTGGTGATGGGCATGCCAGCCAAAACGGTGAAGTCGGCAACTGACGATCTGTCGGGTGTCCCAAAATCATTGGAAAACTAAAAGTATCGAAATGAACAATTACTCAATCGTTTCAGACAAGGCGGTAATAGGCGATGGTGTTGTGATCGGCCGGTTCTGCATCATTGAAGATGATGTTGAAATCAAGGAAGGTGCTGTGATCGAAGACTATGCCATGGTGCTCAAAGGCGCCAAAATCGGCAGGCATACAAAAATCGGCACCTATACGAAAATTGGTCGCAATGCAGTGATTGGGGATGATTGCTCATTCACTTCCTACTGTGAAATTCGAGACAACTGTCAGTTGGGCAACCGCGTACTGATGGGCAGTCGCGGCACACTCTCCGCCAACACCATTGTTGAAGATGATGTGGTGATGAAATATGCATTCGTGGTCACCGATACGCCCGACCTCACCAAAAATGACGAAAAATGCGTAGGCACGCTCAAGAAAGGCTCACGCTTCGGCGCCAGCGTCGTGATCATGCCGTCTGTGACCATTGGGGAAAATGCCGAGATTGGCGCGTGCTCTCAGGTGCGCAAGGATGTGCCCGACAACCAGGTGTGGTTTGGCATACCGGCCAAGTACTATCGGGACGTTTGAACACGCAGGCTCAGAGCCTTGGCAGGGCTATCACGCCCTGGGCCCAGAAGCGCGGCTGCAAATGATCACCCCGCCCGTCCAGATAGACCTGCCGGGCGTGTTCCAGATGCGGAACGTCGCGGATTACCACATACACCAACAGCCCCACGGCGAGCACACTTGTCATCCTCCAAGCGCCAGCAGCCAGCGGCAGAGCAGGCTCAGGGGCTCGCCGCACATGCAACGCCATCAACCAGCCCACCACCAACGCCAGCCAAACCTGCGAGTTGGGCATCACGATCACGCCATCGACCATGGACTGCGTCAGTGCGCCGACCAGCGCCGCAAACAGGCATAAGCGCAGAAGATCGGCCCGCGTGGCAACCATGGCACGCTCACGGATCAGTCCAACGGTGGCCCAGCCGCCCCAGCCTGCCAGAACCGCCACGCACAGTGCCGACGGCACGCCCCATTCACTGGCCCATTGCAGCACGGCCTGGTGAGGGTGGGCGGCGATGGGATTGGCCACATCGGCGAAATGCATGGGCCCGAAGCCCAACCATGGGCGCTCGGCAATCATGTGCCAGCCCTGCCACCAGATCGGGCCGCGACCCGACAGCGACGTGGTGAGACGCTCACCGGCGGCACTGACAATCTCGTTGCCAGAATGGTGCGCCAGCAGCATGAACAAGCAGCCGTAAAGCAACAGGCCACCGCAAACACCCGCCAGTTGCCAGGCCACCCAGCGCCGCCCCCAGGGGCCAAGCCACACCAGCACAGCCGCCGCCACCGCCATGCCAAGCCATGTACCACGGGTGCCGCCGCTGATTGCAATCAGCCACCAGACGCACAACAACACCAGCGCGGCCGCGCGTGCGGGACGGGAGACCTTGGGGATCAGCAGGGACAGTGCCAGCAATGGCAGGGTGAAGGTCTGGAATTGACCGTAGAAGCGCTTGTTGGAAAATCCGGACAGCAGCAGGTCAAGGTTGAGCAGGCGCTGGCCACTGCCGAACGCGAGTATCAACGCGTACCCGTACTGAACGGACTTGATCACGCATAACATCAGCACGATCAACATCAGCGCGCTATCGATCGATTCACCGCCGTGGCGCCTGAGCGAGGTAACCGCCAGCGCAATCGCCGCACTGCAGATGAACAGCGCCATTTCAGTGAGTGCCCACAGGGGCTGATGCGCAAGCACCGAAGATACCAGGCCCAGTACCATAATCAGTGCCAAGCCTGCGGCGGCAGGCCGATTCACCGACCCCTCGCGCGAAGAGACCGACAACCCGTACAGCACCGCGCACAGCCCCAGGCAGATCTGTGTCCCGCGTTGCAGATCATGCCCGCTGAACGGCGCACAGATGCCGAGCGCCAGCAGGCACGCTGTGGCGATCAGAAACAGATTGTCGCGCTGAATGCGGGTTAACAACACGCTTTATGCCCCTGTGACGCCACATCCTTTGGCGACGTATTTCGCCTCGGCGGTGGTGACACACTTCCAGCCTTCGGTGGCGCTGCGTGTCAGGGTAATGCTTTTGCCAAGCACCGGCGCCGGGGCGTCGAGTATTTCGCAACTGATGGAGCCGATGCCGGTGGCAACGTCGCCTGTCACGTCGATCCTGCAGTTGGCGGTGGGGCTGGTGCCGCCGATCAAGGCGATGGTGGGTACGGTCCCCTGGTTCAGGGTGTCTTCGTAACCGGCCTTCAACGCGCTGATTTCAGCCAGCCCGGCCGTGAATTTGGCCTTGGCCTGGTGCGTGGTGTACATGGGCAGGCCGATGGTGGCCAGAATGCCGATAATTGCCACGACGATGAGCAATTCGATCAAGGTAAAGCCTTTTTGACGCATCACATTCACTCTCCAGAATAGAACCATGACAAGGCGCGTCCTGCGCCCCGTAGTTTGCAACGGCGCCAGTGTACTCATCCGCAGGCGCTCAATCGCGCCTTGGTCGCACATTCTGACATTTTGCCTCCCGGAGCGAGCCTGCCAGCATCATTCCTGTGACTAAGCTGGAAGTCTTCAACGACGTGAGTGCGGAACCGTGACATGAACAACGCTTCAACGACGTACGACTGGGAAGGCATCAATCGCAAAGGGCGCAGAGTGTCGGGGCAGACCACGGCGCACAACCCTGCGCTGGTCAAGGCACAACTGCGCCAGCAGGGAGTCAGCCCTGGCCGCGTGCGTAAACGGTATCCAGGGCTGCCTGGCCTCACCCAGCCGATCAAACCATCGGACATAGCGCTTTTTACCCGCCAGCTGGCCACGCTGCTCAAGGCCGGGATAGCGCTGTTACAAGCCTTCGACATCATCAGCGAAGGTTTTGAAAATCGGCAGATGCAGGCACTGGTCAAGGGTTTGAAACAGCAGGTTGCCGCCGGTAACAGCCTGGCGCAGGCATTGCGTAAACAGCCACGCCACTTCGATGACTTGTACTGCAACCTGATAGCGGCGGGCGAGCAGGCTGGCGCACTGGAAACGCTGCTGGAGCGCGTGGCCGTCCATCAGGAAAAGACTGAGCAACTCAAGGCCAGGATCAGGAAGGCGATGACCTACCCCATCGCAGTTATCGTGGTCGCCAGCGTCGTGTGCAGCGTGCTGCTGATCCACGTGGTGCCACAGTTCGAGCAGTTGTTCGCCGGGGTCGACGGCACGCTGCCTGGCTTTACCTTGCTGATCATCGCGTTGTCGGCGTTCATGCAGCAGGCCTGGTGGCTCATTGCGCTGGGGCTGGCGACGGTTTTTTTCGGGGTGCGCCACGCCTGCCTTAGCTCATCTGGATTTCGTCATCGGCTGGATGCCGGTGTGTTGAAGCTTCCCCTGGCAGGTACACTGCTGAAAAAATCCGCAGTCGCCCGCTATGCCCGCACGCTTTCAACCACCTTCGCCGCCGGTGTACCGTTGGTACAAGCCTTGGAGTCAGTGGCTGGCGCGGTGGGCAACGGGTTGTTCAAACAGGCGATAGAGCATATGCGTCACGATGTATCCACGGGCATGCCACTTCATCAGTCCATGGCGAGCAGCGGGCTGTTCCCGCGTATGTCAATCCAGATGACTGCCATCGGCGAAGAGTCCGGCACCCTGGACCACATGCTCGAAAAGGTGGCGAGCCACTACGAATCAGATGTGGATAACCAGGTGGACAACCTCACCAGCTTGATGGAGCCGTTGATCATGGTAGTGCTGGGCGGCATCGTCGGGGCGCTGGTGATCGCCATGTACCTGCCGGTGTTCCAGCTGGGTACCGCGTTTTGAACCTGCTGATGACTGAGCAGCCCTGGGCCTTTGTCGCCATGGCGGCGGTACTCGGCCTTGTCGTCGGCAGTTTCCTCAATGTGCTGGTGTGGCGCCTGCCAACGATGCTCGAACGAGACTGGCGCGAGCAGTCCCGCGAGATGCTTGGCATGCCCGCCGAACCGGCCGGGCCGACGTACAACCTGATGCACCCTAACTCCTGCTGTCCTCACTGCGATCATCCGATTCGGCCCTGGGAAAATATTCCGCTGCTGAGCTACCTGATGCTCAGGGGGCGCTGCGCCCGCTGTAGCCACCCGATCAGTGCGCGCTATCCGTTTACCGAGCTGGCATGCGCCGTGCTCTCGGCCATGGTCGCGTGGCATTTCGGTTTCGGTTGGCAGGCAGGCGCCGTGATGGTGTTGAGCTGGGGACTGCTGGCTGTGAGCCTGATCGATGTGGATCATCAATTGCTCCCGGACGTGCTGGTGCTGCCGCTGCTGTGGCTGGGACTGATCGGCAACAGCTTCGACCTGCTGGTGACACTGCCCGAGGCATTCTGGGGTGCGGTGTTTGGCTATATGAGCCTGTGGACTCTGTTCTGGCTGTTCAAACTGGCAACCGGCAAGGACGGCATGGGCTACGGCGACTTCAAGCTGTTGGCCCTGCTCGGCGCCTGGGGCGGCTGGCAGATCCTGCCGATGACGCTGTTGCTTTCATCGCTGCTGGGCGTGGCTGCGGGGCTGATCCTGATGCGCCTGAAGAACACACAGGCCTCCACGCCGATACCTTTTGGTCCGTATCTGGCAATTGCCGGCTGGATTGCGCTGCTCTGGGGTGGTCAAATAACCGACTTCTATTTGCAGTTCGTCGGTTTCAGATGACCCCTTCTGTCGCAACACCCTGGATTCTCGGCCTCACCGGCGGCATCGGCAGCGGTAAAAGCGCGGCGGCCCAACACTTTATCGACCTGGGCATCGACCTGGTCGACGCCGACCACGCCGCCCGCTGGGTGGTCGAGCCAGGCCGACCGGCGCTGGCACGCATCGCCGAACACTTTGGTGCCGGCGTGTTGATGCCGGACGGCAAGCTGGACCGTGCGGCATTGCGCAAGCTGATCTTTGAGGTTCCCGAGCAACGCCTCTGGCTGGAGGCCCTGCTGCACCCGTTGATCGCCGAGGAAATCCGCAGCCACCTGGCGCGTGCGCAGTCGCCCTACGCCATTCTGGTGTCGCCACTGTTGATCGAATCCGGGCAGTACAGCATGACTCAGCGCATCCTGGTGATCGACGTGCCGCAATCGCTGCAGATTCAGCGTACCCTGCAGCGCGACGGCATCAGCGAACAACAGGTGCAGGCAATTCTCAAGGCCCAGTCCAGCCGCGAAGACCGCCTGAACCATGCCGATGACGTGCTGGTCAATGACCAGGACCTCGCCTGGTTGCACGGCGAAGTCGAGCGACTGCACCACTTTTACCTTACTTTGCGTGGAGGCCGATCATGAGCCAACCCTTGACCGTCGACTGCCCAACCTGCGGCGCCCCCGTGGAATGGAAAGCGACCAACCTCAACCGGCCGTTCTGCTCGGACCGCTGCAAACTCATCGACCTGGGCGCCTGGGCTGCAGAAGAACACAAGATTCCGGTGGCGCCAGATGCCGAAGACGAGCTGTTCTCCGAGGATCTGACGCCGCGCCATTGAGGTCGCATAAAAGTGGGACTTCCTGCGGTCATCGTTTGAACGCTAAGCTGCAGGTATGGACGACTCAGATTATTTGCGCCTGCTCACCGTGGCGGCCGAACAAGCCAATGCTTTTCTGTCCAATGCACGCAAATGGGAGCGTGAGCGTTGGGTCTGCCAGCGCCTGCTGCAAGGCCTGAACGTGCCCTTCCGTGCCGAAGAGTTTCACGCCGCCGGGCAGGAGCCTCCGGACGTGCTGTTTCGTGACGCCAGTTTCGAGGTGTTCTTCGTGCTCGATCAGGGACGGCGCCTTAATGATGAGTGGCGCGATGAAGTACTGCGCCGGCGCAGTGCGTTTTCCCTCAGCCAATTGGTGCGGCGCGAGGCCAAGCCGCGACGCATTCCCGCCCATGAGTTCCTGCTGCGGCTGGCGCCGACACTGCGCAAAAAAGCGCTTAACTATAAAGAGCGCGGCATGGACCTGGGCGAGCTGGATATTGTCGCGTTCACCAGCCTCAAACGCGAAGTGCTGGACCTCAACAGCCACTTTCCTCCGCCAACCGAATACCTGCGTCAGGGCTGGCGCTCACTGTCGCTGGTGGGGCCGACATTTGCCCGCGTGCTGTTCGCCCACCCAGACGCCCCGGATTTCTTGCGCAACAATCTGGGGCGCAGCATAGTGTTCGATGTGGGCATCAGCCTCTGAAACCGCGCCTGTAACGTGGCGCCCATTTGCAACGTCTACCAGACGAGGCTTGTATGCCCATCTGCCTTTTTGAGTTACCTGACGCTATGAGCTGCCTGGCGCTCGCGAGGGTAACTGCTCCGATTTCCTTTAGCCTTGCGAGATATCCCCATGACCCATCGTATTATCATCGTCGGCGGCGGCGCCGGCGGCCTTGAGTTGGCGACCCGCCTGGGCAAGACGCTAGGCAAGCGCGGCACCGCCAGCATCACCCTGGTGGATACCAACCTGACCCATATCTGGAAACCGCTGCTGCACGAAGTCGCGGCCGGCTCGCTGAACTCTTCGGAAGACGAACTCAATTACGTCGCCCAGGCCAAATGGAATCACTTCGAGTTCCAACTGGGCCGCATGAGCGGCCTCGACCGTGAGCAGAAAAAAATCCAGCTGGCCGCCACCCTCGACGAAGAAGGTCGTGAGCTGGTGCCGGCACGCGTGCTGGGTTATGACAGCCTGGTGATTGCAGTCGGCAGCACCACCAACGATTTCGGCACCGAAGGCGCAGCGCAGCACTGCCTGTTCCTCGACACACGCAAACAGGCCGAGCGCTTTCACCAACAGTTGCTCAATCACTACCTGCGCGCCCATGCCGGGCAGACCGATGCCGTTGAGCAAATCAGCGTCGCCATCGTCGGCGCCGGTGCCACCGGGGTGGAGCTGGCGGCCGAGCTGCATAACGCCGCCCACGAACTGGCCGCCTATGGCCTGGACCGGATCAAGCCGGAAAACATGCACATCACCCTGATCGAAGCCGGACCGCGGGTATTGCCAGCACTGCCGGAACGCATCGGCGCGCCTGTGCATAAAACCCTGGAGAAGCTCGGCGTGACGGTGCTGACCAATGCAGCGGTAAGCGAAGTGACCGCTGACGCACTGATCACCAGCAGCGGCCAGGCAATTCCTGCGAGCCTCAAGGTGTGGGCAGCTGGCATTCGCGCACCGGCCTTTCTCAAGGAGATTGACGGGCTGGAGACCAACCGCATCAATCAGTTGCAAGTGCTGCCAACCCTGCAGACCACCCGCGATGAAAACATCTTCGCCTTCGGTGACTGCGCCGCCTGCCCGCAACCGGGCACCGATCGCAACGTGCCGCCGCGTGCGCAGGCGGCTCACCAGCAGGCGTCCCTGCTAGCGAAATCGCTGAAGCTGCGGATCGACGGCAAGGACCTGCCCCACTACACATACACCGACTACGGTTCGCTGATCTCGCTGTCGCGGTTCTCGGCGGTGGGCAACTTGATGGGCAACCTGACCGGCAGCGTGATGCTGGAAGGCTGGCTGGCGCGCATGTTCTATGTGTCGCTGTACCGCATGCACCAGGTGGCGCTGTATGGGTTCTTTCGTACGGCGATGTTGATGTTGGGCAGCAAGATCGGGCGGGGTACGGAGCCGCGTCTTAAATTGCATTAATAACCAGGTCTTGAAGGAGACCTGAGTGCAGAAGCGGGCTTGCTCGCGTATGCGCTGTGTCAGTCAGTACAGCTGTGACTGAACCACCGCATTCGCGGGCAAGCCCGCTCCCACATGTGCTTTGCAGCGAGCTCAGGATTCGCGCGCACAAAAAAAATCCCCGTATCTTTCGATACGAGGACTTTTAATATGGTCGGGGTAAGGGGATTCGAACTCCTGACATCCTGCTCCCAAAGCAGGCGCGCTACCGGACTGCGCTATACCCCGGTAAAAAAAAGGCGACCTTTCAGTCGCCTTCTTCGATCAGCGCTTTTGGCCTCTGATCTTAAGATTCGATTCCAGCGTTAACTGGTCTCAAAAATGGTGGGTCGTGTGGGATTCGAACCTACGACCAATTGGTTAAAAGCCAACTGCTCTACCAACTGAGCTAACGACCCAAATATGGTCGGGGTAGGGGGATTCGAACTCCCGACATCCTGCTCCCAAAGCAGGCGCGCTACCGGACTGCGCTATACCCCGGTTTGAAATTGGCTCCGTGACCAGGACTCGAACCTGGGACCCAATGATTAACAGTCATTTGCTCTACCGACTGAGCTATCACGGAACTGCATATTTCAAATTTTACTGCGATGTAACTTCCTCTTCAGCCCTGCCCGTATCGCTACGTTAGTGCCTCTGAGGCGCGCTATTCTACAATCTTAAAAACCTCTGTCAACCCTTTAAATTGCTTTCAAGACAAGGATTTGCGCTTCTTTCTGATTTCTTCCTGGGGGGAAGAAACCCGTGGGCTGACATTGCTGCGGGGCGCACTTTACAAGCCTTTGCCTTACAGTTCAACGCCCTATCGAAAAAAAAGGCCCCGCAATGCGGAGCCTTTCTTTATTTGCGTACGGGCCGGCCTTAATGGAAAACGATTTCGTCGTTCTCCACCGTTGCCTCGACGCTGGTGCCGGGCATGAAGCTGCCCGACAGGATCAACTGCGCCAGCGGGTTCTCGATCCAGCGCTGGATGGCACGTTTGAGCGGCCGCGCACCATACACCGGGTCGTAACCGACCGCGATCAGCTTGTCCAACGCCTCTCGGCTCAGTTGCAGCGACAGTTCACGCTCGGCCAGACGCCCACGCAGGCGACCCAACTGGATCTCGGTAATGCCGGCGATCTGATCCCGCGCCAATGGCTCGAAGATCACCACTTCATCGACCCGGTTGATAAATTCCGGGCGGAAGTGCGTGGTCAGAGCATCCATGACCGCCGCACGCTGGGCTTCGCGATCACCCACCAATTCCTGGATCTGCGCCGAGCCCAGGTTGGAGGTCATCACGATCACCGTGTTGCGAAAGTCCACGGTACGCCCGTGACTGTCGGTCAGGCGGCCGTCTTCGAGCACCTGCAGCAGGATGTTGAACACATCCGGGTGCGCCTTCTCCACCTCATCCAGCAGGATCACCGAGTAAGGCTTGCGCCGCACGGCTTCGGTCAGGTAACCACCCTCCTCATAGCCCACGTAGCCTGGCGGTGCGCCGATCAGGCGCGCCACCGAATGCTTCTCCATGAACTCGGACATGTCGATGCGCACCATGGCCTCTTCGGTATCGAACAGGAACTCCGCCAGTGCCTTGCACAGCTCGGTCTTCCCCACACCGGTGGGGCCCAGGAACATGAACGAGCCGCTCGGACGATTAGGATCGGACAACCCCGCGCGCGAACGCCGCACCGCGTTGGAGACCGCCACCACCGCCTCGTCCTGGCCAATGACGCGCTGGTGCAGCAGGGACTCCATCTTCAGCAACTTGTCGCGCTCGCCTTCGAGCATTTTCGATACCGGGATACCGGTCCACTTCGAGACGACTTCGGCGATTTCTTCCTCGGTCACCTTGCTGCGCAGCAACTGGTTCTCGGCCTTGCCATGTTGGTCGACCATCTGCAGGCTGCGCTCCAGGTCCGGGATCACCCCATACTGCAACTCGGCCATGCGGTTAAGGTCGCCTTTGCGGCGCGCGGCTTCCAGTTCCTGGCGGGATTGTTCGATCTTTTGCTGGATCTGCGCAGAGCCCTGCACCTCGGCTTTTTCCGAGGTCCAGATTTCCTCGAGGTCCGAATACTCGCGCTCCAGGCGCTGGATTTCTTCCTGGAGTTTTTCCAGGCGTTTCTTCGCCGCGTCGTCTTCCTCTTTCTTCAGGGCCTGGGATTCGACTTTCAGTTGAATCAGGCGCCGGTCCAGACGGTCGAGCACTTCCGGCTTGGAGTCGATCTCCATGCGAATGCGGCTGGCCGCTTCGTCGATCAGGTCGATGGCCTTGTCCGGCAACTGCCGGTCGGTGATATAACGATGGCTCAACTTGGCCGCCGCAATGATCGCGCCATCGGTGATCGCCACCTTGTGGTGCACCTCGTAACGCTCTTTAAGTCCACGCAGGATCGCGATGGTGTCCTCTTCGCTCGGTTCCTCTACCAGCACTTTCTGGAAGCGCCGCTCAAGGGCCGCGTCCTTTTCAATGTACTGGCGGTATTCGTTGAGCGTGGTGGCCCCGACGCAGTGCAACTCACCGCGCGCCAACGCCGGCTTGAGCATGTTGCCGGCGTCCATGGAGCCTTCGCCTTTGCCGGCGCCGACCATGGTGTGCAGCTCATCGATAAACAGAATGATCTGCCCTTCCTGCTTCGACAGTTCATTGAGCAGGGATTTCAGGCGTTCCTCGAACTCACCGCGGAACTTGGCGCCGGCAATCAGCGAACCCATGTCCAGCGACAACAGCCGCTTGCCCTTGAGACCGTCTGGCACCTCACCATTGATGATGCGCTGGGCCAGACCTTCGGCAATCGCGGTTTTACCCACGCCAGGCTCACCGATCAGCACCGGGTTGTTCTTGGTGCGGCGTTGCAACACCTGAATGGTGCGACGGATCTCATCGTCACGGCCGATCACCGGGTCGAGCTTGCCCTCTTCGGCGCGCTTGGTGAGGTCGACGGTGTATTTGTCCAGAGCCTGACGCGACTCCTCATGATTGGGGTCGTTGACCGCATCGCCGCCACGCAGGTTGTTGATGGCGTTTTCCAGCGCTTTCTTGCTCACGCCCTGGCCCAGCAACAACTTGCCGAGCTTGCTGTTCTCGTCCATGGCGGCGAGCAGCACCAGCTCGCTGGAGATGAACTGGTCGCCTTTCTGCTGGGCCAGGCGATCAGCCTGATTGAGCAGGCGCGCCAGGTCCTGGGACATATTCACGTCGCCAGTGGGATTCTGGATTTTCGGCAGTTGGTCGAGCTCTTTGCTCAACTCCTTGCGCAGGCTATTGACGTCAAAGCCTACCTGCATCAACAAGGGCTTGATGGAACCCCCTTGTTGCTCCAGGAGCGCCTGCATCAAATGTGCAGGCTCGATTGCCGGATGGTCGAGGCCGACCGCCAGGGATTGGGAGTCCGACAAGGCCAACTGTAATTTGCTGGTTAAACGATCAATACGCATTAGTCACCTTCCTTTTGAGCAGGCCGGAGCTGTAAACACATCCTGAATGAAGAAACCTGCCAGATGCCCTTATAGATGGGGTGGATTCTGGAAGATTCAAGCAGGTAACACCTGACGTGGATCAGGAGAGTCTAGCGTTCAAGCCAGATAAGGGAGGCGAACCGACCGGTGCGAGGGCTGCGGCGGTAAGAGAAGAAACGCGGGTCGGTCACCGTGCAGAAACCGCCACCGTAGACCGCTGTTACGCCACGCGCAGCGAGGCGCAGGCGGGCCAGCTGGTAGATGTCGGCCATGAACTTGCCGGAATTGCGACTGGGTACAAAGGCTCGTTCGGTGACAGGCAGTTGCTGCATGAAGGCTTCACGCACTTCCGGACCGACTTCAAAGGCTTGCGGGCCGATTGCCGGACCGAGCCAGACCAATACGTCGTCAGGTTCGGCAGCCAGGCTTTCGACCGCAGCTTCCAGTACCCCAGCCGCCAGGCCACGCCAGCCAGCATGGGCCGCCGCAACACGGGTGCCCGCGCGATTACAGAACAATGCCGGCAAGCAGTCGGCGGTCATGGCCGTGCAGGCGATACCCGGCGTACTGGTCCAACTGCCATCCGCTTCGACAATGCGGCCCGGGTCTGCCTTGACCACATTGACCCCATGGACCTGGCGCAACCAGGCCGGCTCGATAGCAAAGGCATGGGTAAGGCGGCGGCGATTTTCCAGCACGGCGTCAAGATCGTCGTCGACATGATCGCCCAGATTGAGGCTGTCGAACGGCGCCAGACTGACGCCGCCCGTCCGGGTGGTAACGCAGGCTTTAACCTGAGACGGCGCAGGCCATTCAGGAATCAGCCAGTCACTCATCCGACAAACGCCTCGCGATCCTGCTTGAGCAGCGACAACAACCAGACCAGATCGTCTGGAAGTGGCGATTCCCAGCTCATCCGCTTACCGCTCGTCGGATGATCAAGCTCCAGGAAGCGCGCATGCAATGCCTGGCGCGGAAAGGTTTTCAGCGATTCGACCATGGTCTGACTCGCCGCAGGAGGGATACGGAAGCGACCGCCATAGGCCGGATCACCGACCAACGGGAAGTTGATGTGGGCCATGTGCACGCGAATCTGGTGGGTACGCCCGGTTTCCAGCTTCACCCGCACATGGGTGTGGGAGCGGAAACGCTCCAGCACGCGGTAGTGGCTGACGGCCTGCTTGCCGCCCTCCATCACCGCCATGCGCTGGCGTTGCTGACCATGGCGACCGATGGGCGCGTTGATCTTGCCACCCGCCACCACCACGCCGATCACGATGCATTCGTAGATCCGGCTGACACTGCGGCTCTGCAATTGAGTAACAAGCTGCGTCTGCGCCTGGATGGTCTTGGCCACCACCATCAGGCCGGTAGTGTCCTTGTCCAGGCGGTGCACGATGCCGCAGCGCGGGACGTTGACGATGTCCGGCACATGGTGCAGCAGGGCATTGAGCAAGGTGCCATCAGCGTGCCCGGCAGCCGGGTGAACCACCAGGCCTGCGGGTTTGTTGATGACCAGGATGTCGTCATCTTCATAGACAATATCCAGCTCGATGTCCTGGGCGACCCATTCTCCCTGGGCTTCCTGCTCGGCAGTCAGCTCAAGAATCGCACCACCATGGACTATGTCTCGCGGGCGGATAACCGCTCCATCCACAGTCAGGCGGCCGTCTTTGATCCAGGCGGAAAGGCGCGAGCGCGAGTGCTCAGCGAATAATTGTGCGGCGACTTGATCGAGGCGTTGGCCGCCCAATTCGGACGGCACCTCTGCGCGAAGTTCAATTTTATCGGACATGCTCAGACTAGGCGTGGCACAGCCTTTGGTTTCGGCTGCGCGCTTGTGGTTAAATACGGCGTCTTTTGCCCCGAGGCTTTCAACGGGGCGCTCATCATAACAGGACGGCCCCGCCCAAGACAGCGGCCGTCATAGGGACGCAAGCCGCCATGCAAGTGAAACACCTGCTGCTGATCGCCATCCTCGCCATGACTGCTGCTTGCTCGTCAACAAAGGACGTCGTCGACGAAAACCTGAGCGAAGTCGAGCTGTACCAGCAAGCTCAGAAAGACCTGGACAATAATAGCTACACCAGCGCCACAGCCAAGCTGAAGGCCCTGGAGTCGCGTTATCCGTTCGGGCGCTACGCCGATCAGGCGCAGCTCGAGCTCATCTACGCGAACTACAAGAACGCCGAGCCGGAAGCTGCCAAGTCCGCAGCCGAGCGCTTCATCCGCCTGCATCCACAGCACCCGAACGTGGACTACGCCTACTACCTCAAGGGTCTGACCTCGTTCGACCAGGACGTAGGCCTGCTGGCGCGCTTCCTGCCGCTGGACATGACCAAGCGTGACCCCGGCGCTGCCCGCGACTCCTACAACGAGTTCGCCCAGCTGACCAGCCGCTACCCCAACAGCCGCTACGCGCCGGACGCCAAGCAGCGCATGATCTACCTGCGCAACCTGCTGGCGTCCTACGAGATCCATGTCGCCCACTACTACCTGACCCGTCAGGCCTATGTAGCGGCCGCCAACCGTGGCCGTTATGTAGTGGAAAACTTCCAGGAGACCCCTTCGGTGGGTGACGGCCTGGCGGTAATGACCGAGGCCTACCAGCGTCTGCATCTGGACGAGCTGGCCAACACCAGCCTGGAAACCCTGAAGCTCAACTACCCTGATCACCCAAGCCTGAAAGACGGCCAGTTCGTGCCTCAGGTGGCTGAAGCCGACAACCGTTCGTGGCTGAGCAAGTACACTCTGGGCCTGATCGACTCCCGTCCACCGTTGCCGCCAGGTGAAACCCGCGCCAACCAGGACGTGATCAAGCAGTACCAGGACGCCAAGGACGCCATTCCTTCCGAGCTCAAGCCCCATGACGAGAACGGTGATGTGATCGAGGAGCAGGAGCCACAGGCCCTTGGCAACAACGAGGACCGCTCGTGGTTCAGCTACATGACCTTCGGCGTGTTTGACTGATCTGTACGACGCAACGCAAAAAGGGAGCTCTGATGAGCTCCCTTTTTCGTGGGCGCCTATTTATGCACTGTGCGCCCGCCGCGTCCTTGGCTAAACTGCCGCATTCCCTGTCGAGAAACTGCCCATCATGGTTCGTCTACTGTTCTGGATTGCCGTCATTGCTGCCGCGGTATGGTTATGGCGCAAGTTCAAAAGCCCGGCGGCCCGGCAGCAACGTCCCGGTGAACCCGGCGCGGCGCTGATGGTGCGCTGCGCCCACTGCGGCGTGCATTTGCCGCAGGATCGCGCCATCAGCTCTCGTCAGGACTGGTATTGCACCCAGGCGCACCTGGAGCAGGGGCCGAAATCTATCCAGCGTTGAGTCGACCTGCGGGCGCATAGGGTGCGGGGTCGATGATCGGCCTCCGCTCAAGCAGCAAGTCAGCGAACAACTGACAGGATGCCGGGGCAAGCACCAGGCCATTGCGGTAATGCCCGCAGTTGAGCCACAGCCCCTTGAAGCCCGGCACCTCGCCGATATAAGGAATGCCCTCCGGCGAGCCTGGGCGCAAACCAGCCCAATGGCCAACCACTTCGGCATCCGCCAGCACGGGTATCAATTCCTCGGCCGAGGCCTTGAGGCTTTCCAACGCGTATTGGGTTGGCGTCTTGTCGAATCCAGCGTGCTCCAGGGTGCTGCCGATCAGAATGTGACCATCGCGCCGGGGAATCGCATAGCGCCCCTTGGCCAGCACCATGCTCGATAAAAAATCAGGCGCACATCTGTACAGAATCATCTGCCCCTTGACCGGCTCCACGGGCAGCGCCAAGCCCAGTTTGCCCAGTAGCTCCCCGCTCCAGGCACCTGCTGCGAGTACTACCTGATCACCCAGGATCGGCCCTGCCGGCGTGTTCACGCCCACCACCGCGTCACCGTCCAAAACGAACCCGTCGACCTCGCACTGTTCGTGAAGGGTCACACCGGGCAAGGCAAGCAAAGCAGCCTTGAGGGATTTGACCAGGCGCGGATTGCGCACATTGGCCACGTTTGCCATGTAAATGGCCTGGGAGTAACTGCCGCCCAATACGGGAACCGCATCATGCGCCGCCGAAACGTCGACTTTGCTCAACGGTCGATCTTCGCGGGCAGCCCAGGCCAGCGCTGCGTTTTCGTCATCCAGGTCCAGCCAGTACAAACCGGTGGTGTGCACCTCCGGATCGACGCCGGTTGCGGCAAATAATTGCGCTGCCAGCTGTGGATAAAAATCCTGTGACCAGTGGGCCAGCGCAGTGACTGCCGGGCTGTAACGCCACGGGTACAGCGGCGAAACAATCCCGCCCCCCGCCCAGGAGGACTCCTGGCCCAGACCCGCGCGGTCCAGCAGAGCCACCGCCAGCCCTTGAGTGGCAAGGTTGAACGCCGTCAGCAATCCAATTACACCGCCGCCGACAATCACCACTTGCTGTTGCTTAGCCATTATTTGATCCAGCCGATAAAAAGGGAAAGGCGCGCCCGGCGCCCAATCTTCCTGCACGCTCATCACTGCCCCCAGCATGTCTTGCGCGACATGTCGGGCATCGCCCCCGGGTTGGTGCGTTCCCCGGTGCTGGCGAGACCGAACGCTGCGCAGGGATCGGTCGCCATCACCGAGTCGGCGACAGGCGTCGCGAGCAGGCTGAATGCATGGAGGCCCAATGCAGCCGTGATTCTATAGCGATCATTGCCATCACTGACGCCGCTCGCATCAATAAAGGTGCCGTTCCGGCTGTAAAAGCGCTCCAGATGCTGCGCCTGATCTGTCAGCAACGCGACGATTTCTGCGCGATAGGCTTTTTTTACATGGCCGCTGTAGCCGGGATAGGCAATACCGGCCAGCAACGCGATGATCGCCACGGCGATCAGTAACTCGATCAGGGTGAAACCCCGGTTCTCCATGCCCATTACAGATCTCCTTAATGCAACTGTCGCCACAGGACCCGCCGATACCGCGCGCCCTGCCCCTCTCCCACCTGCGCGTACATGGCCTCCAGCACAGTGCGTACCTGTCCGCTGATCCCCACGGCCGTGATCCGATACAGTGCCGCCGGGGTGTGCGGCGGCAGATGCAGCAGGCCCTCTGCCGGCCCGAGCGACTGGATCCCATAAACACCGTCCGGCATGGCTATCCACTTCACTGTCGAAACAGGATGAGTCCCTGGCCCCATCACTGCGGACGACTCCTGCGGTGGCGCACAGGCCTTGACCGATGCACACACTGGCCATGCGGCAGCGGTTCGACGCAGACTCGACTCACCCAATCGCAGGCCACTTTCGGCACGTTGCAGCGATTGATTGCGATGCCATGCACTGCCCGCGCTTTTCTGCTGGGACACCGCACCCTGCATCGACGACAAACCGGCCAGTGACAACAGCAGCAGGAACACGAGGCTGATCAATAACACCATGCCCGCCTGCCGATGGTGAAGTGCGCGCTTACCTGCCATATCCCCTTACCCCAGCCGGTTACGCAACGCCGCAACGACGTTGTAGGTCTGGTCTTTCACGCGCCCGGTGGGGTCTTGCAGTGTCAAGCGAATGCGCACGCTGCGGATCAATGACTCGTCGGCCGGGCTCTTTTCATAACGCAACACATGCTGCGACTCGGATTGAGCCGCCACGCCAAAACTCAAGTCGAACGCCTGCACGCTATCCACCAACACCGTTTTTGCCGGGGCCGCCGGTGTGCTGACCTTCAACTGGCCCGACTCGAAGGTGTAGGTCAATTGCCGTATCGCGAAGCGTATCTGCCCAGGGGCTACCGAAGGAGGAGCTCCGGCAAAGGCTTGCGCATGGCCGGAACAGTCGGACAGCACCGTCCAATCCGGCAGGCCGTTGCCCTCTCCCACATCGGCCGTCACCAACGTCAGCGATCTGGAGCTGCCCGTTACGGCCCAACTGATCGGCCGATCAAACGCCAACGGCGCATCGGCGATAAACGCCCTGGACTGGCAACCAAACATGCCCACCTGCCGAATGTCCTGAATCATTTTGCTGAGCACGAAGCGTGCATCATCCTGCAACAGCATTGCCGCCTGCTGGCTGGCCTGGGACGCTCGGGCACTGATCGCCACATGACTGACACCCAGCGTCAACAGCAGGCCAACTGCCAACGCCAGCAGCATTTCCACCAGACTGAAACCTCGATCAGCACGATTCATGGCGCAACATCCGCGTCGCCGGTGATACGGCCGGTCAGGCTGAAGGTTTGCCGTGCCCCACTGACGTTCGAGCCCCGCGCGTCATCCCAACTGATACTGACGATTACTTCGCTACCGCGAAGGGTGACCGCCCCCTTGGCACTTTCACCGGCAAACGCGACGATATTGGCGTCGAAATCATGCAAGTCGAGGTCACGCACGCTGGCGCTGGAACTGGCCGGCGGCGCGTACTCGGTGCGTGCCCATGCGTAATCAGCCCCGACATTGGCGCGCATGCGGTCGAGCAGGTCGTAGGCGATAAAGCTGGCCTGGCTGATCATGCGCGCGCTGTCGGTGTACTTGAGCGCGTTGAGCTGGACCACCGCCGCGCCCAACAGACCGACGGTGAGCATGAGCATCGCCACCAGCACTTCGATCAGAGTCATGCCCGCTTGGCACTTGGGACAAAAGGAGGTTGGGCAGGCAGGCATTTACCGTCGTTATCCATGTCGAGGGCCGAAAAAACGCAGGAAACTCCTGCGGTGCGACCCAAGACTAGCGTCGCTTTTTCACCCCCGCCGCTGCGGGAACAAAGCGAAATACTTTGGACATTAAGGCCATCATTCAACGCAGGGACTTGAGCGCTATACCTGAACAGGCCACTTCAATACTCAGCCGGTCCATGGAGGGACGACTTATGAAACAACGGGGCTTTACCCTGATCGAACTGCTGCTGGGCTTGATCATGAGCGGCATCCTGGCGCATTTGGCCGTGCCAGGTTTCAAAGGTTTGCTGGATTCCCGGCACCGCCAGGAGGCCGCGCAATCCCTGGCCAGCGGCATGCGCTACGCGCGCACTGAGGCCATCGCGCGGAATCAGCCCGTAATCATTCACTCCGTGGACGACGATTGGAGCCGTGGATGGCGTGTGGTGGTGGATATAAACGGACGCGGTTATCAGGATGACGATAATCCAGTGTTGCGGGTACGCCAGGACAGCGCACGCGTGCCGATGGCAGGTAACAGTCCGGTTAGAAGCCAGGTGCGGTTCAGTGGGATAGGCGAGCCGGTATTTGTCGGCGGAGGGTTTCGTGCAGGCACTGTGCACGTGTGCGACGCGGATTTGGCGCTGAGCCTGTATCAGGTGGTACTGGCGCCCAGCGGACGCATCAGCCTGCGCAGCGACAGGGCCGAGCAGGCGTTGTGCCGGAGTAGCTCCGGCACCCTGGCAATCAAAGCAGCGAACGAACCCGCAGCTCCTTGGGCATGGAGAACGTGATGTTTTCTTCACGACCCGCCAGTTCGTCGGCACCGGTCGCACCCCAGGCATGCAGTTGCTGGATCACGCCGCGCACCAATACTTCCGGAGCCGAGGCGCCAGCGGTAATGCCGATGCGCTCAACACCGTCGAACCAGCTGCGCTGCAGGTCTTCGGCACCGTCGATCAGGTATGCCGGTGTCGCCATCCGCTCAGCCAGCTCGCGCAAGCGGTTGGAGTTGGAGCTGTTGGGGCTGCCGACCACCAGCACCACGTCGCATTCGTCGGCCAGTTGCTTGACCGCATCCTGGCGGTTCTGCGTGGCGTAGCAGATGTCGTCCTTGCGCGGGCCGCCAATGGCCGGAAAGCGGGTGCGCAAGGCATCGATGACACGGCTCGTGTCGTCCATGGACAACGTGGTCTGGGTCACGAAAGCCAAACGCTCGGGATTGTGCACCTGCAGGCTGGCGACGTCTTTTTCGTCTTCCACCAGATAGATGGAGCCGCCGTTAGTGGCGTCATACTGGCCCATGGTGCCTTCGACTTCCGGGTGACCGGCATGGCCAATCAGAATGCATTCCCGGCCGTCGCGACTGTAGCGCGCCACTTCGATGTGCACCTTGGTGACCAGCGGGCAGGTGGCATCGAATACTTTAAGGCCTCGGCCCGCCGCTTCGGTGCGCACGGCCTGGGACACCCCGTGGGCGCTGAAGATAACGATTACGTCGTCCGGCACCTGGTCGAGCTCTTCGACAAAAATGGCACCGCGTGCGCGCAAGTCTTCGACCACGAATTTGTTGTGGACAACTTCATGACGCACGTAAATCGGCGGCCCGAAGACTTCCAGGGCGCGGTTGACGATTTCGATCGCCCGGTCCACGCCGGCGCAGAAGCCACGGGGGTTGGCGAGTTTGATTTGCATGCTGTGCCTCGTGTCTTGCAGCCAGTTTGAGTCAGGTTTTGATGCTGGCCGAACTGCCTGTGGAAATCAAAGGTGGGAGGGGGCTTGCTTCCGACGGCGGTGGGTCAGTCAATTTTTCATACCTGACACACTGCTATCGGGAGCAAGCCCCCTCCCACATTTAGTTACAGCGCTTTAACGTCGATGATTTCAACGTCGAACGTCAAGGTTTTACCGGCCAGCGGGTGGTTAAAGTCGATGGTCACTTGCGCGTCATCGAAGGTTTTGACCACACCGGGCAACTCGGTATTTGCCGCATCATTGAAGATCACCAGCAAACCTTCCGACAGGTCCATGTCCTGGAACTGCGAACGCGGGATGATCTGCAGGTTTTGCGGATTAGGCTGGCCAAAGGCGTTCTCCGGCAGGATCTGCAGGGTGCGCTTGTCGCCGGCCTTGAAGCCGAACAGCGCCGCTTCGAAACCCGGCAGCAAGTTGCCATCGCCTACCTTGAAGGTGGCCGGGGCCTTGTCAAACGTGCTGTCGACGGTGTCGCCATTCTCAAGGCGCAGCGCAAAATGCAAGGTGACTTGCGTGTTTTGGCCGATGCGTTGTTCAGCCACTTCATGATCAGTCATTGGCGGACGCTCCGGTCTTCTTGCTTTTGAACATATCCAGCGCAAGCATGATTGCACCGACGGTGATGGCGCTGTCTGCAAAGTTGAACGCCGGGAAATAGTGACGGTTCTGCCAATGCACCAGGATGAAGTCGATCACATGACCCAGGGCAATGCGGTCGTACAGGTTGCCCAACGCGCCGCCCAGCACCAGCGCCAGAGCGATGGCGAGCCAGGTGTCATCGCGCCCCAGGCGCTTGAGCCATACCACCAGCACCGCGCTGACCACCACGGCGATCAGGGCAAACAGCCAGCGCTGCCAGCCGCCGCCGTCAGCCAGGAAGCTGAAGGCGGCGCCGGTGTTGTAGGCCAGGGTCCAGCTGAAGTAATCCGGGATCACCACGATTTGCTGGAACATTTCCAGGGAGCCTTCGAAATGAGCCTTGCTGACCTGATCGATGACCAGCACCAGCACGCTCAATACGAGCCAGCCCAGGCGTCCGAAACGGCTAGTGGCCTCAGGCATAGTGGCGAACCTCGCCGCTACCGGTGATGTTGTCGACGCAACGACCACAGATTTCCGGATGCTCAGGGTTCACGCCGACATCTTCACGGCAGTGCCAGCAACGGGCGCACTTGGGGAAGGCCGACTTGACCACTTTGAGCTTGAGGCCTGGCACCTCGGTGGCGACCGCGTCTGCCGGCGCCTGGGCATACGGTGCCAGGCTCGCGGTGGAGGTGATCAGCACGAAGCGCAGTTCGTTGCTCAGTTTGCTCAGGTCGGCGGTCAGGCCCTCCTCGGCAAACAGTGTGACTTCGGCTTGCAGGTTGCCACCCACGGCCTTGGCCGCACGCTGGACTTCCAGCTCCTTGTTCACCGCAACCTTGACGGCCATCACGCCTTCCCAGTACTCGCGGCCCAGTTCGAAGTCGGCCGGCAGTTCGGTCAGGCCTTCATACCAGGTGTTGAGCATCACGGACTCATTACGCTCGCCCGGCAGGTATTCCCACAACTCGTCTGCGGTGAACGCCAGGATCGGCGAGATCCAGCGCACCAGTGCTTCACTGATGTGGTACAGCGCGGTCTGCGCAGAGCGGCGCGCCGTGCTGTTGGCAGCGGTGGTGTACTGGCGGTCCTTGATGATGTCGAGGTAGAAACCACCCAGCTCCTGCACGCAGAAGTTGTGGATCTTGGAGTAGACGTTCCAGAAGCGGTATTCGCCGTAGTGCTCCTGCAACTCGCGCTGCAGCAACAGGGTACGGTCCACGGCCCAACGGTCCAGGGCGAGCATGTCTTCTGCCGGCAGCAGGTCGGTGGCCGGATTGAAGCCGGTCAGGTTCGACAGCATGAAGCGTGCGGTATTGCGGATGCGTCGGTAGGCATCGGCGCTGCGCGCCAGGATCTGCTCGGAAACAGCAATCTCGCCCGAGTAATCGGTCGACGCTACCCACAGACGCATGATGTCGGCGCCCAGGGTGTCGTTGATTTTTTTCGGTTCGATCACGTTTTTGAGCGACTTGGACATCTTGCGGCCCGTCTCGTCGACGGTGAAACCGTGGGTCAGCAGTTCGCGGTACGGCGCGTGGTTGTCGATGGCGCAGCCGGTCAGCAATGACGAGTGGAACCAGCCACGGTGCTGGTCCGAGCCTTCCAGGTACAGGTCGGCCCGCGGGCCGGTCTCGTGGCCCATCGGGTGGGAACCGCGCAGCACGTGCCAGTGGGTGGTGCCGGAGTCGAACCACACGTCGAGGGTGTCGCTGATCTTGTCGTACAGCGGCGCTTCGTCGCCCAACAGCTCGGCGGCGTCCATCTTGAACCAGGCTTCGATGCCTTCCTGCTCGACGCGCTGGGCCACGACCTCCATCAATTCGACGGTGCGCGGGTGCAGTTCGCCACTTTCCTTGTTGAGGAAGAACGGGATCGGCACGCCCCAGTTGCGCTGGCGGGAGATGCACCAGTCCGGACGGTTGGCGATCATCGAGTGCAGACGCGCCTGGCCCCAGGCCGGGACGAACTTGGTGTCTTCGATGGCGCTGATTGCGCGGTTGCGCAGGGTGTCGCCGCTGGCGGGCTGTTTATCCATACCGATAAACCACTGCGCGGTGGCGCGGTAGATCAGCGGAGTCTTGTGGCGCCAGCAGTGCATGTAGCTGTGTTTGATGGTTTCGGTGTGCAGCAGCGCACCGACTTCCGTCAGTTTTTCGATGATCGGTTCGTTGGCCTTGAAGATGAACTGGCCGCCGAAGAACTCCAGAGACGGTGCATAGACGCCGTTGCTCTGCACCGGGTTGAGGATCTCGTCGTTGACCATGCCATAGGCCTTGCAGGTCACGAAGTCGTCCACGCCATACGCCGGCGCGGAGTGCACCACGCCCGTACCCGAACCCAACTCGACATATTCGGCCAGATACACCGGCGACAGGCGGTCATAGAACGGATGACGGAAATTGATCAGCTCCAGTGCGGAGCCGGTGGTGGTGGCGATGACCGAACCTTGCAGTTCGTAGCGTGCCAGGCACGCCTCGACCATTTCTTCGGCCAGCACCAGCAGGCGATCACCCACATCCACCAGGGCATAGGTGAATTCAGGGTGCACGTTCAACGCCTGGTTGGCCGGGATGGTCCACGGGGTGGTGGTCCAGATCACGATGGCCGCCGGCTTGCTCAGGCTCGCCAGGCCGAACGCCTGGGCCAGTTTGGCTTCGTCAGCGATCGGGAAGGCCACATCGATGGTCGAAGACTTCTTGTCTTCGTATTCGACTTCTGCCTCAGCCAGCGCCGAACCGCAGTCGAAGCACCAGTTCACGGGCTTGAGGCCCTTGAACACGAAACCGCCCTTGACGATTTCGGCCAGGGCGCGGATTTCACCGGCCTCGTTCTTGAAATTCATGGTCTTGTAGGGGTTGTCCCACTCGGCCAGCACACCCAGGCGGATGAATTCGGACTTCTGCCCCTCGATCTGCTCGGTGGCGTAGGCACGGCACAGCTCGCGGGTTTTATCGGCGCCCAGGTTCTTGCCGTGGGTCACTTCGACCTTGTGTTCGATCGGCAGCCCGTGGCAGTCCCAACCCGGGACATACGGCGCATCGAAGCCCGACAGGGTTTTGGAGCGCAGGATCATGTCCTTGAGAATCTTGTTCAGCGCATGACCGATGTGAATCGTGCCGTTGGCATAAGGAGGGCCGTCGTGCAGCACGAATTTCGGACGATCCTTGCCAATTTCGCGCAACTTACCGTACAGGCCAATACTGTCCCAGCGCTGCAGGATCTGCGGTTCGCGCTGTGGCAGGCCGGCCTTCATTGGGAAGGCGGTGTCCGGAAGGTTTAGCGTGGCTTTATAGTCGGTCATTTAAGGCTCTTCGGTTAGCGATGGGCGCTAGGTGCGGCTAGTGCACGGGCGGCGGCGACATCCGCATTGATCGCCGTTTTCAACGCCTCAAGCGAGGCGAAGCGCTGCTCTTCACGCAGCTTCTGGTGGAAAACCACCGTAATACGCCGGTCGTATAAATCGCCGGCAAAATCCAGCAGGTGAACTTCCAGGTGGGCCTTGCCATCACCTGCAACCGTGGGCCTGACGCCTATGTTGGCGACTCCCGGCCACGATTGGCCGTCGATGTCCACGCTGACCAGATAAACCCCGGTCAGCGGCACACGGCGGCGCTTGAGTTGCACGTTGGCCGTCGGCGTGCCCAGTTGGCGCGCCAGCTTCTGACCGTGCAGTACCCGCCCGGCAATGCGGAACGGGCGACCGAGCAAGCGCTCGGCAAGGGCGAAGTCGGCAGCGGCCAGGGCATTACGCACCTGGGTGCTGCTCACGCGCAGGCCGTCCAGTTCGACGGTTTGCGCGGCTTCAACGGTGAATCCCTGGTTGACGCCGGCGTGTTGCAGGAAATCGAAATCGCCCACGCGATCGCAGCCGAAACGGAAATCGTCGCCGACCTCCAAGTGCTGCACGCCCAGGCCATCGACCAGGATACGGTCGACGAACTCGGCGGCGCTGAGGCTTTGCAGGCGCTGGTTGAACGCCAGGCACAGCACTCGATCGACGCCCTCTTCGGCCAGCAGTTGCAGCTTGTCGCGCAAACGCGCAAGCCGCGCAGGCGCGGTATCGGGGCTGAAGAACTCGCGCGGCTGTGGTTCAAAAATCACCACGCAGCTGGGCACGCCCAGCTCGACAGCACGCTCACGCAGCCGGGCCAGGATAGCCTGGTGACCACGGTGAACACCGTCAAAGTTGCCAATAGTGGCGACGCAGCCCCGATGCTCGGGGCGCAGGTTGTGGAGACCTCGAACCAGCTGCATAACGCGCTTCTTGCTCATAAAGTGGTCGATTATAACCACACCCGGCCCCGGACGACAGGCAACAGCGCAGGCCAAATGGATCGAATCGATAAAACAGCTGTTTTATCGCGACAAACTCTCTATCCCAGGGACTTGCGATTGAAATCGCGCAGACGGAAACCCTGCAGCAGCAACATCCCGAAGTACACCACCACCCCGGCCACCACCAGTATGCCAAGACGCATGAAGCGCTCCAGCATGAAGCCCTGGTCCCACGCTGGCATGAAGTGCATCAGCCCGAGCAGCACCGCTGACATCATCGCCACCGCCACCAGCAGCTTGAACGCAAACAGGCCCCAACCCGGCTGTGGCTGGAACATCTGCTGCTTGCGCAGTTGGTAAAACAGCAGGCCCGCGTTGATACAGGCGCCTGCGCTGATGGCCAGGGCCAGGCCGGCATGGGCCAGCGGCCCGATGAACACCAGGTTGAGCAGTTGAGTGACGACCAGCGTGAAGATTGCGATTTTCACCGGCGTGCGGATGTTCTGCTGGGCGTAAAAGCCCGGCGCCAGCACCTTGATCACGATGATGCCGAGCAGGCCGACCGAATAGGCGATGAGTGCGCGCTGGGTCATCAAGGCGTCATGCGCGTCGAATTGGCCGTACTGGAACAGTGAGACTGTCAGCGGCTCGGCCAGGATGCCGAGGGCCAGTGAGCATGGCAGCACCAGCACGAAACACAGGCGCAGGCCCCAATCGAGAATGCGCGAGTATTCCTGGCGGTCCTTGCTCGCGTAAGTGCGCGCCAGGGTTGGCAGCAGGATCGTGCCCAGCGCCACGCCGAGCACGCCGGAGGGCAGCTCCATCAGGCGGTCGGCGTAGTACATCCACGACACGGAACCAGAGACCAGCAGCGAGGCGAAGGCAGTATTGATGATCAGGGAGATCTGGCTGACCGATACGCCGAGGATCGCCGGTAACATATTGCGCATCACGCGCCAGACGCCTGTGTCTTTCAGGTTGAGACGCGGCAGTACGAGCATGCCGATTTTTTTCAGGTGCGGCAGTTGATAAAGCAGCTGCGCCAGGCCGCCTGCGAGGACGGCCCAGCCGAGAGCCATGACCGGCGGGTCGAAGTAAGGCGTGAGGAACAGCGCGAAAATAATCATGCTGACGTTGAGCAGGGTCGGCACGAACGCCGGCACCGAAAAACGGTTCCAGGTATTGAGGATTGCGCCCGCCAGGGACGACAGGGAGATCAGCAATATATAAGGAAAGGTCACGCGCAGCAGATCGGTGGTCAGCGCAAATTTTTCCGGGGTATTGGCAAAGCCGGGGGCCGTGGCCCAGATCACCCAGGGCGCGGCAAGCATGCCGAGGACAGTGACCAGCATCAGGACGAGGGTCAGCAGGCCCGAGACGTAAGCAATAAAGGTGCGGGTCGCTTCCTCGCCCTGCTGGGTCTTGTATTCGGCCAGGATCGGCACGAACGCCTGGGAAAATGCCCCCTCGGCGAAGATCCTGCGCAGCAGGTTGGGCAATTTAAAGGCGATGAAGAACGCATCCGTGGCCATGCTGGCGCCGAAAATGCGCGCCAGCAGGGTATCGCGCACGAACCCCAACACCCGGGAGATCATCGTGATAGAGCTGACGGCAGCCAACGATTTGAGCAGATTCATTGAAAGAGTTTGCGCCTATGGATAAAGAGCAGGCGAACTGTGCGCCCACTTATGCGATACTGCGCGCCTGCAACAGCACAGCGCCAAAGCTCGCGAGTTTACAGGTCAAGCGCCGGAAATAAATCACCCGCCTCTTCAGATCGACCACTCAGCAGTTCGCATCAGCCGCCCTTGACAACCCGTCAAGTCATCGGCATGATTCGCGGCCTATTTTGTTTGCTATTTCCTAAAAAGTCTTTCGAGGAGCTCGACGGTGGCCAACACACCTTCCGCCAAAAAACGTGCAAAACAGGCTGAGAAGCGTCGCAGCCACAACGCCAGCCTGCGTTCCATGGTTCGTACCTACATCAAGAATGTAGTTAAAGCCATCGACACCAAAGACGCTGAAAAAGCTCAAGCAGCCTACGTTCTGGCTGTGCCGGTTATCGACCGTATGGCCGATAAAGGCATCATCCACAAGAACAAGGCCGCTCGCCACAAGAGCCGCCTGAATGGCCACATCAAGGCTCTGAGCGTTCCTGCTGCAGCCTGAGTGGTAACAACTGCCAACGCGACGTCAGTTGCGTAACAGTTAAAAAATGCCCCGTACCGAAAGGTCCGGGGCATTTTTGTTTGCCCATAGATCACAGTTTTCCTTGTGGGAGCGGGCTTGCTCGCGAACGCGGTGTATCAGTTAATGCATGTATCGACTGACCCACTGCATTCGCGAGCAAGCCCGCTCCCACATTTGGATCGCGTACATTCTCAGGACAAAAAAAACGCCCCGAACCAGTCGGGGCGTTTTTGCTACCAGCTGATTAACGCATCAATCAGTGCTGATGACCGCCTTCACCGTGAACGTGGCCGTGGGCCACTTCTTCCTGGGAGGCGTCGCGGATGGCCACGATTTTCACCTGGAAGTTCAGACGCTGGCCAGCCAGCGGGTGGTTGCCGTCGACAGTAACGTCATCGCCATCCAGATCGCGGATAGTGACGATCTGCATCTGGCCGTCCGGCGCGGAAGCGTGGAACTGCATGCCCACTTCCAGCTCGTCGACACCTTCGAACATGCTGCGGCTCAAGGTGCTGACCAGTTCGGCGGAGTATTCACCGTAGGCATCTTCAGGTTCTACGGCAACGGTCAGCTCATCACCAACCTCTTTGCCTTCCAGAGCCTTTTCCAGGCCCGGGATGATGTTACCTGCGCCTTGCAGGTAGACCAGCGGCGCGCCGCCGGCGGAGCTGTCGATGACCTCACCAGCGTCGTTGGTCAGGGTATAGTCAATGGAGACAGCCTTGTTGGCGGCGATCGGCATGGGGCGAGACCTTTTGCAGAAGAATGAAGAACGGACAAGTCTAAACAAGGATTTGCCCGAAAGCGAACAGAACCCGGACGGACGGGACCGAATAACGATAACCTTGGCACCTGATTTACGGTAGACGCTCACGCATAGAGCGCCACCCAAGCCATGCACCTCCAGAGAATTCGCATGCAGACTTTTTTTATCGCGCCCACCGATTTTGGTGTGGGTCTGACCTCCATCAGCCTCGGGCTGGTGCGTACGCTTGAGCGGGCCGGGCTCAAAGTCGGCTTCTTCAAGCCGATCGCCCAGCCGCACCCCGGCGACACCGGCCCGGAACGTTCCACCGAGCTGGTCGCCCGTACCCATGGACTGAAACCGCCGCAGCCGCTGGGCCTGGCCCATGTGGAGCGCATGCTCGGTGACGGTCAGCTGGATGAGCTGCTCGAAGAAATCATCACGCTTTATCAACAGGCCGCCGTGGGCAAGGACGTGCTGATCGTCGAAGGCATGGTGCCGACCCGCAGCGCCAGTTACGCGGCGCGGGTCAACCTGCACCTGGCCAAGAGCCTGGATGCCGAAGTGATCCTGGTGTCGGCCCCGGAAAACGAAGTGCTCACCGAACTCTCCGGCCGCGTCGAATTGCAGGCCCAGCTGTTTGGCGGGCCGAAAGACCCGAAAGTGCTCGGCGTGATCCTCAACAAGGTGCGCACCGACGAGAGCATGGAGGCCTTCTCGGCGCGCCTTAAAGAACACTCGCCACTCTTGCGCAGCGGTGATTTCCGCCTGCTCGGCTGCATCCCCTACCAACCCGAGCTCAACGCCCCGCGCACCCGCGATGTGGCCGACCTGATGGGCGCGCAGGTGCTCAACGCGGGCGATTACGAAACCCGGCGCATGACCAAGATCATCATCTGCGCCCGCACCATGCGCAACACCGTGGAGCTGCTCAAGCCCGGCGTGCTGGTGGTAACCCCCGGTGATCGCGACGACATCATCCTCGCCGTCAGCCTGGCCGCGATCAATGGCGTGCCGCTGGCCGGCCTGCTGCTGACCAGCGACACTCTGCCCGACCCACGCATCATGGACTTGTGTCGGGGCGCCTTGCAGGCCGGGCTGCCGGTGCTGTCGGTAAGCACCGGCTCCTACGACACGGCCAACCAGCTCAACAGCCTGAACAAGGAAATCCCCATCGATGACCGCGAGCGCGCCGAGATCATCACCGATTTCGTCGCCAGTCACCTCGACGCGCGCTGGCTGCACCAGCGGTGCGGCACGCCACGGGAGATGCGCCTGTCGCCGGCGGTGTTCCGCTACCAGTTGATCCAGCGTGCCCAGGCCGCCAACAAACGCATCGTATTGCCCGAAGGCAGCGAGCCACTGACGGTGCAGGCCGCCGCCATTTGCCAGGCGCGAGGCATTGCCCGCTGCGTATTGCTGGCCAAACCCGCGGATGTGGAAGCGGTGGCCCGCGCCCACGGCATCGAACTGCCCGTAGGCCTGGAAATTCTCGACCCGGACCTGATTCGCCAACGGTATGTCGAGCCGATGGTGGCGCTGCGCAAGAGCAAGAGCCTCAACGCACCGATGGCCGAGCAGCAACTGGAAGACACGGTGGTGATCGCCACCATGATGCTCGCACTGGATGAAGTCGACGGTCTGGTTTCCGGCGTGATTCATTCCACCGCCAACACCATCCGCCCTGCCCTGCAACTGATCAAGACCGCGCCAGGCTGCACCTTGGTGTCGTCGGTGTTCTTCATGCTGTTCCCCGAGCAGGTGCTGGTGTACGGCGACTGCGTGATGAACCCGCACCCGAGCGCCGCCGAACTGGCGGAAATCGCCCTGCAAAGCGCCGATTCGGCGGCCGCGTTCGGCATCACGCCGCGCGTGGCGATGATCAGCTACTCCAGCGGCGACTCAGCCAGCGGCGAGGAAGTGGAGAAGGTCCGCGAAGCCACCCTGCTCGCCCACGAGCAGCAAAGCGCGCTGCTGATCGATGGCCCGCTGCAATACGACGCCGCCGCCAACGAAGCCGTGGCCCGGCAACTGGCACCCAACAGCCTGGTGGCCGGCAAGGCCACGGTGTTCGTGTTCCCCGATCTGAATACCGGTAACACCACTCACAAGGCCGTGCAACGCAGCGCCGATTGCGTGAGCCTGGGGCCGATGCTTCAGGGCCTGCGCAAACCGGTCAACGACCTGCCGCGCGGCGCGCAGGTGGACGATATCGTGTACACCATCGCACTCACTGCGATCCAAGCCGCCAACCGACCTATGGATATCTGAATGCTGGATTTTCTGCCTGCTGCCGTACGCGGGGTGATTGCTTCCCTGCTGCTGGCGTTGAATACGATCCTGTTGTGTTCGTTCCTGTTTATCGTCGCGCTGTTCAAGGCGTTGCCCTTCGCCAAGCGTTTCAGCGAATGGCTGATGAACCACACACATGAAGCCTGGGTGACCAACAACAAAGGCTGGATGAACCTGGTGCGCCGCACGCGCTGGCACCTGAGCGGCCTTGAAGGCCTGGACTACCAGCATTCGTACCTGGTGACCAGCAACCACCAAAGCTGGGTCGACATCATGGTGCTGCAATTTGTGTTGAATCGGCGGATCCGCCCACTGAAGTTCTTCCTCAAGCAGGAACTTATCTGGGTCCCGGTGATTGGTCTGGCCTGGTGGGCGCTGGGCTTTCCGTTCATGAAGCGCTACACCAAGGCGTACCTGGAGAAGCACCCGGAGAAGAAAGGCAAGGACCTGGAAACCACCCGCAGGACCTGTGCGAAGTTTCGCAGCAACCCGGTGGGGATCTTCAACTTTGCCGAAGGCACGCGGTTTACGCCGGGCAAGCATGCCCAGCAAAAATCGCCGTTTCGCTATTTGCTCAAGCCCAAGGCTGGCGGGATTGCGTTTGTGCTGGATGCGATGGGTGAGCAGCTCAAGTCACTGGTTAATGTGACCATTCACTACCCTGGCGGGCGTCCGGGGTATTGGGATTTGTTGTGCGGGAATGTGAAGGATGTGGTTGTGCACTTTGAAGAAGTGCAGATCCCGCCTGAGTTCATTGGCAAGAATTACGAACAGGATGGGGAATATCGGTTGGCGTTCCAGGGCTGGATCAATCGGTTGTGGGAAGACAAGGATGCACTGTTGGACAAGCTGCACACCGATTTCCCAGCTAAAAGATGACCAACATGTGGGAGGGGGCTTGCTCCCGATAGCAGTGGATCAGTGACAGATGTACTGCCTGACACACCGCCATCGGGAGCAAGCCCCCTCCCACATTTTTTAGATCGCGCCGCGCTGGCGCAACAGTTCCAGCACTTGCTTGACGCTGTCTTCCAGCGACACCGCCTGAGTGTCGATCACCAGGTCGGCATTCAAAGGAACGTCATACGGGAAGGACTCGCCGGGTATGTTATCCCCGCCTGCCGCGTACAAACCTTGCGGGTCACGCTCGGCGCATACCAGCGGCGAGGCCTGCACATACACGGTCAGCAAGCGATCACTGCCGATCAGCGCCTTGGCCTGTTCGCGGCCTTCGGCATCCGGCGCAACGAATGCCGCCAGCGTCAGCAGGCCGGCTTCGTTGAACTGGCGTGCCACGTGGGCGGCACGGCGCCAGTTTTCGGTGCGACCTGCGCGGTCCTGCGGCAAGCCCTTGTTCAGGTCGTGACGCAGGTTCTGGCCATCCAGCACGAACACCGCACGGCCCATGTCGAACAGCTTGCGCTCGACCGCATAGGCCAACGTGCTCTTGCCGGCACCGGAGAGGCCGCTGAACAACACGGTGGCCGGCCGCTGACCGAAGCGCTGGGCGCGTTCTTCAGTGGCCACGTGGGCGAGGCTGCCGTGTTGTGCTGCGCCGCCATGACCGACCGGCGGCGCGATGATCATGCCTGCCGCCACGGTGCCGTTGGTCAAGCGGTCGATGACGATAAACGCGCCGGTGGTGCGGTTGCTGTCGTAACCGTCCAGGGCGATGGCCGCGTCGAGGCTCACCTTGACCCGACCGATCTCATTCAACTGCAGGGAACTGGCCGGACCTTCGGCCAGGGTGTTCACGTCCACACGGTGCACGATGCTGGTGATGGAACCCGGCACATAGCTGGTGGCGCGCTTGATGTCGTATTTCTTGCCCGGCAGCATCGGTTCTTCGGCCATCCACACCAGCATGGCGTCAAAGGCGTCGGTCACTTGCGGCACGTTGCCGGCGTGTACCAGCAGGTCGCCACGGGAGATATCGATTTCGTCTTCCATGGTCAACGTCACGGCCTGGCCGGGGCCTGCCTGCTCCAGCTCACCCTCGAAGGTGACGATGGATTTGACGCGGCTGCTCTTGCCCGACGGCAGCACCACGACCTCGTCACCCTTGTGCACGATGCCGCTGGCCAGGGTGCCGGCGAAGCCACGAAAGTTCAGGTTCGGACGGTTGACGTACTGCACCGGGAAACGCAGGTCGGTGTAGTTGCGGTCGTTGGCAATCTCGACGGTTTCGAGAATCTCCATCAGCGACTGCCCGGTGTACCAGGGCGAACGCTCGCTCTTGTTCACCACGTTGTCACCCTTGAGCGCCGACATCGGCACAAACGCCAAGGTGCTGGGTTTGAAGGCGATACCGTCGGCGAACTTCAGGTAATCGGCCTTGATCTGCTCGAATACGCTTTGGTCGAAGCCATTGATGTCCATCTTGTTGACGGCCACCACGATGTGTTTGATGCCCAGCAACGAGGCGATGAAGCTGTGGCGACGGGTCTGGGTCTGCACGCCGTAGCGGGCGTCGATCAGGATGATCGCCAGGTCACAGGTGGAAGCACCGGTGGCCATGTTGCGGGTGTACTGCTCATGGCCGGGGGTGTCGGCGATGATGAATTTGCGTTTGGCGGTGGAGAAATAGCGGTAGGCCACATCGATGGTGATGCCCTGCTCACGCTCGGCCTGCAGGCCATCGACCAGCAAGGCCAGGTCGATGTCATCGCCAGTGGTGCCGGACTTTTTCGAGTCACGGGTGATGGCTTCCAGGTGATCTTCGTAGATCATCTTGGAGTCGTGCAGCAGGCGCCCGATCAGGGTGCTCTTGCCGTCGTCGACGTTGCCGCAGGTCAGGAAGCGCAACATCTCTTTGCGCTCGTGCTGGCCCAGGTAAGCGAGGATGTCCTCGCTGATCAAATCAGATTGATGCGACATGACAGCCCCTTAGAAATAACCTTGACGTTTTTTATCTTCCATGGAGCCGGCGCCATCATGGTCGATGACCCGGCCCTGGCGCTCGGAAGTTCGCGTCAGGAGCATTTCCTGAATGATGTCCGTCAGCGTCTCGGCTTCGGACTCTACCGCGCCCGTCAACGGGTAGCAGCCAAGGGTGCGGAAACGCACTTTCTTTTTGACGATGCGGGCTTTGTCTTCGTCGGACAGGTGTTCGAGGATGCGGTCGTCGTCGATCATGATCAACGTGCCGTTCTTCTCGATCACGTCACGCTCGGCGGCGAAGTACAGCGGCACGATCGGGATGCCTTCCAGGTAGATGTACTGCCAGATATCCAGCTCGGTCCAGTTGGAGAGCGGGAACACACGGATCGACTCCCCCTTGTTGACGTTGCCGTTGTAGACGTTCCACAGCTCGGGGCGCTGGTTTTTCGGGTCCCAGCGGTGCTTGCTGTCGCGGAACGAGTACACGCGCTCTTTGGCACGGGATTTCTCTTCGTCGCGACGGGCACCGCCGAAGGCGGCGTCAAAACCATGCTTGTCCAGGGCCTGCTTGAGGCCCTCGGTCTTCATGATGTCGGTGTGCTTGGCGCTGCCGTGGGTGAAGGGGTTGATGCCCTGCGCCACGCCGTCCGGGTTGATGTGGGTGATCAGGTCCAGGCCCAGTTCTTCGACCATCTGGTCGCGGAATGTGTACATTTCCTGAAATTTCCAGCGGGTGTCGACGTGCATCACCGGAAACGGCAGTTTGCCCGGAAAGAACGCCTTGCGTGCCAGATGCAGCATCACGGCGGAGTCTTTACCGATCGAGTAGAGCATCACCGGGTTGTCGAACTCGGCGGCGACCTCGCGGATGATGTGGATGCTTTCCGCCTCCAGCTGTTTCAGATGCGTCAGTTTGTCGACCATGGTTACTCACGGAAAAACGATCTTGTGGACGGCCAGCGGGCCGTGTTCGAGCGGGGCATGCTAGCACAGCAACTTCTTCTAATCAGGGAGCCTGCTAGATCGAAACGATATATGAATATGCCGCCGAGTTTGGCAGTGCGATACGGCCAAACCCTCTCCCACATTTGCCTCAACTGTGTGGCTTAGATCGGATTGGGGCAGTCGATGAACAGATGTTCCAGGGCGAAGCGCCGCGCCAGGTAATCGCCCAAAGCCTGCACACCATAGCGCTCGGTGGCGTGATGGCCGGCGGCGATAAAACTGATGTCGTTTTCCCGCGCGCTGTGGAAGGTCTGCTCAGAGGCTTCGCCGCTCAGGTACAGGTCGACACCGGCGGCAATCGCCTGGTCGATATAGCCCTGGCCCCCCCCGGTGCACCAGCCGATACGGCGGATCATCGGGCTGCCTTCGATCATCAGCGGCTCGCGGCCCATCACGTCCTGTACGCGACGGGCGAAGTCGCGGGGCGACAACGGCTCGGCCAGGGAACCGACCAGGCCAACAACCTTGGGGTTGTTCGGATCCAGCGGGCCTTCGACCGTGATGTCCAGCTGACGCGCCAGTTGCACGTTATTGCCGACATCGGCGTGCAGGTCCAGCGGCAGGTGGTAGGCCAGCAAGCTGATGTCGTGCTGGAGCAGGGTTTTCAGGCGACGCTGCTTCATGCCGGTGATGCACGGGTTTTCGCCCTTCCAGAAATACCCGTGATGCACCAGCACCAGGTCGGCGCGCGCTTCGACCGCCGCGTCCAGCAACGCCTGGCTGGCGGTCACGCCGCTGACGATGCGCATCACCTGCGGGCGCCCTTCCACCTGCAGGCCATTGGGGCAGTAATCGGCAATTTTTGCGCTGGCGAGGTAGCGGTCCGCTTCCTCGACGAGGGTAGTAAGGGGGACGGCCATAAAAGACTCCTAAATATCAGGTTCCGAGGCGCTCACAGCCTCGTATAATGCGCGACATTATGGGCGCTCCCCCGCCCCCTGCAACCTGTCAGGACTTACTTGATGCTCAAGGCACTGCGTTTTTTTGGATGGCCATTACTGGCTGGCGTGCTGATCGCGACGCTGATCATTCAGCGTTTTCCCCAGTGGGTGGGCCTGCCAAGCCTTGACGTCAACCTGCAGCAGGCGCCGCAAGCCACCACCGTGGTGCAAGGCCCGGTGACGTACGCCGACGCGGTCGTCATCGCCGCCCCGGCGGTGGTCAACCTGTACACCACCAAGGTCATCAACAAGCCGGCCCATCCGCTCTTTGAAGACCCGCAATTTCGTCGCTACTTCGGCGACAACGGCCCCAAGAAACGCCGCATGGAGTCTAGCCTCGGCTCCGGGGTAATCATGAGCCCCGAAGGCTACATCCTCACCAACAACCACGTGACCACCGGCGCCGACCAGATTGTGGTGGCCTTGCGTGACGGCCGCGAAACCCTGGCGCGGGTAGTGGGCAGCGACCCGGAAACCGACCTTGCGGTGTTGAAGATCGACTTGAAAAACCTCCCCGCCATCACCCTTGGCCGCTCCGACGGCCTGCGTGTGGGCGACGTGGCGCTGGCCATCGGTAACCCGTTCGGCGTGGGACAGACCGTGACCATGGGCATCATCAGCGCCACCGGGCGCAATCAGTTGGGCCTCAACAGCTACGAAGATTTCATCCAGACCGACGCCGCCATCAACCCCGGCAACTCCGGCGGCGCGCTGGTGGACGCCAATGGCAACCTGACCGGGATCAACACGGCGATTTTCTCCAAGTCCGGCGGCTCCCAGGGCATCGGCTTTGCGATCCCGGTGAAACTGGCGATGGAGGTGATGAAGTCGATCATCGAACACGGCCAGGTGATTCGCGGCTGGCTGGGTATCGAAGTGCAGCCGTTGACCAAGGAGCTGGCGGAATCGTTCGGCCTTACCGGGCGCCCGGGGATCGTGGTCGCCGGGATTTTTCGCGACGGCCCGGCACAGAAAGCCGGCCTGCAGTTGGGCGACGTGATCCTCAGCATCGACGGCGCCCCCGCCGGCGACGGGCGCAAGTCGATGAACCAGGTGGCGCGGATCAAGCCGACCGACAAGGTGGCGATCCAGGTGATGCGCAATGGCAAGGAGATCAAGCTGATGGCTGAAATCGGCCTGCGCCCGCCGCCTGCGCCGGTGAAAGAAGAGGAATAAGCCGCTCAGGTGCTCGCTCGCGAGCACCTGTAACTTTATGTTTCGCCGCGAAACCCGCTCGATTGGCATGTTATATTGTTTCAATATCGTCCTTGGAACGCTCTCTCATGTCGTCTCGAAAGTTTGCCCCCCTGGCTGGCCTGGCCCTGGGTTTGCTGCTCGATCCCGCCTACGCCGAAGAAAATACCGTAGAACTGGACACCATCAGCGTCACCGGTGACACCTATGAATCCGCTACCAGCCCGGTCACCGGCTACCGCGCCAGCCGCTCGGCCAGCGCGACAAAAACCGACACGGCCCTGCGCGACATCCCGCAATCGATCAGCGTTATCCCCGCCACCGTGCTCAAGGACCTGGGCAGCACCAGCGTAGAACGCGCGCTGGAATTTGCTGGCGGCGTGTCCAAGCAGAACAACTTCGGCGGCCTGACGCTCTACGAATACAGCGTGCGCGGCTTCACCACCTCAGAGTTCTACCAGGACGGTTTCAGCGCCAACCGCGGCTACCCGAGCACACCGGATGCGGCCAATATCGAACGCATCGAAGTGCTCAAGGGCCCCGCCGCCAGCCTCTATGGGCGCGGTGACCCCGGCGGCACAGTGAACATCGTCACCAAAAAGCCGCAGCCCGAAGCCTTCACCACCCTGCAAACCAGCGCCGGCAGCTGGGACCGCTATCGCACCGCGCTGGACGTCAACACGCCTCTCGACGCCGAAGGCAAGGTGCTGTCACGGGTCAACCTGGCAGTGGAGGACAACAACAGCTTCCGCGACCACGTCGAGAGCAAACGGGTGTTCGTCGCGCCCTCTTTCAGCTGGCAGCTGGACCCGGACACCAGCCTGCTGGTCGAAAGCGAATTCGTGCGCCACAGCTCCACGTTCGACCGTGGCATCGTCGCCGCCCCCGGCGTTTCGCGCTCCACCTTCCTCGGCGAACCCAATGATGGTGACATCGACAACCACAACAATCGCCTACAGGCCGCCCTCGAACACCACCTAAACGACGCCTGGAAACTGCGCCTGGCCAGTCACTACAAACAGGGCAGCCTGTGGGGCGACGCGTCGGAAAACCGCGCGTTGAATCCCGACGGCCACACCCTCAACCGTCGTTACCGCGAACGTTCCATGGGTTGGCACGACAGCATCACCCAGCTGGAATTGCGCGGCCTGTTCGACATTGGCAGCTGGCAGCATGAACTGCTGATCGGCACCGAATACGAGGACTACCGCAAGAAGGAACGCGTGACCGCCATCGGCGGCAGCAATTACGCCATCGACCTCTACAACCCGGTCTACGGTCAGCCCAAACCCAACGGCGTGCGCTCCGGCACCGACTTTTTCGAGCAGACCAAAAGCCACGCGCTGAACCTGCAGGACCAGATCATCTTCACCGACCGCCTGCGCGGCATGGTCGGTGCGCGCGTTGAGCATTTCGAGCAGAGCACCGACGATTTCACCCGCAACGTCACCAGCAAGCAGACTCACGATGCGCTCACCCAGCGGGCCGGCCTGCTGTATCAGCTCACGCCTGAAGTCGGGGTGTTCGCCAACGCGTCCACCTCATTCAAGCCAAACAGCGGACTGGATGCCGGCGGCAACACGTTCAAGCCGGAAGAAGGCGTGGGTTATGAAGTGGGGATCAAGACTGAGCTGTTCGAAGACCGCCTCAGCGCCACCGTCGCCGCGTTCCATATCGAGAAGGAAAACGTGCTCAGCCTGGACCCGGCCACCAACACCAACCGAGCCATCGGCAAGGCCCGCAGCCAGGGCATTGACCTGCAAGTGAGCGGGCAATTGACCGACGCCGTGCGGGTGATCGGCGCCTACGCCTACATCGATGCCGAAGTGACCAAGGGCGAAGCCAGCCTTCCTGCCGGCAGCCGCATTCTCGGCGTGGCCAAGCACAGCGGCAGTCTGCTGGGGGTGTATGAATTCCAGGAGGGCGCGTTGCGCGGTTCAGACTTGGGCGCGGCGTTTACCTACGTGGGCGATCGCTCCGGCGAGTCGGGCACCCGATTTGAATTGCCCGCCTACCACACCGTGGATTTGCTGGCTCACTACAAGGCCACCAAAAACGTGACCGTGGGTTTGAACCTCAACAACCTGTTCGATGAAAAGTATTACGAACGGTCCTACAGCACCTACTGGGTGAATCCGGGCGAGCCGCGCAACCTGACGGTCAGCCTGACCCTCAACCTGTAAACACAGACAAAAATGTGGGAGGCTCCGCAAAGTCTTCGACTTAGCGCTGTCGCGCAGCAAACTGGAGCCTCTGTGGCTGCCTGAAACTTCAGGTTTTAAAATCAAAGTTATTTTGTGTTTGATAAGAGGGGGCTTGCTCCCGATAGCAGTGGATCAGTCACCAGATGCAGTGACTGACACTCCGCAATCGGGAGCAAGCCCCCTCCCACATTTGGAGCTGTGCCAGTTTCGATTACAGTGACGCAGGCGCGCGCTCGCACAACGTGTTGAGCGCCGCCGCCCATTGCGGGTCGTCATTCAGACACGGCACCAGCACCAATTCCTCGCCCCCCGCTGCGCAAAACTGCTCACGCCCGCGATCGCCGATCTCTTCCAGCGTCTCGATGCAATCGGCCACAAACGCCGGGCACATCACCAGCAGCTTTTTCACACCCTGCTGGGCCAGCGCTTCAAGGCGCGCCTCGGTGTAGGGTTCGATCCACTTGGCGCGGCCCAAACGCGATTGAAACGCCACCGACCACTTGCCGTCCGGCAACCCCAGCCGCTCGGCAAAGTTACGCGCAACGCTGAAGCACTGCGCGCGATAACAGGTGGCGAGCACCGCCGGCGAAGCATTCCTGCAACAGTCAGCATCCTTGAAGCAATGCTGGCCGGTGGGGTCGAGCTTGGTCAGGTGGCGCTCGGGCAGCCCGTGAAAACTGAGCAACAAGTGATCGTAATCCTGCTCCACATACGCCCGCGCGCTCTGCGCCAAGGCGTCGAGGTATTCCGGCTGATCGTAGAACGGCTGCAGGATCGACAACTGCACCTTCAGCCTCTTCTCACGTATCACGCGCCAGGCCTCTTCAATCACCGTGGTGACCGTGCTGTCGGCAAACTGCGGGTACAACGGCGCTAGGGTCACCTTTTGGATACCCTGCGCGGCCAGACGCGTGAGGGTGGTTTCCAGTGAGGGCTCCCCGTAGCGCATCGCCAGTTCGACCGGGCCCTGGGTCCACTGCCGGGTCATCTGCTCTTGCAGGCGACGGCTGAGCACCACCAGGGGCGAGCCCTCTTCCCACCAGATGGACGCGTAGGCATGTGCCGACTGCTCGGGGCGCTTGATCAGGATCAGCGACACCAGCAGGCGCCGCACCGGCCACGGCACGTCGATCACATAAGGGTCCATCAAAAACTGGTTGAGGTAGCTGCGCACATCGGCCACCGAAGTGGACGCGGGAGAACCCAGGTTGACCAGTAACAACGCGTGATCCGTCATGCAACTTCCTATGGCTTAAAGGCGGCTGGACAAATCGTCCAGAGCCGCATGCAACTGCGTGAACTGAAAAGTGAAACCGGCCGCCAGCAGCCGTTCGGGCATGGCCTTCTGCCCGCCCAGCAGCAACCCGGACAACTCGCCCAACCCCACCTTCAACGCAAACGCCGGCATCGGCATGAAGGCCGGGCGATGCAGCACCTGGCCCAGGGTCTTGGCGAACTCGCGATTACGCACCGGGTGTGGCGCGCAGGCATTATAGGGACCGCTGGCGCCTTCCTTGTGCAGAAGAAAATCAATCAGGGCAATTTGGTCCTTGATGTGCACCCACGGCATCCATTGCCGACCATTGCCGATAGGCCCGCCCAGCGCCAGTTTGAACGGCAGCAGCAGGCGCGCCAGAAAGCCGCCTTCGGCCGCCAGTACCAGACCGGTGCGCACCAGCACCACGCGCACCCCGAGGGCTTCGGCGCGTTGAGCGGTTTCTTCCCAGGCGATGCACAGCTGGCTGGGGAAATCGTCCTGCACCGGGCCGCTGGCTTCGGTCAGCTCGCGCTCGCCGCCATCGCCGTACCAGCCCACCGCCGAACCGGAAATCAACAACGCCGGTTTCTGCGTGAGGCCTTCGATCCACGCCAGCAGGCTTTCGGTAAGGCTGATACGACTGCTCCACAGCAGCGCCTTGCGCTTGTGCGTCCACGGGCGGTCGGCGATCGGCGCGCCGGCGAGGTTGACCACCGCGTCCACCTCGCCAATCACATCCTGCAAACGGCCAACGCCCAATACCTGCGTGCCACACAGCCTGGCTACTGTTTCCGGCTGGCGGCTCAAGACGGTCAGGCGATGGCCCTGGGCAAGCCAGTGGCGACACAGTTGGCGGCCGATCAAACCTGTACCGCCGGTCAGCAAAATATGCATGGGTTCTTCCTCATGTAACGTTCGCCGCCCGTCACTGGTCTATTTTACTAATAGGAACAATGTTGAATTCGGACGTAACGTTGGTTAAGTCACCGACGTTAACCATAGGTCACGCCACACAATCAGGCACGCCAAAACTTATACCAAAAAACGAGATTGTACAGCTATTGGTGTCGGCGTAGGCTGTACCCAACGGTAAAACGAGGCCTCCCATGAGTGTTCCCATCGCAATCATCGGCACCGGCATCGCCGGTTTGTCCGCTGCCCAAGCGTTACGCGACGCGGGGCAGGTCGTACACCTTTTCGATAAAAGCCGCGGCAGCGGCGGCCGCATGTCCAGCAAGCGCAGCGATGCCGGCGCGCTGGACATGGGCGCGCAGTACTTCACCGCCCGCGACCGTCGCTTCGTCAACGAAGTGCAGCGCTGGCAGAGCAACGGCTGGGCGGAGCAGTGGAAGCCGCAGCTGTACAACTTCAAGTCCGGCCAACTCACGCCCTCCCCCGACGAGCAGATCCGCTGGGTCGGTACGCCGCGCATGAGTGCGATTACCCGCGCACTGCTCGACGACCTGCCGGTGACCTTCGGCTGCCGCATCACTGACGTGTTCCAGGGCGAACAACACTGGAACCTGCTGGACGCCGACGGCGGCAACCATGGCCCGTTCAGCCATGTGATCATCGCCACGCCCGCGCCCCAGGCCACTGCGTTGCTGGCGGCCGCGCCCAAGCTGGCAAGTGCCGCCGCCGGTGTGAAAATGGACCCCACCTGGGCCATCGCCCTGGCGTTCGACAAGCCTCTGGATACGCCGATGCAAGGCTGCTTCGTGCAGGACAGCCCGCTCGACTGGCTCGCGCGCAACCGCAGCAAGCCCGGGCGCGACACTACCCTCGACACCTGGGTACTGCACGCCACCAGCGCCTGGAGCAAGGCGCACCTGGACCTGTCCAGGGAAGCCGTGATCGAACACCTGCACGGCGCCTTTGCCGAGTTGCTGCACTGCACCATGCCGGCGCCGTCGTTCAGCCTGGCACACCGCTGGCTCTACGCCCGGCCGTCCAGCAGCCACGAGTTCGGTGTGCTGGCCGACGCCGACCTGGGCCTGTTCGTGTGTGGTGACTGGTGCCTGTCCGGCCGTGTCGAAGGCGCCTGGCTCAGCGGCCAGGAAGCGGCGCGGCGCCTGATCGAGCATCTGCAATGAATCGCATCAATCCGGCCAAGCTGCTGCTGTCGAAATGGACCGCGACCGCGCCGTTGAACAAGGAAAAGCATTTCCTCGTCACCGAGCTGTTTCGTGACGAGGAAAACACCGTTCTGGAAATCGAACTGCAGGCGGTGATGACTCGGCGCACCCAACGCCTGCCCTGGCAAACCCTGCAAAACGCCGATCATTGGACCATGGGCTGGAAATAGCTCTCGCGCAAAAAAGCTGTACAAAATAATTGACTTGTACAGCATCAAACCTATGATGAGATTAGTTGTACAGAGCCTGAGACCTGTACAGGATTTTTTTGCCGAGGTTTGTCCATGCCCAGCACCGCAAAACCCAGGATTGGCATCAGCGCCTGCTTGCTGGGCGAAAATGTGCGTTTCAATGGCGGACACAAACAATCCCAGCTGTGCAGCGAGACGCTGGCCGACTATTTTGAGTTCGTGCCGCTGTGCCCTGAAGTCGCCATCGGCCTGGGTATCCCGCGTGAAACCATCCGCCTGGTGGGCGATGCCGCCAATCCGCAGGCGGTGGGCACCGTGCACCGCGAGCTGAACGTCACCCAGCCACTCGATGAATACGGCCAACAGATGGCCCGTGAACACACAGACCTGTGCGGCTACATTTTCATGCAGAAATCGCCGTCCTGTGGCCTGGAACGGGTCAAGGTCTATCGCGACAACGGCGCCCCGGTCGACGGCGGCGGGCGCGGCATCTACGCCCAGGCATTCTGCGCGCGCCACCCCAACCTGCCGGTGGAAGAAGACGGCCGGCTGAACGACCCGGTGCTGCGGGAAAATTTCCTCACCCGCGTGTTCGTCTACGCCAGCTGGCAACAACTGCTGGCCGAAGGCCTGACCCGTCACCGTCTGCTGTCCTTCCATGCGCGCTACAAATATTTACTGATGGCCCACAGCCCGGTGCACTACAAAAGCCTGGGCAACCTGCTGGGCAGCATGAGCAAGGGCGATGACCTCCCGGCGTTGGCCGACTGTTATTTCAGCGACCTGATGACCGGCCTGAAAAAGTGCGCTACCCGTGGCACCCACACCAATGTGCTGCAGCACATCAGTGGCTACCTCAAGCAGGCCATCAGCAGCGACGACAAGCAGGAAATGCAGACCGTCATCGATCAATACCGCCACGGCATCGTGCCGTTGGTGGTGCCGCTGACCCTACTCAAGCACCATTTCCGCCAACACCCGGATCGCTACATCGCTCAGCAGGCATACCTGCAGCCGCACCCGGAAAACCTCAGCCTGCGAAATGCGATCTAACCCATGAAAGCTGCCCTGCTAGACGAATCCGATGACATCGCTCAAGCCCTTGAAGACGGCTGGCTGCCGATTCGCGAAGTGGCGCGCCAGACCGGCGTCAACGCGGTCACCCTGCGGGCCTGGGAGCGCCGCTACGGCTTGATCGTGCCGCAACGCACGCCCAAGGGGCACCGGCTGTTCAGCGATATTCACGTACAACGCATCCACGCCATCCTTACGTGGCTCAACCGAGGCGTTCCGGTCAGCCAGGTGAAAAACCTGATCGACTCGGCGCAGGCCGGGCCGGACGCCGTGGAAAACGAATGGCACGCGCTGCACCAGAACCTGCTGACGGCCATCAGCGAGCTGGCCGAGCGCCGGGTCGACGACGCCTTCAACCAGGCCATGGCGCTGTACCCGCCGCGCACGCTCTGTGCGCAATTACTGTTGCCGCTGCTGCAGGCGCTGGAGCAACGCTGGCAGGGCCAGTTCGGCGCGCAAATGGAGCGGGTATTTTTTCTGTCCTGGCTGCGCAGCAAGTTCGGCGCGCGTATTTACCACACCAACCGCCAACTGCAGGGTCCGCCGCTGCTGCTGGTCAACCACTCGGACCTGCCCCTGGAGCCGCACCTGTGGCTCAGCGCGTGGCTGGCCAGCAGCGCCGACTGCCCAGTGGAAGTCTTCGACTGGCCGCTGCCCGCCGGCGAACTGGCCCTGGCGGTGGAACACCTGCAACCGCGCGCCGTGCTGCTGTATTCGAGCAAGGCCCTGAACGTGCCGGCATTGGCCAAACTGTTGGGCGGCGTCAGTTGCCCGATTGTGATCGCCGGACCAACGGTGTGCATCCACCACGCCGAATTGGCCGTACTAACCCAGGACATCCCTGACCTGTTCGTCGCCGAAGACCCGCTGGCGGCCCATCAGATACTGATTGAGCGTGGAATTGTCTAAATGCATTTGATCTGGCTGCGCACCGACCTGCGCCTGCACGACAACACCGCCCTGGCCGCCGCGAGCCAGCGCGGCCCGATGGCCGCCGTGTACTTGATCACGCCCGAGCAATGGCTCGCCCACGACGATGCCGCGTGCAAGGTCGACTTTTGGCTGCGCAACCTGCAGCACCTGCGCCAGGCGCTGGGCACACTCAATATTCCTTTGCTGATCCGCACGGCGCCGACCTGGGACCAGGCTCCCGCCGTGCTGAGTAAGCTGTGCCAGGAATTGTCGGTGGCCTCGGTGCACGTCAACGAGGAATACGGCATTCACGAGAGCCGCCGCGACCAGGCCGTGGCCCAGGCGCTGGAAGCCTGCGGTGTGACGTTCCACAGCTACCTCGACCAACTGTTTTTCCAACCCGGCAGCGTGCTGACCAAGACCGGTACCTACTTCCAGGTCTTCAGCCAGTTTCGCAAGGTGTGCTACAGCCGCCTGCACAGCGCCCTGCCGCGCCTGGTGGCAACGCCAAAAGCCCAGCAAAAGCTGTCGCTCGACAGCGACCCGATTCCGTCCAGCGTGCCCGGTTTCGAAGCGCCCAGCGACAGCCTGCGCGCCCTTTGGCCGGCCGGCGAAGACGAAGCCCGATGCCGCCTCGACACCTTCGCCGACCAACAGATCGGCTATTACAAGGACGAGCGCGACTACCCGGCCAAACCGGGCACCAGTCAGCTCTCCGCCTACCTTGCCGCCGGCGTGGTTTCGCCGCGCCAGTGCCTGCACGCGGCGTTGCAGAGCAACAGTGGCGAGTTCGAGACGGGCAACGTTGGCGCCGTCACCTGGATCAACGAATTGCTGTGGCGCGAGTTCTACAAGCACATCCTGGTCGGCTATCCACGGGTATCGCGCCACCGCGCGTTCCGGCCCGAGACCGAAGCCGTCGCCTGGCGCCACGCCCCCAAGGACCTGGCGGCCTGGCAGGAAGCGCGCACCGGCCTGCCGATCATCGACGCGGCGATGCGCCAGTTGCTGGAGACCGGCTGGATGCACAACCGCCTGCGCATGGTGGTGGCGATGTTCCTGACCAAGAACCTGCTGATCGACTGGCGCGAGGGCGAGCGTTTTTTCATGCGCCACCTGATCGACGGCGACCTCGCCGCCAACAACGGCGGCTGGCAGTGGAGCTCCTCCACCGGTACTGATTCGGCGCCGTATTTCCGCATTTTCAGCCCATTGAGCCAGTCGGAAAAATTCGACGGCGAGGGTGTGTTCATCAAGCACTGGCTGCCGCAACTGGCGGCGCTGAATAAAAAGGAAGTGCACAACCCCGAGGCCGCAGGCGGACTGTTCGGCGTGGCGGATTACCCGCGCTCGATCGTCGACCTGAAAAAATCCCGTGAGCGCGCCCTCGCCGCCTTCCGCAGCCTGCCGTCCCGTCAAGCGGTGGCCGAGCATGAGTGACTTTCTGCGCCGCTTCGCCCAGGCTTTCGCCACGCTCGACAAGCACAACCTGCACCTGCTCGACAGCCTCTACAGCCAGGACATCGCCTTCGCCGACCCGCTGCATCAGGTCCATGGCCTGCCTGAACTGCGCCGCTACTTCAGCGAGCTGTACAGCCATATCAGCCAATTACGCTTCGACTATCAGGGCTTCGACGAGGTGGCCGAAGGCGAAGGCTACCTGCGCTGGAAAATGAGTTTTTGCCACCCGCGCCTCAACGGCGGCAAGGTGGTCCGAGTGGAAGGCTGCTCGCACCTGATGTGGCGCGATAACAAGGTGTACCGCCATCGCGATTATTTCGATGCCGGCGCCATGCTCTATGAACACCTGCCGGTATTCGGCCGAGTCATAAGCTGGCTGAAAAGGAGAATCGCATGAGCCTGAACTCGCCCCGCCGTTACTGGTTGACTGGCGCCAGCAGTGGGATTGGTGCCGCCCTGGCCCTGGAGCTGCTCGACAGCGGTGCCCACGTGGCCCTCAGCTCGCGCTCACAAGGCCCGCTGGATGCACTTGCCCAACGCTATCCCGGCCAGGTGCTGGTGGTGGCCGGCGACCTGACCAACAGCCAGACCGTGCGCGAGATAGGCGAACGGATCGGTGAAGCCTGGGGCGCGCTGGACACCGTGATCCTCAACGCGGGTACCTGCGAATACGTGGATGCGCGCCAGTTTGACTCGTCCATCGTCGAACACGTGGTGCGCACCAATCTGTTGGCCAGCAGCTACTGCATCGAAGCCGCTCTGCCGCTGTTGCGCGCCGGCCGCGCGCCACACCTTGTGGGCGTGGCCAGCGCCGTGACCTACCTGCCGATGCCACGGGCCGAAGCCTATGGCGCGTCGAAGGCGGGTTTGCGTTACCTGTTCGAATCCCTGCGCATCAGCCTGTCGCCGGAGAATATCGACGTCACCGTGATCAGCCCCGGATTCGTCGATACACCGCTGACCGAGCGCAACGATTTCCCGATGCCTTTGAGCTGGCCGGCTGACAAAGCGGCGCGGCACATCTTTGCCAAGCTGGACAAACGCCCGCTGGAGATCGCGTTCCCGGCGATGTTCATCGCCACCCTGTGGCCGCTGTCGAAACTGCCGAGCCGGGCGCAACTGATCATCGGCAAGCGCATGCTGCGCAGCCCGCCGCCGCAAAAGGACGACCTGTGAAGATCGCCATCATCGGCAGCGGCATTGCCGGCCTGACCAGTGCCTATCTGCTCAGCCGTCGCCACGATATCAGCGTGTTTGAAGCCAATACCTGCATCGGCGGGCATACCCATACGGCCAACGTGACGGTCGACGGCAAGCCTTATGCGGTGGATACCGGTTTTATCGTGTTCAACGACTGGACCTACCCCAATTTCATCCGCCTGCTGGGACAGATCGGCGTGACGTTCAAACCCACCGAGATGAGCTTCTCGGTAAGCGACCAGCGCAGTGGCTTTGAATACAACGGCAATAACCTCAACAGCCTGTTCGCCCAGCGCCGCAATATTCTCTCGCCGGGGTTCTGGGGCATGTTGCGCGATATTCTGCGTTTCAACCGCCAGGCGCCGCTGGACCTTGAACAGCAACGCATCCGTGCAGACATGACGCTGGGCGACTACCTGGCAGCCGGTGGCTACGGCCCGCGATTCATCCGCCATTACATCGTGCCGATGGGCGCGGCGATCTGGTCGATGTCTCTGGCGGACATGCTCGGTTTCCCCCTGCAGTTCTTTGTGCGCTTCTTCAAGAACCACGGCCTGCTGTCGGTGAACAATCGCCCGCAATGGTGCGTGATCGAAGGGGGCTCCAGCGCGTATATCGAACCGCTGACCCGCAGTTTCCGCGAAAAAATCCGTCTTGATTGCCCTGTGCACAAGGTTGAGCGCAGCACTGACGGCGTGGTGATCCACAGCGCCGCCGGCAGCGAGACGTTCGACCGCGTGGTGTTCGCCTGCCACAGCGACCAGGCCCTGGCGCTGCTGGCTGACCCGAGCGAGGCCGAGCAAGCCATCCTCGGTGCCCTGCCCTACGCCGACAATGACGTGGTGCTGCACACCGACACCCGCCTGCTGCCGGCGCGCAAACTGGCCTGGGCCAGCTGGAATTACCGCCTCACTGACAGCCTCGACACCCAGGCCGCCGTCACCTACGACATGAACATCCTGCAAGGCATCGACAGCGCCACCACGTTTTGCGTCAGTCTCAACCAGACGCCAATGATCGATCCGCTCAAAATTCTGGCGCGCTTCACCTATGCCCATCCGCAATACAGCCTGGCGGCGGTGGCCGCCCAGGCACGCTGGGAAGAGTTGAACGGCGCGCGCGACACCTTTTACTGCGGCGCCTACTGGGCTAACGGGTTTCATGAAGACGGCGTAGTCAGCGCGCTACGCGTGGCCCAGGCTTTCGGGGAAACCCTGTGAACAGCGCCCTGTACAGCGGCTGGATCGCCCATCGCCGGTTTGCGCCCAGGGCCCACGCCTTTCGCTACCGCATCGGTCTGCTGTACCTGGATTTAAGCGAACAGGAGCAGGTGCTCGCGCTCTCTCCCCTGGCGGGCACCCAGCGCCTGGCGCCGTTCGGCTTTCGCCAGCAGGACTACCTGCGCACCTTGACCCGCCACGGCATGAGCCTCACCGATGCCGTGCGCCTTGAGGTCAGCAAGGCCCTGGGGCGCACGCCCGAGGGCGCCATCTGCCTGCTGACCCAGGCCCGCAGCTGGGGTCTGGCCTTCAACCCGGTAAGTTTCTTTTACTGCTATGAGGCCGGCGGCGAGTTGGCCGCGATTTTGTGTGAAGTCACCAACACACCCTGGCGCGAGCGATATCACTATGTGCTGCCGGCAATGGCCCTCGGCGCAGGCGAACATCAGCACTTCGCCGTGGCCAAGGCGTTCCATGTGTCGCCGTTTTTGCCGCCTGACCTGGAATACCGCATGAGCTTCAGCCCGCCCGCCGACCGGTTGGGCGTGCACATGGCCGACTGGCAAGGCGAACTCAAAGTCTTCGACGCCACGCTGAGCCTGCAAAAAGAGCCGCTCACCCGCGCCAGCCTGCACCGTTACCTGCGGCGCTTCCCCTGGATGACCGCCAAGACCTGCCTGGCCATTTACTGGCAGGCCGTGCGCCTGTTGCTCAAACGCACACCGATTTTCCCCCACCGAGCCGCCGATGGCGCCTCTCGCACTGCAGTTGGGTATACCAAGGATCGCCGCCATGAAATCCCCTAATGTATCGGTCAAGGCCAACCGCCTGAACGTCAACGGCATGACCAGTGCGCTGCTGCGCAAGGGTGTGCTGCGTCAGCTCAGCCAATTGCGCCACGGCCAGTTGGTGCTGATCGAGGACGGCGAACGGCACGTGTTCGGCGCACGGGAAGCGCACCTGTTAGGGGAGATCCACATCCTCGACGCGGCCGTATGGGGGCTGGTGGCGGCCAACGGTTCGATCGGTGCGGGCGAGGCGTTTATCCACGGTTACTGGACCAGCCCGGACCTTACCGCTGTCGTGCGTGTGATGGTCAGCAACCTGGACGTGCTCGACGCGATGGAAGGCGGCCTGGCGCGCATGGCACGGCCGTTCACCCAGGGCCTGCACTGGCTCAATCGCAACACGCGCAAGGGGTCACAGAAAAACATCGCAGCCCATTACGACCTCGGCAACGACCTGTTCGAAGAATTTCTCGACCCGACCATGATGTACTCGGCGGCGCAATTTCTTAAGGCCGACGACACCCTGGAACAGGCGCAACTGAACAAGCTGGAGCGTATCTGCCAGAAACTGTCGCTCAAGCCCGGCGACCACCTGCTGGAAATCGGCACCGGCTGGGGCAGCATGGCGCTGTATGCGGCGCAGCATTACGGCTGCAAGGTCACCACCACCACCCTGTCCAAAGAGCAGTTCGCCTACACCGAACGGCGCATCGCCGCCCTGGGCTTGCAGGAGCAGGTGACCCTGCTGCTGAGCGACTACCGCGACCTGACCGGCCAGTACGACAAGCTGGTGTCCATCGAGATGATCGAGGCGGTGGGCCACCGCTTCCTGCCGACCTACTTCAAGCAATGCGCGCACCTGCTCAAGCCCGACGGGCTGATGCTGCTGCAGGCCATTACCATTCGCGAGCAACGCTTCGAGCAGGCCAGGAACAGCGTCGATTTCATCCAGCGCTATATCTTCCCCGGTGGTGCGCTGCCCAGCGTGCAGAACATGTTGCACATCGTCAGCCGCGACACCGACATGAACCTGCTGCACATGGAGGATTTCGGCCTGCACTACGCGCGAACCCTGCGCCTGTGGCACGAGAACTTTCGCCGCGCCCATGGCCGTCTTGCAGAATTGGGCTACGACGAATACTTCCTGCGTCAGTGGGAGTTTTATCTATGCTACTGCGAAGGTGGCTTCATGGAGCGCACCATTGGCACCGCCCAGCTGTTGCTGGCCAAGCCGGCGGCGATCAATCCGCCCTTGCTCGGGCGCTTCGATGCTTAAATCGCTGGCCAACGCGGCGCTGTTCCAGTGCGGCTGGTTCGCCTGCGTGCTGGGCGGCGACAGCCTGTGGTTGCTGGTGGGGCTGGCGGTGCTGGCCATCCACCTGCTGTGGATCAGTTCGTCGGCCGAGGATGGCGTGCTGATCATCAGCGTCACGCTGGTGGGCACGCTGCTGGACACCTCTTTGCGCGCCCTTGGGGTCTTCCATTTCAACGAGCCAGGCCCGCTGATCCCATTCTGGTTGATGTTGCTGTGGGCTCTGCTGGCGACCACCTTGCACCATTGCCTGGCCTGGAGCGCACGGCCCTGGTGGCGCGCGGCCTTGCTGGGCGCGGTGGGCGGGCCAGCATCTTACTACGCCGGAAGTCAGTTGGCCGGCGTGCAGTTCGGTTACGCCACGGGCCCGACGATGGCCGGATTGGCGGTGCTGTGGGCGTTTGTGTTCACGCTGCTGACCGCAGCAGCCACCAGCGACAAGTTTCAAGCGGCAAGTAAAAGATGAAGCCGGTCGGCTTCTACTTGCAGCTCGTCGCTTAAAGCTGGAAGCTGCGCCCCATGACCACCATCCCCCACATTCAGCTCAACGAACCCGCCGTCACCTGCTCGACGTGCGCGGCCTGCTGCTGCCAGCTGGAAGTGCTGCTGATCACCGACACCGGCGTGCCGGAGCGCTATATCGATACCGATGACTGGGGCGGCGAAGTGATGCTGCGTCTGGATGACGGCTGGTGTGCGGCGCTGGACCGGGACACGATGATGTGCACGATCTACGAGCGACGCCCGCTGATTTGCCGGGAATTCGAGATGGGTGCACCGGAGTGCCTTGAAGAGCGCCAGGGAATTGCGACGGCGTATCGCTGAGCCTGCTGACCTGCTTTGCAGGAGCGAGCTTGCTCGCTCCTGCAAGAGGTGGTGATTACAGCGGCAAGGTGTAGTGCACCGCGTAGCTTTCCACCCCATCGTTGTTGCTGCTCATGCCGGCATTGGAATAGTGCGTGGCACGAATGCCCACTTCATGCCCGCCGGCAAAGCGCAGACCAAAGCCGATGCGGTCTTCGAACTGGAAGGCCTGACCAATGTTGTTGTCTTCCAGCTGGGTGCGCGAGAACACCGCCAGGCCGATGCCCGCTTCGATGTAAGGCTTGACCGTCTGCCCGGCAAACTCATACACAAACACCGGCGAGAACGACAGGCTGCTGGCGCCGGCAGTCTTGTCGCCGTCCCAGTAGGTGTAGGCGCCGCTCCAGTAGCCGGTCAGGCGGCCCACGTCGCTCTGCCACCAGCTCTTGTCCCAATCGGAGGTCAAGCCAAGCCGATAGGTCATGGTTGAATCGCTCGTCCCCCCCACCCCGAACTCCAGGCCAGCAGCATTGGCCGAAACAGAGTGTCCTACCACAGCGGCCACAATCGCGGCCAAACAGAACAAGCGCTTCATAAGAAACATCCTTTCCAAACGAAGTTATAAAGTGTTGTACAGGCTATCTCGCTATAGAAGCTGGCACATAGACGGAAGTTCCAGCTGATAACGACCTATTTCACGAATTTTTCACGCGCCAAATATTCGCACAACGCTCGGATATTTCCATAGTGTCGGTAGGATATTTCTCAGGTGACACAGATCGCCACTGGTCCAGAACTGGGCTGGACGCGGATTACCGGTGGCCAAAAGGTCACGTTCGCCCAGTAACCGCTTGAGCTGGCGGGCCACGGCGGCACCGGTATCGATGAGGATGATGCTGGGCGGCAACATCTGCGCCAGCAGCGGCTTGAGGAAGGGATAATGCGTGCAGCCGAGGATAATGGTGTCGCAGCCGGCACTGAGCAGCGGCTCGACGTAACCCTGCAACAGCTGGCGCAGCGCCGGGCTCGCCAGGTCGCCGGTTTCAATCAGCTCCACCAGGCCCGGGCACGGCTGGGTGACCACTCGCACGTCGGTGGCGAAACGGTCGAGCAAAGCGGCGAATTTGGCGCTTTGCAGGGTGCCGGTGGTGGCGAGCACCCCGACTACGCCACTGCGGGTGGCGGCGGCGGCGGGCTTGACGGCGGGCTCCATGCCCACCAGCGGCCAATCCGGGAAGTCCTGACGCAGGTCGGCCACCGCGGCCACCGTCGCGGTGTTGCAGGCAATCACGAACGCCTTGGCACCTTGACTGCGGAAAAACTCAGCCACCCGCCGCGAGCGTTCGAGAATGAACGCGGGGGTTTTCTCGCCGTAAGGAATATGCCCACAGTCGGCCACGTACAGCAGCGACTCGTGGGGCAGCAACTGTTGAATTTCGTCCAGCACCGACAGACCGCCGACGCCGGAATCGAACACGCCGATCGGCGCGTCCTTAAGCATGCGGCGCCCCGCACACGCCGCAACCAGGGTCGCGCTTGACGCGCAACTCGCGAAAACGCGTGGTCAAGGCATCGATCAGCAGCAAACGGCCCACCAGCGGCTCACCAAATCCGGCCAGCAGTTTCAGCGCCTCCAGAGCTTGCAGGCTGCCGACCAGCCCCACCAGCGGGCCGATCACCCCGGCTTCGCTGCAGGTGAGTTCGGTATCGCTGCCATGCCCGTATAAACAGTGATAACAGGGGCTGTCGGCGCGGCGCGGGTCGAATACCGACAATTGCCCTTCCAGACGAATCGCTGCGCCGCTCACCAGTGGCCTGGCGGCGGCCACGCAGGCCGCATTGACCGCTTCGCGGGTGGCAAAGTTGTCGCTGCAATCGAGCACCACGTCCACCGCCGCCACGGCAGCGGCCAGGGAGTCGGCATCCAGCGCGCTGCGGTGGGTGACCAGCCTGACGTCAGGGTTGATGGCGGTCAGACGACGCACGGCCGAGTCGACCTTGGTCTGCCCGACGCTGTCGGTGTCGTGAATGATCTGGCGTTGCAGGTTGGTCAGGTCGACCGTATCGAAGTCGGCCAGGTGCAGTTCGCCCACACCGGCTGCGGCGAGATAAAGCGCAACGGGTGCGCCCAACCCCCCCAGGCCGACGATCAATGCGCGCGCGTTTTTCAGGCGCAACTGGCCTTCGATGTCGACATACTGCAACAGAATCTGCCGGCTGTAGCGCAACAGCTCCTGATCGGTCAGCACGGCCGTTGTCCCAGGCTGATGCGCTCGTGACCACCCAGGTCGATGCGGCTGTGCACGCCTTCGAACCCCTGGCTCAGCAGCAGATCGCGCACGGCCTGCGCCTGGTCGTAACCGTGTTCGAGCAAGAGCCAGCCACCGGCATTCAGGTAAGCCCCGGCCTGCTGAGTGATCAGGCGCAGATCGTCCAGGCCATCGCGGCCCGCCACCAGCGCGCTGGCCGGCTCGAAACGCACATCGCCCGCCACCAGGTGCGGGTCGTTGTCGGCAATGTAGGGCGGGTTGCTGATGATCAGATCAAATGTATGACCGTCCAGGGCGCTGAACCAATGGCTGCTCAGCACCGTGGCATTGCCGAGGTGCAGGCGCTGGCGATTGCGCTCGGCCAGGGCCACGGCCTCCAGCACGCGATCAACGGCGGTCACCTGCCAGGCCGGACGCTCGCTGGCCAGGGCCAGGGCGATGGCACCGCTGCCGGTGCCCAGATCGAGCACCGTGGCGGGCGTGGCCGGCAGCAATTCCAGCGCGGCCTCCACCAGCAGTTCGGTGTCCGGGCGCGGAATCAGCGTGTGCGGCGCCACTTCCAGGTCCAGTTTCCAGAACCCCTGCTGGCCGAGGATATAGGCCACCGGTTCACCGGCTCGGCGCCGTTGCAGGTAACCGCCAAACGTGAGCGCCGCTTCGCTGCTGACGATTTTTTCCGGCCAGGTGTGCAGGTAGCTGCGCGACTTGCCCAGCGCAGCCGCCAGCAGCAGCTCCACATCCAGACGTGCAGTGGGCGAGTCCGGCAGGTCGGCGGCGCGCAGCAGGCTGGCGATGATGGTCATTTATTCACCAATGGCGGCGAGTTGATCGGCCTGGTATTCGGCCAGCAACGGCTCGATCACCGCATCCACACCGCCAGCGAGAATCTCGTCGAGGGAATAAAGGGTCAGGTTGACCCGATGATCGGTGACACGGCCTTGGGCAAAGTTGTAGGTGCGGATACGCTCGGAGCGGTCGCCCGACCCCACCAGCAGCTTGCGCTCGCTGGCAATGGCGTTGGCGGCGGCGCTGGTCTGCTGATCGTTGAGCTTGGCTGACAGCCAGGACATGGCCCGCGCACGGTTCTTGTGCTGGGAACGTTCTTCCTGGCATTCCACCACGATGCCGGACGGCAAGTGGGTGATGCGAATCGCCGAGTCGGTCTTGTTCACGTGCTGACCACCGGCGCCCGAGGAGCGGTAGGTGTCGACGCGCAGATCCGCCGGGTTGATCTCGATGGTTTCCTGCTCGTCCGGCTCGGGCAACACCGCCACGGTGCAGGCCGAGGTGTGGATACGGCCTTGGGACTCGGTCGCCGGCACTCGCTGTACGCGGTGCGCGCCGGACTCGAACTTGAGCTTGCCGTAGACGTTGTCGCCCTCGACCCGCGCGATGACTTCTTTATAGCCCCCGTGCTCGCCTTCGTTTTCCGACAGGATCTCGACACGCCAGCCGCGCCGCTCGGCGTAGCGCGAGTACATGCGGAACAGGTCGCCGGAGAAAATGGCCGCTTCGTCGCCACCGGTGCCGGCACGGATTTCGAGAAATACGTTGCGCCCGTCGTTGGGGTCCCTGGGCAGCAGCATGCGTTGCAGGTCGCCTTCCAGCTCAGCCAGCTTTTCCTTGGCCTCGCGGACTTCTTCCACGGCCATTTCGCGCATGTCCGGGTCGTTGTCCTTGAGCAGCGCCTGGGCGCCTTCGAGGTCGGCCTGCACTTTCAGCAAATTTTTGTAAGTGGCGACCACAGGCTCAACTTCGGCGTATTCCTTGGAATAGGCGCGGAATTTGGTCTGATCGGAAATGACTTCGCCATCGCCAAGCAAGGCGGTCAGTTCTTCGAAACGGTCCTGGAGCACGTCCAGTTTATTGAGCAGTGAGGCTTTCATTGCGGTTTTTTATCCGAAGAGCTGTCTGACGCGCCCTCACCGAGGGCAAAGAGTTCCTGAGCCATGGCCAACGCATCGAGGCGGCCTTCGGCAGTCAATTTTTTAAGCTGTACGCTGGGCGCATGGAGCAGCTTGTTGGTCAGGCCACGGGCCAATTGCATCAGCACTTCGTCGGCGCTGCTGCCGTTGGCGAGCAGACGCTGGGCCTTGATCAATTCCTCATCGCGCAGGCGTTCGCCCTGTTGACGATAGGCCTTGAGCACATCCACTGCCGCCAGTTCACGCAGGCGCACCATGAAATCTTCGGCGCCGACGCTGACCATCTCCTCGGCGGCCTGGGCAGCGCCCTGACGACTCTTGAGGTTTTCGGCGACCACTTCGTGCAGATCGTCGACGCTATAGAGGTAAACGTCGTCCAACTCGCCGACTTCGGGTTCGATATCCCGGGGAACGGCAATATCCACCATAAAGATCGGCTTGTGCTTGCGCAGCTTCAGCGCACTTTCCACCGCGCCCTTGCCCAGGATCGGCAATTGGCTGGCGGTGGAGCTGATCACGATATCACTGCGCACCAGTTCGGCTGGAATCTCGGACAGCAACACGGCGTGGGCGCCGAACTGCTCGGCCAGGCTGCTGGCGCGCTCAAGGGTACGGTTGGCGACAACGATGCGCTGCACACCGAGTTCGTGCAGATGGCGGGCGACCAGCGTGATGGTCTCGCCGGCGCCGATCAGCAGGGCCTGGCTGCGCTGCAAGTCGCTGAAAATCTGTTTGGCCAGGCTGACGGCCGCAAAGGCGACGGACACCGGGTTTTCGCCGATGGCCGTATCGGTGCGTACCTGCTTGGCGGAATTGAACGTGGCCTGGAACAGACGCCCCAGCAGTGGGCCGACCGTGCCGGCCTCGCGCGCGACGGCATAGGCGGACTTCATCTGGCCGAGAATCTGCGGTTCGCCCAGCACCAGCGAATCGAGCCCGGAGGCGACGCGCATCATGTGACGAACAGCCGCATCCTCTTCATGCACGTATGCGCTGGCGCGCAGGTCGTCGAGGCTTAAATGGTGATAATCGGCAAGCCAGCGCAGCACCCCATCCGCCGACAGATGCTCCTGCTCTATGTAAAGCTCGCTGCGATTGCAGGTCGAAAGGATTGCAGCTTCGCGGCTGTCGGTGAGCCGGCAGAGCTGCTGCAAGGCCTCAACCAACTGCTCCGGCGTAAACGCCACGCGCTCGCGCACGTCTACAGAGGCAGTCTTGTGGTTAATACCGAGTGCGAGGAAGGCCATTCAATATCGCTGATGAGGTCGGGAAGCCGGCAATTGTCCTACTTCGAAAGATCCAGAACAACCACCGTCGTCTATTGTCCTAGTAGCTTGTGCCTATAAAGGCGCCCACTGAGACTCGGTTATGTTTGGCCGAAGGCTTGTGTCATGATGATCCGACCGCAGGTTAGTCGTCCTCTTCCTATATGAATAGATCCTCCGCGTTGCTCCTAGCTTTTGTCTTCCTCAGCGGCTGCCAGGCCATGGCACCCGTGTCGCCGGGCGATACGCCACCGGCTGAAGACACCGCCCCCGCCCCCGAAAAGCCCAAGGTCTACTCCTCGTTCAGTGAAGAAACGGTGTTCAGCCTGCTCAGCGCTGAACTGGCCGGGCAGCGCAATCGCTTCGATATTGCGCTGGATAACTACGTGACCCAGGCCATCAACACCCAGGACCCGGGGATTTCCGAACGGGCGTTTCGCATCGCCGAGTACCTCGGGGCCGACCAGGCGGCGCTGGACACTTCGCTGATCTGGGCGAAAAACGCGCCGGATGACCTCGAAGCGCAACGAGCCGCTGCTGTCCAGTTGGCGCGCGCCGGGCGCTACGACGACTCCATGGTCTATATGGAAAAAGTCCTCCAGGGCCAGGGCGACACGCACTTCGACTTCCTCGCACTGTCGGCCGCCGACACCGATCAGGACACGCGCAATGGTCTGATGAAAAGTTTCGACCGCCTGCTGCAAAAGCATCCGAAGAACAGCCAGCTGATTTTCGGCAAGGCCTTGCTGCTGCAACAGGATGATGAAGCCGAAGCCGCCCTGAAGCTGCTGGAACAGAACCCGCCGGAAGACGGTGAAATCGCGCCGATCCTGCTGCGTGCGCGCTTGCTGCAGAACCTCAATCGCGGCAAGGAAGCGATTCCACTGCTGGAAAAAAGCATCAAGCGCTACCCGGAAGACAAGCGCCTGCGCCTGACTTACGCGCGCATGCTGGTGGAACAGGATCGTATGGCGGACGCCAAAGTGCAGTTCGCCAATCTGGTCCAGCAGTACCCGGACGATGACGAATTGCGTTATTCCTTGGCACTGGTGTGCCTGGAAGCCAAGGCCTGGGATGAAGCCAAGGGCTATCTGGAAGAGCTGATCCAACGTGAGAGTCATGTGGATTCGGCGCACCTGAACCTGGGTCGCATCGCTGAAGAGCGCAACGATCCGCAGGCCGCCCTGCTCGAATATGCCCAGGTCGGCCCAGGCAACGATTACCTGCCGGCCCAGTTGCGCCAGGCCGACATCCTGATGAGCAACGGTCGTACCGACGAAGCGGAAAAACGCTTGGCGGCGGCGCGCGATGCCGAGCCGGACTACGCCATTCAGCTGTACCTGATCCAGGCCGAAACGCTGTCGGCCAACAAGCAGGGCGAACGCGCCTGGAAATTGCTGCAGCAAGCGTTGCTGCAATACCCCGACGACCTCAACTTGCTATACACCCGCGCCATGCAAGCGGAAAAGCGCAATGACCTGCCGCAGATGGAAAAAGACCTGCGCCTGATCATCAAGCGCGACCCGGACAACGCCATGGCCCTCAATGCCCTGGGCTACACCCTGTCCGACCGCACCACGCGCTATGCCGAGGCCAAGACCCTGATCGAGCAGGCCCACAAGCTCAACCCGGAAGACCCGGCCGTGCTCGACAGCCTGGGCTGGGTGAATTATCGCCTGGGCAACCTGGACGAGGCCGAACGCTTGCTGCGCCAGGCGCTGGAGCGTTTTCCCGATCAGGAAGTCGCTGCCCACTTGGGTGAAGTGCTGTGGGCCAGTGGCAAGCAGCGCGAAGCCCGGCAAGTCTGGGAAAAATTCCTCAAGGAACAACCCGAAAGCCCTATTTTGCGCGGCACCATCAAGCGCCTGACCGGATCCGAGACCCTTTAAGCTTATGTTCTTGCGCCACATTGTTGTATTCAGTCTTATTGCCCTGCTCGCCGGTTGCGCGGGTACAGGCAGCCGCGAATCCGTTGAGGGCCAGGGCGACCCGGCGCAATGGCGACAGCACAAGGATAAGCTCGCCAGCATCGACGGTTGGCAGATCGAGGGCAAAGTCGGCGTTCGCGCGCCGAAAGACTCCGGCAGCGGCACCCTGTTCTGGCTGCAACGTCAGGATTACTACGACATCCGTCTGTCCGGCCCACTGGGCCGTGGCGCGGCACGCCTGACCGGCCGCCCTGGGCAGGTGAGCCTTGAGGTCGCCAATCAGGGCCGCTACGAGGCGACCTCTCCGGAAGAATTGCTGGAACAGCAGATCGGCTGGAAGTTGCCCGTGTCGCATTTGGTCTGGTGGGTGCGTGGGTTGCCGGCGCCCGACAGCAAGAGTCGCCTGAGCCTCAACGGTGACAGCCGACTGGCCACGCTGGAGCAGGATGGCTGGAAGGTCGAGTACTTGAGTTACGTTGAGCAAGGCGGCTACTGGCTGCCCGAACGCATCAAGCTGCATGGCACCGACCTTGACGTCACGCTGGTGATCAAGGACTGGCAACCGCGCAAGCTGGGGCAGTGACGTGAGCGAACGCCTGACCCTGCCCTCCCCGGCCAAGCTCAACCTGATGTTGCACATTCTGGGTCGCCGTGAAGACGGCTACCACGAGCTGCAGACGCTGTTTCAATTTCTCGACTATGGCGACGAACTCACCTTTGCCGTGCGCGGCGACGGCGTGATCCGGCTGCACACGGAATTTGAAGGCGTGCCTCACGACAGCAATCTGATCGTGAAGGCAGCCCGCACACTTCAGGAACAATCCGGTTGCGCGCTGGGCATCGACATCTGGATTGACAAGATCCTGCCCATGGGCGGCGGTATCGGTGGCGGCAGTTCGAATGCGGCGACCACCCTGCTGGGGCTCAACCACCTGTGGCAACTGGACTGGGATCAGGATCGCCTGGCCGCGCTGGGCCTGACGCTGGGCGCCGATGTGCCGGTTTTCGTGCGTGGGCACGCGGCTTTTGCCGAGGGTGTGGGCGAGAAACTCAGCCCCGAATACCCCGACGAGCCGTGGTATGTCGTGCTTGTTCCGCAAGTATCTGTAAGTACAGCAGAAATTTTTTCAGATCCGCTGTTGACACGTAACTCTCCTCCCATTAAAGTGCGCCCCGTTCCCAAGGGAAACAGTCGAAATGACTGCTTGCCGGTTGTAGCAAGGCGTTATCCAGAAGTACGTAACGCTTTGAATTTGTTAGGTAAATTTACCGAAGCAAAATTAACTGGCACTGGAAGTTGTGTGTTTGGGGGCTTCCCAAGCAAAGCTGAAGCTGATAAAGTCTCGACCCTTCTTACAGAGACCCTTACAGGGTTTGTAGCAAAGGGAAGCAACGTTTCGATGTTGCATCGCAAGCTGCAAAGTCTGCTCTAAAAGGAACCGAGTACTGGGTACTCGTTGCAACAGATACAGGGGCGTCGCCAAGCGGTAAGGCAGCAGGTTTTGATCCTGCCATGCGTTGGTTCGAATCCAGCCGCCCCTGCCATTTTCCTATACTCATCCAGGTTACCCTCAGCCTCTAGGTACTGCGCGTGTCCAAGATGATGGTCTTTACGGGGAACGCCAACCCCGATCTGGCTCGACGTGTCGTACGTCAGCTGCATATCCCTCTCGGTGACATCTCTGTCGGTAAATTCTCCGACGGCGAAATTACAGCCGAGATCAATGAAAACGTTCGCGGTAAAGACGTCTTCATTATTCAGCCGACCTGCGCGCCGACCAACGATAACCTGATGGAACTCGTCGTGATGGCTGATGCCTTCCGCCGCTCCTCAGCGACTCGAATCACAGCTGTAATCCCTTATTTTGGTTATGCCCGTCAGGATCGCCGTCCGCGTTCCGCACGTGTGGCCATCAGCGCGAAAGTCGTTGCTGACATGCTGACCGTGGTAGGCATCGACCGTGTACTCACGGTTGACCTGCACGCCGACCAGATTCAGGGATTCTTCGATATTCCGGTAGATAACATCTACGGCTCCCCCGTTCTGGTGGATGACATCGAAGACCAGCGCTTTGAAAACCTGATGATCGTGTCCCCGGACATTGGCGGCGTCGTGCGTGCACGGGCTGTTGCCAAATCCCTGGGCGTTGATCTCGGGATCATCGACAAACGCCGCGAGAAAGCCAATCACTCTGAAGTGATGCATATCATCGGTGATGTCGAAGGGCGTACCTGTATTCTGGTTGATGACATGGTCGACACCGCCGGCACCCTGTGCCATGCGGCAAAAGCCTTGAAAGAGCACGGTGCGGCCAAAGTCTTCGCCTACTGCACGCACCCTGTGCTGTCGGGCCGGGCGATCGAGAACATCGAAAATTCCGTGCTGGATGAGCTGGTGGTGACCAACACCATCCCGCTGTCCGCCGCCGCTCAAGCCTGTGCGCGTATCCGTCAATTGGATATCGCACCGGTCGTTGCCGAGGCGGTTCGCCGTATCAGCAATGAAGAATCGATCAGCGCGATGTTCCGTTAAGGCTCCGGCCTTGGCGACATCAACCTGACGAAAAGCGCCCCGCCCCAGCACTCTGTTGGGGCGGGGCTTTTTTGCCCATATCGCCTTTAGCGCTGGTCGCAAACGCTGGGGCGAATGTGGTTAATTTGGAGATACAACATGAACGATTTTACTTTGAATGCTGAACTGCGTTCCGACCTGGGGAAAGGTGCGAGCCGCCGCCTGCGTCGTCTCGCAAGCCTGGTTCCAGCTGTAGTCTACGGTGGCGACAAAGCCCCTGAGTCCATCAGCATGCTGGCCAAAGAAGTTGCCAAACTGCTCGAAAACGATGCTGCCTACAGCCACGTTATCGAACTGAACGTTGGCGGCAAGAAGCAGAACGTTATCATCAAGGCTCTGCAGCGCCACCCGTCCAAGGGTCACGTCCTGCACGCTGACTTCATCCGCGTTGTAGCCGGCCAGAAACTGACCGCTATCGTGCCTGTACACTTCATCGGTGAAGAAGCTCCGGTCAAGAAAGGCGGCGTTGTATCGCACACCACTACCGAACTGGAAGTGACCTGCCTGCCGAAAGACCTGCCTGAGTTCATCGAAGTCGACCTGTCGGCTGCTGAAATCGGCACCATCATTCACTTGTCCGACCTCAAGGCCCCTAAAGGCGTTGAGTTCGTTGCACTGGCTCACAACGACGACAAGGCTGTTGCCAACGTCCACGCGCCACGTGTTGTAGAAGAAGATGATGCTGCTGAAGGCGAAACCGCTGCAGAGTGATGCACTCTGCAACGTCGGAGCTTGAGGAAACATCGCGGACCGGAACGTAGCGAGAAAGCGGGCGATAACGCGAAGTTTATCTCTGGATAAGTGAGCTCCTGTCGTCCTCTTTCGCCGCACACCTGGCGCGGCGATGTTATCCACAACTCCAAAGGAAGGGCCCCTGTCGTGACTGCCATCAAACTGATCGTTGGCCTGGGAAATCCAGGCGCCGAATACGAACAGACCCGGCATAACGCGGGGGCCCTTTTTGTTGAGCGTATTGCCCACGCCCAAGGTGTCAACCTTGCGGCTGATCGCAAATATTTTGGCCTGACCGGTCGCTTTTCGCACCAGGGTCAGGATGTTCGTCTGCTGATTCCCACCACCTACATGAACCGCAGCGGCCAGGCCGTGGCGGCGCTTGCGGGGTTCTTTCGGATCAAACCCGAAGAGATCCTGGTGGCCCATGACGAACTGGACCTGCCACCCGGCGTCGCCAAGCTCAAGCTGGGCGGCGGGCATGGCGGGCACAATGGTCTGCGCGACATCATTGCGCAGCTGGGGAATCAGAATAATTTCTACCGCCTGCGGCTCGGCATTGGCCACCCGGGCGTTGCCAGTATGGTTTCAAATTTCGTCCTGGGTCGTGCGCCACGCGCCGAACAGGAAAAACTCGATGCCAGCATCGACTTTGCCCTCGGCGTGCTGCCGGATATCTTCGCCGGTGAATGGAACCGCGCGATGAAAAACCTGCACAGCCAGAAGGCCTGACTCTTACCGAGGGGAAACACCATGGGATTCAATTGCGGCATCGTCGGCCTGCCCAACGTCGGCAAATCCACCTTGTTCAACGCTTTGACCAAGTCCGGTATTGCGGCGGAGAACTTCCCCTTCTGCACCATCGAACCCAATAGCGGTATCGTGCCGATGCCGGACCCGCGCCTGGACGTCCTGGCGGCGATCGTCAACCCCAAGCGCGTCTTGCCGACCACCATGGAATTCGTCGACATCGCAGGCCTGGTGGCCGGCGCGTCGAAAGGTGAAGGCCTGGGCAACAAGTTTCTGGCCAACATCCGTGAAACCGATGCCATTGCCCACGTGGTCCGCTGCTTTGAAGACGAGAACGTGATTCACGTCTCCAACAGCGTGGACCCGAAGCGCGACATCGAGATCATCGACCTGGAACTGATCTTTGCCGACCTCGACAGCTGCGAGAAGCAACTGCAGAAAGTCGCGCGCAATGCCAAAGGTGGTGACAAGGACGCAGTGGTGCAGAAAGGCCTGCTGGAGCAGTTGATCGCACACTTCACCGAAGGCAAGCCGGCACGCAGCCTGATGAAAAACATGGGCGTCGACGAGAAAGCGGTGATCAAAGGCTTCCACCTGTTGACCACCAAGCCGGTGATGTACATTGCCAACGTTGCCGAAGACGGCTTTGAGAACAACCCGCTGCTCGACGTGGTCAAGGCTATCGCCGACGAAGAAGGCGCCATTGTCGTTCCAGTGTGCAACAAGATCGAGGCGGAAATCGCCGAGCTCGATGACGGCGAAGAAAAAGACATGTTCCTCGAGGCCCTGGGCCTGGAAGAGCCTGGCCTTAACCGTGTGATCCGTGCCGGCTACGAAATGCTCAACCTGCAGACCTACTTCACCGCTGGCGTTGAAGAAGTGCGCGCGTGGACCGTCAAGGTTGGCGCCACCGCGCCACAGGCTGCTGGCGTGATCCACACCGACTTCGAAAAAGGCTTTATCCGCGCCGAAGTGATCGCCTACAACGACTTCATCCAGTACAAGGGAGAAGCGGGCACCAAGGAAGCCGGTAAATGGCGCCTGGAAGGCAAGGAATACATCGTCAAGGATGGCGACGTAATGCACTTCCGTTTCAACGTGTAAACATTACCTGCGGTGCTGACCGCAACTAAAAAAGCCGATGCACTGCATCGGCTTTTTTGTGCGCGGCTGTTCAGGTAAAAAATTTAACGCGTGAGCCTGCGGTAAGAATAAAACATATCCCTATCTAGTTTCTCCTACATCATTCGCGCGAGTTCCTACTTCAAGACCCGCGCGCGGAAACTATAATTTGCACGCCACAGACATGCAGTTGATGACTGCTTTCTCAATAGCCTATTAATAGTGGAGTACCCTTTTGATGCCGGACTCCTTTCCTGGAGAAATTGAAAAAGATTTCTCATTCCTGGAAGGCTCAGACATTGAAAGCACGCTTCATCGTACTGCGCCACTCAATATAGATATCCTGTTACTCGGGGAAACCGGCACAGGCAAGGATACGCTGGCCCAACGCGTACATTACTTGTCGGGACGACGAGGTAACTTCGTTGCCGTGAACTGTGCGGCCATTCCCGAAAGTCTCGCAGAAAGCCAACTGTTCGGAGTCAACAGCGGCGCGTTCACCGGGGCGATGCAGTCGCGAGCCGGCTTTGTTGAGGCGGCCCATCTGGGCACTCTTTACCTCGATGAGATCGACAGTATGCCTTTGAGCCTGCAGGCCAAACTGCTGCGTGTGCTGGAGTCGCGCGGCGTGGAACGCCTGGGCTCGACGCGCTTCATTCCTGTGGACATGCGGGTCATCGCGTCCGCCCAGCATTCGCTGCATGCGATGGTCGAACAGGGCACTTTCAGGCGCGATCTGTTCTTTCGCTTGAATGTCGTGACTATCCAGCTTCCGGCCCTGCGGGACCAGCGAGAAAGGATCGTTCCACTGTTCTTGCAGATGGTCCAGCAAGAAGCCGAGCTTTTCGAATGCCCTGCGCCGACGCCCACCGCCGAGCTGTTGCAACAACTGTTGTGCCAATCCTGGTTGGGCAATATCCGGGAACTACGCTCGACGGCCAAGCGATTCGTACTGGGCCTGCCACCGCTTTCCCCGCCACTGAGCAAGCCGCAAGGCAATGAAATGAGCCTGAAAGCGCGTCTGCAGGAAATCGAAAAAGCACTGATCGAAGAATCAATGCAGCGCAACGACCGCTGCGTGGATCGCGTGGCTATTGAGATGGGCATTGCCAAGCGCACGCTCTACCACCGAATGAAGCAGCTTGCCATCTAAAGCAGCGTAAGTAATTTCCCTTATGACGGTACTTTTGGTTTTCCACTCGTCATCCATTACGCCGAAATAATTTTAGACACATCATCAGCACGCCCCATTGGAACGCTTCACTTTTCCCCCACCACGAAGGAAATGAGCACTTCAAAATCGCTCGAAAAACTACTGATAGTGAATGAACACTATCCAATTTAATTACTGCTCAAGAGGTGAACTATGTCAGTAGGTGGCCTGGGTACAGCCCCGCAAGATATCGCAGCAAACGCCATCAATGAACAAAAGAAGTGGGAAGCGGTAAAGAAAGCGAAAGAAGGCGCAGAGAATGAAAAATTCTCTGCCGCGATAGCCAATATCAAATCCATTCGTTTTTAAGCGGTGCTGTCCTCTCAGCGCAAGCGTTGAGAGGACTTCCCTTCAAATTTTGCTAACCGCACTCGATGCCCAGAAGAGAGAAACGAATGATCATCCCCCCCTCAGAGTTCGCAACAAACGGAAAAATCACCACTCGCTCGGACATACCTGCTCTGAACGATCGGGCGTCTGACGTTAATTTTTTTCTCTCCGAAATACACCAGACCGCCACACCAGATAACGGAACCCTGCGCGCCGTCGCTTCTTCCGAATCGACCTGGCCCGCAACCGAGTCGACGACGATAGCGCGACAACTGTCCAAAGGGTTTCGTGATGCAAGCCAGAACAGGCAGACAACAGAGGCGAGCAAGTTTCCCCAACTGCTTGCCGAGTCGCACGTAAACGTGATGTCCCAGATCAAGGTCGTTGGCGCCATCGCGAAAGCCTGCGACAAAATCTCAAGCATGGGGTAGAGGCATGTATCGCCGTCTAAGCACCCTATTATTGATTTTATTGGCACTGACGCTGTCGGGCTGCGGTGAAAGTGTCGAACTGCATCGCAATATCTCCGAACAGGAGGCCAATGAAATCATTGCGGAACTGGCGGATAAACAAATCCGTGCTCAAAAGATTCAGGGAAAAGACGGCGTCGCCGTTCGCGTCAAAGCCAGTGACATCAATCGCGCCGTTCGGACACTGGACGCTGTGGGACTTCCCAAGGTGACGCGCTCTACCCTGGGAGAGATCTTTCGCAAGGAGGGGGTCATCTCTACCCCTCTGGAAGAGCGCGCACGCTATATATATGCGTTGTCCCAGGAGCTGGAGGCGACCTTGTCCAACATAGACGGTGTGGTCGTCGCACGGGTGCATGTGGTGTTGCCGGAACGCATAGCCCCAGGTGAGCCCGTACAACCTGCATCCGCCTCCGTATTCATCAAGCACGACCCGCGGCTGGACCCTGACAACATCAATGCGCGGGTGCGCAGGATGGTCGCCAGCAGCCTCCCCGGCATGGCCTCGGCGATCGACAACACGGTAAAGCTGACCGTCGTTTTCGTACCGGCCACGCCCTATCAGGAGAAACAACAACTCACCTACCTCGGCCCTTTCCTGATACCCGAGCAAGACCTCGGATTCTGGCGCCTCAGCCTGCTCATGCCGCTGGTGTTGCTCTTTACAGGAGGTATTGGTTGGCTGCTATGGCGAAGAAAAAGGCTCGCTCCTGCGATAAAAGACGCCTATGAGTGATGATCTCAATTGGGTCAGGTGGTGGGCCTTCCCCTGGAAGCACGCCCACATCGACTGGCTCACCCAGACCGGCTTTGTCGACACGGCAGCGCTTTCACGCAGCCACCATGGTCGGGTGAGCAGGATGTTCGACATTCAACCCGAGCTTCCCCCGCCCATGAGTCCGGCCCTGCTGCAACTGGTGCAAATCGACGCGCAACCACGAGACCTCATACTCCTACTCGTCAATGAGGTTTACAACGCGCCTCACCACCGCCGGCTCAATCAAGAACAGCTCCTTTGGTGCCAGCGCCTGGCCAAGGCACTGCCACCTGACCCAACACCGGCAAGCATCGACGACCCGTTGCACTACCTGCGAGCGTGGGTCTCACCGCCGATATGGCAGCGGCTGCGCTTGAGCTTTGCCTGCCAGAGGGTACTTGAACTGGAGCAGCACCCAAGGCTTGAGGACACTCAAGGCCGGCTGGGTATTTTATGGCAAGCCGCCATTTGGCGTGCGACCTCGACCCCCACCGATGACGCGCTACACGCGCCCCCGGAGAACGCCCAGCATGTTTTGCGCCCACAAGATTGAGCTGCACACCCGCCCTGACGACCTGCCGACAGCGCTGATCTCCAGGGAAATGCTCGTCGAACATACCCAGGCCCGTCAGCTGCTTGAGCACGCCGAAACTCAGGCACAGGCGCTCATAAATCAAGCCGAAGCCCATTGCAAACAGCTGCTGGACGACGCCAGCAATGAGTTCTGGCAGCGCGCCAATGCCCAACTTCATCGTTGGGAGTCAGAACGCCTGGCGATGGCCGAGAATCTTGAGCGTGTTGCCACCTCAGTCATCAACACCGCGATTAGAAGTTTTCTCAACGAGGCCCCACCTGCCCAACGCCTCAGTGCCCTGCTCGATAAGTTATTGGCAGCCGGATTGCCTCCGGTCGAGGCCAACCTGCTGTGCAATCCGCAGGATCGCGAATCTGTCGAACAGTGGCTCATCCAGCACTGTGATGTGCCTTGGACGCTCCGGGTTGAGGCCGGGCTCGCCGCCCAGTCGCTGATTGTTGAAACAGACGACGGCGGCTTTCATATCAACTGGACGGATGCCGTGGACGGCCTGGTACCGATCCCGCCTCAAGGCCAAATCAGATGACCACTCTTTTGTTAACAAATGGATCAGCCGAAGGAACTGGCCGCCCATCAGTGGCCACACAGGAGTAGCCCCCCACCGGAGTTAAAGCAATGACTAACGACGCCCGCATACTCGACAGCCTCTACCGGCAGCGAAGCCGTTCCGATAAGGCGCTTGGACAAATCGATGAGGATATTTCCGCTGGAGGTGACGACGAAGAACTCTCAAGAGTCTTCGACCAGCTTATGCAGGAGAAAATCGTCATTGCCAACAGCTATGCCGTGACCTCGGTCTATGTCAATTACAAACACGAAACCCTGAAAAACGCCATCAATGTCGCTTAGTGAGTGGCAGCAACGTCCCGCAAGCCTGCGGGGCAATCCAGCCTGGCACACCTGCACGGCGCGCCGGTTTTTTCGCAGACGCCGGTCACCTCTGGTTGCTGCAGTCATCCGCTACGTGGTTGCAGTCAGCTACAGCGGTTGCCCCCCTTTAATCGCGACTCAACCAACGCGAGATCAGGCGCAGGGCAACAGCGCGCCTGACAAAGGCCGGGGCGGATTAACGCCTACTTCATCAAGTGCCCTTGCGCACTGAAACAGAGATCCTGTCATGCATAGCAAGACCCACAAGCACACCCGCTTGCGTTTGAACTCGCCCGCACTTCAAGCAAAACGCCCTCAGTGGCGCCTCCTGCTCGCCCTGCCCTTTTTGTTGGCACCGCTTCACAGCGTCGTCGCCGCCATTCCCTCCGACTGGAAAAACACAGCCTACGCGTACGAGGCCGAGCATAAGCCTCTGCGGGATGTGCTGGAAGATTTCGCTCAGACATTTGGCACACAGTTGCAGATCGATGGCCTCCTGGACGGCGTCGTAAATGGCAAGATACGCGCCAATACGCCGCAGTCATTACTCGACAGACTGGGGGTGGAACACCGCTTCCAGTGGTACCTGTACAACAACACGCTTTATATCAGCACCCTGGACCTGCAAGAGTCCGCACGCCTGGAAGTCTCCGCCGAAACCGTCGCAGACCTCAAGCGAGCCCTGACCGATATCGGCCTGCTCGACAGCCGTTTCGGCTGGGGCGAACTACCCGATGATGGTGTGGTACTGGTCTCGGGTCCCAAGCGTTACATCGACCAGATCAAGCAATTCAGCAGCCAGCGCAAATCAGCCGACGAAAAACAGAGCGTGCTCAGCTACCCGCTGAAATTCGCCAACGCAGGAGATCGCCAGATCGATTATCGCGGCGAGAAAATAGCCATCCCAGGCGTCGCCAGCATGTTGCGCGGGTTGTTGGAGCCTCGGTCGCCTTCCACACTGTCAACGATGAGTCCACGTCCCTCTGCATCCCAGCCTTCGCCCATCACGCCGAATTATCCAAGACTGAACAACCCGATACTGGGGCAGATGCTCGGCCAGACAGCAAACGCTGGACAATTGGAAACCGGCGCAACGCTTACCCCGCGAGCCCCCGTGTCGGCCGGCAGAATCCGCGTGGAAGCCGATGTGCGTAACAACGCTGTGCTGATCTATGACCTGCCGGAGCGGCAAGCGATGTACCGCGAGCTGATTACCCAGCTCGACGTCGCGCGAAAAATGGTGGAAATCGACGCCATCATCCTTGATATAGAGCGCAGTCAATTGCGCGAATTCGGGGTCAACTGGGGCAACAGTCGTTTCAGCAGCGACATGCGGCTGGCACCGGGAAGCTCATCGCAGCTGTCGATCGAAAACCGTGACCGTTTCTTTGCCAAGATACGTGCCCTGGAGCAACGCGGCCTGGCGACCATGGTCTCCAACCCGTCGGTTCTCACCCTGGAAAACCAGCCTTCGGTGATTGACTTCAATCGCACCCAATACCTGACGGCAGGTACCGAAGTCGCAACGGTGCTGCCCATCACTGTGGGCACCAGCCTGCAAGTGGTGCCCAGGGTGATTACCACCCGCGGCACTCATCAGGTGCACCTGCTGGTGGATATCGAGGACGGCAACTTCGACGAATCCGATCCCAATCGTCTGGGCCCGGATGTACGCCGGGGCAATGTCAGCACCCAGGCGGTGATGGCGGAAAAGCGCTCGCTGGTGGTCGGCGGTTTCCATGTCACCGAAAGCATCGACAAACGCAACAAAATCCCCTTGCTGGGGGATATACCGCTGCTGGGCAAGGCGTTGTTCTCCTCCAGCGAGCGCAAGAACAATCGTCGCGAACGCCTGTTCATCCTCACCCCGCGCGTGATCGGTGACCAGGCCGATCCTTCACGTTACCTGCCGCAGGACGATCAGGCGGAACTGCAGGCAGCCCTCAAGCCGCTGGCCAGGCGTTATGCCGAACACGCGCCCGTCATCAAGCGCAGTGACATCACCGGCACGCTGGCGAACCTGGTGACCGGCCGAGTGCCGCTGGCCTTCAAGGCGGCCCCCATGCCACTGGGGCTGGCCACCTTGTGCAGCACCCGCGATTTACTGGCAATGAATACCGAACGCAGCCAGTGGTACGCCGGCCCGCAGTTCAATGTGGCCGTGGTCGTGCTGCGCAACCAGCTCAAACGCAATGTGCGTATCGACGAAAAGGAGTGCAGCACCTCGCAAACCCTGGCCGTGACGGTGTGGCCACGGGCCTGGCTCAAGCCGGGTGAAGAAGCCGAGGTATTCATTGCCATGCGACCGGTGGTGAAAGATGAACACCTCAGCGTGCCGCGCCCCTCCTTGCTCACTCCAGCTAAAAAGGCCACGCCATGAAACACCGCTTGTTGTGCGTCACACTGATCAGCGCAGCCCTGCTCATCAACGGCTGCAGCCCCACGTGTAGAGGCGACTCCTGCTCGCGTCCGCAATCGACCAAAGACAAGCTGGTGATCTGGTGGCCACCGCAGATGCGCGTCGAGCCCGGCCCTTCCGGCGAACGTGCGGACTACCAGACGATTTCGCTGGAGCGCTAAGTCCAATGATCAACGCCCGGTGTTACCGGGCGTCTGATCTGCTGGTGGATAAGGGCGTGGCCTGAGCTGATCAGCGCAACTCCAGTGCCGGCAACTCCAGGGTTTCGCGCTTGGCGTCATCATCCAGCTCGCGCAAGGTGCGGTAGATCAACGCCACAGCCTGCAAGGTTTCGCGGGGGATACCGGCGCCCAGTTTATGCGTATAGAGCGTGCGTGCCAGCCAGACACACTGGATCACCGGCACCTCGGCCGCCTTCGCCTGCCGGATCAACTCGCGAGCCTCGTCGTCCATTCCCTTGTTGACCAGCACCGGCAGCGGCGTCTTGCCGGGTCGGTAATACAGGGCAACGGCAAAGTGCGTCGGGTTGACCACAAGCATGTCGGATTCCTCCAGCTTGGGCAGCTTGACCTTCGGTTCCTCCTGGGCCAATTCCTGTGCCAACGCGCGGCGCTTGCCCTTCACATGCGGGTCGCCTTCCATGTCCTTGTATTCCTTGACGACCTCGACCTGGGTCATGCGCATGCGTTTGGCGAAAAAGTGCTTTTGCAGAACCAGGTCAATGAGCGCCAGCACCAGCAGCAGGGCCAGGCAGGCGTGCAGTAAGTAGCGGAACAGCGCGATCAACGCGAGGATGTAGGTTTGCAGGTCACTGCTGGCCAGGTTGATCAGCGTGCCCAATGAAGGTCTGATCACCAGATACACAACCATGCCCAGCAGCAGCGCCTTGGCGATGCTCATCAACAGATTCATGACCGATTGAGCGGAGAACATCTGCTTGAGCTGCTTGAGCGGGTTGAGGCGGTTGAAGTCGAGCTTCAACGTCTCCGGCGCGAACAACAATCCGAACTGCATCCAGCTGCTGATCAGCTTCATGAAAATGGCCGTCGCAACCATTAGCAGGGCGAACGAGAAAAACACCGTCAAACCCTCGAACAGCACTTCCTCCAGCGCACGCGTGAAAGGCTGGGCCATGCTCGACAGGGGCAACCTCATCAGTTGCTGAAACCGTTGCAAACTGGTTTCGGCGGTGAACAACGCGATCTCGCTGATGGCGGTCAGCGCCAGTAACTTACCAATGTCCTGACTTTGGGAAACCTGACCTTTCTTGCGCTGATCACGCAGTTTCTTGGCTGACGCCGGGTGTTTCTTTTCACCTGAGTCACTCATGATGGCGAGCCCTGGAACATCAGCCCGAGTGAGTGTTTGAGATCGCCCAGCAGGTTCAGGCGTCCGACCATCAAGTCCTGCAGCAACGCAAAGTACAGCAACAAAATACCAATGCCCGCGAGGCACTTCACCGGTGGCGCCAACGTGCTCACTTGCAGTTGCTGGCTGTAGACCCCCAGCAGCGCGATGCCGAATTCCATAAACAACAGCACGGCAATGAAGGGCGCGGCGTAGAGCATCATGTGGGTGAAGGTATCGCCGAGTATCCCCAGGAAAATACCGAAGCCGTTGATTGCCGGCAGCGGTATCCAGGCCGTGGCCGGCCAGATCCGATAGCTGTCCCATATCACTTGCATGAGGACACTCAGCCCCAGCACAGCGATCAGCAGGTAGATCACCAACTGCTTGAACAAATGCCCGACGGGCGTCGCATCCGGCCCCAGCGAAGGGTTGAGCTGACCGCCGGCCAGGGCGCCGCGCTGGTTGTCCAGCAGTGCGCCAACCGACTCGAACATCCAGAAGGGCATCGCCAACAACACACCCAGCAAGATGCCAAGGGCCGCCTCTTTGCCTATGAGGCCGATGATCATGAGTGCGGAGTAGTCCTGGCCCGTAATTACCGCATGGATAGCCGGCGCCGGAATGAAGGCCATGACCGCCACGATGGCGTGCCGGGGCACGCCGCGTATGTGTTGGAAACAGAACGCCGGCACCAGGAGAGCACAGGGATAGATACGTGCCATGCCAATCAGCAGGCTTGTCAATAAATCGAGATAAAGCAGCACGGACCTGCCCTCAGTTCAATGCCGAGCGAGCGATCATGTCGAACATCAGGTTGATCAGTTGAATCAACTCCACGCCAATCCAGCGCCCGGTCAGTATCAGTGTGATACCCACCGCGACCAGCTTGATGCCAAAGGGCAAGGTCTGATCCTGAATCTGCATCAGCGCTTGAACCAGCGATGTCAGTACGCCGACGACCACCGCCACGATCAGCGGCGGTGCCGTCAGCACAACAACCAGCAGCATGCCCTGCTTGAACAGCACAATCGGTTCCATAGGACACTCAGAGGTAAGAAAGGAAAAGGCTGTCGAGCAACCGCGACCAGCCGGAGACCATGACGAACAGCAGCAGCTTGAGTGGCAGGGAAATGGTCATGGGCGAGACCATTTGCATCCCCAGCGCCAGCAGCAGGTTGGACACGATCAGATCGATGACGATAAACGGGATATAGATCAGGAACCCGATCTCGAACCCCGCCTGCAACTGCGACACCACAAACGCCGGAATCAACAGGACCCAGTCCTCGCGCTGGGTGCTTTGCGCCATTTCCGGCGGCCACATGCGCGCGCTGTTTTCCTGCAGATGGGTGAGTACATCCGGGTCGGTGTTACGCGTCATGAAGGTACGCAGCGGTTGTATGGCCACAAGACCCGTTGCCTGAAGCGTCTGTACATTGCTCATGTCCAGAGGCGAAGTCTTGAGGTTCTCGGCGATCTGATAGCCCACGGGGGCCATGACAAAAAGCGTGGCGGCCAACGCAATGCCATTGATCGCCATGCTCGGAGGCACCTGCTGCACGCCAATGGCGTTACGCGTAATCATCAGCACAATGACAATCTTGAGGAAAGCCGTACAGACGACCAACAGCATCGGCAGCAACGACATCGCACCGAAGAACAGCGCGAGTACAACCGGATCAACGCCCTGGAACATCATCGGGAGAACACCACGCGCGTCAGTTGCAAACCGAGTCGCCCCTCCACTTCCACCAACTGCCCTTGCCCAATGGGACGGTCGCCGTAATACAGGCCGGCGACGCCGGGTGCGTACCCGGTGATGCCCAGTACGGTACCGGGAGCCAGGTTGCGCAACTCGCCCAGGGTCAGGGTCAGGACACCACAGCGCACGGTCAACGCCATGCTCAACTCGTCAAAGGGCTCCCGGCCGAAGGCGTCCTCCACCGGGTGGTCAAACTCAGGCCCCGGGTATTCTTGTATGACAAACTCTTCGTCCACGCACGCGTCCTCGATCGCAGTAAGGTTCAGGCATAAGCGCCCGGATTCATCTTCAATACGCCCTTGCAGCCGACGACTTCCAATTGGCAAGTGGCCAAGGCCCTGCACATCGAAAAAGGCCTGTTCGAGCATCAACACATCACCTGCACGCAGAACGCGCACTTGCGCGACAGGCAGGCTCAAGCCGCCCAGCTTCACGCTGATTGACAATGGAAAAGAGACGGGCAGCGCAGCGGCCATCTGCTCCCAGGGTCCGGCCGCATACGCAGCGAGCAAGCTTTCAGGGGCCAGCCACAGGTGACCTGCAACCCTGGAGAGCCCCAGCGTCACGGTAAAGCGACAACCAAAGTCCAGCTTCCTGGGTGCGGGCAGCAAGCGCAGGTAGCCAAACAACGACGACAACTGCGGGGCGAGGTGAAGCTGGAACAATTCCCAGAACCAGGATTTGGGGTCGTTGCCGACCTGCGCCAGGGTTACCGGGCATTCGCCCATCAAGCTGAACATCGCCTCTGGATCAGAAAACGCCAGCACCCCCAGGGCGCTCTCGAAACACAAAGGGTTCATCCCCGCAGGCGTGAGGCCGGGCTCAAGCAAAAAAGCACCACGCTGATCACCCACTTGAAACGGCAGGCGCAAGCCGCGTCCCAACTGATGCAACGCGGCCGCCCTTCCCGCCTCGACCACTGGCAGTGTCAACGCCGACATGATCATGCCGGGCTCACGCGCGCGAGTTGGAGGTCGACAGGCTGCCCCAGCGACTCCACCAGCCGGCTTTGAAGGCTTTTCTGCACCGTGCCGAGCCACTGCGCCGTGTGTGCCTCTTCGGCGTGCAATTCGATGCCCCAGCTACCCGGCGGCCTCTGTACACGGGCGTTGATCCGCCCTAGCCGCGGAAGGTAAAGCACGGCCAGCAAGGGCCATTGCGCAGAGGCCTGTAGTCGCGGCGCCAACTGCCCAGCCAAGGCTTCGAGCATCAATTTATTCGTCGCCGTGATTGAGCCTGGCAGGCTGGACACATAACCGCCTTCGCCCTGCTCATGGGTAAACAGGCGGGCGAACAGGCTTGCGTAATCCAGAGGCAACACCCCTTCGCCAGCCGATTCGTCGTCTCGTCCGTACTCGCGCGCACGCGGTCGCTCGGGCTTGCTTGCAGGTATGTCTTTCATGTTTCTTCCTGCGCCAGTAAACGGGACAATTCCAGAATCTTTTCAACCTCACGCAAACACTGGGTGACCTGCCTCTGCGCTATGTCGACCTCGGTCACTTGCTGCTCCTGCTGTCCGTGCAATCCGCGCAACTGTGCTTCTTCGCGCTGCGTCGTGGCGGACAAGGAGCGCTCCTGGTTATTCCACGACTTGAGCGCCTGCAACGAGATCACCTGCCCTTGATGCTGGCTCAGCAGCTGCGCACCTGCCTGGGCTTCCTGCAGGCGGGTTTGCTCAAGGACTTGCTGTGCCTGTTCAACTTGCAGTTGCAGGGATCGTTGATGCCTTTTGGCCTTGCCCAACGCACGCTCGGCCCGGTCCGCCCGGTGCTTGCGCAGACGCCGCAAGGTTTCCAATTCAGAAAGGGACATGGGCAGTAAGCTCCGTCAATTGATCCAGGGTCGAGTCCATCAGCGCGGGCTCGCGCAAGTCCTGACGCAGAAAACCATCGACCCGCGAACGGGTGTCCACCGCCATGTCGGTCAGGGCGTCACTGCCAGGCTGGTACTCGCCCAACTTCAGCATCAGCTCGATCTGCTGATACGCCGACAACAAGCGCCGCAGTGCCGTACCGGCCTGAATATGTTCGGGCGTGGCGACGTTGCTCAAAATTCGCGACAGGCTGGCCAGCACATCAACGGCCGGGTAGTGACCACGCTCGGCCAGCTTGCGGGACAGCACAATGTGGCCATCGAGCAGCGAGCGGACTTCGTCCGCCACGGGATCGCTCATGGAGTCCTGCTCGATAAGCACGGTGTAGATCGCCGTGATAACGCCGTCCTGAGTCAGCCCGGCGCGCTCCACCAGTCGCGGCAGCAAGCTGTAAACCGAGGGTGGCAGGCCGCCTCGCCCCAACGGCTCACCGGCCGCCAGACCGATTTCGCGCTGGGCCCGCGCAAACCGGGTCAGGGAGTCGATCAGCAGCAGCACCCGCTTGCCCTTGCGCCGATAGCCCTCAGCCAGCGCGGTTGCGGTGAAGGCTGCGCGGGCGCGCTCCATGCTTGAACGATCGGACGTCGCGCACACCAGCACGGCCTTGGCGCGCAACTGGTCATCCAGCTCGTGGTCGAGAAACTCGCGCAGTTCGCGTCCCCGCTCGCCGATCAAGCCAAACACAATCACATCGCACTCGACGTTACGGGCAATCTCCGCCAGCAAGGTGGTCTTGCCACAGCCGGCACCGGCAAACAGCCCCACACGCTGCCCCTCGCCAAGCGTCAGCAGGCCATCGATCGAGCGCACCCCAGTCGCCAGTGCGCGATGGATCCTGGGCCGTTCGGTAGGCAGCGGCGCCTCGCACAACACCATGCTTGCATCGGGACTGTCGACCTCGACAAACGCACTGGGGCCAACGCCGCTGATCGGCCGTCCAAAACCATCCAGCACCTGACCCAGAAGCTCATCACCGACCAGCACTCGATGCGACACTCCCAGACGCTGCACGCTGGCGCCCACGCGTACCCCTTCGAGATTGCCCAGAGCACTGAGTACGGCGTCCTGCTGATCGAAACCGATGATCTCAGCCAGCATGTGGTCGTCGACAGACTTCTCAACCTGGCACAGGTCACCGATACGCGCGTTGGGCAAACGGCATTGCAACAGCATGCCATTCACGCGCTGCACTCGACCGCGCATCGTCACCGGCATGAAGTTGGCCAGCGACCGAGTCTGGCGCTGCTCCCAGGCCTCCAGGCGCGCCTGCAGGTCCGTACTCACCAGCGCACCTCATAGCGCTGCGTGCCGTCGAAAACCACCTTGGTGTTGTCGATCAGCACCAGGCGCAAACCGTCTACCTCGTCACCCACGAACAGCCGGCTGCCTTCTTCCAACACGACGTGGCCGTTCGGCCCGCCGACGATCTGCACGATCTTGAACGGCAGCGCTCCATCGCGCGCGCGCACACGGCTGATCACCGGTACCGCACTGTCGAACAGCTCGCCAAAGCGGCTGAGCATGCGCGCTACCAGCGCCATATCGTCCGGGGACACGGCGCCATTAAGCGCGATCTGGCCATTGATCACCTCCAGGCTGACCCTTTGGCTCAACTCGCGCTCGCTGAGCATTTTCAACAGTTGCTGACGGACTTCAAACGGCGAGGCCAGTTGTTGTTTAACCGCCACGGGAGGCATCAAGGAAGCCTGGGCATCACGTTCTCCCGAGGACACCATGCTCACCACCACGGCGATAACCGCCACCAACAACACTGCGCTGATGAGGCGTTTTTGCTGCTTGTTGGAGATGGACGATAACTGCAGACCCGGCGATGGCTCGTTCGCTTGCGGCGCGGGCGCGGGAGCAGGTGACGGGCCGGGCACCTCAGGCCAGGGTTGATCGGCCAGGCACACATAGAGTCGAATGGCCCCTAGCGAAAACGGTATGTTCAACGCCAGGCTCGCAATCTGTGCCAGCACCTGTCCCTGATCATCATGCAGCAGCCCGGCTTCAGCCTGCACCGACCATTGCGAGTCAGCCAACCGCAGCCGCGCATGCTGCTCGGCAATACCGGGGTCGTTAAGCATCAGGTCGGCGTCAGGGTGAGCACCGATGCTCCACTGCTCGCCAAATAGCGGTAACGCAGCGCCCTGGCGCTGGCCATTAAGCACTCGCAGCTCAAACATCATCGAGCGCTCCCATGCGTTGAACCCGGTGAAAAATCATGCCGCCGCACCGCGCATCAATTCGTCTTGCCCCAGATCAAAACGCCCCAGGACTTTTACCTTGGACGTGCTTGCCAACTCGGCAAAAGACAGCACGGGCACATGGTTGAATTCTTCCAGCAACAAAGCGCGTAAGGGGCTGCGCAGGTCCTGTGCCACCAACATCACGCTCTTGCTCCTGGCGCGTAAGGTAAATGCCTGGTTGAGGAGGTTGACCAACGCGGCGCTGCTTTCGTTATCAAGGGCAAAGAACACCCCGGTCTGGGTCTGGCGCAACGCCTCGCGCAGGATGTTTTCGGTATGGGGAGACAACAACCACGCATGCAGGCCATCGTCCTCGCTGTACTGCTGGAAGATCTGCGCCTTGAGGGCAATGCGTGCATAGTCGGCGAGTGCATCGGGTTCGCGCTCATGCTGACCGTGTTCGATCAGCGACTCGACAATCAGCCGCACCGCACGCAGCGGTACACCTTCGCTGGCCAGGCGCTGCAGAACCGCTGAAAACCGCGACAGCGGCATGATGCGTTGCAGCTCCTGCACCAGCTCCGACTGGTTGTGCTCGAGCCAGCTGAGGATTGCCTTGCTCTCCTGAATACCCAGGAACTGCGGCCCGCTGAGCATCATTGCCTGCCTCATGCGCTCGATGATCAGGCTGGTCGCGGTAAAGCGCTCAAGTGCGGGGTCGGCGAGCAGCGGATCATCAGGTGGCAGCCAGAGCCAATCCTGTTCATCACGCTCGGCCAGTCCCGGCACTGCATGCTCCGGTCCAACCGCCAGCGCCTTACGGTCAACAGCGACAAGCGTGACCACCGACGCCTTGACCATCGGCACCTCATGCACACAGAAGCGCATTTCATCAGCGGCCAGCGCGTCGTCGAGTTCGACTTCGAACGGCGGCAATGTCAGGCCGATATTGGCGACCAGCGAATTTCGTGCCTGACGAATACCGTGAATAAGGTCCGTAACCTCAGGCGTCCCCCGTAAGGAAGGAGGAAACTGCAACAGATAAGGCCGCGATGGATCGAACCCACGCAAGTCTTCATTACCGTTCTCTTCAGGGCGCACCACATTGGCAGCTTCCTCCTTGGGCTTCTCCTCGCGTTGACGCTGACGCATCAAGTAATAACCGAGGAAGCCGGTTGCCGCCGAGATCAGGATAAACACCAGGGTAGGCATGCCGGGCACCACTGCAAACGCGAGCATGCCCACCGATGCAATCATCCAGCTCTTGGGTTCACTGGTCATTTGCCGCGCAATTTCGGCGCCCATGTTGCTCACCCCCTTGCGACCGTCCGGCGCCACACGGGTGATGATCATGCCGGCCGTCAGGGAGATCAGCAGGGCTGGAATCTGCGCAATCAGACCGTCGCCGATGGTCAGTACCGAATACAGCTGTATCGATTCGGCCGCACTCAAGCCGTGTTGAAACATACCCGTGGTGAAGCCGCCCAGCAGGTTGACCACAACGATAATCAAACCGGCGATGGCATCACCCTTGACGAACTTCATGGCTCCGTCCATGGCACCGAACAACTGGCTCTCGCGGGACAACTGCTCGCGTTTTTCCCGCGCCTGCAGGCCGTCGATAAGTCCGGCACGCAGGTCGCTGTCGATGGACATCTGCTTACCCGGCATCGCATCCAGGCTGAACCGCGCGGCGACCTCGGCAACCCGTTCCGAGCCCTTGGTGATCACCAGAAAGTTGACCAGGGTGAGGATCAGAAAGATCACCATGCCGACGGCCAGATTCCCCCCGACCACGAAGTTACCGAACGCCTCGACGATATCGCCGGCGTCCTGCTCCAGTAAAATCAGACGTGTCGTGGCGATCGACAGCGCCAGGCGAAACATGGTGGTCAGCAGCAGAATCGAAGGAAACGAGGAGAACGCCAAAGGCCCTGGCAAATACAGCGCCAGCACGATCAACAGGCACGATATGCAGATGTTGATTGCAATCAGGATGTCTACCAGCCAGGTGGGCAGCGGCACGATAAAAATGAATACGATGCCCAGGACCACCACGGCGCCCAGCACTTCGGCACGCTGCGCCACTTTAAGCAGCGCCAGGTTGATGGTAGACAGTAGCGTCACGCCAGCGCCCCCAAATCACCGGCAAAACGTGAGGGTTTGCGCTCACTGCGCTCCAGCTCGCCCATCACTGCGATAAAGCAGTCCAGGGCGTTCTGCCGCACTCGACTGTCCGGCCACAGCGCCAAGGGCAAATCGCGCATCAGCGGATACAGTGCATTGAGAAGCACCACCTGCCGCAGGCTCGGGTTATGGCCAAGATCATGCCCAAGCCGCAGGATTTCACCCGCATCGATACCGCTGCCGGCGTATCCCAGCAGACGCTGCAGAAGGCTTACGGCGTCGTGATCGATGCCCAGTCGCTCGATCAACGCATGGCAACTGGCTAATACCGTGCCCAGCTGCCCACAACTTTGCAGGGCCAGCAACAAGGTGCGCAGCCGTGGTGTGGTCATTGATGAAACCAGGGCCGCGATGTCGTCAGCCAGGGCTTTGCGCATATTGCCGAGCCGGGCGGAAAACGTATCGCCACCGTATGCCCCCAGCAGGGCCTGCATGATCGTGGCCAGCGATTGGCGTGTGGCGATGCTGGCATAGTAGAGCGCGCGCAGGGCCTGGCGCTCTTGTGGATCACCCCCTGACTCCAGCAGCGTACCGGCGAATGCAAGGCCCGCCTGGATTTCCCCTTTGAAACCGACCGACAGCAGCGCAATGGCATCGCGCGCCTTGGCGGCTTCGGAAGGACGCGCCTCACTGTCCAACTGGACTTCCAAGTGCTTGAGCACCACGAACGCACGGGCGGGGTCTCCTTCGGCAAGCTCCACCCACTTGTCGACACTGACGTTGTGCTGCAACTGGTGCCTGAACCGCCGCGAAATGGCCGCCAACGACTCCTGGGCCGGATAACCCAACTGATCGTAAAGCTGCGTCAGCTGTTCGGAGGGAGGAATGCGTATCGCCGTCGCCCGCATGGCGCCGTTGCCAGCGAGCACTTCCCGGTCAAAGATTTGAGCAAGCTCATCGACCTTGGCCGGTGCGGGCGCAGAAACCGCCGCAGTGGCGGATGGATCAAGATGCCGGGCGGAGGACACATCTTTGGGAAATTCGACTTTCATGGGCATGCCAATACAGGAAGAGTGTGCCCCCTGTGTGGCGACGCTCGCCCATGCGGTTCCATCAAAATGTGTACATCGACACCTTTGACAATACCGGCACAAACCATCGGCGCGTTTTGCAAATTACTGCGCAAAATCGCCGCATTTCAATATATTTATCTATATAAATCATAAGGTTGAGGATTTTTTTCGCTTGGCACAGCCAGTGCTAAAGGGGTTTCCGTCGAAATTTTTTCGATAGCGTCTACCCTGAGGAAAAAATCGTGAATATCCCTATTGAAGCTTTAGCGCAGCTCGTTGGCAACTCGCCTCAATTCATGCTCCAACTGACGGACGACCAGCAGAAAAAACTCCGACGTTTTATCCACAAACGCGTACTCAACCCCGAAGATGCCGACGATATCCTGCAACTCACCTATCTTGAGGCCTGGCGCAACAGGGAACGCTTCAGTGGCCAGGCGAGCCTCAGCACCTGGATGTGCGGGATTGCACAGAACCTTGTCCGCAACCACTTCCGACGCCTCTATGCCAAACCGGTGCATTGCGAATTCGATGAATCGCTGTGGCATGGACAGGAGGAAAACAAGAACCTGGATTGGGAGTTCGAGATCAACCGCAGACTGGAGAAAACCCTGAGCGCCATCGACCACCTGCCTGCAGAAATGCGCAAGACGTTATACGCCTCACTGGAGACCGACGGCAGCTATCAGGACACTGCCAACGTGTTGGACATCCCTATCGGCACCGTTCGTTCACGCCTGTCGCGCGCGCGCGAACAGCTTAAGCGCGTCACGCATAACCCGCTTCAACCGTAAGCGCCTGGGAGCAAGCGTTGGGCGGCAGGGATATCTGCCCAACCGAATGTTTAGAGCACAGGACAGACTTCTTTCAGAACGCCCCTCCAATTCTCCCCGCCCTCGCCTCGTCTTCGAAGACGCCTGACTAGTAACGCCTGGACGGTTACCGCGCGTCAGCCACCCTGCTTGATCATCGCGCCCCCCCGATCGCCCGTCTTCAACAACGGCAGCTCCGGTTAAACAATTGAAAGCGTAGAAAAAATCTCAACAAAAGTGCTTGACGCATTCTCGTTCTGCGCGAATAATGCGCGCCACTTGGCTACGTAGCTCAGTTGGTTAGAGCATAGCATTCATAATGCTGGGGTCCGGGGTTCAAGTCCCTGCGTAGCCACCAAGTACCGATCCATAGACGTCTACAGGAGTCTATGAATCACCTCAAGAAGCCCGCCTAGTGCGGGCTTTCTTGTTTCTGGCTGTCCACCTCTATCTCCCCCTATCCTTCCCCACCGTGTATGCCCACGTGTATGCTTCATAAATAATTGAACTGAAGGCATACAAGGATGAAACGCACAGATATCAAGCGGCGCCCTCTCGCTGACACTACACTTTCCAGCCTGGAGCCTGAGGCCGGGGCATACCGCGAACTAGACAGCCCAGGGCTCTATTTCAGGGTCAAGCCAAACGGCCAAAAGTCTTGGGAGTTACGCTACAAGAAGCCAGACGGCAAATGGTCATGGCTTGGTCTTGGTGGCTACCCGGAAGTGGGCGGCGCTTTCGCTAGGCAGAAAGCATCTGATCTACGCGCTGACGCATCGGAAGGTAAGAACCCAATCACCTCCAAGAAAGCTCGCCAAGCCGCCGAGATCAATGCGGCCAACGACACCTTTGAAGCACTAGCAAGGGAGTGGCACACGTCTCGCCTAAGCGGGTGGGATGCTGGTACGGCCAAAAGAATACTTGGCGCACTTGAACGCCATGTATTCCCCTCGCTCGGTAAACGCCCCTACACCTCTATCATGTCGATTGAGTGGATGGAGCTATTGAGAGGGCTTGAACGTCAGGGGATTCTGGAACAGATGAGCCGTGTGAGGGCTTATTGCAAAGATATCTATGACCTGGCTCGCGTGACAGGCCGAGCCGTCAACAACCCATTGGAAGGCGTACATAAATTTCTGTCCTCGGGAAAGGCAGAGAATTACGCCCACGTCTCCCCCGATGAACTTCCGGGGTTACTTCGAGCGATACGCTCCTACCCACATGCCAAAGATGTTCAGCTCGGCCTAAGACTACTGACCCTGATGGCTGTACGCCCCAGCGAACTGCGAGAGGCACATTGGGTAGAGTTCGATTTCGACAAGAAGCTGTGGACCGTTCCAGTCGAGCGCAAGGGCCGTAAGAAAGGTCGTGAGCACCTGGTACCATTATGCACTCAAGCAGTCGAAGCACTATTGGAGCTTCGGCAACTCACCGGCGCTTACCAACTCCTGTTTCCAGGTAGAAGCGACCGCACTAAACCCCGCAGCGATACCGTGTTCCTAATGGCACTCAGACGCCTTGGCTACGAAGGGCGCCAGACCGGTCATGGCTTCCGCCACATCGCCAGCACGATCCTCAACGAGCACGGATATCCTGCTGACCATATCGAGTCCCAACTCAGCCACAAGGCACAAGGTGTCCGCGGGATTTACAACAAGGCTCAATACCTTGAGCAACGCTCGCAGATGATGCAGTGGTACGCCGATCATCTTGATTCCCTAGAGGCCGGAAATGTGGTGCAGGGTCAATTTGGGAAGGCCGTGTGAAGCCGTTAACCCTAAGCCCCTTCAAAAATGGTGTTACAGGTGTTACGCGCGTTACGAAAACCTATAAATCATTGTTTTTATTAAATATATTCACCGTTACACGCACTGAAAAACTTCTGAGCACCACGTGTTACATAGAAGAGTCGTGTTACAGAACGGCCACTCCCGCAAACCTGAAGGCATCGCAGTTTCCATCCGAAAATCGCCGTAACAGCCTACTGGTTTCGGGGCGTCGGGGAGACCTAAATGGACATTGAGCCAGGTGTGGAACTAGAAATCGCCGGTGTGGATGTCGACTGTCTACTTTGGGATCTCGACGATGTTGAAATCGCTGTTCGCACGTTGTCGTTGTATCACCAATTCTCCGAACGCTTTAGCGATGCGTTTCACTGCATCGACAACGCGATGTCCTACTGGCTAGAGGACGGCCGCTATGCTGACTGCGCAGAATCAACTACGACGAAGATGTTTCATCTTCGAAGCGTGATTGATCAGCACGTTTGTTTTTCCGAAGCGACCTCACTACCTAGAGTCATTCGAGGCGTCCTAGGGATCAATCACCCAGCCAGCGACACCCAGCTTGTAGCAACCTATGCGCTCATTCAGGCAGTCGAGGCAGTAACGGCACTTGGCAACTGGCTTTTCAATCTAGAGCAGCGTCTCTATGACCTTGACTATGATCTGGTTGAGCAGATCAGGCTAACTGACGCCGCCCAGTATGCTTCTCTCCTCAAAAGGGAAAGGGAACGTAGCAGCGAACTTGAAATAGAGGCCCGGGAGGAGTTCGCCATTCGGTATGGCGAGACCTCAAAAGCATTGATGTTAGCTTCGCTGTACCAAGAAGCTGATCACATGGACAACCTCAGAAACGACTTGATCGCATCTCGGTTTCTGCGAACTGCACTCGATCAGGCATTTGCAGCAAAAGCGTCGGAAAGGGGCAAAGCAGCCGGGAAAGCCAACGGCAAGCCGGGGACAGCGAAGCAAGAGAACACCAAAAAGCTTTTTGAAGAGATAAGCAAATCGGCAATAAAGCAAATCGCTGTTGACCCCAAAATATCAGCGGCCGACCTTGTCAAAATACTCGTTAAACAGGGCAAGGGCTCTATACCAACCGTAAGAAAATACCTAAAGAAAGGCGGTTTTCTACCAAGATAATTTTTACGCAGTGGAAGAAAAGCAAACCATGTTTGCTTTTTTTTTGCCTCTTAGTCTGTGCCTGTCTTTCACTTTACAGGCACGACTATGACGAGCTCTCTCCCTTCCAAAACGGTACACATCAAAGATCTGGCGCCTGCAACAAGGTTGATAAGAGTTACTGAAGTAATGGCCATTGTAGGCCTCGCCCGCCCCACCATTTACAAGCTCATGAGCCAGCCTGAAAGCGGCTTTCCACAAGCAGTAAAACTCACCGACAGCACCGCTCGTGGGGCCCCCGTCGCATGGGTCCTTTCTGAAGTTTTGGATTGGACTCACGCGCGCATCGCTGCTCGCGACAGGGTGGCGGCATGACTCCTATTTTTCTGCCACAAACGAATTTAGACACCGGCGATTTACTCGGTATCGGGCTCCTACCCAACGTTACTCCCAAAGGCCAAGACCGCCTTCGCACATTGCGTGATGACGCCATATCAAAAGGGGCCCACGTAATGCTTCTCATCTGGCCGTCTCGCGATTGGGTGATGCTTTCAATCGAGCCGCCAGAAGAGATCCCGGCTGAGGATACCGAGCAGCTCATTCCGAGTGTCCGGGCCAACGTCACTGCGCTTGAGCTCATGCTCACGAACTCTCGGCATGGCAATCACCTGTTCTGGATGAACTTGAGTCGTGTCGCTTCCCAGCACTAACGAAAACGCCCCCGGCGGCAACCGGAGGCGTTGAGGTAAATCTACATGCCTGATCAATTTATGCCGCATCGAAAAAATCCGCAAGTGATCTGCACAGTTGCACTTTCAAAAAACGGACGTTACTCTCTGGTCGTCGCTGCAAATTCAGCGACCGGGTTTGACGGCCCGTTCAACAATAGGCGCACAGGCGCCCCCATTACGATTGCAGGCGCTTTTTTTGTGCCCGCATCTCCGTTTTATGGCGGCTGTGCGTGGGAGACCTTCGGGTCTGCCGGGTTCCTATTGTCCCGGTCCGTCAACCTGCGCACAGCTGCCACCCTAATTCGTTTGACGGCGAACCGTGGCAGCTCCTCAACAATAGGAGTTTCGCCCCATGCACGCCCTCAATCCGTCCAAAATTCGCGCCGCTGCTCATCGAGCAATGGCTCTCGCCGCTTTACACGCCAACTCCAGCCTCGCTACACGCCTTTCCCGTTACAACGCCCATATGTCCAAGGCTCGCGCCCTGGAAGCCGCAGGGGGTGCCCAATGAGCATGCTCCCAGGCTTTTCACTACCCGAGGATCTGCTCTGCGTCAGCCAGGATGCTGAAGCCGGTATTCCCATTGACGCCATCACCTGTGCTCTGGACCGTGCCGACTCCGTTCTCATGCTGCTGGAAGACCACTTAGACGGGGATAAACCCCTGCTCTCCAACCGCGTGCTGTCGTCCGTTATTTGGGACGTGCGTGGCACCTTAGGCTTGATCAAAACACTCACCATGTACGGTGATGCCTCCTCTGTGCCAATGGGCCAGAAAGGCGGTGCTCTGTGAACGCTGCCAACACCCTCGGGCGTGCAGAATTCTCATGCGTTGCCAGCGGTAGTCAAAAGCTTTTTAAGGTCAATGCAGGCGTACCGATCGAGGACGCACTTGAGGCCATATCGCTGTTTCAGTACTACGCCAATCAACTGACCCTAGACGCAGCCATGAGTAATGAGGGCGAACGGTTTAGTTGGCCGGCGTTCTACCTGGGCGAGATGGCAAAAGCGCTGATCGATGACGTCAACGATGCGCTGTATGCAACGAGGACAGCGCCATGATTCAGCGCACCGGCAACACTTCAAAACGCCCCAGCTTTGCCGACGTAAAAAGCGCAGCCCTGAAGAACATCGACCGTGTGCTTGCTCACTGGCTGCCAGACGGCAAACGTATCGACGGTGGCAAGGAATACACCGCACCGAATCCCACGCGTACCGACAAGCGCGCAGGGTCACTCAAGGTCAATTTGAGCAAAGGCACCTGGGCGGATTTTGCCACCGGCGATAAGGGCGGTGACCTGATAGACCTGGTGCGCTACATCGGCGGCGGCACAGACGTTGAGGCCTGCAAAAAGCTAGCGGATCTGCTCAGTGTTTCGGCAGGTTCTGCGACCGCCAAAAGCGTACCGACCAAGAGCGCAACACCGGAGTGGATCGCGGTTCAGCCGATCTCGGCCGAGGCCATGAACAAGTGCCCAACCAAGCACCGACAACACGGCGCCCCGTCCAAGGTGTGGATCTATCGCGATGGGCAGGGCCAACCGGTCATGGTGCTGTATCGATTCGACTTGAGCCCAGATGAAGACGGCAAACCGCGAAAAGTCTTTGCGCCGTTGACCTGGTGCAAACGTTCGGATGGACAAACCACACAATGGCGCTGGCAGGGATTGCCGGAGCTCCGGCCTCTGCTACGCCTGGATGAGCTGGCACAGCGCACCGATGCGCCCGTGGTGTTGTGTGAGGGCGAGAAAGCAGCTGATGCCGCCGCTGAACTGATGCCCGACCATGTAGCCACGTGCTGGCCAAACGGCTCCAACTCTTGGCACAAGGCCGACCTGACGCCACTCAAAGGGCGCACGGTGGTGCTATGGCCGGATAACGATGCCAGCGGCAAGACCTGCATGGACGCCATCGAGCACAAGTTGATTGAGCTGGGCGTCGCTTCGGTACAACGAGTTTCGCTCGACGTGTTCAAGCTCAAGCCCAGCAGCAAAGGCGGAGAGCCCACGCTCATCAAGGGTGGAAAATGGGCAGACGGCGACGATGCAGCGGATGCGTTAGCCAAAGGCTGGACCGCTGCCCACATCGCCGAGCTGGTGCGCAGCGGTGAGTTTTTCGGCAGTGCCGCTGAGCCAACTGAACCTCAAGAACAGAAGGCAAAGGCGCCCGCCAAACGCCCTGCGAAATCGAAAAATGACCTATTGCCGGGCGGCTTTCGCCTGACGTCTGAAGGGGTGTTTTATTCCGGCGATGATGGCGAGGCGCGTCCTGTGTGTTCGCCTCTCGAAATCATCGCCCGTACTCGCGACGACAAGGGCCATAACTGGGGGTTATTGGTCGAGTTCGACGACCCGGACGGCGCAAAAAAACGCTGGAACATTCCGGCCCGAACCATGACCGGCGACTTCGGTAAGGACGTACTCGGCCCGCTGGTAGACATGGGCCTGCGCCTTGCTGGAAGCCGATCAGGGCGCAACGCACGCAATGATCTGCAGAGTTACCTTGGCGGCTTCGATAGCGCCCAGCGAGCACGTTTGGTAACGCGCCTGGGCTGGCACGACAATGCGTTCCTATTGCCCGAACAACAGATCGGCTCGCACGCCGAACACCTGCATTTTTATGAGGCCGGTGCGCAGTTGCCGCCGATCAGCGAGGCAGGTTCTCTGGAGCAATGGCAGCAGCAAATCGGCGCGCTGTGCGTTGGTAACCACCGCTTGGCGTTTGTCGTTTCTGTGGCCTTTGCAGGGCCTCTGTTGAACATGCTCGGTCATGAGTCGGGCGGCTTCCACCTGTATGGCGACAGTTCCGGGGGCAAAACCACTCACTTGCAGGTCGCGGCCTCGGTTTATGGCGGGCCACGTCTGATGCGCTCATGGCGCTCGACGGATAACGCCCTGGAGTCAATCGCCGCCGCACATTCGGACGGCCTACTGGTGCTGGATGAAATCGGCATGTGCGATCCGCGCATTATCGGCGAGACGGTGTACATGCTCGGCAATGGCACCGGTAAGGCTCGTGCGAATGATCGAGGACAAGCGGGCCGACAGGTTCAGGAGTGGCGCTTGCTGTTTCTCTCGACCGGCGAGAAGACATTGGCGCAGCACATGGCAGATGCCAACAAAGAGCTGAAAGCCGGCATGGAGGTGCGGATGCTTGCCGTGCCAGCGGACGCCAGCAAAAGCCTGGGCATGTTCGATGTACTGAACGGTTTTGATGACGCTGCCGCCCTCTCTGACGCGCTCAAGGCCCGTGTCGCCAAGTACTACGGCACCCCCCTCACCGCCTTCCTGCACGCACTGTGCGCGCCTGGCGAAATGCTCAGATGGACGGTGATCATTCGTCGCACGGTGGAGCAGTTCATCACCCAAAACCTGCCCGCCTCGGCCAGTGGGCAGGCCCAGCGCGCCGCCCTTCGCTTCGGCCTCGCAGCAGCGGCCGGAGAGCTGGCCACCGCCTTCGGCGTCACCGGTTGGCCCGATGGTACGGCCACGACCGCCGCACGGGTGTGTTTGCACGCTTGGCTGGCTGAGCGCGGCGGCGCCGGTAACTTCGAGGGGGATGCGATTGTGGCTCGACTGCACCAGGTCATCGAACGCTTTGGAGAGAGCCGCTTCACCCGCTGGGAATCTGCCGCCGCCAAGATCGATGAACACGGCCCACGCACGATTGATCGACTGGGCTTTCGCAAGACGATGGAACACGGCATGGGCGATGCCCTGCATACCACCAATACCTATTACGTGCTGCCGGAAGCCTGGAGGGCCGAGATCTTCAAGGGCATGAATATCAGTGCGGTGAACAAGGAGCTGCTGCAACGGGGCGTGCTCGAGCCGGGAACCGACGGAAAGGCGTACAGCTTGATTCGCCTGCCCGGGTTAGGACCTCAACGCTGCTACGTGGTGAAGACCGTTCCAGGAACGGATGAAGGCGAGGCCAAGGCCGCCTGACGGCATGCCTGCTGATAGAGGTAGCGCCGGCTCATTCCCGGCCTTGCCAGCCATTCGACAACCATCCCTATTAACCGCAGTACCCAGAGACAATACAGATGAACACTATCCAAGAATTGAAAGACCGCCGCGACCAACTGACCCTCGAAGTGGAGAGTATTCAGGGTGACCTGGCTCCCTTCGAAGAGGCGCTGGAAAGCCCGGAGGTTATCCAGCAGGGCCGTCAACGAGCCGTGCAGGATGAAATCAACGATCACAAAAGACGCATCGACTCGCGAAATCTGGAGATCAGCAACCTGAATCAAAAGATTCATCGCCTTGAGAGATTGGCAAACCGTGAGAGCTTGGCTGCGGGATACCTCAGCGATATGGCGAACTGGAAAGCCGACGAGATGGAACTCAACGAAAAGCGCAGCAGCATCGAGACCCGGTTGCAGCAGGTCCGCCAGAGCGATCAGGAAGACATGGCAAAAGCTCGACAAGCTGAAACAGACGCGGCCACCGCTTATGCACAGGCTGTCGCCTGGGGCGATGTAGAGGGCGAAAAAGCGGCTAACGCAGAAGCTCAAAAGGCAGCAAAAAACCTCACGGCTGTGGCTGAGCATCACCGCCGCCAACAACTGCTCATCACCGCACTGGAGCAGGAGCTGGTGACGATTGATCTGCATATCACAGAGGCACAAAAGGAACGCACCGAGATCGAGAATAAAGCGGCTCACCTGGCGAACACTGTGCTGGAAGAACAGTGGAATGAGGCCGCCAAAACACTGCTGGAGACCGGCGGCAAGCTGTGGGCCGCACGCAACCTGATTAGTCGTGACCCGGTTGCACTGATGAAGCTGGATATCCCTGAACTGGGCGAGCACTTTGGAAGCTGGACCTGGCGAGAACTCGCGGCTCGCTCACACCAACACAGCCTGCTTGACCTGTTGGCGGCCTAACTCAAACCTTCCCCGAAGCAACCGGCAAGGGTCGGCTGCTTCGGGCCTACCATCGGTCCAATCATGAACAAACCACCACAGAACAGCTCACAGATGCCTGATTACCTGAAGGCCCGAAAGCTTCATTTAAACGGGATAATTGTCGGCATGGCTGGAGTGAAAAAACTCAACGCAAGAGCAACCAAAGACACCAAGGTTGAGACGCTCACGATTGATGCAATCAATGCAGAGCTTAATTTTATTGACCTCAAGCTCAAAAGAAAAAGCGGGTGATGAAAAAGCGGAAGCTTAAGCAGCTTCCGCTTCGCTAGATCCTGCTATAACGAAATAAGCCTCAAGATGTTGAGGCTTCTAATCTTTGGCAGCTAAGGGCTTAGGACCGCTTTCGATCAGAACATCAGCAACGATACAGAGCGCCCTACATAAATTCCCAACAGATGTTTCATATCTGGATGGGTAATGGATGCTCGAGCTCACTGCCGTTGGTTGCCTACTATAAATTTCATTGTACGTACCGAGGCAGCGAGCAGATGGGCGAATGTCGCGCTAGCTTGGCTTAAACAGAGCAGTAGTTAGCGGGCGATCATCCCGGCAGCTTGTTCGGTTGCTTCTGTAGTGCGAGTCGCGAGCTTGCGAACCTCGTCGGCAACGACTGCGAAGCCACGACCCGCTTCGCCAGCGCGCGCGGCCTCGATCGCCGCGTTCAGTGCCAGGAGATTTGTCTGGTTCGCAATGCTCTGTATAGTCCCAACTATCTGAGACAATTGAGCGATGTTGTCTTCAAGCGTCAGTTGATGCGCGACCTCTGCCTGTCGTAACGCTTCCTGCTCGTGCTGCAGATGGACATCCACAAGGGCTCCTACTACCCGAAGCGGCGAGCCAGAGGCGTCGCGCCGAGTCTGACCCCGAGCTCTGAACCATCGATATTCACCGCTCTTCATCTTGAGACGATACTCGATATCAAAGGGCGTTCTCCCAGACCGGTCGTTCAGGTGAGCTCCAAAGGCATTGAGGCTTTGCTCCTTATCATCCGGGTGCAGCCTGGATGCCCAGCTATCCAAGACATCAGGGAACTCCTCCACGGTTTCAAATCCAAGCAATCGTCTGAATTGAGGAGACCACCAGAATGGGTTCTTTGGGTTTACCGGGTCACCCGCAATAACTTCCATATCCCACAAACCGTCCGAGAGCATTTCCCGGGCCAGTTCGAACCTGGTGATGATCACGTCGTGCTCTTCATCTCGCTCAAGCTGATCATGGATGTCACGCAGAGAACCCGCTACGCGTATAGGCATACCTCGATCATCCCGCAGCGTTTCTCCTTGTGCGTAGAACCAGCGGTATGAGCCGTCCTTCATCGCAAGCCGATTTTTCACCTTATAAGGGGTATGCCCGGATTTATCGTTCAGATGACGGGTGAAAGCGTCAAGAGTGGCCTGCTTGTCCTGTGGATGCAGGCGATCAGCCCAACTGGCTAGAACATTTGGGAAGTCGCGCTCATCGCTGAACCCCAAGAGGTTGCGTAGTTGCTGAGACCACCAAAAACGATTTTTAGGATTCACGGGGTCGCCGGCGACTACTTCCATATCCCAAAGCCCTTCGCTGGAAGCGCGGTTCACAAGATCAAACCTGATCTCGTGCGCAGAAGCGGACGATGCTGCGTCGCGAAGTAGCTCACGAGCTGCTTCCAATTCCTGCTCAAGCTCCTGTATACGGGACCTGGAACCGCGATCGAGTGAATCGAACGCTCTCCAGGCATCATGGACTGCAGCTGCTTCAGCGCATCCGTCTACTTGTGGCGGTACTCCGCGAGTAATCGCAGTCACCAATTGTTGTATCGCGCGACGATCACGGCGCATTCCGAAGAGGGTAAGCATGGCAATTGGACTCATAATTGTTGCGGGCCCTATCCATGGCACCTCGCCATCTATATCGTCACGGACGAAAAAATCTGTACACAAATTTAAATTTGTACACGTTCTTTTTATATGAATTTCCCCAGAATGAGCATATGCCTCAACAGCCCTCAATTGAAGGTCGCTTGTAGTACGTTTCTACCGTTAGTGATGCTCAGTATTCAGCCAAAGGCGGACGCTTGCCGACCTGAAGCTCAAACTCTGCAAGCAAGAAGCCCACCCTCCGCTTACTCCGTTACCCAAAACACACCACCCCATCCTGATCGCTTCCTGGCGCCTACAGGATGTATCTGCAAGTTTGACTTAATCCTGCTTCGATGCTGCTGTGGGCTATTCGATCAAGGAATAGTGCTCGGCAGAAAGCAATGTGAGCAACGTGATTGGCTAGCGGTAGTTCGCCTGCTTTAGAAGATGCAGTCGATGGCTTCGCGGGCGGCAAGGCACGAAGGTTGAGAATTGCGTGGCGTATGCCTGAGGTGTCGAGTCTGCTCATCGTTGAGAGATTAAACGCTGCACAATTGCTTTAAGCTCTTTTAGGGCAAAGGGCTTTAGCAGGAGTTCGGTCTGGCCGCTTTTTTGTGCGATCGCCGGGACAGCGTTTTCCAAGAAGCCGGAAATGAAAAGGACTTTGAGTGTCGGGCATTTTTCGAGCGCGATCACCGCCAATTCATCGCCACTCATAATGCCGGGCAGGCCGATGTCCGTGATCAATAACGCTGCCTCTGCTTGCGTTTCCACCTCCCACAGCGCTTGTGCAGCGGTTCCAGCTTTGGTGACCTGATAGCCGACTTCTTCCAGCGCCTCACCAATAAGGTCACGAATAGCGACCTCGTCGTCTACCACGATTATCCTGGCGTTATCTGCCTGGAAATCGTGTTCCATACTGCTGGGTACGCTGACATCAACAGTTGCCGCCTCGCTGTGATGCAATGGCAGGAGAAGGCTCACCGTAGTGCCTTTCCCCATAACTGATTCGATCCGGGCTTCACCCGATGATTGCTGGGCAAAGCCATAGACCATCGAGAGGCCCAGGCCGGTTCCAGAGCCCAAGGGTTTGGTGGTGAAGAATGGGTCGAAAGCGCGCTCAAGCACGCTTTGTGGCATACCCACTCCAGTGTCAGATATCCGGAAAAGTGCGTATTGCCCTGCGTTCAGCGCTGTAGCGCCATCCGTAGTTTCTACGCGGGTCTGGCTGATTTCGATCCGTAGCCGACCTCCATTAGGCATAGCGTCGCGTGCATTGATGCACAGGTTGAGTATCGCGTTTTCCAATTGGTGGGCGTCACATAAGCACAGCAAGGTTTCTTCTGGTACCACTAGCTCCAGTTCGATCCGCGGCGTGAGGGTCCTGCTGATGAGTTCCCTCATTTCTTGAGCTAGCAACGCTGGGTCGACCACTGAGCTCGCCAGAGGTTGACGTCGGGCGTAGGCCAGCAGCCGATGCGTCAGAGAGGCTGCTCGGGCAGAAGCTTTTCGTGCGAGCCCTACATATAGTGGTAGATCCTCTTGCTTGCCCTGGGCGATACGTCGATCAAGCATGTCCAAGCTGCCAGTGATCACGGTCAGCAGGTTATTGAAGTCATGGGCCAATCCACCTGTTAGCTGGCCCACCGCTTCCATCTTCTGGCTCTGCTGCAACTGCGAGCTCACTTGATCGAGCGCTTCTTGACGTTCTTTGTATACAGTAACGTCCCGCGCGACCGCAAAGTACAGCCCCTCTCGACGTGCTATTCGCCAGTTCAGGTGCAGCGGTTTGCCATTGGCGCGAGAGCCTTGGGTATCGAGCTCTGCGATATCCCCTCTGCCGAGGGTGCGTAGGGCATCTGACAGTTGTGAGGGGGAGATGAAGCAGAAAAATGCACCGCCCTTGAGTTCTAGATCTGAAAGCCCGGTTTCGGTTTGCCAGGCCGGGTTCATCGCCACGACGTCCCCGCCCAAGGACAGTGTGCAGATTAGGTCAGGGGATACATTCCAGATACCATCTCGCTCCAGTGTACGACGCTCGACCTCATACTCCAGACGATCATTGACCGCGTAGAGGGCGCTCAAGGTTCTTCGGAACAAAGCGCAAACAACCGCCATGCCGAAAGTCACAAGGGCGAAACTCGCACTACTCGCCCACGCGGCAAAGCCATCATTAAAGCCAATCCCGCCAATGAAGAAATAGTGTGCGGTGACCACTGCTAGCACGCAGCCCAGGACCGACGGGGCAACACCGAAGAGGAAACCGATGAACATCAGGCCCGGTATAAAAAATAGGTACGGCAATGCCGTGAATGAAAGCTGAGCGCGCACGGCGGCACATAGCGCAATCACCATGACGGTGCCCGCGTAGCTAACCGGAGGGCTTGGCTGATAGCGCACCAATCGGCGCACCACCTCAAGAGTGCGAGAGAGAATACTTATCAAATGTTGCTCCGTCGGGGCCGGGTCGGAGAGCTGAGGTGCGAATTGTCGGCAGTCGATACGGCGACGGTTCGCCACCGCAGATAATTATCGGCAACAATGCCTTCAGCTTTAAGCAGTTCACAACCAGAGCCTATAGTTTCTGTCTAACAGCGTAATGGCTAACCATAATTGTGGGACTTTGGCGCCGTGATAAGCTCAACGCATAGAATTAAAACCTAATCCTAGTGTTTCCAGCCGACTTATCTTTCAATAGTAGCCGATATGACCACGTGTAACTCATCGCCCGAAGAAGAACGCGCACGACTGGTCGACGTAGACCGTTTGACCTCGGACTTGGAAAGCGGCTCGGACCCTGTGCTCAATAGCATCGTGGCGATGGTTGCCAGCTATTTTAAAGTGCCTACTTCGCTGGTAAGCATCATCGAACGCGACTACCAAGTTTTCAAAGCCCGTGTGGGCATGGAGCCTGAACGGACTCTGCGCGAAACGTCCTTCTGCGCCCACAGTCTCGACGAAGGGGGGGTGTTGGAAGTGTGCGACCCTGTCGCTGACCCACGCTTCTCGAGCAACCCGTTGGTATTAGGCGCTCCGTTCATCCGGTATTACGCAGGTGCTCCTTTGACGATCAAATCAGGGCGCAACCTGGGCAGGCTCTGCGTGATTGACCATAAAGCGCACGCGCCGATGGACGAGCAAGGGCGAACCCTTCTGCGCAACGCGGCCCAGGTCGTGGTGGCTCGCTTGGAATCCATGCATCGCTCGCATTACATCGATCCGATGACTGGCTTACCCAACCGTCAGCGCTTTGAAGCTGACATTCTGCAGGCAACTGATCAGGATGAGCGGATCGCTATCCTTATAGAGCCGCTCTCCGCATCTGGGATGGATAGTTTGGCGAAGTCGCTTGGCAGCGAGTTTTTTACCAACTTCATGCTGGCGGTCAAAGAGCTGCTCTTGAAGTTGCTGCCCGAAGGTACGCGCTTGTACCGCTCCGGTACCCTGGGTTTTGTCGCCCTGCTCAGCCACCGGACGCTATCACTGTCCAGCCTGGTCGATAGCATCGTGCATGCTTTCGAAAGGCCGTTGTACTGTGTGGATGTGCCCGTTTTCTCCGATGTAGGAATCTGCGTACTGTCGCTCAAGCACGATCCCGATCAGCCACGGGATATTCTGCGCCTGATGTCCAGCATTACTGATGCGGCGCGCCGAAGCGAGCAGCGTTGGCTCAATTACGATCCCGCGATCGATGCTAGCCTGCGTCGCAGCACCGCACTGCTCAATGACATCGAAGCGGCACTTGCCACCGTTGATCAGTTCAGGCTTGTCTACCAACCTCGTGTCGATCTTGCCAGCAACCGGTGCGTCGCAGTTGAGGCACTGCTGCGGTGGTCGCATCCCAAGCTAGGTGAAATTAGTCCCGCTGAATTCATCCCACTGGCCGAAAGCACAGCTTCTATTCGCCACATCACCAGTTGGGTAGTGCGGCGCGTCTGTGAGCAGCTATCAGAGTGGCGCGCTCAGGGCTTGGAAATAACTGTCTCCTTGAACGTCTCGGCACTGGATCTGACTGACGGGCAACTGTTCAATCAGTTGGTCGAGGCCCTGCAAGTTTTCAAGGTAGCACCACGATTCATTGAGCTCGAATTTACCGAAAGCGTTCTGGTAACCGATTTCCAGGCAGTGCGGGATCAGCTGCAACGCTTTCGCGATATCGGCGTTGCCATTGGGATTGATGACTTTGGCAGTGGCTACAGCAACTGGGCCTACCTGCGCCAGATTCCAGCAACTAGCGTCAAGCTCGATCGTTCACTATTGGCTGATCTTCAGCCGGGTAACAACGAATGGCACATCATCCGAGGCCTGATCAGCCTAGTGCGGAATCTTCGCCTGACCGTCGTGGCGGAAGGGGTTGAAACGGAGCTGCATTACCACCTGCTGCGAGGTTGGGGCTGTCAGCAGGGCCAAGGTTATTACTTCGCCAAGCCATTATCCCCAGTCGCCCTTCTTGCGTGGTTTGACGAGGGTATGTGGTTGTCTGAGCGGACTCGCTGACGTATCCGCTCTCGGCTTACGAGACTGGAGGAGACTCAGGTCGCGTCAGCTAAAGCCGACTTGAGTTGGATCAGTTTCTGGGCATTAGGGTCATAAGGGTTGCCTCGTCCCCCTATTACTAAGGGTTGAAGCTTGCACACCGACGGAGTGGCCGAGTGCAGTCGTTCTGTAGAGAGGTTGCATTCAGTACGTGAACCTCATCGTTGTTACTCACCTTTAACGCCTTTCGGTCCAAACCTTCGGAATGAATTTCGGCCTGCTTCGTTTCGGTGGGATTTGTCCAGCCATCGATAGCTACGTGAGAGCGATTCAAGGAGCGGATCGAATCCGATCTAAACGCATCTATACGCATCTATACGCATGATGAAACTCAGTATCGGAGCTGGAAAAGTATTCCCAAATCAGTCCTAACCTGGCGCGTTATAGAATATCGACCGAGAAATCCTGGAGTACTTTAGGTATAGCGGCAATGCTCAGGTTGAGATAGTAAGTCCCGGGTGTACTTCTGGCCGGTAGCAGCTCTCTAAGCGAAAGCCCATGGTTTGATGACACACACCGTATTCATCACAAGCACCTCCTCCCAAAGCACTCATAGATGTAACACCTATTTTCCGTGTAACACGCATATCGGCAAACCAGCTCCAGCTGTGTAACGCAATATAAAATGATTAAAATCATATAGTTATAGTCTTATGTAACACACGTAACACCTGTAACACGGTTTTATTAGGCTAACCCCCTAGCCCCTATAATATTGCTCCTTCAGCGAAGCTGAGGTGGGTCATGGTCTTGGCTTTGGTTCGACGGTGGGGACCCTGAAGCATTCTTCTAGGTACGGGGCAAAGAACCCGCGCGTTCGTGTTAGCGGATGGATTTTTTAAGTTGGTTGACAGGTTGACGTGGTTGACACCCATCACCATGGTTGACGCTATGCAGGTGTTCACTATCAGCAACAGATACAGCCACCTTTACCGAAGCTGTAACGGTGGCCCTTTTTCTTCAAGATCCTTTCAATTTCAACGATTGAAATTTCAGTAACTTCCGGCACCTCCCACTAACTCGATCCCGCGGGTTTCATGCCCCGTATACTCAGGATATCGACAGGGTCCCCAGCACCTTTTTCTGCCGCCCACCCGAGATCTCAGATGAATAACCTTCAGAAGCTGATCGCAAATGCCCGAGCCGGCTTAGCTCTCCACGAAAAAATCTCTGATGACGATTGGCAGGCAATCGCTAGGCAATGCGGTGCCGCTGAAGTCGAAGAAATCGAACAGCGTATCGTCAGTTTACGAGCTGAGTTAGAGACGGTTGAGGAGTGGGACGGGGATACGCTAGATGAGATACACGTCGCGATTCACCGCTTCACCCAATTACTGAGGTTAGCGAAAGCACGGTCTCCCAGCGGGTTTTAGACCTCTGAAGCAAACACCCGGCGGATTGGCTTAGTATCGAGTGATCGAGCTACCAACCTGGAGCTCGTCGCTGCTAGGGAAAGTGATATGGATATGGTTGCTGTTCGATCTGATGCAATGACCTCTGTTGGCTACGATGCTGCCACCAAGAGAATGAGAATCCGCTTTCAGCAAGGGCACTCCTACGACTTCTGTAACGTCCCCCCGACGATCCACCAAGGGTTGATGTCAGCTAGCTCAAAGGGCTCTTACTACAACCGGTACATTCGTGATCGCTACCAGTGCTGAGGGCATGGTTGAGAGGTAACAAGGAGGGGCATGTATGCCCACATGTATGCCTAACTCACAACACACCAACAAAACCTATATATAACAGCACTATACAGACCCAGTTCAAATGACTGCGTAGCCACCAAGTACTAAAAACGGCTTACCGAAAGGTAGGCCGTTTTTTTATGCCTTGAGAAAAGTGTCTGAATCGCACAAAAACTTCCCAACTGTATTTTGACGCCCCCCGACCCCACTGTTAGTGTCCAGCCTCCCCACATGGAGCGCCCTGCGGTGAAACTGGACATCTATCAAGTCGACGCCTTCAGCCAACATCCGTTCGGCGGCAACCCCGCAGCCGTCTGCCCGCTCACCGAGTGGTTGCCCGACGAGCAGTTGCAGAACATCGCCGCCGAGAACAACCTCTCGGAAACCGCGTACTTTGTGCCCCGTGGCGAGCACTATGAGTTGCGCTGGTTTACCCCCCAAGTTGAAGTGGACCTGTGCGGCCATGCCACGCTGGCGGCGGCCTGGGTGTTGTTCCATGCGCTGGCGGATGCGCCGCAGGTGCTGCGCTTTGCCACCCGCAGCGGCGAGCTGCGGGTGACGCGCCATGGCGACGAGTTGGCCATGGACTTCCCGGCCCGGCACCCGGAACGCTGCGAGCCGCCCGCCGAACTGTTGAGCGCCTTGGGGATTGAGCACGCCGAGGTATTCGGCACCGATGACTACATCGTAGTGGTGGACAACGAGGCCCAGGTCGCTGCACTGACGCCGGATTTTGCACGTCTTAAGGGCTTGCCCAAGCGCGGCATTGCCGTGACGGCCAGAAGCACGCGGTTTGATTTTATCTCGCGCTGGTTCGGGCCCAATGTGGGGGTCAATGAAGACCCGGTCACGGGTTCCGCGCACACGTCACTGGCGCCATTCTGGGCGGCACGCCTGGGCAAATCGCAATTGACTGCCGAGCAGGGCGGCACGCGCAAGGGCCAGTTGCGCTGCGAGCTTCAGGGTGACCGCGTGATTATTTCCGGCAAGGCCGTGCTGTACATGCAAGGCACGATTTACCTGTAGAACGCAACGCCTCACGGACAGCAGATCATTCTCAACATGAAAGGAGTTCAGTGCGTGCTTTCAATTTCCCGCCGCCCTTTGTCGGTCATTGCCGCAGCCCTGGCCCTGTCGGCCTGTCACACCACGCTCAACGAAACGCCACCCGCGCCGGAGCTGGGGTCGGGTTATCGCACCGACCTCACCCTGCGCCATGCCGAACGCCACATGGCGGCTGCGGCGAACCCGCTGGCTGCCGAAGCCGGACGGGAGATGCTGCGCCAGGGCGGCTCGGCGATCGATGCGGCGATAGCCATGCAAGCCGTGCTGACCCTGGTGGAGCCGCAGTCTTCCGGCATCGGCGGCGGCGCCTTCATCATGCTGTGGGACGGCGAAAATGTGCACGCCTATGACGGTCGTGAAACCGCACCAGCCGCAGCGACCGAGCGTTTGTTCCTGAACGCCGACGGCACTCCGATGGCCTTCACCGATGCACAGATCGGCGGGCGCTCCGTCGGTACACCCGGTGTGTTGCGCGCGCTGGAGATGGCGCATAAAAAGACCGGCCACCTGCAATGGGCCAAGTTGTTCGAGCCGGCGATTCGCTTGTCGGAACAGGGTTTTGCGATCTCCCCACGGTTGCACAGCCTGATCGCGGCTGACCGTTTTATCGCGCAGTCACCGGACATGGCTGCCTATTTCCTGAAGGCCGATGGCACGCCGAAAGACACCGGCACAGTGCTGAAAAACCCGGCACTGGCCGCCGTGTTCAAGCGCATTGCCCAAGAGGGCCCGGACGCACTGTACCGTGGTCCGATTGCCGAAGAGATCGCACGCAAGGTGCAGAGCCACGGTAATGCGGGTGGCCTGTCCAAGTCCGACCTCGCGGCTTACGTCGCCAAAGAGCGCGCGCCGCTGTGCACCGACTACAAGCGCTGGAAAATCTGTGGCATGCCGCCGCCGTCGTCCGGCGCGATTGCAGTGGCGCAGATCCTCGGCACATTGCAGGCACTGGAAACCCGCGACCCGCGCCAGGCACTCGCGTCGATGACACCGGTCAAGAATGCCACCCCGGCCGGGTTCGAACCCACGCCGCAGGCTGTGCACCTGCTCGCCGAAGCTGGCCGCCTGGCGTTTGCCGACCGCGCGCAGTATGTGGCCGATGCGGACTTCGTGCCGGTGCCGGTTGCCGGTCTCGTTGCACCGGAGTATCTGGCGCGGCGTGCCGACCTGATCGGCGAGCGCAGCATGGGGATCGCCAAACCGGGACAGCCCGCGGGCATCCAGGTGGCCTATGCACCGGACCGATCGCCGCTGCGCATTTCCACCTCACAGGTGGTGGCCGTGGATGACCTGGGCGGCGCCGTATCGATGACCACCACAGTGGAAGCGGCCTTTGGCTCCCATGTGATGGTCCAGGGCTTCTTGCTGAATAACCAGATGACCGACTTTTCGTTCATCCCCGAAGAAAACGGTCAGCCGGTTGCCAACCGTGTGCAGCCGGGCAAACGCCCGCGCTCGGCCATGGCGCCCACACTGGTATTCGACCGCCAGAGCGGTGAGTTGCTGGCCACGCTGGGCTCCCCCGGCGGCTCGCAGATCATTGAATATGTGAGCAAGACGCTGGTGGCGATGCTCGACTGGCACCTCGACCCGCAAGCCGCCATCAACCTGCCCAATTTCGGCAGCCGAAATGGCCCGACGGAACTGGAGGCTGGATTGTTCAGCGCGGGCATGAAAAAGGCGCTTAAGGAAAAAGGCCATGCGCTGAGCGAGATCGACATGACCAGCGGCGTGCAGGCGATTGTTCGCGTGCGCGATGCCCAGGGCAAGGTGTCCCTGAGCGGCGGCGCGGATCCTCGGCGCGAGGGTGAAGCGTTGGGTGACTGACCTGATGCCATAAACTGTTCAAAACCTGCTCCCCTATGTGGCGAGCAGGCTCGTCCTGCGTTGGGGTGCGCAGCAGCCCCAAAACCAGGCGCTGAGCCGTATCAGGTACACCGCGTTTTGCTGGATTTGGGGGCGCTACGCACCCCAACGCGGGGCAAGCCCGCTCGCCACATAGCTGTCAGCGACTGGTCTTCAACCCCTTGCGCCCCGCATGCCGCTCCAGCGCCAGGTCGATCAGCCGGCTCACCAGTTCGCTGTAGCTCATCCCCGCAGCCTGCCACAGCTTGGGGTACATGCTGATGCGGGTGAAGCCGGGCAACGAGTTGATTTCGTTGATCAGCACTTCGCCGTCGTCCGTGAGAAACACATCAACCCGCGCCAGACCGGCGCAACCCAGCACCTCGAACGCCTCAACGGCCAGGCTGCGAATACGCTCGCAGGCCTGCGTGCTGATATCCGCTGGCACCACCACCTGGGCGGCCTGGTCGTCGATGTATTTGCTGTCGTAGGAGTAGAAGCCGCTGCTCACCACGATCTCGCCGCAACCGCTGGCAATCGGGCGCTCGTTACCCAGCACCGCGCATTCGATTTCACGGCCGCTGACGGCGGACTCCACCAGCACTTTTTCATCAAACCCGAGCGCCAGTTCTACAGCGGCGTGGTACTCGGCTTCGTCGGCGACTTTGCTGACGCCCACCGATGAGCCCTGGTTGGCGGGTTTGACGAACATCGGCAGGCCCAGTGTGTTCACCGCCATGTCAAAGGATGTACGCGCGACGGTACGTCGGGTGAGGGTGATGAACGGAGTGACGGCAATGCCTGCGTCGCGCAGCAGACGCTTGCTGATGTCCTTGTCCATGCACACCGCCGAACCGAGCACGTCGGAGCCAACGAAGGGCAGGTCCGCCATGCGCAGCAAGCCTTGCAGGCAGCCGTCCTCGCCAAGGGAACCGTGAACGATGGGGAAAATCACATCGATATGTTCCAGCAGAGCCTGGCCGGAGGTTTCCACCACTTGCTGGCTGGCCTTGCCCGGCACTACCGCCAGCTCACGATTGGATTGGTTGAGGGCGATCAGGGCCGGGTTTTCCTGATTGATCAGAAAGTCCGAGGTGTCGTTCAAGTGCCAGTGCCCGGCCTTGTCGATACCCATCAAAATCGGCTCGAAGCGCGAACGGTCCAATGCATCGACAATGTTGCGCGCCGATTGCAACGACACCTCATGCTCAGCCGACCGGCCACCAAAAATAATACCTACACGCAACTTGCTCATGACACGGCCTCACTGTTGAACGTGAGGCTTCTTTACCATGGGCCGTCAACGATTCGCCACCAGATGTATACCAAATAACAGATAGCAACTGCCGGCAAGACGATCCAGCCACTTGCGCGAACGAGTGTAGAGATCAGCCATGCGCTCGCTGGAAAACACCAGCGCCACGCAGGCATACCAACTGAACGATAAAGTGGCCATGATCACCACGGCCAGGGTCAGCAAAACCGCAGAGGGAGACGGTGGCATAGTAGAGGCGAAGATAGTGGTCACAAAGAGTGCCGCCTTGGGGTTCGACAGATTACCCAGCAGCCCCAGACGCCAGGCGGAAAACAACGAGCGCCTGGGCTCATCCGGCAAAAGGTTCTGGCCCATGGTCGGTGCCGAGCGCTTGAAGAGTTTCAGTGCAAGGTAAATCAGGTAGCAACCGCCGATAAGCTTGAACGCCACGTACAACATCGGCGCAGCGGTAAACAATGACTTGATCCCCAGGCCACCTGCCAATCCCCAGATGACCGTGCCAGTAGCCACGCCTGCCGAAACCACGACACCATGACGACGCGAACAGCTGGCGGCCAACTGTGCCGCGTTGAAGAAATTGGGACCGGGCGTGATCACCGCGACGGTCCATAGCAGCGCCAGCGAAACCAGTGGGGTCACGTAAGCGAAATTGAACGACTCCATAAGGGCAGCTCCAGCGCGTGCACGAGTGCAGATCATAGGCCTGGCCCTGGCAACGCACAATCGTTCAAGACCCGCGCAGACAAGCACCGGCACACTGGGGTAACGTCATTCCACTTCCTTTTGTGGCAATCATCATGGGTAAATCAACCACCCCCCTGGACTGGCTCCACCGCGCGCCGCACGCCAGCGGCCTGGACCGTATCGAAGCGTACTTCGCCGGCTTTGCGTTCGACCCCCATCGCCATGACACCTACGCCATCGGGCGTACGCTGTTTGGCGTGCAGAGTTATCACTACCGCGGCTGCATGACCCACAGCCTGCCCGGTGCGACGATGGTCATTCATCCCGATGAAACCCATGACGGCCGCGCCAGCAGTGTGGAAGGCTTCAAGTACCGCATGATTTACGTGGAGCCGGCGCTGATCCAGCAGATTCTCGGCGGCCGTCCACTGCCGTTTATCCACAGCGGCCTGTCGACTGACCCGCGCCTGTTCCGTGCCAGCGAAGTGCTGCTGCAAAGCCTGGATTGCCCGATTGACCCGATGCAGGAGCAAGATGCCCTGTTCGACCTGGCGCACGCGTTGAATGCTGCCTCGGGCGCGATCATCAGCCGCAAATCCTTCGACTATGTCGCCGCCGAGCGGGCCCGGGAGTTTATCCACAGCGCCCTGGGCCGCAGCATTACCCTGGATGAAATGGCCGACCACGCCGACCGCGACCGCTGGGCCCTGTCGCGGGATTTTCGTCTGCTGTTCGGTACCAGCCCCTATCGCTACCTGACCATGCGTCGACTGGACCTGGTGCGCAACCTGCTTGCCCAGGGCCAGTCGCTGGTGGATGCGGCGCTGACTGCGGGCTTCACCGACCAGAGCCACATGACCCGGCAATTTCGCAGCACCTACGGCATGCCCCCCTCGCGCTGGGTGAAGATGCAGGGCCGCTGAGGCCCAGACGCATCACTTCATGCGGCATACGCCCATCACTTGATACTCCAGGGTGTTGAGCTTTCCTGCCGAATCCCAATAGGTCATGCGTGACGGCACCGCGTTGCACGAGCGGATCGGCGGCGAAATGTTGACTACCTTGGCAATGTCCAGATTCATGCCGTAGCGATACACCTGCACCTGAGGTGCCGGCAGGCCTCTCTTCTCGGCGTATGCCGCCATGGCTCTTTCATTCCCCTCCAGAAGCGCCGCATAAGTGCGCTCCCCCTGCGCCAATGCGCCGGATGACAGCAGTGCAGCGAGTAAACCCAGGCCAACTGTCTGTAAGTTCATTACACGTTCCTCGACTGAAAAGTTCAGCGTCGAGACTATCCAAACCACCCTGACGACAGGGTCACCGCAAGATTACTTATTTGATAGATAACAGTAACTTTCCAGGATCGTAATGTTCGCGCCACCCAGTCGTTATTCACCGTTTGCAACTATCGCCCTGGGCACTTCAACGCCCACCTTCATAAATAAAAAGCTGGTTATTGCCAGACTCAGGAGCGAACATGAATATCCGCAAAATGACTCTGCCTCTCTCGTTATGCGCCGCGTTGCCGCTGGCAGCGGGGGCGGCACAGGAGCATCCCGAGGGCTTTATCGAGGGCAGCAGCGTCAAGCTGTTGATGCGCAACTTTTACTTCAATCGCGATGAGCGCAATGGTCGATCCAGCCCTACCGGCAATGGTTATTCCGAAGCCTGGGCGCAGGGCCTGATCGGCAAATTCGAATCCGGCTTTACCCAGGGCACCGTGGGCTTTGGCCTGGACGCGTTTGCCATGCATGGCCTCAGGCTCGATTCGGGCAGGGGCCGCAGTGGCGGCAAGGGCTCATTCAGCGTGATGCCGGTAGACAGTAACAACAGACCGGAAAGCACCTACAACAAAGTGGGTGGCGCGGCGAAGTTGCGCTTTCTGGACACGGTGATCAAGGCCGGCGATGTGTTCCCTGCCACGCCCGTCGTGGCGGCTGGCGACTCGCGCGTGTTGCCGGAAAGCTTTCGCGGCGTCACCGTACAGAACACCAGTTTTGAAGGCCTGAGCCTGCAGGGCGGGCAATTGAGCGGGATGAGCCAGCCCTCCCAGAGCGGCAGGAACAAAGAGTTCGCCACGTTTTACGCGGGCAAGGTCGATTCACCCTGGGTCGGTTATTTCGGCGGCGATTACCAGTTCAACCCGCACTTGAGCGCTAGCGTCTATGGCAGTCGCCTGAAGGATGCCTGGGACCAGTACTACTTCGGCACTACCGCCAGCTATCCACTGAGCGAGGACGTGTCGCTGTTTGGCAATTTCAACTATTACAACGTGAAAGACGAAGGCCGCAAACTGCGAGGTGAATTGAACAACAACATCTGGAGCGCGCGTCTGGGGGTGGAGGTCGGCGCCCATCGCGTGGCCGTTTCGCACCAGCGCAACAACGGCAACAACGACTTCGACTACCTGCGCCAGTCGGACTCCAACGTCCTCGAAAACTCCATGCAGTACAGCGACTTCAACTCGCCCAAGGAGCGCTCATGGATGGTGCGCTACGACCTGGACATGCAGTCCTTCGGCATCCCCGGTCTCTCGTTCATGACCCGCTACGGCAGAGGCTCGGGTGCCGACTACAGCAACGCCAATTCGGTGTATGTGCGCAATGATGCCGCAGGCAACCCGCTGACCGGGCAAAGCCGTTGGGAGCGAGATGTGGAAGCACGGTACGTGGTGCAAACCGGTAATTTGAAGGACTTGTCCCTCAGGCTGCGTCAGGCGACCATCCGTTCAAGTGCGTTCGACGCGGACCTGGAAGAAGTCCGCCTTATCGTCGAATACCCGCTGGCCATACTCTGAACCCGCGCCTTACATGCATGTAGCGATGCCTTTCATCGGCTGACACATTCAAGCCTGTCAGAACTGTAATAACGAACTCACCTTCTCGTTAAGTTGCAATTTTTAAACTCGCTTACTCGATACCCTTCATCTCTGCGGCTTTTGTATAGCTCCTTTGGAACAGAGATGAATATTTACGCCCCCTGCGGGGGCGTTTTTTTTGCGTTGAACTTAAGCGGCCAAATGTCGCACTGGCCTTACATCACTTGACCCTAAAGCCTCTTCACGTTTGAGACTTCCCCTACAGCTAACTCAGAGCCTTCTGTGAGGCCATATCATTTCCCTATTCTTGAAGGAAAATCCCTATGCGCATCCTGGTTGTTGAGGACGAGCAGAAAACCGCCGACTACCTGCAGCAAGGCCTGACCGAAAGCGGTTACGTCGTCGACTGCGCCGCCAGCGGCATCGATGGCTTGCACCTGGCGCGGCAACACAGTTATGAACTGGTGATCCTTGATGTCAATTTGCCCAACACCGATGGTTGGGGCGTGCTCGAGCAATTACGCCGCGATGGCAACCAACGCGTGATGATGCTGACGGCACGCGGGCGCCTGGCAGACAAGATCAAAGGCCTGGACATGGGCGCCGACGATTACCTGGTCAAGCCCTTTGAATTCCCCGAATTACTGGCCCGCGTGCGCACCCTGTTGCGTCGCAGCGAACATATTCCGCTGCCGGAGGTGCTGCGCGTTTCGGACCTGGAGTTGGACCCGCGCCGGCATCGAGCCTACCGCGGCAACCGACGTATCGACCTGACCACCAAGGAGTTCGCGCTGCTGCATGTGTTGATGCGCCAGAGTGGCGAGGTGATGACCCGCACGCAGATCATTTCCCTGGTATGGGACATGAACTTCGATTGCGACACCAACGTGGTGGAAGTGTCCATCAGCCGTCTGCGCGCCAAGGTCGATGACCAGAGCGAGGTCAAGCTGATCCACACCATACGCGGCGTGGGCTATGTGTTGGAGGCGCGCCAATGAAAACCAGCAGCCTGTCGACGCGCCTGGGGCTGATGGTCAGCCTGATGGGCGCGGGCCTGGTGCTGCTGCTGGCAACTCTGGCCTTCCTGGTGCTCGACCACGAACTGGAAAAAATGGCGCGCAAGAGCCTGGAAAACAAGATGGAGTTGATTCAGCACAGCCTGACCATGAACCTCAACACGCGCGAGATCGCGACCCGCAACCATCCTCTGCCGGACCTGGTAATGGGTCACGATAATTTCTACCTGACCATCGTCGGACCATCGCCGACCGCCGAGGTGTTGCTCAGTATCGGCACCAAAGTTCAGGAACCGCTGATGACCGACTTTACCGCCAGTGAAACCCTGGCCTATCTGACCTGGGCCGACGGGCGCGGCAACCAGCAGCTCGGCGCCTCGCGGCTGATGCGCCTGCGCAGTGGTGAAAATGTGCGAGTGCTGCTGACACGAGACCGTACCGATGATCAAGCGTTGCTCAGTGCCTACCTGCGCTCCACCCTGTTCGTCCTGCCCTTGTTGCTGCTGCTGATCGGCCTGGGCGCCTGGTGGCTGGTGCAACGCGGGCTGGCTCCCTTGAAACAGTTCAGCCATGTCGCCGCCAAGGTCACCACCCAGGACCTGACCCATCGTCTGGCCGTGAACAACCTGCCAAAGGAACTGGCAGAACTGGCGCAGTCGTTCAACGTGATGCTCGACCGGCTGGACGCGGGGGTGCAGCAGCTGTCGCAGTTTTCCGACGATCTTGCCCACGAATTGCGCGCGCCCCTTACCAACCTGATGGGCAAGACCCAAGTGACACTCTCGCGTGCGCGCCCTCCAGAGGACTACAAGGCGGTGTTGGAGTCCAACATCGAAGAATTCGAGCGCCTGGCGCGCATCGTCTATGACATGCTTTTTCTGGCTCAGGTAGGCCACCCATCCGCCCGCGCATCGTTCACCACGGTGTCGCTGGCGCAGGAGGCCGAGCGGGTGATGGAACTGTTCGCCCTGAGCGCCGAAGAAAAACACCTGAGCCTCACCCTTAGCGGGAACGCCCAGGTACAGGGCGACCGCCTGATGATTCAACGTGCACTCTCCAACCTGCTGTCCAACGCCATTCGCCATAGCCCGGAGGGTGGATGCATTCCTCTGCGCGTAGAGGCCTGTGCCAACACCGTATCCCTGTCGGTGAGCAACGCCGGGCCGGGTATAGACGCCCATCACCTGCCGCACGTGTTCGAGCGTTTCTACCGGGCCGACAGCAGCCGTGCGCGTACCGAGGGCGGCACCGGCCTGGGCCTGGCCATCGTGCAGTCGATCATGACCCTGCACCAGGGGCTGGCCGACGTGCACAGCCAGCCCGGTGGTTTTACGCTGTTTCGACTGGTGTTTCCTCGTCCTTGCGGTGCGCCCACTGATACAACGCCGGCAACACCAGCAAGGTCAGCAATGTCGAAGAAATGATCCCGCCGATGACCACCGTGGCCAACGGCCGCTGCACCTCGGCACCGGTGCCGGTGGCCAGGGCCATGGGGATAAACCCAAGAGACGCCACCAGCGCTGTCATCAACACCGGGCGCAGTCGGGTCAGGGCGCCTTCGTTGATCGCCAGCGACAGCGAATGCCCTTCCTCGCGCAGGTTGCGGATGAAGGCGATCATCACCAGCCCGTTGAGCACCGCCACACCGGACAACGCGATAAAGCCCACGCCCGCCGAGATCGACAACGGGATATCGCGCAGCCACAAGGCCATGATTCCGCCGGTCAGCGCGAACGGAATGCCGGTGAACACCAGCAAGCCGTCCTTGATGTTGTTGAACATCATGAACAACAAGCCGAACACCAACAGCAACGCCACTGGCACCACGATGCGCAGGCGCTCGGAGGCTTCCCTCAATTGCTCGAACTGACCACCCCAGGTGGTCCAGTAACCTGCGGGCACTTTCACACCGCTGCTGATCGAGGCCTCGGCTTCTTCCACGAACGAGCCGATATCCCGTCCGCGCACGTTGGCGCTGACGATAACCAGGCGCTTGCCGTTCTCGCGACTGACCTGATTGGGGCCCAGCACCAGATCGAGGCTGGCGACCTGGGACAACGCGATGAAGCCCAACTGCCCCGAAGGGTTGCCCGCCAATGCCGGCACGGGAATCAACAGGCGTGACAGTCCGTCGATATCGGTGCGCAGCGTGTCGGACAAACGTACCACCATGTCAAATCGACGGTCACCTTCATACAGCGTACCGGCCTTGCGTCCACCGACCGCAACGGCAATGGTGTCCTGCACATCGCCAGCATTGATACCAAAACGCGCCGCCTTTTCGCGGTCGATATTGATCGTCAGCACGGGCAAGCCGGACGTCTGCTCCACCTTGACCTCCGAGGCGCCGTCAATCCTGCGCAAGGTCTCGGCGATCTCGCTGGCGGTGCTGTTGAGCACCGCCATGTCATCACCAAATACTTTCACCGCCACATCGCTGCGCACCCCTGAGATCAACTCGTTGAAGCGCAGCTGGATAGGTTGCGACAGTTCATACGCGCTGCCCGGCACTATCGCACTGGCGCGCTGGATATCGGCGATCACCTCCTCGCGGGATTTGTTCGGGTCGGGCCATTGCTCCTTCGGTTTGAGCATCAGGTAGCTGTCGGAAATATTCGGCGGCATCGGGTCGGACGCAATCTCAGCCGTGCCCGTACGCGCGAACACTCGCTCGATTTCCGGCACTTGGGCCAGCAAGGTTTTTTCCAGCCGCTGCTGCATCTGCACCGATTGCGTGAGGCTGGTGCCAGGTACGCGCAAGGCCTGCTGGGCGAAGTCGCCTTCACTGAGACTGGGGATGAATTCGCTGCCCATGCGGCTGGCCACCAGCCCCGTGCCGATGATGGTCAGCACGGCCAGGCCGAACACCAGCGGCCGACGCGCCATCACCCAATCCAGTACTGGCGCATACACCCGACGCGCGCTGCGCATCACCAGGTTCTCCTCTTCCTTGACCTTGCCGGTAACAAACAGCGCAATCGCCGCCGGTACGAAGGTCACCGACAGAATCATCGCCCCCAGCAATGCGGTTACCACGGTGAAGGCCATGGGGTGGAACATCTTCCCGGCGACACCGGTAAGCGCAAAGATCGGCAGGTACACCACCATGATGATCAACTGCCCGTAGATCAGCGCCCGCCGCGCCTCCCTGGCGGCGGCGAATACCTCATGCAGGCGCTCGCTGCGGGTCAACAGACGGCCATGTCGATGTTGCGCATGGGCCAGGCGGCGGATCGAGTTCTCGACGATCACCACCGCGCCATCAACGATGATGCCGAAGTCCAGCGCGCCAAGGCTCATGAGGTTGGCGCTGACTTTGTTGGTGAACATGCCGGTAAAGGTGAACAGCATCGCCAGCGGAATAACCATCGCCGTGATCAGCGCCGCACGGATATTGCCCAGGAACAGGAACAGCACCGCCACCACCAGCAACGCCCCCTCGAAGAGGTTGCGCTTGACCGTAGCAATGGCTTTTTCGACCAGGTTGGTGCGGTCGTAGACGGTAACCGCCACCACCCCTGCAGGCAGCGAACGGTTGACTTCCTCGAGCTTCTTGGCCACGGCCTGGGACACGCTGCGGCTGTTCTCGCCGATCAGCATGAACACCGTGCCCAGCACCGCTTCGCGGCCGTTCTCGGTGGCCGCGCCGGTGCGCAGCTCGCGGCCGATCTCGACCTGCGCCACATTACGCACGCGAATCGGCGTGCCGTCCGCCGAGGTGATGACGATATTGGCAATATCGTCGATCGACGCCACCTGCCCCGGTGCGCGGATCAACAACTGCTCGCCGCTGCGCTCGATATAGCCGGCACCGACGTTGGCATTGTTGCGCTCCAGCGCCGTGACCAGGTCATTCAACGTGAGGTTGTAGGCCGCCAGGCGCTTGGGGTCCGGGGCGATCTGGTATTCCTTGGCGAAGCCGCCAATGGTGTTGATCTCCGCCACGCCCGGCACGTTGCGCAATTGCGGCTTGATGATCCAGTCCTGGATCACGCGCAGGTCCGTCGGCGTGTAGGGCGTGCCATCGTCCTTGCGTGCGCCCTCCCCGGCCTCCACGGTCCACAGGAAAATCTCCCCAAGCCCGGTGGAAATCGGCCCCATGGCGCTCTCGATGCCCTCGGGCAATTGCTCGCGGGCCACTTGCAGGCGCTCGTTGACCAATTGCCGGGCAAAGAACAGATCGGTGCCGTCCTTGAAAATCACCGTCACCTGCGACAACCCCGAACGCGACAACGAACGCGTCTGCTGCAGGCCGGGCAACCCGGCCATGGCGGTTTCGATGGGAAAGGTGATGCGCTGCTCGGTTTCCAGCGGCGAGAACCCCACCGCCGCCGAGTTGATCTGCACCTGCACGTTGGTGATATCGGGCACGGCGTCGATGGGCAATTTCTGATAGCTGGCGATACCGACACCGGCCATCAGCAGCACCGCCAGCAGCACAATGACGCGCTGCTCGATGGCGAATTGAATAAGGCGCTCAAACATGAAAAATCACTCGCGAAATCAATGGCCGTGCTCGGCCGAACTTTTGCCCAGTTCGGACTTGAGGATAAAACTGCCGACGGTGGCCACCTGGACCCCTGCGTCGAGTCCCTGGCGCACCTCGACGTAGCCGTTTTCACGCATGCCCAGCTCCACGTGGCGGGTGATGAAGCCGCTCGGGGTACGCTCGAATACCGAGGGTTTGTCCTCGACCGTCTGAATCGCCTCCTGCGGCACGGTGACCCTGGCCTGCGCGGTATCGGTGGCCAGTTGCACGCTCACAAACAGGCCCGGACGCCAGGCATCGTCGGGGTTGGGCACGCTGACGCGCACGGTGGCGGTCCGCGTTTGTTCGCCCAACAGGTTGCCCACGTAGGCCACCGTGCCTTGCACCTGAGTGCCCATTTCCGTGGAGCTGACAATCACCGGCTTGCCGACGCGGACCTTGTTCAGGTCCTTGGGAAATACCCCGAACGTGACCCACACCTGGGACAGGTCCGAAAGGGTGAAGGCGTTGCTGGCCTCGCTGACCACCTCGCCGACCCCCAGGTGTTTTTCCACCACTACCCCGGCGAATGGCGCACGCAGTTCATAGCGATTGCCGCCAGCCGAGCCGGCGCTGCCGCTGAGGGCGGTCATCTTCTGGCGGGCGTTGTTGCGCGCGATTTCGGCCTCTTGCAACGTCTGCCGTGCCAGCAGATAGTCCTGCTCGGCAGAAATTTTGTCCTGCCACAACTGGCGTTCGCGCTGGAAGGTGATGCGCGCCAGTTCGACCCGCCGCTCGCTGGCGGCCAGCTCGCTACGCTGATCGGAAATCTGCTGGCTGGCGATCACCGCCAGCAATTGGCCCTGCTTCACCGATTGGCCCAGGTTGACGCTGACCGACTCCACCACGCCCGGCGCGCGCGGAATAATGTGCGAGGTACGGTCTTCGTCAAAGCGCACTTCGCCCGGCAGCGTCAGCAGCGTGCTGATCGGTCTGGGCTGGGCCTTGGCAAGCTGAATACCGGCGGCCTGGACCTGCTGTTCGGTCAGTTCAAGCTTGCCTTCTTCTTCATCGCCATCGGCAAAGCCGGCCACCGGCCAGGCCAACATCAGCGCGATGGCGAGCGCCACGCGGTGTGGTGTGTTCATGGGTTGCTCCTGAAAAATCAAAACTGGACGAGATCGCCGTATATCCGCTCGAGGCGCACCCAGGCGTCGGTCGCCTGAGCGGTGGCCGTGAGGTATTGGGTGCGGGCGGCAATCAGGGTGCGTTGGGCGTCGAGTACGTCGAGGAAGTTGAACTTGCCCATTTCAAAGCCACGGGTCGCGCTGTCCACGGCGCTTTGCGCGGCGGGAAGGATCTGTTGGTTGAAGGTCTGCACTTCGGTATTGGCGGTTCGCCACAAGGCCAGGGCCTGAAGGGTTTCGGCGCGCAAACGCAGCTCGACGGCGTTGCGCAGGTCGCGCGCCTGATCGGCGCGACGGTTGGCGGCGAGCACGTTGCCCTGGTTGCGGTTGAACAAGGGGATCGGTATCGAGACGCCAACAAGGTTTATGCGCTCGCGGGTACTGGCGTCGTACTGGCTACCGATGGACACATCGAGGTCAGGAATACGCTGGGCTTTCTCCAGGCTCACGCTGGCTTCGCCCTGGCGGATGCGCAGTTCGGCCAGTCGCAATTGCGTGGTTTGCTCGACCCGTGCCAGCAGTTGCGCGCAGGGCGGCAGGGACGGCGCGGCTTGTTTTTGCGCGGCGACAGCGTCGAAGTCCGGGGCCGTGCTGCCGGTGCTGGCGGCGAGTCGGCGGTAGGCATCGGTAAGGCCGACCTGCGCGCGGTTCATCTCCAGGCGAATCTCCGACAGTTGCACCTGTGCTCGGGTGGCTTCCACTGGTGACGATTTGCCGGCGCTCACCCGCCCCTTGGCAATTACCAGCCCACGCTCGGCAAGCGCCAGTGAGCGCTGCGCCAAAGCCAGACGCTCCTGAGCACGCAGGGCGCCGTAGTAGCTGTCGATTACATCGGCACGCAGGCTGTTGCGCTGCTGCTCCAACGTCAGCGCCGCGGCGACCTGGGCCTGGGTGGCCAGGTCAATTCGCGCATCGCGCTTGCCTCCCAGTTCAAGGGTCTGACTGAGTTTGACAGTGGTGGTACGGGCATTGCGACGGGTGTCTTCGGCATCCCAGGAGGCGACCGGGTTGGGGATCAACCCGGCCTGCTGACGGCCGCCCTGGGCGATATCGATTTCCCATTGCGCAGCCGCCAGGTCCGGGTTGTTGGCAAAGGCGGTCCGCAGCGCTGCATCGAGGGTGAGGGTTTGTGCCTGGGCAACGCTTGCGGCCATCCACAACGCCGTCGCCCCCAACAGTGATCTAACGGTAATGTGCATAACGAAAGTTCCACGCCCATGAAGTCGCTGAGGGTTCCCAGCGAGGGCAATGTAGCTATCGCGAGTTATCAGGGTCGTGGAGGCAAAATTACAAATCTGACAGGCAAACGATCAGGCATGCAGGTCGTCATGCTCATCGTGATGGAACCCCGCGTTTTCGACCTGCAAGGTGACGTGGGAAATATCGAATTGTTCGTGCAGCAATTGCGTCACCAGGCTGAGGATCTGCTGTTCGCTGCCCGATGTCGGCGCCGACACCAAGTGGGCACTCAGCACATTCTTGCCGCTGGTCAGGGCCCAGATGTGAAGGTCGTGCACGTCCTCGACGCCGGGCACACGGCGGATGCCCTGCTCGACCTGATCGATATCAATGCCGTGCGGCACGCCCTGCAGCAGCACGTTCATGCTCTCCTTTAGCAGCGTCCAGGTACGCGGCAGCACCCAGAAACCGATGGCCGCCGCCACCACCGAGTCGACCCAGCCCCAGCCGGTGAACATGATCACCAGTGCCGCGATGATCACGCCGATGGACCCAAGCATGTCGCTCCACACTTCCAGGTAGGCACCCTTGACGTTGAGGCTTTCGTCGCTGGCCGAACTGAGCAGGCGCATCGAAACCAGATTGACGATCAGCCCCAGCAGCGCGATCACCAGCATGCCGGTGGACTGGATCTCGGCGGGCGCCCGCAACCGTTGCCAGGCCTCGTAGAGAATGTAGAACGCCACGGCAAACAACAGCAGCGCATTGAATGCCGCCGCGAGAATCTCGAACCGCGCGTAGCCAAAGGTACGCTTGCGGTCGGCCGCGCGCTTGGCGACCTGAATGGCCACCAGTGCAATCGCCAGGGCCAGGGCGTCGGTCATCATGTGTGCAGCGTCGGACAGCAGCGCCAGGCTGCCGGTGACAAAGGCGCCGATGACCTCGGCAATCATGAAGCTGCTGGTCAGGCACAAGGCAATCCATAACTTGCGTTCGTGACCAGCGCGTACCTGGGCATGCTGATGTCCTGCGCTCATTGAATGTCCTCGCGATGTCGGTGCGGCTGATCATAGAGCTATAGGCCAAATCCTCGGCATGGGTTGCAAAATTGTCATCCTGGCGCCAACCGCCCGCAATTTTGATCGCACCAAAAATGCCCATCAGCGCTCTACCGCTGCCTTATCAGGTATGCTTTTTCGAAGAAATATAAAGAAACATATTAATCAAGCCGCTCGCCAAGGAGTCTTGTTTTGGAGTTATCGACTGCCGCGTGGATGTTTCACGACACACGCCTCATGCTCTGCGTCCTGCTGGTCATCGCCAGCATCATCGTGTTGATCAGCGCGACCAGGCTGCCGCCGTTTCTATCGATTCTGATCGGTACATTCATCGCAGGCGTCGGAGCCGGGCTGCCGCCGGAGGAAGTCGCCAAGGCCTTCAGCAAAGGCGCCGGGGCGATTCTCGGCGAGGCCGGGATCATTATTGCGCTGGGCGCGATGCTCGGCGCGCTGATGGCCGAATCCGGCGCGGCCGACCGTATCGCCACCACCCTGCTCGGGCTGGGCAAAGGCAAGTCACTGCCGTGGGTGATGGCGCTGGTGGCGATGGTGATCGGCTTGCCGCTGTTTTTCGAAGTGGGTCTGGTGATGATGGTGCCGATCATCTTTGTGATGGCCAAGCGTTCGAATCAGCCGTTGCTGAAAATCGCCATTCCAGCCCTGGCCGGCATGACCACCCTGCACGCCCTGATGCCGCCGCATCCGGGGCCGCTGATCGCAGTGGGTGCGCTGCATGCCGACCTGGGCCTGACCATGTTGCTGGGTTTTTGCCTGGCCGTGCCCGCGGTAATACTCGCCGGCCCGATCTATGGCAACTGGCTGTCCAGGCGCCTGCACGTGGATGCCCCGGCCGACATCGGCGCGTTGTTCAGCGCACCGCCCAAGGCGCCGCGCCAACCCAGCTTTGCGGTGTCGTTGCTGATTATTCTGTTGCCAGTGATTCTGATGCTGGGCAGCACACTGGCCAAAGTCGCCCTGCCGACGGAAAGCACCCTGGGCCTGACGTTGAAGTTCCTCGGCGAACCGCTGATCGCCCTCGCCCTGGCGGTGATCGCCGCGGTGATCTGTCTGGGCTGGGCCGCCGGCATGCCGCGCGCCGACGTCGGCAACACCTTGCGCAAAGCCATCGCCCCCATCGCAGTGCTGCTGTTGACCATCGGCGCCGGTGGCGGCCTCAAGCAGACCCTGCTGGACGCGGGCGTCAGCCAGACCATCAGCAAGGTCGCCGAAGGCGCACACATGCCTTATCTGCTGCTGGCGTGGTTGATCGCCGTGGCGCTGCGTCAGGCCACCGGTTCGGCGACGGTCGCGACCACCACCACGGCAGGGATCCTCGCGCCGATGATGGCGGGACTGGCCGCCACACAAAGCTCACTGGTAGCGCTGGCGATTGGCGCAGGCTCGGTGTTCTTCTGTCACGTCAATGACGCTGGCTTCTGGATGGTGCGCGAGTATTTCGGCCTGCAGTTGAAGCAGACCATCTGGGTATGGTCGGTGCTGCAAACGATTGTTTCGGTGGTGGGGCTGGTGGGTACGCTGGTGCTTTGGCACTTTTTGACCTGAGCCTCAACCCGCCAGGGTGTGGCGCTTGCCAAACAACGCCACACTCACCGCCCCCACAGCCCCCATCACCACACCGTAGCCCACGCACACCCAAGGGCTGGTCGGCATCAGCGCGATCAGCAACAGCGGCGTGGTGCTCGCCCACAGCGCATAAGCGATGTTGTAGGTGAAGGAAATCCCCGACACCCGCACCGGCGCCGGAAACAGCCCGACCATCACCGAAGGCACCGCACCCACCACGCCGCAGCACAGGCCGGCCACCGCATACGCCGCGCCGAGCCAAATGCCACCGTTGATCAGGCTGGTGTACAAAATCGCGATTCCCGCCGGCAGCAACAGGCTGTACACCAGCACCGCACGCCAGGCGCCGATGCGGTCGACCAGCAGACCGGCCAACACGCAGCCGATGTTCAGGAACACGATGCCCAACGCGCTCAGGGCAAACGTGTGGCCGGGGCTCATGCCGAAGGTTTTCTGCATCATCGTTGGCGTGATGACCACCAGCACCACCACCGCCGAGGTAAGCACGCAGGTGAGGATCATCGCTGGCAGCAACGCGGCGCGGTGGTCGCGCAGTACGCTGCGCAGTGGCAGTTCGGCAGCGGCCTGGCGGCGCGCCTGCATGTCGAGGAACACCGGGGTTTCGTTGAGCCAGCGGCGCAGCCACACGCCGATCACACCGAATACGCCGCCAAGCAAAAAGGGCAGGCGCCAGGCGTAGTCGAGGATTTCCGCCGGCGTAAAGACCTGCGCCAGCAGCGTCGCGGTGAGCGCGCCGAGCAGGTAGCCGAAGGTCAGGCCGGCCTGTAGAAAGCCCAAGGCATAACCGCGATGAGTGGGCGGCGCGTGTTCGGCAACGAAGGTCCAGGCGCTGGGCACTTCGCCGCCCACGGCAGCGCCTTGCAGCACACGCAGCGCCAGCAGGATCAAGGGTGCGAAATAGCCGATCTGTGCATAAGTGGGCATGATCCCGATCAGCAGACAGGGCAAGGCCATCATCAGGATGCTCAGGCTGAACACGCGTTTGCGCCCCAGATGATCGGCGAAATGCGCCATCAGGATGCCGCCCAGCGGGCGCGCAAGATAGCCGGTGACGAAGATACCGAAGCTCTGCAGCAGGCGTAGCCACTCGGGCATTTGCGGCGGGAAGAACAATTGGCTGAGGGTCAGCGCGAAAAACACGAAGATGATGAAGTCGTAGATTTCCAGGGCGCCGCCCAGCGCGGCCAGGCCGAGGGTCTTGTAGTCGGAGCGGGTAAATCGCTGCGCCTGTGCAGGAAAGTTGGCAGTCATATGCAAGCTCGGCAGACAGACAAAAATGGCGTGCAGGTTAGGAGCTGAATCGGATCATGGCAATCACGACAGATATATTTGTTTTGCTCATGGATCGATGAAGATAACTACATTCCCAAATCAATGGCCGTGGAGCAACATGCCGCAAAACTGCCCCCCATAATAAGTACAAAAGGACACACCCATGGCCGATGCCCTTGAAGAAAGTCGCTATGCCCGTTTTGCCCTGCGCTGTTCCAACTTCGCCGAACGCTGGTTTCCGGACTCCTGGGTGTTTGCCGCGCTTGCGGTGATTATCGTCGCCGTGGCGACGCTGGGCATGGGCGCCGCGCCGACCGACGCCGCCAAGGCCTTTGGCGATGGGTTCTGGAGCCTGATTCCGTTCACCATGCAGATGGCCTTCGTGGTAATCGGCGGTTATGTGGTCGCCAGTTCACCGCCAGCGGTCAAGCTGATCGACCGCCTGGCGCGCATTCCCAAAAACGGCCGCTCCGCCGTGGCCTGGGTGGCCTTGATTTCCATGGTCGCCTCATTGCTCAACTGGGGCCTGTCCCTGGTGTTTGGCGGCTTGCTGGTGCGGGCGTTGGCCCGGCGCACGGATTTACGCATGGACTACCGCGCGGCCGGTGCTGCGGCTTATCTGGGGCTTGGCGCGGTGTGGGCGCTGGGGCTGTCGTCGTCGGCCGCGCAGTTACAGGCCAATCCGGCTAGCCTGCCGCCGTCGATCCTCGCGATCACCGGGATGATCCCGTTCACCGAGACTATCTTTCTGTGGCAATCGGGCGTGATGCTGCTGGCGCTGATCGTGGTGTCGCTGATCATCGCCTACGCCACCGCGCCCGGCCCGAACAGCGCCCGCGATGCCAAGGCCTGTGGGGTCGACCCGGCGTTCAACCTGCCCAAGGTCCAGGCGCCCACCCGCCCCGGCGAATGGCTGGAGCACAGTCCGCTGCTGACCATCCTGTTGGCAATACTGGCGGCCGGTTGGCTGTTCCACGAGTTCTCGACCAAGCCTGCGATCAGTGCGATCTCGGGGCTCAATACCTATAACTTCCTGTTCATCATGGTCGGTGCGCTGTTGCACTGGCGCCCGCGCAGCTTTCTGGATGCGGTGGCCCGCGCCGTGCCGACCACCACCGGCGTGTTGATCCAGTTTCCGCTGTATGGCTCGATCGCCGCGCTGATGACGGTGGTCAAGGGCGGCGACGGCCAGACCCTGGCGCACCATATCTCGTTGTTCTTCACCTCCATCGCCTCCCACGACACCTACGCGCTGTTGATGGGCGTGTACTCGGCGGTGCTGGGCTTCTTTATCCCGTCGGGCGGCGGCAAGTGGATCATTGAAGCGCCTTACGTGATGCAAGTGGCCAATGACCTGCAATACCACCTGGGCTGGGCGGTGCAGATCTACAACGCGGCCGAGGCGCTGCCGAACCTGATCAATCCGTTTTACATGCTGCCGCTGCTGGGGGTGCTGGGCCTGAAGGCACGGGATTTGATCGGCTTTTCGTTTGTGCAATTGCTGGTGCACACGCCGCTGGTGCTGTTTTTGCTGTGGGCGCTGGGGACGACATTGGCGTATTTGCAGCCGGTGATGCCATAGGAGCCGTTATGGGCTGCGAGCGTTCAGCTTCAAGCGTGCGGCTTGAGACCAGGAACCAGCAGCTGCCTTAATTCCTTCACATTGCGTTGCTACCGTCCTGCGAAATATCTTGCAACATCTCGCCAGGGACTTCCGCAATGAGTGACGAGTACGAAGACCGCTCCTCCCCCGATTCCGCGTCAAAACCGGCGATAGACACCAGCCGCCGGCGCTTCCTTGGCGGGGCGGCGGTGCTGGGGGTAGGCGCCACCTTGAGTGCCTGCGGCAATACCAGCGAAGCGCCGGGCAAGCCTGTGGATCGACCGCTCACGCCGCAGGAGTTGGACAAGGCATTGCGCGAGCAGGTGAAGACTGTGGTGGTGATCTACGCAGAAAACCGCAGTTTCAATAACCTGTTTGCAGACTTCCCCGGCGTGGAAAAACCGCTGTGTGCACTGTCGGCCGCCCAGACCCGGCAGCTTGATCGCGACGGCAGTGTGCTGAACAGCCTGCCGCCGACCTGGGGCGGCGTGTTGCAGGTCGGTCCGCAAAGCGTGGACGGCGTGACCTATCCCAGCGAAGTGCAATTCCAGGAAAACCTGCCCAACGCGCCCTTCGCCCTCAAAGGTCCGAATGGCGCGGACCTGCCTTTGAGCCTGGTCACTCGCGACCTGTGGCACGTGTTCTACCAGAACCAGATGCAGATAAACGGCGGCAAGAACGACGGTTTCGTCGCCTGGGCCGATTCCGGCGGTCTGGTGATGGGTCATTACGCCCAGAGCCGTTATGCCCTGCGTCTGTGGGACGTGGCCAAGGAGTTCGTGCTCTGCGATAACTTCTTCCAGGGCGCGTTCGGTGGCTCGTTCCTCAACCACCAATACCTGATCAGCGCCACCGCGCCGTTTTATCCGAACGCCGCCCAATCGGTGGCCAAGGCGCAGATCGCCACGCTGCAAAGCGATGACCCTGCCGACCCGCGCCTCAAACCGCTGGACGCTTCCCCGGCCAGCGCCATGACCGGCCCGCCGCAGTTCGGCCCCAGCGCCCTGACCCCGGATGGCTACGGCGTAAACACCCTGGCCCCGCCCTATTGGCCGACCTGGATTCGCGACCCGCAGAACCCGGACTACTCCAAGCCCGACCTGCCCAATGTGCTGGTGCCGCAAACCCACGAACACATTGGCGACAAGCTGTCGAAGAAGAACGTCGACTGGGCCTGGTACGCCGGTGCGTGGCAGGCGACCCTGGATCAGTTCAAGGATTCGGGCGGCATCCCGAAAATCCCGAACTTTCAATACCACCACCAGCCCTTCAACTACTTCAAGCAACAGGGGCCGGAAAATCGCGCCGAGCGCGACAAGCGCCTGCGTGATGGCGGGCTGGGCGATGAGTCCAGCACCAATAAATTCTTCGCCGATGCCGAAGCCGGCAAACTGCCTGCGGTGACCTTCTACAAGCCCCAGGGCAACCTCAACATGCACGCTGGCTATGCGGACGTGGCCTCGGGCGACCGTCATATCGCCCGCGCCTTGAAAGTGCTGCAGGAAAGCCCGCAATGGAAAAACATGGTGGTGGTGGTGACCGTCGATGAAAACGGCGGCTGGTGGGACCATGTGGCGCCGCCCAAGGGCGACCGCTGGGGCCCCGGCACGCGAGTGCCGGCGCTGGTGGTGTCGCCGTTTGCGCGCAAGGGCACGGTCGACCATACGGTGTACGACACGGCCTCGATCCTGCGGCTGATCACGCGGGTATTCCAGCTGGAGACACTGGACGGCCTCAAGCAGCGGGATGATGCAATGAGTGCCCGCGGCCAGACGCCGATGGGGGATCTGACCAACGCATTGCGCCTGGATCTGTAACGAGCTTATCCAATAGCGACACCCGCAGCGAATTAACACGCGGTTTTCCTGGTCAGCCGCTACTGTGTGCAAGTGGGCTTTCACCCCGCGCAGACGGGCTCTCGCTGACAAGGAATCGACTATGTTTAAACAGACCAGGCTGTCCTGCACCCTGATCGCACTGCTGGCCAGTGCGGTCGTACAGGCCGACATCAACGTACCGCTGGGAAGCAGCCAGCGCGTCACTCAATTATTCGCCTTCCCCAATAATTGCAACGTCATCTGCTTCAAGCCGTGGACGCTGGAGCAGACTGCCGAGCACTACCTCAACCAGAGCCTGCAACGTGACGGCTACAGCCGCGCCAAGGTCAGTGTCAAAACCGACGGCGACCAACTGACTGCCACGTTCAGCGGTGTACCGGACACTTACGGCCAGCCCCTGACCCAACTGCTCAATACCGCCGATCTGGCCTACCAGGGCGCCAGCAAGCTTAACAGCGACGGTAAATGGGCCTACAACTGGTACCTGTTCCTGCCGCTGGGCATGGCGCTGGAGAACCGCAAAAGCATCGAGTTGCTGCACTTTCCGCCAGATTATTCGCTGACCCATTTCCAGGACTATCTGGAATCGGCCACCACCGACCGCTGGGCCGCATTGCTGACCGACAATGGCGTGCCGGCCGGCGAAACCCCGGCTTACCAGACCATCATCGACATCGCCCCGATTGCCGCACCGTCCAACGCGGGCAAAGATCTGGAAAACGTCTACGGCTATTTCACCGACTACCAGACGCGCATGGTCAAGGAACTGAGCCTGCGGCCCGACGGTGCGCTGCCCATGGTGGCGTTCGGCGCGCCGGTGCGCAGCTGGATCAAGCAACAATACGGGCAGACCGTTGATGTAATGGGCCTGGCGCAGATCAGCCCGGCGGACGGCAAAAGCGTTTCGGTATTGGGCGCCAACCACCCCAGTTACATCTGGTACGCGGTGGACCCGGCAAGTTATGGCGGCAATGAGCAGAAAGCCGACGACGCCGGCCTGAAGGTGATGGCGCAGGACCTGAGCGCGGCCTGCTGGCAAGCCGGCATGGGCCGCAAGCCGGCCAGTGATCCCAACGTGCTGCTGCAGGCGTGCAACACCACCTGGCAGGTGACGCGCAAGGAGCAGACCTGCGAACTGTTCTACACCTCGGTGCGCAAGCTGAACGCGGAACAGGCAAATGCCAAATGCGCCACTGCACCGATCAAGGCACAGCTGAAACAGCTGAAGAACCCTGCGCCAGCGACTCTGCTGCCTGCGCCCGCACTGTAGATTGCACACAGGCGGGCCGATTTCTACTGTCGAATATGACAGTAGAAATCGGCCGCCCCATCGTTGAACCTTGAGACGGGCCCATTCGCTGCAAGACTGGCAGTCAGCCATTACCGGCAGGTCGATGCAGCCCATTCAAGGAGCGTGATGAAAACTCGTGCCATGGATAAGGCGATTCGCGCCAACTCTGCCGACGACCGCCTGTATCCCTTTACGACAACGCTGACGGAGTATGGCTACCCCTCCACGCGCGAATTTGAAGTGGTGTGCGACACCACCGGCGAAATCATCGGTATCAAATCCCGCGTCGCGTTCGACAACCGCACCCTCATCGCCCGCGTATTCGGCTATGCCTTGGGCGAATGCCGTCAGCACACGCTGCAGATCTCGGGACGTATCTGGCTGTATGACCCTTGGGTGTGCGGCCAACTGCAGCACGCCTGCCACCCGAATACGTATGTCGACACGTCCTATCTGGAGCTTTGGTCGGTGATGCCTATTGCGGCCGGCACCTGGCTGACCATCGATTACGCCACCACCGGCGATGCCCTGCCGCGCCAGTTTGCCTGCACCTGCGGCGCACCGGACTGTCGGGGCTGGATTAAAGGCCCGCAGGAACAACTCAGCGCAGAAGGCCGGGCGTTCCTGGAGCTGCGCGAACGCGCCAATTGACCCTAGGCGTCACCCAGCGGGCGCAGGCGATATTGCGGCGGCAACTGCTCGAAGCCGCTGATGGTGGTGTTCAGGCTTTTCCAGCGGCCATCCTTGATGCCGTAGATGCAGCCATGAATCGACAGGCTCTGCCCACGGTGCCAGGCGTTTTGCACAATGCTGGTATGGCCGACGTTGGCCACTTGCTGGATCACGTTCAGCTCGCACAGGCGGTCGACCTGCTCTTCTTCGGTGGGCAACTGCGCCAGCACTTCGCGATTTTCATAGTAGAGGTCACGAATGGTGCGCAGCCAGCCATCGATCAGGCCGAACTGACGGTCCTGCATCGACGCGCGCACGCCGCCGCAGCCATAGTGGCCGGTGACGAGGATGTGTTTGACCTTGAGCACATCGACCGCGTACTGGATCACCGACAGGCAATTGAGGTCAGTGTGCAGCACCACATTGGCCACGTTGCGGTGCACGAACAGATCACCCGGCAGCATGCCGACGATCTCGTTGGCCGGTACACGCGCATCGGAACAGCCGATCCACAGGTATTCCGGGGTTTGCTGGCGGGCGAGCTTGGCGAAGAATTCGGGATCTTCCTGTTTGATCGCATCCGCCCAGCGTTCGTTGTTATCAAGCAGGTCTTGTAGTTCGTTCATCAGGGAAAGCCTCGGGAATGATGCGCAGCTGTGTGACTGCCAACACCTCGTGCAGGTCACGCCTGGCGCAAATTAGCTTGAATTTTTGGGGCGCAGCGCCTGTCCACACACTATAAGCCCCACAGTATGAGGATTGGCCATGACTGAATCACGACGTCCCTACGGCGCTACACAGCCCGAACCGATTGACGATAACGAAGACCGCATGGGTTCAGTGCGTGAGCTGGATTTTGACCAGGACGATCAGACGGCGGAAATCGGCGATGAGATTCCGCGCGGCGAGCGCGAGCATCTGATGCCCGAAGAACGTGTGCGCGAAGCCGGGATGACCGGTGCGTCGACCGACGATCACCAACCGACCGACGACGACATGAGCCCTGAGACACTGATTCAGGAAGACGGCGCGCGGGATGCGCGGGAGGAAGGTGAAGACAGCGCTGCGGACTACGACTTGAGCGTTGTCGGTGAAAGCGATATCGGCGGTGGGAATGGCTTGGACGAGGCCGAACTGGCGGATCTCGACCCGCTCAACGGCAAGCGCTGACACGACACTGCTAGAAATATGGGAGGGGGCTTGCCCCCCTCCCACACTGATCCATGTGTTCAGTCGACAAGCGTACAGGCCATGACGACTGCGTCTTCGCGGCCACCGACAGCTGGGTAGTAATCGCGCCGACGGCCGATCTCGTTGAAACCGTAACGCTCATAGAGGCGGAACGCGCCGGTGTTGCTGTCACGCACTTCCAGAAAGCATTCCCGAGCGTTTGCCGCATAAGCGCGGGACATTAAATGCTCCAGCAGCGCCAGGCCCAGGCCACGCCCCTGGTTCTCCGGCTTGACGGTGATGTTCAGCAAATGGGCCTCATCGAGAATGATCTGAACCACCCCGTGCCCCACTTGCTGCTCACCCTCGAACATCAACCAGATCTGATACTTGCCCAGCCCATCGAGAAAAATGCCACGCGTCCAGGGATGGCTGAACGCTGCGTATTCAATTTTCAGCACGGCGTCGAGGTCGGCCTCGGTCATCGGGCGGAAGGATAAAGCCTCACTCATCGGTTGTTTTCCAGCGCGCCATCAGCCGGCGCATGGCTTGCCAGACATCAGCCTTACGCTGTGGCTCTTCCATTAATAATTCCAGGCCCGGCAGGGCCCACACCGAGCCCAGGCTTTCGACCTGCAGCTCGCGGTACCAGGCTTCAGCATTCGCTTCACCGGCAAAGCGCACGGCGGGCAGGCCAATCAGCCACAGGCATACGCAGGGTTCGTCTTCCAGTCGCGCCGAGACAAATCCTTGCACAAAATCCCGCGCGGCTTCCGGGCCCTGGTCCATGGTGCCGCGCACCAGCAACGGCCAGCGCACCGGGTCGCCGACGATCTGCGGGCTGTCGGGCAGGCCGGCGGCGCGCAGCATGTCCTTGAGCAGCATGTAGGCCGGGTCGCGGGTCTGGAAGCGTTCGCCGGTGGGCAACTCCACCAGCAGCAGGCAACGTCCGGCCCGCAGCAGCTGCAGGGCGAAACGCGGCGGCGGCACCACCGGCGCCTTGGCTACCGGCGCCGTGTCTTCGGCCACCGCCGGTTTGGTCACTGGCGAGGGGCGCGGCACTTCGATTTTGGCCCGCTCGACCACCAGTCGCACTTCAGGCACAGGCTTGACCACCGCCACCGGCGCAGCGGCCTCCTCGCCCGAGGCTTCGAACGCCTCATAGGGCTCAGGCGCCTGCAACAGCTCGGGCCGCGACGGTGCGGCAAACGGCAGTTCGGTGCGGGGCAGCCAGTTGACCACCTGCATGGCGGTCAAGTAAGCGCGACGTCGGGACTCGATAAGCACAGCTCGGCCACTTGTGGATAAGTAAAGAGCGGGGATTCTACCGCTGTTCGGCAACAATCGCCCACTGCGCGCTGACCGGCTGTGGATAAATCCCACCCCCAATGCAGTACAATCGCGACCTTTAATCGCCAACCAGCCGGCCATTCCCATGATCGAACCCAAGCGCGTCCTGCGCGCCCTCGCCGAACACTGGGCCTTGCTTGAGCCACTGTGCGAACACTTCGACCAAGGCACCCTGAGCCTGGGCGAGCTGCGCGCGCAACTGGCCGCCCAACAACTGGACAGTACACCCCAGGACATCACCAGCCTGCTGGACGTGTGGATTCGCCTGGACATCCTGGTGCCTGTGGCCAAGAGCCCGAACCGTTTCGAGCTCAACGCACAGATCCACGACTTCCTCGCCTACCTGCGCAAGGAGCACCGGCTCGGCCTGTGCCTGGAAATCGAAGCCTACCTGCGCCACCTCGAGCGCCTGGCCGGTTATATCCAGGACGCCTTCGACATCCGTGACGGCCACGACCTTGCCCGGCAATTGCGCTTGCTGGACATGCGCGTGCGCGACGTGCTGAAAAAACTCGCCAACGACGAACAGGCCCTCGCCGCCGTGGCCGATCGCGCCAAGACCAGCGACCGGCAGATCCCGTTGCGCCAGCGTTACGCCGAAGTACTCGCCACCTGGGACGAATACGTCGAACCGATGATCCAACTGGTGAACGCTGATGGTGCCTTCGAGCAAGGCGTGCGCAAGGTCGAGAATGTGCTGCTGCGCCTGCTCACCGAGCAACAGCGCCTCGGCCACCTGGTGGACGATGACATGCTGCTGCGCACCCACGCGCGCATCCTCGAAATGCAGACCAGCGCCCAGCTGACCTTGCGTCATGCGCGTGAGCTGCTGTTGCCGTTGCGTGAAGAAGCACGTCGGCACAATGCCGTCACCCGAGGCGCGGCGCTGGCGCTGTCGGCGATCCGCCGCAAAGGCCTGGACGCGGTGCCGCAGGCGGCGATGCCGCTGTTCACTCGGCCGCAAAGCACCTTTCTCGGCAGTGCCAGCCAGGTCGAGGCCTACGTGTATGCCCTGGCGAATTTCGAGCCGAAACCGGCGCGCTTCCCCAAGGCGCACAAATCCCACAAGGGCCAGGCCCAGCGTGCGCCGCGTACGGTCAAGGAAATGCTCGAACGCTGCGAAGATGCGCTGCCGATGCCCGACCTGATGACCTGGCTACTGGAGCAGGAACCGGACGGCGCCACCGACGAATTGTTGTACTGGTTCTCCCGGCTCTCGCGCGAAAAGCGCTTCAAGCGCGAACGCCTGGAACGCCGCGATTACCACACACACGAGCACCAGGTCAGCCTGCGCTCATTCGCCCTGCTCCCGGCCGGCACAGACGCCGCCGAGCAACCTGCGAGTACACCTTATGCATCTTGATCTATCCGAACTGTCCCAACTGGCGCCGATCTTTCGCGAGCTGTTCAAGGGTTACCACGTCAGCCGCCGCGACCCGGAGCTGTACGCGCAGCTGTCGAACTTCCAGGACCAGTACCGCACGCTGTTCAAGGCCCTGGGCTTTGAGCTGGTGTGCGACACCCGTGGTTTCTATTACTTCGTGCCGGACTCCGCCATCGCCAGTGCGCAGGTCAACAAGACCGCCCAGCGTCTGGCGCTGTTCACCTTCATCATCGTCGAGCACCTGGCCGACCAGGGCCGTGACCCGATCGCCGTGCTGGACGGTGGCAGCCTGGGCCGCGATGAACTGCCGTCGCTGCTGGATAAATACCGCGACCTGTTTATCCAGGCCGAAGTGCAGACCCAGGAAGAACTCGAAGAAAAAATCATGCGCCGCATGACCCAGCTGGGTTTTGCCAGCGAAGACAACGGCATCTATCGCTTCCTGCCGCCCATGCACCGCTTCCTTGACGTGTGCCTGTCAGTGCAGCAGGACCGTGACCTCGCCGCCAGCGTGCACAGCGTGTTGCCATTGCCGGCGCCGGTGATCATCGACGAAGACAGCGATGAAAAACTGCTGAAGACCGATGACCCGCTCGATTTGATCGACTTCGAGGAAGAAAGCGAAGAAGACGCCCTGGCGCGTGCCATTGCCGAAGAACAGGAGACCGATGCATGAGCAAGGAACGCTACGGCATCCGCCGCTTCGCCCTATTGAACACCGCTGGCTACAGCCTGGGCTTGTTCCCGCTGGAAGAGCCGCTGTCGGTGTACGGCGCGAACAACCTGGGCAAATCCGCTTCAATCAACGCCTTGCAGTTTCCGATTCTGGCGCGCATGTCGGACATGAGTTTCGGCAAGTACACCCTGGAGCAATCGCGGCGCTTCTATTTCGCCACTGACACCAGTTACATCCTCGTGGAAGTCTCGCTGCCCCATGGCCCGCATGTGATCGGCGTGGTCGGGCGCGGCCCGGGGGGCGGCTTTGGTCACCAGTTCTTCGCCTATGCCGGCAAGCTGGACCTGGCCCACTACCAGAAGAACGACACCTGCCTGCGGCAGAAAGAGCTGTTTACCAACCTTGAGAAAGAGGGCCTCAAGGCCTACGAACTCAAGCCGGATGAACTGCGGCGTTTGCTGGTGGGCGGTCACACGTCGATCCCGCTGGACCTGACCCTGATCCCGCTGCGCTCCACCAGCGAGCAGAGCCTGAAGACGTTCCGCGCGCTGTTTATCAACCTGCTGCACATGCGCGAAATCACCGCGGCCAAACTCAAGCAACTGTTCCTCGATGCCTTCGAACACAGCCTGCGTTCCGGCAGCGTGGACTACATCGCGGCGTGCGAAGAAGCCTTCCGCGACGTGCGACGCATGGAGCAGGACTACAACTCATTGGTGGCTGCCGGGCCGCTGGTCGAAGCGCTGGCCAATGGCGTGCGCGTGCGCGACGTATTGCGCGGCAAGTTGCATCGCCTGTCACCGCTGCTGGATTCGCTGCTGGGCACCTGGTCGGATTACGCCAGTGCACGCAAGGAAGAGCTGACCATCCAGGCCGAGCACTACCGCAATGAACAGGACGCGCTGCAGCATGACCAGCGCGGCGGCACCCAGGAGCTGATGCGCCTGGAGCGTGAAATCAGCGGCATTCAGCGCTGGCTGGGCGAGCTGTCAGTGCTCAAGCATCGCTTTGCGCTGGTGGACGACGTGAAGACGCTGGAGCAGCAGTTGCTCGCGGCCAAGGACGCTCACGATGAATTGGCGGGTGCGCTGGCACAGTCGCGGCAGTTCAGTGCCGAGGATTTGGACGAGCGTCTGCGTGATCTGGAAAAACGCCTGAAGTCGGTCAAGCAGCAGCTTGATCACGCCGACAACAACAGCTACGCCAAACTGCGTGAAGAATTCTCACAGCAGGATGTCGAGCGTCTGATGCGCCTGTTCAACAGTTCGCTGTTCAGCCTGCCATTGGGTGAACACGGCATCACGCTGGATGAGGACGGTCAGTGGGTCAAATCCCTGGAGCACATCCTTGATGGCTTCAAGGGCGAGCGCTTTGAGGTGCCGGGGTTGTCCATCGACATCTCGCACATCGAGCCACCGGCATTGCAGGCCTTGGCGGATCGCGCGGCACTGCGTGATCAGAAAGAGCGTCTGGAAAAAGAACTCAAGCAACTGAAGACCCAACAGGCTGTGGCTTCCGATCGCGCAGCCAGCAAGACTCAGACGGAGGCGCTTTACCAGCAGGTGCTGGATGCGCAAAAGGCCCTGGAAGACTTCCGTCGCGCGCAGACCCTGAGCGCCGAAGAAGGCGAGAAGCTGGAACAGCTGGCGCAGATGGAAGCGGCGCAGGACGAGTTGAAGCGCTCCAGCGATGCGTTCACCGAGCGCGTCCAGCAATTGTCGGCCAAGCTGCAACTGGTGGGCCGCCAGATTGGCGATATGGAAGCCAAGCAGCGCACGCTGGATGACGCGTTGCGCCGTCGCCAGCTGTTGCCGGCGGACCTGCCGTTTGGCACACCGTTCATGGACCCGGTCGACGACTCCATGGATAACCTGCTGCCGCTGCTCAATGACTACCAGGACAGCTGGCAGGGTTTGCTGCGTGCCGATGGTCAGATTGAAGCCTTGTACGCTCAGGTGCGCCTCAAGGGCGTGGCCAAGTTCGACAGCGAGGATGACGTCGAGCGCCGCCTGCAACTGCTGATCAACGCCTATGCGCACCGCACCGATGAGGCTCTGACGCTGGGCAAGGCGCGGCGGGCGGCAGTGACCGATATCGCGCGCACCCTGCGCAATATCCGCAGTGACTACGACAGCCTGGAACACCAGTTGGCGCTGTTCAACCGCGAGATCAACAAGCGCCAGGTCTCCAACCTGCAAAGTTTCCGCATCGTGCTGGCACCGAACAAGGAAGCGCTCAAGCATATCGACCAGATCATCCACAGCGCCGGTCAGTATGAGGAAGGCGAAACCCTGTCGGTGTTCGACCTCAGCCAGAGCGCCGAGCAAGACAACAAGAACGAAGAGGCCAAGGAATACCTGGCGCGCCTGGTGGCGGCCAACCATAACCAGCTGGGCCTCAAGGACTTGTTCGAGCTGGCGTTCGAGATCACCAAGGTGAACGGCCAGCCGGTGATTCACACCGACATTGATGGCGCCGCGTCCAACGGCACCACCATGACCATCAAGGCGCTGACCAACATGTACCTGTTGCTGCACCTGATGGACCGCGACCAGGCCGGACGCGTGCGCTTGCCGTACTACCTCGACGAGGCAGCGGATATCGATGAGAAGAACCAGGCAGCGTTGCTGGAGACCAGTTTGCAATTGGGCTTTGTGCCGATCCTGGCGAGTGTTAAGCCGCAGGTGTCTGCCCAGGTGGCGATCGACCTGGAAGGCGGCAGCGGGCCGAACGGGATCTACATCGATGAGGCGGACTGGAAGTACATTCGGCGCCATGATCAGGTGAGGGCGACGGTGAATGCGCAGGCGGAGCTGGATGAGGTCTGATCTGTTGCGTTGAAATGCAAAAAGGCCGCGATCCATGGATCGCGGCCTTTTTTGTGGTGCTGCAGAGGGCCTGATCGGGGACAAGCCCCCTCCCACATTTGAACTGTGACACTTTCTAATGTGGGAGGGACTTGCTCTCGATAGCCGCGCCTCGGTCTACTTGCCCAATGGAATCTTGGGCGCCCAGGTCAGCCACTCATCCTCAAACTTGTCGAACAACGGAAACGTCTGCTGCGGCCGCGCTGCATTGCCCATCCGCTCGCCGTCTGGCGTAGCGAAGGCGATACCGCCGGCGACCAGCGTCTCCAGGGATTCGGTGCGCACTGTAGCGCCCTTGAACAAGCCGAAATCCACACCAAAACCACTGGTGTTCCAGAAGCGGCTGCCGCTGCGGACCAACGGTGCGTACTTGGGCTCGATCAGGATGTGCACCAGCACGCGGTCGGCGGTCTGGCCCAGCTCGTAGCCGGTGACCTTGCCCACGGTGACTTCGCGATAGGTCACTGGCACGCCTTCCTTCAGCGAGCCACGGCGCGCGGCACTGAGTACCAGACTCAAGCCTTGCTCCTGGCGCGCAGCTTCCGGCGGCTGTGCCAGGGCGACGAAGCTTTTTTGCGGGCCTGCGTTTTTGGTGGCTGGCTGCACTTCGATGTATTGCCCGGTCACCAGGGTTTCCAGATTGGCGGTTTTCATCAGGCCCAGCTCCGGCTTGACCACCCAGAACTGGCTGCCAGCGCGCGCGATACGGTCGGCCACTTGGGTGATGCGGGCGCTGAGCAGCACCGACTGCATGTCGGCACTCAGGTCTACGCTTTCGATCTTGCCCACGTCCAACCCTTTGAAACGCACCGCCGTGCCAGGACGCAGGCCATCGGCGCGATCAACCTTGATGGTCACCAAGGTGCCGTGCTGATTGGCGGCATCGCGATCAGGGTACAGACGGAAACGCGGGATGTGTTTTTTCAGCGGTACATTCGGCTCAGGTGTTTCGAAGGCAATACCGCCGGCCATCAGGCTGGCCAGGGATTCGCTCTTGACCTGGATGCCGCTGGTGAGGCCACCGGTCAGGGTGACGCCGCTGGCATTCCAGAAACGCGTCGAGCCGTTGACCAGGTTTTCGTATTCTTTCTCGATGTGTACGCCAATCACCAACTGCTTGTTCTTGCGCGAGAACTGGTAGCTCTGCACCGAGCCAACCTTGACCTGTTTGTACAGAATCGGGCTGCCGACATCCAGGGAGCCGAGGTTGTCGGTGAACAACACCATGTGCAAACCGGGAGAACGCAGGTCCAGGGGGGGCGCTTTCGCACGGGCGACATATTCGCGCTGGGGCGCAGTGCCTTTGTCGCCTGGACGGATGGCGATGTAGTTACCTTTGACCAGAGCTTCCAGGCCGGTGATGCCGGCGAGGGAGATGGACGGCTTGACCACCCAGAACTGAGTGTCCTGGACCAGATAGTCTTCGGCCAATGGGTCGAGGGTCAGCTCGGCGCTGGCACTGGACAGGTCCGGGTCGATCTTCAGGGTTTTCAGGCTGCCGACCTGGATGCCTTTGTACATCACCGGCGTGCGGCCGGCCTGCAGGCCTTCGAAGTCGGTGAGCTTGACCTTGACTCGGATGCCAGCAGCGGCGGCGTCGAAATCTTCGTACAACCGGAATGGCAGGCTAGGATCGGTGGGCGGACTGTCCTTGCGATTCTCGGGGGTGGCAAAAGCGATGCCACCGGCGACGATGCTGGACAGTGACTCGCTGCGCACCTTCACGCCGGACAGATTGGCGTCGATGCTGATGCCGCTGGCGTTCCAGAAACGCGTGTGTTTGCGCACCAGATGGGCGTAGGTCGGTTCGATATAGAGTTTGATCTCGACGGTGCTCTGGTCTTCGGACAACAGGTAGCTTTTAACCTGGCCGACCTGGATCTGCTTGTAGAACACCGGGCTGCCACGGTTGAGCGAGCCGAGGCGATCAGCCTTGACGGTGATGTGCAGGCCAGGCTTGGCGTCGGACAGCGGCGGCTCTTCGGAGAGCGCCTTGAATTTGCGTGTGGGCTCGCCGTCACCGGGGCTGGCGGCTATGTAGTTGCCCGACACCAGGGTTTCCAGACCGGTGATGCCGGCCAGCGTTACGCTGGGTTTGACCAGCCAGAAGCGGGTGTTGGTTTTGAGGTACTGCTCGACATCCTTGCCCATCTCGATGGTGGCGATCACCCCGCGATTGTTGCCCTCGTCATCGAGCGCCAAGGCTTTGACCTTGCCCACGGGCATGCCTTTGTAGACCACCTCGGTCTTGTTGACCTGGATGCCTTCACCGCTTTCAAAGCGCACCTGGATCTCGATGCCCTGCTGGGAATAGGCGCGCCATCCGAGCCAGCCGCCGATGATCAGCGCAATCAGGGGCAACACCCAAATAGCGGACCAGTTGGAGGCAGGGCGGGTTTTAGCTTTAGGCAAATCACTCATGGTCGTCGTCCGACTCCGTGTTATCCCAAATCAGTCGGGGATCGAAAGTTACAGCGGCAAGCATCGTCAAAATCACCACACTGGCGAACGCCGCAGCGCCGAGATTGGCCTCGACGCTGGCGAGCCGTCCAAAGTTTACGACTGCCACCAGGATGGCGATCACGAAGATATCCAACATGGACCAGCGGCCAATGAATTCGATAAAGCGGTACATGACAATACGTTGTTGCGCGGACAGCGGTTGGTGGCGCTGCACCGAGAACAGTAGCAGACCAATGCCCACGAGCTTGAACGTCGGCACCAGAATACTGGCAATGAACACCACCGCAGCAATAGGAAACATCCCATGCTGCACCAGTTGGATTACACCGGCCATGATAGTACTGGGCTCGCCCTGGCCGAGTGAGTTGACGGTCATGATGGGCAACAGGTTGGCGGGGATATAGAGGATCGCCGCCGTGACAAGCAGTGCCCATGTACGGGCGAGGCTGTTGGGCCGACGTGGATGAATCAACGCACCGCAGCGGGTGCACGTTTGCTCATCGGTGTCCGGCTCTTGTGTGTTCAGCTCATGGCATTCGGTACACACCAGAATGCCCGCATCAATCGCCCGCATGATCATCCTCTCCTGACAACGCCTGCCAGATCTGGTGGGGCGACATCACCACCTCAAGCAGAACCTGAACCACTAATAAACTGATAAAACAAACGAGACCCACGCCAACCGTGATGGAAGCCATGTCGGCGAGCTTGACGATCGCAACCAGCACGCCCATCAGATAGACCTCCAACATCCCCCAATCTTTCATGTGATGGTAGATGCGATACAGCAGCAGGCCGTAATTGCGGCCGATCTTCCAGCGGATGCTGAGCAGCACGGTCAATTGGCAGAGCAGCTTGAGCAACGGAATGCCCATGCTGCACAGGAAGACCACGATTGCGACGCCTTGCATGCCCGTATCGAACAGGCCGACGACACCAGTCCACACGGTGTCCTCTGAGGACTGCCCGAGTAGATTGAGCTGCATGATGGGCAGAAAGTTCGCGGGGATGTACAGCAATAGTGCGGCGATCACCAACGCGAGGCTGCGCTCAATGACATTGTGGCGATGAGCGTACAGCTCATAACCGCAGCGTGGGCATTGGGCTTTTTCGCCTCGGGCGAGCACAGGTTTGCGCATCAGCAAGTCGCACTCATGGCATGCCACCAGATCGTCCAGTGGTAAGTCAGACACCTGTGGGGCATCAACCGGCTCGGGCATGGATAGGGCTCTTACTCTAAAAAGGTTAGGCGCCTATTCTAGTGGTCTGGTTCAGAAATAACTGTGCAAATTTGTAGGCGAAGGCTGAAGACTTTCCGATCGCGCAAAACAAAACCCCATCTGCTTTCGCAAATGGGGTTTCGGAATTTAATCTTGACGATGACCTACTCTCACATGGGGAAACCCCACACTACCATCGGCGATGCATCGTTTCACTGCTGAGTTCGGGATGGGATCAGGTGGTTCCAATGCTCTATGG
>NZ_JYLI01000039.1 GCF_001439785.1 Pseudomonas poae | reverse complement strand
ATGGGGTTTCGGAATTTAATCTTGACGATGACCTACTCTCACATGGGGAAACCCCACACTACCATCGGCGATGCATCGTTTCACTGCTGAGTTCGGGATGGGATCAGGTGGTTCCAATGCTCTATGGTCGTCAAGAAATTCGGGTACTGAGTCGTGACCAGATGGCCTCGCTTCAGCAAATTGGGTATGTGACAGCTGTCGGTGTTTTGTGAGCGTCGAACTTTCGGTTTATCTCGTCTTCACACACCGCAATCTGGCCTTTCGACGCAAATTGCTTGGGTGTTATATGGTCAAGCCTCACGGGCAATTAGTATTGGTTAGCTCAACGCCTCACAGCGCTTACACACCCAACCTATCAACGTCGTAGTCTTCGACGGCCCTTCAGGGAACTCAAGGTTCCAGTGAGATCTCATCTTGAGGCTAGTTTCCCGCTTAGATGCTTTCAGCGGTTATCTATTCCGAACATAGCTACCCGGCAATGCCACTGGCGTGACAACCGGAACACCAGAGGTTCGTCCACTCCGGTCCTCTCGTACTAGGAGCAGCCCCTCTCAAATCTCAAACGTCCACGGCAGATAGGGACCGAACTGTCTCACGACGTTCTAAACCCAGCTCGCGTACCACTTTAAATGGCGAACAGCCATACCCTTGGGACCGGCTTCAGCCCCAGGATGTGATGAGCCGACATCGAGGTGCCAAACACCGCCGTCGATATGAACTCTTGGGCGGTATCAGCCTGTTATCCCCGGAGTACCTTTTATCCGTTGAGCGATGGCCCTTCCATACAGAACCACCGGATCACTAAGACCTACTTTCGTACCTGCTCGACGTGTCTGTCTCGCAGTCAAGCGCGCTTTTGCCTTTATACTCTACGACCGATTTCCGACCGGTCTGAGCGCACCTTCGTACTCCTCCGTTACTCTTTAGGAGGAGACCGCCCCAGTCAAACTACCCACCATACACTGTCCTCGATCCGGATAACGGACCTGAGTTAGAACCTCAAAGTTGCCAGGGTGGTATTTCAAGGTTGGCTCCACGCAGACTGGCGTCCACGCTTCAAAGCCTCCCACCTATCCTACACAAGCAAATTCAAAGTCCAGTGCAAAGCTATAGTAAAGGTTCACGGGGTCTTTCCGTCTAGCCGCGGATACACTGCATCTTCACAGCGATTTCAATTTCACTGAGTCTCGGGTGGAGACAGCGCCGCCATCGTTACGCCATTCGTGCAGGTCGGAACTTACCCGACAAGGAATTTCGCTACCTTAGGACCGTTATAGTTACGGCCGCCGTTTACCGGGGCTTCGATCAAGAGCTTCGCGTTAGCTAACCCCATCAATTAACCTTCCGGCACCGGGCAGGCGTCACACCCTATACGTCCACTTTCGTGTTTGCAGAGTGCTGTGTTTTTAATAAACAGTCGCAGCGGCCTGGTATCTTCGACCGGCATGAGCTTACGGAGCAAGTCCTTCACCCTCACCGGCGCACCTTCTCCCGAAGTTACGGTGCCATTTTGCCTAGTTCCTTCACCCGAGTTCTCTCAAGCGCCTTGGTATTCTCTACCCAACCACCTGTGTCGGTTTGGGGTACGGTTCCTGGTTACCTGAAGCTTAGAAGCTTTTCTTGGAAGCATGGCATCAACCACTTCGTGTTCTAAAAGAACACTCGTCATCAGCTCTCGGCCTTAAGATCCCGGATTTACCTAAGATCTCAGCCTACCACCTTAAACTTGGACAACCAACGCCAAGCTGGCCTAGCCTTCTCCGTCCCTCCATCGCAATAACCAGAAGTACAGGAATATTAACCTGTTTTCCATCGACTACGCTTTTCAGCCTCGCCTTAGGGACCGACTAACCCTGCGTCGATTAACGTTGCGCAGGAAACCTTGGTCTTTCGGCGTGGGTGTTTTTCACACCCATTGTCGTTACTCATGTCAGCATTCGCACTTCTGATACCTCCAGCAAGCTTCTCAACTCACCTTCACAGGCTTACAGAACGCTCCTCTACCGCATCACTTACGTGATACCCGTAGCTTCGGTGTATGGTTTGAGCCCCGTTACATCTTCCGCGCAGGCCGACTCGACTAGTGAGCTATTACGCTTTCTTTAAAGGGTGGCTGCTTCTAAGCCAACCTCCTAGCTGTCTAAGCCTTCCCACATCGTTTCCCACTTAACCATAACTTTGGGACCTTAGCTGACGGTCTGGGTTGTTTCCCTTTTCACGACGGACGTTAGCACCCGCCGTGTGTCTCCCATGCTCGGCACTTGTAGGTATTCGGAGTTTGCATCGGTTTGGTAAGTCGGGATGACCCCCTAGCCGAAACAGTGCTCTACCCCCTACAGTGATACATGAGGCGCTACCTAAATAGCTTTCGAGGAGAACCAGCTATCTCCGAGCTTGATTAGCCTTTCACTCCGATCCACAGGTCATCCGCTAACTTTTCAACGGTAGTCGGTTCGGTCCTCCAGTTAGTGTTACCCAACCTTCAACCTGCCCATGGATAGATCGCCCGGTTTCGGGTCTATTCCCAGCGACTAGACGCCCTATTAAGACTCGCTTTCGCTACGCCTCCCCTATTCGGTTAAGCTCGCCACTGAAAATAAGTCGCTGACCCATTATACAAAAGGTACGCAGTCACCTAACAAAGTAGGCTCCCACTGCTTGTACGCATACGGTTTCAGGATCTATTTCACTCCCCTCTCCGGGGTTCTTTTCGCCTTTCCCTCACGGTACTAGTTCACTATCGGTCAGTCAGTAGTATTTAGCCTTGGAGGATGGTCCCCCCATATTCAGACAAAGTTTCTCGTGCTCCGTCCTACTCGATTTCATGACTAAGAGATTTTCGCGTACAGGGCTATCACCCACTATGGCCGCACTTTCCAGAGCGTTCCGCTAATCTCAAAGCCACTTAAGGGCTAGTCCCCGTTCGCTCGCCACTACTAAGGGAATCTCGGTTGATTTCTTTTCCTCAGGGTACTTAGATGTTTCAGTTCCCCTGGTTCGCCTCTTACGCCTATGTATTCAGCGTAAGATAACCATCTTATGATGGCTGGGTTCCCCCATTCAGACATCTCCGGATCAAAGTCTGTTTGCCGACTCCCCGAAGCTTTTCGCAGGCTACCACGTCTTTCATCGCCTCTGACTGCCAAGGCATCCACCGTATGCGCTTCTTCACTTGACCATATAACCCCAAGCAATCTGGTTATACTGTGAAGACAACATTCGCCGAAAATTCGAATTTCTCAACTAAGAGAACTCACAAATTTTACCTTAGCCTGATCCGTTACCAGTGAAAGTAACGTTCAGTCTATCTTTCTATCACATACCCAAATTTTTAAAGAACGATCTAATCAAAGACTAGAAATCAACATTCACCATCATCACAATGGAATGCTCATTTCTAAGCTTTCATACAACAGAAGCAGTAGTGGTGGAGCCAAACGGGATCGAACCGTTGACCTCCTGCGTGCAAGGCAGGCGCTCTCCCAGCTGAGCTATGGCCCCGTATTTCTACAGGCGTTTCCCACACAAAATTGGTGGGTCTGGGCAGATTCGAACTGCCGACCTCACCCTTATCAGGGGTGCGCTCTAACCAACTGAGCTACAGACCCAATTTCGGGCTGCTTCTTATCGTCTTCTTCAATGAATCAAGCAATTCGTGTGGGAACTTATGGAGCAGCTGATGTCGTCGATTAAGGAGGTGATCCAGCCGCAGGTTCCCCTACGGCTACCTTGTTACGACTTCACCCCAGTCATGAATCACACCGTGGTAACCGTCCTCCCGAAGGTTAGACTAGCTACTTCTGGTGCAACCCACTCCCATGGTGTGACGGGCGGTGTGTACAAGGCCCGGGAACGTATTCACCGCGACATTCTGATTCGCGATTACTAGCGATTCCGACTTCACGCAGTCGAGTTGCAGACTGCGATCCGGACTACGATCGGTTTTATGGGATTAGCTCCACCTCGCGGCTTGGCAACCCTCTGTACCGACCATTGTAGCACGTGTGTAGCCCAGGCCGTAAGGGCCATGATGACTTGACGTCATCCCCACCTTCCTCCGGTTTGTCACCGGCAGTCTCCTTAGAGTGCCCACCATTACGTGCTGGTAACTAAGGACAAGGGTTGCGCTCGTTACGGGACTTAACCCAACATCTCACGACACGAGCTGACGACAGCCATGCAGCACCTGTCTCAATGTTCCCGAAGGCACCAATCTATCTCTAGAAAGTTCATTGGATGTCAAGGCCTGGTAAGGTTCTTCGCGTTGCTTCGAATTAAACCACATGCTCCACCGCTTGTGCGGGCCCCCGTCAATTCATTTGAGTTTTAACCTTGCGGCCGTACTCCCCAGGCGGTCAACTTAATGCGTTAGCTGCGCCACTAAAAGCTCAAGGCTTCCAACGGCTAGTTGACATCGTTTACGGCGTGGACTACCAGGGTATCTAATCCTGTTTGCTCCCCACGCTTTCGCACCTCAGTGTCAGTATTAGTCCAGGTGGTCGCCTTCGCCACTGGTGTTCCTTCCTATATCTACGCATTTCACCGCTACACAGGAAATTCCACCACCCTCTACCATACTCTAGTCAGTCAGTTTTGAATGCAGTTCCCAGGTTGAGCCCGGGGATTTCACATCCAACTTAACAAACCACCTACGCGCGCTTTACGCCCAGTAATTCCGATTAACGCTTGCACCCTCTGTATTACCGCGGCTGCTGGCACAGAGTTAGCCGGTGCTTATTCTGTCGGTAACGTCAAAACAATCACGTATTAGGTAACTGCCCTTCCTCCCAACTTAAAGTGCTTTACAATCCGAAGACCTTCTTCACACACGCGGCATGGCTGGATCAGGCTTTCGCCCATTGTCCAATATTCCCCACTGCTGCCTCCCGTAGGAGTCTGGACCGTGTCTCAGTTCCAGTGTGACTGATCATCCTCTCAGACCAGTTACGGATCGTCGCCTTGGTGAGCCATTACCCCACCAACTAGCTAATCCGACCTAGGCTCATCTGATAGCGCAAGGCCCGAAGGTCCCCTGCTTTCTCCCGTAGGACGTATGCGGTATTAGCGTCCGTTTCCGAACGTTATCCCCCACTACCAGGCAGATTCCTAGGCATTACTCACCCGTCCGCCGCTCTCAAGAGAAGCAAGCTTCTCTCTACCGCTCGACTTGCATGTGTTAGGCCTGCCGCCAGCGTTCAATCTGAGCCATGATCAAACTCTTCAGTTCAAACATCTTTGGGTTTTTAAGAAACCCTAAACTTGGCTCAGCAATCGTTGGTTATTCTTTGATTTCTCGCGGAGTAACTTGTGATGCTGATAATCTTGTTGACTATCAGTCTGACTCCACAAGCACCCACACGAATTGCTTGATTCAGTTGTTAAAGAGCGGTTGGTTAAGATCTTTCGTCTCAACCGAGGCGCGCATTCTACAGCAGCCTCATTTGCTGTCAAGTGATTATTTTCAGAAGCTTTCGAAGAATTCTTCAACAACTTCAACCACTTGCGCTTCCGATCTCTCGTCAGCGGGAGGCGAATTCTACAGCGTTACACGCTGCTGTCAACACCTCTTTTTCTCCGCTTTCGACCGAGAAGATCGAAACGTTAATAGCGCCAAACAACACCGCACTATCAACTCCTTCTGGGCTTCGATGACCTGAAGCAACCCGCTGTCGAATTCCGCGTAACTACTTGTTTACCAAGGAGTTTTCCGTTTCGACTGCGCCGGAAGTGGGGCGAATTATAGA
>NZ_JYLI01000038.1 GCF_001439785.1 Pseudomonas poae | reverse complement strand
TACGGGTCAGTTGGAAGGAATAAACAATCGAATAAAGGTCATCAAGCGGATGGCGTACGGTTACCGGGATAGCGAATTCTTTTTCATGAAGATCAAGAACGTCTTTCCCGGTAATCCGTGAAGAACCTTAAAAATGCGTTGTTTAATACGTTAGCGGCTGCCAGCTTCAATTTGTTGGGTAACTACACGAAAAATGTGTTCGCAGATGGTTCGGCACCAAAGGTCGCGATTCATGCCATGGTAGGCGGGCTGTTAGCGGAGGCCACTGGTGGAGACTTCAAAACCGGCGCATTGGCAGCAGGTGCGAGCGAGGCTCTAGTCACTCATCTGGATTCCTTGGTCAAAGGCGACGATGACTTGCTTACGATGAGTTCGCAAATCGTCGGTGTGCTAGCTGCTGCAGCACAAGGGGATGTCGATGCTTCCAAGCTGGAAAAGGGCAGTTGGGTCGCTCAGAACGGAACGCAATACAACTATCTAAACCACAATCAGCTTGAAAGAGCCGCCAAGAAGATAGCCGCGTGCACGGATACCTCCTGCATTGAAGACACCACTCGTAAATTTAAAGAGTTGAGTCTTCAGCAGGATATTGAAGCAATAGCGGGCTGTAAGGCTGATCCTTCGACTTGTGCGGCACGGTCGAAAGAAGTCGCCAATACCATGGCAGACCTGAACCCCATCAAAGATATTGTGGAATATGGCTCACCGAAGGCTCGAGAAGCAGTACAGAACCTCATTAATTCAAACTTTGAATTCCAGGAGATGTTAGCAACAGCGACGACTGAGCATACTGTAGGAGCTATGGTCGATACGCTTAAGGCGAAATGGAACCTCAGCGACGCCCAGGCGCAGGAAATTACGAATGATCTCAAAATTGCTCTTGCGGTTGGATTGGGTACAGCTGCGGGAGCGTTGGCTTACAAGCGCGCCATTGCGAGTGGTAAAAAGCCGCCCCAACCTTCAAAACCGGATCTCATGCCGGAAGGCGGGAAAAATGTCTGGGATCTTGAACCTCGTGCTCGGGGCAGGCAGATTGAGTCAACGCTAACAGACACAGATTATAAGGACTGGGCTCGAACGGATAATTTAATAAATCCCAAGACAGGACAACCATTTAAATCCAATAATTTTCCAGTCATTGACTTTCAGCTTGATAATAATGTAGTAAGCTTGAAAACAATTGATACGCGGGGTAAAGGGTGGTCTTATGATATGAGAACGCATATAGATACCTTACAAAGCTCGAAAATTACTGTGGATGGCATCCCGGCGACGAAGATTCTAGATATCCGAGTTCAGCCTGGTGGATTGGCTGATTCGAGTAAACTTATAGAGTATGGTAAGCAACGTAATATTACAGTCATTATTAAAGAGTTTGGCGGCTAGTCATATGTTTGAGGTTGAAATTGTTTTTAGTGAAGGCTTATACGATAGGTCTCTAGATATATGGGGGCGATTAGTGCAACAGCTCAATGACTTCAACCACTTCGAGGTAATTGATGGGTTTACTGGTAAAAAAATGTTATTGAGCGAAGTTTCGTGTTACTTGAGGAAAAATAAGAGCAAGAGTTTTTTTATTGAGTTGGCGGGGGGCTCTATCGAATTTTCGCTTGTGGCGGATAAAGAACTGTGCCGACTAGATATAAAGAATTTCGCAACTTCTCTTGAGATGGCACAATCGTTGATTTCTGCATTAATAGATGAGCCGGCTTTCGTTCAGGCTCGAGTTTACGACGCTGAATATGATCGGTGGCAAAATGCCGAGAGTCTCACACTCTTCGACGTGGCCCATGTTGAGCACACCCATCTGCCTAAAAAAAGTAATGGATTACCTTTTCCGCTTACCCAAGAAATTGTAGACATCTCAAATAATCCTGGGCGCTGGGTTTTGAGGGAAGGGTATATAGAGGCTGTTGGTTCGCCAATGTGGGTTAGTAGGTCTTTGCTTAACTCATTAGGCGTGGACGAAAAAGAATTGATGAATGTCGACTGTTTTTTCGTGGAAGATATGGGTGATGTTTTGAAGATTGTTGCCTGCGAGCAGTGTTTCACAGTTGATGTAGGAATCCAGGCTGAGAAGCAAGTCATGCTGAGGAGAATTTTATTTAAAGTGTGAAGTCTAGAATCGTGCAATGAAAGCGTGCTGAAAAAGGGCCAGATTTATTTGAAGCTAGAGGCACTAGAGGAATAAATTTCCGTTAAGAACTTGATGGGTTAAATAAAAAACTATTTGGCGAGATATGTGTTAAGTCTGGATCCAGATAAATGTATAGATATACCATTAATTGAAGTGCTGGAGGATTTTCGAAAGAGCCTTTCGATGGTTGAATGCACGAAAGCTGAAGGTGAGGGTTTTTTAAAGGTGCCGGGGGGCGGTGTTTGCTTCAGGCAGGCGATGATGGGGTTATTGTAGGCTGTAGAGTTTGTTGTCAGGCGGTAGGGGAATATTGTCCAGCTTCCGCTGAAACTAAAAAAGCGTGTGTGAATCTTGAAACCATTGAAGACGCAGCGGCTTATTTTGGTACTCCGCGACGTGCCTTCCATAAAAATTCCAAGAAGGACTCCTAAAAACCCTGGATGTGAGTTCATCGTGAGGGAGCAAGTAGTAACTGTTTATTATGATGCTGATCGTCCGAATCAGGTACCTCTTGATTATGTGGTTATCGACGGAAGAAAAGTAATTTCCAACACAAGAACCTCCACTGCGCTCATAGACGCAGATATACCGAAGAGCCAATGGCACGGTATCGATAAAACCGGCCTAAAAGCTTTTGATAATATAACATTCGATGATTTGGTAAAAAATCAGCTTAATAAAAACTATGAAGGCTCTGTAGAGAAGGCGAGAAAATAAACAAAATGAAATTATCTAGTCCTAAAAAGCTTGTTGATATGAATAGTTTTCTGCCCCTCGATGGTGAGAGTAGTATTGAAATACTTTATGCAGGAACAGAACTGATCATAGATGTTTTTTTGAGCCCGATGATGGGGGTTCCGACGAAAAAAAAACGTTTCGATTTAAAAAGGCAAAATACTTTTATAAGTTGCCGTTCCCTGGGTACAGCCCATTTAGCTGTTCAAGTGATGAAGGCATAGAGCTTCTTAATTGTTTGGTCGAGTATGGTTACTCAGAGATGGTAGATATAGATAAAGAAAAGTCTGGTATCTCCGATTATACTCATTATAGATTGTTTTTCCATTCTGTAGGTGTCGCTGTATATGTGATAGCTAAATCTTTTTCTTTGGAGTGAAAAGATTTACTCTGAGAGTTAGGTGTTCGGTAAGTCTAAGCTATAAGGTGCGTGTATCTAGACCGTTATGCTAGATGGAGCTTCCTTGTTCCTGCATAATATATTGTGGCGGAACGTGGGTTGTTAGCCATATACCATTTTCAGCTAGATAAAAAGCTAAGCCGTTATGATGCATTTTTAGAGAGTCAATTATGAGGGTCACAGGTTTTCCGTATCTCTGTCCAACGGCTAATGCTGTGCTTTTATCTTTTGTTAAATGTACATGATGGCGAGATCCGGAAATTAATCCTTGTTGCTGGATTGACTTTAGGAAGCGAGTTGCCGTTCCGTGATACAAAATTGTCGGCGGGGTTTCGGCAGGGTGTTGGATACTTACATTTTCACTTGAGTGTCCCTGCAACGCTCTAATATGTTGTCCATCGCTAGAAATTGCAAAGCGTTTTTTTTCGCTGCTGGTCAAGATAGCCAAAATCATTTCACGATTTATATTGCGCCTATCATCATTCGCTAAGCCAGTAATTAATTGGTCGATATCTGCCCACCCGTCCGAGTCTAACTCAATCCCAATAGAGTGTGGCTTATGTCTTAGTACGTAGCTAAGAAGTTTGCTGGCTTCATTGATCTTTTTGCTATTCATAGTCATTGATCTTGTTTGTCAGAATGATAATTTTGCCTATATTTAAAGTGGCAATTTTTTAATATGTTTTTGTCGCGAGCAGGGCTGTCATGTCGGGCCATAATTTCCCGGTTTTGATAGGTTTACAAGAGTTGCGTTCTTTAAAAATCAATTTTTATTTTTGTCTGCTTGGATTTTTAAGTAGGGCGGCTACCAGATAACCGCCCATTTTTATTTACGAAGTTAGCGAATTCAACTTCCGTCCAACCACATCCAGTAGATCACACCCATCTCTCAGAGGGATAGCCAGCAGCAGCGCAAAATCATACAACACAATCGCATCACTGTTGATTTCCTCCCGAAACGACAGGTTCTCCAAAAACTGCGTCACCGCGCGAATACGATACGCGGCGGCGTCATAGAGAACATCGAGAGGCGCTTGCGTGTCGATCACCAGCACGGGAATGGTTGAGTCGTGGCCTGTTAATGGCATGTATCGGTTCATCTGTAAGCTCTCTACTTAAGTGATAAATGCCATCATTCAAACGTCGCCAAACTTATGGGTGACAGCTGTACGCAGGTTGGCGAACCGGCAGTAGAGAAAACCGGCAGACCCGAAGGTCTCCCGCGCACGGCCGTCATAAAACGACTTTGCGACGCCGACCAGTTCCGCTACCTGATGGACAACGCGCTGGCCAGCAAGGACGCCCTGACCCACGACATCGTGTGGATGGAAAACCGCGTGATCGACGGCCAGACCGTCCTCGTGCCCGTGCTCTACCTGGCCCAGGCCGAATCGCGCAACGTGCGCGGCAACAGCCTGATCCAGGGCCGCGACCTCAACCTGGTCACCGGCGGCGACCTCATCAACGTCGGCACCCTGCGCGCCAGCAACAACCTCACCGCCGCCAGCCGTGGCGGCAGCATTTACACCGGCGGCCTCGTGGAAGCCGGCAACAACCTGAGCCTGCTGGCCGACGACAGCATCCGCAACGCCATGGCCGGCGAAATTCGCGGCAAACAAGTCAGCCTCGCCGCCCTCAAAGGCGACATCACCAACGACACCACCGCCATCCAGGTGCGTGACGGCGCCGGCATGCGCACCCTCACCGACACCAGCGCCGGCACCATCGTCGCCCGCGAAAATCTCGCCATGGACGCTGGCCGCGACCTCACCAACCGAGGCGCACTGGTCGCCGGCAACGACGCCACCCTGCGCGCCGGCCGCGACCTCAACCTCATCGCCGCCAGCGTCACGGCGGGCGGCAACCTGACGATGAAGGCGGGGCAGGACGTCAACGTCATCGGCAGCAGCGCCACCGCCGGCAAAGACCTCACGGTCGAAGCCGGACGCGACGTCAACGTCGCGTCGGTCAGCGACATGCACAACGTCGAAGGCAAGGAGAAGCACGGCAAGAAACGCATCAGGACCTCGGACGACCAGACCACCCAAGTGGCGAGCGTACTGACGGCGGGTGGGGATTTTGTCAGCCAGGCCGGGCGTGATACGACGATTGTTGCGAGCAAGATCAGTGCGGGGAATGAGGCTTATCTTTATAGCGGGGATAAGTTGAGTTTGTTGGCGGCGCAGGACAGCACCTAGAGCCTTTACGACATGAAAAAGAAGGGAGGCTGGGGCGCCAAGGAAACCAAGCGAGATGAAGTCACGCGCGTCACCAATGTAGGAACCGAGATCAAGACCGGTGGTGATTTGTCGCTGGTCAGTGGTGGGGATCAACTCTACCAGCGTGCCAAGCTGAACAGCGGTAACGATCTGACGATTGCCAGCGGCGGTGCGGTGACGTTTGAAGCGGTGAAGGACCTGCATCAAGAGAGTCACGAGAAGAGTAAGAGTGACTTGGCTTGGACCAGTGCCAAGGGCAAGGGTAATACCGACGAGACGTTGCGCCAGAGTGAGTTGCAGGCGCAGGGGGCGTTGGCGATCAAGGCTGTTAATGGGCTGAAGATCGATATTGAACGAGCCCCATGAAAGACAGGACACCGTTTCCCCTTACGATAAGGGATAGGCAAACGGTTATGTTTATGACTAATAGCAACGACAAGAGTGGGGAGCTTTTGGGCCAGGAGCGGCGGCGCCGCTGGAGCCCGGAGCAAAAACTGGCCATGGTTCGCG
>NZ_JYLI01000037.1 GCF_001439785.1 Pseudomonas poae | reverse complement strand
CGATATCAGCCATTTTTTGATGCATCGCTATAACTGGATTAGGCCTCATCAATTCAACGATGGGTTGGCCCCAGCGCGGGCCGAGGAAAAACTTAACGTCGTGTCCGGGATTAGTTGACCACTACACTCAGGCAATGTCCCGCGTAGCCATGACTCAGCCGCTACCCAGCATCGCCAAAAAGTTCTTCAGCACTGCCGCCTCGACTGCAAATCTTTCTGCAGCCGATTTCTTTCGCCCTTACATTGATGAGCTTAGGTTCATCCTAGAGGAAAAAGGAATAAGCGTACTGGATGCACATCCAAGCATCTATCACACACGCCAAGATGTCATTGACGATGTAATGCACGAGGTTGAGAGGGAGACAAAAGAGCTCCCGGAGAAACGTCGCAAAGGGTACGAAGCTCTGCTGCATGACGCCGTACTTTGGCATGCCGTCAACGACCGTCGCCCCCAAAATAATGGGTCACCTTTCGAGACTGAGTATTGGGCAGTTTCCATAGACTGGCGCCTGATCGGCTTTGACCGAGCAAAACGCGCAGCCATCCGCGCGAAGCTGCCGGTGGTACTGCATCCAAGCAATCTGGTTCAGCTCATTCAGTTTTGGGTGCCTCGCTCTCCAGAACTCGAAGAAAGTTTGGTTGACTCCTTGCGCCTGCCACTTTTTTTCCAATCGTTCGATCTTGAGGACGAAAGGGCGACGTTGAAGGTGCTGGAATCAATGTCGAGATTCGAAAATGTTGGAGATCTACCAGAATCCGCCATCCGCGTGGTGCTTACTAATCGGGCGCTTCGCGCACGGATCAGCAATATCGAGGCTTCCAATCAGGAAGTGTTCGAGTTGGTACATGATGAGCTGTTGAGCCACCACCGAAACGTTTCCCAGCAGCTTGAAGAAACCAAGGCCGTACTGGATGAAAAGGAGCAGCACCTGCTCGAGGAGCGGGCGGCCCGTTCTGTCGTTGAAGGTCAACAGGACATCACTGCCAAACAGATCGCTGATTTAGAGTCCGAGCGGAGGATGGCCGAGCAGAGAGCTCAAGATCTCGAGAATGCACAGACTCAGTTGCAGCAGCGTCTGCAGGAAGCTAACGAGGCTACAAACGAGATCCAGGCTCATCGAGACCGAGCCGAAGCCGCTGAGAGATCACTCACACGTATCAAATATGTCGGGATTTTTCTCGTGCTTCCCACCCTACTAGGTGTGGGTATTTATTTCTTGAGCAGTGCTTTAACACCCGAAATGCTGCCGGTGATAACCACAGATACAAGGGTACTGTGCTTGCGACTTTTCGCAGCCACTCTCCCTCTCACTTTAGCTTTCTGTTTTTCAGCGAAATATGTCGAGCCCAAGCCTCATCTGAACTCTTGGAAGCTGAGCAAATTCTTGAGCTGGGTCGGCACTAAGGTGATCGTTGCCCCAGCATTGATCGCTGGCGAAGGTATCTTCACTGGCGGGACATGGGATGGGATCAAGGCGCTGCTCGGTATTAGCTGATACGGATCTGGGGCCTACCTCTCGGTGCGCCCTTCCTCCCTGTCCTGTCCCAGCGGCGACCATTACCCTATTCCCCTGTTGCTATGCTCGGCTTAAAACAGGAGTGAAAAAGTGGCTAGCGAATACTCATTATCAGACGTCCTGGAAAGGATGTACGAGAACCAAATCGCCCTTGAGGCCGCCCTGATGGAGCTGACCCTCCAGGTCGAAGCCCAGGGGCATGCGCAAGTCGGTGACAACGTTCGCGGTGCGCTTTACACAATAGGCGAGAACGCCGGCCACATAAAACAGGGCTTGGCCCGCCTCAAAAAGCTTCCATGAGGCAGCCGCTATTTGATTTTGTTCTGAAACGCGTTATCAGCCAGCTACATCACAGGAAAGGCCGCCATCAATTTTCCGCATCGGGAAGCACTGAAGGTGGTTGGCATTTCTTGTCCTACTTTGACCGAGAATCTGGCGTAACAAGTTAGCTGGCGGTGGCTGGTCTGTTGAAGGCCAACGGCTGTACATGACGGATCATCACAGGGCTGCAGCGGACATGATTGTTAAATGGGCACTGAGCGAGTGCATTCACTGCAGCGTTGAGATTGATGATTGGCCTCCCTCTCAAACGGAGAAACAGCGCGTGATTGAGCTTCTAGATACGCGAAGGTCAAAGCCTCTCCAAGGTGGCAGATTGCAAAAAAGTAGAGGCTTGACTAAGTACATAAACCTGAAACCGGGATAGAAGCATGCCCTTAATATTGACGCTTACCTAATACCGTATGAACATTGCAGCCTATTAATTGAAAGCCCCTTGAATCTATGGAGAAGTGAAGAATGAAAAAACCACATAGCACAAATTACAATCCTGTTCACACAGAAACCAGCAGGCTAGTTATTTTTTTGATGATCGTTGCTGCCTCCATCTTTGCTACTACTATAGTGCTGTGTGTATGGTTCAGCTGGGGAGCAGTCCTAGGATTTTCACTGTTTTCTACATGCTTCGGTCTTTTAATGACAGCCGTGCTAACAGTAACAAAATTAAGTGACAAACGCACTTTTTGTTTTACTCTCGTGGGTATCTTTATGTCTGCCGCAGGTTATATTGCATGCTTGCAGGGAGTTTTCCATCCTGTCTCACAGCTATATTTAAAGACAAATCAGAACTTTGAAGTGAGCTCTGACACCGCCAACTGCAAATACGTTGTCGCGAAGAGCTCATTGATTTGTGATGTGGCGGTTCAACCTAAGTAGAATCAAGTCTATCTTTACACCTAATAAGCGTGCAGTCAGTATTCTCACGCTAGAGAGGAACCTTTATGAAGTTGGAAATACTCATTTACGACGCTTTCGTGTCATTTAGTAAGGCGCATACAGGTGAGGAGCCAGCCTCTCCTAATTTCGTCACAACAAAAGGTGACTGGCAGATGAGTGTCAGTGGCGCTACAGAAAACAAAATCAAGCTCGTTTCGTCAGCTCTGTTGAAAATCGGTTGGCCTGATTGTATTAAGCTTGATATAGCGGAGCATCATGGTTTAATCAAAAAGGCCATGGTTGGAGTGTATGCCGAGTTTTTAGAGTCTGGCACGAGTCCGTGTGCAATTAGGTATTTCTTACCTGCCTACTTGAAAGGCGTCATAAAGCCATCTGTGGCAGAGCTGGCATCTACATCAGCCCGTGATTTCACGTGCCACTTACCTGCTGCGCTCACAGGCTTAGAGCGCAATGGGCCTTTTATCCTCGGGCCTGTTGCAATTTTTAAAAAAATGGATTGGATTGATTCTGTTAATTTTCCTGCTGGTGCGCTGAACTATTTAGGGGTAGATAACTCTGACTGGCGTGAAAACTTAAAAGCGGCGCTGGTTGATAAAAATGTACTACTAAAGCCTCTGAACACTTCGCTTTTTGGTGTACTTACTAAATCAGGAAGTATGATCAAGGTAACTACTTCAGGTTATGGACAGGCCCTCTCTCATAAGCTCTCCACTATTACAGCGAGGACTGCACTTGACTCCATATCACTAATAAGTGGTAGTCATAAAATGTTTAGAAGCCTTACTCTTTATACTGAGAGAAGACCCCCGATCTTAACACATAGCATAGTTGAGACAGATGGGTTTCTTTGGCATGCCGGTGCTAAACTATCTGACGAAATCAATCCATTCCTGCTCAGTCTTGAGAATTTGAGTTGTAACCAGAAAAGATTTTTAGATGCGGTAGCTAAAATATTGACAGGCCTCTTCAATGTGAACGAAGGTTGTCCTGGCCTCTGTCGGCGATGGTCGACAGCACTTGATTGGCACGGTGAAGCATGCCGGGAGGTGAATGACCAGATAGCGATTGCAAAATTTGGTACTTGCTTAGATGTATTAAGTAGTGGGGGTGGCAAAACCCCCGCGATAGCAAATATGGTTTCAAATTTAACCAAGATCCCTGTAAATGATGTTGTAAATATAGGTGAGGCGCGTTCTCTTTACAAGGCTATATCTATGATTTATGAAAATGGCAGGTCTGAGATATTGCACGGTAACAAGGTTGATAGGATGAGTTCATTTGAGGAGCTAAGGGGTATGGCTGAGCATTTTTCTAAGATTACTCTTATCTGCGCAGCTCTAGCCTTTTTTAATTACTCAGGCGCGGATTCAGAAAAAGCTTTCTGCGACATGTGACTTACCTTCTATTGGAGCACCTACGGCAAGGCGGCTTAGGGCAGGTTTACACAGTTTACTCCAAGCCGCTTAACCTGACGTTTCTGCTAACTTATTGAATTATGGGCGGGATGGCTTTGCCTCGAATCTATAAGCCGCCCCGCTAAGTGGTTATGCCCTAAGCGTATGTGCCGTGCGTCGCCATCAAGTTACGATGGCAGGAATTTAACCGAAAGCCTTGCGAAGTAGTCACCATGCAGGGGCTTGGAGGAAGTGCTGTACTCGGCCTGATTGCTAAGCACTTTCCGGAAGGTACCCGGGCCACCCAGCCGGACGGTGGGTTCGTGATCTGGGTAGAGTTGCCAGAGGAAATTCATACGACAAATCTGTTCCGCAAAGCGCGCCAGGAAAACATAATCATCATGCCTGGCGAGCTCTACTCGGATGGGCCTAGGTTCTCGAACTGTATGCGGATAGCGTGTTGCCAAGACCTCTCAGAAGAGCTTGTCGAAGCATTGGCAACCCTAGGTGAGTTGGCTTGCCGAGAAATAGGTGATAAACGTTACTAACGAGCGCACACCAGAGAGTTGCCCTTACAAAAATCATATAACATCGAGTTACACCCCTAGGCAGAAAGCCTGGAGGCGACCAGCAAAGATCAAAAGCCCGGCAGGAGGCCACATGATCAACCCTAAAGATTTAGAAGCCAAAAAACACCAGCATCATGTATGGGCAAATTACCTGTTGCGATGGGGGCGCGGAACCAACAACGTACATTACACTAGCAAAACAGGAAAGCTCGCGCACGACAGTGTCAGAGGAATTGTAGTCGACGACTACTTTTACAAGACAACACCTCTGAGCAATGAAAACATCGAAGTAATAAAATACCTATCAAGCTCATCCCCGCCGTTCATGCAAAAAATCCACATGAATTTTCTGAATGTTTTTTTAGCTGCTCAGCGAATACAGGAACTGTATCGTGCACTCGGCATCAAGGACGAAAAAGGCGATCAAATTATACATGCATTAGAATGCAATATGATGGAGAATCTCCATTCATTACAAGAGACGGGTGTTCACTCAACGCTCTCAGCCTTGGCCGAAGAAAATTACGAGGTTTTGAACGAGCCTGAAAATATGATAGAACTGTTATTGTTTATTGGACATCAATTTGCCAGGACTAAGACCTTCCGCGACGGTGCAATAAGGATTACAAATACTTCCGACACTGACGAGGCCATGTCTAAGACCATGTCTCACGCATGGTGGTTTATCAGCTATATGTTCGGAATGAACATAGGCAGCACTTTATACAAACGCGCCAACACCTCAACACATACCCTATTAATAAACAACACCGACAAGCCCTTCATTACATCTGACCAGCCCGTCATCAATGTACACCCAAGCGTGACTGAATCAGGTTTTTTAGCACCCAAGATGGTCGACTTTTACTACCCAATCTCACCCAGGGTCGCGCTTATAATTTGTGAATCAAAACGATTCGACCCTGGCCGCCAGGCTGTGGACTCATCGTTTGTCGATGAGCTAAATTCCAGGGTGGCCAAACAGACTCTAATACATATTATCGGAGATACAAGGGAAGCTATATCCCCATACAAGAAGCTTGTAGGGCGCAGGTATAGAGAGGCTTTCTCTGACTAACACTTAATTAAATTCACAAAACATTATTCCAACTTGATCGCAAATTTTTGGAGGATACATTATCAATATATCAATGGTATTCAGGATCTAGCAACACTCAACCGCATGAGGACTCAAGCTCATGAACGAGCCCCATGAAAGACAGGACACCGTTTCCCCCTTACGATAAGGGATAGGCAAACGGTTATGTTTATGACTAATAGCAACGACAAGAGTGGGGAGCTTTTGGGCCAGGAGCGGCGGCGCCGCTGGAGCCCGGAGCAAAAACTGGCCATGGTTCGCG
>NZ_JYLI01000036.1 GCF_001439785.1 Pseudomonas poae | reverse complement strand
CGGCTTTGAGGACGCTTGCGTCGTCAACCGCGTCGATCTTCACGTCCAGGGTACTGCTCGAACCCGTGTTGGTCGTGTAGCCGATTTGCGGAACGTCGCCGTTGAAGTCTTTGACCGGCGTGAAGGCATAGGCACCGTCAGCGCCGATACTGATACTGCCCACACCTGCAATTACGGCAGTCTGGCCAGCGTTGTAGCTGGTGCCGTTGACGCTGAAAGTCGCAACGCTCAACACGTTATCGACGTCGACGTCGTTGCTCAGCACATTGCCAGTGGCAACGTTGTCTTCAAGCGCACTGCCGGTGTCCGCTTTGAGGACACTTGCGTCATCAACCGCGTCGATCTTCACATCCAGCGTGCTGCTGGAGCCGGTATTGGTGGTGTAGCCGATTTGTGGCACGTCACCGTTGAAGTCTTTGACTGGGGTGAAGGCGTAGGCGCCGTCTGCACCAATGGTAATAGCGCCGACACCTGCGATGGTTGCAGTCTGGCCGGCGTTGTAAGTGGTTCCACCGACATTGAACGTGGCGACAGTCAGGACGTTGTCCACGTCCACGTCATTCGAAAGGACGTTGCCAGTGGCAACGTTATCTTCCAGCGCACTGCCGGCATCAGCTTTGAGGACACTTGCGTCGTCGACTGCGTCGATTTTCACGTCCAGCGTGCTGCTAGAGCCGGTGTTGGTGGTGTAACCAATTTGCGGCACATCGCCGTTGAAGTCTTTGACTGGCGTGAAGGCGTACGCGCCGTCTGCACCGATGGTGATGCTGCCCACGCCCGCGATAACGGCGGTTTGGCCGGCGTTATAAGTAGTGCCACCAACATTGAACGTGGCAACGCTCAACACGTTATCCACATCGACGTCGTTGCTCAGCACGTTGCCGGTGGCTACGTTGTCTTCCAGCGCACTGCCGGTGTCTGCTTTGAGGACGCTTGCGTCGTCGACTGCTTCGATTTTCACGTCCAGCGTGCTGCTAGAGCCGGTGTTGGTCGTGTAACCGATTTGTGGCACGTCGCCGTTGAAGTCTTTAACGGGGGTGAAAGCGTAGGCGCCGTCAGCGCCGATAGTGATGCTGCCCACGCCCGCGATAACGGCGGTTTGGCCGGCTGCGTAGTTGGTGCCACCCACGTTGAACGTTGCGACAGTCAGGGTGTTGTCTACGTCCACGTCATTCGAGAGCACATTGCCAGTGGCTACGTTATCTTCAAGCGCGCTACCGGTATCGGCTTTGAGCACGCTTGCGTCGTCAACTGCGTCGATTTTCACGTCCAGCGTGCTGCTCGAACCGGTGTTGGTGGTGTAGCCGATTTGCGGCACGTCGCCGTTGAAATCTTTAACGGGGGTGAAGGCGTAGGCGCCGTCTGCACCGATGGTGATGCTGCCCACGCCCGCGATAACGGCGGTTTGGCCGGCGTTATAAGTAGTGCCACCAACATTGAACGTGGCAACGCTCAACACGTTATCCACATCGACGTCGTTGCTCAGCACGTTGCCGGTGGCTACGTTGTCTTCCAGCGCACTGCCGGTGTCTGCTTTGAGGACGCTTGCGTCGTCGACTGCGTCGATTTTCACGTCCAGCGTGCTGCTAGAGCCGGTGTTGGTCGTGTAGCCGATTTGTGGCACGTCGCCGTTGAAGTCTTTAACTGGGGTGAAAGCGTAGGCGCCGTCTGCACCAATAGTGATGCTGCCCACACCTGCAATTACGGCCGTCTGGCCAGCGTTGTAGCTGGTGCCGTTGACGCTGAAAGTCGCAACGCTCAACACGTTATCGACATCGACGTCGTTGCTCAGCACATTGCCAGTGGCAACGTTGTCTTCAAGCGCGCTACCGGTATCGGCCTTGAGGACACTTGCGTCGTCAACCGCGTCGATCTTCACGTCCAGCGTGCTGCTAGAGCCGGTGTTGGTCGTGTAGCCGATTTGTGGCACGTCACCATTGAAGTCTTTGACTGGCGTGAAGGCGTACGCGCCATCAGTACCGATGGTGATTGAGCCAACACTCGCGATAGTTGCGGTTTGGCCGGCGTTATACGTGGTGCCACCCACGTTGAAAGTGGCAACAGTCAGGATGTTGTCGACGTCAACGTCGTTGCTCAACACATTGCCAGTGGCAACGTTGTCTTCCTGCGCGCTGCCGGTATCGGCTTTGAGGACGCTTGCGTCGTCAACCGCGTCGATCTTCACGTCCAGGGTACTGCTCGAACCCGTGTTGGTCGTGTAGCCGATTTGCGGAACGTCGCCGTTGAAGTCTTTGACCGGCGTGAAGGCGTAGGCGCCGTCTGCACCGATGGTAATAGCGCCGACACCTGCGATAGTTGCGGTCTGGCCGGCGTTATACGTGGTGCCACCCACGTTGAACGTGGCAACAGTCAGGGTGTTATCGACGTCAACGTCGTTGCTCAATACGTTGCCAGTGGCAACGTTGTCTTCCAGCGCGCTGCCGGTGTCCGCTTTGAGGACGCTTGCGTCGTCGACTGCGTCGATTTTCACGTCCAGGGTACTGCTCGAACCGGTATTGGTGGTGTAGCCGATTTGTGGCACATCACCGTTGAAGTCTTTGACTGGCGTGAAGGTGTACGCGCCATCAGTGCCGATGGTGATTGAGCCAACACCCGCGATGGTCGCGGTCTGGCCGGCGTTATAGCTGGTGCCGTTGACGCTGAAGGTCGCAACGCTCAACACGTTATCGACGTCGACGTCGTTGCTCAGCACATTGCCGGTGGCTACGTTGTCTTCCAGCGCACTGCCGGTGTCAGCTTTGAGGATGCTTGCGTCATCGACCGCGTCAATCTTCACGTCCAGCGTGCTGCTTGAACCGGTGTTGGTGGTGTAGCCGATTTGCGGAACATCGCCGTTGAAGTCTTTGACTGGGGTGAAGACGTAGGCGCCGTCAGCGCCGATAGTGATGCTGCCCACGCCCGCGATAACGGCAGTCTGGCCAGCTGCGTAGTTGGTGCCGCCCACGTTGAACGTGGCAACAGTGAGAGTGTTGTCGACGTCAACGTCATTGCTCAACACATTGCCAGTGGCAACGTTGTCTTCAAGCGCACTGCCGGTATCGGCCTTGAGAACGCTTGCATCGTCAACCGCGTCGATCTTCACGTCAAGCGTGCTGCTTGAACCGGTGTTGGTCGTGTAACCGATTTGCGGTACATCGCCGTTGAAATCTTTGACTGGCGTGAAGGCGTAGGCACCGTCAGCGCCGATAGTGATACTCCCCACACCTGCAATTACGGCCGTCTGGCCAGCGTTGTAGCTGGTGCCGTTGACACTGAAAGTCGCAACGCTCAACACGTTATCGACGTCGACGTCATTGCTCAGCACGTTGCCAGTGGCAACGTTATCTTCAAGCGCGCTGCCGTTGTCGGCTTTGAGGACGCTTGCGTCATCAACCGCATCAATCTTCACATCCAGCGTGCTGCTCGAACCGGTATTGGTGGTGTAGCCGATTTGTGGCACGTCACCGTTGAAGTCTTTAACTGGGGTGAAGGCGTAGGCGCCGTCTGCACCGATGGTAATAGCGCCGACACCTGCGATGGTTGCAGTCTGGCCGGCGTTGTAAGTGGTTCCACCGACATTGAACGTGGCGACAGTCAGGGTGTTGTCGATGTCCACGTCATTCGAAAGGACGTTGCCAGTGGCAACGTTATCTTCAAGCGCGCTGCCGGTATCGGCTTTAAGGACGCTTGCATCGTCGACTGCGTCGATTTTCACGTCCAGGGTACTGCTCGAACCCGTGTTGGTCGTGTAACCGATTTGCGGCACATCACCGTTGAAGTCTTTGACTGGGGTGAAGACGTAGGCGCCGTCTGCACCGATGGTGATGCTGCCCACGCCTGCAATTACGGCCGTCTGGCCGGCGGCGTAGTTAGTGCCACCCACGTTGAACGTGGCGACAGTCAATGTGTTATCTACGTCGACGTCATTGCTCAACACATTGCCAGTGGCAACGTTATCTTCCAGCGCACTGCCGGTATCCGCCTTGAGAACGCTTGCGTCATCAACCGCATCAATCTTCACGTCCAGGGTACTGCTCGAACCCGTGTTGGTCGTGTAACCGATTTGCGGTACATCGCCGTTGAAATCTTTGACTGGCGTGAAGGCGTACGCGCCGTCAGCACCAATGGTGATTGAACCGACGCCAGCAATGGTCGCGGTTTGGCCGGCGTTATAAGTGGTGCCACCAACATTGAACGTGGCAACAGTCAGCGTGTTATCGACGTCGACGTCGTTGCTCAGCACGTTGCCAGTGGCAACGTTGTCTTCAAGCGCGCTGCCGGTGTCCGCTTTGAGGACGCTTGCGTCGTCGACTGCGTCGATCTTCACGTCCAGCGTACTGCTCGAACCGGTATTGGTGGTATAGCCGATTTGCGGCACATCGCCGTTGAAGTCTTTAACGGGGGTGAAAGCGTAGGCGCCGTCAGCGCCGATAGTGATGCTACCCACACCTGCAATTACGGCAGTCTGACCAGCGTTGTAGCTGGTGCCGTTGACGCTGAAAGTCGCAACGCTCAACACGTTATCGACGTCGACGTCGTTGCTCAGCACATTGCCAGTGGCAACGTTATCTTCAAGCGCGCTACCGGTATCGGCCTTAAGGACGCTTGCGTCATCAACCGCATCAATCTTCACATCCAGCGTGCTGCTAGAGCCGGTGTTGGTCGTGTAGCCGATTTGCGGTACATCACCATTGAAGTCTTTGACTGGGGTGAAGGTGTACGCGCCATCAGTGCCGATGGTGATGCTACCCACGCCCGCGATAACGGCGGTCTGGCCTGCGTTGTAGCTGGTGCCGTTAACGCTGAAGGTCGCAACGGTCAAGACGTTGTCAACATCGACGTCATTCGAAAGGACGTTGCCGGTAGCAACGTTATCTTCAAGCGCGCTGCCGGTATCCGCCTTGAGCACGCTTGCGTCGTCGACTGCGTCGATTTTCACGTCCAGCGTGCTGCTCGAACCGGTGTTGGTCGTGTAGCCGATTTGTGGCACGTCACCGTTAAAGTCTTTGACCGGCGTGAAAGCATAGGCGCCGTCTGCACCGATGGTGATAGCGCCAACACCTGCGATGGTTGCAGTCTGGCCGGCGTTGTAAGTGGTTCCACCGACATTGAACGTGGCAACAGTCAGGGTATTGTCGACGTCAACGTCGTTGCTCAACACATTGCCGGTGGCAACGTTATCTTCAAGCGCGCTACCGGTATCGGCTTTGAGGACACTTGCGTCGTCGACCGCGTCGATTTTCACGTCCAGGGTACTGCTCGAGCCCGTGTTGGTCGTGTAACCGATTTGCGGCACGTCACCGTTGAAGTCTTTGACTGGCGTGAAGGCGTAGGCGCCGTCTGAACCGATGGTGATTGAGCCGACGCCCGCGATAACGGCGGTTTGGCCTGCGTTATAAGTGGTGCCACCAACATTGAACGTGGCAACAGTCAGCGTGTTGTCTACGTCGAAGTCATTGCTCAACACATTGCCAGTGGCAACGTTGTCTTCAAGCGCACTGCCGGTATCCGCCTTGAGGACGCTTGCGTCGTCAACCGCGTCGATCTTCACATCCAGCGTGCTGCTAGAACCGGTGTTGGTGGTGTAACCGATTTGAGGCACATCGCCGTTGAAGTCTTTGACCGGCGTGAAGGCATAGGCACCGTCAGCGCCGATAGTGATACTCCCCACACCTGCAATTACGGCCGTCTGGCCAGCGTTGTAGCTGGTGCCGTTGACACTGAAAGTCGCAACGCTCAACACGTTATCGACGTCGACGTCGTTGCTCAGCACATTGCCAGTGGCAACGTTGTCTTCCAGGGCGCTGCCGGTGTCGGCTTTGAGGACGCTTGCGTCATCAACCGCATCAATCTTCACATCCAGCGTGCTGCTCGAACCGGTGTTGGTGGTGTAACCGATTTGCGGCACATCGCCGTTGAAGTCTTTAACGGGGGTGAAAGCGTAGGCGCCGTCAGCGCCGATAGTGATGCTACCCACGCCCGCGATCACGGCAGTCTGGCCAGCGGCGTAGTTGGTGCCACCCACGTTGAACGTGGCTACAGTCAATGTGTTATCGACGTCGACGTCATTGCTCAGCACGTTGCCTGTTGCAACGTTATCTTCCAAGGCACTGCCGGTGTCTGCTTTGAGGACGCTCGCGTCGTCAACCGCATCGATCTTCACGTTCAGCGTGCTGCTCGAACCCGTGTTGGTCGTGTAACCGATTTGCGGCACATCACCGTTGAAGTCTTTAACAGGCGTGAAAGCGTATGCGCCGTCAGCGCCGATGGTGATTGAGCCAACGCCTGCGATAACAGCGATCTGGCCGGCTGCGTAACTAGTGCCTCCCACGTTGAAAGTGACAACAGTCAGGGTGTTGTCGACGTCAACGTCATTGCTCAACACATTGCCGGTGGCAACGTTATCTTCAAGCGCGCTGCCGGTGTCCGCTTTGAGGACGCTCGCGTCGTCAACCGCATCAATCTTCACGTCCAGCGTGCTGCTCGAACCGGTATTGGTGGTGTAGCCGATTTGTGGCACATCACCGTTGAAGTCTTTGACTGGCGTGAAGGTGTACGCGCCATCAGTGCCGATGGTGATTGAACCGACGCCAGCAATGGTCGCGGTTTGGCCGGCGTTATAAGTGGTGCCACCAACATTGAACGTGGCAACAGTCAGGGCGCTGTCTACGTCCACGTCATTCGAGAGCACATTGCCAGTGGCAACGTTGTCTTCCAAGGCGTTACCGGTGTCTGCTTTGAGAACGCTCGCGTCGTCAACCGCATCGATCTTCACGTCCAGCGTGCTGCTCGAACCGGTGTTGGTCGTGTAACCAATTTGCGGTACATCGCCGTTGAAGTCTTTGACTGGCGTGAACGTGTATGCGCCATCAGTGCCGATGGTGATTGAGCCAACAC
>NZ_JYLI01000035.1 GCF_001439785.1 Pseudomonas poae | reverse complement strand
CGGGTGGGGATTTTGTCAGCCAGGCCGGGCGTGACACGACGATTGTTGCGAGCAAGATCAGTGCGGGGAATGAGGCTTATCTTTATAGCGGGGATAAGTTGAGTTTGTTGGCGGCGCAGGACAGCACGCATACGTTGTATGACATGAAGGAGAAAGGTGGGTGGGGTGCGAAAAAGGCCAAGCGTGATGAGGTCACCCAAACCACCAACGTCGGCGCTGAAATCAAAACCGCAGGCAACCTGACGCTGGTCAGCAACGGTGACCAGCGTTACCAAGTCGCCAAGCTCAATAGTGGCAACGACCTGATTTTGAAAAGCGGCGGGGCCATTACCTTTGAAGGTGTGAAGGACTATCACGACGAGAGCCATACCAAGAGCAAGAGCAACATGGCTTGGTTCTCGATGAAGGGCAAAGGCAAAACCGATGAAACCTTGCGTCAGAGTGAACTGGTTGCCAAGGGGCAGACCGTCATTGAAGCTGTCAACGGCCTGAAGATCGACGTCAAGCAAGTCGACCAGCAAACCGTCAGCCAGACCATCGACACCATGGTCAAGGCCGACCCGCAGTTGGCTTGGCTTAAGGACGCCGAGAAGCGCGGCGACGTGGATTGGCGCCAGGTAAAAGAGCTGCATGACTCCTTCAAGTACAGCAACTCTGGCATGGGCCAAGGGGCCATGTTGGCGGTCATCATTATTGTCACCATTGTGACGGCAGGTGGTGCGAGTGCACTGGTGGGCGCAGGTGCATCGGCCGGTTCAACCATGGCCGCCGGCTCAGCTGCGGTTGCGGCCACCAGTACGTCGGCGGCGGTTGCAGCCACAAGTGCGGGGCTAGGTAACATGATGGCCACCGCCGCGCTGACCTCGTTGGCCAGTACCGGTGCTGTGAGCACGATCAACAACAAAGGCAATCTCGGTATTGCGCTCAAGGACACCTTCAGCAGCAGCAGCCTTAAGAACGCCGCCATTGCTGGTTTGGCTACTGGGGCGTTGAACTACGCCGACAGTAATTGGTTCAAGGGCGCGAGCCCGGCCGACGGCGCGGGCGCGAAAGTTACCACGGCAGGGCCGGTGCAGAACCCGGGCTATTCCAGTGATTGGCTCAGCTGGCCAAAAGCTCAGGATGCAGTCTTGCGCGGCGGCACCCACGCTGTCATCGAAAGCGGCATCTCTACAGCCATCAACGGCGGCAGCTTGAAAGACAATCTGGGCTCTGCCCTGGTGTCGCAAGGTTTCGACCTTGCCGCAGCGGCCGGTAACAAAGGCCTTGGCAACCTGGCAAATGACCTTGACCTGAGCCCCGGCTCGGCAGAGAAGGTCTTGATGCACGCCATCCTGGGCGGCGCGCTTTCAGCGGCTCGAGGAGGTGACTTCAAGACCGGCGCCATTGCCGCCGGCGCGGCTGAGGGCCTGACGGCGATTGCGAACGAGAACGTCGGTAAGTACCTGGATGAGCGTTTCGCAAAGGATGATCAATTCAAAGTCGCCACCGCGCAAATTATCGGTATTGCGGCCGGATCCCTGGTTAACGGCAACCCGAATGACGCCGCTTGGGTGGCGGGCAATGTTGAGCGGTACAACGAGCAGTTGCACCCGAGGGCGGTCAAGCTGATTAAAGAAGAAGCGCCGCGATTTGCTGCTGAGATGAATATATCTATCGCAGAAGCCGAGCGCCGTCTCGCTCAAGGCCTGGTTTACTTCTCTGATAAAAATTGGAATAAGGTCCTGAACGAAAACGGCAACGTGCCGGATAAGAACACCCTTGACTACCTTGGCAGAGCGCTGACACCCATCGCCGCTGAATATGCAGGATCAACTTCATCGGATGTGCCTAGTACGCAAGCCGATAGAACGTATACCCCTGCTGAAACATCCAATCTGCTCGTTCAGTTCCCCCAATCAAATCCGAAGGACTATGCCGACCCTTCAGTCAACTCAATCAATTTTCAAGGGGCGTATACCGGCGATCTATCGTATGAGTATTACCGCTTCTATGACAAAAATATTGCTGTTTACTATGATCTGACTAGAGCGGTTAAAGGCGGGCTTGCTGGCACATGGCAGGGGGCAGGAGCGGCTGTTTCGAATGCTGTGGGTTCCATCTGGTCACTGCTGAGCAGTCCAGCACAAAGTAGCGAACAACTCACCAACGGCATGATGGGCCTGACCAAGAATCCTGTTGCGTCGCTATGGGACAGTTTAGAGCAAGGCCAGAGCAAAGAGGCTTTGGCCACTGCTTATCAGATGCAGGGTAATAATGAGGCCGCGGCTGCGATTCGTAATCAGGCTAATGCTGAGTTTGGGCTCAGCATTGCACCTGCAGTTGGAGGAACCGTTGGTGGGAAGCTGGTCGAATGGACTGCTGGGCGCTGGCCGCTGCGGACTGGGACAGATGTTCAGGGGGCAAATTCATCTTTCGCAGTGATAACGACTTTAATTCTCCGCTGAATGACAAAGGCTATCCCAAAGCTCATATTAATAGTGATGGGGATTTGGTGCCGCCCAATATCGATGGGACAGGAAGTGTTCAAACGCATATTAGCGGAAGTAATCCGGCTAACTCACCTTATATTTCGGCCACTGATCCGCTAGTTGCTGGAGAGGTTAAAGATTATGGATCTCATCAAATTGCAATTGATATTGAACGCTTATAGAAAGATATAGATGCGGGTAAACTGTCTGGAACAGAAATCTTAGAAAACGCAAAGGTACAGGCAGAGCTTCAAGCAAAATTAAATCGTGCCCAGCAAAATTTTGACGCTAACCCTACTAGAAAAAACACTGATAAATTAGAGTCTGCGGCGAGAGACCTGCGCAACGCGACTAGAGATGGTGAATGTTTGATCAAAGGTTGTGTTCCTTCCGGCTATTTCAATCATGTAAAATAATGGGCAATAATCATGGACAAAGAAACTCAAGATATTCTATACGAAATTCCTGAAGGAGGTGACGTTGCAGATGCCTCTGAGTTGGACGTTGAGGATGTTCCGCAATATCGCATTCAGGCGCTGATCAAATTTTTAAAAGATGACACGGATAACACTGTTAAGTTTTTTGCCGCTAGATTGTTGGCAAGTTGGGGGCTTAAGGAAGGTTTTAATTACCTTGTTTTTGTTGTAAACAACAAGGGTAGCTTTAAAAATGTTTTGTGTCATAGGATTTATGGTTATGACGATACGCTTAAATTTGCGCTGTTGGCGTTTGTTAGTTATTTTGCAAATCTTGCTGATCAAGGTCGAGTAGAGGAAGCTAGAGCTGAAATTTTTGATCCTGTATCCAAAATAATAACGTATTCTAATAATAGGCCTTTTGAAATTTCAGGCCTGTTTTGGATTGTACGGAATGAGGGCTTTTTAGAGTATATTCCTTTGTTGCGTGATCACCTCATTCATATTCTTAAAGATCCCGCCATGCATCGATGGAAAATTTATGACGTAATAGAGTTTTTAATGGAGGTTGATGGTGAGTTTGCACAGGGGGTTTTAAAGAGTATTAATAAGGAACTGAATGACTTTAAGTTGAACTCGCGATAACCGAGAAGGGATGGAGAGAAAAGCATCTTTTAAGTTCGAGCTAAAAGTGTGTGTTAAATAAATCCGCACTCATTTTTCTAAGTGTCAAGTTTACTATTTCAGTGTTTATCAGTCCGATATCTTAGGAGCAGACAACTCTGCCGAGCCTGGATCCTTCAATGGGAGCTGGCTGAAGTTTTGGATTAAGCAAAAATGATAACTGGAGGCATAGGAAAGTATGGAGAATTTCATCTATGCTGAAACTAAAAAAGAGTGTGTGGATCTTGAAACTATCGAAGATGTATCGGCTCATTTTTGGTACTCCCTTACGCGACGTACCTTCCATAAAAACTCCAGGAAGGACTCCTACAAACCCTGGATGTGAGTTCATGTCAGGGAGCAAGTAGCGACTGTTGACCATGATGCTGAGAGCAGGCTTGTTAGCTATATTCATGTGAAGAAAAAATTTAACATGAAAAGTTGGGCCAAAATCAAAGCTCTTTAAAAAATAATTTTATTTTTCTGCTTGAGGTTCCGCCCCTTTTTATTTACGAAACTTGCGAATTCAACTTCCGCCCAACCACATCCAGCAAATCACACCCATTGGGTGGCAGCTGTGCGCAGGTTGGCGAACCGGAAAAGAGTAACCGGCAGACCCGAAGGTCTCCCGCGCACGGCCGCCATAATAAGAATGCAAACGCAACAAGCATGTTTACGGATTCCGAAACCGCTGCACTGGCCGAGAGGAATGTTATAGAAGGAGCGGCTAAGGGCGCGGCGCCGAAAGTGGCCGCAGAGGGAAAGGTAGGTGGACAAACCTTTCAAGACGTCAATCAGACTTCTCGTCCGCTCAACGAGGTAGACCCGAAAATACCTTCGTTGATCACGGATAGGATTGCAGATAAAGCTGCTAAGAATTCTGGCAAGCTTTATCCAAACGGAAATATGAAAGATGCCCACGCAGAAATAGGTGTGATTCAGCAAGCATATAGCTCTGGTAAACTGCCGGGACGGACATGTCCATTACGGTCGCAGGAAAAGATGTATGCGGTTTCTGCAAAGGTAACATTGCTGCTGCCGCAGAAAAAGCTGAGTTGAAATCGCTTACCGTAAAAGCTATAGATGATAAAACGGGACTTCCGAAAAACTATTACTGGGAGTCAGGCATGAAGTCTATTAAGGAAAAAAATAGCTGCTAATTGGAGGGTATACACTTAATCCTGAATACGGTAGATTGCAAATCCCTCTTGTTCGCCAACCGTCCTTGAAGATGTGAAATCCATTATAAGCAAATATAGAGAAGTTGACGGCGTCGCTTCGTTGTCTATTTCGCCGGCGCTTGAATATGGACCGTATGAGATTAATCTATACGCTGATTCTGGAAATTATCTTTTGATGCTAAATCAATATTTGAAGATGGGGAGCATATTGTGCGTACTTTTGATAATACGTCGGGGGGACAAGTTCAGTTGAGATTTTGGGCGACTATTATCCGGCGAGTTTCGTAACAAGAGATATAAGCGTCGTCACTTCTTGTTTTCAAGAGTTTTTGAATTTTGGAGATGTGAGTTCGTTCGTCTTGAGTGCATAGAAATAATAGAAAGGGAATAAAGGAATAAAAGGTGACAGATTTATTTTAATTTGAGATAGCAGTAAAAAATTCAATTTAATAAATCTGTCTCCTTTTGTTCTCGAAAATCGATACTTCTCTTTTGCCGGATTTACCAAGAGGAAGAAATTGATGCCTACCCATTTTAAATGACTGGTGCGTCTTTTGTGAGGGAAGAACTTATTTTAATAAGTCGCACTTTTTATCGTTGTTTAAAGTGCATTCTTCTCTACCTGAAATCACTAAAGCGTTAAGCTATTTTCCTCAAGCTGACAGTTTGGTGTCGCGCGTGAATGAGGTGATTCAGGCTGGTACGCTTGACGATAAGTTGTATCTATGCCCGACGATTGAATCTAGCGACTTTGAGTTGATGCAAAAGGCAAAACGCTGGTTGCAAGCTCAGGCAAGTTTCTGTAAGTCTCTTGGAGACGATGAGTTATACAAAATATGCCAGCGTGCAAAATTGTTTTATGGGAATAAAGATCAGTTTAACGATTTTGATAAATTGGACGTTCCCAGCAACTGGGTACTTGAGTTGGTGGGGGATAAGGTCAGGGATTGCAGGTTACTAAAAACAGAGCAAGAGTATGCACTGTTTGAGGCTCTTTACGGAGTTGCCGCTGATTATTATTTGGCTTGGTATATGGGGCAGCCTCTAATAAAACTGGATTTTGACTTCCGTTCATATTTTGAATTTTGGCGCTTGGGCGGTGCTGGGTATTTCAATGAAGATAAATTCCTTGTTCTTCGAAAATAAAAGAGAGAGGGAGAAGTTTATTCATGATTGTGCGCGTCACTGCCACTTATAGAGCTCAAGCCGGGTGATCAACTGCAGTCGTTGGGGGATGGGGCGACACAAGATGCATCGATTAAGGTGATTTCTGTTGCGCTACTTCAGCCTCAAGGCACGACCTATAATTTAACTGTTGATATTGGGCATACGTTTTACGTTGGAAAATTAAGCACCTGGGTCCATAACACATGGGCCATGTTATAGCTGTAGTGGTGGAGTCTGCTCAATACGGAACGATGCGGAAACGGCTAGCGTCACCAGTCCAGATGCTCCATATAATCCTCATAGTGCTCGCAGTGAGCTGGAAGCTAGTCATGTAAGTGAAAATGTCATATCAACTACCGTACCGCCTGCGGATGGCCGAAATGTGTATCTTGCGGGTCAACGTCATCCAGTTACTGGCATAGTATTTGATAACAGAGGTTTCCCGATCTTTGATGATATTGTTGCGTTTGACACTCGGTTGCCGACCGAGGTATTTAACTCTGCTAGCTATAGACAAAAAATGAATCTTGCAACCCAAGATCTATCGAATGCTATACATAAAGGGCAGGTGAGCAGTTCTGGGTTTACAGCTAAACAAATGCAACAAATAGAATCGGGGAAAAGTAAAATTGATGGATACACGTGGCATCATCACCAAGATAGCGGACGGATGCAGCTCGTTCCGGAGCTGATTCACAGTAAAACTGGACACATAGGTGGTGAAGCTATGGGGGGCGGAAGGTGATTATAGAAAAAACTGAGCGTTACAGTGATGAGCTTTTAGGGTTTGTTATTACCTGTCTGTTCTGTGAGGCTATTAATAGATCAGAGTTACAATCATGGTGCGCAGAATTTTTAGGGGCGGAGGGAGCTCCAAATTTTTTATATGATTTGATTGAATTTGATGAGCCTATTTTCAAGATCTACAAAGTAATTGGCTATGTTCCAAGTTGGAGCCACTCTAAAAACGAGGAATATGCTTTATATGGAATAGCACTGCTCCGTGGCAGGATACCTTACGATATGCCGCTTTCGGCTGCCGAAATGTTGGACGAGCTAGCCCGGTTGCCAGCGATACAGCATATGTTTCGTAAAGTATTTCCAAGTATTATATTTTAAAAGATAGGATATACTTATTTAAGTCAGAGTTGAAAGTCGTATTAAATTAATTTGTTCCCTTTTTGTTCGATAGGGCAATAGATATCCTTATTGAGCAAAATGTCAGAAATATTTCTGTAAGGGGGGAACGGTGACGACCAACGATAAGCTCGAATTTCGACATAGACCTGGTGTTTCAGAGTCTATCGAAGAGAGGCATAAAGATTTTTTGAGAGCTATAGGCGATTTGGACGCTCCGTGGAATTTGAAAGATGCCATTAAAGTTTCCCTGTTGGAAGTGAGTCGGTGACTTCTGTGTCATTGGATAAGCTACGTCCAGTCGGCGTTAAAGATCGAATTTCATGTGTTCTACGAGATCAAAATTATCTGGAAGATGATGCGCAGTTTGACGATACGCTATTTATTGAATTTACAGATTCCAAAGTCGACTATTCGGATTTGTTGAAAGTTGTTTTTACTGTTTATATAAAGGCGTTTGGCTCCTATGAGTTTTACATGATTGGAAAGTTACGAGAAGTGATTGGCTTTTAGTGTTGGAAGCTTGTGAGGCTACAAAAAGACGTTAATGGTATGGATGGAGTTTTTCGTATAAATGCAGCGAATTATCTCGATAAGAAAATTTTGTTTTCTCGCCTTTGGAAAGGACTCTCGTAAACTTTTTGATTTGTTGAGTGGTTATGTAGAAGAAGCGCGTGAGTTTGAAAGGGGGGGTGTGATTAGTTACAGTCCGCTTTCTCCCGACGAGCTACTCAGTGCGGGTGCTCGACCAAAGATTTTGGTAGTTTAATTTTTTGTTTGGTAAAAACGGTTGGTTTATGGATGTTTTGACTGGGCTTGGTTAAGTTTATGTAAAGGTTCTAATTTGGCGGCTTTTAATAAAGTGGCTTTTTGTAAATGGGGTGGAAAGGGGCGGATTTATTTAAATTCGCGCTGGGATCCTACATATCCCCTTTTGGGCACTGCAGTGGGTGGATCTGTAGGTTTTATAGGTGGCAAAATGATAACAAACCAATTGAAACCATATATAGGTGGTTCGTCAGAAGTTCTTGGTAATACCATCGGTGGCTACGGTTCTGAAGTCATTAATGGAACTATAAGTGCTGCAGGAGAGAAAAAGTGATTAAACCAAAGTCCAGATTACAGGCATTTTCATTGCTATTGATTTATGTGGTTTTTTTGTTTTTTTTGATGGGGGTTATTGGAAAGTTCATAGGTTCGCTGGTTAGTTATTCAAAAAATGGATTTTGGGATTTTGGTTGGGCTGATATTGTAGAACTGTTTCCGGGTATTTTCGCTTACGCGATCCCTGTTGGTGTGGGGATTTGGATACTGTCATGGTTGAAGACGCGTAAACAGAGTAGATCTAAAGGTAGAGAGACAAGTCAAGAAGGTTGAGAAGAAAAGAGTTGAGTGAATATGTCTCATTATGTCCAGAGCAAAAGGAAGGCAAGGAAAAGAGACGGAAAAGAACAGCGGGGGATGGATTTGTATAAAAGGTCTGAGATTAAATAAGCTGTCTCGAGTGGGCATTAGATGTCGAAACAAGATTAGGGTCGAAAGGGACAGATCTATTTGCATGGAGCCGTTTCGGTGAAGAGTCGAATATAGAATATATTTTTGTTTTTAGAGTTTGTAAGGGTGGTATGAAAAAGCTCTTTAAAAATCTGGTTTTTATTTTCTTTTGCTTCAGTAGGGCGGTTATCGATTAACCGCTCCCATTTTTACGGGGTTTGCGTATTTAACTTTGTCCAATCACATCCAACAAATCACAACCATCCCGCAACGGTATAGCCAGCAGCAGCTTTGACACCACGTTACGGTTTGAGAGCACAGGCACCCGTACACCAACTGCATCCATCGGTAGCTATCAACCGACGGCCCTCAGTGGTGATGTAGGCAGCTACGTTAGAACGGATGACTTACTTGTTGCCAGAAGCAATGAAGTCGTGTTGACCAAATACGAAGAGCCTTGCTGCTTTGCAGCAGGCACCAAAGTATCTACCCCGAATGGCGACCGCGCCATTGAATCGCTCAAAGTCGGCGACGTGGTCTGGAGCAGCCGGAAAGAGGCGGCAAACCCTTCGCCGCGAAGATTCTGGCCACCCATCAGCGTTCCGACCAACCGATTTACCGCCTCAAACTGAAAAGCGTTCGGGTAGACGGCAAAGCTGAGGGCGAAACCCTGCTAGTCACGCCGGGTCACCCGTTCTATGTTCCGGCCAAGCGCGACTTCATTCCTGTTATCGATCTTAAACCGGGCGATCTGCTGCAATCCCTGGCCGATGGAGAGACCGACAACACCTCGTCTGAGGTTGAGTCGCTGGAGCTTTACTTGCCGGTGGGCGAGACCTTCAACCTGACGGTGGACGTGGGACACACGTTCTACGTTGGGGATTTGAAGACGTGGGTGCACAATACTGGGCCGTGTGCGTTGCCTCCCGACTTCTTCTCAAAAAAAGGGTTCTTCACGGATTACCGGGAAAGACGTTCTTGATCTTCATGAAAAAGAATTCGCTATCCCGGTAACCGTACGCCATCCGCTTGATGACCTTTATTCGATTGTTTATTCCTTCCAACTGACCCGTA
>NZ_JYLI01000034.1 GCF_001439785.1 Pseudomonas poae | reverse complement strand
GTTGGGGTGCGAAGCGCCCCCAATCCAGCAAAACGCGGTGTACCTGATACGGCTCAGCGCCTGGTCTTGGGGCTGCTGCGCAGCCCAACGCGGGGCAAGCCCGCTCGCCACAAGACACCGCCCACCCAGTCGACCCCAATCAAATGTGGGAGCTGTGTCTCTGGATTTATCGCAGGCGCATGCCCATCTCGAAGGCTCGTGTCTCGAACCCGAACTCTGTGTACAGGCGGGCGGCGCGGGCGTTGAATGGCCATACGGTCAATCGCAGATCCTGGGCATCCTGTTCGATGGCCCAATGTTTGACCCGCTGCATCAGGCTGCGCCCAATCCCTCGGCCCCAGAACGACTCGGCCACACACACCGAACCGATGCGCACCACATTCATCGGTTGCATCAGCGGCCCGGCGCTTGCCGTTACGCTCGCGGTGATGAACCCCACGGGTTGGTCACCGGCTTGGGCAATGAACACGACATGCCCCGGTTTTTCGAAAAGGCCTGACCAGTGCGGCAAGTCGCGGGAAACGTCTTGGGTGGGCGCCGCGTAAATATCCGGCCGTGCGGTGTGGTGCACCTCGTTAAGCAACTGGCCGAGCTCGCACATGCTCATCGCGTCATCCACGCTGGCGAGTCGGCAGGTAATGGTTTCTTCCATGATGGGGAATACCTCGTTCAGTTTGAAATCATCACCGTACACGCGTCCTGCTCTGCACCGCCAGGTCCAGCGCTTTCTGCATGTCCAGCCGCGCCGAGCGTCCCACGTCCTTGTCGGTGCGTTGGTAGTTGCGCTCGGACGGCAGGATGGGTGCGGTCAGGTCTTGGGCGTCGCTGCGTTCGAAGTCGTTTTTTTCGCCGATGGCCATTGAGCTGCGGCGCAGCAGCATGCGCAACTGCTCGGGTTGCAACTGCGGGTTGATCGACAGCATGGCCGCCAGCAACCCTGCAACCATTGGCGTGGCATAGGAGGTGCCGCAATGCACCGCGCCTTCCTGGCCGGCCTCGCGGGTGGAGGCGTGGGTGCAGGCGGCGGCGGTGATGTCTACGCGCATGTCCACATTCGACGAACTGCGCGTCACCGCATACGCCGGGTCGTCAATCGCCAACCCGTTGCGCTCGCCACGCTGATGCCCGCCCACCACCAGCAATTGCTCGGTGATAAACGAGGAGGGCAGGCGGTAGTCGTCCGTACCGGAGAACGCCGAGCCGTTACCGGCAGAGTTCACCACGATCACATCGGGATGCTCCTTGCGCAGCCAGAGAAAAAACTCTTCGAGCAATTCTTCATAGCCGCTCATGGCGACGCCAGAGCGCAGCAAGGAGTCGACGTCATCCCCGTTGACGTCTTTGGCGCCGACGCGATGGATGCCCCAGCTCCAGTTGAGCACGCGTACGCCGTCCTCCACCAGGTTGACCGACGCGGCGATATTGGCCGTGATGCCCGCATCGGAATCACGGTCGACGATCACCTCGAAGCCGCCGCTGGCCTTGTCCAGCCCGCGCAGGAAACCACTGTTGCCGCCGTCGTCCCAGCGCGCCGCGAGAATGCCCGCAACCTTGGTGCCGTGGCCGTCCGGCGCATTTGTGTCGCGCGCATACACGCAGGTACGTTTGGCGGCACAGGCGCCGAGGTAATCGGCGAAGTCGGCGGTGTCGAAATCCACCCCGCGCTCGATCACCCCCACGCGCACCGGTTGCGGCAGGATCGGCGTGTGACGGCCCGGAAGGCGGCTTTGGTAATAAGTCACCGCATCGAGAAAGCGGTTGGCCGCCCACTCATCGGAGTCCGGCGCCGGTTTGTCGGGTTTCTCGCGCGGCGCGGCGGCCTCGGCCTCTTCAGCGGCGGATTCTTCGACCACCACCGCATCGACGCTGGTCTCGCTGCCCAAACGCAACACCAGCGCATCGCGCTGCACCAGGTCCCTGGCGGGCAGGCGCAGCTGGAACAGGTTCAGCGGGGCAATACTGCCGACCACCGTCGCCCCATATTTGCGGGCCAGCCGCTCGGCTTCCTGGCGGCCGTCGTGATCTTCTTCGATCAGCACGCTGACCAGGTCGACGTAGGTGGTCAACCCGTCCATGTTCTTCGCCACTTCGCTGGGCTTTGCCGCCACCACGTGGCTGTTGCGCAGGCTCAGCCAGGCCGCGTTGCTGACGCGGGCGCCGTCCTCAAGCGACACGGGGCCGCTTTGGTAGTGGCTGCTGTCCAGATGCACGCGAAGGGTATTACCGTCACGCTGCACCGCGCTCGCCGGCAAAGCGGCGTTACCCAGTTTGAGCGTCGGCGTGGCGTCACCCAGGCCGCGAGCGGTCAGGCACCAGGCTTGCTGACGGTTTTCCAGCAGGTCGCCGCAGCGCTGCAAGTTCTGCAGGCGCAGCGGTTCCTGGGCGGCGGCGGCCGTGCTGGCCGCCAGAGAGAAGAGGGAGGCGAGGGCTGCGGTTTTCAGAGGCATGAGCCAGGTTCTTTGCCGGGGAGGTTGTTTCTCCGACTGCAACGGGGCCGGCTTCGTTCAGCGTGCGCCGAGCGCGGCCCCGCATCCTGTGGGTTACAACTGGAACTTGCTCACTTCGTGCTGAAGGCTGGTGGCCAGGTTCTTCAGGCCGCCGCTGGTCTTGAGCAACTCCTGCACCGACACGTTGTTCATTTCCGCCATCTGCGCCGAGCGCTCGACGTTGCGGGCAACGTCCTGGCTGGCCATGGTCTGCTCACGCAAGGCGAAGGAGATCTGATCGACCACCTGTAGCACTTTCTCCGAGCTGTCGCGGATTTCGACGATGGCCGCACCAGCAGTCCCCGCCGTTTCCACGCCCTGGCTCACTTCAAGCACACCACCGCGCATGCTTTCGACGGTTTCGCGCACGCCGGCCTGGATTTTCTCGATCATGATCGCGATTTCCTTGGTCGACTTGCCGGTGTTCTGCGCCAGCAGGCGCACCTCATCGGCCACCACGGCAAACCCGCGGCCTTGCTCGCCGGCCCGGGCCGCTTCGATGGCGGCGTTGAGCGCCAGCAGGTTGGTCTGGTCGGCGATGCCCTGAATCACGCTGATGATCGAGGAAATCTGTTCGGAGTGCTGGCCCAGCCCGGCCACCTGGGTGGAGGAGTGCTGCACGGTCCTGGCAATGCCGTTCATGCTCGACAAGGTATTTTCGATGACGCGCGCGCCATCCTTGGATTGTTCGCCCGAACGGCTGGCAAGCTGGTGCGCCTCATCGGCGTTTTCCGAGACGTGATGGATGCTCACGGTCAGCTCTTCAATGGTGGCCGCCATCATCGAGGCCGACGTCGACTGCTCCTGGATCGCACCGGACAGTTGCTCCGACGCGCCGGAAATCTGCTGCACCGACACCACCAACTGGTTGGCCGCTTCGCTGATCTGTTGAATCATTTCGCGCAGGCGTTTCTGCATGCGGTCGAAGGCTTTGGGCAGCTCGTCATGGCTGCTGGTGTCGATCACCGTATCCAGCTTGCCGTTGGCAATTGCGGTAGCGGCATCAATCGCCAGTTGCAGGCGCCCAGTGGTGCTGCGGCCCAGTGAGGTGGCGAGGATCAACGACAATACGGCCGACAGAAGGCCGCCCACGATCAGAATCGTCAGCGCCATGTGCTTGGCGTCGATCATGTCCTGGCTTCTCTGCGCCAGCAGTGTGGTTTCGGTGGCGGTGATTTCAGCCAGGGTCGCACGCATGCTGTCCATCTTGGCCTTGTCCGCACCGGAGCTGATGCGCGCGTCCAGTTCGTCATCGGGCAGGTTATTGGCCGTCAGGCGTTTGCGCAGGGCGATGATCGGATCGACGTCCTCGGCAAGCCAGCGTTTTTGCATGTCGCCCAGGGTGGCCAGGCGCTGTTGCTGCGCCGGATTATCCGCAGTCAGGCGTTTAAGCAGGTCCAACTTCTCCGAAAAGCGTTTTTCGCCGGCAACCAGGGGTTCCAGAAAATTGTCTTTGGCCGCGATGACGAAACCGCGCATGCCGGTTTCGATATTGATGAGTTGTTCCAGCGCCAATTGTGTGGCACTTATTACTTCATACGTGTGCACGTTACTATTTGTAGCATCTTCTACTGTCTCGAAGCCGATATAGGCGCTCCCCACCAATAACCCGATCAGTACAACGACTGCGGTGAAACTTGCATAAAGTTTTTGCGAGATGCTTAGTTTGCTGAACATGATGTTCGGTCCTGAAACGTGCCTATCCGTGGCATGTATATTGGGATTTTTTTATGTGTTTCGGGCAGGGATTAGGGGCTCCGTAATTAACTATCGGCCGTGCTGTTATTAACTTTAGAGGCGGCCTGGATACTTCGATAGTTCACTAAAAATTTTTACGTGTTGTTCATTGACTGCATAAGACGCCTCTCGCCGCAACGGGAGAGGCGCCTGAAAGGGATGACTTACCGAGCAATCATCCCGGCAGCCTGTTCGGTCGCTTCAGTGGTGCGCGTTGCCAGCTTGCGCACCTCATCGGCCACCACTGCGAAACCACGCCCGGCCTCGCCGGCACGCGCCGCTTCAATCGCGGCATTGAGCGCCAGCAGGTTGGTCTGGCTGGCGATGCTCTGGATCGTCCCGACAATCTGCGACAACTGCGCAATGTTGGTTTCCAGCGTGCGCTGGTGTTCACCCTCCGCTGCGCGCAACGCTTGCTGCTCATGCTGCAGGTGCACATCCACCAGCGCGCCCACCACGCGCAATGGTGCGCCCTGGGGATCGCGGCGCGTCTGACCGCGGGCGCGGAACCAGCGGTATTCGCCACTTTTCATCTTCAACCGGTATTCGATATCAAACGGCGTGTGTCCTGACTTGTCATTCAGGTGCGCGCCAAACGCATTCAGGCTGCGCTCCTTGTCATCCGGGTGCAGCCGGGAGGCCCAGCTGTCCAGCACATCGGGAAACTCTTGCACCGTTTCAAAACCCAGCAGGCGCCGAAACTGAGGCGACCACCAGAAGGGGTTCTTCGGGTTCACCGGGTCGCCGGCAATCACCTCCATGTCCCACAAACCGTCGGACAGCATCTCCCGGGCCAGTTCGAAGCGAGTGATGATCACGTCGTGCTCCTGATCGCGCTGCAACTGATCATGAATATCGCGCAACGCACCGGCCACGCGGATCGGCGTGCCGCGCTCATCGCGCAGCGTTTCACCCTGGGCGTGAAACCAGCGGTAGGAACCGTCCTTCATCGCCAGCCGATTGTTCACGTTGTACGGCGTGTTTCCCGACTTGTCGTTGAGATGCCGCGCAAACGCGTCGAGCGTCGCCTGCTTGTCCTGTGGATGCAGGCGGTCGGCCCAACTGGCCAGCACATTCGGGAAATCACGCTCGTTAGAAAAGCCCAGCAGGCTGCGAAATTGCGGCGACCACCAGAAACGATTCTTCGGATTGATTGGGTCACCCGCCACCACCTCCATGTCCCAAAGGCCCTCGCTGGAGGCGCGGTTGACCAGGTCGAAGCGGATTTCCGAAGCCTGGGCGGAGGCGGCGGACTCGCGCAGCAATTCACGGGCAGACTCGAGTTCGTCTTCGAGTTGGGTGATGCGCGATTGCGATTCGCGGCTGGAGGCTTCGAGCACCGCCAAGGCATCAAGCACGGGCGGGGCGGTTTTGTGGCGGTCGACAGGGGAGAGGTGACCGTTTTTGATCGCCGCTGTCAGTTGGTGCAGGGCGCGACGGTCACGGTTTAGAAAGGCAAAGATGGACATAGCGTAAAGGCTCGATAAATGTTGCGGGCCTTATCCATGGCACCTTGCCATCTATGTCGACAGGTTATTGAGAAACTGTACATTTTTTTTGGTTTTGTATCGGTGTTTGAGGCGTTGACTTGCTATTGGCGAGCACACCCCCATAACTAGCGGCATATCCATTAGCACAAGGGCAGACCATGACCAACCAAACCGAAACCGCCATCCTCGCCGGCGGCTGCTTCTGGGGCATGCAGGACCTGCTGCGCCGCTACCCCGGCGTGCTGCGCACACGCGTCGGCTACACCGGCGGCGACGTGCCCAATGCCACCTATCGCAACCATGGCGACCACGCCGAAGCGATCGAAATTGTGTTTGACCCTGCGGTGATCACGTATCGGCAGATTCTGGAGTTCTTCTTCCAGATCCACGACCCCAGCACGCCCAACCGGCAGGGCAACGACCTCGGGCCCAGCTACCGTTCGGCGATTTATTACCTGAGCGATGCGCAACGGGACGTGGCCGAAGATACCGTCGCTGATGTTGATGCATCGAAGTTATGGCCGGGGCCGGTGGTGACCGAGATTGAGCCGGCGAGGGAGTTTTGGGAGGCGGAGCCGGAGCACCAGGATTACCTGGAGCGGATTCCTGACGGGTACACGTGTCACTTTGTGCGGGCGGGGTGGAAATTGCCAAAGCGCGCCTGACCTGATGCCGATCAGTACTGTGGCGAGCAGGCTTGCTCCAATGCCGTTCAGTTGAGCGCAGATTCCCTGTGGCGAGCAGGCTTGTCCTGCGTTGGGCTGCGCAGCAGCCCCAAAACCAGACCCTGAGCCGTATCAGGTACACCGCGTTTTGCTGGAGTGGGGGCGCTTCGCACCCCAACGCGGGGCAAGCCCGCTCGCCACAATAAGCCCACACATTTTCCTTAACTGAACGGTATTAGGGCTTGCCCGCTCCCACAGGGATATTGGCTGCCTGAACTTTCAGCTTACTGACACAGGCCACTTTCGCGATCAAATGCCGCACGCAACGTTTCTACCATTTGCTCCACAGAAAGCCTTTGAACCGACGGCGGTTCAGGGCGCTCGCAAAACGCCTGATATAAAGGTGTTTGGGTTTTAACAGCCGTTCGACTATTCGCTGAGTCCTGGCAAGTAAGCCGCCCTTGCGGCTACAAAACAAGCGCCGCCCCGTTTGCCCCATTTATGGGATATCGCTTTGCGCGCTTCGCTATAACTTTATAAGCAACTGCCCATTAGACTTGAGCACGTGCAGTCCATGCCGTGATCGAGGATAACAATGTGCAAGAGATATTCAGCATCAACTGGCTGCTTTGGCTGTCAACCATGGCGCCGCTGACCCTGAGTGCAGGGCCTGGCAATTTGATGGTTGCGACCTCCGGGGCGCAAAGCGGTGTGCGTCGTTCGGTGCGGTTTATTTTCGGCCTGGACATCACCTATTTCCTGCTGGCGGTGCTGGTAGGGCTGGGGCTTTACCACACGCTGATGAACAGCCCGCGGCTGGTGTGGGTGCTGCAAGTGCTCGGCAGTTTCTACATTTTGTGGCTGGGTGTGCGCCTGCTGCGTCGTCCGCTGAAAGCACCTGGCGACAAGCCCATACACCTGCAGTTTCGAGACGGCATCGTCGTGCAGCTGGGCAATGTGCAAGGCATCGTGATGTTGCTGGTGATGTTTTCCACCTTCATGCCCACCGGCGAAACCAGCAGCAGCGCAGTGCTGATCTTGAGCGCTGCGTTGATTTCGCTGAATTTCTTTTCCCACGTCATCTGGGTATCGATGGGCTCATCCGTGCAGAGGCTGATCCAGGCGCGGCCCAAATTGCTGGTGTTCCAGAACGCGGTGTTCGGGCTGATGCTGATCGCGGTGGCGGTGTGGATTTTCCTGCGTATCGGCCCGCTGTAAGGAGGTTGCATGACCCACGCTGTTGTCTTCGCCGCACCCGGAGAACCCCGGGTCCTGGAACTTCAGGACGCCACATTGCGTGCCGCCGGGCCCGGGGAACTCACTGTCGCCATCGAGGCAGCCGGCGTCAATTTCATCGATGTGCATCGGCGCTCCGGGGCGCTCGAGGATGGCTCTGCCTTTCCAAGAAGCCTGGGCGTGGAGGGCGCGGGAAGGGTGGTCGACTGTGGACCGCAGGTGCGAGGTTTCAGCCCCGGCGACCGGGTCGCATTCGTCGACAGTTCCACGGGCAGATACGCCAGCCACGCGGTGCTGCCCGCCACGCGCGCCATTCGACTTCCCGATGATGTATCCAGTGAAACCGCCGCCGCGTTGCTGTTCAAGGGGCTGACCGCCGAATACCTGACGCATCGCTGCGTACCGCTCGCGCCTGACGATTGGGTGGTGTGGCATGCAGCGGCCGGCGGTGTAGGCAGCATTGCCACAGGCTGGCTGGCGGCCAGGGGCGTGCGGGTCATCGGCCTGGCTTCGAGCGAAGCCAAGCGGCGCCAGGTGCTGGATGCCGGCTGCTACGCGGCCCTTGACCCCGAGGCTCCGGGCGCCTTGTCGTTCATTCGTGAAGTGACCGAAGGCAAGGGCGCTCACAGCGTATTCGACTCTGTCGGACGCGCTACCTTCGAGCTGTCATTGGCGAGCCTGCGCCCGCGCGGTCATCTGGTGCTGTTCGGCAATGCATCGGGGGACGTGACGGGGTTTAATCTGTCGCGGCTTGGAAGCATGGGCTCGCTGCATGTCACGCGGCCGTCCTTGAAGCACTACATCGGACACGATGCCGAGCTTGCCACCGGTGCCGCACGGGTGCTGGCGGCCCTGTCCAACGGTTCGATCGCTGCGCCCCTGATCACTCGCCTGCCGCTTGCCATGGCCGCCGAGGCGCACCGCATCATGCAGGACCGGCAAACCCAGGGCTCACTGATCCTGGTGCCATAACCCTTCTTCCGCAGGCGGCTATTGCATCTCTGCCGTTTTGCTGTGGAACAGCTCCGTGAGGTAGTCCACCACTTGATCGACGCGGCCCACGCCCTGGGTCGCCTGATTGCGCAGCAGCCATATATCGGAGCTGCGCAGCGGGCTGTCGGCCAATACCTGACGCAAGCCTGATTGGTGAGCGACGTAGGTCGGCAGCGCGGCGATCCCCAGATGAGCTTCAACCGCCTTGAGCTGGGCATTGAGATTGGACACGCGCATCCACGGCTTATGCTCGCCGCTCACCTCATTGAGCCACTGCGCGAGCGGCATGTAGGACATTTCTTCGGTCCAGCCAATCAGGTGGTGGTGCTGCAGGTCATCCGGTGTGTCGGGCAGCCTGTTGGCGGCCGCATACCCGTCGGAACAGAAAAGTCCCTGCATCAGCGTGCCAACCCGGCGCATGGTGAAGTTGCCGTTTTCCGGCCTGCGCAGGCGGATAATGATGTCGCTGTGGCTTTGCGTGAGTTTTGACGACACCGCTGTATTGATGAAGTCAAAGCTGATCTCGGGGTATCGGTCATGGAAGTCCGCCAGCCCCGGAATGATCAGGTGCGTGCCCATCAGTTCCGGGCAATCGATGCGCACCGGCCCGGCCATCCGATCGTTGGGCTGCGACATCTGGCGCTCCATGAGCTTGAAGCGCTCCTGCGTTTCCAGTGCCAGCGGAAGCATCGCTTTGCCGGCTTCCGTCAGGAAATAGCCGTTGGTTTTTTTCAGGAACAGCACAGTACTGAGCGACTCCTCAAGTGCGGCGATCTTGCGCGACACCGTCGATGCCGAAACTTTCAGCGAGTTTCCCGCCTCGGTCACGTTATTGGACTTGGCCACGAAGATAAAAACTTTCAGATCATCCCAGTTCACGTTGATGCCGTACTCAAAAATGGAAAATCGATCCCCACGTATTTCTGTTCGAAATAACCGGAGGCCACGGTACAGTTTTTTTCGATGGAGCGAACTCGCAGAGGAAACATGGATGATACGTAACTCGATGCGAACCCTTCCAGGGTTCTTACAGCCATTTTTGAGCTGGCTGACCGCCAAGCCGCTGCCTGAAGATCTTAACCAGGTTAGAACGCTCAAACCCATTCACCATATTCTTGTATCAACGGGATTGATTGCCTCGGGCGTGGTGTTGGCCGGCGTCGGTTACTTGCACGGCAGCGTTATTGTGTGGGGGTTGGGTTTTGTACTGGCCACCGGCGGTATCAAGCAGATGCAGGTGATGATTTGCCACAACTGCGCCCATGAAATGGTATTTGAACAGCGTGAAACCAACGTGACCGTGGGCCGGATCATTTCCGGCGTATTGATGCTCAAGCCCTTCGACACCTACAAGCGCGAGCACGCGCTGCACCACAGCTCCAAAACGCTGCTGACCGACGATGACGACACCCTGTCCTACCTGCAAGGGGTGGTGGGATTAACACCGTCCGACAGCGTGACCAGGATGTGGACCAAACTGGTCTGCACGGCGCTGTCACCGCTGGCGATCCTGCGCTCGTTCTGGGGCCGGGTGAAAGGCACTGCAACCGCCTCGAACCGCCGTGTCGCCGTCCTGACACTGATCTTCTGGGCCACCGCGAGTCTGCTGGCGGCAGCCCTGGGCCATTTCGGCCTGTTCATCATGGCGTGGGTGGTGCCGGTGTTTGCCGGCTATCACATCAGCACCACGTTTCGCCTGGCCGCCGAGCATACCTGGCCCAGCGTGGAGGTTTTGGAGCGTCGCGGTATCGACTTCATCTGCGAAAGCACCACCGGTGTATTCATTGGTGAAGAGTTGCGCATACCGCAGGCCGCGGGCGCTGTTCGCCGCACCGCCTGCATCAGTGTCTGGCTGATCAAAATGCTCGGCTTCCATTTGTTCATCCGCGTGTTCGTGATGGTCGGCGATACACCGTGCCACGACTTTCACCACCGGCGCCCCCGCTCCAAAGAGTGGCCCAACTACATCACCGCGCGCGAGCGCGACAGGATCGACGGCTCAAAACCGTTTCCGACCAACTACGCCGATTACTGGGGCTATATCAACGCCGTCACCGTCAACTTTCGCAACTTCCAGAACGCACTTCCGTATTACGCAAGCAGAACAGAAACTTAAAAGGGATTTTAACGATGACGTTCAACAAAACCGCACTGCTCAGCACCGTGCCGTCAGACTCCCATAGCTGGAATCTGGTGTTCATGGAGTTTCTGCTCAATGACCTGGGCTACAAGGTAGAAAACCTGGGGCCCAACACGCCGATGGACGACGTGATTGCGCGGCTTGAGCGCAATGGCTGCGCCATTGTTGTGATCAGCACGGTCAATGGTCACGGCTACCTGGAGGGCGCCGAACTTGCCCGACGCATTCGCAGCGAGACAAATCACGTCGACGGACTCTACATCGGCGGAAAAATTTGCACTGAGAACGATGCCCAGACCATCGCCCGGCACAGCGATACCCTTCGTGCCGCAGGCTTCGACGAGGTATTCGACGACAGCGTGGCCAACAGTTTTGATGCCTTCCAGACGCTCGTCACCGCGCAGCTGTTTCCTGCCCATCACCTGGAAAAGCGGGTCGCACGATGAGCGCGTACTCGGCGCCAGCTCACACAGGGACCGGAAAAGGCCTGCAAACATGATCGACTTCAACACCCACGTGCTTGAACAGTTTGCCCTGCACGGCCCGGTGCTCCAGCCGCGCATGGGCTTCAGCGACCCCGGCCTGATGCAGTCCGGGCTCGATGCCACGGCGGCCAGCCGCGCGAACACCGTGTGCACCATTACCCTCGATGCCTTCACCCGCGTGAATAACCTTAAGGCGGCGCAACGGGCGATTGATAGCGCGTCCATGCTCAACGGCTATCCGATCGTGAATCACCCGGCGGCGCAAACCCGCGCGATGCTCGACCAGATCCATGCCCGCTACCACCTACCGGTGCAGATTCGCCATGGCTCGCCCGATCCGCTGCATATCTTCGAACGCATGGTCGAAATCGGCTCGGCCACCACCGAAGGCGGACCCATTTCCTATTGCCTGCCGTACAGCCGCACGCCACTGCGCGAAGCGTTCGGCCACTGGGAAAAAGCCTGCCAGGTGCTGTCTGCCGGCGTGGAGCACAGCCACATCGAGAGCTTCGCCGGCTGCATGATGGGGCAGATGTGCGACCCGGTCATTCTGGTGGCGCTGAACATTCTGGAAGGCCTGTTTTTGCGCTCCCACGGCATTAACACGCTGTCGTTCTCCTACGCCCAGGGCACCTCGCCGGTGCAGGACCGAGCCGCCGTGACTGCCTTGCAACAACTGGCCAGCGAATACTTCACACCGGGCAGCTACCACTTTGTCGGCTACGTGTTCATGGGGTTTTTCCCACGAACCCTGGGCGGTTTTTGCCGGATCACCGGCGATGCGCTGGGCATGATTCGATCCACCGGCATACAGCGCGTGATCATCAAGACACCGGTGGAATCACGGCGCATTCCCCGGATCGAAGAAAACATCGCCGCACTGGAATACGCCAGTTATTGCCTGCACACGAAGGGTGTATTGCCGGATGTCCCTTTCGACGCGCAAGAACACACCCGCATCCTCGACGCCTCAAGGCGACTGATTGAAGGAACGCTGGCGCGTGATGCCAACTTGTCCGAAGCGATACTCAGCGCCTTCGACAGTGGGTTTTTATCGATTCCCTATTGTCTCCATCCGGATAACAAACGCGGTGCCGGCACGGTGTTGACCGCGAACAATTATTACCAGGGGTTCGAGGGCGAGCGGGTGGAGAATGCGTTTTCGTTTCTGGCGGCGTTGCGGCAGAACATACGGACTTATGATGGGGTGGTGTGAGGGGGGGCTGACGATCACGCTACGATCACGGGTGCCCGGCGTCGTTAACGGGTTATGTGAGTTGATTTTCCCGGCTTTATGCGGCAGGTTCATGACATGAACAGTTACCGATTTCACTGCGCACGTTCAATTATTACCGCCGTCAGCTAGGGGGTGGGACTGCGCACGATATGCCGAACCCCGCCTCAGACGCGGGGTTTTTCATTCCTGCTCTGAGGCTCACTCAGGAGCACAGAAATGGATGCACTTACCCATACGTTGAAAGAGACAATTGAAGCCGCTGATCGCGCCATCACCGCCGAAGACTTCGATGAGCTGATGAAGTTTTATGCGGATGACGCAAGTCTTGTGGTCAAGCCAGGATTGACTGTCACTGGCAAAGACAGCATCCGTAAAGCCTTTGTTGCCATTGCGGAGCATTTCAATAACAGCATCGTTGTCACACAAGGGCAGATGCAGGTTATACGCGCAGGTGATGTAGCGCTGGTTATCATGGAGACCCTACTGCAGACCACCGATAAAGCCGGTGTGAAAAATGAGATCTCGCGCAGGGCTACTTACGTATTTCGACAAGTGTCGGAAAGTTGGCTATGTGTCGTGGATAATTCTTATGGGACGACGCTGCTGGATGGCCTTGTCGAGTCGTAGTTTCAAAATAGACGGGGCCTACCGTTGGTAAGCAGGCCCCATCATCCTGAGGCGAAAGGTGGCGGTAGCTATCAGCAATTATGCACTTCGCTTATGCACCCGAAGCATCTCGATCAGCCAAAAAGGTTCACATGGAATCAGGAACGATGAATGAAACGAAGCGAGATTCAACAGATTACGCACCTGCCAGCGGAAGTTCTTATTTTGGAGAAAGAGGCAGTTGCAGAAGGTTTCAGGTTTCTTACGCGTCTGATTTCGGAGTGGCACTCTAGAGCGAATCGCTTCAATGCGCCCGGTGAGTGTCTTATGGCCGCGTATTCGAATCAGCAGTTGATAGGAATCGGAGGGTTATCTGTTGATCCCTATAATAATTCCGATACCGCAAGGCTACGACTTTTGTACGTGGCACCTGCGGCAAGGAATTAATGCGTCGGTCAGGCGCTTGTAAAAGCGTTGGTTGCGCAGGCCGCTCTTCACTTTCAGACATTGCGTCTTTCAACCGACACTTCTGGCGGCGACGCGTTTTACCTGCGCTGCGGTTTCGTGCGAGTAGAAGATGACCATGCTACCCATATCATGGAGCTGGTAAAGGATTGATCAGGCGGGTTTCGGCCATTTTCAGTCGGTCGCGACAGGCAGAAAACGGCCAAGAGCAGACTTCAGCTATCTACCAGGCGATATAGCGCTTGAGCGTGGGATGTCGCTAGCCCTGTACGCTGCAAATTTCGGCGACTTTGCGAGCTGGGAAGCGCGGTTGCAGCGATCACAAGACTGCCGTGTTTTTTTGCTTGCTCTATCCGATGAGATATCAGGGCTCCATGGTAGCCCTGGCCTCGTGCATTTTTTCGGGTGGCAGCCGTCCCAAGGTAGGCAACTCCATTGCAGGCCAGGTACATCAACGCTCCTGCCACGACCTTTCCATCAGCTTTAAGGACGTAGATTTTCAGACGTTCATTTGACATCAGTCCTGCGAACGAAGCCTGGCTCAACTGAAGATGCTCTGGCTTGGTATGAAATCCACTCGCATGCACGGCTGCGAACTCAGGAAGCGTTTGTGAGGTGGCTTCTTCGATTTCGAATGAGTGGTGATTCAAGACCACATTTTCGATGGTGCACGCGAGTTGCAGATGCGTCCACCCCCTCAGACGCTCCAGCCGCTTCGCACCCACCAAAGCGTACTGTTCCAAAGTCGAGGGCTTTCCGATAAGAGGCGTTACCGTCGAATACCCTGCTGATTCCTTGAGCAAGCTCAATAGTGACTTGGGTCTGTCGGTACTATCGCCGTAGATGCGATTGAGCATCGGGCTAGGTGATGCCTTCACCTGAAAGCATGGAAAAGCTTCGTTGAAAAACACACGAGCACCAAAAGGGTTTCCACTTATCCGAGACAAACTCTCGACGCGGGCACACAAATACTCGCTTTCTGCGGCCTCAATCGCATGAGCCATTGCGACATTCATGTGCATAGTCCTTATCGCGTGATGTCCCAGAAGGGTAACGGCAAATTCAACAATACACACCTCCAAACACACAGCTGGTAGATAACCTGCTCCGGTGTCCCTTTGCGATAGATAACTGCCTGTCGAGAAGGGCTGCAATCGGCCAAGACCGGTCGTTGAGCGAGTGAAGTCATGGATATTGCAAAGTCGCTAGTGTGCTGTTCTCAAAATAACCATTCTCAGGTATTGGCTAGGCTATCCCTGTGATTCATCGCTCGGGGGGAGGCGCGGAGACGGACGTTGCTCAACGGGGCTTTTCTATCCTACACGACGAAACATCAGCTAGCGGGCAAACTTCCTCGCCCCGGCGACACACAGGATCACCGCAACGGTGACGCCGAACATGCCAAGGCTGACCTGTTCGTGCAGCAGTGCGGCGGCTAGCGCCAACCCAAAAAACGGTTGTAGCAGTTGAAGCTGCCCGACAGCAGCGATGCCGCCCTGCGCTAGGCCGCGGTACCAGAACACGAAGCCGATCAGCATGCTAAATAGCGACACGTAAGCCAGGCTCAACCACGCCGGTAAGCTGATGCCCGAAAACGACGCGGGCGCCAACCAAGCTGTCAAAGGCCCCACCCCCGGCAGCGACAACACCAGAGCCCAGCAGATCACCTGCCAACCGCCCAATTTTTTGGAAAGTTTTGTCCCTTCCGCATAGCCCAGGCCGCAGGCAAGTATCGCCAAGAGCATCAGAATGTCGCCGTTCGGTGAGGCCGTCAGTCCCTGGCTGACAGCAAACCCGACGACTAGCAGACTGCCCAGCACGGAGAAAAACCAGAACACCGGCCGAGGGCGCTCACCCCCCCGCACTACGCCGAACGCGGCAGTCGCCAGCGGCAACAGGCCGACGAACACAATTGAATGGGCAGATGTCACGTATTGCAACGCCAGTGCCGTCAGCAGCGGAAAACCAATCACAACGCCCATCGCCACGATGATCAGGGACAGTAACTGCTGGCGTGCCGTGCGCTGTTCTTTGAACAGCAAAAGCAGGCACAGCGCGAGCACGCCGGCAATGGCGGCCCGCACCACGGTCAGAAATACCGGGTCAAATTCCAGCACGGCGACTCGAGTGGCGGGCAATGAACCGCTGAAGATGACGACACCAATGAGGCCATTGATCAAACCGCTCGCTGGTTTTTCTGTCGCTGGGTTTTGCAGGTTAGAGATGCGTTCCATTGAGTGTCCACTCGGTATCGGGTTGCATGAAGCGCATCGTATGACCGACTATCGTGACAATCAAAAAATTGTCATGGATACATTATCGAGATGCCCCGCTCTCTGTATAAATCGTTGGTGGACACCATTGCAGCCGATATCCGCGCCGGGCGTTTGCCTCCCGGTACGCGTTTACCGACACACCGCCAACTCGCCGCCACCCATGGACTGGCCTTGGTCACCGCCAGCCGGGTCTATGCAGAACTGGAGGCCATGGGGCTGGTAAGCGGGGAGACAGGACGCGGGACGTTTGTGCGGGAAACATCATTGCCGCCTGGCCAAGGTATCGATCAGCCAGACTTTGCGGCGGGGGTGATTGACCTCAATTTCAACTATCCGGCGATGCCGGGGCAGGCCGACCTGTTGCGCAATGCCTTACGCCAACTCGCGTTGTCCGGCGACCTGGAAGCGCACTTGCGCTATCAGCCACATGCGGGCCGCTTGCATGAGCGGGCTTCCATTGCGCGTCATCTGATCAACCGTGGCGTCACGGTCGATGCAGAGCAGATTCTGATTGTCAGTGGCGCACAACACGGTTTGGCGGTGAGCCTGATGGCATTGCTGAAACCCGGTGACGTGATCGCGGCAGATGCATTGAGCTATCCGGGTTTCAAGTTGCTGGCCAAGGCATTGCATCTTGAAGTGGTGCCCATTCCCTCCACTGCTAAGGGGCCGGATCTCGATGCCCTCGCCACGCTCTGCCGCCGTCGTTCGGTGCGCGCTGTGTACACTATGCCCACGCTGCATAATCCGTTGGGTTGGGTGCTGCCCACCGATCAGCGTGAGCGCCTGGTGGCGATCGCCCGCACCCATGACCTGATAATTATTGAAGACGCAGCGTACGCGTTTCTGGTGCAGGATCCGCCCCCACCGATCATTGAGTTGGCTCCTGAAAGAACGCTTTATGTATCGGGGTTTTCCAAAAACATCGCCACCGGGTTACGCGTTGGCTTTATCGCAGCCCCTATGCACCGGTTGGACGCATTGAAGCGCACAGTCAAGGCCACTACCTGGAACACACCCGGCGTCATGACTGCCATCACCTGCGCCTGGCTCGACGATGGCACGGTCGACGCGCTGGAAAACCAAAAGCGCGCGGACGCCCAGGCCCGGCAGGCGTTGGCCGACACGTTGCTGTCAGGGTTGCCAGTGGTGCGTCATCCATTTTCGTACTTTCTGTGGCTGCCTTTGGCCGAGGACGCAAGGGCGGATCAGGTCGCCCTGGAGTTGATGCGCGAGCACGTGTCGGTCTCGACGGCGGAGCCGTTTTCCACCTCGGTTCATGTCCCTCATGCTATCCGGCTGGCGCTCGGCTCGGTGAGCATGGACACCCTGCGTGAGGCGCTGACCACCGTGAAGCGAGTGGTGGGGGCTTATATCTGATTCTGGCCGCTGCTCATGGATACAAAAGGGACTTCTGTTTTTGATAGATGCCATCGTTGGATACATGCGCAACTCGGTGGTGACGTCATGGATAAAAATGGCCACATCACCATGCAGGTTGACGAAGGCATTACTTGCGCGAGAACACTTCGAAGCCACCCTCCGAGCGCCGGGTGTCCCACAAGGCCTGCTAGGAATTGCGCGAAAACAGAGGCTGTTAGCTGCTTCTCACGAAAGGCAGCTATGGGTCGATTCTGTTGAAAAAGTCGGTTCTTCCAGACTGCCCACGCACTGCCTGCTAAAAATGCCTTTTTTGCGTGCAGCTACGCGAAATCCGAGCCCGGAATCCTCTGTTCAAAGTAAAGATTTCAATCTCAAGCGCGTACTTTTCTGCCGTGGAAGCCATGGCCGACTTTTTCAACAGAATCGGACAGAAGTAGCCAGTCGATGAGTCTATGAAAACTCAGGGCAATTCACTGGGCGAGTCAAGTGCGTAGCAACTCTGGGTCAAGCCAAACGTCTTCAAAATTATTGCCGTCGATGTAAAAACGATAGCCTGGCGGCAAATCGAGATATTCGACAACTTCCGGTAGATAGTCCGTGATGTGCCCTACATGCAGGGGTGAAAAAAAATCGTCAGTCTCAGACCACTCCATACCGCACCACAGGTACCAACCGTTCGTACCGTTTTCCGGATTAACCCTTAACCCATTTATGGGCTGAAGCCCCAGGGTGCCCAACGCTATTCCGATTTTTGACCCAGATTGTGGTCGATCTGGGGTAACCCCCTGCCATTCACAAATGCTTTCCTGCTTCCTTATTCGCACAGCGATTTTCTCCACAAATTTGGGTGCCATACAGTTCGCACTCTCATGGCTGGGGTCTACCTGTCACGACTGGCCCGAGTGGCCCGATGTCGGTCAATCATAACAGGCAGAAATCGGCCAAAAGGAGCCGGTCACCGAGAAAAGAACTCCGCCGCGTTTTGATACTATCGGGCGCCCTTACCTTTGGCCCGATACCAACATTAAGTTCTTCTGTGTTCGACAGAAGCGACTTTGATCAGCTCTCAACTGAGCAACTGACTTTTTGGACCGCGCACAATGACTGCCCCCGGTATGGACTCCCGCTGTGCCTTGGGAGGAACGCTATCTCACCTGCTCTGCATTGATTGGCGCCAGCCTCCTTTTCCAGTCCTTTCAATTTGTAACAACGTTCTGACGCAATTAAGATAGAGCTTTTCACCCCACCAGGACTCTCCAAGCAATGGACATGCGTCGCCTTTTATCCTTCTCCTGCGGCAAAGCTATACTTCCTCTTTTACTCGGACTGTGTTCCGGTAGTGCACTGGCCAGCGGCCTCAGCGAAAGCCTGGTCTCGTGTGAGCCGTCATTTTTCAAACAGCTGTATTCCCAGCGCGCCGATCTGGGAAAGACCGTCAAGCTGGCCCGCAATGATCAGCGTGGCCTAGCCTGGCCGCCAGTGCTGGACCGCCGCAACTTCGACACCGCTTTCCAGCACTTCACCCCCGCTGTCGACGACCAGGGCCTGCGCCTGACTAGCTACTACGACCGGGTCATGGACCTGGGCGAGCAAGGCATTTATTACTTCTGGGGTTTCGAAATCGATGCCAGCCGCGAGCAAGTCATGGCTAAGTTGCCGCATGCGGAATGGCAGGAGGCCGGCGAGTACTTCATTTCTAAGCCACGGATCAAGGCGGACGCCAATTCCGCCTGGCAGAACAACCCTGCGGCGGCCTCGGGCATCGCTCCGGCGGCGGGTTCCGCGGAAAAGCTCCTGATGCTGAGCGTCGAAAACGGGAAGACCCGCCTGCTCTGTTCGTTGCAGGGCAGCGTCGATGAGCTTCTGTTGCAGCAGGAACGCCCGGACCTGGCACAGGGAACCAAACGATGAGGCGCCTGCCATGCCTGGCAGCGGTGTTGCTGCTGGGTGGTTGTGCCCACGGCACTGTGCCGCAGAAAGCCGTGGCCGAAGCGCCGGCCACGACGCCTGCTGGCATGTTCAAACTGCTGGAGGACGCCAAACTGGCAACCTACTTCGACGCCCATTCCGTCGCCCTGTACCAGGGCAATCCGCATTTGCGCCAGTTCTACCTAATCAACAATTACCTCGGACTCGCCGCCCCTCGCGGTGAACTTCCAGAGATTCGCAGTTCGCGGGCGATCCAGGCGATCAACTGCGAGCGGGACGAAATGGCGCAGTTCGGCCGGGTTTATTTCTCCGAGCCCTTTGCCTTGGGGCATGAAGTGACGCGCAAGAGCGATATTCCGCAATGGGAACCGTTGGAGCGGCAGTCGCTAATCGGGATATTGCGCGATTCGGTGTGCAAGATTGATGCGGCGCATCTTCGGGCGGGTAATCCGCGGTAGCTGTATCTGTGCATGAGCAGGCGGCTATCACGGCGTGCCTGCTTTCAGGTGGCAGGGGTGGTGTCTTTTCTCTAAACGACGGAATTGGCCGTTTTCGGCCGATTCTGTTGAAAAAGTCGGTTATCCAAAACTGCTTGGCCATTGCCTAGTGAGAACGCCATTTTTGCACGCTGCTGCGTGAAATCTGCATCTGGAAAGTAAGCGTCTGCCCAACACATCTTGCTCAATGTTCAGCGTCCGTCTAGAAGCTGAAATCTACCTCGTAAATACCCCGGGCCGCACGGATGCTCACAGGGCGTGTGACTGGCCTTACGTCACTCAACT
>NZ_JYLI01000033.1 GCF_001439785.1 Pseudomonas poae | reverse complement strand
AAAAAGGAAGGAAAGTATTAATATCGCGCATAAGAACGCCGGTTTGGTAGATGTGTTTGCTCGCACGAACATCATCAATCAAATCGGCGTTCTTGTTTCTGTGTTTCCCGGGATTCCGTGAAGAACCTTTTTTATGGGCGCGATTCCGTAAACTGCGTATTTTCGTGCGAGAGCCCTGCCATGGCCACCCCCCTGCTGAGCCCTCAGGGCGCGTTCCCCGCTGCCAGCCTGGGTCGTCGCCTTGCAGCGATGCTTTATGACGCGTTGTTGTGTACCGCGCTGCTGATCGTCACCGCCTTTATCTACAAGCTGGTGTGGATCGCCTTCGTGGGTGAAGCACACATGCGCACCCTCACCGAATCCGGCACGCTGGACGGTGACCCAATACTGTCGACCCTCCTGCTGTTTGTGCTGTTCGGCTTCTTTGCCACGTTCTGGACTCACTCCGGGCAGACCCTGGGCATGCAGGTCTGGGGCGTGCGCGTGCAAAACGCCGACGGCTCGCGTATCAGCCTGTGGCAAGCGCTGCTGCGCTTTATGGTGTCGATTGCATCGTGGCTGTGCGTGGGGCTCGGGTTTGTGTGGTCATTGTTCGATAAGCACAAACGCTGCTGGCATGACATCTACTCGGATACGCAGCTGGTGCGAATCGCGCAGCAGAAAAAATAACCCTCATCAGGCATTGCCTGCCAGCTTGAGACGCGCAGCCTGGGTGAAATCCAGCATGCGCTTGAGCGGGCGCACCGCATGCGGGATTACTGACGGCTCGACGAATATCTCGTTACTGCCCTCACGCAGGCATTGCAACGTGCGCTCCAGGGTGTTCATCGCCATCCATGGGCAGTGCGCGCAACTGCGGCATGCGGCGCCGTTACCGGCGGTGGGCGCTTCGACAAACACCTTGTCCGGGCACAGCTGCTGCATCTTGTAGAAGATGCCGCGATCCGTCGCCACGATGAAGGTCTTGTTCGGCAGGCGCTGCGCGGCGGCGATCAGTTGGCTGGTGGAACCCACCGCATCCGCCAGTTCGATCACGGCGGTAGGCGACTCGGGGTGCACCAGGATGGCAGCGTCCGGGTACAGCGCTTTCATGTCTTCGAGCTGCTTGGACTTGAACTCTTCGTGGACGATGCAGGCACCGTCCCACAGCAGCATGTCGGCACCAGTCTGGCGCTGAATATAGGTGCCCAGATGCTTGTCCGGGCCCCAGATGATGGTCTCGCCGTTGTCCATCAGGCTCTCGACAATTTCCAGCGCACAACTGGAAGTCACCACCCAGTCGGCCCGGGCCTTGACCGCCGCCGAGGTGTTGGCATACACCACCACGGTGCGCTCGGGATGCTGGTCGCAGAACGCCGAAAACTCATCCACCGGGCAGCCAAGGTCCAGGGAGCAGGTGGCTTCCAGGGTCGGCATGAGGATGCGTTTTTCAGGGGTAAGGATCTTCGCGGTCTCGCCCATGAAGCGCACGCCGGCCACCAGTACGGTTTTGGCCGGATGGGCCGCGCCGAAGCGGGCCATTTCCAGGGAATCGGAGACACAGCCACCGGTTTCTTCGGCCAGGGCCTGAATCACTGGATCGCAGTAAAAGTGGGCAACCAGCACCGCGTCCTGAGCGTTGAGCTCGGCGGCGATGGCAACGCGCAGGCCGGCTTCTTCTTCGGCGCTGAGGGCCTTGGGCTGCTTGGCGTCGAGATGGGCTTGAACCAGTAGGCGTTCGGAAATGTGCGTCATATTCGCAAGACCTGCAGGCGCAGTTGCGCGAAAGTCGAGTGTACCACCGGCTCTGGAGCCCTTCGGGCGCCGCCGGACGAAGTGATTGTATTCATCAAGCACGGGTGAAGCTGCGCAAGGCTACAGAATATCGAATGGATTCAAAAGCCTAATCTGGGGCTGGCGTGCGTATCTGCCGGGCAAAAAACAGGAAAACCGGTTTTCTGTTTTTAAGGACACTGTCAGCGCGACAGTGCGCAGGGATCTTCCTGCAGCAGCACAGCAGCATGCATAGTTGTCAGTGCCTCCTTGAGCGTGGACTCCTCCAGCGCCTGCCTGGACTTAGTGCTTTCCCTTGCGGCGTGCTCCAGCAACGCCACGTAGTCATGCCTGGCCGAGGCGTGCCGGGGCACAAACGTCTCATCGACCTGCTTGCCCATCACGTATTTTTGCGTCCGGGTATCCTCGCTCGCGGACTGCGAGACAGAGGCATGGGTCAGCATGCCTTCCTTATACCCCAAGTGAGTCGAACTGCTGGCCTTGTCCTCGACCTGCACATACAGGTAATTCTGCGATTCGGCCGTGGTGCCAAGCGCCGGGTTTCTTGCGCCGGTCAGATCCTTGTGGAAACTGGCGGACAGGCTCGATTGCTGATACTGGGTCACAGTGCGATCCAACGTGCTGCTGCCGCCCACGCGGGTGTTCTGCGCCACGTCGTAGGCAAAGCTGTCGACTTCGGACGGACGCATTGGATTGGAAGCCTCGCGGGTCTGCTTGATCGACGCCTTGAAGTCGGCCAGGCCGCTCAGCAGGCGCTGGTCCGCCGCACTGCGGGTCAGCGCCTCGGGTGCGGCGCCGCCCTGAGGGTAATGGCTGTTCATGGCGCTGAACGCGTCCTTGAGCATGTCCATCAACGGTGCCTTGGCATTGCCTCGCTCCTGCACTCGATCAAACTGCGCCAGGTAGCTTTCCAGCGCTTTGGCCTGTTGTTGAGCTTCGCCAAGGATGGCCGCGTTTTTCAGGTCCACCGCCAGACTCAACTCGCCGTCCGCCCCGCTCATGCGGGTAGTGCGGCTCTGATTGTCGGCGTGAAACGCAAGGGTCTGCTGCTGGGCGTTCGCTAACTCCAACTTGGCGTCAAGGTCGACGGACGCCAATATTTTGGAGTCGAAACGGGTCAGGCCGCCCAGGTCGAGCTTGGGCGGCACAGCGGTGAGCCCGTCGACCGCTGCCTGGAAGGCGCTGCTCAATTGACCGACGGCCTTGAGCTCATCGTCGCTCAAGGTGCCGCCATCCACAGTGGCCTGAACGCCCAGGCCATCGCTCTGGCTGGATAAACTGAAGGTGATGGTCTTGCCGCTGGCGGTCTTGATGTTGAGGCTGACCAGATTGTCGGCCTTGCTGTGCAACAGCGCCTGACTGAGCTTGAGCTCGCCAGCATTGTCTGCGCCTGCGTAGCGTACCGACTGGGAAATATCCGTATCGCCCTCGGCAAACTGTGCCATCAAACTTTCGCCCAGGCCTTTGAAGCGGTTGGCAATGGATAATGCGTTGAAGTTGGTATTGATCGCCTTGCTCAGGGTGTCATGACTGTCACTTTCCCAAGCCAGCACCGGCGCCTGGCCGGGCAGTTGCCCACGCGGAGAGTAGGTGTTGGAGAGTGTGTCGGATGCCACGTTGCCCAGGCTGACGACGGATGAAGGTCGATCGGCAACAGGGGTATCGCGTGGCTGGGCGGCAAGTGGTTGACCCGGAGGACGCAGAATCTGGACGAGGCTGGAGCTGAGGGGTGAAAGCGTAGTCATGACGATCCCTGTCGTGAGTTGAGCAGCCTCCAATTTAATCAAGACGGGGAGCGATTGACAGTGGGTTTACTTTGAGTTTTCAAGCACGCAAAAAAAAACCCGGAAATCCTCACTTTCGTGGGCCTTCCGGATTTTCTAAACCGCCAAATATGGTGGGTCGTGTGGGATTCGAACCTACGACCAATTGGTTAAAAGCCAACTGCTCTACCAACTGAGCTAACGACCCGCTGTGTGGTGGCGCGTATAATACTGATTTCTAAGGATTATTCAACACCTTATTTGAAATAAATCAGAAATACCGCGTTGCATCTGCAATTGTCGCCGTTTTCAGGCCCTCTCAGCGGCCAGGCTCGTCGTTCCACAGGTACTTGTGCAACTGCAATTGCAGACGCACCGGCAGGTTGTCCGCCACCACCCAGTCTGCCAGGTCGCGGGCGTTCAGGTCGTGATGGCTAGGGGAGAACAGCACCTCGCCAGCGCGACGGTCCAGGCCATATTGGATCAGCTTGGAGTTGGCCCAGTCATAGTCTTCGCGGGAACAGATGACGAACTTGACCTGATCGTTGGCCGTCAGCAAATCCAGGTTCTCGTAGAGGTTACGATGTACTTCCCTGGAGCCCGGTGTTTTGAGGTCGACCACACGGCTTACACGCGGATCAACAGCCGAGATATCCAACGCACCACTGGTTTCCAGAGACACCTCATAACCGGCATCGCACAACTGCTTGAGCAAGGGAATGGCATTGGGTTGGGCCAGGGGCTCGCCGCCCGTCACACAGACATAGCGCGGCCGATAGCTGGCAACCTGTTCGAGAATGTCGTCAAGGGTACGCACAGTGCCGCCACTGAAGGCGTAAGCGCTGTCGCAGTACTGGCAACGCAACGGGCAACCAGTGAGGCGCACAAAAACCGTGGGCAGGCCGGCGGTTCGCGTTTCACCCTGCAACGAGTAAAAAACTTCGGTAATACGTAATGTGTCTTGCATAGTCGCCACGGGCGTAACAGCTAAACAGGCTGTCCGCCTCCGTCAGGCACTTCAAGGGGTTGCGCCAATGCGCCGACCCCAAAAAGCGGGTGTCATAAAAGGGCGTGGAGTCTAACGAAAAAACCCGCGCCAGGCGCGGGTTTCTTCTAAACGGGCTGCATGGCTTACAAGCGCTGCAAGTCCCGCTGGGCCAACTGTGCAGCTGAAGTACCCGGATATTGGGCCACTACTTGCTGCAGAATGCCTTTGACCTTGTCGGTATGACCCAGGCGGCGCTCCACGTCAGCGAGTTTGTACAGCGAATCCGGCACCTTGGCGTGCTTGGGGTACAGCTGGCTGACCTTGGCAAACGCCTGGCCGGCACCTTGCAGATCACCCTTGGCCAGGTTGACCTCACCCAACCAGTATTGGGCATTGCCCGCGTACTGGCTGTTTGGGTATTTGCGCAGGAAAGCGGCAAATGCCTGGCTGGCCTTGTCAAAATCCTTGGCCTTGATCAGGTCGAAGGCTGCATCGTAATACAGTTTTTCCTTCGCCGGATCGCCCGGTTCGCTGCTCGCGGCAGGGGCCTGGCTAGCGGCCGCCCCTGCTGCTGCACCACCGGCAGCGGCGCTTGGCGCGCCACCGGCAGAAGAATTATCAGGAGTAGCGGCAGGTGTTACGCCGGCTCCAATACGTCGATCAAGATCCTGGTAACGCTCCAGGCCTTCTTGCTTGAGCTGATTCACTTGATTCTGCAGAACTTCAATGGTGCCTTGTTGCTGCGCCAGTTGATCCTGCATGCGTTGCAACTGATTGAACAGTTCGCCCTGTGCCGAAGGGGCGGACGTCGCCGCCCCCCCGGCATAGGCGCCGTTCGTGCCATAACCCGCTGGCGGATAGCTGCTCCCGCTATTGTTATAGCCTGAGTTGCTGTCCGTTACAGGAACCGCAGCCCACACCGCAAGCGGTGCGAGGCTGAGAGCCAATACAGTTAGAGCACGACGGCACGTTCGCATGACGAATTACTTACGCAGTTCGACGCGACGGTTTTGAGCCCAGGACTGCTCGTCGTGGCCAGTAGCAACTGGACGCTCTTTACCGTAGGAAACCAGTTCCAGTTGGCCTGGAGCAACACCTTGCAGTACCAGGTAGCGCTGAACGGCTTTCGCACGACGCTCGCCCAGTGCCATGTTGTACTCACGAGTACCACGTTCGTCGGTGTTACCTTCCAGAACAACGCGAGCGCCGTTAGCTTTCAGGTCCTTGGCGTGAACGTCCAGAGCGCGCATGGCTTCTGGTTTCAGGTCCGAACTGTCGTATTCGAAGTAGAAAGTGGTGATAGCGCGCAGAGCAGCTTCTTCGCTCAGGGAGCCATCAACTGCACCTGTGTTAGCGCCGTAACCAGCGTTTGGATCAACAGCTGCGCCTTCACCGGCGTTGTCGCCGCCTTTGGACGAGCAACCAACGGCTACGGACAGAGCCAGAGCCAGAGCAGCAAACTTACCAAACTTCAGCATTTCCATCGTGAAACTCCTAATGAACCCCAGTGTGTTAAGCAAATCTCTTTTTTTGTAGCGCCGCGTCAGTTCAGGTAAGGGGACCAGGATGGTTCTCTGACTTCGCCTTGTGCGGTAGGAAGCGGGAGCCTTACGCGTCCATTAATGGACACGAGCATCAAGACTCCCCGGCCCTGCTGGCGGGTGGCGTAGATTACCATGGTGCCGTTGGGCGCAACAGTGGCTGACTCATCAAGGTTGGTATCTGTAAGGATTTTTACGGTTCCGCGCTGCAAATCCTGGGCCGCAACCCGGAAATTAGTGAAACCATCCTGACGGTGAATCATTACCAACGTCTTTTCATCGGCCGAAAGCTTCGGATTGGCATTGTAGTTGCCAATGAAGGTTACGCGTTCCGCACCACCACCACCCACGCTTGTTTTATAGATCTGTGGCTTGCCGCCCCGATCGGAGGTGAAGTAGATGGTCGAACCATCCTTGCCCCAGAACGGTTCAGTGTTGATGCCAGGACCGCTGGTCACGCGACTGATCTGGCGCGACGCCATGTTCATCACGTAGATATCCGGGTTGCCGTCCTTGGACAGCACGAATGCCAGGCGCGAACCATCCGGCGACCAGGCCGGTGCACCATTGAGGCCTTCGAAGTTGGTGATCTGCTCACGACGTCCTGTATCGATGTGCTGGACGAAGATGCGCGGGCGCTTCTGTTCGAACGACACATAGGCAATACGCTTGCCATCCGGCGCAAAACGCGGCGACAGGATCGGCTCACGCGATTGCAGCAGGGTCACGGCACGTGCACCGTCGTAATCCGAGCGCTGCAGCGTGTAACGGGTGTTGTCGACCGAAAAACGCTCCGCCGTGACATACAACAGGCGCGTGGAGAACGCCCCTTTGATGCCGGTGAGCTTTTCAAACGACTGGTCCGAGATGTAGTGGGCCATGTCACGCAGTTGCTCGGCGGTCCCCGACACGCTGCCGGTCAAGACCTGCTGCTCGGTGGCAACGTTGAACAACGTGTATTGGATCTGCAGGCGACCGCCGGCCGGCGTGATGCTGCCGACCATCAGGTACTGCGCGCCCACGGCTTTCCAGTCACGGAAGCTGACTTCGCTGGCCTGGGTCGGCTGGCTGATCATGTTGCCTTTTGGAATCGGTGCGTAGTAACCGGAGTTGCGCAGGTCGTCGCTGACGATCTGTGCCATGTCATCCGGCAGCACGCTGCCGCCCTGCCAGCCAAACGGTACTACTGCGATCGGGGTGGCCCGATCACTGCCGCTGGTTACCAGGATGTTCTTTTCATCCGCCGCCGCTATCCCTGCCATACAGCAAATAACGACAAGCATTCCTCGAAGAAGGTTTCTCACAAGGCTAGATCCTCAGGTGTGAATGTCATCTTGAATGAACGATAGGGAGCGAAGTCGCTTGGTTTCATTCCCTGCATCTCGGTCAACCGGCCAATGTTCTTGACCGCGGCAACCGCCGAACTGTCGAACGAACCGTCACCACTGGACTTGGCCACGCTGACCGAAGTCACCGTACCGTCCGGCAACATGCCGATCTGCAGCACTACTGTCATGCCTTTACGTGCCGAAGGTGGACGTGTCCAGCCTTCTGCTGCCCGTGCCCGAATCAGGTCATCGAAACTGCCCGCTACTTCATCACCACGCTCATCGGCCAAGGCTTGCTGACGCTGCGGCGTGTCGGAGAGCAAATCTGCCAAGGCCTGAGCCTTTTTCTCTTCGGCGGATTTACGCGCTGCTTCCTGGGCCTTTTTCTTGGTGGCATCGGCGGCAGCTTTCTTCTTCGCGTCGTCGGCGACTTTCTTCTTCGCCTCGTCTGCTTCAGCTTTTTTCTTGGCGTCTTCGGCGGCTTTCTTCTTCGCGTCTTCGACTATCTTCTTCTTGGCTTCTTCAGCGGCCTTTTTCTTGGCCTCTTCTTCAGCAGCTTTTTTCGCTTCTTCTTCAGATTTCTTCTTGGCTATATCAGCCAATTGTTTCTCGTCGGCTTTTTTAGCTTCGGCAGCCTTGTCGGCCTTTTTGGCTTCATCAGCCTTTTTGGCCTCGTCGGCCTTCTTCGCTTCGTCAGCCTTTTTCGATTCCTCGGCCTTTTGAGCCGCCTCTTCTTTCTTTTGTTCCGCAGCCGCCTTCACCGCTTCCTGCTCGACCTTCTTCTGTTCCATCTGCTCGACTTCGGTCTGGCGCGCGGCCGACTTCTGGGCCTCACCCGCAATCTTCTGATTGGTTTGGGTGGTGGCCTGACTTTTCGATTTCAGTTGATACAGGGTCGCCTGCACGATCGGCTTGGCCGGCGGCAGGTCCGGGGTCATGGCAAAGCTGACGAACAGCATGCCGAACACCAGAACGTGCAGGGCTATTGCCCACACGCCAGGCCAGAAGAAGCTTTCCGAGGCGGACGGCTCTCGCTGTTGCTGCATCAGGGCGCCTCGGTGATCAGGCCAACGTTACCGACGCCGGCCTTCTGCAGCCCGCCCATGGCGCCCATGACGGAGCCGTAGTCGACCGATTTGTCGCCGCGAATGAAGACCTGGGTGTGCTTGCCGCCTTCGTTGCCGGAGCGAATGATCTTGGTCACCGCATCGGTCATCGCCGGCAGGGTCAGGGCCTTGTCTTGCTGTTTCTGAGTGTCGACTTCGCTGCCAAGGTTCCAGTAATAGGTCTTGTCGGACTTGATCGAAATGGTCAGCACCTGCGTGTTGTTGTCCTGCGGCAAGGCTTCACTGGAAACCTTGGGCAGATCAACCTTCACGCCCTGGTTGAGCATCGGCGCAGTCACCATGAAAATTACCAGCAGCACCAGCATCACGTCGATGTAGGGCACTACGTTCATCTCGGCGACCGGCTTGCGCTTTTTGCGCGCTCGAGCGATTAAAGCCATTGGGAATTACCTGCTTATTCTTCGCTGGTGTGCACTTTACGGTGCAGGATCGCCTGGAATTCATCGGCGAAGGTGTAGTAACGGCCGATCAGCGTTTCGCTGGTGGCAGCAAAACGGTTGTAGGCAATCACTGCCGGGATCGCCGCGAACAGGCCAATCGCGGTGGCGATCAGGGCTTCGGCGATACCCGGGGCCACGGTGGCCAGGGTCGCTTGCTGGGCCTGGGCCAGACCGCGGAACGAGTTCATGATGCCCCACACGGTGCCGAACAGACCGATGTATGGGCTGACGGAACCCACGGTGGCCAAAAACGGCAAGCTTTGTTCAAGCTTCTCTTCTTCACGGGAAATGGCGACACGCATGGCACGCGCCACGCCTTCCATCACGGCTTCCGGGTCCACGCCAGGCTGCTGACGCAGACGGGAGAATTCCTTGAAACCGGCACGGAAGATCTGCTCCACGCCCGAATCCGGGTCCGGATTGCTGCCGGCCTGGCGGTACAGCTTGGACAGGTCGATACCCGACCAGAAGCGCTCCTCGAAGCTCTCCAGGGCACGTCGACCGGCACGCAGCATGTTGCTGCGCTGGAAAATCATGACCCAAGAGGTAACCGATGCGGCTACCAGGGTCAGCATGACCAGTTGAACCACAACACTGGCATTGCTGACCAGGCTCCACATGGAGGAATGGTCGACGACGGTAGGTTCCACGCTAAATCTCCTGCTCTGATTGTTTACCCGCGCCGCTCACGGCGGCAAAGGCCGCACGTAGAGTTTCGGGAATGGCCCGAGGTTTCAAACTGTTGGTGCGCACACACGCCACCAGAAACTGCCCCTCACAGAGCAGCGTTGCATCCGTTGCCCGCCTGACCTGCTGCTTGAAACGCAGGCTGGCACGGTTCAATTCGATTACTTGCGCACTGACCAGCAACTCATCGTCCAATCGCGCAGGTGAGTGGTAACGCGCCTCGCTGGAATGCACGACGAATAACAGGTCCTCCCCTGCCAGCTGGGATTGGGCAAAGCCCAGCTCCCGTAGCCGCTCGGTTCGAGCCCGCTCCATGAACTTGAGGTAATTGACGTAATACACGATGCCGCCGGCATCGGTGTCCTCGTAATAAACGCGACAGCGATGTACGAACGACTGATCCCCGTTTTGCGCGCGCATACTCTAGTGCTTACTCCTCAGGTTGCCAATCCGGCCCGCCACTGTTTTTTCATTCCTGTTCTTCATCCTGAAGAATATTTACAACGTCTGAATGACGACGCCAGACACTGGGACAGCACAAACATCAGATAAATCGTGCGGCGCAAGCTTTTAATCGTCCACTGCATCGAGGAATTCGTCTACCACGGGCATCTCGCCCAATCGTGACGGAATATTTAGCCCGAAGTGCAGATAAGCATGACGCGTCACCACCCTGCCCCTCGGCGTGCGCATGATGTAGCCCTGCTGGATAAGGTACGGCTCCAACACATCCTCGATGGTATGACGCTCCTCGCTGATGGCCGCGGCAAGGCTGTCCACCCCTACCGGGCCACCGTCGAACTTCTCGATCATGGTCAACAGCAGGCGCCGATCCTGGTGATCGAAGCCGTGCTCGTCCACATCCAGCAGGTTCAGCGCCAGGTCCGCCACGGCCTTGGTGATATGCCCCTTGGCGCGCACCTCGGCAAAGTCGCGCACGCGGCGTAGCAGACGGTTGGCGATACGCGGCGTGCCGCGAGCCCGGCGGGCGATTTCAAACGCACCCTCAGGGTCCAGCGGCAGGCCGAGAATGCCTGCCGAGCGCATCACAATCGTCGCAAGGTCGGCCGTGCTGTAGAACTCCAGACGCTGAACGATACCGAAACGGTCGCGCAGCGGGTTGGTCAGCATGCCGGCACGGGTGGTCGCACCCACCAGGGTAAAGGGCGGCAGGTCGAGCTTGATCGAACGGGCAGCCGGGCCCTCGCCGATCATGATGTCGAGCTGGAAGTCCTCCATGGCCGGGTACAGCACTTCCTCGACAATCGGCGACAACCGGTGAATCTCGTCGATAAACAGCACGTCATGGGGTTCAAGGTTGGTCAGCAGCGCTGCCAGGTCGCCGGGACGCTCCAGCACCGGGCCGGAGGTGGACTTGATCGACACGCCCATTTCATTGGCGATGATCATGGCCAGAGTGGTTTTACCCAGCCCCGGCGGGCCGAAGATCAAGGTGTGGTCCAGGGACTCGCTGCGCCCGCGCGCGGCCTGGATGAACAGTTCCATCTGCTCGCGCACGGTGGGCTGGCCGATGTAGTCGGCCAGACTCAGCGGGCGGATGGCGCGATCCTGAACTTCTTCACGGTCGCGCGGGCCAGTGGCCGCAATCAGACGATCAGCTTCAATCACTTAAATCATTCCCTTCAGGGCTCGGCGGATCATGTCTTCGCTGCTCAGGTTCTTGTCCTTGATGGCCGATACCGCCTTGCTGGCCTCCTGCGGCTTGTAGCCCAGGGAAATCAGCGCACTGACTGCATCGCTTTCGGCGCTGGCGACCTGGCCTGCCGGCATGTCCGGCTGGTTCGGCACCAGCGCGAACATGCTCGGCACGACTTCCCAGGCCTTGAAGCGGTCCTTGAGTTCCACCAGCAGGCGCTCAGCGGTCTTCTTGCCCACCCCCGGCACCTTGGTCAGCGCCGAGGTGTCCTGGGCCGATACTGCACGTACCAGCTCATCCACTTCCAGGCTGGACATCAACGCCAGCGCCAGTTTCGGCCCTACGCCATTCAAACGAATCAGTTCACGAAAAAAGTCGCGGTCGCGCTTGCCGATGAAACCATAGAGCAATTGCGCGTCTTCGCGCACCACCAGATGAGTGTGCAGCGTAATCGGCTCGCCGACCGACGGTAGGCGGTACAAGGTGGTCATGGGCACTTCAAGCTCATACCCAAGCCCGTTTACATCCAGAATCAGGTGCGGCGGCTGTTTCTCAGCCAGGGTGCCGCGCAAGCGTCCAATCACGGTTCGGATCCTTAAAAAGCATAGGGTCAGATAGGCGCCTGACCGGAAATAACGCTGATGCTATCAGAGACGCAGGCGCCCGCCACGACTGCGTGCCGTGCCAAGCCCGTGGGGCAATAGACTGGATCGAGTGTGCGCATGGCAAATGGCAATGGCCAGGGCGTCGGAGGCGTCGATCTGCGGCTTGGCCGTGAGTTTGAGCATGTGCATCACCATCATCTGCACCTGCTCTTTATTGGCACCACCCGTGCCGACCACGGCCTGCTTGACCTGGGTCGCGGTGTATTCGGCGATCTCCATGCCCTCCTCGGCCCCCGCCACGATGGCGGCGCCACGGGCCTGACCAAGCTTGAGCGCGGAGTCGGCATTCTTGGCCATGAACACTTTCTCGATGCCCATAGTAACCGGGCCATAGGTCTGGATCACTTCACGCACGCCGCGATAGACAATTTGCAGACGCTCGGCCAACTCGCCCGCGCCGGTGCGGATGCAACCCGATGCCACATAAACGCAGCCACGCGGAGTATGTTGCACCACACCAAAACCGGTGATGCGCGAACCGGGGTCGATACCAAGGATTAAAGTCATAGCGCCTGCGGGTTGGATTTACAACGGTATGTGCCAGGCACACATTTGTGTAACAGCCCTTGTGGGAGCTGGCTTGCCTGCGATGCGGACACCTCGGTGCTTCTGTCAAATCGAGGTGATGCTATCGCAGGCAAGCCAGCTCCCACAGTGGATGTTCATCGTTCTCAAGTGAGCTGTTCGGCGACCGACTCAGGGATGTCGGCATTCGAATACACATTCTGCACATCATCCAGGTCTTCAAGCATGTCCAGCAGCTTCAGCACCTTCTGCGCACCGTCCAGGTCCAGCTCGGCGCTTGTGGTCGGCAGCATCACGATTTCTGCGTCAGCGCCCTTGAAGCCCGCCGCCTCCAGCGCAGTGCGCACGGCATAGAAGCTGGCGAAGGAGGTGAAGACATCGATGGAACCGTCTTCGTTGGTCACCACGTCGTCGGCATCGGCCTCCATTGCAGCTTCGATCAGTGCATCTTCATCCACACCCGGCGCAAAGGATATCTGGCCCTTGCGCTCGAACAGGTAGGCCACCGAACCGTCGGTACCCAGATTGCCCCCGCACTTGCTGAACGCATGGCGCACGGCAGCGGCGGTACGGTTGCGGTTATCGGTCATGCACTCGACCATCACCGCCACGCCGCCCGGGCCGTAGCCTTCGTAGGTCAGTTCGACCATGTCGTCGGTATCGGCAGCTCCGGCGCCACGGGCCACGGCGCGGTCGATGATGTCGCGGCTCATGTTGGCGCCCAGCGCCTTGTCCAGCGCCAGGCGCAGGCGCGGGTTGGAGCCCGGATCGCCGCCTCCTTGGCGAGCAGCGACGGTCAGCTCACGGATCCACTTGGTGAAAATCTTGCCTTTCTTGGCATCCTGACGCTCTTTGCGGTGCTTGATGTTCGCCCACTTGGAATGGCCAGCCATAACACAACTCCAAAAATTCTCTAGAAACCTTATCAATCACGCTTCTGGCGCAATACAACCCTTGTAACGCAAAGGCGCATCCGAAGATGCGCCTTTTTTGACTGCGTAAACTTCAGTGCGCTTGCACGCAGCAGCCTTACTCAGCCTTCGGCGTCTCGCGCAGACGAATGTGCAATTCGCGCAGTGCCTTGGCATCCACCACACCCGGCGCCTGGGTCATGACGTCTGCAGCGCTCTGGGTTTTCGGGAAGGCGATCACTTCACGAATCGACTGGGCACCGGTCATCAGCATCACCAGGCGGTCCAGACCGAAGGCCAGGCCACCGTGGGGCGGCGCGCCGTACTTGAGGGCGTCGAGCAGGAAGCCGAACTTCTCTTCCTGTTCCGCTTCGTTGATGCCCAGCAGACGGAACACCGCTTGCTGCATCTCCTTGCGGTGGATACGGATCGAACCGCCACCCAACTCGGTGCCGTTCAATACCATGTCGTAGGCACGGGACAAGGCGCCTGCCGGGTTGGCTTCCAGCTCGGCCGGCGAGCACTTGGGCGCGGTGAACGGGTGATGCAAGGCGCTGAAGCTGCCGTCGTCGTTCTCTTCGAACATCGGGAAGTCAACGACCCACATCGGGGCCCATTCGCAGGTCAGCAGGTTCAGGTCGTGACCGAGCTTGATACGCAATGCGCCCAAGGCTTCGCTGACGATCTTGGCCTTGTCGGCACCGAAGAACACGATGTCGCCATCGACGGCACCGACGCGGTCCAGAATCGCGTTGAGGTTGTCCATCGGAATGTTTTTCACGATAGGCGATTGCAGACCATCAACACCGTTGGCGCGCTCGTTGACCTTGATGTACGCCAAGCCCTTGGCACCGTAGATGCCGACGAACTTGGTGTAGTCGTCGATCTGCTTGCGCGGCATGCTCGCGCCGCCAGGCACACGCAGCGCGGCGATGCGGCATTTAGGGTCATTGGCCGGGCCGCTGAACACCTTGAAGTCGACTTCCTTGAGCTGATCGGCCACGTCCACCAGTTCCAGCGGGTTGCGCAGGTCCGGCTTGTCGGAACCGTAGCGGCGCATGGCTTCTTCGAAGGTCATGTGCGGGAACTCGCCGAACTCCAGGTCCAGCACTTCCTTGAACAGGTTGCGGATCATCTGCTCGGTCAGGCCCATGATCTCTTTCTCATCGAGGAAGCTGGTCTCGATGTCGATCTGGGTGAACTCGGGCTGACGGTCGGCGCGCAGGTCTTCGTCACGGAAGCATTTGGCGATCTGGTAGTAACGGTCGAAGCCGGCCACCATCAGCAGTTGCTTGAACAGCTGCGGCGACTGCGGCAGGGCAAAGAACGAACCGGCGTGGGTACGGCTGGGCACCAGGTAGTCACGCGCGCCTTCCGGGGTGGCCCGGGTGAGGATCGGCGTTTCGACGTCGAGGAAGCCGTTTTCGTCGAGGAAGCGACGGATGCTGGTGGTCATGCGCGAACGCAGACGCAGCTTCTCGGCCATTTCCGGGCGACGCAGGTCAAGGAAGCGGTAGCGCAGGCGAGTTTCTTCGCCCACGTCGGAATATTCATTGAGCGGGAACGGCGGGGTTTCCGACTCGTTCAGCACTTCGAGTTCATAGCCCAGCACTTCGATGCCGCCGGACGCCATGTTCTTGTTCACGGCACCGGCCGGACGCAGGCGTACCTTGCCGGTGATCTTCACGACGTATTCGCTGCGCACGCGATCGGCGGCGGCGAAGCTCTCGGCGCGATCCGGGTCGAACACCACCTGGGCCAGACCATCACGATCACGGATATCGAGGAAGATCACCCCGCCGTGGTCGCGGCGACGGTGAACCCATCCGCAAAGGGTGATTTCCTGACCTTCCAGGGTCTCGTTCAATTGGCCGCAATAGTGGCTGCGCATCATGGTCGTGGTTTCACTTCTCGTAATTCGAAATTCGGTGGAGGCCTGCCTCGTCACCGCACATTAAAGCAGGGGACGGATAATGCAGGAGCCTGCGCGTAGAGTTCAACTCAGTCTGCCTTGTCGCCGCCCGCCAGGTTCTTCTTGGCGCCGGTCTTGAAATCGGTCTCGTACCAACCGTTTCCGCTGAGGCGGAAGCCTGGCATGGACATCATTTTTTTCAATTCAGGTGCCTGGCAGGCTGGGCAATCGACCAACGGCGCGGCGCTGATCTTTTGAATGGCTTCCAACTGATGACCACAGGAAGCGCATTGATAGTCGTACATGGGCATTGGGATGTCTCGGCGGTCAAAACCTAATGCGCCACGCCCAGCCCTTGTGCATAAAGCCCGGCATGCGCAGCAAAGCGCGGGATTATATCTGGTAAATCGAGGCAGCGCAGCCGGCATTCTCCCCATGCGCCGACCCGCCTGAATGGCGGGCCGGTGCAAGGCACGCACGAACTATCCTGAGCAGGAGGGGGTGACGCAGCCGTTCAATACATGCACCACGCACACCACCCTCACCAGACCGCTGAAGTTCTTCACGCCGCCGTAGCGCAAATGCACTTCCCGATCGACATAGGACAACAGCGCGCTGACCGAGCAGGTATTGATCCTGGCAATTTCCGTGAGGATATTCCAATAGATCTGTTCGAGCCGCAGGCAGGTGGAAAACCCGTTGAGCCTCACTGACCGCGACAATGGCTTGGCCAGCCCCATATCGAACCCTTTTGCAAACGGGTCGACCTTTATCTTGTGAAAACCAGGGGTTTCCATCACTCCATTACCGAATCCACGTGACATACACCTGACACTCCATTGCCAAACAGCAGTCCATGGGACTTCCCATTGGACAGTGGCTCTATAAAACAGCAGGGCGCGGGAGGCAGCCAGAAGACGGGACGTAGATGGGCGTAGGACAACGCCAGGAAGTGCGTGGAAACACGCAGGTGGCGCCAGCACGGCGCCACCGGTGTACGACGTTTACTGATTTTCGAGCAGGGAACGCAGCATCCACGCGGTTTTCTCGTGCACCTGCATGCGCTGGGTCAACAGGTCTGCCGTCGGCTCATCGCTGACTTTGTCGAGCAACGGGAAAATGCCACGAGCCGTACGCGTGACGGCTTCCTGGCCTGCGACCAACTGCTTGATCATCTCCTCGGCGCTGGGCACACCCTCTTCTTCCTTGATCGAGGACAGGCGAGCGTAGATCGAGTAGGCGCCCGGCGCCGGGAAACCCAGGGCGCGGATACGCTCGGCAATGGAATCCACCGCCAGCGCCAGCTCGTTGTACTGCTCTTCAAACATCAAGTGCAGCGTGCGAAACATGGGGCCGGTGACGTTCCAATGGAAATTGTGGGTCTTCAGATACAGTACGTAGGTATCGGACAGCAGCCGTGAAAGACCGTCGACGATGGATTTACGATCTTCTTCACTGATACCAATATCGATTGCCATGTGTTTCCCCTTCAATTGACGAGTATTCGTTGATCAAATGAACGGCCACTCTAGCAAGAAATGCCTGAGCGCCGCTCGAAAAGCCTGCATCCGTCTAGCACAAGCGTTTGATGCAGAAATGCCGTGCTACCCGCAAGCCCCCGACAGGCTTGATTTGAGTAGGCACAGCCTTTGCTGTTAAATAGGCGCCGTGTGGCTGCCGTTCATCTGTGCGGCACGTCACATAGGCTGATCCCCGCGCACGTGCTCAACGCCTCCCATTGTTCAGAAGCGAACCGTGCCAGTCAGCTCTTCCTCGTGATCCGTCTTAAAGTGAGTTAATCAAAATGTTGAAAATCGTCCACCTGCTAACGGGCGTTGCAGCGTTGCTGCTGTCCTTTATCCCGAGCCTGCAGCCTGAAAGCCTGCCCTACCTGCAACAGCATGATGCTCTGTACCTGGCCTTGTTCGGCCTGCTCAACCTGACGCTCGCACCGGTAGTGCCTTACTGGAACAAAGGCACGCGTCATCAACTGCAAAACCTGGTCAGCGCACTGCTGGTGCTGGCTGTTGTCGTGCAAACCCTCACCCTCCTGGCCCCCATGCCTGAAGTCGGCGGCCACCCGGCCATCCTGCTCAGCCTGGTCATCGCTGTGGTCGCCATCGTTCTTCACCTGGCCATCAGCTTCTACCGTTCGTCCCCAGCGGCCGCGTCGCAAAATTACGACATGACCAACCGGGATACCGGGACCGTCAAGTGGTTCAATACCTCCAAGGGCTTCGGCTTTATTTCCCGCGATTCGGGCGATGATATTTTCGTCCACTTCCGGGCCATCCGTGGCGAAGGCCATCGCGTTCTGGTCGAAGGCCAGCGTGTGGAATTCTCGGTAATGAACCGCGACAAAGGCCTGCAAGCCGAAGATGTGATCGCCGCGCTGCCGCGTCGCTGATTCACAAGCCTTCGCAGCAAAAAAAACCGCGATCCGGCATTGGCCGGGTCGCGGTTTTTTATTGCATGCCCATTAATAGTGAGGCGGCGGTGCCTCTTCTTCGGATGATTCGAACTGGCCGCCCATTTCTTCCTGGCGCTTGAGCAGGGCAGCTATCTGCAGTTGCAGGCGCTCGACGGCGCGTTGCTGGCTGACCAGGATGTCGTTGAGGGTCTCGATGGTGTCGTCCTGGAAGGCCAGGCGGCTTTCCAGGTCGGTGACGCGGTCTTGCAGGTCCATGATTCAGTCCTGGGTGAAGATGAAGTCGGCAGGCAGCAGGTCGCGCAGCCGCGCACGAATGGCCGTCACTTGCTCAGGTGTGTAAGGGAGCGCCGGATGTTTGCCCCAAACCGGCGCGGGCCAGGCGGCGTCATCACGCTTGCGCACGATGACGTGCACATGCAGCTGGCTGACGACATTACCCAATGCGCCAATGTTCATCTTGTCGGCGCCAAGGCCCTCATTCAGCAATTGCGCCAGGGCTGTGGTTTCCTGCCACAGCACCTGCTGGTCAGCGACATCCAGCTGAAACACTTCACTGATACCGTCGATACGCGGCACCAGAATGAACCAGGGGTAGTTCGAGTCATTGGACAGCAGTAGCCGGCACAGCGGGAAATCCCCGAGGGTCAGCGTGTCTTGTTGCAGGCGTTGATCCAGTGCGAACACCGCAGGCACTCCATTGAACAGGTCAGGTTTTGCGCGCCAGCATACCTTCGATTGCGCAAGGCTTCACGGCGAATGCGGGAAGGCGGCGGCGCAGGACGGTAAAAAACACGCACCCTTTCGAGGCAAGCCCGGATGCGAGCTACGCTGGAACGGGCCTCCACAGGACGCACCAAAATGGTCCGCCTGTGCTTCAAAGAGATCCACCGAGTACCCACTCGTTGGGGTGAACCGGTAACGTTTTGCCACGATTCGGGTTTCGTGTAACGCACAACGCGGGCGAGCGATGCGCACTTGGCCCAAGCCAAACCGCCCAAGAAGCCCGTCTTTATGCAGCGTTTACAGGCTTTTCACCTTTTTCACGAAAAAATGACATTCGATCACCGGTTTGTGCACGCTTGTTGCAAGCTCCTGCCTATCGTCGGCAACGACACCCTTGGATGCGGGTGTTTCGCGATAAGAACAGCAGCGATTCAATGCGCATCAGGGAAGGGTTCAAACTTTGAACCGGTTTGAAGGAAGACAGTATTGAAGTTGTCAGCCCAGTTACAGTTGGACTGTGAATTTGCGACAGGGAGCTAGCGATTTACGACAGCCTCGTAAAGAAGCTGAAAGGAAAGTTGGGTAAGTATCGTCAATAGAGTCTGCGTGATATAACTTTGCGCCGACACAAAAAAGAAAGAGCCGCCCAGATAAAAATACAGGTGGGACGGCAGTACTCTTCCTAAAACCAAAGGAGCAAATCACGATGCGCGTGATGAAGTGGAGCATGATGGCCCTCGCTGTTTCAGCAGGCACCTCGCAGTTCGCAATGGCGTCCGCCCAGGACGATTCCAAGGGCTTTATTGAAGACAGTACAGCCAGCATCCTGACTCGTACGCTGTACTTCAGCCGTGACTTCCGTAACAACGACACCGGCCAAAGCCGTCGTGAAGAAACCGGCCTGGGTTTCCATGGCCTGTTCAGCTCGGGTTACACCCAAGGCACCGTCGGTGTTGGTGTGGACGTGATTGGCTTGATGGGTCTGAAACTCGATAGCGGCAAGGGCCGCGCCAACACCGGCATGTTCCCTAACGGCTCTGATGGCCGTGCGCAGGATGAGTTCTCCAAAGCCGGCGCTGCGGTTAAATTCCGCATTTCCAACACCGTGCTCAAAGTGGGCGATCAATACACCACCGCGCCTGTATTCGCCTCCGATGACAGCCGTTTGCTGCCGGAACTGCCGCAAGGCATCTCCATAACCAGCAACGAAATCAAGGATCTGAAGCTGGAAGCCGGTCACTTCACCTCGATCGTTGCCCAGGACCAGACCTACAAGGACAGTATCTCCAGCGCCGAGCCTGGCTCGAGCCGCGGCCTGCGCGACGCCAACTTCGTCGGCGGCGTGTACGCCTGGACCCCTGAAGTCACCACAAGCCTCTACTACTCGAAAGTGGAAGACTACTGGCGCAAGCTTTACGCCAACGTTAACTGGACCCATGCACTCAGTGATGACCAGTCCGTGGCTGTTGACTTCAACATCTACGACACCAAGAGCGAAGGCGCAGGCCTGGTACGGGCCGACAAAGACGGCACCACCAAGCTCGACAACCGCGCGTTCAGCTTGCAGGGCGCGTACACCATTGGTGCTCACACCTTCACTCTGGCAGCCCAGAAAGTCAGCGGCGACGGTCAATACGGCTACGGCGTAGACGGCGGTGGCACGATTTTCCTGGCCAACTCCGTTGCCCGTTCCGACTTCAACGCTGAAGACGAACGGTCCTTCCAGGCTCGCTACGACCTCAACATGGCGACCTTCGGCATTCCGGGTCTGAGCTTCATGACACGCTACGTAACAGGCAGCGGCGCCAACACCAACCTCACCAGCAACGGTAAGGAATGGGAACGCGATATCGAAGCCAAATACGTCGTTCAGAGCGGCCCAGCCAAAAACCTGAGCCTGCGTGTACGTCAAGCAACTTATCGCTCCTCTGACAACGTTTATGGTTCGCCATCGCTTGATGAGCTGCGTCTGATCGCGCAATACCCGTTGAACATCCTGTAATCAGCTGCTCGATTACAACGATGGCTTAAGGTCTGGGCCTTAAACAAAAAAGCCGCTCTCCTGTATCAGGGGAGCGGCTTTTTTATGGTTCTTCACGGATTACCGGGAAAGACGTTCTTGATCTTCATGAAAAAGAATTCGCTATCCCGGTAACCGTACGCCATCCGCTTGATGACCTTTATTCGATTGTTTATTCCTTCCAACTGACCCGT
>NZ_JYLI01000032.1 GCF_001439785.1 Pseudomonas poae | reverse complement strand
AGTTGAGTGACGTAAGGCCAGTCACACGCCCTGTGAGCATCCGTGCGGCCCGGGGTATTTACGAGGTAGATTTCAGCTTCTAGACGGACGCTGAACATTGAGCAAGATGTGTTGGGCAGACGCTTACATTCTCGGCGCCCCTGCGTTCGGCCTTTCTATGCAATGACTCTGCGCATGGCTATCATGCGTGCCTCTTTGCGAGGCGATACGTGCATGCTGACGTTGTTGAAACTTCTGAAAGATGGTCGATTCCACTCGGGAGAAGCGCTGGGCGCTGCCCTGGGAGTCAGTCGCAGTGCTGTCTGGAAGCAGCTGCAGAATCTTGAGGCAGAGTTGAATTTACCTATCCACAAAGTCCGTGGTCGCGGATACCAGTTGGGATCGCCGCTTGTGTTCTTGAGTGCTGACGAAATCGCATTGAATGCGGCCGCTCTGTCATGGCCTGTTCAAATTTTCGATTCGATTGACTCCACCAATGCTGAAGCCTTGCGCCTTGTCAGTGCCGGTGAGGAGGCTCCGTTCCTTATATTGGCGGAGCGGCAAACGGCCGGTAGGGGGAGGCGCGGTCGTAAGTGGGTTAGCCCATTTGCGCAGAACGTCTATTACAGCCTCGTTCTGCGAGTCGAGGGTGGTTTGCGACAATTGGAGGGGTTAAGTCTCGTTGTCGGATTGGCCGTAATGCACGCATTGCGGGAGTCGGGAGTGCAGGGTGCTGCATTGAAATGGCCGAATGACGTTCTGGTCGGACAAAAGAAAATTGCCGGCATCTTGTTAGAGCTAGTGGGTGATCCTGCTGATATTTGTCACGTCGTGTTAGGTGTTGGTATCAACGCGAATATGCAGAAGGCTACCGATGTTGATCAGGAGTGGACATCGGTGCAGCTGGAGACTGGTGCATCGGTTGATCGCAATAATCTGGTTGCGCGACTGAGCCTGCAGCTATGCGGCTATCTAGAGCGACATAAGGCTTCAGGCTTTTCAGCGTTTCAGGAAGAGTGGGAGCTCAATCATCTGTGGCAGGGTAAGGCTGTGTCGCTCATTGCAGGTCTCAGTCAGGTAGATGGTGTCGTCTTGGGAGTGGATCGTCAGGGTGCTTTGCGCCTGGATGTTGATGGTGTCGAAAAAATATACAGTGGCGGTGAGTTAAGCCTGAGGTTGCGTGATGATTCTTGAGCTCGACTGTGGGAATAGCTTTATCAAGTGGCGCGTAATCGGCTCGGATAAAGCGATTGCCTATGCAGAAGGTATTGTAGGCTCGGATAGCGCTCTTATCGACAGTCTGGTAGCCATTCCTGGCCTGCTACTTAAGCGCTGCCGGCTCGTAAGCGTTCGCGCTTCAGAGGAAACCAACAAGTTGGTCGCGACACTGGAGGAGGCATTTGGAGTTGATGTGTGTTGTGCGGCTTCTGCCAGGGAGATGGCTGGAGTGCGTAACGGATACGAGGATTACGAGCGGCTTGGACTTGATCGCTGGCTGGCAGTGCTTGGCGGATACAACCTGGCTGCAGGGGCATGTCTGGTGCTCGATTTCGGAACCGCTGCCACTGCAGACTTCGTTGCAGCCGATGGCGAGCATCTGGGTGGATTTATTTGTCCTGGTATGCCGCTGATGCGTAACCAGTTACGAACGCACACCCGCAAGATACGCTACGACGATACGGCAGCAGAGCGCGCGTTGGAGTGTTTCCACCCTGGTCGAACAACCGCCGAGGCGGTCGAGCGCGGGTGTACTTTGATGCTCCAGGGGTTTGTATTGACTCAGCTCGAGCTGGCCCGTAGCTATTGGGCGGATGAATTTACTGTCTTCCTGACGGGTGGAGATGCCGAGCTGGTATTTGACGCTGTTCCACAAGCTCGTTTGGTTCCTGATCTTGTATTCGTCGGGTTGGCAATGGCATGCCCTTTATCTTGAGGTGAATATGCGCTGGCTGTTTTTGCTTTTGCTCGTTCTCAACGTCTTTTATTACATATGGCATCAGCAAGAGGCGCCACTGCGCGCCAAGGACGTTACGCCGCTGAATTTGTATCGGGGTACTCAGCGGGACATTCGCCTCTTAAGTGAGTCGACCGATGCGGTGGTTCGCACAGACAAAGCAAAAACGTCAGAAGAGCAGAGCACCTGTATGTACATCGGTGGTTTTACTGATGTCAGGCTGGCGCAGACCCTTGAACAGCGTCTAGTGAGTCTGGATATAAAGGTAAGCGTCCAGTCGCTGAATACAGTAGATGCGGTGGGTTACTGGCTTAGGGTCGCGCCAGAGAGTCGGCGCCTGGCTAACGATCTGCCCTTTGAAAACCTTGCTAAGGAATTCAATGGGTTAAAACGTAAAATAATGCTGTGCGAAGGCATTGCAACTCGCGAATAGTTTGCATAGAATGGCGCCCGCTTCGCAGTGAAGAGCTTTTAAGTTTTTACCGCGAGGCAGCGTCAACGCAGCTAACCTCATATTTTTAAATGAGAAAATGCTTGACAGAAGGTCGGCGTGATGTAAAATGCCGGCTCGCTTAGGAGGGGTTCCCGAGCGGCCAAAGGGATCAGACTGTAAATCTGACGTCTACGACTTCGAAGGTTCGAATCCTTCCCCCTCCACCATTTTTAGCGTGAGCTGCAAGCTCCGCGGGTATAGTTTAGTGGTAGAACCTCAGCCTTCCAAGCTGATGATGCGGGTTCGATTCCCGCTACCCGCTCCAGATTTTGCAGGTTGTGCGCAGTGTTTTGCTCTTGTAGCTCAGTTGGTAGAGCACACCCTTGGTAAGGGTGAGGTCAGCGGTTCAAATCCGCTCAAGAGCTCCATATAACAAGGCAGATATGAAAATATCTGCCTTTGTTTTAACGGCCGCCTCGGCTTGATCGTTTTGCTTCTGGCTTTAAGGCTGGGTGGATTCAGGTCTCGTGGGTTGGTTGTTGTAAAGTCTTTTTCAGGCCTGCATAATGGTCGGCCTGATTTTGTTTTAGGTCAGTAGCTCAATTGGCAGAGCGACGGTCTCCAAAACCGTAGGTTGGGGGTTCGATTCCCTCCTGACCTGCCAGATTCACGTAATGTGTCTGGCTTTCTTTTCACAGGATCTTCACAGATGACTCCTAAGGCTGAAGCTCAAAGCTCTCGTTTCGATCTGGTCAAGTGGCTTGTTGTTGTCGCTTTGGTGGTCGTAGGCGTTGTTGGCAACCAGTACTATTCTGCTTCGCCGATCCTGTACCGTGTACTCGCTTTGCTTGCCCTGGCTGCTGTAGCTGCTTTTGTAGGTCTGCAGACTGCAAAGGGTAAGTCTTTCGCAGTGTTGGTGAAGGAAGCTCGTACCGAAATCCGTAAAGTCGTTTGGCCGACTCGCCAAGAAACCACGCAGACCACGTTGATTGTGGTAGCGGTTGTTCTGGTTATGGCGTTGCTGTTGTGGGGGCTCGATTCCTTGCTCGGCTGGCTTGTTTCCTTGATTGTTGGCTAAGGGTGTCCCGTGGCTAAGCGTTGGTACGTTGTGCATGCTTACTCTGGTTACGAGAAGCATGTTATGCGCTCTTTGCTGGAGCGCGTAAAGCTCGCAGGCATGGAAGATGGCTTTGGTGAAATTCTGGTTCCCACTGAAGAAGTGGTTGAAATGCGGAATGGCCAGAAGCGCAAGAGTGAGCGCAAGTTCTTCCCTGGCTACGTGCTGGTTCAGATGGACATGAATGAAGGTACTTGGCACTTGGTCAAGGACACTCCTCGTGTGATGGGTTTCATCGGCGGTACCGCTGATAAGCCTGCTCCTATCACCGACAAGGAGGCGGAAGCGATTCTGCGTCGTGTTGCTGATGGTAGCGACAAGCCCAAGCCGAAGACATTGTTCGAGCCGGGTGAGGTTGTTCGTGTCACAGATGGTCCGTTCGCTGATTTCAACGGTACTGTCGAAGAGGTTAACTACGAAAAGAGTCGTGTCCAGGTGGCAGTGCTTATTTTCGGTCGCTCCACTCCGGTGGAGTTGGAGTTCAGCCAGGTCGAAAAGGTCTAGCTGGCAAAGCATCCCAACCCCGCAGCCTTAGGCTGTGGGGTTTTGTCGTCACTGGGATAAACGCGCAAGTAACCGGGGAGCCTTTCGAGGCGTTCGAACCCGTAATTGGAGTGCCTCATGGCCAAGAAGATTACCGCTTACATCAAGCTGCAAGTGAAGGCCGCTCAGGCCAACCCTAGCCCACCCGTCGGTCCAGCTCTGGGCCAGCACGGCGTGAACATCATGGAATTCTGCAAGGCCTTCAACGCCCGTACTCAGGGTCTTGAGCCAGGTCTGCCGACTCCAGTGATCATCACTGTATACAGCGACCGTAGCTTCACTTTCGAAACCAAGTCGACCCCGGCTTCGGTTCTGTTGAAGAAAGCTGCTGGTCTGACTAGCGGTTCCGCTCGTCCTAACACCGTTAAGGTTGGCACTGTTACCCGTGCTCAGCTGGAAGAAATCGCGAAAACCAAAAACGCGGATCTGACTGCAGCTGATATGGATGCAGCCGTGCGTACCATCGCCGGTTCTGCTCGTAGCATGGGCCTTAACGTGGAGGGTGTGTAATGGCTAAGCTGACCAAGCGCCAAAAGGCTATCGCCGGCAAAATCGAAGCAGGCAAGGCCTACAACTTTGTAGACGCTGCTGCCCTGCTGACCGAGCTGTCGACCGTCAAGTTCAGCGAGTCCGTTGACGTTGCTGTAAACCTGGGTGTTGACCCACGTAAATCCGACCAGGTCGTTCGTAGCGCTACTGTGCTGCCACACGGTACTGGCAAGACTGTACGTGTAGCTGTCTTCACCCAAGGCCCGGCAGCTGAAGCTGCTCTGGCTGCCGGCGCAGATCGCGTTGGCATGGACGACCTGGCTGCCGAAATGAAAGGCGGCGACCTGAACTATGACGTCGTTATTGCTTCCCCGGATGCGATGCGCGTTGTAGGTCAGTTGGGTCAGATCCTGGGTCCACGCGGCCTGATGCCTAACCCTAAAGTCGGCACCGTAACGCCAGACGTAGCCACCGCTGTTAAAAACGCGAAGGCTGGTCAGGTTCGTTATCGCACCGACAAAAACGGCATCATTCACACCTCCGTTGGTAAAGTCGGCTTCGACGCCGTCAAGCTGAAGGAAAACGTTGAAGCGCTGATCGCTGATCTCAAGCGTATCAAGCCTGCTTCCTCGAAAGGTATCTACGTCAAGCGCGTTACCCTGAGCACCACTATGGGCCCAGGTCTGGTCATCGACCAAGGCTCGCTGGACGTATAAGACACAGGTTGGCGCAACTTATTGCGCCAATTGAAAGATTGGGGTCCCTGCCTGGCGGGGGCTATCCAAGACCGTAGGCGACGCAAGTCTTAAACCAACAAGCCTACGCAGATGGTGCTCCCGGTTCCTTACCGAATCAGACACCAAAACGACATCCGGCTCCGGCCAGATGAAACGGTAACAAGCAGGAGTTAAACCCGTGGCAATTAATCTCGAAGACAAGAAGGCCATCGTCGCTGAAGTCAACGAGGCTGCCAAAGCTGCTCTGTCCGCTGTCGTGGCTGATGCCCGTGGTGTGACAGTAGGCGCTATGACCGGACTCCGTAAAGAGGCTCGTGAAGCTGGCGTATACGTACGTGTTGTACGTAACACCTTGCTCAAGCGCGCCGTTGCTGACACTGAATACAGTGTTCTCAACGACGTGTTCACTGGCCCGACTCTGATCGCGTTCTCCAAGGATCATCCAGGCGCTGCTGCCCGTTTGTTCAAGGAATTCGCCAAGAGTCAGGATAAGTTCGAGATCAAGGCAGCTGCGTTCGAGGGCAAGTTCCTCGCAGCTAACCAAATCGACGTACTGGCAACACTGCCGACCCGCGACGAAGCCATTTCGCAGCTGATGAGCGTGATTCAAGGCGCTACCAGCAAGCTGGCTCGTACTCTGGCTGCAGTTCGCGAGCAAAAAGAAGCTGCCGCAGCCTAAGGCTGAGTCACTTCTCTCGCGTATTTTTGTTTATTTCGATGGCCGCGTAGGCCGTCCCCCAATTCAGGAAATACAGCAATGTCTATCTCCCAAGACGATATCCTCAACGCCGTAGCTGAAATGTCGGTTCTGCAGGTTGTTGAGCTGATCAAGGCTTTCGAAGAAAAATTCGGCGTTTCCGCTGCCGCTGCTTCCGCCGGTCCAGCTGCTGCTGCTGCCGTTGTTGAAGAGCAAACCGAATTTAACGTCATGCTGCTGGAAGCTGGCGAGAAGAAAGTAAACGTGATCAAGGCAGTACGTGAACTGACCGGTCTGGGCCTGAAAGAAGCCAAGGCTGTAGTTGACGGCGCTCCTGCCATGGTTCTGGAAGCAGTAGCCAAAGATGCAGGCGAAAAAGCCAAGGCAACTCTGGAAGAAGCAGGCGCTAAAGTCGAGCTGAAGTAAGCATCGACCTTGCGTCTCCAGCCCAAGCGTCAAGCTTAAGGCTGATGGCTGGTGGCTCTTGCCACCGGCCTTTTTCCGTTATTGGCTGTCGACTCGGTCGCCGCCATTAACGCGCTGTAGCCACCCGAAGCGGTGGTGCAAACCATGGGGTTTGCAAGATTTTCTGGCTGCTCCCGTCGGAGGGGCCAAACAAGCAGGTGACCAAGCTGGGGAACGCTGATGGCTTACTCATATACTGAGAAAAAACGTATCCGCAAGGACTTTAGCAAGTTGCCGGACGTCATGGATGTCCCGTACCTTCTGGCTATCCAGCTGGATTCGTATCGTGAATTCTTGCAGGCGGGAGCGACCAAAGATCAGTTCCGCGACGTGGGCCTGCATGCGGCCTTCAAATCCGTTTTCCCGATCATCAGCTACTCCGGCAATGCTGCGCTGGAGTACGTCGGTTATCGCCTGGGCGAACCGGCATTTGATGTCAAAGAATGCGTGTTGCGTGGCGTAACGTACGCCGTACCTTTGCGGGTAAAAGTCCGTCTGATCATTTTCGACAAAGAATCGTCGAACAAAGCGATCAAGGACATCAAAGAGCAAGAAGTCTACATGGGCGAAATCCCATTGATGACCGAGAACGGTACCTTCGTTATCAACGGTACCGAGCGTGTAATCGTTTCCCAGCTGCACCGTTCCCCGGGCGTGTTCTTCGACCACGACCGCGGCAAGACGCACAGCTCTGGCAAACTCCTGTACTCCGCGCGGATCATTCCGTACCGCGGTTCGTGGCTGGACTTCGAGTTCGACCCGAAAGACTGCGTCTTCGTGCGTATCGACCGTCGTCGCAAGCTGCCGGCCTCGGTACTGCTGCGTGCGCTCGGCTACACCACCGAACAGGTATTGGACGCGTTCTATACCACCAACGTATTCAGCCTGAAGGATGAAACCCTCAGTCTGGAGTTGGTGCCTTCGCGCCTGCGTGGCGAGATTGCCGTTCTGGACATTCAGGACGAGAAGGGCAAGGTCATTGTTGAGGCTGGCCGTCGTATTACTGCGCGCCACATCAACCAGATCGAAAAGGCCGGTATTACTTCGCTGGATGTGCCTCTGGACTACGTCCTGGGTCGCACTACCGCCAAGGTCATCGTTCACCCGGCTACCGGCGAAATCCTGGCTGAGTGCAACACCGAGCTGAACACCGAAATCCTGGCAAAAATCGCCAAGGCCCAGGTTGTTCGCATCGAGACCCTGTACACCAACGACATCGACTGCGGTCCGTTCGTCTCCGACACCTTGAAGATCGACTCCACCAGCAACCAATTGGAAGCGCTGGTCGAGATCTATCGCATGATGCGTCCTGGCGAGCCACCTACCAAAGACGCTGCCGAGACTCTGTTCAACAACCTGTTCTTCAGCCCTGAGCGCTATGACCTGTCTGCGGTCGGCCGGATGAAGTTCAACCGTCGTATCGGTCGTACCGAGATCGAAGGTTCGGGCGTGTTGTGCAAAGAAGACATCGTTGCCGTCTTGAAGACCCTGGTCGACATCCGTAACGGTAAAGGCATCGTCGATGACATCGACCACCTGGGTAACCGTCGTGTTCGCTGTGTAGGCGAAATGGCCGAAAACCAGTTCCGCGTTGGCCTGGTACGTGTTGAGCGTGCGGTCAAAGAGCGTCTGTCGATGGCCGAAAGCGAAGGCCTGATGCCGCAAGACCTGATCAACGCCAAGCCGGTGGCCGCCGCGGTGAAAGAGTTCTTCGGCTCCAGCCAGCTCTCGCAGTTCATGGACCAGAACAACCCGCTCTCCGAGATCACCCACAAACGCCGTGTTTCTGCACTGGGCCCGGGCGGTCTGACCCGTGAGCGCGCCGGCTTTGAAGTGCGTGACGTTCACCCGACGCACTACGGTCGTGTTTGCCCGATCGAAACGCCGGAAGGTCCGAACATCGGTCTGATCAACTCCCTGGCTGCCTATGCGCGCACCAACCAGTACGGCTTCCTCGAAAGCCCGTACCGTGTGGTGAAAGACGCTCTGGTCACCGACGAGATCGTGTTCCTGTCCGCCATCGAAGAAGCTGATCACGTGATCGCCCAGGCTTCGGCCACGATGAACGACAAGAAAGTGCTGACCGACGAACTGGTAGCTGTTCGTCACTTGAACGAGTTCACCGTCAAGGCGCCGGAAGACGTCACTTTGATGGACGTATCGCCCAAGCAGGTAGTGTCGGTTGCTGCGTCGCTGATCCCGTTCCTGGAGCACGATGACGCCAACCGTGCGTTGATGGGTTCCAACATGCAGCGTCAGGCTGTACCCACCCTGCGTGCCGACAAGCCGCTGGTAGGTACCGGCATGGAGCGTAACGTAGCCCGTGACTCCGGCGTGTGCGTCGTGGCTCGTCGTGGCGGCGTGATCGACTCCGTTGATGCCAGCCGTATCGTGGTTCGTGTTGCCGATGACGAAGTTGAAACTGGCGAAGCCGGTGTCGACATCTACAACCTCACCAAATACACCCGCTCGAACCAGAACACCTGCATCAACCAGCGTCCGCTGGTGCGTAAGGGTGACCGCGTTCAGCGCAGCGACATCATGGCCGACGGCCCGTCCACCGACATGGGTGAGCTGGCTCTGGGTCAGAACATGCGTATCGCGTTCATGGCATGGAACGGCTTCAACTTCGAAGACTCCATCTGCCTGTCCGAGCGTGTGGTTCAGGAAGACCGCTTTACCACGATCCACATTCAGGAACTGACCTGTGTGGCGCGTGATACCAAGCTTGGGCCAGAGGAAATCACTGCAGACATCCCGAACGTGGGTGAAGCTGCACTGAACAAGCTGGACGAAGCCGGTATCGTTTACGTAGGTGCTGAAGTTGGCGCAGGCGACATCCTGGTAGGTAAGGTCACTCCGAAAGGCGAGACCCAGCTGACTCCGGAAGAGAAACTGCTGCGTGCCATCTTCGGTGAAAAAGCCAGCGACGTTAAAGACACCTCCCTGCGTGTACCTACCGGTACCAAGGGTACTGTCATCGACGTGCAGGTCTTCACCCGTGACGGCGTCGAGCGTGATGCTCGTGCACTGTCCATCGAGAAGACCCAGCTCGACGAGATCCGCAAGGACCTGAACGAAGAGTTCCGTATCGTTGAGGGCGCGACCTTCGAACGTCTGCGCTCCGCTCTGGTAGGCCACAAGGCTGAAGGCGGCGCGGGCCTGAAGAAAGGTCAGGACATCACCGACGAAGTTCTCGACGGTCTTGAGCACGGCCAGTGGTTCAAACTGCGCATGGCTGAAGACGCTCTGAACGAGCAGCTCGAGAAGGCCCAGGCCTACATCGTTGATCGTCGCCGTCTGCTGGACGACAAGTTCGAAGACAAAAAGCGCAAACTGCAGCAGGGCGATGACCTGGCTCCAGGCGTGCTGAAAATCGTCAAGGTTTACCTGGCAATCCGTCGCCGCATCCAGCCGGGCGACAAGATGGCCGGTCGTCACGGTAACAAAGGTGTGGTCTCTGTGATCATGCCGGTTGAAGACATGCCGCACGATGCCAATGGCACCCCGGTCGACGTCGTCCTCAACCCGTTGGGCGTACCTTCGCGTATGAACGTTGGTCAGATCCTTGAAACCCACCTGGGCCTCGCGGCCAAAGGTCTGGGTGAGAAGATCAACCGTATGATCGAAGAGCAGCGCAAGGTCGCAGACCTGCGCAAGTTCCTGCACGAGATCTACAACGAGATCGGTGGTCGCAACGAAGAGCTGGACACCTTCTCCGACCAGGAAATCCTGGACCTGGCGAAGAACCTGCGCGGCGGCGTTCCAATGGCTACCCCGGTGTTCGACGGTGCCAAGGAAAGCGAAATCAAGGCCATGCTGAAACTGGCAGACCTGCCGGAAAGCGGCCAGATGCAGCTGTTCGACGGCCGTACCGGCAACAAGTTTGAGCGCCCGGTTACTGTTGGCTACATGTACATGCTGAAGCTGAACCACTTGGTAGACGATAAGATGCACGCTCGTTCTACCGGTTCTTACAGCCTGGTTACCCAGCAGCCGCTGGGTGGTAAGGCTCAGTTCGGTGGTCAGCGTTTCGGGGAGATGGAGGTCTGGGCACTGGAAGCATACGGTGCCGCATACACTCTGCAAGAAATGCTCACAGTGAAGTCGGACGATGTGAACGGTCGTACCAAGATGTACAAAAACATCGTGGACGGCGATCACCGTATGGAGCCGGGCATGCCCGAGTCCTTCAACGTGTTGATCAAAGAAATTCGTTCCCTCGGCATCGATATCGATCTGGAAACCGAATAACACGTGACGCGAATCGAGAGTGTGGCAGCGATGCCCGCTCTCTGCTCCGCCAGGAGGAAAGGCCTTGAAAGACCTACTGAATTTGCTGAAAAACCAGGGTCAAGTCGAAGAGTTCGACGCCATCCGTATTGGATTGGCATCGCCTGAGATGATCCGTTCGTGGTCGTTCGGTGAAGTTAAAAAGCCGGAAACCATCAACTACCGTACGTTCAAACCTGAGCGTGACGGCCTGTTCTGCGCCAAGATCTTTGGCCCGGTAAAGGATTACGAGTGCCTGTGCGGTAAGTACAAGCGCTTGAAGCACCGTGGCGTGATCTGCGAGAAGTGCGGCGTTGAAGTCGCGCTGGCCAAGGTTCGTCGTGAGCGTATGGCCCACATCGAGCTGGCTTCGCCGGTTGCCCACATCTGGTTCCTGAAATCGCTGCCGTCCCGTATCGGCTTGCTGATGGACATGACCCTGCGTGATATCGAACGCGTTCTCTACTTCGAGAGCTACGTCGTTATCGATCCAGGCATGACCACTCTTGAAAAAGGTCAGCTGCTGAACGACGAGCAGTACTTCGAAGCGCTGGAAGAGTTCGGCGACGATTTCGATGCCCGCATGGGTGCCGAAGCTGTCCGCGAACTGCTGCACGCTATCGACCTGGAACACGAGATTGGCCGTCTGCGTGAAGAAATTCCGCAAACCAACTCCGAAACCAAGATCAAGAAGCTGTCCAAGCGTCTGAAGTTGATGGAAGCCTTCCAGGGTTCCGGCAACCTGCCAGAGTGGATGGTGCTGACCGTTCTGCCGGTTCTGCCGCCAGACCTGCGTCCGCTGGTACCGTTGGACGGTGGTCGTTTCGCGACGTCCGACCTCAACGACTTGTACCGCCGCGTGATCAACCGTAACAACCGCTTGAAGCGCCTGCTTGATCTGTCCGCTCCGGACATCATCGTGCGCAACGAAAAGCGTATGTTGCAGGAAGCGGTCGATGCCTTGCTCGACAACGGTCGTCGTGGCCGCGCTATCACCGGTTCGAACAAGCGTCCTCTGAAATCCCTGGCTGACATGATCAAGGGTAAGCAAGGTCGTTTCCGTCAGAACTTGCTCGGTAAGCGTGTTGACTACTCCGGTCGTTCGGTAATTACCGTAGGCCCGACCCTGCGTCTGCACCAGTGCGGTCTGCCTAAGAAGATGGCTCTCGAGCTGTTCAAGCCGTTCATCTTCGGCAAGCTGGAAATGCGCGGTCTCGCGACCACCATCAAAGCGGCCAAGAAAATGGTCGAGCGCGAGCTGCCAGAGGTTTGGGACGTTCTCGCTGAAGTGATTCGCGAACACCCGGTCCTCCTCAACCGTGCACCGACCCTTCACCGTCTGGGCATTCAGGCGTTTGAACCGGTCCTGATCGAAGGCAAGGCTATCCAGCTGCACCCTTTGGTCTGTGCTGCGTACAACGCCGACTTCGACGGCGACCAAATGGCCGTGCACGTACCGCTGACACTGGAAGCCCAGTTGGAAGCGCGTGCGTTGATGATGTCGACCAACAACATTCTGTCGCCAGCCAACGGTGAGCCAATTATCGTTCCGTCGCAGGACGTTGTATTGGGTCTGTACTACATGACCCGTGAAGCGATCAACGCCAAGGGCGAAGGTCGTGTATTCGCGGATCTGCAGGAAGTTGACCGTGTGTTCCGTGCCGGCGAAGCCGCACTGCACGCCAAGGTCAAAGTGCGGATCCACGAAACCGTCAACGACCGTGACGGCGGCAGCGTGAGCAATGTGCGTATCGTCGACACGACTGTCGGCCGTGCGCTGTTGTATCAGGTTGTGCCAAAAGGTCTGTCGTACGACGTCGTCAACCTGCCGATGAAGAAAAAGGCGATCTCCAAGTTGATCAACCAGTGCTACCGCGTGGTTGGTTTGAAAGAGACCGTGATCTTCGCTGACCAGTTGATGTACACCGGCTTTGCTTATTCGACCATCTCCGGCGTTTCCATCGGTGTTAACGACTTCGTTATCCCGGATGAAAAAGCCCGCATCATCAATGCTGCCACTGATGAAGTGAAAGAGATCGAAAGCCAGTACGCCTCCGGCCTGGTAACCCAGGGCGAGAAGTACAACAAGGTGATCGACCTTTGGTCCAAGGCCAACGACGAAGTGTCCAAGGCAATGATGGCCAACCTCTCGAAAGAGAAAGTCATCGACCGCCATGGCGACGAAGTTGACCAAGAGTCCTTCAACTCCATGTACATGATGGCCGACTCGGGCGCACGGGGTTCTGCTGCGCAGATCCGTCAGCTCGCCGGTATGCGTGGCCTGATGGCCAAGCCGGACGGTTCCATCATCGAAACGCCGATCACAGCGAACTTCCGTGAAGGTTTGAGCGTACTTCAGTACTTCATCTCTACTCACGGTGCTCGTAAAGGTCTGGCGGATACCGCGTTGAAAACCGCTAACTCCGGTTACCTGACTCGTCGTCTGGTAGACGTTGCACAAGATCTGGTTGTAACCGAGATCGACTGCGGCACCGAGCACGGCTTGCTGATGACGCCGCACATTGAAGGCGGTGACGTTGTAGAGCCGCTGGGTGAGCGCGTATTGGGTCGTGTAATTGCCCGTGACGTGTTCAAGCCGGGTACCGAGGACGTTATCGTTCCTGCCGGCACCCTGGTTGACGAGAAGTGGGTCGAGTTCATCGAACTCAACAGCATCGACGAAGTGATCGTTCGCTCGCCGATCAGCTGCGAAACCCGCTACGGCATCTGCGCCAAGTGCTACGGTCGTGACCTGGCTCGTGGTCACCAGGTGAACATTGGTGAAGCAGTCGGCGTTATCGCTGCCCAGTCCATCGGTGAGCCGGGTACCCAGCTGACCATGCGTACGTTCCACATCGGTGGTGCGGCAAGCCGGACCTCCGCAGCCGACAGCGTTCAGGTGAAGAATGGCGGTACTGTCCGTCTGCACAACCTGAAGCACGTTGAGCGAGTGGATGGCCATTTGGTTGCTGTGTCCCGTTCCGGTGAGCTGGCCATCGCTGATGACTACGGTCGTGAGCGTGAGCGTTACAAGCTGCCGTACGGTGCTGTGATTTCGGTTAAAGAGGGTGACAAGGTCGACGCTGGCGCAATCGTGGCCAAGTGGGATCCGCACACTCACCCAATCGTTACCGAAATGAAAGGTACCGTGACCTACGTGGGCATGGAAGAAGGCATCACGATCAAGCGTCAGACCGACGAATTGACCGGTATGACCAACATTGAAGTACTCGACGCGAAAGATCGTCCAGCTGCCGGTAAAGACATCCGTCCTGCCGTGAAGATGGTCGACGACAACGGCAAGGACTTGCTGCTGCCAGGCACTGACGTAATCGCTCAGTACTTCCTGCCAGCCAACGCCCTGGTCGGTGTGGCGGATGGTGCGAAGATCGCGATCGGTGATGTTATCGCGCGTATCCCGCAGGAAACTTCGAAGACCCGTGACATCACCGGTGGTCTGCCGCGTGTTGCCGACTTGTTCGAAGCGCGTCGTCCGAAGGAAGCGTCGATTCTGGCTGAAGTCAGCGGCACCATCGCGTTCGGTAAAGAGACCAAGGGCAAGCGCCGTCTGGTCATTACCCCGAACGACGGTACAGATCCGTACGAAGAGCTGATTCCGAAGTGGCGTCACCTGAACGTCTTCGAAGGCGAACAGGTAAACCGCGGCGAAGTTATCTCCGACGGCCCGAGCGATCCACACGATATCCTGCGTCTGCTGGGTGTGAGTGCGCTGGCCAAGTACATCGTCAACGAGATCCAGGACGTTTACCGCCTGCAAGGCGTGAAGATCAACGACAAGCACATCGAGACCATCCTGCGTCAGATGCTGCGTAAAGTTGAAATCGCTGAATCCGGCGATTCCAGTTTCATCAAGGGCGACCAGATGGAACTGACTCACGTCCTGGTAGAGAACGAACGTTTGGGCGCGGAAGACAAGTTTGTCTCCAAGTTCACTCGCGTGCTGCTGGGTATCACCAAGGCGTCGTTGTCCACTGAGTCGTTCATCTCGGCGGCCTCCTTCCAGGAGACCACTCGCGTACTGACCGAAGCAGCGGTAACCGGCAAGCGCGATTACCTGCGCGGCCTGAAAGAAAACGTAGTCGTGGGTCGTTTGATCCCGGCCGGTACCGGTTTGGCTTACCACAGCGAGCGCAAGCGCCGCCGTGATGCTGACAAGCCGCTGCGCGTAAGCGCCAGTGAAGTGGAAGCTGCACTGACCGAAGCGCTGAACTCAAGCGGTAACTGAGTTCTGCGATAGATGAGACTGGGCCCTGGCAGCCCCATTCGTCGGATCGAGGCATTTGAGCCCCGGTTCGACGAGCGGGGAGGTCGGGGCCTTGCCTTGACTGGGGGCAAGATCCTCTTTAGACTCTTGTACCCCTAAATTTGGCGGGAATTCGTTCCTGCCATTTTGCTTTTCTTGCAAGACAATAGCGTCGCAAGACAACAGTGGAGCTAGTAGATGGCAACTATCAACCAGCTGGTACGTCAGCCGCGTAAGCGTATCGTCGAGAAATCCGACGTGCCTGCGCTGCAGAACTGCCCGCAACGTCGTGGCGTATGCACCCGTGTGTATACCACCACGCCGAAAAAACCTAACTCGGCACTGCGTAAAGTATGCCGTGTGCGCCTGACTAACGGTTTCGAGGTTTCCTCGTACATCGGCGGTGAAGGCCACAACCTGCAAGAGCACAGCGTGGTACTGATCCGCGGCGGTCGTGTAAAAGACTTGCCAGGTGTTCGTTACCACACCGTACGCGGCTCCTTGGATACTTCCGGCGTTAAAGGTCGTAACCAGGGTCGTTCGAAGTACGGTACCAAGAAGCCTAAGTAGTAGCGGCTTTTTGTAAAACTGAATCATCTTATTTTCTGAGTCGATAAGAGTAAGGTCGGAGGCGCCCCGAAAGGGCACTGATTCCGAACGAACCTGAAGACCGTTTGAGGGCTTATCCATGCCAAGAAGACGCGTAGCAGCCAAGCGCGAAGTGCTTGACGATCCAAAATACGGAAGCCAAATTCTGGCCAAGTTCATGAACCACGTAATGGAAAGCGGCAAGAAAGCCGTTGCCGAACGTATCGTTTATGGCGCGCTGGAAAAGGTTAAAGAACGCAAGAACAGCGACCCCCTGGAAATCTTCGAGAAAGCTCTCGACGCCATCGCTCCGCTGGTCGAAGTGAAGTCGCGCCGTGTAGGCGGTGCTACTTACCAGGTTCCGGTCGAAGTTCGTCCGTCCCGTCGTAACGCTCTGGCAATGCGCTGGTTGGTAGACTTCGCCCGCAAGCGCGGCGAGAAGTCTATGGCTCTGCGTTTGGCCGGCGAGCTGTTGGACGCTGCTGAAGGTAAAGGTGCTGCTGTTAAGAAGCGTGAAGACGTGCACCGTATGGCTGAAGCCAACAAAGCTTTCTCGCACTACCGCTTCTAATCTTAGCTTCACTAATTTTGCGAGGGCTTTATGGCTCGTACTACACCGATTAGCCGTTACCGTAACATCGGTATCGTCGCTCACGTGGATGCTGGTAAAACCACCACCACCGAGCGCGTACTGTTTTACACCGGCAAAAGTCACAAAATGGGCGAGGTGCATGACGGCGCCGCGACCACAGACTGGATGGTTCAGGAGCAGGAGCGTGGTATTACCATTACTTCTGCTGCTATTACCGCCTTCTGGAAAGGTTCCGAGAAGCAGTACAAAGACGAGCATCGCTTCAACGTAATCGATACCCCGGGCCACGTAGACTTCACCATTGAAGTTGAACGTTCCCTGCGCGTACTCGACGGCGCTGTCGTTGTGTTCTGCGGTACCTCGGGTGTTGAGCCGCAATCGGAAACCGTATGGCGTCAAGCCAACAAATACGGCGTTCCACGTCTTGTTTATGTAAACAAGATGGACCGTGCTGGTGCCAACTTCCTGCGCGTGATCGGTCAGATCAAGCAGCGTCTGGGTCATACTCCGGTGCCAATCCAGTTGGCTATCGGTTCCGAAGACAACTTCCAGGGCCAGATCGATCTGCTGACCATGGAAGCTGTTTACTGGAACGATGCTGACAAGGGTATGGTTCCTGTTCGCAAGCCTATCCCTGCTGATATGCAGGAACTGGCTGACGAGTGGCGCAACAACATGGTTGAGGCTGCTGCCGAAGCCAATGAAGAGCTGATGAACAAGTACCTCGAGGGTGAAGAACTCACCAACGTGGAAATCAAGGCCGCTCTGCGTCAGCGTACTATCGCTGGCGAAATCGTCCTGGCTGTTTGTGGTTCCTCGTTCAAGAACAAGGGCGTTCCCCTGGTTCTCGATGCTGTGATCGACTACCTGCCGGCCCCGGTTGATATTCCAGCCATCAAGGGTACTGACCCGGATGACGAGACTATCGAGCTGGAGCGTCATGCAGACGACGCAGAACCGTTCTCTGCTCTGGCATTTAAAATTGCCACTGACCCATTCGTGGGCACCTTGACCTTCGTCCGTGTTTACTCGGGCGTGTTGAACTCCGGCGACGGCGTGATCAACTCGGTTAAAGGCAAGAAAGAGCGCGTGGGTCGTATGGTGCAAATGCACGCAAACGCTCGCGAAGAGATCAAGGAAGTGCGCGCTGGTGACATCGCGGCCCTGATCGGCATGAAGGATGTCACTACTGGTGAAACCTTGTGCAACGCTGACAAGCCAATCATCCTCGTTCGCATGGACTTCCCGGAGCCGGTTATTTCGGTTGCCGTAGAGCCCAAGACCAAGGATGACCAGGAAAAAATGGGTATCGCTCTGGGCAAGCTTGCTCAGGAAGATCCATCTTTCCGCGTAAAGACTGATGAAGAGACTGGTCAAACGATCATCTCCGGCATGGGCGAGCTTCACCTGGACATCCTGGTTGACCGGATGCGCCGTGAGTTCAACGTCGAAGCCAACATCGGTAAGCCTCAGGTTTCCTATCGTGAGCGCATCACGAAGAACTGTGAAATCGAAGGCAAGTTCGTTCGTCAGTCCGGCGGTCGTGGTCAGTTCGGTCACTGCTGGATCCGTTTTGCTCCTGCTGACGAAGGTCAGGAAGGTCTGCAATTCGTGAACGAAGTAGTGGGTGGTGTTGTTCCGAAGGAATACATCCCTGCTATCCAGAAGGGTATCGAAGAGCAGATGAAGAACGGTGTTGTTGCCGGCTATCCGCTGATCGGCCTGAAAGCAACCGTTTTTGACGGTTCTTACCACGACGTCGACTCCAACGAGATGGCGTTTAAGGTGGCTGCTTCCATGGCAACCAAGCAACTGGCCCAGAAGGGTGGTGGTGAGTTGCTTGAGCCAATCATGGCGGTAGAAGTTGTTACACCTGAAGACTATATGGGTGATGTCATGGGCGACCTTAACCGTCGTCGCGGCATGATCTTGGGTATGGAAGACACGGTTTCCGGCAAAGTGATTCGCGCCGAGGTTCCGTTGGGTGAGATGTTCGGTTATGCGACCGACGTTCGCTCCATGTCCCAGGGTCGCGCAAGCTACTCTATGGAATTCAAAAAATACAACACAGCTCCGGCGCACATCGCTGAAACTGTATCCAAAAAACAAGGCTGATTCAGTCCTTTAGGCAAGGAGTTAATTGTCGTGGCTAAAGAAAAATTTGATCGTTCCCTACCGCACGTCAACGTTGGCACTATCGGTCACGTTGACCACGGTAAAACCACTCTGACCGCAGCTCTGACTCGCGTCTGCTCGGAAGTTTTCGGTTCTGCAGTCGTTGATTTCGATAAAATCGACAGCGCTCCAGAAGAAAAAGCTCGTGGTATCACCATCAACACCGCGCACGTAGAGTACAACTCTTCGATCCGTCACTACGCTCACGTTGACTGCCCAGGTCACGCTGACTACGTGAAGAACATGATCACCGGTGCTGCCCAGATGGACGGCGCGATCCTGGTTTGCTCGGCCGCTGATGGTCCGATGCCGCAAACTCGTGAGCACATCCTGCTGTCCCGTCAGGTAGGCGTTCCGTACATCGTGGTTTTCCTGAACAAGGCTGACCTGGTAGACGACGCTGAGCTGCTGGAACTGGTTGAGATGGAAGTGCGCGATCTGCTGAGCACTTACGACTTCCCAGGCGACGACACTCCGATCATCATCGGTTCTGCTCGTATGGCTCTGGAAGGCAAAGACGACAACGAAATGGGTACCACCGCTGTTAAGCGTCTGGTAGAAACTCTGGACAGCTACATCCCAGAACCAGTTCGTCTGACCGACAAGCCATTCCTGATGCCAATCGAAGACGTATTCTCGATCTCCGGTCGCGGTACTGTTGTGACTGGTCGTATCGAGCGCGGTATCGTTCGCGTTCAGGATGCACTGGAAATCGTTGGTCTGCGTGACACCACCAACACCGTCTGCACTGGTGTTGAGATGTTCCGCAAGCTGCTCGACGAAGGTCGTGCTGGCGAGAACTGCGGCGTTCTGCTGCGTGGTACCAAGCGTGACGACGTTGAGCGTGGCCAGGTTCTGGTTAAGCCAGGTTCGGTCAAGCCGCACACCAAGTTCACCGCCGAAGTTTACGTTCTGAGCAAGGAAGAAGGCGGTCGCCACACTCCGTTCTTCAAAGGCTACCGTCCACAGTTTTACTTCCGTACTACTGACGTGACTGGTAACTGCCAGCTGCCAGAAGGCGTTGAAATGGTAATGCCAGGCGATAACATCCAAATGGAAGTTACCCTGATCAAGACCATCGCAATGGAAGACGGTCTGCGCTTCGCGATTCGTGAAGGCGGCCGTACTGTTGGTGCTGGTGTTGTAGCTAAAATCATCGAGTAAGCATCTCTTCTGAGATAGCTTCGGATGTTTGAGAAGGCCCCCGCTCAGCGGGGGCCTTTTTTATTGAGTTGACACCTATCTGGAGCGTCTATAGAATTGCGCCTCCTTTTAACGGGCGTATTGCGCTCGCTGGGAAAAGCAGCCGGAGTCTGAAATCCAATGCAAAATCAGAAAATTCGTATCAGGTTGAAGGCTTTCGACCATCGCCTGATCGACCAATCCACCCAGGAAATCGTGGAAACCGCGAAACGTACTGGGGCTCAGGTGCGTGGTCCTATCCCACTGCCTACTCGTAAAGAGCGGTTCACCGTTCTGGTCTCCCCGCACGTCAACAAAGACGCGCGCGACCAGTACGAGATCCGTACTCATAAGCGCGTACTGGACATCGTCCAGCCAACGGATAAAACCGTTGATGCACTTATGAAGCTAGATCTGGCAGCCGGTGTGGAAGTACAGATCAGCCTCGGCTAAGACTTGGGTCTTAGTCGTGTAACGCTCTGAAATGGGCGGCCATAGCGGGTGAAAGCCCCGTACACTCATGAGGTTTACAACATGACTATTGGTGTAGTCGGTCGTAAATGCGGTATGACCCGTATTTTCACCGAAGAAGGTGTCTCCATTCCGGTCACGGTCATTGAGATCGAGCCGAATCGCGTCACCCAGTTCAAAACTGAAGAAACCGATGGCTATCGTGCAGTGCAAGTCACTGTCGGCGAGCGTCGTGCTTCGCGTGTGACTGCTGCTCAAGCAGGTCACTTCGCTAAAGCAAACGTTGCAGCTGGTCGTACTGTCATGGAGTTCCGTCTTGAAGACGGCGACTACCAGGCTGGCGATCTGATCAACGCTGAAATCTTCGCCGCTGGTCAACTGGTTGATGTAACCGGTCAGTCCAAGGGTAAAGGCTTCCAGGGTACGATCAAGCGTTGGAATTTCCGTGGTCAAGACAACACTCACGGTAACTCCGTTTCCCACCGCGTCCCGGGCTCTATTGGCCAGTGCCAGACTCCTGGTCGTGTATTCAAGGGCAAAAAAATGTCCGGTCATATGGGCGCTGAGCGCGTGACCGTGCAGTCCCTCGAAGTAGTGCGCGTCGACGCTGAACGCAATCTGTTGTTGGTCAAGGGTGCTGTTCCTGGCGCTACTGGCGGCAACCTGGTTGTACGTCCAGCGGCCAAGGCTCGCGGTTAAGGGGAAGCTGACATGCAATTAAATGTAAATGACGCTCAAGCGATCGAAGTTTCCGAACTGACATTTGGCGGCGAATTCAACGAGACGCTCGTTCACCAAGCAGTCGTGGCCTACATGGCCGGCGGCCGTCAAGGTAGCAAGCAGCAAAAGACCCGTTCCGACGTACGTGGTGGCGGTAAGCGCCCTTGGCGTCAGAAAGGCACTGGCCGTGCTCGTGCCGGTACTATCCGTAGCCCAATCTGGCGTGGCGGCGGTACCACTTTCGCAGCGCGCCCACAGGATCACTCTCAGAAGCTCAACAAGAAGATGTACCGCGCAGCTCTGCGCTCCATCCTTGCTGAACTCGTGCGTACTGATCGTCTGGTCGTGGTTCAGGACTTCGCTGTTGAAAGTCCAAAAACCAAAGATCTGCTGGGCAAACTGAACAACATGAGCCTGACCGACGTTTTGATCGTGTCTGAAGCTGTTGATCAGAACCTGTACCTGGCTGCTCGCAACCTGCCACACGTTGATGTACGTGACGTGCAAGGTTCCGATCCAGTTAGTCTGATCGCATACGACAAGGTGTTGATCACCGTGTCGGCCGTGAAGAAATTCGAGGAGCTGCTGGGATGAACCAGGAACGCGTATTTAAAGTTCTGCTTGGCCCGCACGTTTCCGAAAAGGCTACGGTTCTGGCTGACAAGAAAGGCCAGTTCGTTTTCAAGGTTGCAACTGACGCAACCAAGCTGGAAATCAAGAAGGCCGTCGAAAGCCTGTTCAGCGTGAAAGTAGAGCGTGTTACTACCCTGAATGTTCTGGGTAAGAGCAAGCGCACTGCTCGCGGTCTGGGCAAGCGTAATGACTGGAAGAAGGCAGTTATCTCCCTTCAGCCAGGCCAAGATCTCGATTTCAGCAGCAGTGCTGAGTAAGGAAGGGGTGCATCATGGCAATCGTTAAATGCAAACCGACTTCCCCTGGCCGCCGTTTTGTGGTCAAGGTGGTCAACCAGGAGCTGCATAAAGGCGCTCCTCACGCACCGCTGCTCGAGAAAAAATCGAAGTCTGGTGGTCGTAACAACAATGGTCGTATTACCACTCGTCACATCGGTGGTGGCCATAAGCAGCATTATCGTATGGTCGATTTCCGTCGCAATGACAAAGATGGCATCTCTGCCACTGTCGAGCGCATTGAATACGATCCAAACCGTACTGCTCACATCGCTCTGCTGCTGTACGCAGATGGCGAGCGTCGCTACATCATCGCGCCCAAAGGCGTGAGTGCTGGCGACCAGCTGATCGCAGGTGCTTTGGCGCCGATCAAGCCGGGCAACGCTCTGCAACTGCGTAACATTCCAGTTGGTAGCACCGTACACGGCATCGAATTGAAGCCAGGTAAAGGCGCGCAAATCGCTCGTTCCGCTGGTGCTTCGGCTCAGCTGATCGCTCGTGAAGGTGTCTACGTGACCCTGCGTCTGCGTTCTGGTGAGATGCGTAAAGTATTGGCTGAATGCCGTGCGACCCTGGGTGAAGTCTCGAACTCCGAGCACAGCCTGCGTTCGTTGGGTAAAGCCGGTGCCAAACGCTGGCGTGGCGTTCGCCCAACCGTTCGTGGTGTTGCCATGAACCCGGTTGACCACCCACACGGTGGTGGTGAAGGTCGTACCTCTGGTGGTCGTCATCCGGTATCGCCATGGGGCTTCCCGACTAAGGGCGCGAAGACTCGTGGTAATAAGCGTACCGACAAAATGATCGTCCGTCGTCGCAAGTAAATAGAGGGATACGACAGTGCCACGTTCTCTGAAAAAAGGTCCTTTTATTGATCTTCACCTACTGAAGAAGATCGAAGTGGCGGCGGAAAAGAATGATCGCAAGCCGGTGAAAACCTGGTCGCGTCGTTCGATGATCCTGCCACAAATGGTCGGTCTGACCATCGCTGTACACAACGGTCGCTTGCACGTCCCAGTTCTCGTGAACGAAGACATGGTCGGCCACAAACTAGGCGAGTTTGCCGGTACCCGCACTTATCGTGGGCACGTGGCAGACAAGAAAGCCAAGCGTTAAGGGGTTAGGAAATGGAAGTAGCCGCTAAGTTGTCGGGCGCTCGAATCTCTGCCCAGAAAGCCCGCTTGGTCGCCGACCAGATCCGCGGGAAGAAGGTGGGCGAAGCGCTCAACCTGTTGGCTTTCAGCAGTAAGAAAGCCGCCGAGATCATGAAGAAAGTGCTGGAGTCGGCCGTAGCCAACGCCGAGCATAACGAAGGCGCAGACGTTGATGACCTGAAGGTCAGCACCGTTTTCGTCAACGAAGGGCGTTCGCTGAAGCGCATCATGCCACGTGCCAAAGGCCGTGCTGATCGCATCGTCAAGCGGTCTTGCCATATCACTGTCAAGGTTGCTGACAAGTAACGGAGTCGAAGAGATGGGTCAGAAAGTACATCCCATTGGCATTCGCCTGGGAATCGTCAAGGAACACACCTCCGTCTGGTATGCAGACGGCCGGACTTATGCGGACTATTTGTTCGCTGATCTGAAGGTGCGTGAGTATCTCCAAGACAAACTAAAAAGCGCGTCCGTAAGCCGTATCGATATCCATCGCCCGGCGCAAACCGCACGTATCACCATCCACACCGCTCGTCCAGGTATCGTTATCGGGAAGAAAGGTGAAGATGTTGAGAAACTGCGTCAGGACCTGACCAAGCAAATGGGTGTGCCTGTGCACATCAATATCGAAGAGATCCGCAAGCCGGAGCTCGACGGTATGCTGGTTGCGCAGAGCGTAGCTCAGCAGCTGGAGCGTCGCGTAATGTTCCGTCGCGCTATGAAGCGCGCTGTACAGAACGCCATGCGCATTGGTGCCAAAGGCATCAAAATCCAAGTGAGCGGTCGTCTCGGCGGTGCTGAAATCGCACGTACTGAATGGTATCGCGAAGGTCGTGTGCCATTGCACACCCTGCGTGCCGACATCGACTATGCCAACTACGAAGCTCACACCACTTACGGTGTGATCGGTGTAAAGGTTTGGATCTTCAAAGGCGAAGTAATTGGTGGTCGCCAAGAAGAACTGAAACCACAAGCACCAGCGCCTCGTAAAAAAGCTGCTAAGTAAGGGGTACGCCAAATGTTGCAACCAAAGCGTACGAAGTTCCGCAAGCAGATGACAGGCCACAACCGTGGTCTGGCTCAGCGCGGTAGCAAAGTCAGCTTCGGCGAGTTCGCGCTGAAGTCTGTAGCTCGTGGTCGTCTCACCGCTCGTCAGATCGAGTCAGCGCGTCGTGCTCTGACCCGTCACGTTAAGCGTGGCGGCAAGATCTGGATCCGTGTATTCCCGGACAAGCCGATCTCCAAAAAACCTCTCGAGGTTCGGATGGGTAAAGGTAAGGGTAACGTGGAATACTGGGTAGCCCAGATTCAGCCAGGCAAAGTCCTGTATGAAATCGAGGGTGTAACTGAAGAGCTGGCGCGTGAGGCTTTTGCCCTGGCTGCTGCAAAGCTGCCGCTCGCCACCGCCTTTGTTAAACGGACGGTGATGTGATGAAAGCGAATGAACTTCGTGAAAAATCCGCACAGCAGCTGAACGAGCAACTGCTCGGCCTGCTGCGCGACCAGTTCAATCTGCGTATGCAGAAAGCAACTGGCCAGTTGGGGCAGTCTCATCTGCTCTCGCAAGTTAAGCGTGACATCGCTCGCGTGAAGACTGTGCTCAACCAGCAGGCAGGTAAGTGATCATGGCTGAAGCCGAAAAGACTGTCCGTACGCTGACTGGCCGTGTTGTCAGCGACAAGATGGACAAAACCATCACCGTTTTGATCGAGCGTCGCGTTAAGCACCCGATCTACGGTAAATATGTTAAGCGTTCGACTAAGCTGCACGCGCACGACGAAACCAATCAGTGCCACATCGGCGACAAAGTCACTATTCGTGAAACTCGTCCGCTGGCCAAGACCAAGTCTTGGGCGCTGGTTGATGTTCTCGAACGCGCTGTGGAAGTCTAAGGACTAGGGGTCGGAGAAATTATATGATTCAGACTCAATCCATGCTCGATGTGGCCGATAACAGCGGCGCTCGCCGCGTTATGTGCATCAAGGTGCTGGGTGGCTCCCATCGTCGTTACGCTGGTATCGGTGACATCATCAAAGTTACCGTCAAGGAAGCAATTCCTCGCGGTAAAGTGAAAAAAGGCCAAGTGATGACTGCTGTTGTAGTCCGCACTCGTCACGGCGTACGTCGTGCTGATGGCTCCATTATCCGCTTTGATGGCAACGCTGCTGTTCTTCTGAACAACAAGCAAGAGCCGATCGGCACCCGTATCTTTGGGCCAGTGACCCGTGAACTTCGTACTGAGAAGTTCATGAAGATCGTCTCGCTCGCCCCAGAAGTGCTGTAAGGAGATCCGACATGCAAAAGATTCGTCGTGACGACGAGATCATCGTGATCGCCGGCAAAGACAAAGGTAAGCGCGGTAAGGTGCTCAAGGTTCTCGCTAATAACCGTCTGGTTATCGGTGGTCTGAACCTGGTCAAGCGTCATACCAAGCCAAACCCGATGTCGGGCGTGCAAGGCGGTATCGTCGAAAAAGAAGCTCCACTGGACGCTTCTAACGTCGCCATTTTCAACGGCGAAACCAACAAGGCTGATCGCGTTGGTTTCAAAGTAGAAGACGGCAAGAAAATTCGTGTCTTCAAGTCGACCCAAAAAGCGGTTGATGCTTGAACACTGCTAGGTAGAAGACCATGGCACGACTAAAAGAGATTTACTGGAAAGAAATCGCACCGAAACTTAAGGAAGAACTTAAGCTTTCGAACGTGATGGAAGTTCCACGCGTTACCAAAATCACCCTGAACATGGGTCTGGGCGAAGCGGTCGGTGACAAAAAAGTCATCGAGCACGCTGTTGCTGACCTGGAAAAGATCACCGGTCAAAAGGTCGTTGTGACTTACGCTCGGAAATCCATCGCTGGCTTTAAAGTCCGTGAAGGTTGGCCGATCGGTGTCAAAGTGACTCTGCGCCGTGAGCGTATGTATGAATTCCTGGATCGTCTGCTGTCGATCTCCCTGCCTCGGGTTCGCGACTTCCGCGGCCTGAATGCCAAGTCCTTCGATGGTCGTGGTAACTACAGCATGGGCGTGAAAGAGCAGATCATCTTCCCGGAAATCGACTACGACAAGATCGATGCTCTCCGCGGTCTGGACATCACCCTGACCACCACTGCCAAGAACGATGATGAAGGTCGCGCCCTGTTGCGTGCTTTCAAATTCCCGTTCCGCAACTGATTGGAGTAGGACCATGGCCAAGATGAGCATGAAAAACCGCGAGCTGAAGCGTCAGCTCACGGTTGCCAAGTACGCCAAGAAGCGTGCAGCACTGAAAGCAATCATCGTTGATCTGAACGCAAGTCCAGAAGCACGTTGGGAAGCGACAGTTGCTCTGCAGAAGCAGCCACGTGACGCAAGCGCTTCGCGCATGCGTAACCGCTGCCGCCTGACTGGTCGTCCACACGGCGTTTACCGCAAGTTCGGCCTCGGCCGTAACAAACTGCGTGAAGCGGCAATGCGTGGTGACGTACCAGGTCTGGTTAAAGCCAGCTGGTAAGTACGTTCAGCGTCCGGGCGGCCTTTATCGCAAGATACTGACCGCCGGTGACCTTGAATCTGGAACAAGCCCCTTTTGGGGCTTGTTTCATTTCCGGAGTGTGTCTAAAATACGCGGCTCGCCTGAGCCCGTGTTTTTTATGGCCGGAGATTCTCGGCGACATATGTAGCCGCAAGGCTAATTTTTTTGTATTAGGAGCGTCTAGCCCATGAGTATGCAGGACCCGTTAGCGGACATGCTAACTCGTATCCGTAATGCCCAGATGGCTGAAAAGTCCGTCGTAAGCATGCCGTCTTCCAAGTTGAAGGTAGCTGTTGCCAAAGTCCTGAAAGACGAAGGCTACATTGCGGGTTATCAGATCAGCAGCGAAATCAAGCCACTGCTGTCCATCGAGCTGAAGTACTTCGAAGGCCGTTCGGTCATCGAAGAAGTGAAGCGCGTTAGCCGTCCAGGCCTGCGTCAGTACAAGTCCGCTGAAGATCTGCCGAAAGTTCGTGGCGGTCTGGGCGTGTCTATCGTCTCCACCAACAAAGGTGTGATGACGGATCGTGCTGCGCGCGCTGCCGGTGTCGGCGGCGAAGTTCTTTGCACTGTGTTCTAAGGGGGGATAAGCATGTCTCGCGTCGCTAAGAACCCCGTTAAGCTGCCAGCCGGTGTCGAAGTCAAATTCGCAGGCCAACAGCTTTCGGTGAAGGGTGCCAAGGGCACTCTTGAACTGAATATCCATTCGTCCGTTGAGATCGTTGAAGAAGCTGGTGAGCTGCGTTTCGCCGCTCGCAATGGCGATCAACAAACTCGCGCAATGGCCGGTACCACGCGTGCGTTGGTAAATAACATGGTCCAAGGCGTAAGCCAAGGCTTCGAGCGTAAGCTCCAGCTGGTCGGTGTTGGTTACAAAGCGCAAGCAAAAGGCACGGTTTTGAACCTGGCCCTTGGCTTCTCGCACCCAGTGGATTACGAACTGCCGGAAGGCATCACCGCTGAGACCCCTAGCCAAACCGATATCCTGATCAAGGGCATCGATAAGCAGCTGGTAGGTCAGGTGGCCGCTGAGATCCGCGACTTCCGTCCACCAGAGCCGTACAAAGGCAAAGGTGTGCGCTACGCGGACGAAGTCGTCCGTCGTAAAGAAGCCAAGAAGAAGTAGGGCATAGCAAATGACCGACAAAAAAGTTACTCGACTGCGTCGCGCTCGCAAAGCACGCCTGAAAATGCACGAACTCGAAGTCGTGCGTCTCTGCGTGTATCGCTCGTCGCAGCACATCTACGCCCAGGTCATCTCGGCCGACGGCAACCAGGTCCTGGCAAGCGCCTCGACTTTGGATAAAGAACTGCGTGATGGTGCCACCGGCAACATCGACGCGGCCACAAAGGTTGGCCAGCTGGTCGCTACGCGTGCTAAGGCCGCTGGCGTCTCGCAAGTGGCTTTCGACCGCTCTGGCTTCAAGTACCACGGCCGCGTTAAAGCGCTGGCTGATGCTGCTCGTGAAGCTGGGCTGGAGTTCTAAGTTATGTCAAATAACGACCAAAAGCGCGACGAAGGCTACATTGAGAAGCTGGTTCAAGTTAACCGCGTAGCCAAAACCGTTAAAGGCGGCCGTATCTTCACTTTCACCGCGTTGACCGTGGTGGGTGATGGTAAAGGGCGTGTTGGCTTCGGCCGTGGCAAGTCACGTGAAGTGCCTGCTGCGATCCAGAAGGCAATGGAAGCTGCTCGTCGCAACATGATCCAAGTTGATCTGAACGGCACCACGCTGCAGTACGCAATGAAGTCCGCCCATGGCGCTTCAAAGGTGTACATGCAGCCTGCCTCTGAAGGTACCGGTATCATCGCTGGCGGCGCTATGCGTGCTGTCCTCGAAGTTGCTGGCGTTCAGAACGTTCTGGCCAAGTGCTACGGCTCGACTAACCCTGTAAACGTGGTTCACGCCACTTTCAAGGGTCTGAAAGCCATGCAATCTCCTGAGTCCATTGCCGCCAAGCGTGGCTTGACTGTCAAGGAGATCTTCTGATCATGGCTACCGTTAAAGTAACGCTGATCAAAAGCATGACCGGCCGCATTCCTAACCACAAACTGTGTGTTAAAGGTTTGGGTCTGCGTCGCATCGGTCACACTGTAGAAGTCCAGGATACTCCCGAGAATCGCGGGATGATCAACAAGGCTTACTACATGCTGCGTGTAGAGGGTTAATCGATGAAACTCAATGATCTGAGTCCAGCGCCGGGTTCCCGTCGCGAAAAGCATCGTCCGGGCCGTGGTATCGGTAGCGGTTTGGGTAAGACTGGTGGCCGTGGCCACAAAGGTCAAACCTCCCGCTCCGGTGGCACCATTGCTCCAGGCTTTGAAGGCGGTCAACAGCCGCTGCATCGTCGCCTGCCCAAGTTCGGTTTCGTTTCTCTGAAAGCCATGGATCGCGCAGAAGTGCGTTTGTCCGAGCTGGCTAAAGTGGAAGGCGACATCGTTACTGTGCAGACCCTGAAAGATGCCAACGTGATCAACGTCAACGTCCAGCGTGTGAAAATCATGCTGTCCGGTGAAGTGACTCGCGCTGTCACTATCGGCAAGGGAATCGGCGCCACCAAAGGTGCGCGTTCGGCTATCGAAGCAGCTGGCGGCAAGTTCGAGGAATAAATGGCTAAGCAAGGTGCTCTCTCAGCGCTCGGCAAAGGCGGTATGTCTGAACTTTGGGCTCGTCTGCGTTTTCTGTTCCTGGCGATTATCGTCTACCGAATAGGCGCACACATCCCGGTTCCAGGTATCAACCCGGACCGACTCGCAGACCTGTTTCGACAGAATGAGGGGACCATTCTTAGCTTGTTCAACATGTTTTCCGGCGGCGCGCTGGAGCGGATGAGCATCTTTGCACTGGGGATCATGCCGTATATTTCGGCATCGATCATCATGCAGCTGATGACCGCCGTGAGCCCGCAGCTGGAGCAGTTGAAGAAGGAAGGTGAAGCTGGTCGTCGCAAGATTAGCCAGTACACCCGCTACGGCACTGTCGTCCTCGCCCTCGTTCAAGCTATCGGCATGTCCGTTGGCCTGGCGGGGCAGGGCGTTGCGTTCACTGGTGACTTTGGCTTCCATTTCGTCGCGGTATCCACATTTGTGGCTGGTGCGATGTTCATGATGTGGCTGGGTGAGCAGATTACTGAGCGTGGTGTTGGTAACGGTATCTCGATGTTGATTTTCGCAGGTATCGTTGCCGGTCTTCCGAGAGCAATCGGGCAGTCTTTCGAGTCTGCACGTCAGGGTGATATCAATATCTTCGCCCTGGTTGCCATCGGTTTGCTGGCAGTAGCGATTATCGGTTTTGTGGTGTTCATTGAGCGTGGCCAGCGTCGTATCGCTGTTCACTACGCCAAGCGTCAGCAGGGCCGTAAGGTCTTTGCTGCGCAGACCAGCCACTTGCCGCTGAAAGTGAATATGGCCGGTGTTATTCCGGCAATCTTCGCGAGCAGCATTTTGCTGTTTCCGGCTTCGTTGGGTACCTGGTTTGGTCAGTCTGAAAATATGGGCTGGCTGCAGGACCTCTCTCAGTCGATCGCTCCTGGTCAGCCGTTGAATATTCTGCTGTTTAGTGCAGGGATTATTTTCTTCTGCTTCTTCTATACGGCGTTGATGTTCAATCCGAAAGACGTAGCGGAAAACCTGAAGAAGTCCGGTGCCTTTATTCCGGGCATCCGTCCAGGTGAGCAGTCTGCACGCTACATTGATGGCGTTTTGACTCGCTTGACCCTGTTCGGTGCTCTATATATGACGGCCGTGTGCCTGTTGCCCCAGTTCCTGGTGGTTGCAGCAAACGTTCCGTTCTACCTTGGCGGGACCTCGTTGCTGATCGTGGTCGTGGTTGTGATGGACTTCATGTCCCAAGTACAATCGCACCTCGTTTCGCACCAGTACGAATCCCTGATGAAGAAAGCCAACCTGAAGGGCTACGGCAGCGGCATGTTGCGCTGAGTACCCCATAAGGTTCGAGGAGTTGGTGATGAAAGTTCGTGCATCGGTGAAAAAGCTGTGCCGTAACTGCAAGATTATTCGCCGCGAAGGTGTTGTTCGAGTAATTTGCAGCGCGGAACCGCGTCACAAACAGCGCCAAGGCTGAGTGTGATCCGCTTGAAGCCCGGCAGCTAGTGCGCTGCCGGGTTGATTATTTGTTATTACAGCGATATTATCTCGCGCCCTATTTCTTGGCTTCCGGGGCGTAGGTAGCTGTCAATTGGAGTCCCACTGAATGGCCCGTATTGCAGGCGTTAACATTCCAGATAACAAGCACACTGTTATCTCGCTGACCTACATCTATGGTGTTGGTCGCACTACTGCGCAGAAAATTTGCGCAGATACTGGGGTAAACCCAGCCGCAAAGATCAAGGATCTGAGCGACGAGCAGATTGAGCTGTTGCGTGGCGAAGTGGCGAAGTTCACCACTGAAGGTGACCTGCGTCGCGAAATCAACATGAAAATCAAGCGTTTGATGGACCTCGGTTGCTACCGTGGTCTGCGTCATCGTCGTGGTCTTCCAGTGCGCGGTCAGCGTACCAAGACTAACGCGCGTACCCGTAAAGGTCCGCGTAAGCCGATCCGCAAGTAATCGCCCACGCGAATCGACAGGAAAATTATCATGGCAAAACCTGCTGCTCGTCCTCGTAAAAAAGTTAAAAAGACAGTGGTTGATGGCATCGCCCACATCCATGCATCTTTTAACAATACCATCGTGACCATCACCGACCGTCAAGGTAACGCGCTTTCTTGGGCTACCTCCGGTGGTTCGGGTTTCCGCGGTTCCCGCAAGTCCACTCCGTTTGCTGCTCAAGTAGCTGCTGAACGTGCTGGTCAAGCTGCGCTGGAATACGGCCTGAAAAACCTCGACGTTAACGTCAAAGGTCCAGGTCCAGGTCGTGAGTCTGCTGTCCGTGCTTTGAACGGCTGTGGCTATAAGATCGCCAGCATCACCGACGTGACGCCAATCCCGCACAACGGGTGCCGTCCGCCGAAGAAGCGCCGCGTGTAATCCAGGAGATTGTAAAGAATGGCTCGTTACATTGGTCCAAAATGCAAACTCGCTCGTCGTGAAGGCACCGATCTCTTTCTGAAGAGCGGCGTGCGCGCGATCGAATCGAAGTGCAACATTGAAGCAGCACCTGGTATCCACGGCCAACGCCGCGGTCGCCAGTCCGATTACGGCACCCAACTGCGTGAAAAGCAGAAGGTCCGTCGTATCTACGGCGTTCTCGAGCGTCAGTTCAGCGGCTACTACAAAGAAGCTGCTGGCAAGAAAGGTGCAACCGGTGAAAACCTGCTGCAACTGCTCGAATGCCGTCTGGACAACGTTGTATACCGTATGGGCTTTGGTTCGACTCGTGCCGAATCCCGTCAGCTGGTATCGCACAAATCCGTCAGCGTAAACGGCCAAACCGTTAACGTACCGTCTTACCAGGTTCGTGCTGGTGACGTTGTCGCGATTCGCGAGAAAGCAAAAAACCAACTTCGCATTGTCCAAGCTCTCGATCTGTGTGCCCAACGTGGCCGCGTAGAATGGGTAGAAGTAGACACTGAGAAGAAGTCGGGCGTTTTCAAGAACGTTCCTGCTCGCAGTGATCTGTCCGCCGACATCAACGAAAGCCTGATTGTCGAGCTCTACTCCAAGTAAGGGCTAGAAAATAGGTGCATCCATGCAGATTTCGGTAAATGAGTTCCTGACACCCCGCCACATTGATGTGCAGGTTGTCAGTCCAACCCGCGCCAAGATCACTCTCGAGCCTCTCGAGCGTGGTTTTGGCCACACCCTGGGCAACGCGCTGCGCCGCATCCTGTTGTCCTCAATGCCCGGCTGTGCAGTAGTCGAGGCCGAGATTGACGGTGTGCTCCACGAGTACAGCGCCATCGAAGGTGTACAGGAAGACGTAATTGAAATCCTGTTGAACCTTAAAGGTCTGGCTATCAAGCTGCACGGCCGTGACGAAGTTACGCTGACCTTGTCGAAGAAGGGTTCGGGGGTGGTTACCGCTGCCGATATTCAGCTGGATCATGATGTCGAGATCGTTAACCCCGATCACGTAATCGCTAACCTGGCGTCTAACGGCGCCCTGAACATGAAGCTCACTGTAGCTCGTGGTCGTGGTTATGAACCGGCCGACTCGCGTCAGAGCGATGAAGACGAAAGCCGCAGCATTGGTCGCTTGCAGCTTGACTCTTCGTTCAGCCCGGTTCGCCGTATCGCATACGTGGTGGAAAACGCCCGTGTCGAGCAGCGTACTAACCTGGACAAGCTGGTTATTGATCTGGAAACCAACGGTACTCTGGATCCTGAAGAGGCTATCCGCCGCGCTGCAACCATTCTGCAACAGCAGTTGGCTGCGTTCGTCGACCTCAAAGGTGACAGCGAACCAGTGGTAATCGAGCAGGAAGACGAGATCGATCCGATCCTGCTTCGCCCGGTTGACGATCTGGAACTGACTGTACGTTCGGCTAACTGCCTTAAGGCGGAAAACATTTACTACATCGGCGACCTGATTCAGCGTACCGAAGTAGAACTGTTGAAGACTCCGAACCTGGGCAAGAAATCCTTGACTGAAATCAAGGACGTTCTGGCCTCCCGCGGTCTGTCCCTCGGCATGCGCCTCGACAACTGGCCGCCTGCAAGTCTTAAGAAGGACGACAAGGCGACTGCCTGATCGTCGTAATCACCGAACGTGAGTTTGGTAAGGAATGAACCATGCGTCATCGTAAAAGTGGTCGTCACCTGAGCCGTACCAGCTCGCACCGCAAGGCCATGTTTCAAAACATGGCGGTGTCGCTGTTCGAGCACGAGCTGATCAAAACTACACTGCCGAAAGCTAAAGAACTGCGTCGCGTTGCTGAGCCGCTGATCACTTTGGCCAAGACAGACAGCCTGGCTAACCGCCGCTTGGCTTTCGACCGTACTCGTTCGAAAGCTATCGTTGGTAAGCTCTTCAACGACCTGGGCAAGCGTTACGCTACCCGTGAGGGTGGCTACCTGCGCATCCTCAAGTGCGGCTTCCGCGCTGGCGACAACGCGCCTATGGCGTACGTCGAGTTGGTTGATCGTGCTACTGCCGGCGAAGCTGTAAGCGCCGAGTAAGACGACAAGCTGTATCAAAAAACCGGGCCTAGTGCCCGGTTTTTTGTGGGCATAAATAATCTGTCTAAGCTGCTCATGCTGCCTCGCTTACAAGCAATATTCATTTGTCCTGTGTTAGTTAGTTATTCTCTATCGAAGCCCATAATTTAATAAATTTGATGGTGTCATCTCGATGGCCGATACTCGCTCCAAGCCGATTAGCCGGCAGTTCCATGACTGACCTGAGGAAGACTGAGCATGAGCCAGAACAAAATCCTTACTACCGCCAGCGGCGCGCCTGTCGCAGATAACCAGAATTCCCGCTCGGCAGGCCCACGTGGCCCGTTGCTGCTCGACGATTTTCACCTGATCGAGAAGCTCGCTCACTTCAACCGCGAGAATATCCCCGAGCGTCGTGTCCATGCCAAGGGTTCGGGTGCATACGGCACGTTTACCGTCACCCGCGACATCACTCAATACACCAGCGCCAAGCTGTTCGAATCTGTCGGTAAGCAAACACCTACGTTCCTGCGATTCTCTACCGTAGGCGGCGAGCGTGGTTCGGCGGATACCGAGCGCGATCCGCGCGGTTTTGCGTTGAAGTTCTACACTGAGGAAGGCAACTGGGACATTGTTGGCAACAACACCCCCGTGTTTTTCATCCGCGATCCTCTGAAATTCCCGGATTTCATCCACACTCAAAAACGTCTGCCGCAGAGCAACCTGAAAAGCGCGCAGATGATGTGGGATTTTTGGTCGCACTCCCCCGAGGCGCTGCATCAGGTCACCATCCTGTTTTCTGACCGTGGCATCCCGGACGGCTACCGTCACATGCACGGCTTCGGCAGCCACACCTACAGCCTGATCAACGCCCGGGGCGAGCGTCACTGGGTCAAGTGGCATTACAAAACCAAACAGGGCATCAAGAACCTGGCGCCAGCTGAAGCTGCTCGTTTGGCGGGCACCGACCCTGACTACGCTCAGCGCGATCTGTTTGGCGCGATTGAGCGCGGTGATTTCCCCAAATGGCGCGTTTGCATCCAGATCATGACAGAGGCCCAGGCCAATGCTCACTACGAGAACCCGTTCGACGTGACCAAAACCTGGTCGCAACAGGAATTCCCGCTGATTGAAGTTGGCGAGCTGGAACTCAACCGCAACCCCCAGAACTACTTCGCTGAAGTGGAACAGGCCGCCTTTGGTCCAAGCAACATGGTGCCAGGTGTGGGCCTCTCGCCGGACCGTATGCTGCAAGGTCGCGTCTTCGCGTATGCAGATGCTCACCGCTACCGTGTCGGTACCAATCACCAGCAGTTGCCGGTTAATGCTCCACGTAACCAGGTAAACAGCTACCAGCGTGATGGCTCCATGGCTTTTGGCAGCAACGGCGGTGCGACACCGAACTACGAGCCCAACAGCTACGCTGATGCGCCCAAGCAAGCGCCGAACTACGCTGAGCCCGCTTTGGCCCTGAACGGGACGGCTGATCGCCATGATCACCGCGAAGACACCGATTACTACAGCCACGCCGGTGCATTGTTCCGCCTGATGGACGATGCCCAAAAAGCACTGCTTATCAGCAATATCGCCGGTGCAATGACCGGGGTTTCCAGTGATGTGGTTCAGCGCCAGTTGCAGCATTTCTACAAGGCAGATCCTGCTTATGGAGAAGCAATCGCAACCGCGCTGGGTGTATCGCTTAACTGACTCTAAACGATAAGCAGAACCGCCCTCATTTGGGCGGTTTTTGCGTTATTTCAGCCACTTTTCTCAGGAAATCTTCACTTTTCTGCCGTTGGTCCCGTGACCAAAAGGTCAGCATGGTTCAAACTACAGACTTTCAAGCAGGGAGATGTAGGGCGATGCAAGGTCACCCCGACGTAATCGATTACCTCAACACGTTGCTGACGGGCGAACTGGCAGCTCGTGACCAATATTTCATCCACTCGCGCATGTACGAAGACTGGGGCTTTACCGAGCTCTACGAGCGTATCAATCACGAAATGGAAGAAGAGGCACAGCACGCTGATGCGCTGATGCGCCGCATCCTGATGCTTGAAGGCACGCCACGCATGCGTCCCGACGACCTGGATGTGGGCACCACGGTGCCTGACATGCTCGCCGCCGACTTGCGCCTTGAATACAAGGTGCGTGCCGCGCTCTGCAAGGGCATCGAACTGTGCGAGCAGCACAGCGACTACGTCACCCGGGAAATCCTGCGTGTGCAGTTGAATGACACCGAAGAAGATCACACCTACTGGCTCGAAAAGCAGTTGGGCCTGATCAAACTGATTGGTCTGGAAAACTACCTGCAATCGCAATTCTGATGTTCAGCCAATAAAAAGGTTCTTCACGGATTACCGGGAAAGACGTTCTTGATCTTCATGAAAAAGAATTCGCTATCCCGGTAACCGTACGCCATCCGCTTGATGACCTTTATTCGATTGTTTATTCCTTCCAACTGACCCG